>NZ_JBXAMM010000016.1:0-701 GCF_058800645.1 Pseudomonas sp. GW822-FHT04H02 | reverse complement strand
GGCAGCTCGCAGTTACCAGTCACGTCAGTAGTACGGAAGTAGAACTGTGGACGGTAGCCTTTGAAGAACGGAGTATGACGGCCGCCTTCTTCCTTGCTCAGAACGTAAACTTCAGCGGTGAACTTGGTGTGCGGCTTAACGGTGCCTGGCTTAACCAGAACCTGGCCACGCTCAACGTCGTCACGCTTGGTACCACGCAGCAGAACGCCGCAGTTCTCGCCAGCACGACCTTCGTCGAGCAGCTTGCGGAACATTTCAACGCCGGTGCAGGTAGTTTTCTGAGTGTCGCGCAGACCAACGATCTCAACTTCTTCCTGGATGCGAACGATACCACGCTCAACACGGCCAGTTACCACGGTGCCACGACCGGAGATCGAGAATACGTCTTCGATTGGCATCAGGAACGGCTTGTCGATTGCACGCTCTGGCTCTGGGATGTAGGTATCCAGAGTTTCTACCAGACGCTTAACAGCGGTGGTACCCATTTCGTTGTCGTCTTGGCCGTTCAGAGCCATCAGAGCCGAACCGATGATGATCGGAGTGTCGTCACCTGGGAAGTCGTAAGTGCTCAGCAGATCGCGCACTTCCATCTCAACCAGTTCCAGCAGCTCAGCGTCGTCAACCATGTCAGCCTTGTTCAGGAAGACAACGATGTACGGAACGCCTACCTGACGGGACAGCAGGATGTGCTCACGAGTTTG
>NZ_JBXAMM010000015.1:0-2725 GCF_058800645.1 Pseudomonas sp. GW822-FHT04H02 | reverse complement strand
CATCGCCGATGGTAGTGTGGGGTTTCCCCATGTGAGAGTAGGTCATCGTCAAGATTAAATTCCGAAACCCCAACTGCGCATGCAGTTGGGGTTTTGTTTTTGCGCGCGAAAAATGGGTTTGATTTTTTGCTGTCTCGATCGACTTGCTCGTCAGGTGGGGGTTTCTATGCAATAGCGCTGGGCATGGCTATCATGCCTGCCTCATGGTGAGGCGGAAACTGCATGTCGACGTTGTTAGAGCTTCTGAAAGATGGGCGATTTCACTCGGGTCAGGCGCTCGGTCAGGCGCTGGGTGTTAGCCGTAGTGCTATATGGAAGCAGTTACAGCTTCTTGAGGCGGAGTTGGGGCTTGTCATTCATAAGGTGCGAGGCCGCGGTTACCAGCTGGCCACTCCAATCACATTGCTGAGCAGTGCTGAGATAGGCCGCTCCTCTATTTCCAGTGGCTCCTGGGATATCCGAATTCTCGACTCTATCGACTCCACGAATGCACAGGCGCTGCGATCCATTGAAGAAGGGAGTGTGGCTCCTTTTCTTGTGCTAGCTGAGCGCCAGACGGTGGGGCGAGGCCGTCGTGGTCGTAAGTGGGTAAGCCCTTTTGCCGAAAATATCTATTACAGCCTCGTCTTGCGTATGGACGGAGGTCTCCGGCAATTGGAAGGGCTTAGCCTGGTCGTTGGGTTGGCGGTCATGCATACCCTTCGTGAGTATGGAATTCCTGGTGCGGGTTTGAAGTGGCCAAATGATGTTTTGGTTGGTCAGAAGAAGGTCGCGGGGATACTTTTGGAGTTGGTGGGTGATCCTGCGGATGTGTGTCATGTGGTCCTGGGCATTGGGATCAATGTGAATATGCAAAGCGCTGAAGAGATCGATCAGGAGTGGACTTCGGTGAGGTTGGAGTCTGGCAAGGTTATTGATCGCAATCAGCTTGTTGCTCGATTGAATGAGGTTCTTGTGTCTTATCTGGAGCGTCATCGGCTGAATGGCTTCTCCGCGATCCAGGGTGAGTGGGAGCAAGGTCACCTCTGGCAGGGGCGTGCTGTGTCTCTGATCGCGGGCGTAAATAAGATCGATGGTGTTGTGTTGGGTATTGATCGCCAAGGAGCTTTGCGATTGAGCGTTGAGGGGGAGGAGAAAACGTATAGCGGCGGGGAGCTCAGTCTAAGGTTGCGTGATGGCTCATGAGTTCGGCCATCAATGTGCGCTTGCGCGATCTACGGCTAGGAGGTAGGGGCTGATTCCTTGTGTGGGGTGGGGCTTTGAGTGTTGCATCGGTTCCGCAAGATCAGCTTGTACGTGATCCATCTTTTCGAGTTGTTTAAGCCTTGTCCTCTGTCTTGAGGTTTTTATGCGCTGGTTGTTTCTGTTGTTATTGGTCCTCAATTGCTTTTATTACATCTGGCATCAGCAGGAAGCGCCGCTTCGTGCGAAAGAGGTCATGCCTCTCTCGCTCTATCGAGGTACTCAGCAAGATATCCGTTTGTTGAGTGAGTCTTCTGATTCGGTCGAGCGGCGGGATAAGGGTAAGTCAGGGGAGGTTGATGCAAGCTGTCTTTATCTGGGGGGCTTTGCTCGTCGTGATACGGCTCAGATGTTGGAGCAGCGGCTGGTAGGGCTGGGGGCTGATGTCAGGCTGCAGTCCTTGAGTGTTCCTGGTTCTTCTGGTTTTTGGCTTCGTGTGGCTCCCGAGAGCAAGCATTTGCTGGATGATCTGCAACTGCAGAACCTTGCTAAAGAATTCAATGAGTTAAAACATAAAATAATGCCTTGCGAGGGGGTTGCAACTGTCGAATAGGTTGCATAGAATGGCGCCCGCTCCGCAGCGAAGACTTCACGAAGTCGGCGTCGCGAAGCGAGGTCAACGCAGCTAACCTCAAGATTTTATTGAGAAAATGCTTGACAGAAGGGTGGCATGATATAGAATGTCGCCTCGCTTAGGAGGGGTTCCCGAGCGGCCAAAGGGATCAGACTGTAAATCTGACGTCTACGACTTCGAAGGTTCGAATCCTTCCCCCTCCACCAGATTTAGCGAGAGCTGCAGGCTCCGCGGGTATAGTTTAGTGGTAGAACCTCAGCCTTCCAAGCTGATGATGCGGGTTCGATTCCCGCTACCCGCTCCAAGTTTGCAGGTTTTGCAAGGTGTTACGCTCTTGTAGCTCAGTTGGTAGAGCACACCCTTGGTAAGGGTGAGGTCAGCGGTTCAAATCCGCTCAAGAGCTCCATATAACAAGGCAGATATGAAAATATCTGCCTTTGTTTTAATGGCTTGGGTGACTTGCTCAATTCTTCTCCTAGGGGTGATTTCGATGGCTAAGGAAAAGTTCGAACGTAATAAGCCGCACGTTAACGTGGGTACTATCGGTCACGTTGACCACGGTAAAACCACTCTGACTGCTGCTCTGACTCGCGTTTGCTCCGAAGTTTTCGGTTCGGCTCGTGTTGACTTCGACAAGATCGACAGCGCCCCAGAAGAAAAAGCTCGTGGTATCACCATCAACACTGCGCACGTAGAGTACGACTCGAACATTCGTCACTACGCGCACGTTGACTGCCCAGGTCACGCCGACTACGTCAAAAACATGATCACTGGTGCTGCCCAGATGGACGGCGCGATCCTGGTTTGCTCGGCCGCCGATGGTCCGATGCCACAAACTCGTGAGCACATCCTGCTGTCCCGTCAGGTAGGCGTTCCGTACATCGTTGTCTTCCTGAACAAGGCTGACAT
>NZ_JBXAMM010000014.1:0-5471 GCF_058800645.1 Pseudomonas sp. GW822-FHT04H02 | reverse complement strand
TAGCCAGTCCGTTGCTTGTGCAACGTGCCAGCGAATGGGTATGTAATAGGTTTGTGTGTTCGCAAACTTTCGGTTTGTATCGTCTTCACACACCGCAACTCGCTTCTTAAGCAAATTGCTTGGGTGTTATATGGTCAAGCCTCACGGGCAATTAGTATTGGTTAGCTCAACGCCTCACAGCGCTTACACACCCAACCTATCAACGTCGTAGTCTTCGACGGCCCTTTAGGGGATTCAAGATCCCAGTGAGATCTCATCTTGAGGCAAGTTTCCCGCTTAGATGCTTTCAGCGGTTATCTTTTCCGAACATAGCTACCCGGCAATGCCACTGGCGTGACAACCGGAACACCAGAGGTTCGTCCACTCCGGTCCTCTCGTACTAGGAGCAGCCCCTCTCAAATCTCAAACGTCCACGGCAGATAGGGACCGAACTGTCTCACGACGTTCTAAACCCAGCTCGCGTACCACTTTAAATGGCGAACAGCCATACCCTTGGGACCGGCTTCAGCCCCAGGATGTGATGAGCCGACATCGAGGTGCCAAACACCGCCGTCGATATGAACTCTTGGGCGGTATCAGCCTGTTATCCCCGGAGTACCTTTTATCCGTTGAGCGATGGCCCTTCCATACAGAACCACCGGATCACTAAGACCTACTTTCGTACCTGCTCGACGTGTCTGTCTCGCAGTCAAGCGCGCTTTTGCCTTTATACTCTACGACCGATTTCCGACCGGTCTGAGCGCACCTTCGTACTCCTCCGTTACTCTTTAGGAGGAGACCGCCCCAGTCAAACTACCCACCATACACTGTCCTCGATCCGGATAACGGACCTGAGTTAGAACCTCAAAGTTGCCAGGGTGGTATTTCAAGGATGGCTCCACGCAAACTGGCGTTCACGCTTCAAAGCCTCCCACCTATCCTACACAAGCAAATTCAAAGTCCAGTGCAAAGCTATAGTAAAGGTTCACGGGGTCTTTCCGTCTAGCCGCGGATACACTGCATCTTCACAGCGATTTCAATTTCACTGAGTCTCGGGTGGAGACAGCGCCGCCATCGTTACGCCATTCGTGCAGGTCGGAACTTACCCGACAAGGAATTTCGCTACCTTAGGACCGTTATAGTTACGGCCGCCGTTTACCGGGGCTTCGATCAAGAGCTTCGCGTTAGCTAACCCCATCAATTAACCTTCCGGCACCGGGCAGGCGTCACACCCTATACGTCCACTTTCGTGTTTGCAGAGTGCTGTGTTTTTAATAAACAGTCGCAGCGGCCTGGTATCTTCGACCGGCATGAGCTTACGGAGCAAGTCCTTCACCCTCACCGGCGCACCTTCTCCCGAAGTTACGGTGCCATTTTGCCTAGTTCCTTCACCCGAGTTCTCTCAAGCGCCTTGGTATTCTCTACCCAACCACCTGTGTCGGTTTGGGGTACGGTTCCTAGTTATCTGAAGCTTAGAAGCTTTTCTTGGAAGCATGGCATCAACCACTTCGTCACCTAAAAGGTAACTCGTCATCAGCTCTCGGCCTTAGAACCCCGGATTTACCTAAGATTCCAGCCTACCACCTTAAACTTGGACAACCAACGCCAAGCTGGCCTAGCCTTCTCCGTCCCTCCATCGCAATAACTAGAAGTACAGGAATATTAACCTGTTTTCCATCGACTACGCTTTTCAGCCTCGCCTTAGGGACCGACTAACCCTGCGTCGATTAACGTTGCGCAGGAAACCTTGGTCTTTCGGCGTGGGTGTTTTTCACACCCATTGTCGTTACTCATGTCAGCATTCGCACTTCTGATACCTCCAGCAAGCTTCTCAACTCACCTTCACAGGCTTACAGAACGCTCCTCTACCGCATCACTTACGTGATACCCGTAGCTTCGGTGTATGGTTTGAGCCCCGTTACATCTTCCGCGCAGGCCGACTCGACTAGTGAGCTATTACGCTTTCTTTAAAGGGTGGCTGCTTCTAAGCCAACCTCCTAGCTGTCTAAGCCTTCCCACATCGTTTCCCACTTAACCATAACTTTGGGACCTTAGCTGACGGTCTGGGTTGTTTCCCTTTTCACGACGGACGTTAGCACCCGCCGTGTGTCTCCCATGCTCGGCACTTGTAGGTATTCGGAGTTTGCATCGGTTTGGTAAGTCGGGATGACCCCCTAGCCGAAACAGTGCTCTACCCCCTACAGTGATACATGAGGCGCTACCTAAATAGCTTTCGAGGAGAACCAGCTATCTCCGAGCTTGATTAGCCTTTCACTCCGATCCACAGGTCATCCGCTAACTTTTCAACGGTAGTCGGTTCGGTCCTCCAGTCAGTGTTACCTAACCTTCAACCTGCCCATGGATAGATCGCCCGGTTTCGGGTCTATTCCCAGCGACTAGACGCCCTATTAAGACTCGCTTTCGCTACGCCTCCCCTATTCGGTTAAGCTTGCCACTGAAAATAAGTCGCTGACCCATTATACAAAAGGTACGCAGTCACAGAACAAAGTCTGCTCCCACTGCTTGTACGCATACGGTTTCAGGATCTATTTCACTCCCCTCTCCGGGGTTCTTTTCGCCTTTCCCTCACGGTACTAGTTCACTATCGGTCAGTCAGTAGTATTTAGCCTTGGAGGATGGTCCCCCCATATTCAGACAAGGTTTCTCGTGCCCCGTCCTACTCGATTTCATGACTAAGAGATTTTCGCGTACAGGGCTATCACCCACTATGGCCGCACTTTCCAGAGCGTTCCGCTAATCTCAAAGCCACTTAAGGGCTAGTCCCCGTTCGCTCGCCACTACTAAGGGAATCTCGGTTGATTTCTTTTCCTCAGGGTACTTAGATGTTTCAGTTCCCCTGGTTCGCCTCTTGCACCTATGTATTCAGTACAAGATAACCATCTTATGATGGCTGGGTTCCCCCATTCAGAGATCTCCGGATCAAAGTCTGTTTGCCGACTCCCCGAAGCTTATCGCAGGCTACCACGTCTTTCATCGCCTCTGACTGCCAAGGCATCCACCGTATGCGCTTCTTCACTTGACCATATAACCCCAAGCAATCTGGTTATACTATGAAGACGACATTCGCCGAAAATTTGCATTCTTAATTAAAAGAGAACTCACAAATTTTACCTTAGCCTGATCCGTTACCAGTGAAAGTAACGTTCAGTCTATCTTTCTATCACATACCCAAATTTTTAAAGAACGATCTAATCAAAAGACTAGAAATCAACATTCAAAGTGAATGCTCATTTCTAAGCTTTCAGAAGCAGTTTATGGTGGAGCCAAGCGGGATCGAACCGCTGACCTCCTGCGTGCAAGGCAGGCGCTCTCCCAGCTGAGCTATGGCCCCATAACAAAATTGGTGGGTCTGGGCAGATTCGAACTGCCGACCTCACCCTTATCAGGGGTGCGCTCTAACCAACTGAGCTACAGACCCAATTTCGAGCTTGTAACTGTTAGCTTGGAGCTATCAGCTTGGAGCTTAAAGCTGCTTCTATCGTCTTCTTCAATGAATCAAGCAATTCGTGTGGGAGCTTATGAAGCAGCTGATGTCGTCGATTAAGGAGGTGATCCAGCCGCAGGTTCCCCTACGGCTACCTTGTTACGACTTCACCCCAGTCATGAATCACACCGTGGTAACCGTCCTCCCGAAGGTTAGACTAGCTACTTCTGGTGCAACCCACTCCCATGGTGTGACGGGCGGTGTGTACAAGGCCCGGGAACGTATTCACCGCGACATTCTGATTCGCGATTACTAGCGATTCCGACTTCACGCAGTCGAGTTGCAGACTGCGATCCGGACTACGATCGGTTTTATGGGATTAGCTCCACCTCGCGGCTTGGCAACCCTTTGTACCGACCATTGTAGCACGTGTGTAGCCCAGGCCGTAAGGGCCATGATGACTTGACGTCATCCCCACCTTCCTCCGGTTTGTCACCGGCAGTCTCCTTAGAGTGCCCACCATAACGTGCTGGTAACTAAGGACAAGGGTTGCGCTCGTTACGGGACTTAACCCAACATCTCACGACACGAGCTGACGACAGCCATGCAGCACCTGTCTCAATGTTCCCGAAGGCACCAATCTATCTCTAGAAAGTTCATTGGATGTCAAGGCCTGGTAAGGTTCTTCGCGTTGCTTCGAATTAAACCACATGCTCCACCGCTTGTGCGGGCCCCCGTCAATTCATTTGAGTTTTAACCTTGCGGCCGTACTCCCCAGGCGGTCAACTTAATGCGTTAGCTGCGCCACTAAGAGCTCAAGGCTCCCAACGGCTAGTTGACATCGTTTACGGCGTGGACTACCAGGGTATCTAATCCTGTTTGCTCCCCACGCTTTCGCACCTCAGTGTCAGTATCAGTCCAGGTGGTCGCCTTCGCCACTGGTGTTCCTTCCTATATCTACGCATTTCACCGCTACACAGGAAATTCCACCACCCTCTACCATACTCTAGCTTGCCAGTTTTGGATGCAGTTCCCAGGTTGAGCCCGGGGCTTTCACATCCAACTTAACAAACCACCTACGCGCGCTTTACGCCCAGTAATTCCGATTAACGCTTGCACCCTCTGTATTACCGCGGCTGCTGGCACAGAGTTAGCCGGTGCTTATTCTGTCGGTAACGTCAAAACAATCACGTATTAGGTAACTGCCCTTCCTCCCAACTTAAAGTGCTTTACAATCCGAAGACCTTCTTCACACACGCGGCATGGCTGGATCAGGCTTTCGCCCATTGTCCAATATTCCCCACTGCTGCCTCCCGTAGGAGTCTGGACCGTGTCTCAGTTCCAGTGTGACTGATCATCCTCTCAGACCAGTTACGGATCGTCGCCTTGGTGAGCCATTACCTCACCAACTAGCTAATCCGACCTAGGCTCATCTAATAGCGTGAGGTCCGAAGATCCCCCACTTTCTCCCGTAGGACGTATGCGGTATTAGCGCCCGTTTCCGGACGTTATCCCCCACTACTAGGCAGATTCCTAGGCATTACTCACCCGTCCGCCGCTCGCCACCAGGTACAAGTACCCGTGCTGCCGCTCGACTTGCATGTGTTAGGCCTGCCGCCAGCGTTCAATCTGAGCCATGATCAAACTCTTCAGTTCAAACATCTTTGGGTTTTGAGAAAACCCTAAACTTGGCTCAGCAATCGTTGGTTACATCTTTGATTTCTCGCGGAGTAACTTGTGATGCTGATAATCTTTTTGACTATCAGTCTGACTCCACAAGCACCCACACGAATTGCTTGATTCAGTTGTTAAAGAGCGGTTGGTTAAGATCTTTCGTCTCAACCGAGGCGCGCATTCTACAGCAGCCTCATTTGCTGTCAAGTGATTTTTTTAAGAAGTTTTCAAAGTTTCCTTTTTAACTTCAACCACTTGCGCTTCCGATCTCTCGTTAGCGGGAGGCGAATTCTACAGCGTTACACGCTGCTGTCAACACCTCTTTTCAACCGCTTTCGACCGAGAGGATCGAATCGTTAATAAGGCGAAAACT
>NZ_JBXAMM010000013.1:0-8435 GCF_058800645.1 Pseudomonas sp. GW822-FHT04H02 | reverse complement strand
GGCGAACAGCCTTCGCCGGCAAGCCGGCTCCTACAGGAAATTTCAATTGCACGAAGCGCGCGCCAGCGAGCTTTTTCCTGCTGATACAAGCTGTTACTGTACGGAGCACAAAGCCCAAGCCGCCTGGATCGGATCTCTGTCTCGATGCGTCCCCTGCTCCTGCTCTTCATCAGCCTGGCCTTGAGCTTTCCCGCAAGCGCGACGATCACCGAAAGTCACGGTTACGCGCAGTTTGGCACGCTCAAATACCCGGCAAAGTTCACCCATTTCGATTGGGTCAACCCCGCTGCGCCCAAAGGCGGCACCTTGCGGGTCATGGCCTTTGGCACCTTCGACACCCTCAACCCCTACACCTTCAAGGGCACCAGCCCGGTCGCCACGCCGAATTTCCTGCAATACGGGGTCAACGAACTCAACGAACCCTTGATGGTGGGCACCGGCCTGTATGCGCCTTCCGGTGATGAGCCGACTTCCAGCTACGGCCTGATCGCCCGCTCGGTGGAATACGCCGAGGACCGCAGTTGGGTGGTCTTCAACCTGCGCCCCGAAGCACGCTTTCACGATGGCAAGCCGATCACCGCCTACGATGTGGCGTTCTCCTATCGCCTGTTGCTCAAGGAAGGCCACCCGCAATACCGCACCAACCTGCAGGAAGTGCAGCGGGTGGATATCCTCGGCCCGCAGCGCATCCGCTTCGTGTTCAAGCGTGCCGGCAACCCCTTGCTGATCCTGCGCCTGGGCGAACTGCCGGTGCTGCCCCAGCATTACTGGAAGGATCGCGACTTCAAGGCCACTACCTTCACCCCGCCCCTGGGCAGCGGCCCGTACCGCATCACCCAGGTACAGCCCGGGCGCCAGCTGGTGTTCGAACGGGTCAAGGACTACTGGGGCAAGGACCTGCCAGTCAACCGCGGCTTCAACAACTTCGACCGGGTCGAAGTGGAGTTCTACCGGGACAGCGACGTGGCCTTCGAAGCCTTCAAGGCCGGCGAGTTCGACATCTATATCGAGCACCAGGCCAAGAACTGGGCCAACGGCTACAACTTCCCGGCGGTCAACCGCGGTGAGGTGATCAAGGCCCAGGTGGCGCACCAGATCCCGACCCAGACCCAGGGCCTGTTCATGAACACCCGCCGCGCCACTTTCGCCGACGTGCGGGTGCGCGAGGCGCTGGGCATGATGTTCGACTTCGAGTGGACCAACCGCACCCTGTTCAGCGGCGCCTACCAGCGCGCCCTGAGCTACTACCCCAACAGCGAGTTCTCCGCCACCGGGGTACCGCAGGGCCATGAATGGCTGCTGCTCTCGCCCTACCGCGAGCAACTGCCCGCCAGCCTGTTCAGCCAGGCCTTCAGCCTGCCGCGCACCGACGGCCGCGGCATCCCGCGGGACACCCTGCGCAAGGCCCTGGGGCTGCTCGGCGAGGCGGGCTGGAAGCTCAATGGCCAGCGCCTGCAGAACAGTGCCGGGCAGCCGCTGCGCTTCGAACTGATGCTGGTCAACCCCAACCTGGAACGGATTCTCCAGCCCTACGTGGAGAACCTCGCGAGCATCGGCATCGACGCCCGCCTGCGCACCGTGGACCGGGCGCAATACAAGCAGCGTCTGGACCAGTTCGACTACGACATGATCCTCATGACCCTCAACCAGACCCTGAGCCCGGGCCTGGAGCAATGGCAGTACTTCCACTCCAGCCAGGTCTCGGTCAAGGGCAGCAAGAACTACGCAGGCATCAACAACCCGGTGGTCGATCACCTGCTGGAACAGCTGCTGGCCGCCCAGACCCGCGACGACCAACTGGCCGCGGGCCGGGCCCTGGACCGGGTGCTGCTGTGGCAGCACTACATGATTCCCAACTGGTACCTCAACTATCACCGCCTGGCCTACCGTAACCGGTTCGCCTTCGTCACCACGCCGCCCTATACCCTGGGCCTCGGCGCCTGGTGGCTGAAGTCCATGGAGAACGCCCAATGATGCCCCTGCGTGCCCTGCTCCTGCGCACCAGCGGCCTGTTGTTCAGCGCCATCGCCTGCTATGCCCAGGCTGCGCCGCAACACGCCGTGACCCTGTACAACGAAGCGCCGAAATACCCGGCGAACTTCCAGCACTTCGACTTCGTCAATCCCGACGCGCCCAAGGGCGGCACCTTCCGCATGGCCGGCTTCGGCAGCTTCGACAGCCTCAACCCGTTCATCAGCAAGGGCGTGCCGGAGCTGAACATCGGCCTGGTCTACGACACCCTGATGGCCCAGAGCCTGGATGAGCCGTTCACCGAGTACGGCCTGGTGGCCAGCAAGATCGAGAAGGCCCCGGACAACAGCTGGGTGCGCTTCTATCTGCGCCCCGAGGCGCGCTTCAACGACGGCCAGCCGATCCACGCCGAAGACGTGGTGTTCAGCTTCCAGACCCTGATGAGCGCCGGCTCGCCGCTGTACCGCGGCTACTACGCTGACGTCGACCAGGTGATCGCCGAAGACCCGCAGCGGGTGCTGTTCAAGTTCAAGCACACCAACAACCGCGAGCTGCCGCTGATCCTCGGCCAGCTGACGATCCTGCCCAAGCACTGGTGGCAAAGCCGCGACTTTGCCAAGAGCAACCTGGAGATTCCCCTGGGCAGCGGCCCTTACAAGGTCACCGAGGTCAAGGCCGGGCGCTCGATCCGCTACGAGCGGGTCAAGGACTATTGGGCCAAGGACCTGCCGGTCAACCGCGGCTTCTACAATTTCGACGTGATCACCAGCGACTACTACCGCGACAACACCGTGGCTCTGGAAGCGCTCAAGGCCGGCCAGTTCGACTACTGGCTGGAAATGAGCGCGAAGAACTGGGCCAACGCCTACAACATTCCGGCCGTGGCCCAGGGCCGCCTGATCAAGGAGCAGATCGCCAACGGCAACCCCACCGGCATGCAGGGTTTTGTCTTCAACACCCGCAGGCCGATGTTCCAGGACGTGCGAGTGCGTCACGCGCTGAGCCTGCTGCTGGACTTCGAGTGGAGCAACAAGCAGCTGTTCAACGGTGCCTACACCCGCACCCGCAGCTACTTCGAGAACTCGGAAATGGCCGCCACCGGCCTGCCGGGGCCCGAGGAACTGGCCATCCTCGAACCGCTGCGGGGCAAGATCCCCCCGCAGGTATTCGACCAGGCCTTCTCCCCTTCGGTGTGCGACGGCAGCGGGATGATCCGCGCCCAGCAGCGCCAGGCCTACCAGCTGTTGCAGGAAGCCGGCTGGCGCATCGTCGACGACAAGATGGTCGACGCCCAGGGCAAGCCGGTGGTGATCGAGTTCCTGCTGGCCCAGACCGAGTTCGAGCGCGTACTGCTGCCGTTCAAGCGCAACCTGGCCGACCTGGGCATCGACCTGGTGATCCGCCGGGTCGACGTGTCCCAGTACATCACCCGGGTGCGCTCGCGGGACTTCGACATGATCGTCGGCAGCTTCCCCCAGTCCAACTCCCCGGGTAACGAGCAACGCGAGTTCTGGATGTCCTCCAGTGCCGACAAGCCCGGCAGCCGCAACTACATCGGCCTCAAGGACCCGGCCATCGACAGCCTGGTGGAAAACCTGATCAACGCCGATTCCCGCGCCAGCCTGGTGGCCCACGCCAAGGCCCTGGACCGGGTCCTGCAATGGGGCTACTACGTGATTCCCAACTGGCACATCAAGACCTGGCGCGTGGCCTACTGGGACCATATCGGCCACCCCAAGGTCGCGCCCAAGTACGACATCGGCGTCAACACCTGGTGGATCAAGCCCGGCGCCAAGCCGGCCGTTGAACCGACCCCGGACAACCAGGCGGCCCCGGCCGAAGCGGTGTACTGACCATGCTGGCCTATATCTTTCGCCGCCTGCTGCTGATCATCCCCACGCTGCTGGGCATCCTGCTGATCAACTTCGTGATCATCCAGGCCGCACCCGGCGGCCCGGTGGAGCAGATGATCGCCAAGCTCGAAGGCTTCGACGGCGCCACCAGCCGCATCGCCGGCGGCGGCGCCGAAGTCTCGGTGGCCGGTTCCAGCTACCGCGGCGCCCAGGGCCTGGACCCGGCGCTGATCAAGGAAATCGAGCACATGTACGGCTTCGACAAGTCGGCGCCGGAACGCTTGTGGATCATGATCAAGAACTACGCCACCCTGGATTTCGGCAACAGCTTCTTCCGTGACGCCAAGGTGGTGGACCTGATCAAGGAGAAGATGCCGGTGTCCATCTCCCTGGGGTTGTGGAGCACCCTGATCATGTACCTGGTGTCGATCCCCCTGGGGATCGCCAAGGCCACCCGCCACGGCAGCCACTTCGATGTCTGGACCAGTTCGGCGATCATCGTCGGCTACGCGATCCCGGCCTTCCTGTTCGCCATCCTGCTGATCGTGGTGTTCGCCGGCGGCAGCTATTTCAACTGGTTCCCCCTGCGCGGCCTGACCTCCAACGACTTCGACCAATTGAGCTGGTGCGGCAAGATCCTCGACTACTTCTGGCACCTGGCGCTGCCAGTCACCGCCCTGGTGATCGGCCACTTCGCCACCATGACCCTGCTGACCAAGAACAGCTTCCTCGACGAGATCAACAAGCAGTACGTGGTCACCGCCAAGGCCAAGGGCCTGACCCAGCGCCGGGTGCTCTACGGCCATGTGTTCCGCAACGCCATGCTGCTGGTGATCGCCGGCTTCCCCTCGGCCTTCATCGGCATCTTCTTCACTGGCTCCCTGCTGGTGGAAGTGATCTTCTCCCTCGACGGCCTGGGCCTGATGAGCTTCGAGGCAGCGATCAACCGCGACTACCCGGTGGTGTTCGGCACCCTGTTCATCTTCACCCTGCTGGGGCTGGTGGTGAAACTGATCGGCGACCTGACCTACACCCTGGTCGACCCTCGCATCGACTTCGACAGCCGGGAGCATTGAGATGAACCTGTCCCCCCTCAATCGCCGGCGCTTCGAGCGCTTCAAGGCCAACAAGCGCGGCTGGTGGTCGCTGTGGCTGTTTCTGGTGCTGTTCGTCCTCAGCCTGGGCGCCGAGCTGATCGCCAACGACAAGCCGCTGGTGGTGCACTACGAAGGCGGCTGGTACTTCCCGGCCCTCAAGCGCTACCCGGAAACCACCTTCGGCGGCGAATTCCCCCTGGAAGCCAACTACAAGAGCCCCTACATCCGCGAACTGCTGGCGCAGAAGGATGCCTGGGTACTCTGGGCACCGATCCCCTTCAGCTACCAGAGCATCAACTACGACCTGCGGGTGCCGGCCCCGGCGCCGCCCTCGGCGGACAACCTGCTGGGCACCGACGACCAGGGCCGCGACGTACTGGCCCGGGTCATCTACGGGTTCCGGGTGTCGGTGCTGTTCGCCCTGACCCTGACCATTCTCAGCTCCATCATCGGCGTCATCGCCGGCGCCCTGCAGGGCTTCTACGGCGGCTGGGTGGACTTGGTGGGCCAGCGCTTCCTGGAGATCTGGTCCGGCCTGCCGGTGCTCTACCTGCTGATCATCCTCGCCAGCTTCGTGCAGCCCAATTTCTGGTGGCTGCTGGGGATCATGCTGCTGTTCTCCTGGATGAGCCTGGTGGACGTGGTGCGGGCCGAGTTCCTGCGCGGGCGCAACCTGGAGTACGTGCGGGCCGCCCGGGCCCTGGGGATGCAGAACGGCGCCATCATGTTCCGCCACATCCTGCCCAACGCCATGGTCTCCACCATGACCTTCATGCCCTTTATCCTCACCGGCGCCATCGGCACCCTCACCGCCCTGGACTTCCTCGGTTTCGGCCTGCCGCCGGGGGCGCCCTCCCTCGGCGAGCTGGTGGCCCAGGGCAAGTCCAACCTGCAGGCGCCCTGGCTGGGCATGAGCGCCTTCGCCGTGCTGGCGATCATGCTCAGCCTGCTGGTGTTCATCGGCGAATCCGCCCGCGATGCCTTCGACCCGAGGAAATGACATGACCCAGGACAACCTGATCGAAGTCCGCGACCTGGCGGTGGAGTTCGTCACCGGCGAGCACCGCCAGCGGGTGGTGCAAGGCGTCAGCTTCGACATCAAGCGCGGCGAGACCCTGGCCCTGGTGGGCGAAAGCGGCTCGGGCAAATCGGTCACCGCCCACTCCATCCTGCGGCTGCTGCCCTACCCTCTGGCGCACCACCCCAGCGGCACCATCCAGTATGCCGGGCACGACCTGCTGACCCTGAAAGAGAAGACCATCCGCCATATCCGCGGCAACCGCATCGCGATGATCTTCCAGGAGCCCATGACCTCGCTGAACCCGCTGCACAGCATCGAGAAGCAGATCAACGAAGTGCTGGGCATCCACAAGGGCCTGACCGGCAAGGTCGCCACCCGGCGCACCCTGGAACTGCTGGAGCTGGTGGGCATTCCCGAGCCGCACAAGCGCCTCAAGGCCCTGCCCCACGAACTGTCCGGCGGCCAGCGACAACGGGTGATGATCGCCATGGCCCTGGCCAACGAGCCGGAACTACTGATCGCCGACGAGCCCACCACAGCCCTGGATGTCACCGTGCAGCTGAAGATCCTCGAGCTGCTCAAGGAACTGCAGGCGCGCCTGGGCATGGCCTTGCTGCTGATCAGCCACGACCTGAACCTGGTGCGGCGCATTGCCCACCGGGTCTGTGTCATGCAGAAGGGCTGCATCGTCGAACAGGCATCCTGCGAAGATCTGTTTCGCGCGCCGCAGCATCCCTACACCCGGGAACTGCTGGCCGCAGAACCCAGCGGCCTGCCGGCGGCCAACGAGATTGGCCCGCCGCTGCTGGAGGTTGACAACCTCAAGGTCTGGTTCCCAATCAAGAAAGGCCTGCTGCGCAGCACCGTGGATCACGTCAAGGCAGTGGACGGCATCCACTTCAGCCTCCCCCAGGGCCAGACCCTGGGCATCGTTGGTGAAAGCGGCTCGGGCAAGTCGACCCTGGGCCTGGCGATCCTGCGCCTGATTGCCAGCCAGGGCGGCATTCGCTTCGAGGGCCAGCAACTGGACAGCCTGACCCAGCAACAGGTTCGGCCGCTGCGGCGGGAAATGCAGGTGGTGTTCCAGGACCCTTTCGGCAGCCTCAGCCCGCGCATGAGCGTGAGCCAGATCGTCGGCGAGGGCCTGCGCATCCACAAGATCGGCAGTGAGCAGGAGCAGGAACAGGCCATCATCGAAGCCCTCAAGGAGGTCGGCCTGGACCCGGACACGCGGCACCGCTACCCCCATGAGTTCTCCGGCGGGCAGCGCCAGCGCATCGCCATTGCCCGGGCCCTGGTGCTCAAGCCGCGGCTGATCCTGCTGGACGAACCGACTTCGGCCCTGGACCGCACGGTGCAGCGCCAGGTGGTGGAACTGCTGCGCACACTGCAAAGCAAGTACAACCTGACCTACTTGTTCATCAGCCACGACCTGGCGGTGGTCAAGGCCCTGAGCCACCAGTTGATGGTGATCAAGCACGGCCAGGTGGTGGAACAGGGGGACGCCGGGGGCATCTTCGACGCCCCGCAACACCCTTACACACGGCAACTGCTGGAAGCCGCCTTCCTGGCTCCGGCAAGCGCCGAATAACCTGAAACAGGAGTAGCAACATATGGGTTTTCTCGCTGGGAAGCGTGTCCTGATCGTTGGTGTCGCCAGCAAGCTGTCGATCGCCTCCGGCATCGCTGCCGCCATGCATCGTGAAGGCGCCGAGCTGGCCTTCACTTATCAGAACGAAAAACTCAAGGGCCGGGTCGAGGAGTTCGCCGCAGGCTGGGGCTCCAGCGCCGAGCTGTGCTTCCCTTGCGATGTGGCCAGTGACGAGCAGATCGCCCAGGTCTTCACCGCGCTGGGTAAAAAATGGGACGGCCTGGACTGCATCGTCCACTCCGTGGGCTTCGCCCCTGGCGACCAGCTCGAAGGCGACTTCACCGATGCCACCACCCGCGAAGGCTTTCGCATTGCCCACGACATCAGCGCCTACAGCTTCGTGGCCCTGGCCAAGGCCGGTCGGGAAATGATGAAGGGCCGCAACGGCAGCCTGCTGACCCTGTCCTACCTGGGCGCCGAACGCACCATGCCCAACTACAACGTGATGGGCATGGCCAAGGCCTCCCTGGAAGCCGGCGTGCGCTACCTGGCCGGCTCCCTGGGCCCGGAGGGCACCCGGGTCAACGCCGTTTCCGCCGGCCCGATCCGCACCCTGGCCGCCTCGGGGATCAAGAACTTCCGCAAGATGCTGGCGGCCAACGAGGCGCAAACCCCGCTGCGGCGCAACGTCACCATCGAAGAAGTCGGCAACGCCGGCGCCTTCCTCTGCTCGGACCTGGCCTCGGGCATCAGCGGCGAGATCATGTACGTGGACGGGGGTTTCAACACCACCGCCATGGGCAACCTCGACGAGTGATCTGCGGCGGTGGGGGGGGGGGGGGGGGGGGGGGGGGGGGGGGGGGGGGGGGGGGGGGGGGGGGGGGGGGGGGGGGGGGGGGGGG
>NZ_JBXAMM010000012.1:0-15657 GCF_058800645.1 Pseudomonas sp. GW822-FHT04H02 | reverse complement strand
ACCATCGCGATGGAAGATGGTCTGCGTTTCGCTATCCGTGAAGGCGGTCGTACCGTCGGCGCTGGCGTCGTAGCCAAGGTCATCGAATAAGTTCTTGATATATCTCCATCGGGCCGACATAATGGTCGGCCTGATTTTGTTTTTAGGTCAGTAGCTCAATTGGCAGAGCGACGGTCTCCAAAACCGTAGGTTGGGGGTTCGATTCCCTCCTGACCTGCCAGATTCACTCAATGTGTCTGGCTTTCTTTTCACAGGATCTTCATAGATGACTCCTAAGGCTGAAGCTCAAGGCTCTCGCTTCGATCTGCTCAAGTGGCTGGTTGTTGTTGCCTTGGTGATTGTTGGTGTTGTTGGCAATCAGTACTACTCTGCTTCGCCGATCCTGTACCGTGTCTTGGCGCTACTTGTCATTGCTGCAGTTGCTGCCTTCGTTGGCTTGCAGACTGCCAAGGGTAAGTCGTTCTTTGTCCTGGTTAAGGAAGCGCGCACTGAGATTCGTAAAGTCGTATGGCCAACTCGCCAAGAGACCACGCAGACCACGTTGATTGTTGTGGCTGTGGTTCTGGTCATGGCGTTGCTGTTGTGGGGGCTAGATTCCCTGCTCGGCTGGCTTGTTTCCTTGATTGTTGGCTAAGGGTGTCCCGTGGCTAAGCGTTGGTACGTTGTGCATGCTTACTCGGGTTACGAGAAGCATGTAATGCGTTCGTTGATCGAGCGTGTGAAGCTGGCTGGCATGGAAGATGGCTTCGGCGAGATTCTGGTCCCCACTGAAGAAGTGGTTGAGATGCGCAATGGCCAGAAGCGCAAAAGCGAGCGTAAATTCTTTCCAGGCTATGTGCTGGTACAGATGGATATGAACGAGGGTACTTGGCACTTGGTCAAGGACACTCCTCGTGTCATGGGCTTTATTGGTGGTACTGCCGATAAGCCGGCTCCTATCACTGACAAAGAAGCGGAAGCGATTCTGCGTCGCGTTGCTGATGGTAGCGACAAGCCCAAGCCTAAGACCCTGTTTGAGCCGGGTGAGGTGGTCCGTGTTACTGACGGCCCATTCGCTGACTTTAACGGTACGGTCGAAGAAGTTAACTACGAAAAGAGCCGCATTCAGGTGGCAGTGCTCATTTTCGGTCGCTCTACTCCGGTAGAGCTAGAGTTCAGTCAGGTCGAGAAGGCATAACTGAACGAGAATCCCATACCCCGCAGCCTTAGGCTGTGGGGTTTTGTCGTCACTGGGATAAACGCGCAAGTAACCGGGGAGCCTATATAGGCGTCTGAACCCGTAATTGGAGTGCCTCATGGCTAAGAAGATTACTGCTTACATCAAGCTGCAAGTTAAGGCCGCTCAGGCCAACCCAAGTCCACCCGTTGGTCCAGCTCTGGGTCAGCACGGCGTGAACATCATGGAGTTCTGCAAAGCTTTCAACGCTCGTACTCAGGGTCTTGAGCCAGGCCTGCCGACTCCTGTGATCATCACTGTTTACAGTGACCGCAGCTTCACTTTCGAAACTAAGAGCACCCCTGCTTCGGTTCTGCTGAAGAAAGCTGCTGGCCTGACCAGCGGTTCCGCTCGTCCAAACACCGTTAAGGTTGGCACTGTTACCCGTGCTCAGCTGGAAGAAATCGCGAAAACCAAAAACGCGGATCTGACTGCAGCTGATATGGATGCAGCCGTGCGTACTATCGCCGGTTCTGCTCGTAGCATGGGCCTTAACGTGGAGGGTGTGTAATGGCTAAGCTGACCAAGCGCCAAAAGGCTATCGCCGGCAAGATTGAAGCAGGCAAGGCCTACAACTTCGTAGAAGCCGCCGCTCTCCTGACCGAGCTGTCGACCGTTAAGTTCAGCGAGTCCGTAGACGTTGCTGTGAACCTGGGCGTAGACCCACGTAAATCTGACCAGGTTGTTCGTAGCGCTACTGTGCTGCCACACGGCACTGGCAAGACTGTACGTGTAGCTGTGTTCACCCAGGGGCCAGCAGCTGAAGCTGCTCTGGCTGCCGGTGCAGACCGCGTAGGTATGGACGATCTGGCTGCCGAAATGAAAGGCGGCGACCTGAACTATGACGTGGTTATTGCTTCCCCGGATGCAATGCGCGTTGTGGGTCAGCTGGGTCAGGTTCTGGGTCCTCGCGGCCTGATGCCTAACCCGAAAGTCGGTACCGTTACTCCAGACGTAGCTTCGGCAGTTAAGAACGCCAAGGCTGGTCAGGTTCGCTATCGCACCGACAAAAACGGCATCATCCACACTTCCGTTGGCAAGGTCGGCTTCGACGCCGTCAAGCTGAAGGAAAACGTTGAAGCCCTGATCGCTGACCTGAAGCGTATCAAGCCAGCTTCTTCGAAAGGCATCTACGTCAAGCGCGTTACCCTGAGCACCACTATGGGCCCAGGTCTGGTCATCGACCAGGGTTCGCTGGACGTATAAGACACAAGCGCGTGCAAGTAATTGCGCGCGCTGAAAAATTGGGGTCCCTGCCTGGCGGGGGCTATCCAAGACCGTAGGCGACGCAAGTCTTAAACCTCAAGCCTACGCAGATGGTGCTCCCGGTTCCTTACCGAATCAGACACCAAAACGACATCCAGCTCCGGTTGGATGAAACGGTAACAAGCAGGAGTTAAACCCGTGGCAATTAAACTCGAAGACAAGAAGGCCATCGTCGCTGAAGTCAACGAGGCTGCCAAAGCCGCTCTGTCCGCTGTCGTGGCTGATGCCCGTGGTGTGACAGTAGGCGCTATGACCGGACTCCGTAAAGAGGCCCGCGAAGCTGGTGTTTATGTACGTGTCGTACGTAACACCCTGCTCAAGCGCGCTGTTGAAGGCACTCAATATGACGTGCTCAACGACGCGTTCGTCGGCCCTACCCTGATTGCATTCTCCAAGGAACATCCGGGCGCTGCCGCTCGTATATTCAAAGAGTTCGCAAAGGGTCAGGAAAAGTTCGAGATCAAGGCAGCTGCGTTCGAGGGCAAGTACCTCGCAGCAAACGAGATCGACGTGTTGGCTTCGCTGCCAACTCGCGACGAAGCTATTGCGAAGCTGATGAGCGTGATTCAAGGCGCTACCAGCAAGCTGGCTCGTACTCTGGCGGCTATTCGCGACCAGAAAGAAGCTGCTGCTGCCTAAGGCACTGCAAGCCCTTTCAAAATCATATGTTTAATTTGATGGCTGCGTAGGCTGTCACCCCAATACAGGAATTTATAGTCATGTCTCTGACTAACGAGCAAATCATCGAAGCAATCGGCCAGAAAACCGTTCTGGAAGTTGTTGAGCTGATCAAAGCAATGGAAGAAACCTTCGGCGTTACCGCTGCTGTTGCCGCTGCTGGCCCAGCTGCTGCTGCCGCTGTTGTTGAAGAGCAAACTGAATTCAACGTCATGCTGACCGAAGCTGGCGAGAAGAAAGTTAACGTGATCAAGGCTGTACGTGAACTGACCGGTCTGGGCCTGAAAGAAGCCAAGGCTGTAGTTGACGGCGCTCCTGCCATGGTTCTGGAAGCTGTTGCTAAAGAAGCAGCTGACAAAGCCAAAGCAGCTCTGGAAGAAGCAGGCGCTAAAGTCGAGCTCAAGTAAGCATCGACTTTGTGTCTCCAGCCCAAGCGTTAAGCGAACGGCTGATGGCTGGTGGCTTTTGCCACCGGCCTTTTTCCGTTATTGGCGACCGACTGGGTCGGTGCCAGTAACGTGCTGTAGCCCACCCTGTGCGGTGGCGCAAACCAAAGGGTTTGCACGATTTTCTGGCTGCTCCCGTCGGGAGGAGCCGAATAAGCAGGTGACCAAGCTGGGGAACGCTGATGGCTTACTCATATACTGAGAAAAAACGTATCCGCAAGGACTTTAGCAAGTTGCCGGACGTCATGGATGTGCCGTACCTCCTGGCCATCCAGCTGGATTCGTATCGTGAATTCTTGCAAGCGGGAGCGACTAAAGATCAGTTCCGCGACGTGGGCCTGCATGCGGCCTTCAAATCCGTTTTCCCGATCATCAGCTACTCCGGCAATGCTGCGTTGGAGTATGTCGGTTATCGCCTGGGCGAACCGGCGTTTGATGTTAAAGAATGCGTGTTGCGTGGTGTAACTTACGCCGTACCTTTGCGGGTAAAAGTCCGTCTGATCATTTTCGACAAAGAATCGTCGAACAAAGCGATCAAGGACATCAAAGAGCAAGAAGTCTACATGGGTGAAATTCCCCTGATGACTGAGAACGGTACCTTCGTAATCAACGGTACCGAGCGTGTAATCGTTTCCCAGCTGCACCGTTCCCCTGGCGTATTCTTCGACCACGACCGTGGCAAGACGCACAGCTCCGGTAAGCTGCTGTATTCCGCGCGGATCATTCCTTACCGCGGTTCGTGGCTGGACTTCGAGTTCGACCCGAAAGACTGCGTGTTCGTCCGTATCGACCGTCGTCGCAAGCTGCCGGCATCGGTTCTGCTGCGCGCGCTGGGCTATACCACTGAAGAAGTGCTGGACGCTTTCTACACCACCAACGTATTCCACGTGAAAGGCGAGAGCCTGAGCCTGGAGCTGGTGCCTCAGCGCCTGCGTGGTGAGATTGCCGTTCTGGACATCCAGGATGACAAGGGCAAGGTTATTGTCGAGCAGGGTCGTCGTATCACCGCTCGTCACATCAACCAGCTGGAAAAAGCCGGTATCAAAGAGCTGGATGTACCTCTGGACTACGTCCTGGGTCGTACCACCGCCAAGGCTATCGTGCACCCGGCTACCGGTGAAATCCTGGCAGAGTGCAACACCGAGCTGAACACCGAGATCCTGGCGAAAATCGCCAAGGCTCAAGTCGTTCGCATCGAGACTCTGTACACCAACGACATCGACTGCGGTCCGTTCGTCTCTGACACTCTGAAGATCGACTCCACCAGCAACCAATTGGAAGCCCTGGTCGAGATCTATCGCATGATGCGTCCTGGCGAGCCACCGACCAAAGATGCTGCCGAGACTCTGTTCAACAACCTGTTCTTCAGCCCTGAGCGGTATGATCTGTCCGCCGTTGGCCGGATGAAGTTCAACCGTCGTATCGGTCGTACCGAGATCGAAGGTTCCGGCGTTCTGTGCAAAGAAGACATCGTTGCCGTACTGAAGACTCTGGTCGACATCCGTAACGGTAAAGGCATCGTCGACGACATCGACCACCTGGGTAACCGTCGTGTTCGCTGTGTTGGCGAAATGGCCGAGAACCAGTTCCGCGTTGGCCTGGTGCGTGTAGAGCGTGCGGTCAAAGAGCGTCTGTCGATGGCTGAAAGCGAAGGCCTGATGCCGCAAGACCTGATCAATGCCAAGCCAGTGGCTGCGGCAGTGAAAGAGTTCTTCGGTTCCAGCCAGCTGTCCCAGTTCATGGACCAGAACAACCCGCTGTCCGAGATCACCCACAAGCGTCGTGTTTCTGCACTTGGCCCAGGTGGTCTGACCCGTGAGCGTGCAGGCTTCGAAGTCCGTGACGTACACCCGACCCACTACGGTCGTGTATGCCCGATTGAAACGCCGGAAGGTCCAAACATCGGTCTGATCAACTCCCTGGCGGCCTATGCGCGCACCAACCAGTACGGCTTCCTCGAGAGCCCGTACCGTGTGGTGAAAGACGCTCTGGTAACCGACGAGATCGTGTTCCTGTCCGCTATCGAAGAGGCCGATCACGTGATCGCCCAGGCTTCGGCGACGATGAACGACAAAGGTCAGTTGGTCGATGAGCTGGTAGCTGTTCGTCACTTGAACGAATTCACCGTCAAGGCGCCGGAAGACGTCACCTTGATGGACGTTTCGCCGAAGCAGGTAGTTTCGGTTGCAGCGTCGCTGATTCCGTTCCTCGAGCACGACGACGCCAACCGTGCATTGATGGGTTCCAACATGCAGCGTCAGGCTGTACCGACCCTGCGTGCTGACAAGCCGCTGGTAGGTACCGGCATGGAGCGCAACGTTGCCCGTGACTCCGGCGTTTGCGTCGTGGCTCGTCGTGGCGGTGTGATCGACTCGGTCGATGCCAGCCGTATCGTGGTTCGTGTTGCTGATGACGAAGTTGAAACCGGTGAAGCCGGTGTCGACATCTACAACCTGACCAAGTACACCCGCTCCAACCAGAACACCTGCATCAACCAGCGTCCGCTGGTGAGCAAGGGTGATCGTGTTCAGCGCAGCGACATCATGGCCGATGGTCCGTCCACCGACATGGGTGAGCTGGCACTGGGTCAGAACATGCGTATCGCGTTCATGGCGTGGAACGGCTTCAACTTCGAAGACTCCATCTGCCTGTCCGAGCGTGTGGTTCAGGAAGACCGTTTCACCACGATCCACATCCAGGAACTGACCTGTGTGGCTCGTGACACCAAGCTTGGCCCAGAGGAAATCACTGCAGACATCCCGAACGTGGGTGAGGCTGCACTGAACAAGCTGGACGAAGCCGGTATCGTTTATGTAGGTGCTGAAGTTGGCGCAGGCGACATCCTGGTGGGCAAGGTCACTCCGAAAGGCGAGACCCAGCTGACTCCGGAAGAGAAACTGCTGCGTGCGATCTTCGGTGAAAAAGCCAGCGACGTTAAAGACACCTCCCTGCGTGTACCTACCGGTACCAAGGGTACTGTTATCGACGTACAGGTCTTCACTCGTGACGGCGTTGAGCGTGATGCTCGTGCACTGTCGATCGAGAAGAGCCAGTTGGACGAGATCCGCAAGGACCTGAACGAAGAGTTCCGTATCGTTGAAGGTGCGACCTTCGAACGTCTGCGCTCCGCTCTGGTCGGCCATAAAGCCGAAGGCGGCGCCGGCCTGAAGAAAGGCCAGGAAATCACCGACGAAGTTCTCGACGGTCTTGAGCACGGCCAGTGGTTCAAACTGCGCATGGCTGAAGATGCTCTGAACGAGCAGCTCGAGAAGGCCCAGGCCTACATCGTTGATCGTCGCCGTCTGCTGGACGACAAGTTCGAAGACAAGAAGCGCAAGCTGCAGCAGGGCGATGACCTGGCTCCAGGCGTGCTGAAAATCGTCAAGGTCTACCTGGCAATCCGTCGTCGCATCCAGCCGGGCGACAAGATGGCCGGTCGTCACGGTAACAAGGGTGTGGTCTCCGTGATCATGCCGGTTGAAGACATGCCGCACGATGCCAATGGCACCCCGGTCGACGTAGTCCTCAACCCGCTGGGCGTACCTTCGCGTATGAACGTTGGTCAGATCCTCGAAACTCACCTGGGCCTCGCGGCCAAAGGTCTGGGCGAGAAGATCAATCGCATGGTCGAAGAGCAGCGCAAGGTCGCAGAACTGCGTACCTTCCTGGACGAGATCTACAACCAGATCGGCGGTCGTAACGAAGACCTGGACAGCTTCTCCGATCAGGAGATCCTGGATCTGGCGAACAACCTGCGCGGCGGTGTTCCGATGGCCACTCCGGTGTTCGACGGTGCCAAGGAAAGCGAAATCAAGGCCATGCTGAAGCTGGCAGACCTGCCAGAAAGCGGCCAGATGCAACTGACCGACGGCCGTACCGGCAACAAGTTCGAGCGTCCAGTTACCGTTGGCTACATGTACATGCTGAAACTGAACCACTTGGTAGACGACAAGATGCACGCTCGTTCTACCGGTTCGTACAGCCTGGTTACCCAGCAGCCGCTGGGTGGTAAGGCGCAGTTCGGTGGTCAGCGTTTCGGGGAGATGGAGGTCTGGGCACTGGAAGCATACGGTGCTGCATACACTCTGCAAGAAATGCTCACAGTGAAGTCGGACGATGTGAACGGTCGTACCAAGATGTACAAAAACATCGTGGACGGCGATCACCGTATGGAGCCGGGCATGCCCGAGTCCTTCAACGTGTTGATCAAAGAAATTCGTTCCCTCGGCATCGATATCGATCTGGAAACCGAATAACACGTGACGCGAATCGAGAGCGGGGCAGGATTGCCCGCTCTCTGCTCCGCCAGGAGGAAAGGCCTTGAAAGACCTACTGAATTTGCTGAAAAACCAGGGTCAAGTCGAAGAGTTCGACGCCATCCGTATCGGATTGGCCTCGCCTGAGATGATCCGTTCGTGGTCGTTCGGTGAAGTTAAAAAGCCGGAAACCATCAACTACCGTACGTTCAAGCCTGAGCGTGACGGCCTGTTCTGCGCCAAGATCTTTGGCCCGGTAAAGGATTACGAGTGCCTGTGCGGTAAGTACAAGCGCTTGAAGCATCGCGGCGTGATCTGCGAGAAGTGCGGCGTTGAAGTTGCACTGGCCAAGGTTCGTCGTGAGCGCATGGCGCACATCGAACTGGCTTCGCCGGTTGCCCACATCTGGTTCCTGAAATCGCTGCCGTCCCGTATCGGCTTGCTGATGGACATGACTCTGCGTGATATCGAGCGCGTTCTCTACTTCGAGAGCTACGTTGTTATCGATCCAGGCATGACCACCCTTGAAAAAGGTCAGCTGCTGAACGATGAGCAGTACTTCGAAGCGCTGGAAGAGTTCGGCGATGACTTCGACGCCCGCATGGGGGCCGAGGCTGTCCGCGAGCTGCTGCACGCTATCGACCTGGAGCACGAGATTGGCCGTCTGCGTGAAGAGATTCCGCAAACCAACTCGGAAACCAAGATCAAGAAGCTGTCCAAGCGTCTGAAATTGATGGAAGCCTTCCAGGGTTCCGGCAACCTGCCAGAGTGGATGGTGCTGACCGTTCTGCCGGTTCTGCCGCCAGATCTGCGTCCACTGGTCCCGCTGGATGGCGGTCGTTTCGCGACTTCCGACCTCAACGATCTGTATCGTCGAGTGATCAACCGTAACAACCGTTTGAAGCGCCTGCTGGATCTGTCCGCTCCGGACATCATCGTGCGCAACGAAAAGCGTATGTTGCAGGAAGCTGTCGATGCACTGCTCGACAACGGTCGTCGTGGCCGCGCTATCACCGGTTCCAACAAGCGTCCTCTGAAATCCCTGGCTGACATGATCAAGGGTAAGCAAGGTCGTTTCCGTCAGAACTTGCTCGGTAAGCGTGTTGACTACTCCGGTCGTTCGGTAATTACCGTAGGTCCGACCCTGCGTCTGCACCAGTGCGGTCTGCCGAAGAAAATGGCTCTCGAGCTGTTCAAACCGTTCATCTTCGGCAAGTTGGAAATGCGTGGCCTGGCCACCACCATCAAAGCGGCCAAGAAGATGGTCGAGCGCGAACTGCCAGAGGTTTGGGACGTTCTCGCTGAAGTGATCCGTGAACACCCGGTTCTCCTCAACCGTGCACCGACCCTTCACCGTCTGGGTATCCAGGCGTTTGAACCGGTACTGATCGAAGGTAAGGCTATCCAGCTGCACCCTCTGGTCTGTGCTGCGTACAACGCCGACTTCGACGGCGACCAAATGGCCGTGCACGTACCGCTGACACTGGAAGCCCAGTTGGAAGCGCGTGCGTTGATGATGTCGACCAACAACATTCTGTCGCCAGCCAACGGTGAGCCAATCATCGTTCCGTCGCAGGACGTTGTATTGGGTCTGTACTACATGACCCGTGAAGCGATCAACGCCAAGGGCGAAGGTCGTGTGTTCGCGGACCTGCAGGAAGTCGACCGCGTATTCCGCGCCGGCGAAGCGGCTCTGCACGCCAAGATCAAGGTTCGCATCAGCGAAACCGTCAATGATCGTGATGGCGGCAGCGTGAGCGCCACCCGTATCGTCGACACCACTGTCGGCCGTGCTCTGCTGTTCCAGGTTGTGCCGAAGGGCCTGTCGTTCGACGTCGTCAACCTGCCGATGAAGAAGAAGGCGATCTCCAAGCTGATCAACCAGTGCTACCGCGTGGTTGGTCTGAAAGAGACCGTGATCTTCGCTGACCAGTTGATGTACACCGGTTTCGCTTACTCGACCATTTCCGGCGTTTCCATCGGTGTTAACGACTTCGTTATCCCGGATGAAAAAGCTCGCATCATCGGTGCTGCCACCGACGAAGTGAAAGAAATCGAGAGCCAGTACGCCTCCGGCCTGGTAACCCAGGGCGAGAAGTACAACAAAGTGATCGACCTTTGGTCGAAAGCCAACGACGAAGTATCCAAGGCGATGATGGCCAACCTCTCGAAAGAGAAGGTCATCGACCGCAATGGCGACGAAGTCGAGCAAGAATCGTTCAACTCGATGTACATGATGGCTGACTCGGGTGCGCGGGGTTCCGCAGCACAGATCCGTCAGCTGGCCGGTATGCGTGGTCTGATGGCCAAGCCGGACGGCTCCATCATCGAAACGCCGATTACTGCGAACTTCCGTGAAGGTCTGAGCGTACTCCAGTACTTCATCTCGACTCACGGTGCTCGTAAAGGTCTGGCGGATACCGCGTTGAAAACTGCGAACTCCGGTTACCTGACTCGTCGTCTGGTGGACGTTGCGCAGGATCTGGTTGTAACCGAGATCGATTGCGGCACCGAACACGGCCTGCTGATGACTCCGCACATTGAAGGCGGCGACGTTGTAGAGCCACTGGGTGAGCGCGTATTGGGTCGTGTTATCGCCCGTGACGTATTCAAGCCGGGTACCGAGGACGTCATCGTTCCTGCCGGCACCCTGGTAGACGAAAAGTGGGTTGAATTCATCGAGCTCAACAGCATCGACGAAGTGATCGTGCGTTCGCCGATCAGTTGCGAAACCCGCTATGGCATCTGCGCCAAGTGCTACGGCCGTGACCTGGCTCGTGGTCACCAGGTGAACATTGGTGAGGCGGTCGGCGTTATCGCTGCCCAATCCATCGGTGAGCCGGGTACCCAGCTGACCATGCGTACGTTCCACATTGGTGGTGCGGCAAGCCGTACTTCCGCAGCCGACAGCGTTCAGGTGAAGAATGGCGGTACCGTCCGTCTGCACAACCTGAAGCACGTTGAGCGTGTGGATGGCCACCTGGTTGCTGTGTCCCGTTCCGGTGAGCTGGCAATCGCTGATGACTTCGGTCGTGAGCGCGAGCGTTACAAGCTGCCGTACGGTGCTGTGATTTCGGTTAAAGAAGGTGACAAGGTCGACGCTGGCGCTATCGTGGCCAAGTGGGATCCGCACACTCACCCGATCGTTACCGAAATGAAAGGTACCGTGACCTACGTGGGCATGGAAGAAGGCATCACGATCAAGCGTCAGACTGACGAATTGACCGGTATGACCAACATTGAAGTGCTTGACGTCAAAGACCGTCCAGCTGCCGGCAAGGACATCCGTCCTGCTGTGAAGATGGTGGGTATGGATGGCAAGGATCTGCTGCTGCCAGGTACCGACGTACCGGCACAGTACTTCCTGCCGGCTAACGCCCTGGTCGGTGTTGCCGACGGTGCGCAGATTGCGATCGGTGATGTTATCGCTCGTATTCCGCAAGAAACTTCGAAGACCCGTGACATCACCGGTGGTCTGCCGCGTGTTGCCGACCTGTTCGAAGCTCGTCGTCCGAAGGAAGCGTCGATTCTGGCTGAAGTCAGCGGCACCATCGCGTTCGGTAAAGAGACCAAGGGCAAGCGCCGTCTGGTCATTACTCCGAACGACGGCAGCGATCCGTATGAAGAGCTGATTCCGAAGTGGCGTCACCTGAACGTCTTCGAAGGCGAACAAGTGAACCGCGGCGAAGTTATCTCCGACGGTCCGAGCGATCCACACGATATCCTGCGTCTGCTGGGTGTCAGTGCGCTGGCCAAGTACATCGTCAACGAGATCCAGGACGTTTACCGTCTGCAAGGCGTGAAGATCAACGACAAGCACATCGAGACCATTCTGCGTCAGATGCTGCGTAAGGTTGAAATCGCCGAGTCCGGCGACTCCAGCTTCATCAAGGGCGACCAGATGGAACTGACTCACGTACTGGTAGAAAACGAGCGTCTGAGCACCGAAGACAAGTTCGTCGCCAAGTTCACCCGCGTACTGCTGGGTATCACCAAGGCGTCCTTGTCCACCGAATCGTTCATCTCGGCGGCCTCTTTCCAAGAGACCACCCGTGTACTGACCGAAGCGGCGGTAACTGGCAAGCGCGACTACCTGCGTGGCCTGAAAGAAAACGTGGTCGTGGGTCGTCTGATCCCGGCCGGTACTGGCCTGGCGTACCACAGCGAGCGTAAGCGTCGTCGTGATGCAGACAAGCCGCTGCGCGTAAGCGCAAGCGAAGTCGAAGCAGCACTGACTGAAGCGCTGAACTCCAGCGGTAATTGAGGTCTGCAGTAGATTGAGACGGGGCCCCGGCTTTTTCGATTGAGAATCAAGACACTTTTTGTCGAGGTTCGCTGATCGGGGAGGCCGGGGCCTTGCCTTGACTGGGGGCAAGATCCTCTTTAGACTCTTGTACCCCTAAATTTGGTGGAGCTCCTGCTCTGCCATTTTGTTTATGTCGAAAGACAACAGTGGAGCTAGTAGATGGCAACTATCAACCAGCTGGTACGTCAGCCGCGTAAGCGTATCGTCGAGAAATCCGACGTGCCTGCGCTGCAGAACTGCCCGCAACGTCGTGGCGTGTGCACTCGCGTGTATACCACTACGCCGAAAAAACCTAACTCGGCACTGCGTAAAGTGTGCCGTGTGCGTCTGACCAACGGTTTCGAGGTTTCCTCGTACATCGGCGGTGAAGGCCACAACCTGCAAGAGCACAGCGTCGTACTGATTCGCGGCGGCCGTGTAAAAGACTTGCCAGGTGTTCGTTACCACACCGTTCGCGGCTCCCTGGATACTTCCGGCGTTAAAGGTCGTAACCAAGGTCGTTCGAAGTACGGTACCAAGCGTCCGAAGTAATCGGTCGTTTTGCAGTTTTTAATTATATTGAGTCGATAAGAGTAAGGTCGGGCACGCGTCCATTGGATCAACTGTCCCGAGCTAACCTGAAGACCGTTTGAGGGCTTATCAATGCCAAGACGTCGCGTAGCAGCCAAACGTGAGATTCTGGACGATCCGAAATACGGAAGCCAGATCCTCGCCAAGTTCATGAACCACGTAATGGAAAGCGGCAAGAAAGCCGTTGCCGAGCGTATCGTTTATGGCGCGCTGGAAAAAGTTAAAGAGCGCAAGAACAGCGATCCCCTGGAAATCTTCGAGAAAGCTCTCGACGCCATCGCTCCGCTGGTCGAAGTGAAGTCGCGCCGTGTAGGCGGTGCTACTTACCAGGTTCCGGTCGAAGTTCGTCCGTCCCGTCGTAACGCTCTGGCAATGCGCTGGTTGGTAGACTTCGCCCGCAAGCGCGGCGAGAAGTCTATGGCTCTGCGTTTGGCTGGCGAACTGCTGGACGCTGCCGAAGGCAAAGGTGCTGCAGTTAAGAAGCGTGAAGACGTTCACCGTATGGCTGAAGCCAACAAGGCTTTCTCGCACTACCGCTTCTAATATCGGCATCATTCATTTTGCGAGGGCTTTATGGCTCGTACTACAGCAATCAACCGCTACCGTAACATCGGTATCTGTGCCCACGTTGACGCGGGCAAGACTACCACTACCGAGCGGATCCTGTTCTACACAGGTCTCAGCCACAAGATGGGTGAGGTGCATGACGGCGCTGCGACCACCGACTGGATGGTGCAGGAGCAGGAGCGGGGTATCACCATTACCTCCGCTGCTGTAACTACCTTCTGGAAAGGTTCGCGCGGCCAATACGATAACTATCGTGTAAACGTTATCGATACCCCTGGCCACGTTGACTTCACCATTGAAGTAGAGCGCTCCCTGCGTGTACTCGACGGCGCGGTCGTTGTGTTCTGCGGTACTTCCGGTGTTGAGCCTCAGTCTGAAACCGTATGGCGTCAAGCCAACAAGTACGGTGTTCCACGTGTTGTTTACGTGAACAAGATGGACCGTGCTGGTGCCAACTTCCTGCGCGTTGTTGGCCAGATCAAGAACCGCCTGGGTCATACCCCGGTTCCGGTCCAGCTGGCTATCGGTGCTGAAGATAACTTCGAAGGTCAGGTTGATCTGATCAAGATGAAGGCTATCTACTGGAACGACGACGACAAGGGTACTACCTATCGCGAGGAAGAAATTCCTGCCGATATGCTGGACCTGGCTAACGAGTGGCGCTCCAACATGGTTGAAGCTGCTGCTGAAGCCAACGAAGAGCTGATGAACAAGTACCTTGAAGAAGGTGACCTGACTGTCGAAGAGATCAAGGCCGGTCTGCGTGCGCGCACCCTGGCTAGCGAGATCGTTCCGGCCGTCTGCGGTTCGTCGTTCAAGAACAAGGGCGTTCCCCTGGTTCTCGATGCCGTTATCGACTTCCTGCCTGCTCCTACCGAGATCCCGGCGATCAAGGGTATCCATCCGGATCTCATCGAGAAGCCGAAGGATGAGCTGGTAGAGGCTGACTACGACGAGCGTCATGCTGACGATGCTGAACCGTTCTCGGCTCTGGCATTCAAGATTGCTACCGACCCGTTCGTTGGTACTCTGACTTTCGTGCGCGTTTACTCGGGCTTCCTGAGCTCGGGCGACTCCGTGATCAACTCGGTCAAGGGCAAGAAAGAGCGCGTTGGTCGTATGGTGCAGATGCACGCCAACCAGCGTGAAGAGATCAAAGAAGTACGTGCAGGCGACATCGCTGCTCTGATCGGCATGAAGGACGTCACCACTGGTGACACTCTGTGCGATCTCGACAAGCAGATCATTCTTGAGCGTATGGACTTCCCTGAGCCTGTAATTTCGGTAGCGGTAGAGCCGAAAACCAAGCAGGACCAGGAAAAGATGGGTATCGCACTGGGCAAGCTGGCTCAGGAAGACCCGTCGTTCCGCGTCAAGACCGACGAAGAGACTGGCCAGACCATCATCTCCGGTATGGGTGAGCTGCACCTGGACATCCTCGTTGACCGCATGAAGCGCGAGTTCAACGTCGAAGCCAACATCGGCAAGCCGCAGGTTTCGTACCGCGAGAAGATCAGCAAGAGCAACGTTGAGATCGAAGGCAAGTTCGTTCGTCAGTCCGGCGGTCGCGGTCAGTTCGGTCACTGCTGGATCCGTTTCTCGGAGCCAGACGTCGATGCGAACGGCAACATCACCGAAGGTCTGGTCTTCACCAACGAGGTTGTTGGTGGTGTGGTTCCTAAGGAATACATCCCGGCTATCCAGAAGGGTATCGAAGAGCAGATGAAGAACGGCGTCGTTGCCGGTTATCCGCTGATCGGCCTGAAGGCTACCGTGTTTGATGGTTCCTACCACGACGTCGACTCCAACGAGATGGCGTTCAAGGTGGCAGCCTCCATGGCGACCAAGCAGCTGGCCCAGAAGGGTGGCGGCGTTGTGCTCGAGCCGATCATGAAGGTTGAAGTTGTAACCCCAGAGGACTACATGGGTGACGTGATGGGTGACCTGAACCGTCGTCGTGGTCTGATTCAGGGTATGGATGACTCGGTGTCCGGCAAGGTTATCCGTGCTGAAGTGCCACTGGGTGAAATGTTCGGTTATGCAACTGACGTTCGTTCCATGTCTCAGGGTCGCGCGAGCTACTCCATGGAATTCTCCAAATACGCCGAAGCTCCGTCGAACATCGTCGAAGCTCTCGTTAAAAAACAAGGCTGATTCAGTCTCCCCTTTAGGCTAGGAGTTAATTGTCGTGGCTAAAGAAAAATTTGAACGTAACAAACCGCACGTCAACGTTGGCACTATCGGTCACGTTGACCACGGTAAAACCACTCTGACCGCTGCTCTGACTCGCGTTTGCTCCGAAGTTTTCGGTTCGGCTCGTGTTGACTTCGACAAGATCGACAGCGCCCCAGA
>NZ_JBXAMM010000011.1:0-66437 GCF_058800645.1 Pseudomonas sp. GW822-FHT04H02 | reverse complement strand
TTGAATCTCAAGGAGTTTTCCGTTTCGACTGCGCCGGAAGTGGGGCGAATTATAGACCTGTAGAATCTGCCGTCAAGGGTTAATTACGATTTTGTTGCAGAAGATGCTTTCTTTGCGATTAAGCGCGGAATCCGGCGCATTACAGGGGGAACACGCAGCAACAACAACAGCCCCCCTATAGAAGCGTAGACCGCCCACTCCTTCAGGTCCGCCCGGACAATCCATAGCATATGCAGCAGCCCCAGCCCCAGGATGAGATAAACCAGGCGATGCAGCTTCTTCCAACGCGCGCCCAAGCGACGCTGGCTATAACGATTGGACGTCACAGCCAATAACAACAGAAAGAGGAACCCCAGGCTTCCGACAAAGATATAGGGGCGCTTGCGCAACTCTACTCCCAGCTGCGACCAGTCCAACCCCAAGACGAATACCCCATAAGCACTCAGGTGCAGCACTACATAAGCGAAGCACCACAACCCCAACTGTCGGCGCACAGCGATCCAGCCCGACCACCCCGTGAGTTTTTGCAAAGGAGTCATGCCCAAGGTGATCAACAACAGCACCAGCGTGCCCAACCCCAGGCGATCAACCAGCACCTTGCCCGGGTCCGGCCCCAGGACCGAAACCCAGGCTTCATACAGCCAATACAGCGGCCAGATAGCCGCAGCGATGAAGACGCCGATACGCCAGAACGAATAACGCATCAGTAGTTCTTCCGCAGATCCATGCCGCTATATAAAGAAGCGACTTCATCCGAGTAACCATTGAACATCTGGGTTTCCCGCACATTGGGACTGAACAGACTGCTGGGTAGACGTCGTTCCCGAGCCTGGGTCCAGCGCGGATGATCAACCGTCGGATTCACATTCGCGTAAAAACCATATTCGTTGGCCGCAATGCTCTGCCAGGTAGTCTTGGGCTGCTCGCTGACCAGGCTGATGCGCACAATCGACTTCACACTTTTGAAGCCATATTTCCAAGGCACTACAAGGCGCAGCGGCGCACCATTCTGGTTAGGCAGTTCACGCCCGTACATCCCCACCGCAAGAATCGCCAATGGATTCATCGCCTCATCAAGACGCAATCCCTCGACATAGGGCCAGTCGATCAAGGCAAAGCCGGAGCGCTGGCCCGGCATACTCTTGGGATCCTGCAACGTTTCAAAGCGAATGAACTTGGCGTTGCTGGTGGGCTCCACCTGCTTGAGCAAGGCTGAGATTGGAAAACCTATCCAGGGAATCACCATCGACCAGGCCTCTACGCAACGCAGTCGATAAATACGCTCCTCCAGCGAGTAGGGCTTCATGAAATCTTCCAGGGCGTAGCGGCCTGGCTTAGCCACCTCACCATCCACGACCACACTCCAAGGCTGAGTCTTGAGCGCGCCCGCGTTGGCCGCCGGGTCCCCCTTGTCAGTGCCGAATTCGTAGAAGTTGTTGTAGTGAGTCGCGTCCTTGAAAGGAGTGATCGCCTCATCCCTGACGGTTACAGCTTGCCACCGAGTGGTCGACAGCTTGTCGGAGAACCACCCGGGAGCCTGGCCCGGCTCAACATCGGCATAACGCGACGCGTCCTGTGCTGCTGCCCATCGCGGCAAGCTGGCAAACGCCATGCCCGCAACCGCACCACTGAGCAGGCTGCGTCGAGAGAGGTAAAGAGATTCGGGCGTAACCTCAGACTCATTGCAGTCGGACGACTTGGGGAATTTGAATAACATGGCAACTCCGCAGTATTGGAGGACAGATGTACCAATAGACTGCGGAGTATGGGGGAAATTACATCACTCGACGCTTTTGCGACGACGTAGGTGCAACAGGTACTGAATAGGGCCCGACGCCGCATAGGCGAGGAACACCAAAAGCAGAATGCGCGGCGGATCGCTGAACACCACTGCAAACACCAGTACCACCGCCAGGATCGCCACAAAAGGTACACGCCCTTTCAGGTCCAGGTCCTTGAAGCTGTTGTACTTGATGTTACTGACCATCAGCATGCCTGCGGCGGCCACCATCAACGCCACCAGGAACGACATCTTCGACCCCTGGATCCCGTAGTCGCTGAATGCCCAGACGATACCGGCCACCACACCTGCCGCTGCCGGGCTGGCAAGGCCGATGAAATAACGCTTGTCGGCAGTACCGACTTGAGTATTGAAACGCGCCAGACGCAAGGCCGCGCCTGCCACATAGATGAAGGCGACCATCCAGCCGACCTTGCCCATGTCACCGAGGGCCCAGCCAAAGGCCAACAACGCCGGCGCTACGCCGAATGCAACCATATCGGACAGCGAGTCGTATTCAGCGCCAAAAGCACTCTGTGTGTTGGTCATGCGGGCAACACGCCCATCCAGGCCATCAAGCACCATGGCCACGAAAATGGCGATCGCGGCAAAGGCAAAGTACTTGCTCGCCCCGGCCGCATCTCCGGCGCTCATTGCACTCTGGGCGCTCATGGAGCTAATGATGGAATAGAACCCCGCGAACAGGTTCGCAGTGGTGAACAGATTCGGCAGAAGATAGATACCACGATGCCGGACTTTACGGCCTTCAGCGTCATGCCCTTCTTCGACATGCTCATCGATCGGTAGCAGGCTTTCGGCGTCAGAGGCCTGGTTTGGCTCTTCGGGACGTTCGCTCATGGACATTACCTTGCAACGGTGTGAAAAGTTTCGACAGATACCCAGGGCCGCGATTCGGCCACAAAGGATCCAGCTTTATACCAGAACCTATCCATGCAAACGAAAAAACGCGGCCTAGGCCGCGTTTTCCCTGACAAGACTCGAACTTAGTTCTTGGCTTTGTCGACGATTTTGTTGGCACCGATCCAAGGCATCATCGAGCGCAGTTGCTCGCCGATGATTTCGATACCGTGAGCGGCGTTGTTACGACGCTTGGCGGTCATCGATGGGTAGCCGGTAGCGCCTTCGCTGATGAACATCTTCGCGTATTCGCCGTCCTGGATGCGCTTCAGAGCATTGCGCATGGCCTGACGGGATTCGGCGTTGATGACCTCTGGGCCAGTCACGTACTCGCCGTATTCAGCGTTGTTGGAGATCGAGTAGTTCATGTTGGCGATACCGCCTTCGTACATGAGGTCAACGATCAGCTTCAGTTCGTGCAGGCACTCGAAGTAGGCCATTTCTGGAGCGTAGCCAGCTTCAACCAGGGTTTCGAAACCGGCTTTGACCAGCTCGACGGTACCGCCACACAGAACAGCCTGCTCACCGAACAGGTCGGTTTCAGTCTCGTCCTTGAAGGTGGTTTCGATGATGCCGGTACGGCCGCCGCCCACGCCTGCGGCGTAGGACAGGGCAACGTTCTTGGCGTTGCCGGAAGCGTCCTGGTAGATCGCGATCAGGTCAGGAATACCACCGCCCTTGACGAACTCGGAACGTACGGTGTGGCCTGGAGCCTTCGGCGCGATCATGATCACGTCGAGGTCGGCACGAGGCACAACCTGGTTGTAGTGAATCGCGAAGCCGTGGGAGAAGGCCAGAGTGGCGCCCTTCTTGATGTTCGGCTCGATTTCGTTCTTGTACAGCTGGGACTGGAACTCGTCCGGGGTCAGGATCATGACCAGGTCGGCACCGGCAACGGCTGCAGCAACGTCGGTCACTTTCAGGCCGTGGGCTTCAGCCTTGGCAACGGTAGCCGAGCCTTTACGCAGGCCGACAGTCACGTCTACGCCGGAATCCTTCAGGTTGCATGCTTGAGCGTGGCCCTGGGAACCGTAGCCGATGATGGCAACTTTCTTACCCTGGATGATCGACAGGTCGCAGTCTTTATCGTAGAAAACTTTCATGAATTTCCCCTATATCAGGCCGTTCCGGCCATTCGCTAATTTGAGTTAGATGCTCAGTACTTTGTCGCCACGGGCAATCCCGGTGACACCACTGCGTACGGTTTCCAGAATCGATGCGGTGCCGATCGATTGAATGAAGCTGTCGAGCTTGTCGCTGGTACCGGTCAGTTGAACGGTATACACGCTGGCGCTGACATCAACGATCTGCCCACGGTAAATATCGGTAGTGCGCTTGACCTCGGCGCGCTGGGCGCCAGTGGCCTTGATCTTGACCAGCATCAGTTCACGCTCGATGTGCGCGCTTTCCGACAGGTCTACCAGCTTTACCACCTCAACCAGCTTGTTCAGGTTCTTGGTGATCTGCTCGATGATCTCGTCATGGCCAACGGTGGTCAGGGTCAGACGCGACAGTGTCGGGTCTTCAGTCGGCGCCACCGTCAGGCTTTCGATGTTGTAGTTGCGTTGCGAGAACAGACCTACAACACGAGACAGAGCACCCGGTTCGTTTTCCAGAAGCAAGGAAATAATGTGCCGCATGATTAAGTACGCTCCGTCTTGCTCAGCCACATATCGCGCATGGAGCCGTCTTTGATCTGCATCGGATAGACGTGCTCGCTGGTGTCGACCTGGATATCGAGGAACACCAGGCGATCCTTCATGGCGAACGCTTCTTCCATCTTCGGCTTCAGATCCTTCAGATCCGTGATACGCATGCCCACGTGACCATAGGCTTCGACCAGCTTGACGAAGTCAGGCAGCGATTCCATGTAGGAGTGCGAATGACGGCTGCCGTAGCTCATGTCCTGCCACTGGCGCACCATGCCCAGCACACCATTGTTCAGGTTGATGATCTTGACCGGCAGATCGTACTGCAGGCAGGTCGACAGCTCCTGGATGTTCATCTGGATACTGCCTTCACCGGTGACGCAGGCGACATCATTATCCGGAAAGCTCAATTTCACGCCCATGGCCGCCGGAAAACCGAAGCCCATGGTGCCCAGGCCACCGGAGTTGATCCAGCGGTTGGGCTTGTTGAACCGGTAGTACTGCGCCGCGAACATCTGGTGCTGCCCCACGTCGGAGGTCACATAGGCATCGCCCTTGGTGACTTCGCACAGGGTTTCGATCACGGTCTGTGGCTTGATGATGCTGCCGTCGCCCTTGTCGTAAGGGAACAGGCCGCGATCGCCGCGCCACTCATCGATCTGCTTCCACCAACTGGCGACCGTTTCCTTGTTCGGGGTATCGCCGATTTCCTTGAGTGCCGCGACCATTTCGGTCAGGACGCTCTCCACTGGACCGACGATAGGCACATCGGCCTTGATGGTCTTGGAGATGGAAGCCGGGTCGATATCGACATGGATGATCTTGGCATTCGGGCAGAACTTCGGTGCACCGTTGATCACCCGGTCATCGAAGCGCGCGCCCACGGCCAGGATCACGTCGGCATGGTGCATGGTCAGGTTGGCGGTGTAGCTGCCGTGCATGCCGAGCATGCCCACGAACTGCCGGTCGGTGCCCGGATAGGCGCCCAGGCCCATCAAGGTATTGGTCACTGGCAGATTGAGCATCTTGGCCAGTTCGGTCAGCGGTGCGGAACCGCCGCCGAGAATCACGCCGCCGCCTGCATAAAGCACAGGGCGCTTGGCCGCCAGGAGCATTTCTGCCGCCTTGCGGATTTGCCCGGAGTGACCGCGAACAGCTGGGCTGTAGGAGCGCAGCTTGGCTTTCTTGGGGAAAACGTATTCGAACTTTTCAGCCGGGTTGGTCATGTCCTTGGGGATATCGACCACCACCGGACCAGGACGACCGGATTGCGCCAGGTAGAAGGCTTTCTTCATGACTTCCGGGATTTCCGAAGCGTGCTTGATCATGAAGCTGTGCTTCACGATCGGCCGGGAGATACCGATCATGTCGGTTTCCTGGAACGCGTCGGTGCCTACCATGGTGCTGGGCACCTGGCCGGAAATGATCACCATGGGAATCGAGTCCATATAGGCGGTGGCAATACCGGTAATGGCATTGGTCGCGCCCGGGCCGGAGGTCACCAGTACCACGCCGGCTTTACCGGTGGCACGGGCATAGCCGTCAGCCATATGGGTCGCCGCTTGTTCGTGACGAACCAGGATGTGGGTCACGTCCGGTTCTTTGAACAGGGCATCGTAAACATGAAGGAGAGCACCACCCGGGTACCCGTAGATATATTTGACGCCTTCGTCACGCAAAAAGCGGACGAGCATCTCACCGCCAGATAAAAGCTCCACGTTGTTCACCTCTAAAACGCCAGAATACCGCCCTCAAAAGGGAGCGGGTCTTAATAGGTTTACTTCTCAGCAGAGCATGAGCGACGGTGGTCGCCGACTACGTCAGCACTGACTGAGCAAGTATTGGGAGCGCCCCAAAGTGTTGCGGGGTTTTCCCACCCAGCGCGAGGTAACGCGTTGCGGGTGTAGCACTTCGGCGCGGATGTGCGCCTCATGATCTGCTGAGTGGGTCTGCTTCTGGCAGTCCCTCTACAGCGGACTTTGGATTCTTCTGTTTCGTCCTCTTCAAGTCAAGTCGTCTATGTGGTTAATTCGAACTAAGCGCATGAGAACGCAAGAAAAAACCCAAAAACGGCTGCTGTCTGCGCTTCAATTGCGCAATCTTCGGCAAGCAACTCAGAAATGCGAACCCGGACTTTGGGCGAAACCCCATTGCCAGAGAGCCGAGAGGAACGTCATGCACTGCAACAACAGCAATGCACGGACAGACATGAACCCTCCGAAGTTGTCACCTCGAGAGAACGAGACTGAAGTGGGCAGCATGGAGGGAGGCGACTGCCAGGCATACCTGGCAGTCGTGTTTCAGCGAGTAGCAACGATGAGCTGATCAAACTCTTTGAGCAGAACTCGCAACTGCTGGTCGCGCCCCTGCATCGGGCGAGTGGAGAACACCATCTCGGCCATTTCCTGAATACCTGACGCATTGGGCAGCGGCAAATCCTGCTCCAGAATCATCTTCATGCGGGGCAGAAAGATCCACTGCAGCCATTGCTCGAACTCCAGAGTATCCACGGCAAAGGGCTGAGTGCTGGCCAGTGCCTCGGCGCTGGGCACAGCGTCGTCCCACAGGCCCTGCACACGCAACTCACGCTCGATCAGCAGCAACTGTTCGGCGATCCTGGGAAAGCGCCCATCCATCACAGCGAAACCCGAGCTTTCTGGCGCGCCTGCGCTGCACCTGCGGCATCACCCTGTTTCTCACGCGCCTGGGCAATCAGCTCCCACAGGCTTGCCTGGAGATCAGGGCGGCCGTTGGCAAAGCTCAGGCCACGGCGAGCGAACTGCTCGGCCTGGGGCGCATCCCCCTGGGCCATGCGTACCTGAGCCAGGCGATACAGCACCTGCGGCTCGCGTGGAGCAACACGCTGCGCTCGCTCGAGGCTGGAGGAAGCACCGTTCAAGTCACCACTGGACTGCTGCTGTTGCGCAGTGGTCAGCAACGCCAGCACCGGGCCATCCAGTTGCTCATCGGCCGACAGACCACCGGCCCGGGCCGAAGGGATGCCACTGGGCGTAGAGGGCATGTTGTAAGTGCCCTGACTGATCGGTGCCGACTGATAACCGGAGCCGTCCACCGGACCCGGGGTAATAGGCCCTGAAGTGACCGGCCCCGGAGTAATGGGCGAACTGCTGATCGGCGCAGAAGCCGTAGCGCCGCCGCCCGGAACCATTACCACTACGCCGGAATCTTCCGGAATCGCCTGTGCCTGAGCCTGCGCCGGGCGCTTGATGGTCGTCTGGCGAAAGCCTCCGGAGGCGGAAATCCGCTCGCTGTTGGACACGGCAGTGCCGGAATCCACGACGGGAATAGAGCCGCGCTGCACACTGGCGCAACCGTTGAGCAACGCCAGAGCTGTAATAGCTGGAATCCACCACTTGTTCACGTCAAACCCTCATCGCTTAGTTCATCCAGCCCTTGACCCAATCCATCACCGAATCGCCGCCTGCCGGGTTTTCTCCCCCACAGGAAGCACCGGGAGGCGGTTCGCTGCCGCGAATATACGGCATCTGCACAGCCCCCGGACAGTTGGCATCGGAGCCCTGCCCGGTACGCGAATCGACCCAGGCCTGAACCACGTTGTCCGGCTGCGGCATATCCAGCGGCAGCGGGTCGGCCTTGCGCATGAAACTGGTCCACACCTGCAAGGCGCCGGTAGCACCGGTAAACGGCGTCTTGCCGTTATCGTCGCGGCCCAGCCAGACCACGGCTAGCAGGTCCTGGCTGAAACCGGCGAACCAGCTGTCACGGGAATCGTTACTGGTACCGGTCTTGCCCGCCAACGCTAGAGTCTTGGGCAACACGTTGTACACCGAGCTGCCGGTGCCTTCGCGCATCACCCGCTGCATTGCGCTTTGAATCAGATAGATCGAGCCGGCATCAAAGCGCTGCTGAATCTGGAACGGATAGCGCTTGAGCGGCTCGCCTTCCGCTGTCAACACGCTGCGAATCCCGCGCATCGGCGTATTGAAGCCGCCATTGGCCAGCGTCTGGTACATGGTCGCCACTTCCATCGGGCTCATGCCCCCTGCCCCCAGCAGCATCGATGGGAAGGCCGGGAACTCGCGGGTCACCCCCAGGCGCCCAAGGGTCTTCAGGACATTGGGCACACCCACTTCCAGGCCGAGCCGTGCGGTAGACAGGTTGTAGGAGTGAGCCAGGCCCTGGTACAGGAACACCGTACCGTGGGAGCGCCGGTCATAGTTCTGCGGCTTCCACACCTGGCCGTCTGCGCCTTTTACCGAGAACGCCTCATCCGACAGCCAACTGGTCAGGGTGTACTGGCTGGGCTTTTCCAGGGCGGTCAGGTAGACCGCAGGCTTGATCAGCGAGCCGATCGGACGCACCGCATCCAAGGCCCGGTTGAAACCGGCAAAGCTGGCCTGACGACTGCCAATCATGGCCTGGACCTCACCGGTTTCCGGGTTGGTCACCACCATCGCCGCCTCGACGTCTTCCGAGCCCTTGCGCCCGGCCAGGCGCTTGAAGGTGTCGTTGACCGAGGCTTCGGCCTTCATCTGCAGGATCGGATCGAAACTGGTGAAGATCCGCAGGCCTTCTTCAGTCAAGTCTTCATCACGGTAGTCTTCGCGCAACTGACGTTTGACCAGGTCGAGGAAACCGGGGAAGGAACTGTCCGCCAGGCTGCCGCGCTTGGTTACGCCCAGTGGCATCTTCTTCGCCGCCTCCACCTGTTCCGGGGTAGCCACGCCCTGCTGTGCCAGCAGATCGAGCACCAGGTTACGCCGCTCCAGGGCACGTTCCGGGTAGCGCCGCGGGTTGTAATAGGAAGGCCCTTTGACCATCCCGACCAACAGCGCCACCTGGTGCAACTTGAGTTCGGACAGGGGCTGGCTGAAGAAGAACTGGCTGGCCAGACCGAAACCGTGCACCGCACGCTGACCGTCCTGGCCGACGAAGACCTCGTTGAGGTACGCCTCGAGAATCTCGCGCTTGTCGTAATGCAGCTCCAGCAACAACGCCATCATCGCTTCATTGAGCTTGCGCGACAGGCTGCGCTCGTTGGTCAGGAAGAAGTTTTTCACCAACTGCTGGGTCAGGGTACTGCCGCCCTGGCGCATCTGGCCGGACGAGGTGTTGACCCAGATCGCACGGGCAATCGACTTGGGCGACACCCCGTGGTGTGAATAGAAGTCGCGGTCTTCGACCGCCACCAGAGTTTCCAGCAGATACGGCGGAACCTGATCGATCTTGATCAGGATCCGGTCTTCGAGGTTCTTCGGGTACAGGCCGCCGATCAGCAATGGCTCCAGGCGCACCACCGCGAGCTTGGCCCCCTTGCTGCCGGACAGTTCCGCCACGTAATCGCCGGAGAAGCGCACGCGCACTGGCTGAGCCTGCTCCAGCCCTTCATAGAACTGGAAGCCGCGGGTGTTCAGGTCCACGGTATTGCCATTGACCGAGGCTGCGCCCGGGCCGTTGGCGACACTTTCACGGCGATAGCCCAGAGCGTCGAGTTCCGTGAGGAAATCGTCCTTGCTGAGCTTTTGTCCGACGAACAGCTCAAGCGGGCGGGCGTAGACCTTGGCCGGAATGGTCCAGCGCTTGCCGGAGAACTTTTCCTGGACCACGGCATCGAGGTAAACCGCAAAGCCGGCGAGCACCACCAGACCGACCAGACTGAGCTTGAGGGCCCAGCCCAGCCAGGGGCGCAGGCCACCAGACGGCGTTTTTTTAGCAGAACGAGGGGATCGGGTACGAGTCATGGCGGCGGATTATACGCACTTTATTCATCGTCAACATGCGCCACCCGAGGTTTGCCTTAGCGCGCTCAGCGGCCATAATGGCGCCCTCGATTTTCCCGACTCTGAAGGATCGCCTGTGAGCCAGTCACTGATCGCTGCCCTGCAAAACCCCGCCTTGTTTCCTCATCCCGTAGAAGGGTTTCAGGTCATCGAAACCCACATCTCCTGGGTTCTGCTCACCGGCCCCTTTGCCTATAAAGTGAAGAAGCCGGTCAATTTCGGCTTCCTCGACTTCACCAGCCTGGACGCCCGCGAGCACTTCTGCGGCGAAGAGCTGCGCCTGAACCAGCGCCTGACCGAAGACCTGTACCTGGAAGTCCTGCCGATCACCGGTAGCGCCGAAGCCCCGGTACTGGGCGGCGATGGTCCGGCTATCGAATACGTACTGAAAATGCGTCAGTTCCCGCAAAGCCAGTTGCTCAGCACCTTGCAGGCCAACAGCGAGCTGACCACTGCGCACATCGATGAGATGGCCAGGCAGATCGCCCACTTCCACCTCAACGCGCCCAAGGTTCCAGCTGAGCATGAAGCCGGCACCCCGGAGAGCGTGATGGCTCCGGTGCGTCAGAACTTCGAGCAAATCCGCCCGTTCCTCAGCGACAAGGCCGACCTGCAACAACTTGAAGCCCTGCAAGCCTGGGCCGAAACCAGCTTCGAACGCCTCAAGCCTCTGCTGGCCCAACGCAAGAACGAAGGTTTCATCCGTGAATGCCATGGCGATATCCACCTGGGCAACGCCACCCTGATCGACGGCAAGGTGGTGATTTTCGACTGCATCGAATTCAACGAACCGTTTCGTTTCACCGACGTCTACGCCGATACCGGCTTCCTTGCCATGGACCTGGAAGACCGCGGCCTGAAGAGCCTGGCGCGACGCTTCATCAGCCAGTACCTGGAGCTGACCGGCGACTACCAGGGCCTAGAGCTGCTCAATTTCTACAAGGCCTACCGTGCCCTGGTACGCGCCAAGGTCAGTCTGTTCAGCATGCCTGCCGATGCCACGCCGGTGCAGCGCGCTACCACCCTGCGCCAGTACCGCAACTACGCCAATCTGGCGGAGAGCTACAGCACCATTCCATCGCGTTTCCTGGCCATCACCTCAGGCATTTCGGCGGTCGGCAAGAGCCGCGTGGCCATGCGCCTGGTAGAGGCACTGGGCGCCATTCGCCTGCGCTCCGACGTAGAGCGCAAGCGCCTGTTCGGCGAGCAACAGGTGCCCAACGACCCACACGCTGGCATCTATAGCAGCGAAGCCAGCAGCGCCACCTACGCGCGCCTGCATGAAATCGCCGAAACCATCCTGCGTGCCGGCTTCCCGGTAGTGATCGACGCGACCTACCTCAAACGTGCCCAGCGCGATGCCGCGGCCAAAGTGGCCGAGGCCACTGGTACGCCCTGCCTGATCATCGACTGCAACGCTCCTGAGGCAGTGGTTGCCAGCTGGCTGGCCCAGCGCCAGGCCGATCAGAACGATCCATCCGACGCCACTTTGGAAGTGATTGCCAACCAGCAAGCCACTCGCGAAGCGCTGACCGACGAAGAGCTGCTGCGCAGCAAGCGCATAGAAACCAACGAAAGCGGCAGCCTGGACGCCCTGGTTGCCAACATTCGCCAACGCCTCCCAGGCCTGTAAACGGTCATTTCAGCCGTGAAGTGGCAAAGACTTCACGGCTGAAAAATAGTGGCACTATACTGGCGTCATAAATCCAACACTGGTGACGTCGCCATGAGCCAACCGAAACTTCTCGACACTCCGCTTTACGCCCTGCTGCATAAAGACGACATCGTCGGCTTCAACCGCGAACGCCCGAAAGATCAACCCATCGACATGCGCGGCGGGGATTTCCGCGGCCTCGACCTGCGGGAACTGAACGCACAAGGCATCGATTTCACTGACGCCTACTTTCGCTCCGCGGATCTGCGGGGGCTGGACTTGAGAAACTCGTCCATGGAAGGCGCCAGCCTCGCCCATGCACAGATTTCCGGCGCCTACTTTCCGGTGGAACTGAGCGCCGACGAGATTCTCATGTCGGTCAATTTCGGCACCCGCCTGCGTTACCGCACTCGCTGACCCCCGCCACCCGTCTTTGTCCGGCGCTCTGTTCAGCGCCGGACCTGGTCCGCTTTCTCGCCTGCACCCTGCCCTTCGCATGGCCTGCCCCCTCCTCCCTCCGAGCTTCACCGCTGCGCCCTTAGAAGCATTTGCGCCAAACCCGACCAAAGAACAGCGCGTTTTCTACTGAGCGCTACACTCCTCTGAGGCTGCCCACTCACCATTCGGCCATCGCCAGGAGGCTTAATGAATGATGAACTGCAACACCTGAAGAACCTTGGCAAGACATCGGCACAATGGCTGCATGCAGTGGGCATCCATAGCGCTTCCGACTTGCGCCGCCTGGGTGCGGTGGACGCCTACCGGGCCGTGCGGACCCGTGGTTTTCGTGCGTCGAAAGTCTTGCTCTATGCCATCGAGGGCGCCCTGATGGACATGCACTGGAACGACCTTCCCGCCGAACGCAAAGAGGCGTTGAACAAGCAACTGGACGCCATTTCCTCTCGTCACAAAAACTGACTGGCAGAGCCAAATGTATCTAATGGGGGAGCAGCCGGCTTACGCCGACGCCTTGATCAACAGACTGCAGAGCATTCCGCCGCAATTGCTGGACGGGCTTGCGCCCAGCGGCCCGACGTTGGAACTTGGCCCCATCGCTGAGCTGTCCAGCGTATTGCCCGGCGACCAGTTGTTCCTGCTGGCAAGTGGCGTGATCCAGGCCAGTGTCGAAGAGCGGCCACTGTTCTACCTGCATGAAGGCGACCTGGTGGGGCTGCGGCGCGGCATCGAACTCCCGCAGTGGCAACTGCACTGCGATACGCCGCTGCAACTGATTCCCTATCTGAGGACTGAAGTGTTTCGGCACATCCAGGCCGACGTACAACGCTCGGAACTGCTCGTACAGTACCTGATCGGCCAGACCGCCCTGCTGTCCGATGCCATTGCTCGTCTCAAGCCGCCAGAGTTGCGCAGCAGCAACGGCTTCAAGCGCGTGGAGGCGGGCGAAAGGCTGATTACCCAGGGGGATGAGGCAGATCATGTGTTTGTAATACTCGAAGGCCATGCACAGGCCTTCGTCGACGGGCACAAGGTCGGCGACGTCCCCAAGGACGAGATTTTCGGCGCCATGGCAGTGTTCACCGGAGAAAAACGCAGCGCCAGCGTGATCGCCAGCGAACCCAGCACCATCATGCTGATTCCCAAGGACCAGTTTCTCAGCCTGACCCAGAGCAATCCGCGCATTGCCCACAGCCTGATCGAAAGCATGGCGCGCCGCATCGACCTGTTGAACAAGGAAGTGACCCGGCTCATGACCTTGAACAACCCGAACTGACCCCGGATTCCAGGCAGATCCAAACGGACGTTTGGCAAAATATGCAGAAATCTGAAAAGCCTTGTTGACTTCGAAATGAGAATCGTTATGATTATCACAACTGGTCGCGAGATCAGTCGATAACCTGGAAGACCAGTGGTTCGGACTCTCAGATTATCTCCTCATCAGGCTAATCACGGTTATTTGACCCGGCTCTTGCCGGGTCTTTTTTTTGCCCGCAGAAAAGCCCTCCGATCAGGGCCTCAGTTGCGCGCAATAGTCCTGGGCGGGCTGGGGCGGCGTATACCAGACGTAGTCGGCCGATGCCGCGGCAACCTGATGCCCCTGCTCCGCCAGAATCAACACCACCACCTCCTGGCTTCGGTCCAGATCGGCAAGATGCAGGGGCACGCCAAGATCCTTGCGACCGTGAAACGCCCCGGCCAGCAACAGGGCCGGAGCCGGAGCCGCCAGCAGCTGTTCAGCCATGCGCCGGTCCCGTTGCTGCTGCACCGCCCGCATTGCCGGCACCTGGCTCTCCGGCAGCAAGCCACAGTGCGATTCGCGGATTTGCCCGGCCAATGCCTCGATCACCGACGGTGCGTTGCTCCGTGTGCCGGTCAGGACGGGCGCCCGTGCATAAATGGCACGCACCTCCTGGCGATCCAGATTGGCAGCGAGCAAGGGATAGGGCTGACGCAGGGCAAAACCCACCAGCGGGCCGTAGAGGCTCCAGTCCCAGCCTGATTGCCAGGCCAACCTGCCGGGTAGGTCATCAGGCAAACGCCCCCCATCAATGGAGCGTTTTACCCCATCGACTTCTGGCTGCTGATCCGGGTTGAGCATTTCCAGCAACAGGCTGCCCTGTGGCCGCTCCCGGGCCATGGAGCGCAAGAGCCAGAGTTGCAGGGCATGATGATCGGGATTGTCATGCTGCTCGCCAATGATCACTCGGGGGGCCCGTGCCAGGCGCCCTACCAGTTCGACAGGGGTCAGCGCCTTGGCACTGCGCAGCTCAATGATACTGCCGGGCGCCGAAGCCACCGGCGGCGGCAGGATCCCCGGCATGCTGTGACAGGCGGCCAGCAGCATGGCCAGCAACAATGGCAATACGCGCATCAGGTCTCTCCGGGCTTCGCCTCAGCGGGCGATGATCAACGGGTGCCCGCGTTCGGGATGCTCCTGCACCAGAACTTCCAGGCCGAACACCGCCTTCAAGGGCTCGGGCCGCAGTACTGCGGTCGGTGTTCCCAATGAATGCGGGCGGCCGCCTTCAAGCAACAAGACCCGGTCACAATAACGCGCAGCCAGATTCAGGTCATGCAGGATGACCAGCACCGCCGCGCCGCGGTCGGCGAAGGCTCGAATGGCCTGCAAGGTGACGTGCTGGTGCAAGGGGTCGAGTGCAGAAGTGGGCTCATCCAGCAGCAGGTTGTGCCCTGGCTGGCCCGGCCACAGTTGCGCCAGGACCCGCGCCAGATGCACCCGCTGGCGCTCGCCGCCGGACAGCGCGAGATAGCTGCGCCCCGACAGGTGCGCCACATCGGCAGCATTCAAAGCAGCGTCGACGATTTCCTCGTCACGCACGCGCCCGGTCTGATGGGGCAAACGCCCCAGCGCCACCACCTCCTCCACACGAAAGGCGAAATCCAGGCTCGAAGCCTGGGGCAGCACTGCCAGGCGCTGCGCACGCTCGGCGCCCGACCAATGAGCCAGTTCCTGATCATCCAGCAGCACCTGTCCCTGATGAGCCGCCAGTTCACCACTCAAGCCCCCCAAGAGGCTGCTTTTACCTGCACCATTAGGGCCGAGGACTCCCAGCACCTCGCCCGGCAGCAACTGCAGGTCGATGCCAGCCAGGACGTCTTTGCCTCCGCGCCGCACATGCAGGTTCTCGACTCGCAGCATCAGGCACGCCCTCGCAACAACAGGTACAGAAAGAATGGCGCACCGATAAAGGCCGTGACGATACCGATGGGCAACTCGGCAGGCGCCAGCGCCAGGCGCGCCACCAGGTCAGCCAACAGCAGCAGGCTGGCTCCGGCCAGGATCGAGGCCGGGAGCAAGGTTCGGTGATCCGGACCGGACAACAGGCGCACCAGATGCGGCACCACCAGGCCGACAAAACCGATCATTCCCGCCGCCGCCACGGCAGCGCCCACACCCAGCGCGGTGCAGAACACCAGCTCGCGCTTGAGACCTTCGACATCGATGCCAAGGTGCTTGGCCTCGGACTCGCCCAACAGCAGTGCATTCAACGCCTTGGCCCGGCGCGGCAGCCACAGCGCAACCGCGGCGGTCACCAGCAGCAAGGGCCACAAGCGCTGGTAACTGGCACCATTCAGGCTGCCCAGGTTCCAGAAAGTCAGAGTGCGCAACGTGGCGTCGTCCGCCAGATAGGTGAACAACCCCACCGCCGAACTGGCCAGCGCCGTCAGGGCAATCCCCGCCAGCAGCATGGTTGCCACATGGGTCTGCCCGTTGCGCCGCCCCAGGCGATACACCAGCGCCGTCACCCCCAGGCCGCCAAGGAAGGCACACAGGGAGAGCAAATAAGGGCCGACAGCCTCTGGCAGGCCGCCGAACATCGAGCCGCCAACAATGGCGATGGCCGCACCCAATGCTGCACCACTGGAAACCCCCACCAACCCCGGGTCCGCCAGGGGGTTGCGAAACAGCCCCTGCATGGCGACCCCGGACAGCGCCAGAACTCCGCCCACCGCAAGACCGAGCAGAGTCCGGGGCAAGCGAATCTGTCCCAGGATCAGTTCCGCCTGCTCCAGGCCCTGCCCGTCGATCGGCAATCCAAGCAGGCGCAAGGCGGCACGCAAGGTATCAAACAAGGGCAGGCTGACAGGGCCCAGGGCCAGGGACAGCCAGATCGCCACAAGGCACAGGACGCCCAGCCCGATAAACAGTGTTCGAGGCTTGACCAGACGATTCATTGGGCCGGCTTGGCCTGGGGATAAAAGGCGCTGGAGAGGCGTTTCAGGCTATCAGGCAAGCGAGGGCCCAGGCCTCCCACCAGCAAGGTCGGGTCCAGTTCCACCACCCGCCCGGCCTTGGCCGCCGGTATGGATGCCAGCACCGGGTTCTCCTTGAACAGTGCGGCACGAGCGGCATCGCCGGTCAGGCTGCGATCGGAGAACACCAGCACATCCGGATTCAAGCCCGCCAGGGATTCGACCGAGAATGGCTTATAGCCGGTATGAGTCGCCAGGTTGCGCCCACCGGCCTGTTGCAATAGCCAATTCGCGGCGGTGTCCTTGCCGGCGATCAGGGGTTTGCCGCCGGCATGCCCGAGCAACAACAGCACCCCGGGCGCCGCGTGCTGCGCTTGAGCCTGGGCGACCCACGCCTGCTGCTGCCCAAGTTGTTGCTGATAGCCCTGGAACAGTTGCCCGGCCTGCTCTTCTCGGCCCAGCAATAGCCCCAGGTGCTGCAGGGTAGCTTGCAAGGTCGGCAAGTCGGCCTTGGCAGAAAACAGTTCGACCTTGACCCCGGCACTGCGGATCTGCGAAAGCACTGGCGGCGGCCCCATCTCCTCGGTACCCACCAGAATCTGCGGCCGCAGGCTGAGAATGCCTTCGGCCGACAACTGACGCTGATAGCCGATGCTCGGCAGCGCCTTGAGCGACTCCGGGTGCTGGCTGGTGGTATCGACGCCCACCAGCTTGGACTCGGCCCCCAGAGCCGTTATCCACTCGGACAAGGCCCCACCGGCACTGACCCAACGCTGCGGCAACTCATCAGCGGTGGCCCACTGGCTCACCAGCAATCCGGCACAGAACGCAATGGCGCAGGCACTCAGGCGCATAAGAACATTTCCTTCATTAAAGTGGGGGCCCGCGCAGCTGCTGTCCATGTGACATGCCGGACAGGCCGGGCATCGAAAGGAACAAGCGCCCCGTAACGGGCGGGGCGGCCATTTGATAATTGTTTTCATTTAGCCGTCAAGCGCCGACATGTTTCATCCTGCAGCCGGAAAGAAACTGTGACAGCCTGGACGCAGAGCCTTCGGACCAAGAGGATAGCCATGAAATTTCTTTGCGCCGGCAACGATCTGCCCGAAGCCGGCAGCCGGGGCTTCCAGCTCGCGGGGCTGAAGCTGTTCGCCGTGCGGCGCGAGCAGCGGGCCTATGTCTATGCCAATCGCTGCCCGCACCGGGGAGTGGCGCTGGAGTGGCAGGCTGACCAGTTCCTCGACCCCAGCGCCAGCCTGATCCAGTGCGCCACCCATGGCGCCCTGTTTCTGATCGAGAGCGGAGAGTGCGTGGCCGGACCTTGCGCCGGCCAGTTCCTGGAGAGCATCGGCTGCCATGAAGACAGCCTGGGGATCTGGGTGGACCTCTAATCCCCGAGCAACACTTCAAGACGTCGGTCGATGCACACTTGCTCGGCCGTCAGGCACACACCATAGGCCAGCACCTCAACCCCCGCCGCGCGGGCTTCGCGCAGGGCAGCGGCGTAACCCGGATCGATCTCCTGCGCCGGCCGCACCGCGTCGATGCCCGAAAGGTTGACGCAATACAGCTGAACCGCCCGCACGCCCTCCCGGGCCAGGCTCGCCAGTTCCCGCAGATGCTTGGCGCCGCGCTGGGTCACGGCATCGGGAAACGCTGCCACCGGCGTGCCATCGAAGCCCAGGGTGACGCTTTTGACCTCGACGTACGCCGGACCGTCCGGGTAATCCAGGCGAAAATCGATACGGCTGTTCTCTTGCCCGTAAGGCACCTCGCGCTTGAGCCCGGTGAAGCCGTTCAACTCGCTGATAAGCCCCGAGCGCAAGGCTTCTTCCACCAGCACGTTGGCCCGCCCGGTGTTGACGCAGGCCAGGCGGCCTTGAGGGGTTTCGCTGATTTCCCAGGTGCCCGGCAACTTGCGCTTGGGGTCATTGGAGCGGCTGAACCACACCTGCCCGCCCTCGACCATGCAATTGAGCATCGAGCCGGTATTGGGGCAATGGATGGTCAACAGCTCGCCGGTGGTGGTTTCGATGTCCGCCAGGAAGCGCTTGTAACGACGCAGCAGACGCCCCTCTTCCAGGGGAGGATCGAAGCGCATCAGGCGTGCCAGCTCTGCAGGCCACGGGCGATACGCTCAACCGCCTCCTGCAGGCGTTCCAGGCTCTGGGTATAGGCAAAGCGCACATGATGGCCAGCCTGATGCCGGCCGAAGTCCAGGCCAGGGGTAAAGGCCAGGTGCTCGGTTTCCAGGAAGTGCCGGCAAAAGGCGAAGGCATCACCGCCGAAGGCGCTGATGTCCGCGTACAAGTAGAACGCCCCTTCAGGTTCCACAGCGATGCCGAAGCCCAACTCACGCAAGGCTGGCAGCAGGAAATCCCGGCGGCGCCCGAACTCGGCGCGGCGCTCCTCGAGGATCTCCAGGGTCTGCGGTTCGAAGCAAGCCAGCGCAGCATACTGGGCCATGCTCGGCGCACTGATATAGAGGTTCTGTGCCAGCTTTTCCAGTTCACCCACGGCTGCCGGCGGAGCTACCAGCCAGCCCAGGCGCCAGCCGGTCATGCCGAAATATTTGGAGAAACTATTCAGGACGAAAGCGCTGTCATCCACTTCCAGAACGCTGGCGGCATCGGTGCCATAGGTCAGGCCATGGTAGATCTCGTCCACCACCAGATGCCCGTTGCGAGCCTTGATCGCGGTGGACAACCCCGCCAACTCGTCCCGGCTCAGGACCGTGCCGGTGGGGTTCGCCGGCGAGGCCACCAGGGCGCCCACGCTGTCCTGATCCCAATAGCGCTCCACCAGGTCCGGCGTCAGTTGGTAACGCACATCCGGCCCCACCGGGACCAACTGCGCAGCCCCTTCCACCAGACGCAGAAAATGCCGGTTGCACGGATAACCCGGGTCCGCCAGCAGCCAGTGCTTGCCCGGGTCCACCAGCAGGCTGCTGGTCAACAGCAGGGCACCGGAACCACCGGGGGTGATCATGATCCGCTCGGGATCGATGTCCAGGCCGTAACGCTGCTGATAAAAGCCGGAAATCGCCCCTCGCAGCTCGGGAATTCCGCGGGCTGCGGTGTAGCGCGTCTTGCCGGCGCTCAGCGCGGCCTGCCCGGCCTTGATGATCGGCTCGGCGGTGGTGAAGTCCGGTTCGCCGATTTCCAGGTGAATCACATCATGCCCGGCGGCTTGCAGCTCATTGGCGCGGGCCAGCAAGGCCATGACATGGAAAGGTTCGATAGCGCGACTACGCGCACTGTAGGGCTGAGCCATTAGCCTTCCTTCATTGATTCGAGGGGGGAGCAAAGGACCGATTCTACCCATGTGATCAAGCCCGGGAGAACCCAGGCGGATCCGAGCGGTCTGTTGCTTGCGCCAACTGGCGCCAACACAACCCGCAGACTTGACTAAAATCAATGATTGAACGAACCGATCAGCAAGCCATGTCAGGCTTTTCCCATATCCATGGACGAAGCAGGACATAGGCTCGACAACCGGGAGTAGCGCGCTCTGGTTTGATCTGGTAAGTTCGCCCGCTTGCAGCCGCAGGGCCGGCAAGTGTCGGAGATGGAGCAATCCTGCGCAATGGATTACAAGAGTAGAGGCGGTCCATTCATGCCCACCCAAGCAAAGCAACAGATTCAATCGATCAGCGGTTTTGAACCTTACGTTGAAACTGCGGGCGAAGAGTACATGGGCAAGCCCATGCGCGAGCACTTCACCAAGATCCTGAACAAGTGGAAACAGGACTTGATGCAGGAAGTCGACCGCACTGTTGATCACATGAAAGACGAAGCGGCCAACTTCCCCGACCCGGCTGACCGTGCCAGCCAGGAAGAAGAGTTCAGCCTCGAACTGCGGGCCCGCGATCGCGAGCGCAAGTTGATCAAGAAGATCGACAAGACCCTGCAACTGATCGAAGACGAAGAATACGGCTGGTGCGAATCCTGCGGCGTCGAGATCGGTATCCGCCGGCTGGAAGCCCGCCCAACCGCCGACATGTGCGTCGACTGCAAGACACTGGCGGAAATCAAGGAAAAACAGGTCGGCAAGTAATCGCCGGCTGGAACCTGAAACGGAGCGTACCCACGCTCCGTTTTCGTTTCTGCCTTCCCTGCAAGGGCAAGCCCGCTCGCCAAAGCGATCCCCCGGCACCATCGTCACCCCGGGGCCAGACGAAGTAACATCCGCTCCATGACTGCCTCCACCTCTTCCTCGTACATCGGGCGCTTCGCCCCCACTCCCAGCGGCTATCTGCATTTCGGCTCTCTGGTTGCCGCGCTTGCCTCCTATCTTGATGCCCGCGCCGTCGGCGGCCGCTGGCTGCTGCGCATGGAGGACCTTGACCCGCCCAGGGAAGAGCCCGGTGCCCAGGCGGCCATTCTCAAGGCTCTGGAAAGCTACGGCTTCGAATGGGACGGGCAGATGATCCGCCAGAGCGATCGCCACGACGCCTATGGCGAAGTCCTCAATCGCCTGTTCCAGCAGGGCCTGGCCTATGCCTGCACCTGTTCGCGCAAACAGCTGGAGCCCTACCATGGCATTTACCCGGGACTGTGCCGCAACCTCGGCCACGCCCAGGACGACGCCGCGATCCGCCTGCGGGTACCCGAACTGGAGTATCGCTTCGTCGACCGGGTCCAGGGCGAATACCGCCAGCACCTGGGCCGGGAAGTGGGGGACTTCGTGATCCGCCGCCGCGACGGTCTCTACGCTTACCAACTGGCCGTGGTGCTCGACGATGCCTGGCAAGGCATCACTGATATCGTGCGCGGCGCCGACCTGCTGGATTCCACACCGCGCCAGCTGTACCTGCAGGAACTGCTGGGCCTTTCCCAGCCCCGCTACTTGCATGTACCGCTGATCACCCAGCCGGACGGGCACAAACTGGGCAAGTCCTACCGCTCGCCCCCGCTGACCGAGGATCAGGCCCCGCCCCTGCTGCTGCGCGCCCTGCGGGCACTGGGCCAGAAGCCACCGGCCGACCTCGATGGCGCCAGCGTCGCGCAGATAATGGCCTGGGGCATGGCCCACTGGGATGCCGCCCTGATTCCACGCACACTGAGCGTGCCGGAAGCGCAATTAAGCTGACGCCACTTGCAGCTTGGCGCCCATCCGTTACCATCGCCGCACGTTTTCGGGCACGCACACAATAAAGAGAGGCCGAGATGTACATCTATCGCTTGGTCCTGCTCCTGGTAGTGGGGATCTATCTGTTCTCCCCCGCCATCATGGATTGGTGGATCGATGCTACTGGCGCCTGGTATCGCCCGTATCTGCTCTGGCTGATTCTGATCGTCGTGACCTTCATCCTGCAGAGCCAAAAAGATGCCGATGAGCTTTAGCCTGACCCAGATGATCCTGATCAGCGCCGCCTACCTGGCGGTGCTGTTCGGCGTTGCCTGGATCAGTGAGCGCGGGATGATCCCCCGCTCGATCATTCGCCACCCGCTGACCTACACCCTGTCACTCGGGGTCTATGCCAGCGCCTGGGCGTTCTACGGCACGGTCGGCCTGGCCTACCAGTACGGCTATGGCTTCCTGTCCAGCTACCTGGGGGTTTCCGGGGCCTTCCTGCTGGCACCGGTACTGCTCTACCCGATCCTGAAAATCACCCGCACCTACCAGCTTTCATCCCTGGCCGACCTGTTCGCCTTCCGTTTTCGCAGTACCTGGGCCGGTGCGCTGACCACGATCTTCATGCTGATCGGCGTGCTGCCATTACTGGCGCTGCAGATCCAGGCCGTGGCCGACTCCATTGGCATTCTCACCCACGAGCCGGTGCAACATCGGGTGGCGCTGAGCTTTTGCGCGCTGATCACCTTGTTCACGATCTTCTTCGGCTCGCGGCATATCGCCACCCGGGAAAAACATGAAGGCCTGGTGTTCGCCATTGCCTTCGAATCGGTGATCAAGCTGATCGCCATTGGCGGTGTCGGCTTGTACGCGCTGTACGGGGTATTCGACGGCCCGCAACAACTGGAACTCTGGCTGCTGCAGAACCAGACTGCCCTTGCCGCACTGCATACGCCCCTTCAGGAAGGCCCGTGGCGCACCCTGCTACTGGTGTTCTTCGCCTCGGCGATCGTCATGCCGCACATGTACCACATGACCTTTACCGAGAACCTCAACCCTCGCGCCCTGGTCAGCGCCAGTTGGGGGCTGCCGCTGTTCCTGCTGCTGATGAGCCTGGCAGTGCCGCTGATTCTCTGGGCCGGCCTCAAGCTCGGCGCTACCACCAACCCGGAATACTTCACCCTGGGCATCGGCATCGCCGCCAACAGCCCGGCCCTGGCTCTGCTGGCCTATGTCGGCGGGCTGTCGGCCGCCAGCGGCCTGATCATCGTCACCACCCTGGCGCTCTCGGGGATGGCCCTGAACCACCTGGTGCTGCCGCTCTACCAGCCGCCGGCGGAGGGCAACATCTACCGCTGGCTGAAGTGGACCCGCCGCGCCCTCATCGTCGCCATTATCATGGCCGGCTACGCCTTCTACCTGCTGCTGGGCGCCGAGCAGGACCTGGCCAACCTGGGGATCGTGGCCTTCGTCGCCACCTTGCAATTTCTTCCGGGCGTGCTGTCGGTACTGTACTGGCCGACCGCCAACCGCCGGGGCTTCATCGCCGGCCTGCTGGCGGGGATCCTGGTGTGGCTGGTGACCATGCTGCTGCCTTTGATCGGCAACCTGCAGGGTTTCTACATCCCGCTGCTGAACATGATCTACGTCCTGGACGACACCAGTTGGCATATGGCGGCCATCGCCTCGCTGGCGGCCAACGTCCTGATGTTCACCCTGATCTCGCTGTTCACCAATGCCAGCACCGAGGAGGCCAGCGCCGCCGAAGCTTGTGCCGTGGACAACGTGCGCCGTCCGCAACGCCGGGAACTGCACGCCGCCTCGCCCCAGGAGTTCGCCACCCAACTGGCCAAGCCGCTGGGGGCCAAGGCAGCCCAGAAGGAAGTGGAGCAGGCCCTGCGTGATCTGTATCTGCCCTTTGACGAACGCCGACCTTACGCCCTGCGGCGCCTGCGCGACCGCATCGAAGCCAACCTGTCCGGATTGATGGGCCCCAGCGTCGCCCAGGACATGGTGGAAACCTTCCTGCCCTACAAGGCCGGTGGAGAAAACTACGTCACCGAGGACATCCACTTCATCGAAAGCCGGCTGGAGGACTACCACTCACGCCTCACCGGCCTGGCCGCCGAGCTCGATGCCCTGCGCCGCTATCACCGGCAAACCCTGCAAGAGCTGCCGATGGGGGTCTGCTCCCTGGCCAAGGACCAGGAGATCCTCATGTGGAACAAGGCCATGGAGGAGCTCACCGGCATACCAGCCCAGCACGTGGTGGGCTCACGCCTGAGCACCATTACCAACCCGTGGAAGGACCTGCTGCAGGGCTTTATCAACCTGCCGGACGAACACTTGCACAAACAGCACCTGGCCCTCGATGGCCAGACTCGCTGGCTGAACCTGCACAAGGCCGCCATCGATGAGCCTCTGGCCCCGGGCAACAGCGGCCTGGTACTGCTGGTGGAAGACCTGACCGAAACCCAGACCCTGGAAGACAAGCTGGTGCACTCCGAACGCCTGGCCAGCATCGGGCGCCTGGCGGCCGGGGTGGCCCATGAGATCGGCAACCCGATTACCGGCATCGCCTGCCTGGCGCAGAACCTGCGCGAAGAACGGGAAGAGGACGGCGAACTGACGGAAATCAGCGAGCAGATCCTCGAACAGACCAAACGCATCTCGCGCATCGTCCAGTCGCTGATGAGCTTCGCCCACGCCGGCAGCCATCAGCACAACGACGAGGCGGTGTGCCTGGCCGAAGTGGCCCAGGACGCCATTGGCCTGCTGGCGTTGAACCGGCGCAATTTCGAGGTGCAGTTCTTCAACCTGTGCGATCCCGACCACTGGGTCGACGGTGATCCCCAGCGCCTTGCCCAGGTACTGATCAACCTCCTTTCCAACGCCCGCGACGCCTCCCCTCCTGGCAGCGCGGTACGCGTCAAGAGCGAGGCTTTCGAGCACACGGTCGACCTGATCGTGGAGGACGAAGGCAGCGGCATTCCGAAGAACATCATGGACCGATTGTTCGAACCGTTTTTCACCACCAAGGACCCTGGGGAAGGCACCGGTCTGGGCCTTGCACTGGTCTATTCCATCGTTGAAGAGCATTATGGACAAATCACCATCGACAGCCCGGCCGATCCTCAAAGCCAACGCGGCACCCGTATCCGGGTGACTTTACCGCGTCATGTCGAAGCGACGTCCGCTGTGAACTGAGACCGTCGAGAGAATTGAATCAATGCCGCATATTCTGATCGTCGAAGACGAAACCATTATCCGCTCCGCCCTGCGCCGCCTGCTGGAACGCAACCAGTACCAGGTCAGCGAAGCCGGCTCAGTGCAGGAGGCACAGGAACGCTTCAGCATTCCCACTTTCGATCTGATCGTCAGTGACTTGCGCCTGCCAGGCGCCCCGGGCACCGAATTGATCAAGCTCGGCCAGGGCACTCCGGTGCTGATCATGACCAGCTACGCCAGCCTGCGCTCAGCCGTGGACTCGATGAAAATGGGCGCGGTGGACTACATCGCCAAGCCGTTCGACCACGATGAAATGCTCCAGGCCGTGGCGCGGATCCTGCGGGATCGGCAAAGCGCCGAAAATGCCCCGCCAGACCGTCCGGCCGCCAAGGCTGGCGCCACTGCGGAGCGGGCCGGTGCGGGCAACAACAATGGCGAAATCGGCATCATCGGTTCCTGCGCTCCCATGCAGGATCTGTACAGCAAGATCCGCAAAGTGGCGCCCACTGACTCCAATGTACTGATTCAGGGTGAATCCGGTACCGGCAAGGAACTGGTAGCCCGGGCCCTGCACAACCTGTCCAAGCGTGCCAAGGCACCGATGATTTCGGTGAACTGCGCAGCCATTCCGGAAACTCTGATCGAGTCCGAACTGTTCGGCCACGAGAAAGGCGCGTTCACCGGCGCCAGCGCCGGCCGTGCCGGCCTGGTAGAAGCTGCGGACGGCGGCACCCTGTTCCTCGACGAGATTGGCGAGCTACCGCTGGAGGCGCAGGCGCGATTGCTGCGAGTACTGCAGGAAGGCGAGATCCGCCGTGTCGGCTCGGTACAGTCACAGAAAGTCGATGTGCGCCTGATTGCAGCCACTCACCGCGACCTGAAAAGCCTGTCGAAAATAGGCCAGTTCCGTGAAGACCTGTACTACCGCCTGCACGTGATTGCCCTGAAACTGCCGGCCCTGCGTGAGCGCGGTGCAGACGTCAATGAAATTGCCAATGCCTTTCTGGCCCGCCAGAGCGCACGCGTCGGCCGCACGGACCTTAAGTTCGCCGCCGATGCAGAACAGGCCATCCGCCATTACTCCTGGCCGGGGAACGTGCGCGAACTGGAGAACGCTGTCGAGCGTGCGGTCATTCTGTGCGAAAGCCCGGAAATCTCGGCCGACCTGCTGGGCATCGACATCGAACTGAGCGACCTGGAAGACGACGACTTCGTCGGCCTGCCCCCACAAGCGGGTAACACCAGCCACGAACCGACCGAAGACCTGTCTCTGGAGGACTACTTCCAGCACTTCGTCCTCGAACACCAGGACCACATGACCGAGACCGAGCTGGCACGCAAACTGGGCGTCAGCCGCAAATGCCTGTGGGAACGTCGTCAGCGCCTGGGCATCCCACGGCGCAAGAGTGGGGTCGCCAGCGAAAGCTGAACCACGGCTGACGAAAACGCGGGTAACACTCGCTTTTGTGAAAAAAACTGTTACCTGCTCCATCGCACGTAACAGGAACCGGGGCTAAAGGTAACGAAGCCCCGGTTTTTTTTGCCCTGAAAAACACCCAACGGCACGCCTAACCCCTTGTTTTACTGGGGATCGCAAAAGTTGGCACGGCACCTGCTATATGTTTGGTACAAGAACAATAACAAGCAATGCACAAGACAATAAAAATAAGACGAATCGACTCACGCATAATAAAAACAACACGGCGGAGGCGCAGCTAACTGATTCTTTTGGAGAGGCGTTGTATTTGGGGCTTGCCCCACAACCAGGCCGAGAACAACAAAAACTGCCCTAAGGCAGAGCCTGAACTGGTTGGATCGAAAGGTCATTGCAACTCAGCGATCAAAGCAATCCGTTTGCTCTTGGCTCCCGATTGGGAGGGTCATCCTGGGTAAACCAGATGACAAGGGCGTTTAACAAAAACAAGAAGCCCGAAACCAATAATAAAAATAGAGCACGCAACTATTCTGGGGGAGCTTCGGCTCCCCTTGTGGTTTCCGGAATTCGTGTTTTCACTCCCCCGCCCCCCATCCAACCTCGCCAAACCGCAGCTCAGCGCCAGCCTGTACAAGTCGCGGCAGCTTCCTACACCATCCTTCGACTAAATGCTAGAATCCCCGCCCATCATGCGGCCACTCTTCGTTTTGGCCGAATATTCCTTCAAACAGTGCATCCCATGCTGAAGAAGCTGTTCCAGTCATTCCGTTCTCCCTTGCGTCGTACGCAACATAAACGCAGCACGCCTGAAGTGCTCAATAGCAGCCAGCATTCGCTGCAACGTGCCCAGTTCAGCCGGTATGCGGTGAATATCGTCGAACGCCTGCAGAACGCCGGCTACCAGGCCTACCTGGTGGGTGGCTGCGTGCGCGACATGCTGCTCAATATCACCCCCAAGGACTTCGACGTCGCCACCAGCGCCACGCCGGAACAGGTCAAGGCCGAGTTCCGTAACGCGCGCATCATTGGTCGGCGTTTCAAGCTGGTGCACATCCACTTCGGTCGCGAAATCATCGAAGTTGCGACTTTCCGCGCCAATCACCCGCAAAACGAAGACGACGAGGACAGTAACCAGTCATCGCGCAACGAAAGCGGGCGGATCCTGCGGGACAACGTCTATGGCACCCTGGAAGAGGACGCGCAACGTCGCGACTTCACCATCAATGCCCTGTACTACGATCCGGTCAGCGAACGCATTCTCGATTACGCCAATGGCGTACACGACATTCGCAACAACCTGATCCGCCTGATCGGCGATCCTCGCCAGCGTTATCAGGAAGACCCGGTACGTATGCTTCGAGCAGTACGCTTTGCAGCGAAACTGAACTTCGGCATCGAGAAACACACCGCCGCGCCCATTCGCGAACTGGCACCGATGCTGCGGGAAATCCCCTCGGCGCGCCTGTTCGAAGAAGTGCTCAAGCTGTTCCTCTCCGGCTACGCGGCGGACACCTTCGAAATGCTGGTGGACCTGCAACTGTTCGACCCGTTGTTCCCGGCCAGCGCCGAAGCCCTGGAGTACAACCCGACCTACACCCATACGCTGATCAGCGAAGCCTTGGTCAACACCGACCTGCGGATCAAGCAGAACAAGCCGGTGACCCCAGCCTTCCTGTTCGCCGCCCTGCTCTGGCCAGCCCTGCCGGCCCGGGTGCTGCGCCTGCAGGAGCGTGGCATGCCGCCGATTCCGGCCATGCAGGAAGCCGCCCACGAGCTGATCGCCGAACAGTGCCAGCGCATCGCTATTCCCAAGCGTTTCACCATGCCGATCCGCGAAATCTGGGATATGCAGGAACGCCTGCCACGGCGCAGCGGCAAGCGCGCCGACCAGTTGCTGGACAATCCGCGCTTCCGTGCCGGCTACGACTTCCTGCTGCTGCGCGAAAGCGCCGGCGAGCAGACCGATGGCCTGGGAGAATGGTGGACCGACTATCAGGACGCCAATGACGCCGAACGCCGCGACATGATCCGCGACCTCAGCGGCAAGGAAGACGCCAGTGGCGCGCCACGCAAGCGCCGGCGCAGCAGCGGTGCCAAGCGCAAGCGCAGCAGCGGCGCATCGGGCGAGTAATAGATGGAACGCATCTATATCGGCATGGGCAGCAATCTGGCAGCCCCTGAAGCACAACTGCGCAGTGCCACCGAGGCCCTCGCGCAGTTGCCCGAAAGCCGCCTGCACAGCGTATCGGCCTTCTACCAGAGCGACTCATTGCTCCCAGGCCAGCCACGCTATACCAACGCCGTCGCGGCGCTGGACAGCGCGCTGGCGCCGCTAGCCCTGCTGGACGCCTTGCAGGCCATCGAAAACCAGCAAGGCCGTGAGCGAAATGAGCGCTGGGGCCCACGTACCCTGGATCTGGACATCCTGTTGTTCGGCGATCGACTGATCGACGAACCCCGCCTCAAAGTCCCCCATTACCACATGCAGGCACGCCCCTTCGTGCTCTACCCGTTGGCGGAACTGGCCCCTGCCGACCTGCAACTGGCTGACGGCCGCACCCTGCACGAACTGCTCGCTGCCTGCCCATTTGTCGGCCTGGAACGCCTGGCCTGACCGCTGAAACGCATCAGTAACGGCGGTAACACTGGCAGCGTAACAATGCGGTAACACATCTAATTGACTTCCCGAGTTCTCCTCACGACTATAGGCGTCCCGTTGCCGCCATCACGGCGCTAAAGGGCGCAATTCAAGTGAGGCCGGTTCGCGGCGAGCCCGGGAAACGCCAGGCAGGGGCAGTTGTGCAACGGCGGTGGCACCCGCTGGCATGGCACCTCTTCTGGGCACAGAATGATGGGCCCGACGCCACAGGCGCGACTCCCGCAAGCCCGTTCAAATCGCTTGGAACCAGGCTGTATAAGCACGACAAAAGACCGTGCGCCTGAATAACGAAGAATCACGCGCGTTACTCGCAGTAGTTTCCAAAGCGCCTGAAATGAGGACCCCTTTCATGCCAGATATCACTCTGACCACCCTGCAAAGCCTCAAGCAGAAAGGTGAGAAAATCACCATGCTGACCTGCTACGACGCCACCTTCGCCCACACCTGCTGCGAGGCAGGCGTCGAAGTCCTGCTGGTAGGCGACTCCCTGGGCATGGTGCTGCAAGGACACGACAGCACACTGCCCGTCAGCACCGCTGACATGGCCTATCACGTCGCGGCGGTCAAGCGCGGCAACAACGGGGCGCTGATCCTGGCCGACCTGCCATTCATGTCCTACGCCACCACTGAACAGGCCCTGAGCAGTTCGGCCCAGCTGATGCAGGCCGGCGCCCATATGCTCAAGATCGAAGGCGCAGCCTGGCTGGCCGAGCCTGTGCGCCTGCTGAACGAGCGTGGAGTGCCGGTCTGCGTGCACATGGGGCTGACGCCACAGACCGTGAACGTTCTGGGCGGCTACAAGGTGCAGGGCCGCAATGAAAGCCAGGCGCGGCAGATGCGTGCCGATGCCATCGCCCTGGAGCAGGCCGGCGCGGCAATGCTGCTGCTGGAGTGCGTGCCCAGCGAGCTGGCGGCGGAAATCACCCAGGCGGTGAAGATCCCGGTAATAGGTATCGGTGCCGGCAGTGCTACCGACGGCCAGGTCCTGGTGCTCCACGACATGCTGGGGCTGTCCCTCAGCGGCCGCTCGCCGAAGTTCGTGAAGAACTTCATGGCAGGCAAGGACAGTATCCAGGCCGCCTTGAGCGCCTATGTCGAAGAAGTCAAAGCCGTCACCTTCCCTGGCGCCGAACACGGGTTCTCTGCATGAATACAGTCAAAACCGTGCGCGAATTGCGCGCCGCGGTCGCCCGCGCGCGCAGTGAGGGCAAGCGGATCGGCTTCGTGCCCACCATGGGCAACCTGCACAGTGGCCACGCCGCCCTGGTGGCCAAAGCCGCCCAGCGGGTGGACTTCGTGGTCGCCAGCATCTTCGTCAACCCACTGCAGTTCGGTGCCGGCGAAGACCTGGACAAGTACCCACGCACCCTCGCCGCCGACCAGGAAAAATTGCTGGAAGCCGGTTGCCACCTGCTGTTTGCCCCCACCGTCGAAGAAATGTACCCCGACGGCATGGCCGGGCAGACCCGGGTCAGCGTTCCCCAGCTGTCCGAAGGCCTGTGCGGCGCCAGCCGTCCCGGGCATTTCGAAGGCGTGGCTACAGTGGTCAGCAAGCTGTTCAACATGGTCCAGCCCGATCTCGCGGTGTTTGGCCAGAAGGACTACCAACAGTTGGCAGTGATTCGGGCCCTGGTGCACGACCTGAACATGCCGATCCAGATCATCGGTGAGCCAACGGTACGTGCCGCCGACGGCCTCGCCCTGTCGTCGCGCAACGGCTACCTGAGCGAAGAGCAGCGCGCTATCGCCCCGGTGCTGTACCGCAGCCTGAGCCAGATTGCCCAGGCCATCAGGAACGGCGAACGCGACTATCCCAAGCTTGTGGCCGAACAACAGCAGCAGCTTGAAGCCGCCGGTCTGCGCCGTGACTACCTGGAAATCCGCCAGGCACAGAACCTGCGTCCAGCCACCGCGCAAGACCGTGAACTGGTGATTCTTGTGGCAGCCTATCTGGGCGCGACACGGTTGATCGACAACCTGCACCTGGACCTCGACACACCGGCATGAACGCCCGATTGCCCGAACTCCAACCTTCGGGCAAACTGCCGCCGGCTGGGGCCTGCAGCCCATGACTGCGGGCCCCGTTCAAGGATCTGCCCCAGGGAACACCCCATGTACACCATCATGTTCAAGGCCAAGGTCGGTGATCGAGCGACCCTCTGTACCTATGCTCCCTGCAGTGAAGCCGAACTGCTCGGTTTCAAGCCGCGCATGCTGCACATGGCCCCTGGCAATGAGCAGAGCCTTACCAGCCCTGCGATTGCGGATCAGGTCGCCTGACGCTTCCCCCTATTTCTACCCATTGAAAGCCCGAATCCAGACCAGGCAGGCCCGCTGAGTACAAAATAGTACTGGCCACCAGTCGGACAAAGCCAAGACAGAACAGCACGCCGGGGTTACTGTTATCCCCCCGAGTGATTAAACGTATCAGCACAGGGCCGGCCCAACGGGTCCTTGAGACCGCGCAGGACGTTCCGGGCTTTTCAGTGTCCAAAAGGCAGTTCAAGCAAAAGGAAAACCGCAGCGATGGCGTACTACCGCACTCCTCATGACGTTACCGCTCTGCCCGCCTGGCAAGCGTTGAAAGACCACCGCCAAGCCATGCAGGATTTCAGCATGCGCGAGGCGTTCAATGCCGATCCGCAGCGCTTCAGCCAATTCACCCTGAGCAGCTGCGGGCTGTTTCTCGACTATTCGAAGAACCTGATCACCAGCGAAACCCGCGACCTGCTGGTGAACCTGGCCAAGGAAGTCGGCCTTTCAGACGCCATCAAGTCCATGATCACCGGCGAACTGGTCAACGCTTCCGAAGGCCGCCCGGCCTTGCACACCGCACTGCGCCGCCCGGTGGGCGACAAGCTGTCGGTGAACGGTGTCAACGTGATGCCCGAAGTGCACAAGGTACTGAACCAGATCACCGAGCTGGTGGGCCGCATCCACGACGGCCTGTGGCGCGGCTACACCGAGAAGCCCATCACCGACGTGGTGAACATCGGCATCGGCGGCTCCTTCCTCGGCCCGGAGCTGGTTTCCGAAGCGCTGTTGTCCTACGCCCAGAAAGGCGTGCGCTGCCATTACCTGGCGAACATCGATGGCAGCGAGTTCCATGAGCTTTCTGCGAAAATCCGTGCAGAAACTACGCTATTCATCGTTTCCTCCAAGTCTTTCAATACCCTCGAAACCCTGAAGAACGCCCAGGCAGCACGGGCCTGGTACCTGGCCCAGGGCGGCTCGGAGGCCGAACTGCACCGCCACTTCATCGCCGTGTCGAGCAACAATGCGGCGGCAGTGGCCTTCGGCATTCGCGAAGAGAACATCTTCCCGATGTGGGACTGGGTCGGCGGGCGCTACTCGCTGTGGTCCGCCATCGGCCTGCCGATCGCCCTGGCCATCGGCATGTCCAACTTCAAGGAGCTGCTGTCCGGTGCCTACACCATGGACCAGCATTTCCAGAGCGCCCCATTCGAACAGAACATGCCGGTGCTGCTGGCGCTGCTGGGCGTGTGGTACGGCAATTTCTGGGGCGCGCAGAGCCACGCGATCCTGCCGTACGACCACTACCTGCGCAACATCACCAAGCACTTGCAACAATTGGACATGGAATCCAACGGCAAGAGCGTGCGCCAGGACGGCACCCCGGTGGCCACCGATACCGGCCCGGTGATCTGGGGCGGCGTGGGCTGCAACGGCCAGCATGCCTACCACCAGTTGCTGCACCAGGGCACCCAATTGATTCCGGCCGACTTCATCGTGCCGATCGTCAGCTTCAACCCGGTGGCCGACCACCATCAGTGGCTGTACGCCAACTGCCTGTCCCAGAGCCAGGCACTGATGCTGGGCAAGACCCGCGCCGAAGCCGAGAGCGAACTGCGCGAGAAAGGCCTGAGCGAAGCCGAAATCGCGAAACTGGCACCGCACAAGGTGATTCCCGGCAACCGTCCGAGCAACACCCTGGTGGTGGAGCGCATCAGCCCGCGGCGCCTTGGCGCACTGGTGGCGCTGTATGAACACAAGGTCTTCGTGCAAAGCGTGGTCTGGGGCATCAACGCCTTCGACCAGTGGGGCGTGGAGCTGGGCAAGGAGCTGGGCAAAGGCGTCTACAACCGCCTGGTCGGCAGCGACGAAACCCTGGCCGACGACGCATCGACCCAAGGCCTGATCAACTACTTCCGCGGCCGTCACCGCGGCTGATCGACCCTGTCACCCCAGGAGCCGGCCACACCGGCTCCTGTCCGGGCCCCGGCCCTTCCCCACTTGAACCTTCCCGGCACTTGTGCGCACCCTTATGACTTGTCGCAAAACAAGAATAAGGAACCGTCATGTTCGATATCAGCACTTTTCCGAAAGCCGATGCCGTCCGCCGGGCGGCACAAATGAGCCAGGACGACTACCACCACCTCTACCGCCAGTCCATTGAGCAGCCGGACCAGTTCTGGGCCGAGCAGGCCAGGCGTTTCCTGCACTGGAGCAGCCCCTGGGACAGCGTCCACAGCCACGACATGCGCACCGGCGAGGCCAACTGGTTTCGCGGTGGCCAACTCAACGTCAGCTACAACTGCATCGACCGTCATCTGGAAAAACGCGGCAATCAGGCGGCGATCATCTGGGAAGGTGACAACCCGGCAGACTCCCAGCGCATCACCTACCAGGAACTCCACGACCGGGTCTGCCGCCTGGCCAACGTGCTGAAAAGCCGTGGCGTGAAGAAGGGCGACCGGGTGTGCATCTACATGCCGATGATTCCCGAAGTGGCCTACGCCATGCTCGCCTGCACCCGGATCGGCGCGGTGCATTCGGTGGTGTTCGGCGGTTTTTCGCCGGAGGCCCTGCGCGACCGCATTCTCAACGCCGACTGCCGCACCGTGATCACCGCCGATGAAGGCGTGCGCGGCGGCAAACTGATTCCGCTGAAGAGCAACGTCGACAAGGCCCTGCTCAGTTGCCCGGATGTCAGCAGCGTGCTGGTGGTCGAACGCTCCCGCAACCCGGTGAACTGGGTGCCAGATCGCGACATTTCCTATGAACAGGCCGTGGCTGGCGCCAGCAACCAATGCGCCCCCGAGCCGATGGACGCCGAAGATCCGCTGTTCATCCTCTACACCTCCGGCAGCACCGGCAAACCCAAGGGCGTGCTGCACACCACCGGCGGCTACCTGCTACAGGCCGCCATGACCTTCAAGTACGTGCTGGACTACCGCGACGGTGAGGTCTTCTGGTGCACCGCCGACGTCGGCTGGGTCACCGGCCACAGCTACATCCTCTACGGCCCCCTGGCCAACGGCGCGACCACGCTGATCTTCGAAGGCGTGCCCAACTACCCCAGCACCTCGCGTTTCTGGGAGGTGGTGGACAAGCATCAGGTGAACATCTTCTACACCGCGCCCACCGCTCTGCGTGCCCTGATGCGCGAAGGCAGCGCCCCGCTACAGAACACCTCCCGCGCCAGCCTGCGCTTGCTCGGCAGCGTCGGCGAGCCGATCAACCCGGAAGCCTGGGAGTGGTATTTCAACGTGGTCGGCGAACAACGCTGCCCGATTGTCGATACCTGGTGGCAGACCGAAACCGGCGGCATCATGCTCAGCCCCCTGGTCAGCGCCCGGCAGATCAAGCCCGGATGCGCCTCGACCCCGATGTTCGGCGTACAACCGGTGCTGCTGGACGACCAGGGCAAGGAAATCCATGGGGCAGGCAGCGGCATCCTGGCAATCAAGGCCAGTTGGCCGGCGCAGATCCGTAGCGTCTATGGCGATCCCAAGCGCATGGTCGAAACCTATTTCGCTCCCTACCCCGGCTATTACTTCACCGGTGATGGTGCCCGGCGCGACGAGGATGGCAGCTACTGGATCACCGGGCGCATCGACGACGTGATCAACGTTTCCGGGCACCGCATCGGCACCGCCGAAGTGGAAAGCGCCCTGGTGCTGCACGACAGCATCGCCGAAGCGGCGGTGGTCGGTTACCCCCATGATCTCAAGGGCCAGGGAATCTATGCCTTCGTCACACCGATGCAGGGCGTCGAGCCCGACGAGGCACTGAAGAAGGAACTGCTGGCCCTGGTCAGCCGCGAGATCGGCAGTTTCGCCAAGCCGGAGCTGATCCAGTGGGCTCCGGCCCTGCCGAAAACTCGCTCGGGCAAGATCATGCGGCGTATCCTGCGCAAGATCGCCTGCAACGAACTGGATACCCTGGGTGACACTTCGACCCTGGCGGACCCCAGCGTGGTGGACGGCCTGATCGACAAACGCCTGAACGTTTGAAACCGGCGCGGCATCCGCCGCGCTTCTTTTTTAAATAGCCACACCGAGCTGTCATGGAATTCATTCGCAGCCGCATCGAAAGCCAGGTCATGAGCCTGTCCGGCCTGTCTCTGGGCCAACTCGACCTGGAACATCCCAAAGGTGACCCCGGCCTGTTCGGGCCGGGGTCCGTCAGTTGGCAGGTGCACGCCGACTTCAGCAGCATGCTGATCGGCGGCATCAGCGCCCTGTTGATGCAGGCCCTGCATCCTCTGGCCTTGGCCGGCGTCTGGGATCACTCGAACTTTCGCCAGGACATGATCGGCCGCCTGCGCCGCACCGGGCAGTTCATCTCCGGCACCACCTTCGGCTCCCGCCAGGACGCCGAATGGCTGATCGACAAGGTACGCAGCATTCACTTGCACATAGTCGGCACCGCCCCCGATGGCCGCCCCTATGCCGCCAGCGACCCCGATCTGCTGACCTGGGTTCACGTGGCTGAGGTCAGCAGCTTTCTTGCCGCGCACTTGCGTTACCTCAACCCTCATCTTTCCGGGGCTGACCAGGATCGCTACTACGACGAGATCGCCCTGATCGCCGAACGCCTGGGAGCCCGGGACGTGCCGCGCTCGCGACGCGCCGTGGCCGACTACCTGCAGGCCATGCGCCCCCAACTGCTCTGCGACCAGCGCAGCCGGGAAGTCCTGCGCCTGCTGCTGGCTGCCCCAGCCCCCAGCCGCCTGGCCAAACCCTTCGGTTCGTTGATGATGCAGGCCGGCATCGACCTGCTGCCGGACTGGGCCAGCGCCATGCTCGAGGTCAATCAGAACCCGCTGCAACGCCAACTGATTCGTGCCAGCGTCAAGCGCAGCACGCCGATGCTGCGCTGGGCGGTACGGGACAGTTCCGTGCACCGGGCGAAACGACGCATGGGCCTGTAAAAACCGACCGTTCAAGCACAACCCGACCGGCCGGTTCGCGATTGGCCGGCTCCCGGGGTTGTGTGCAACCATGATTTCGCCAATTTCCAGTGCCTGTGCCGCCCGGCCAACACCCGCACCACGCCACAGGTCCCCGCCACCGAACACAAGGACCCGATCATGCAAGACGTCGTAATCGTTGCCGCCACCCGCACCGCCGTGGGCAGTTTCCAGGGCTCCCTGGCGAACATTCCCGCCGTTGACCTGGGCGCCGCGGTCATCCGCCAATTGCTGGCCCAGACCGGCATCGACCCGGCCCAGGTCGACGAAGTACTCATGGGCCAGGTGCTCACCGCCGGCGCCGGGCAGAACCCCGCCCGCCAGGCCGCGATCAAGGCCGGCCTGCCCCACGCTGTGCCCGCCATGACCCTGAACAAGGTCTGCGGCTCCGGCCTCAAGGCCCTGCACCTGGGCGCCCAGGCCATCCGCTGCGGCGATGCCGAGGTGATCATCGCCGGCGGCCAGGAAAACATGAGCCTGTCCAACTACGTGCTGCCCGGCGCCCGCACCGGCCTGCGCATGGGCCACAGCCAGATGGTCGACTCCATGATCAGCGACGGCCTGTGGGATGCCTTCAACGACTACCACATGGGCATCACCGCCGAGAACCTGGTGGAGAAATACGGCATCAGCCGTGAAGCCCAGGACGCCTTCGCCGCCGCTTCCCAACAGAAAGCCGCGGCGGCCATCGAGGCCGGGCGCTTTGTCGACGAGATCACCCCGATCCAGATTCCCCAACGCAAGGGCGAGCCTCTGACCTTCGCCACCGACGAGCAGCCACGCCCCGGCACCACCGCCGAGGCCCTGGCCAAGCTCAAGCCGGCGTTCAAGAAAGACGGCAGCGTCACCGCCGGCAACGCCTCGGCGCTGAACGACGGCGCTGCCGCGGTGATGCTGATGAGCGCCAGCAAAGCCCGGGCCCTGGGCCTGCCGGTGCTGGCAAAAATTGCCGCCTACGCCAACGCCGGCGTCGACCCGGCGATCATGGGCATCGGCCCGGTCTCGGCCACCCGCCGCTGCCTGGACAAGGCCGGCTGGACCCTGGACCAGCTGGACCTGATCGAAGCCAACGAAGCCTTCGCCGCGCAGTCGCTGTCGGTGGCCAAGGAGCTGGAATGGGACGCCAGCAAGGTCAACGTCAACGGCGGTGCGATCGCCATCGGCCACCCGATTGGTGCATCGGGCTGCCGGGTGCTGGTGACCCTGCTGCATGAAATGATCAAGCGTGATGCCAAAAAGGGCCTGGCGACCCTGTGCATCGGCGGCGGCCAGGGCGTGGCCCTGGCGATCGAGCGCTAACCTCCGCGCAAAACCGCCCTCCTTGTAGGAGCTGGCTTGCCAGCGAAGGCGCCCGTGAGAGCGCCTTCGCCAGCAAGCTGGCTCCTACGGGGAAGACCTGCGCATGATCGTCTTTGCCGGCAAGCTGGCTCCTACAACGGACGGGACGCTGGTAAACTGCCGCGCCTCACTCCTCAGCTCCAAGGCGCTCCGCATGTCCTCCTTGAATCAGGCGCTGCGCGCCGCTCTCGATCACCGCCAGGACCTGCTCGCCGAGCTGCATCAGCAAGGCACCGACTGCTATCGCCTGTTCCACGGCAGCCAGGAAGGTGCCGGCGGCCTGACCATCGACCGCTATGGCCCGCAATTGCTGGTACAGAGCTTTCACCAGACGCTGGAACGCGACGCCCTGCTGCAACTGCACGACAGCATCAATCAGCATCTGAACCTGTCGACCCTGCTGGTCTACAACGACCGCTCCCGGGGCAACTCACGGATCGACCGCGAAGACTCGGTGTACCGCGCCGAAGAGGCTGCCCTGGAGGACCTGGTTGGCCACGAATGGGGCCTGAATTACCGCGTGCGTGGACGCCACGCCGGGCAGGACCCGCTATTGTTTCTCGACCTGCGCAACGCCCGTGGCTGGGTCAAGCAGCACAGCGCGGGTAAAAGCGTGCTCAACCTCTTCGCCTACACCTGTGGCGTAGGCCTCAGCGCCGCAGCTGGCGGCGCGCGCGAGGTGTGCAACCTGGACTTCGCCGAGGGCAACCTGGCCGTCGGACGGGAGAACGGTCAGCTCAACCCGCAATTGCCACAGATGCAGTTCGTGCAGTCGGACTATTTCCCGGCCATCCGCCAACTGGCGGGCCTGCCCATCAGCCAGCGCCGCGGGCAGAAACTGCCCAGCTATCCGCGCCTTGAACAGCGCCAGTACGACCTGGTACTGCTGGACCCGCCAGCCTGGGCCAAGAGCGCCTTCGGTACGGTCGACCTCCTGCGTGATTACCAGAGCCTGCTCAAGCCGGCACTGCTGGCCACCGCCGAAGACGGCGTGCTGATCTGCTGCAACAACCTGGCCAAGGTCTCGATGCCGGACTGGCGTGAACAAGTATTGCGCTGCGCCGAGAAGGCCGGGCGTCCGGTGCGCGACTGCCAGGTCCTGGTACCCGCCGCGGACTTCCCTTCCCAAGACGGGCAACCTCCACTGAAAACCTTGATCCTGCAACTTTGACCAAGAGCAGGAAATCTGAACAATCCTGAAGACTGGAGTGGTTTCGGAACCGTAAACGCGTGCCATACTCCAAGGCACTTCCGATTCAGATAGATGAAGCCTCGCATGACCAAAGGATTGATTCGCGCTCTTTGCGCCTTGTTGACCGCTCTCGCCCTTTACAGTCTGCTGGGCTTTCTGATTCTGCCGGGCATTGCCTTGCGGGTGGCCAACCAGCAATTGGCCAACTACGCCACCACCCCAGCCCATATCCAGCGCATCGAGCTCAACCCCTTCAGCCTGGAGCTGACCCTCTGGGGCCTGAGCATCGGTGAACCGGGCAAGGAGCAGATCGCCTTCGATCGCCTCTACGCCAATCTGCAATTGGACAGCCTGTGGAAACGCGCGCTGCACCTGGCGGATGTCGAGCTGGACCAGCCCAAGACCGAAATCCTCTTCGACAAGGAAGGCAAGCTCAACCTCCTGGCCCTGTTCAAGCTGCCGGCCAGCGAACCGACCCCAAGCGACCCCAACGCCAAACCCTTCCCGGTACGCATCGAACGCATCAAGCTGGCCGGCGGCTACCTGCATTTCCAGGACCTGCGCCCCAGCGAACCCATCGAATTCCTCTACAACAAGCTCGATTTTGAGTTGAAGAACCTCAGTACCCTGCCGGACGACAGCGCCGACATGACGCTGGTCGCCACCGGCCCCGAGGGCGGGCAGATCGACTGGAGCGGCAACTTCAGCGTGACGCCGCTGACCTCCGAAGGCACCTTGAAAGTCACCGACGGCAAGATGAAAGCCTGGTGGCCCTATGTGCGCGATGCGGTGCCGCTGGTGCTGGAAGACGGCGTGGTCAACCTCAGTACCCACTACAAATTCAGCCTGACCAAGGAAACCGAGCTGCTGCTGGACAACACCTCCATCAGCGTCGCGCCCTTTGCCATCAAGGCCCCGGACGGTCGCCCACTGGCGCGTCTGGAGCGCCTGGACGTCAGCGAAACCACAGTCGACCTGGCCAAGCAGCACGTGATTGTCGGCAAGGTCCGCAGCCAAAAGCTCGAAACCTGGGCCGCCCTTGAAGCCGATGGCCAGTTGGACTGGCAAAAGCTCTTCGCCAGTCAGCCGGCCAAACCGGCGCCAAAACCCGAGCCGGCCGCCGCTGACGCGCCCAAGGAACCGGCAGTACCGAGCAAACCCTGGCAGGTGCTGCTCAAGGACGTGCAACTGCGCAACTACCAGGTGCACCTGGCCGATCGCAAGGCCAAGCCCGCCGTAGCCCTGGAGCTGGGGCCGCTGAACCTGGACCTGCAGAACTTCGACAGCCTCAACCAGTCGCCCTTCACCCTCAAGCTCGATACCGGCCTGGGCAAACAAGGCAAGGTCAACGCCACCGGCGAGGTCAACCTCAACCCCGTCAGCGCCAAACTCAAGGTGCAGACCCGGGACATCGACCTGCGCGTCGCCCAGTCCTATATCAGCCCGTTCATCCGCCTGGAACTGCGCAGCGGCATGCTCGGCAGTGACCTGGCAGTGGACCTGAAGAAAGTCGAACCCCTGACTTTCAGCGTCACCGGCCGGGCCAATGTGGACCAGTTGCACACCCTGGACACCCTCAAGACCCGCGACTTCGTGAAATGGAAACAAGTGGTGGTCGAAGGCCTGAACTATCAGCACGGTGACAGCCTGACCATCAGCCGGGTCAACCTGATGCAGCCCTATGCACGCTTCATCATCAACGATGACCGCACCACCAACATCGACGACCTGCTGATTCCACAACCACCCAGCAGTGCTGGCAAATCCTCGACGAAGGCCGAGCCCAGCTCAAGCAAGCCTCTGGGCATCCACATCGGTGAAATCGCCATCAACGACGGTTCGGCGAACTTCGCCGACCTGAGCCTGACGCCTAACTTCGCTACCGCCATCCAGCAGCTCAACGGCCATGTCGGCACCATCGACAGCCGCCAGGCCAAGCCGGCAGACGTGGACGTCAAGGGCAAGGTCGACCGCTATGCGCCGGTGACCATCAAGGGCAGCGTCAACCCGTTCGATCCGATGGCCGCCCTGGATATCGCCACCAGCTTCAAACGAGTGGAACTGACCACCCTGACCCCCTACTCCGGGAAATTCGCCGGTTTCCGCATCCGCAAGGGCCGGCTCAACCTCGACCTGCACTACATGATCACCAAGGGCCAGCTCAAGGCCGAGAACAAACTGGTGGTCGAGCAGTTGCAACTGGGGGAAAAGGTCGACAGCCCGGACGCCGTGGATCTGCCGATCCGCCTGGCAGTGGCCTTGCTGAAAGATACGGACGGCAAGATCTCCATCGAGCTGCCTATCTCCGGTGATTTGAACAACCCGCAGTTCAGCGTGATGCCGATTGTCTGGCAGACCCTGCGCAATCTGGTGCTGCGCGCCGCCCAGGCACCCTTCAAGTTCATTGGCGGGCTGGTCAGCGGTGGTGGCTCGGAAGACCTGAGCAATGTGTCCTTCGCTCCAGGCTCCAGCGACCTGAGCAAGGAATCCGAGTCGGCCCTGACCACCCTGGCCAAGGCGCTCAAGGAGCGTCCGACCCTGCGCCTGGAAATCGAAGGTACCAGCGCCCAGAGCAGTGACGGCCCGCTGATCGCCGAACAGCGGCTGGAGCGCGAATACCAGTACAACTACTACAAGATCCTCCAGCGCCGCGGTGACAAGGTCCCCGCCCAGGCGTCCCTGCTGCAGGTTCCCGAGGGCGAAAAAGCCCCTCTGCTGGAAGGCATCTACCGCACCCGCCTGAAACAGCAGCCGCCGGCGGAATGGACCCAGCTCAGCCGCGACGAACGCAGCGCCAAGCTGCGTGAAGGTTTGATCAAGTTCTGGAGCAGCAGCGACGTGCTGTTGCGACAACTGGGTCAGGAGCGCGCCAGCAGCATCAAGGACTTCCTGGTGGACAAGGGCCAACTGGCCGACGACCGGGTCTACTTCATCGATGCCAACCTGGGCCAGGCCGAAAGCGATGGCCGGGTCGTCACCCCGCTGCACCTGGACAGCGAATAAACCTCTCGCGCCGGGCTCCACCCAGCCCGGCCGGTCTCTCCTGCAGCGCCTGCCTGGCGCCCACAATAGAACAGGCCCCGACACTCAGTGCCGGGGCCTGTAATGATCACGTCCTTGTGATCTTCCGCATGAACCCTTTTGAGAAGCGGCAGACGTATCACTCGGCTCGTCTACCGCACCCTCTCCCTGTCCAGGCGAGAAGCGTGAGTGTTACTCGGCTTTCAGGCCGTCAGCGGAAACTGCCTTGACGCCTTTGATTTTCTTGGTGATGGCCACGGCGGTAGCTTTCTGAGCCTCGGTTACCGCAACAGTGGACGACAGCGAAACAACGCCCTTGTTGGTTTCAACCTTGATGTCGGTGCCAGGAATGCCTTTCTCGGTTACCAGATCGCTTTTCACTTTGGTGGTGATCCAGGTATCGGAGGTGGCCTCTTTGGCCTTGGTCACTTCACCGGCAGCCACCACCATGGGCGACTGGGTGTTTTGAGTGGTCTGCGCAAATGCTGCGTTAGCCATGGTCAGGGTCAGAGCGGTAGCAGTTGCGGCAGCGATAGCGAACTTCTTCATACGAGTAACTCCTGTTCTTTAAGAAAGCCTGCGCCGTGTCCTGGCAACAGGGTTATGAGGGATGTTGCAGGTGCTGTGCCAAGTCTGGGAGACTATAAATATTCATAAAAATCAATAAGTTATAAAATCTTTAATAATTCGGCATCATGCAAAATGCATGACTGCCCGCCAATCTGCATGCAAGTTGCGGCTTTTTCAGCGCGGCCTGGCCAATCGTGAAAAGCCTCCTCAAGCCCCCTCCGCACCACAGCCTTTGGGCGCATAGTCGGCCTCCACAGTGGTGGTGCATGTCCATCCTGAAGTCGCCGAACGGGTCAGGGTCAGGGTCTTGTTCAGCACCGGCCCCGGCGCATTGAGCAGGGTGCAGCCAATGCTTCCTTCACCGGTGGCCGCCGTCCCGCCGGCACTCATCCGGCAGTTGGCGGTCTGGGCCGTGCCCCCGGCCAGGGCCAGGGTCGGATCGGTCCCCTGGTTCAGCAGATCCTCGACGTTGACCTTCAGGGCCGACGCCTCGGCCAGGGCGGCAATCACCTTGGCCCGCGCCTGGTACTTGGCATACATCGGCATCGCCACGGTGGCGAGGATGCCGATGATGGCTACCACCACCAGCAATTCGATCAGGGTAAAACCGGATTGATGTTTCATGGGTTGCCTCCTGGCATGGACGAATGTTGCATGAGCACAAAGGCGTGAAGCACAGCCTGTGCCAGGGGATAACCCACGGATTACGTGGCCTGCAGGCGCGATAGCCCATGGCCTTGAGCGCAAGGAGTCGCACAAACTGACAAATTTCGTCAGCCCCTGCCCCTCTCCGGCAGCGCCTCGCCAGCTAGGCTTGGACAGGTGCATGGCGACCCGACAGTCGGCTCGCGCCCCCACCAAGGAACGTCCGGGGGTCAGGGTGATCTATCACCCGTTCGAACACAGCAGGGCGCTTGCGCCTCCCTATCCACCCTTGCACCAAGGATCGAACCATGGCGGTAAAAGCACCCGCGACCAGTGTCTATCTCTGGCACGGCACCGACAGCCAGGGCCGCCCCCTCACCGGAGAACTCAGCGCCGCGACCCCGGCCCTGATCAGGGCGCAATTGCGCAGACAGGGCATCACCCCAACCCGAATCCGACGCAAACCCAAGGGCTGGCTGCGCCTGCATCAGCGAGTAGGGGCACGGGACATTGCCCTGCTCACCCGGCAGTTGGCCACGCTGATGCAGGCCGGGGTGCCGCTGCTGCAATCCTTCGACATCATTGCCGAAAGTTTCGAGCATCCGCAGATGCGCCAACTGCTGGCCAGCCTCAAGCGCGACATCGAGGCCGGCTCCAGCCTGGCCACGGCATTGCGCAGACAACCGCGCCACTTCGACCCGCTGTACTGCAATCTGGTGGACGCCGGCGAGCAGGCCGGCGCCCTGGATACCCTGCTGGAGAGAGTCGCAACCTACAAGGAAAAGAGCGAGAACCTGAAGGCGCGGCTGAAGAAGGCCATGGTCTATCCCTTGGCGGTGATCGGCGTGGCGGTCGTGGTCAGCAGCATCCTGCTGCTCAAGGTGGTCCCCCAGTTCCAGAGCCTGTTCGCCGGTTTCAATGCCGAGCTGCCACTGCTCACCCGGTGGGTCATCGCTCTGTCACATTTCATCCAGCAGCAGGGGGCGCTGCTGCTGGCCGCCGGTGTGCTGGGCGGGCTTGCGGCGCGCCTGGCCTATCAGCGCTCCCCGAGCTTGCGTGACCGCCTGGATGTCGGCCTTTTGCACATGCCCCTGGCCGGGCCACTGCTGCACAAATCCGCGGTGGCCCGCTACGCACGGACCCTGGCCACCACCTTCGCCGCCGGCGTTCCCCTGGTGCAGGCCCTGGATTCAGTGGCCGGAGCCAGCGGCAACCCGGTCTTCAGGCAAGCGGTGCAACGGATCCGCCAGCAGGTCGCCGCCGGCATGCAATTGAACTTTGCCATGCGCGCCAGCGGCGTCTTCCCGACCATGGCGATCCAGATGACCGCCATCGGCGAAGAGTCCGGAACCCTGGATCATCTGCTGGAAAAAGTCGCGATCCATTACGAGGTCGAGGTGGACAACCTGGTGGACAGCCTGACCAGCCTCATGGAGCCGTTGATCATGGTGGTCCTGGGGGGTATCGTCGGCGCCCTGGTGGTTGCCATGTACCTGCCTATCTTCCAACTCGGTACAGCGATCTGAACATGCCCCTGACTGACGCCCTCACTCTCTACCCCATGGCCTTCGTGGCTGCGGCCCTGGTATTGGGCCTGATCGTCGGCAGCTTTCTCAACGTGCTGGTGTGGCGCCTGCCGAAAATGCTCGAACGCGACTGGCGAGCCCAGGCCCGCGACGTGCTGGGGCTGGAGCCGGAACCTGTGGCTGCGCCCTATAACCTGATGCTGCCGCACTCCCAGTGCCCGCACTGTGCGCAGCCGATCCGCCCCTGGGAAAACATTCCGCTGCTCAGTTACCTGTGGCTACGTGGCCGCTGCGCCCACTGCAACAGCTCCATCAGCCCGCGCTACCCGTTGACCGAACTGGCCTGCGGGCTGATCTCGGGTTTTATCGCCTGGCACTTCGGCTTCGGCTGGGCGGCCGGGCTGATGCTGATCCTCAGTTGGGGGCTGCTGGCAATGAGCCTGATCGACGCCGATCACCAGCTGCTGCCGGATGTGCTGGTGCTGCCACTGTTGTGGCTGGGGCTGATCGCCAACAGCTTCGGCCTGCTGATCAGCCTGGAGGATGCGCTGTGGGGGACGGTGATCGGCTACCTGTTCCTGTGGTCGGTGTTCTGGCTGTTCAAGCTGCTGACCGGCAAGGAGGGCATGGGCCACGGTGATTTCAAGCTGCTGGCCCTGTTCGGGGCCTGGGGCGGCTGGCAGATCCTGCCTCTGACCCTGCTGCTGTCATCCCTGTTGGGGGCGATTCTCGGCACGATCCTGCTGCGCCTGCGCCGGGAAAAGACTTCGACGCCAATCCCCTTTGGACCCTTTCTGGCCATTGCCGGCTGGATTGCCTTGCTCTGGGGTGGTCAAATAACCGACTTCTATCTGCAGTTTGTCGGTTTCCAATGACTCGCTCCATAAACACACCCTGGACCCTCGGCCTGACCGGCGGCATCGGCAGCGGCAAAAGTGCCGCTGCCCAGCACTTCATCGACCTGGGGGTGCATGTGATCGATGCCGATCATGCCGCCCGCTGGGTGGTGGAGCCCGGCCGCCCGGCCCTGGAACAGATTGCCCGGCACTTTGGCCAAGGCGTGCTGCAGGCCGACGGCCAACTGGATCGCGCGGCTCTGCGCAAGCTGATCTTCGAGGTGCCCGAACAGCGTCGCTGGCTGGAAGCCCTGCTGCACCCGCTGATCGCCGAGGAAATTGTCAGCCACCTGGCCCGCGCCGAATCGCCCTACGCAATCCTGGTGTCGCCGCTGCTGATCGAATCCGGCCAGTCGCGGATGACCCAGCGGATTCTGGTGATCGACGTGCCCCAGCAACTGCAGATCGAGCGTACCCTGCAGCGCGACCAGATCAGCGAACAGCAGGTCCAGGCGATTCTCCAGGCCCAGGCCAGCCGTGAGGAACGCCTGCGCCATGCCGATGACGTACTGGTCAACGACCGCGACCACGCCTGGTTGCGCAGCGAGGTCGAGCGCCTGCATCACTTTTACCTAACTTTGCGTGGAGGCCAGTCATGAGCCAACCCCTGACCGTCGAATGCCCAACCTGTGGCGCCCCTGTGGAATGGACCGCGGCCAACATCAACCGGCCCTTCTGTTCCGATCGCTGCAAGCTGATCGACCTGGGCGCCTGGGCTGCCGAGGAGCACAAGATTCCGGTGAGCCCGGATGCCGAGGACGAGCTGTTCTCCGAAGAGCTGCCCCCTCGCGCTCACTGAGTGCTCACCCCGGCGCCGGTCAGGGCCGCATGAAGCTGTAGTCCTGATCGTCGTCGAGGTTTTCCGCTAGAAACTGCAGCTCGTCTGCCAGGTCCTCGATGCTGCGCACACTCTTGCTTTGCTGCACCACCGCACTGAGCAGGGCGCGCAGGCTCAACCCCGGTTCAAAACCTTCCTGCTGAGCATTGTGCAGACTGTCGCGCACTTCCTGCCGGGCCCACTGGTAGACACTCATGACCGCACTCCTGAGATTTTTGCCGAGCATGCAGCTCGGCAAAACACCGTGGATTGATATGGATCAAGGGCGCGGATCCTCGTCTTTCCAAGGAGCCGACAGGTAGCGGGTGCGGTTGAAGGTTTCCAGCCATTCCGGGCAGAACACCACCAGGGCACTGATCACCATGCCGTTGATAAAGGCTTCCGGGAAGATGATCAGCCATAGGTAGCCGACAAAATCTTCCAGCCATTCGGGCATGGCAAAGCGTTCGTCGAACCACAGCAGGCCCAGGCCGCAGAGCAGGCATAACAATGCCGAGAGTGCCGCGGCAAAGAACCCCGAGCAGAAGATATAGACGAAGGGATTGCGCGGCTGGGCCCGTTCCACGAGCCAGGCGCAGGCCTCGGTGACCGCCACCGGCAGCAGGATCAGCAAGGCTCCATTGACCCCCAGCGCCGCCAGGTCCTGCCGGCCCAGGGCCAGCAGGCCCAACTGTGCGATCAAGCCGCCAACTATCGCCAGCGGCCAGTCCAGCAGCAGGGTTACTGCGGTCATGCCGATGAAGTGGTAGGAGACCCCCGTGTCGAAATCCCGGCGCACCAGCCACAGCAGAAACAAGGCGAACACCGTGCCAAACAGCAAGTGCTGGCGCCGGCTGTCGGTAAACAGCTCGACCCAGGGCGCCCGCAGTACCGCCCAGATCAGTACTGGCACATACAGCAGCCAGCCGCCAATCAGGCTTTGCGGCGACAGCAGCGCCGCGCTGATCATGGCTGGGCCCGCTCCAGCGCCGCAGCTAATTGCGCGGCCGTGGCGAACGCCTGCCGGGCGACCAGTTGCCCATCCTGCAGCTGCAGCCACAGCACCTGATCCTCGGCGGCGGGATAGCGTGGTGCCACGCGCCCATCGCGATCGAGCATCACTCGGTAGGGGTAATCCTTCATGGCCGGCACCGCAAACAGTTTGGCGATCACTGTCGGCATGCGCTGGATATCGGCGACAAACACCCCGTGGCGCTCCTGCAGGTAGCCCTTGGGTTTGTCCTTGAGCGCCGCGTTCACCACTTTGGCGGCGTCCATGCTGCGTGCCACCAACAGGATCCGCGCCTGGGAATCGAGGCTGTAGGGCTGGTCGAATTGATCCAGCAAGGTCCAGGGCGCCAGGCGCTCTCCTATTTCCAGGGCCTGGGCCCACAACGGCAACAGGGCCAGCAACAGCATTGACCAGCGCTTCACTGCGCACTCCTTATCGAATGGTTGGACGGCAAACAGTCTACACCGCCCTTGGGCAGGCTCCAGCGAGGTTGCCGGCAACGCCTGCGGAGGTTTTTGCACGGCCGTGGTTTTTAAGGTCATATTTGAGCGCTAAGCTTGGGGGTATGGATGACTCAGATTTTTTGCGCCTGCTTACCATCCAGGCCGAACAAGCCAACGCGTTCCTGTCCAATGCCCGCAAATGGGAGCGTGAGCGTTGGGTCTGCCAGCGCCTGCTGCAAGGCCTGAACATTCCCTACCGCAACGACGAGTTCACCGCCGCCGGGCAAGAGCCCCCCGATGTGCTGTTTCGCGAGGCCAGCTTCGAAGTGTTCTTCGTCCTCGACGAAGGCCGCAGGCTCAACGATGAATGGCGCGACGAACTGCAGCGCCGGCGCAGCGCGTTCTCCCTGAGCCAACTGGTGCGCCGCGAAGCCAAGCCCAAGCGCATCCCGGCCAGCGAACTGTTGCTGCGCCTGGCACCGACCTTGCGCAAGAAGGCCCACAACTATCAGGAGCGCGGAATGAACCTCGGCGAGCTGGACATCATTGCCTTCGCCGCCCTGAAACGCGAAGTCCTGGACCTCAACAGCCACTTCCCGCCCCCCACCGAATACCTGCGCCAGGGCTGGCGCTCGCTGTCCCTGGTGGGGCCGACGTTCGCCCGCGTGCTGTTCGCCCACCCGGATGCACCGGAGTTCCTGCGCAGCAACCTGGGCCGCAGCATCCTCTTCGACGTCGGCATCAGTTTGTAACGCCGGTCAATGCGCCCTGTGTAGCCATGGCGCAATCCGCCCGGCAATGGTAAAAAAGCACACTTGCCTGCCAACGCCGGGCCCGTGCCAGCGAGCCCTCACGCGGCAGCGGCTATGCTCCGTTCATGCCGGATAACACCGCGCTGTAACATTCCTCAACGTTGCGACGTCTATCTGACGAGGTCTTTTATGAGCAGCCGCCTGAACCCCGACGACCAACGCCATGTCGAAGAATACTTGCAACTGCCCCAGCATCGAGTCGAGCGCCGGCCCTTCCGGCCGTGGATGCTCCTCGTGGTGGTGATTGCGGTGACTGTCGCCCTGGGCCTGTTGAGCCGTTTCATCAGTTACCTGACGCTATGAGCTGCTTCGCGCTCGCTCGGTTGACTGCACCGATTTCTTTTAGCCTTGCGAGATATCCCCATGACTCATCGTATTGTCATCGTTGGCGGCGGCGCCGGCGGCCTGGAGTTGGCGACCCGCCTGGGTAAGACTCTGGGCAAGCGCGGCATCGCCAGTGTGATGCTGGTGGACGCCAACCTGACCCACATCTGGAAACCGCTGCTCCACGAAGTGGCTGCCGGTTCGCTGAACTCCTCCGAAGACGAACTCAACTACGTCGCCCAAGCAAAATGGAACCACTTCGAGTTCCAGCTGGGCCGCATGAGCGGGCTCGATCGGCAGCGCAAGAAGATCCAACTGGCCGCCACCTACGACGAAGAAGGCGTGGAGCTGTTGCCGGCCCGGGAGCTGGGCTACGACACCCTGGTGATCGCCGTGGGCAGTACCACCAACGACTTTGGCACCCAGGGCGCGGCCCAGCATTGCCTGTTCCTCGACACCCGCAAGCAGGCCGAGCGTTTCCACCAGCAACTGCTCAACCACTACTTGCGAGCCCATGCCGGGCAGACCGATGCCGTGGAGCAGATCAGCGTGGCCATCGTCGGCGCCGGCGCCACTGGCGTGGAACTGGCGGCAGAACTGCACAACGCGGCCCATGAACTGGCGGCCTACGGGCTGGACCGGATTCTCCCGGAAAACATGCACATCACCCTGATCGAGGCCGGGCCACGGGTGCTGCCTGCCCTGCCCGAACGCATCAGCGGCCCGGTGCACAAGACCCTGGAGAAACTCGGGGTCAAGGTGCTGACCAACGCCTCGGTCAGCGAAGTGACCGCCGACAGCCTGATCACCGCCGACGGCCAGACCATTCCCGCCAGCCTCAAGGTCTGGGCCGCGGGCATTCGCGCGCCAGGCTTCCTCAAGGACATCGACGGCCTGGAGACCAACCGCATCAACCAACTGCAGGTACTACCGACCCTGCAGACCACTCGCGACGAGAACATCTTTGCCTTCGGCGACTGCGCCGCCTGCCCGCAACCAGGCAGCGACCGCAATGTGCCGCCACGGGCCCAGGCCGCGCACCAGCAAGCCTCGTTGCTGGCCAAGTCGCTGAAGCTGCGCATCGAAGGCAAGGACCTGCCGACCTACAAGTACACCGACTACGGCTCACTGATCTCGCTGTCGCGCTTCTCGGCGGTGGGCAACTTGATGGGCAACCTCACTGGCAGCGTGATGCTCGAAGGCTGGCTGGCGCGGATGTTCTACATCTCGCTGTATCGCATGCACCAGATGGCGCTGTACGGAGTCTTCCGCACCGCGATGCTGATGCTTGGCAGCCGAATCGGCCGCGGTACCGATCCACGCCTGAAGCTGCACTAGGCCCCTGAAAAACCACGCCCCCCGCTACGTAACGTAGCGGGGGCTGCTGGCGTGCGGTTACAGGCATTCATCGAGAAAATTCACGACGGTGCCCATGCAGGCGACCCGCTCCTCGACGTGGGGCATGTGGCTGGAGTGTTCGAACAACGCCAGGCGAATGCCGGGAATCTTCTCCAGGTAGGGTCTGACCACAACTGGCGTGGCTTCATCGTAGCGGCCACAGATCAAAAGCGTCGGCACCTCGATGCGTTCCAGGCGCTCGACGATGCTCCAGTCCCGCAGGTTGTCCATCAGCGGAAAACCTCCCCCCCGCTCCGCGCCATCGGTACCACGGCCCTGGGCAAACATCCGCGCCACCTCTTCAGGCCACGGGCGCAGCCGACATACATGCCGTTCAAAGTACAACTGCCAGGCCTGCACATATTCGGCGCCACGAGGGGAGCCCGGCTGCTCATGCCAGGCCAGCACCTGCAACGCCTCCTCAGGCAGGGCTGCGCGCAGTTTCAGGGTCTCGGCTTCCCAGGTGCGCATGTCGGCTGGGGCATTGGCCAGGATCAGCGCACGCAAGCCGGCCGGCGCGCGCACCCCGTGCTCGCTGGCCAGCGCAGCTCCCCAGGAGTGTCCCAGCAGGGCGTAGTCCTGGCTGATGCGCAGGTGGTCCAGGAGGTTGTCCAGCTGCTCCAGGTAGAGTTCAAGGCTCCAGAACGACGGCGGCTTGCCATTCAGACGAGTGGAGAGGCCACTTCCCAGGTGATCGAATTGAACGATCGCCCGACCACTGGCGGCCACATCCCTGAAGGCGTCCAGCGTGTCATGGGTGCAGCCCGGACCGCCGTGCAGAATCACCAGGGGCGTAAGTCCGCTGTGCAGATCCCCGGTGACCCGATACCACGTCTGATGGACGCCAAAGGAGGCATAGCCTTCCAGTGGTGGTTTGCTTGCATTCATTGCGCATCGCTCCCTGATGACAATCAGCCTGTGTCGTTCAATCTTCCGTTCCGCGCTCCGACGCCTCCAGTGCGGCAGAGCCTGTGCTACTCGCCTCAGTTACCCAGCAGGCGATAGTGAACCGCGCGAACCACCGCCTGAACCCGATTCCTGGCCCCCAGCTTGTGCATCGCCGAGGTCAGGTGCAGGTTGATCGTGGCCTGCGAACGCTGCAGGCGCTCGGCAATCTCGCCGGAAGTCATGCCCTCTGCAGCCCATTTCAGGCACTCGCGTTCACGCCGGGTCAGATCAACCGGATAACTGCGAACGCATTTGCTGAGCTGTGGATAGAGATGCTCCTGCAACGCATGAGCAAGCAGGGTGAAGTGGCCCTGAACCTGTTGCAAGTCCTGTAATGCCACCGTGGCATTGCCGGAGCGCAAACCGGTGAGGCTGGCGAAACCGCCCCTGGGTAAATGGATGGGCACGGTCATGCCGTGGGCCATTTGATGATGGTGCAGGTAACTGGATACCGGAGCGTGCTGCTGCCCGAGGGCCTGGCGCAGGACGGTTTCCGCCTCGGGCTTGTAGGACCAGATAAAGGGCGAGGAGCTGTCCAGAGCAACCTGCTGGACCGGGTCGATATGGTAGTAACCCTGATCGCACCAGAGCTCCAGCCAGTCACTGGGGGTATTGCAGACCATGGCACTGGGGATGATCAGCTCGCCTGCCTGATCGAAAGGCACCGGGCTGTAGTCATAAACCAGGGCATCGAAACCCAGTTCCGAGGCCAGTGTCATGGTTCCCGTCATTCGCTCATGCAGCGAGTTTCCGGACAAAAGATGGGTATCAAATTCCGCGAGCCTGCTCTGCATCCTTGCCGCTTCCTTACTGTTGATCCTTAACAGCGAAGGGCCAGAATGCCACGCCCGGCAGCAACGGGCCAGGCAAAACCTATAAGAAATACCAGGTTTGCGGCACAACCAGCGCTTGCCCCAGCGTCATCGGCGCCCATGGCCATGACCCGCAAAACAGCGCTGACAACCAGCTCAAGGTCGGTACCGCACATGCCTGCCCCCGCCCTATCTGCTGCAATGCAGTGTCACGGCCCACCCCGTGTGGCGCCATGCATCGCTCATAGCAGACAAGGACCCAGGCCATGCAGATGCCCCAGACGCTTGAGTTGCACAACGGTGACAAAGCCCCTTCCACCTTCTCCCCCAAAGAATACGCTCGACGCCTGGTCGCCCTGCGTGCCTACATGGCGCAACAGGACATTGACGCCGCGCTGTTCACCTCGTACCACAACATCAACTACTACGCCGGCTTCCTGTATTGCTCCTTCGGCCGCCAGTACGCCCTCGTGGTGACCCAGGAACACAGCGTGCTGATCAGCGCCAATATCGACGGCGGCCAACCGGGGCGGCGGGCGACCTGCGATGCCCAGGTGATCTACACCGACTGGCAGCGGGGCAATTTCTTCGTCGCGGTCAAACAGGCCCTGCCCCGCGCTTCGCGCCTGGGGCTGGAGTTTGATCATCTGACCCTGCCCAATCACCGGGCCTTTGCCGAGCTCTATCCCCAGGCACAGTTACTGGACATCGCCGCGCCCTGCATGAACCTGCGCATGCTCAAGTCCGCCGAAGAGCAAGCGCTGATCCGCCAGGGTGCGCGGATTGCAGACATCGGCGGGGCCGCCGCCATCGAAGCCCTGCACGACCAGGTACCGGAATACGAAGTGGCCGGACACGCCACCCAGGCCATGGTGCGGGCGATTGCCGAGGCGTTTCCGGGGGCCGAACTGATGGATACCTGGACCTGGTTTCAGTCCGGGCTCAATACCGATGGCGCCCACAATCCACTGACCTCGAGACGGGTCAGCCCAGGAGAAGTGCTGAGCCTCAACTGCTTCCCGATGATCGCCGGCTACTACACCGCCCTGGAGCGCACGCTGTTCCTCGGCCATTGCCCCGACGCCTGCCTGCGATTATGGGAGATCAACGTCCAGGTGCATGAAGCCGGGCTGCAACTGGTCAAGCCCGGCGCACGCTGCAGCGATATCGCTCGACAACTGAACGCCCTCTACCTGGAGCACGACCTGCTGCAATACCGTACCTTCGGCTATGGCCATTCGTTCGGCATCCTCAACCACTACTATGGGCGCGAGACCGGGCTGGAGTTTCGTGAGGATGTGGAGACCATTCTTGAGCCCGGCATGGTGGTGTCCATCGAACCGATGATCAGGCTGCCCGAAGGCCTGCCCGGTGCCGGCGGTTATCGGGAACACGACATCCTGATCGTCGACGAGCACGGCGCGTGCAATATCACCGGGCTGCCGTACGGGCCGCGGTACAACATCATTGGCGGCTGAAACTTCACGCCACACGGTGCGCTGTGTGGCGTTGTTCAACCACTACCACTACGGGAGACTTTCTTCAGTCATAACTCAAGATAAAACTCAACGTTGCCAAAATATTACCGCCCTTGATCGAACGAGCAACCAAGGCCTCCGCCTCTGCCTTGAGATAGGCCATGAAGGAAATCTGATTGTCTCCATTGCTCAGCCGCCCCATCGGATTGCTCTGATGCAGCGGCAGTAACTGCCCGTCCTGGGTTTCCAAGCCGATGAGCACGCCCTCGGCCATACCCTCACCAGAGGCCGGCTTGAGATAGGCCGGGTCGGCACTGCTGCTTGCTCCGTCGAACAGAATCTTGATCTGAACCTCTTCCTGCCCGACGTCACAGTTCAGCAGGCGCAGAACGATGGGCTCGCCGCGGGTGCGACCACTGCGGTAAAGCTCCTTGTCGGTGGCAACCAAATGCGGCGCCGCTTTCTCCCGGTCTTCGGGCATCAAGGTGCAGGGCTCGGCCACCAGCGCCCCGGAGAAGAACAGGTTTTCCGTGGCAGCAGCAGGCAAGGTGATGAGGGCAAAGCCCGACAGCACCAGCAGATATCCCAGCCAGGACAGACAACGAGCGTATGGCTTCATGGGGGCTCCTAGTAGAGTTCGGCCATCAACGAGGCAGAGGCGGAAAAAAGACTATTGGGCAGTTTCACCCCTGATTCCTTGACCGGCACGGCTTCAAGCCTTGGCAAGTCCGCGAGATTGACCGGTCTGGATTGGTCAACGGCGAAGTCCTCATCGCCCAGCCGCAGCTTGATCCCCAGGCCCGTGACGGAGGTCTTCAAGACCTTGGGATCGAAATCCGCCGGTATGCCCTTGAACGTCAGCTTCACGCGCCAGACCAGGCCCGCGCCACCCTGCCCCTCGCAGTCGACCTGATAGGGCACCTGCTGGCGATAGTTCTCGCCATCGATCTTGCCGATCGCGATCTGGCTCTTGAACTCCACCTCCAGGCGTTGCCCCTGGTCACCGACCGTACAGGCGGGCGCTATCAGCCGGCCGTGGAACTGCACGTTCTCCTGCCCAAACCCAAGCCTCGGCAGGGCCGCCAGCAACAGACTCAGCCCCAGAGCTAGAGGCTCACTGCTCCGTCGACGGTTCATTGATAGTCCACCACCAGGGTGGCCCCGGTCTTGAATTCACCGGCAGCCACCGAGCTGCCGCGGCCCCTAACCAGTACCGCCTTCAGCAGAGGCGGCATGGCCGGATTGAAGTTGAACCATTCATTGCGACTCATGGCGTCGTTACCGTTTTTCAAGGCGATTCCCAGATTGTCGTGACCCACGACAGCCAAAAGCTTGTTGTCGAAGCCTGCCGCGTTGCCGGTGATCCGCATGCGCAAGGCGTGATTCGTGGCGTGGCTGCAATCGAGGCCATAGTTGATGGGTACGGTCTTGTAGGCGCCGTCGATCCTGGCAATCTGCACGTCGCCGAAGGGCACATCAATCAGCGCCGTGTTACTGCCCTTGATCACGCAAGGGATCGCCGCCTTGATTGAACCGGTGATGGAGATCTGCACGTCACCATGGGCCGGTAGCGCCAGCCACAACACTGGCAGCGCCCAACCCCGCAATAGCCATCGGCTGATATTCATGCCGTGCACCTCAGTCGTAGCTCAAGTGGAAGTTCAGGTTGGCGCGAAAGTGCCCCGGCGATAGGGGCGCGGCCGTGCGCTCGGGAATGATGTAGTAGGTCAACAAGTTGTTGCCAGGGGACACAAGCCAGGTGTGCCCGGCACGTTCCAGGGCAATCGGCCTCTGCTCGGCATCGGTCAGGCGCAGACCAAAGCCGCCAGCGCCCTGGACCTTGACCAACTGAGGGTTGTCCGGATCGGACATCGCACTGAAGCGCAGGCCCATCACCGGCTCGATCGCACTCCAGACCAGCGTGCCACCCTGGGCCTCGTGCCTGCCGCCACGAGTTCTCACGCAGTCGCGCAGCTTCAAGGTCAGCGCCACCGCTGTGCCCTGGTCGCCGGGGCGGGCCAGATGAGCAGTGCTCAATTCTCCCAGCCCGACTTCCTGATAAGCCGACCCCATGTCCAGTTGGCAGGCACTTTCAAGCAACGCGCCGGAGACCTGAAGGATCGCCGTTTGATCGTCACTGGCCGACTGCGCCCAGGCCGGTTCGGCGCAGGGCAACGCAAGCAGGGCCAACAGTGTAAGAACCCTGCCCTGCCCGCCGCTGCAAATCCGTAGGTTGCGCTTCATACTATTCGCCTCGCCCTGTAGATATTCCACCAAGGTCACATCAACCCGGGTTGTTCATGGACCGGGCACTGCACTGGCCGCTCGTGCACTGGAACTCCAGCAGAGGCCGGCCACCGTAGTCATTCACATAGGTCAGCACCGGCTTAGCCCCGAGGCTCTTGGCGCTGACATCCAGCAGCAACTGGCCCCTGGGCTCGACCATGAAGGGCTGGAAGCCGTCCACTGTCTTGCCACCCGCGCTGCTGCTGGCATCAATCAGGGTCACGTAATAAGGCGTGGGGTTGTGCACCGTGTAGCGGTCCCCTGCCAGGCTCAAGGTCAATTTTTCCTGCCACGGCGTCTGTGTCGGGTTGAGACCTCGAGCAATGGCAGCGGGGCGATAGAACAGCTTGATCCGGGTCTGCAGTGCAATCTGCAGCGTGTTGGGCTTGTCGCTGCGCGGCGGTACTTCCCGCAGGTTGAAATAGAACAGCGTCTCGCGGTCCTGGGGCAGTTGGTTGGCCTGCGCCAGCTTGAGAATTTTCACCTGGCTGCTGGAGCCGGCTTCGAGCCGCTGGATCGGCGGTAGCACCACTAGAGGGCTGGTGACCTTCTGGTCCTGCTCGTTCTCGATCCAGGCCTGTGCCAAGTACGGCAACTGGGTGTTCTGGTTGTTGATGTTAAGGCTCACGGATTTGTCGTCACCGTTGAGAATCACCCGCGTACGGTCCAGAGAAACAGCCGCTTGCAGTGACGGCATCGCTGTCAGGGCAAGCCAGGCGACAAGGAAGAGGTATTTCTGATCAAGCGATTTCATGGAAGCCACTGATGGTTATCCGTTGATGGGGGATTGAGAGTTGGCGTCGGAGAACAACCGACAGAGAAACTGCGATTCGACATCGTCGACAGGGGCCGTTTCGGGCAGCACGAAACGACACTGGTCCTTGCCATCCCAATGCAGGGTCATGGCTTCCCCGGGCTGCATACCGCTCAGGTACACCAGGCCGTCCTCGCTGATAATCCCGGTCTCCTGACCGCGGCTATTGCGCACGGTACTGCCGAAAGGCGGGGGCCGGTCATCGGTCAGAAGCACCCGTACCATGGCCTTGTGCCCGGCGATAACGCCAAAGCTGCGATAGCCGATCGCCCCTTCGGTCAGGGTGAACTCCGTCACTGACTGAGTGGCCTCGACATCGTCTGCCAAACGGCCAAGGTCTATGCTGGCCTGGTTGCGGTAGTAGCTGTTGACGTCAGTGATCACCGCCTTGCCGAAACGGTTGGTACGGCTGGGCGCGCCGCTGCCACGCACCGGTACGCCAGGCACGCCCTGGGTATCCACCAGTATCCGGGTGCCGCCCATGCTGTTGCTGCGGTGCAGGGCGCCACCTTCAGCGGTCAGGGTCGCGCCGCCCTGCACAGCCAACCCCGCAGAGCGGTATTGGCCGGTCTGATAGCTGGCACTGGCCACTACCTGGGCCTGGCTGCCTTCATGGGTCAGGTAACCACTGGCGGTATTGCCTGCCTTGGCCGTGCCCGCACTGAGCATGTAACTGTTGCGTTCGTCCACGCGATCGAAATAGCTCAGGTTGTGGCTGGTGGCATTACGGCTGGCGGTGGAGCTGTAACTGACCGAACCACGCTCGCCCCATGGCAGGCTGACGGACAGATAAGCCCCCTCATCAACACTGCCGCCGTAGACCTGGTTGCGATAGGCCGTCAGAGACAGGCTGAGGTTCTTGAGGTTTCCCAGATTGAAATAACGCGACAACGACAGACTGTAGCGATCGCTGGGCGAACTGTTCCAGTAAGTCTGGTGGTGGTAGTCGAGATAGAGGCTGATGTTCTGGTCACGAAAGTTCTTGCTGACCGAGGCTGTGTACATTTCTTTGTTCTGCTTGATCGCCTCGCCACTGCGCCGGGCATCGATGAATTCGTTCATGCTCATGAAGTCCTCTTCCGAGAAGCGATAACCGGCAAAGGTCACCTGACTGTCGTAATCCTCGAAACGCTTGGAATAACTGGTGCGATAGGATTTGCCCATCAGGCTGTCGCCCTGGGGCAATTGCGCCCGGGACTGGGTCACGTCCACCGACAGCGCACCGAAGGCCAGCAGGTCACGGCCAACCCCCACGGCCACCGAGCCATAGTCCTTGGCGCCCAGGCCGCCGCCATACAGCGACCAGCCGTTGCTCACCCCCCAGGAAAACTCCCCGGACGCGAAGGCCGGCCCTTCCAGGCTGTGGTCCCACTCTGACGGCTTGCCCGCCGCCAGGCGGTAGCGCACGGTGCCGGGGCGTGTGAGGTAGGGAATGCTCGCCGTATCCACCTGGAACTCCTGGTGACTACCGTCCTGCTCCTCTACCTGGACATCCAGCTTGCCGCTGACGGCATCATTCAGGTCCTGGATGCGGAACGGGCCAGGCGGCACCTGGGTGTCGTACAGCACACGCCCCAACTGGCGTACAACCACTCGAGCGTTGGTCCGCGCCACACCAGCAATTTCTGGCGCATAACCCCGCAGGTTGGGCGGCAGCATGCTGTCGTTGGTGGCCAGGCTGGCACCGGTAAAGCGGAAGCTGCCGAACAAAGTGGAGTTCAGGTAGTCCTCGCCCAAGGCCAGGTTGGAGCCCAACGAGGGTACGGCGCGCAAGGCATAGAAGCGGCTCCAGTCAAATTGCCGATAGCTCTGCTGCCCGGATGCCTGTTGCATCTGAGCTTGCCAGTCTCCTCGCAGCCGCCAGGCCCCCAGGTTGAAGCCGGCGGTACCGTTACCACTGAGCTGGTTGCTGCGGCTCCTGGACTTCAACTGTTCGGTGGTCTGAGCGTTGAAGTTGTAATCCAACAGGGCTCCGTTAATCCCGTCCTCCCAACGCGACGGCGGGTCCCAGTTGGCTGCGGTGTATTCCAAAGACTCTTGGGGAATGCTCACGTACAGGGTCGCTGTTCCCAGATCACCGCGCACCTGCATACCGGGAATGCTGGAGATATCCAGGCATGCGCCCTCGTGCCACCACGCCAGGGTCTTGTGCACTTGAGCCTTCAGACCGAGCTCGTTCACAAGCTCCGCAGAGATGCATGCGAGACTGCCCTTGGGGTCGTCCTGCGGAGCGATGAATTGCACTGTTCTTTCGGACAAGGAATCACGGTTGACCTGAATCAGCAGACTGTATTGGCCAGGCAGAATAAAGTTGGCCCTGGAGAACAAACTAAGATCCAGACTCTGTTGTTCCTTGATATCCAAAACATCGGTATTGAATTGAAACTCTTCGGCTGCGCCAGCCATGCCGGCTATACACCACAAAGTAGTGGCAACCCATACTCTGTGTTGACTCACGGGCTAACTTCCTTGGCAATTTAATATCGTGACAGAACTCTTTACTTCAGAAATGATGAATTCCGAGCCTGATGGTTGCGTGATAGTCGCCGGCACTCAGCGAAGCACCACTACCTACAAGTGTCAGCAAATAGTTAAGTGCCATGTTAGTGATGGAAACTTCGCTGCCTTTAACTGGCACCCCGGGTATAACCGGATTACCGTTGGTATCCTTTATATGTATGGCGATACCTTTAGCGGTACCTTGAGTGGCGAAATACCTGTCGTTACCCTCACCCTCAAAAACCACCGCGAAGGAGTTGAGCAGCGACTGCCGGGACAACCGACTGGTCGAGCCACAGTTGACGATCTGTATGTCGAACGCCTGCTGGGGCGAAGCTTGCCCACTGACCAGACCACGTATCGGCGCCGGGGCCATGCTGATGGTCTGGTACTGGCTTTGCACCTGTATGGCACAGGCGGCATCAAAGATCTCTCCGACCATCTGCAACTGACCTCTTTGCAGCGGTGGCTGCGCGTGAAGCGGTGCCGCACTCCCGGCCGCCAGAAGCGCCAAGGAGTTGAGCCAAATAACTGTCGAGCGTCTCATGGCACCCCCGGGAGGCGCTCCCGAAGCATGCAACTGCACATGCTCCGAGACGCCCCTGCTCGCTATACCTGTAGTTACTGGTACGCCAGGGTAAAACCGGCGGTGGCGTCGAAAGAGCCGCCCACGATCTCGGCCGCTTGGCCACCGACGACATCACCCTGCAGGTAGGCGCTGAAACGCAGGTTGTTGCTGCCCGAAGCCAGGTCGAACACCGGCGACGCCTGACCCAGCTTGATCAAAGTGCCACCGTCGTCAGCAATCGCCAGGCTGGCGCCTTCCACGCCCCCAAGCTTGAGCAGGCCGTCGACGTCCGACTTGGCACCGGTAAAGGTTGCAGTCACAGTCCTCAGCGCACTGTTGTCACAGCCCGTCAGCTTGAGGACGAATTTTTTCAGATTGGACTTGCCGCCGTTCTTCAGAACACTGCTGGAAATCGAGTCCATCGGCAGGGTTTGAAATTGCGTGTCACTGGTGAGGGTGCACGGGGATTCGTTGATTTCGCCAGTGAAGCGAATCTCGCCCTTGGTGTCCCCTGCCGCCATGCTTGCCGCTGATGCGGCCCCCAGAACAATGGCTGCAACCGCTGCTGTGATTTTGCTGAGTTTCATTCTTGAGTCCTTAATGGAAGTCCTTGAAGTTAAGTAACACTCACAAAAAGCAATTAATCGGAAAACATAGATTGCAAGAAAAACCCGCAACTTAAATCTACCCTCAATCATTAATCGCTTAATGCTTGGTCACCATTCTATTTCCACGAAGAACTTGCAACGATAAGACGCGATCGATAGCTCTACCGGAAATTTCCCAAGCAGAACCAATAACGCCTTAAGAGGTAAACACCAATACTTCCGATATATGACAAAGCGCACCGCTACAATTTACTTGGACACAGCTACTCGCCCACCGTATTGCACGGAGGGCGAGAAAATTGAATGCCGTAAGTTAAAGCTCGATGGGGGTATTCAAGGAATAAGCGCGTTGCGCTTGGCAAACTCTGCCAAGCTGACCTGCGAACCCAGGCCAAGCTTCTGCAGCAAGCGGGTCTTATAGGTACTCACCGTCTTGTTGCTGAGAAACAATTTTTCACCGATTGTCTTGTTCGAATACCCCTGGGCCAGATACTGCAGCACGATCATCTCGCGGTCGGTCAGCGAGGCGATCTGCTCGGCCTCGGACTGTTGCTGCGCCACTGGCGTGGACACATCCAACACCGGGGAAGGATAAAAGGTGTAGCCGGCCAGTACCGCGTTCAAGGCTACCACCAGGTTGTTCAGGTCCTCTTCCTTGTTGACGAAGCCTCGCGCGCCCAACTGGATACAGCGCCTGCAGAAGCTTTCAACAGGCTGCGAGGTCAGCACCAGTACCTCTGTGGGCAAACCCAGAGCCTTTATGCGTGAAAGCACCTTGAGGCCATCCAGCTTGGGAATGCCAATGTCGAGAATCACCACATCCGGCACATGTTCGCGAACCAGCTCCAGCGCATCCAGCCCATTGTCCGTTTCGGCAACCACCTGCATGTTGTTCTTTTCCAGCAAGACCTTAACGGCAAGCCGTACAACAGGATGATCGTCAACAATCAATACACTGGGCATCAGCTCATTTCCCCTCAAAAGTTTGGCCGCCGGACAAATGTGACTGCCTGGAAAATACACGGGATTGCACTAAACAACAGGCCGCTTACGAAGCTACGCGCGAAAACCCGATGCATACGCCAGCCCCCCAAAAAACTCAGATTCCCGGCAATGACCACTAGTTACAAGTGCTTGTCGAGACTGACTGAGATATTCAGAAAATCTTGTTTTTTGGTAGGAAATTTCCTACGCCGCAAGAAGATTCACCTAATAGCCATACCTCAAGAGTCTTACGCAACATAGCCGGCAAATAATGAAGTGAGCCAGCAATGCATCCCTTGAACGTACTGGTCCTGGAAGATGACCCCCTCCAACGCCTGGTCACCGTAACCGCGCTGAAGAAAGTCATGCTGGGGCAGATCCAAGATGCCGCCAGCGGCAGTGAAGCGCTGATGCTGCTGGAAAGCTGCCACAACATAGATATCGCCATCTGCGACTTGAAGATGCCCGGAATGGATGGCCTGGCGTTCCTACGCCACGCCAGTCGGGGAGGCAAGCTGCGCTCGGTGATCCTGTGCAGCCAGATTGACCCGATCCTGCGCCAGGCCACCATTGTGATGATCAAGCATCTGGGCCTCAGCTTTCTCGGAGATTTGGGCAAACCCTTCAATCTTGAGCGTCTGACAACCTTGCTGACTCGCTACCGAAGCCTGCGCCATCACCTGCCCAGCCCTTTACTGCCGTCCGAGTTCCCCTCCTTGGCCGATGTGGTCCGCGGCCTGGACAATGGCGAGTTCGAGCCCTACTACCAGCCCAAGGTGGCGCTCGGCGATACCTCGCTGCTGGGGGTCGAGGCATTGGCCCGCTGGAATCACCCACGATTGGGGGTGCTGCCACCCTCGCACTTCCTGCACATCATGGAACACTACAATCTGCTGGACCGCCTGTTCTGGCAGGTGCTCGATCAGGGACTGGCGCTGCGGCGGGTCATGGCAGCCAAGGGAACCGCACTGAGCTTCTCGTTCAACCTGCATCCCTCGCAGTTGGCGAGCGAGACCCTGACCGAGTCCATTTCCTCATTGCTGACACAGTTTCAAGTGCCTTCCACCAGCATCATCTTCGAGATCAGCGAGACCCGCCTGACCGACGCACCCGCCAGCCAGCTGGAGAACCTGGTACGCCTGCGCACCATGGGCTGCGGCCTGGCCATGGACGACTTCGGCACCGGCTACGCCTCGCTGGACCGCCTGTGTGAACTCCCATTCAGCCAGATCAAGCTTGAAGGGGCTTTCGTACGCAAGATGCGCCATTCCCCCCGGAGCAGCCTGATCATCAGTTCTACCGTGGCCCTTGCCCGTTCTCTGGGTATCTCGCTGGTCATCGAAGGAGTAGAAACACTCGAACAGAAAGAGCGCCTGCAGGAGCTGGGATGCACCGTAGCCCAGGGCTTTCTGTTCGCACGCCCCATGCCAGAAAGCCACTTCATCGCCTATTGCATGCGGTGACCCTGCATACGCCACATTTTCCCATCGCCGGAACAGCAATCTACCCAACGTCCTTCGCCAGTTCATTCATGGACGCCCCCCCAACCCGCCCCTCTTTTGTTTGAAGCGATCATGCATTCACGACTTATGTGGCTTTTCATCTACCTGCTGATCAACGGCGCTCAACCGTTAGCGGCACAGCCCCTGAACCTGCCCAACACGCTGTACAGCAAGGTACAGCTCGATCATCACAACCTCACGATCGCGGAGGAGGACTGGTACTGGCTACGCCAAAAGTCCGAATTGAAAATAGGGGCTGTCGCCACAGAATCACCGCCCTTCAACATCCGCTACAACGACAGCCATTACGAAGGCATTACTGCCGATATCACTGCGCTGATCGGGCAGATGCTCGGGATGCGCATCAAAGTAGTGCCCTTTGCCAGTCGTACCGATGCGATCCAGGCCTTGCAGGCGGGTGACATCGACTTTCTGGGCGGTTATGACCCCGTGCTGCCGGGCCCCTCCATCAGGCTCACGCAGCCTTATGCGACCAGTCGCCTCGCACTGTTCAAACGCAGCCATGGACAACACCGTTTTCCATCGGACCTTGCCGGATTGCGGGTAGCGGTCACTGAAGAGCACAGCCATAAGTTGCAGTCACTTTTCCCCCTGGCACAGCCCATGCCCTTCCCTTCACATGAGGAGGCAATCGCCGCAGCGGCCTTCGGCGAGGCCGACCTGTATTTCGACGACCTGCTCAGCGCCTACTACAACCTCAATCGCTCCTATTACGGCATTCTCAAATTCGATCGTTTCTCCGAGTCTGCACAACGCGGATACAGCTATGTCCTGAAAAGCGACAACCAGCGCCTGCAACGCATACTGGATCAAAGCATCTACGCCATCGGCAAAGAGCGACTGGTCGACCTGAGTCGCAGTTGGGTGGGCAGCGGCATCATTCCTATAGACGAGAAAGTGCTGCTTACCCCAGAGGAAACACGCTGGATCGCCCGCAACCCCAGGGTGCGGCTGATGATCAACGACGACCTGGCTCCTGTGGCATTTTTTGATACCGACGGGGTCTTCTCCGGCATTGCTGCCGAGTTGCTGGAAGCCATTACCCAACGCACCGGCCTGAAGTTCCAGGTCATCACCCGCAACGGCAGTTACCCGCAACAGATCGAGGCACTGCAAAAGTCAGAAGCGGATCTGGCCATCATGACGCGCAACGTGCAACGAGAGGAAACCCTGCGTTTCAGCCGCCCATTCCTGACCAGCCCCTTCGTTCTGATCACCGGTTCAGGCAACGAGAAAATAGCCCTCTCGCCCAACAGCCTGGCAGGTAAGCGCCTGGCCATTCCCACCGGCCATGTGACGTTGCAGGAGGTGCGCAGGCTCTATCCGCAGGCCGAGGTAATCGAGGCCGGCACCTCGCTGGATAGCATGAACATGGTTTATGCAGGCAAGGCGGATGTGGCAGTGGTCTCAATGCACGCCGCTCGTTACTACATCGTTCGACTGTTTCAGAACAACCTGGAGATTGCCGGCAGGATCTCCACATCCCAGGCCAACGCCAGTTTCGCCCTGCGCCGCAGTAGCTCGGAACTGCAATCGATTCTCGACAAGGCCCTGCTCAGCCTGCCCGCGGACGACTTGAATGCCATCGCCAACCACTGGCGCTCACCACCGGGCATGAGTGGTGAAACCTGGCGCGACTATGAATGGGTGATCGCCAAAATCATCGCCGGTGCGGCCTTGCTGCTCCTGCTGGTACTGGCCTGGGTCTTCTATCTGCAACGCCGGGTCAAGGCCGAAAAAAACCTCAATGAACAATTGCGCTTCATCGAGAACATCACCGAAAACATGCCACCCGTGCTCTACATACGGGACGCCACAGGAAAAATGCTCTCCTGCAACTGCAGCTATCTGCAAAGTGTCGGTCTCAGTGCCGAGCAGGTCGTGGGCAGGACTATAGAGGAACTGCCCTCCGAGCACTTCAGTGCCGAACCCGACCTTCACCAGCACTACCTGCAAGCCATCCGCGACGGCCAGACCGTGACCTCGGTCTGTACCATTCAACTGCAGGGCAAGGATGCCTGGGTCGAGCACTGGATCCAGCCATTCCAGGACACCAAGGGCGCCATCAAGGGGGTGATCTGCGGCTGGCTGGACATTACCAAGCACCGTCATCTGGTGCAGGAACTGAAAGAGGCGAAGAACCTCGCCGATGAAGCCAGCCGAGCCAAGACCACGTTTCTAGCTACCATGAGCCACGAAATACGCACGCCCATGAACGCCATCATCGGCATTCTGGAACTGGCGTTGAAACGCGCCGAGAGCGATCGGATCGAACGCTCAAGCATCGAAATCGCCTATAGCTCGGCAAGAAGCCTGCTGGAACTGATCGGCGACATTCTCGACATTGCCCGCATCGAGTCCGGACGCCTGAGTCTTTCGCCCAAGCGCGCCAACCTGCGCGAGCTGGTGGAGTCGGTGGCTCGGGTTTTCGAAGGACTGGCCAGGCAGAAACAACTGAGCCTGATGCTGGAAATCGACTCCAGCATCAACGGCGATGTCCTGGTGGACGGAATGCGTTTCAAGCAGATTCTGTCCAACCTGGTAAGCAATGCCATCAAGTTTACCGAAGCCGGCTTTATCAAGGTCACCATTACCGGCGATCTGCTGGAAACCTCGCTGCTGCAGGTCACGCTCAGTGTCGAAGACTCTGGGATCGGCATCTCCCCGACCAACCAGCAACGCTTGTTCCGACCTTTCGCACAGGTGGAGCGCAACGTACAGAACGCTGAGGGGACTGGCCTGGGACTGGTGATCTGTCGATCCCTGTGCGAAATGATGGGCGGGCATGTGACGATGAACAGCACCCTCGGCCAGGGGACCCGGGTCGACATCGAGCTGCGCCTGCAGGTTCTGGAGCGCATGCTCTGCGAGCAACGCCCAGCCCTGAACAAGAAACGTCAGGCGTACCGTCTGCAGATCCTGGTGGTGGATGATCACTCGGTGAATCTTCAAGTGCTGCGCCAGCAGCTGTGCTTTCTCGGGCATGACGTGGCCGAGGCGGAGAATGGCCTGCAGGCCTTGCAACGGTGGCGTACCCAGGACTTCGACATGATCATCACTGACTGCCACATGCCGATCATGAACGGCGCCGAGCTGGCTCGGGCGATTCGCCAGGACGAACATGAAAACGCACACGAGCCAGTGATGATCATTGGCCTGACGGCCGATGCCCAGCCCGAGGAAGTGGAGCGTTGCATCCAGGCCGGGATGAACGATTGCCTGATCAAGCCCATCAGCCTGGATGAACTGGAGGAGCGCCTGCTGTGCGCGGGGAAGATCGAGGATGAAGAACGGGAAGTGGTCTCGCCGCAACAGGCCTTTGCCCGCTCTCCACAGGTATTCGATCTGGAGTCGTTGCACACCTTGGTCGGCAGCGAGCCGACGATACTGCATCACATACTCAATGAGTTGCTCAGCAACAATCGTACAGACCGAAAAATCTTGACCTCGTTGATGCAGGAGCAGGCAACCGCTGAACTTGCGGAGCTGGCCCATCGCATCAAGGGCGCGGCCAGAGTGGTAAAAGGCGAACAACTGGTGGAAAGCTGCCGCCAGCTTGAAGAAGCCTGCCTGAGCCCGGAACCAGTCATGAACCTGGTCACGGAGTCTGTGGAACAGGTCCTCCAGGCGATGCAGACTCTCGAGCAGCGCCTGCTTGAACAGGATGGAATCTGGGGAGACACGCCCGACGAATAGTGGCCGTGGGCGCTGCCTAGCGGGCAGCACCGGGGTTCGTGGGCTTTTCTACGGACAAACAAAAAAGGGCACCTCAATGAGGTGCCCTTTTTCGTGAATATGGTCGGGGTAAGGGGATTCGAACTCCTGACATCCTGCTCCCAAAGCAGGCGCGCTACCGGACTGCGCTATACCCC
>NZ_JBXAMM010000010.1:0-213143 GCF_058800645.1 Pseudomonas sp. GW822-FHT04H02 | reverse complement strand
GGCCGGCTCCTACAGGCCTGTGTAGGAGCCGGCTTGCCGGCGAAGGACTCAACCGAGCTTCTGCGCCAACACCGCAATATGCTCCGGCCCAATGCCGCAGCAACCGCCCACATGGCTGGCACCGCGCTGGTGCCAGTCCGCTACCCAGTGCAGATAACCCGGCGGGTCCAGGTCTTCACGCAGCGGGCACAGGCCATCGTTGGCGGTGGCATCCTCGGGCTGCGGCGGGAAGGCGTTGGCGTATACGCCGATATGGATCTGCACCCCCAAGCGCTCGAAGGTTTCACGAGCCGCATCCACTGCCGCACCAATCACTTCCGGCTGGCTGCAGTTGAACAGCAGGGTCTGCACGCCCAACTGCGCCGCCGCTGCCGCCGCTTCTGCCACCGGTTCGCCGGAACGCAGGCGTGGCACTTCATCGACGTCTTCATCCTTCAGGGTGAAGGACAGCCAGAACGGCTTGCCGTCCTTGGGCAATCCGGCGTGGATGGCCCGCGCCTCGGCGATGGAGCTTTGGGTTTCTGCGAGCCACAGGTCCACGAAAGGCGACAGGCCCTTGACCAGCGGGCTCAGCACTTCCTCGACCCGGGACGCATCGAACAGGTCCGGGCGATAGGAACCGAACAGCGGCGGCAACGAACCCGCGACCCGCACTGGCTTGCCAGAGGCCTCTACTGCGCGGCGCGCCAGCTCACCGGCCAGAGCCGCCAGGGCTTGGCCTTCAGCGGCAAAACGTTCCTCGCCGATATGAAACGGCACCACCGCGTAGCTGTTGCTGGTGATCACGTTGGCACCGCTGTCGATATAGGCCGCGTGCACCGCCTCCACCGCCCGGGGGTCTTCGCTCAATGCCAGTGCCGACCACTCGGGTTGCCGGAACGGCGCACCACGGCGCTGCAACTCGCGACCCATACCGCCATCCAGAATTACCGTGCTACCTGCGCCCATATGCTTTTCACTCATATGCTTATGAAAATAACTCACTATCAGAGTCGTTCTTATAACTATTTAATACGCACCATTCAGTTAATAACAACTCTTTTTCAGTCAGGTTTTCGATGAATTTCAAACCGCTGCTGGCCCTCGGCCTGACCGTTCTCGCCGCCTCCTCCCAAGCCTTCGCCGGCGCCACCCTGGAACGTATCGAGCAGAAAAAGGAGCTGGTCGGGGTGCTGATGGAAAGCTACCCGCCCTTCTCCTTCCTCAACGAGCAGAACCAGCTGGACGGCTTCGACGTCGACGTGGCCAAGGCCGTGGCCGACAAGCTCGGGGTCAGGCTGCGCCTGGAAACCCCGTCCTGGGATGTGATCGCCGCCGGACGCTGGAGCGGGCGCTACGACATCTGCATCTGCTCCATGACCCCGAGCAAGGCCCGCGCCGAGGTCTTCGACTTCCCGGTGCAGTACTACGCCTCGCCGGCGGTGATCGTGGTCAACGCCAAGGATGAACGGATCCACGGCGCCCAGGACCTGAGCGACAAGAAGGTCGGCCTCACCGCCGCCTCCAGCTACGAGGGCTACCTGAACAAGAACCTGGTGATCGAAGGCGCCGAGGACACCCACCTGCAATACCCCTTCGAGAATGTGCAGATCGCCCCCTACGACACCGACAACGTGGCCTTCCAGGACCTCGGCCTGGGCCCGGGTGTACGCCTGGATGCGATCCTCACCAACCTGGTCACCGCCCAGCCGCGCCTGACCCAGGACTCGCGCTTCAAGCTGGCCGGCGAGCCGCTGTACGCCGAGCCCAACTCGGTGGCCATCGAGAAAGGCGATGCCCAGTGGAATGCCAAGGTGCGTGAAGTCTTCGCCCAGCTGAAGCAGGACGGCACCCTGAGCAAGCTGTCGCAGAAATGGATCGGCGCCGACATCAGCCAATGACCGCCTACACGCCACCGCCGCAGCCACCACAAGCGGTGGCTGCACCGCTGCTCAAGCGCCTGCTGGGCTTTCGCACCCGCCTGTACCTGACCTGGGCCGCGTTGCTGGTGCTGTTCGCCAGCTTCTTCCTGAGCTTCGATCTGAAGTTCTCGATCATCCTCGACAAGCTGCCGAACCTGCTGGGCCTGCACCTGTCCCCCAGTGGTTTCCTCCAGGGCGCGGCGCTGACCCTGTTCCTTTGCGCCTGCTCCATCGTCGCCTCGTCGCTGCTGGGCTTTGTCACCGCACTGGCGCGGCTGTCCTCGAGCGCCGTGGCGTTCGGCATCGCCAGCTTCTACGCCTCGTTCTTTCGCGGCACACCGCTGCTGATCCAGATCCTGCTGATCTACCTCGGCCTGCCACAACTGGGGGTGGTGCCGGGCGCCATTACCGCCGGGATCATCGCCCTGTCGCTGAACTACGGCGCCTACCTCAGCGAGATCTTCCGCGCCGGCATCCTCGGCGTGCCCCATGGCCAGAGCCAGGCCGCCCTGGCCCTGGGCATGAGCGACAGCGTGATCTTCTGGCAGGTGACCCTGCCCCAGGCCATGCGTACCATCATTCCGCCGGCCACCAACCAGTTCATCTCGATGCTCAAGGACTCGTCGCTGATCTCGGTAATGGGAGTCTGGGAAGTGATGTTCCTGGCCCAGTCCTACGGCCGTTCCAGCTACCGCTACATCGAAATGCTCAGCACCGCGGCGCTGATCTACTGGCTGCTGTCCATCGGCCTGGAACTGATCCAGGCGCGGATGGAAAGGCATTACGGCAAGGGTTACGTTCAGCGCGGGTGAAGCTCAAGGGCGCAGGGAAACCACGCCCATCTGCAGGCCGAAAGGCTTGAACACCGCGTTCAGCGACTTGAGGGTCGGGTTGCCGTCGCCGTGTTCGATATGGATCAGGGTACGCAGGGAAATCCGGCACATCCTGGCGAACTGGCTCTGATGCAACCCGGTGACTTCAGTGCGCAGGCGCTTGACCGCATCACCAACCGACAAACGCCCAGCGGCCAGTTCCTGGCGGATGTTATCGATCAGCAGGCCGCGCTGTTCCAGGGTCGTAGTCATCGCAAACCCCACTCCTGCAGGCGTCGATCCAGGTCACGCAGGTAAATGCGCGGGTGATTCAGGGTGGCCTCGGGCAAGCCCCCGGCACTCAGCAGGTCCGGCAGGGCCCGTAGCCGTTCGGCATCTTCGCGCAGGCGCGTCAGCGCAGCATCGGGATCGATCAGCGGCTTGAGGCTGGCACACACCTGGCGCCAGTCGATATCACCCGCCACTTCCATCCGGCCGGGCCATTTGGTGCTGCGGGTAATGCCCTTGTCATCCATCACTCGAGGCGCCAGATCGTGGATCGGCGCCAACTGCACCTGGCCCTCGTGACGGATGATCCAGGTATTGCGCCCATGGTTGGCCGAGTTGCCAAGGATCTTGTTGAGCAGGTCCCGACGCAGGTAGTCGGCCACCAGCTCCGGGATCGCCGAGGCCTGCCCGGCGGTTCGCCAGAGTTCGGCCAGCAGCCCCAGGACCTTGGTGTGCCGCATGCCCAGGCTCTGGCCGGGCAACCCCGCCAGGGAATAGATGGACTCCAGCGCCAGCCGTTCCACACCCTGCCCGTGCAGGCGACGATCAAAGCGTCGCATCCACAGGCTCGGCTGCCGCTCCTCTTCCAGGGCCAGGCCTTGGGCGGGAACCGTATCGATGCCCAGCTGCTGCAGCGCCCGGTAGTAGTGGAACTCGCTTCTGAGCATGTCGCAGTCATTTGGCGTCGCCTGCTCTGGCGGGCATTTCACCAGCCAGTGGCACGCCGCCAACCTGTCTTCCAACAGCGCATCGGGGTACAGCAACCCGTCACGCCCCTGGGTCAGCAGCAGCTTCGTCGCCTCGCCAACGGCACCGGTGGCCCCGCTCATTGCCGCTCCCTGTTCATGGGCGTATTCAAGAAAGCGGTTGTCGCGGGCGCTGACCTCTGCCCGGGAGAACCCCAGCAGCGGCCGTTCATTCATGGCGGCAAGGGACTCCTTGATCCGCAGATTGCCCATGGGGGCCGCGCTGGATCGGGCCAGCAGGAACAAGTCGGGGGCAATGCCGGCGGGGCGCGCGCCCACCGAGCGCTCGGCCAAAAAACGCTGCATGGTGAGCGTCGGCGCAATGTCATACAGGAACGCCGGGGCGCCCGGACTGCGCAGCAGTTCCCAGGTCAGCGGCAGACGCACACTCACCGATCCCGCCAGCGGCGTGGCAAAGGCTTCCAGATTGCCTGCCAGGTACGACTGCTCATAACCCAGACGGCAAGGGCTGGTGAAACCCTGCTCGGGATGCTCGAAAATCAGGGTCATCGCATCGCTCCACGTCCCCGCGCGATGGACCTGTAAAGTCAGCTGTAGCATTCATTACCTGCAATTTAATGCACTTTTGGTGCGTCATTACCTCTGCGAAATGCATTGTAATGCAGATACAGCCGATTTTTGCAGACAATAAGTGCACTAAAATGCACTCAGGCAAATCGTAGACAAAAAAAGGGAGGCCGTAGCCTCCCCGAGGTAAAGCGTTGCAGATGAAGGCCTGAACTCAGCCTTCGATCTCGATCAGGATCTCGCCCGGGTTGACCCGGTCGCCCTTGGCCACATGGATCGCCACGACCTTGCCGGCAACCGCTGCCTGGACTTCGGTCTCCATCTTCATGGCTTCGGTGATCAGTACCGCCTGGCCGGCCTTGACCGTGTCGCCTTCCTTGACCAGCACATCGACGATGTTGCCCGGCATGGTGGTGCTGACATGGCCCGGGGCGCTCGCCTGCTTGCGCTTGCTGCCACCACCGCCGACGAATTCGTTGAGAGGTTCGAACACCACCTCTTCCGGCATGCCGTCGATGGACAGGTAGAAGTGGCGCTTGCCTTCGGCCTTGACCCCGACGCCGGTGATGTCGACGCGGTAGGTCTCGCCGTGGACGTCGATGACGAACTCGGTGGGCACGCCTTCACCGCCCGGCTTGCTCACGCCGCCCGCTTCAGGAATCGGCAGCAGCACTTCCGGAACCAGGGTGCCGGCCTCACGCTCTTCGAGGAACTTGCGCCCGATGTCCGGGAACATGGCGTAGGTCAGCACGTCTTCTTCGGAATGCGCCAGGGCGCCGATTTCGCCACGCAGCTTGGTCATTTCCGGCTTCAGCAGGTCGGCGGGACGTACATCGATCACCTCCTCGCTGCCGATGGCCTGGCGCCGCAGTTTCTCGTCGACTTCCCCCGGAGCCTTGCCGTAGCCGCCTTGCAGGTAGAGCTTCACTTCGTTGGTGATGGTCTTGTAGCGCTCGCCAGCCAGGACGTTGAAGAACGCCTGGGTACCGACGATCTGCGAAGTCGGGGTCACCAGCGGCGGGTAGCCCAGGTCGTGACGGACCCGTGGAATCTCGGCCAGCACTTCGTTCATGCGGTTCAGGGCGCCCTGCTCTTTGAGCTGGTTGGCCAGGTTGGAAATCATCCCGCCCGGCACCTGGTTGACCTGCACCCGGGTATCGACCGCAGTGAATTCGCTTTCGAACTGGTGGTACTTCTTGCGCACGGCGTAGAAGTACAGGCCGATTTCCTGCAGCAGCTCCAGGTCCAGGCCGGTGTCGAACTCGCTGCCTTTGAGGGCTGCGACCATGGATTCGGTACCCGGGTGACTGGTGCCCCAGGCGAAGCTGGAGATGGCGGTGTCGATATGATCGGCGCCGTTCTCGATGGCCTTGAGTTGGCACATCGCGGCCAGGCCCGCGGTGTCATGGGAGTGGATGAACACCGGCAGCGACAGCTCGGCCTTCAGCGCCTTGACCAGCTCGCCGGTGGCGTAAGGGGTCAACAGGCCGGCCATGTCCTTGATCGCGATGGAGTCGCAGCCCATGGCTTCCATCTGCTTGCCCTGGGCCACGAAGGCCTCGATGGTGTGCACCGGGCTGGTGGTGTAGGCGATGGTGCCCTGGGCGTGCTTGCCGGCGGCTTTCACCGCTTCGATGGCGACCCGCAGGTTACGCACGTCGTTCATGGCGTCGAAGATGCGGAACACGTCGATGCCATTGACCGCCGCCTTGGCCACGAAGGCCTTGACCACGTCATCGCTGTAATGGCGGTAGCCCAGCAGGTTCTGGCCGCGCAGGAGCATCTGCAGGCGGGTGTTGGGCAGCGCGGCGCGCAGTTTGCGCAGGCGCTCCCAGGGGTCTTCCTTGAGAAAGCGCACGCAGGCATCGAAGGTGGCGCCGCCCCAGACTTCCAGGGACCAGTAGCCGACTTTGTCGAGCTTGTCGCAGATCGGCAGCATGTCGTCGGTGCGCATGCGGGTCGCCAGCAGCGATTGGTGGGCGTCGCGCAGGATGGTGTCGGTTACATGAATCTTCTTGGACATTGTTTTATTCCTCACAGGCCTGCGTGGGCGGCAATGGCGGCGGCGATGGCCAGGGCCAGCTCTTCGGGTTTGCGCTTGATCGAGTAGTTGGTCAGTTCCGGGTGGCTCTCAACGAAGCTGGTGTTGAACTGACCGCTGCGGAATTCCGGGTTACGCAGGATTTCCTGGTAATAGGCGGCGGTGGTCTTGACCCCTTGCAGGCGCATGTCGTCCAGGGCGCGCAGGCCACGGTCCATCGCTTCTTCCCAGGTCAGGGCCCAGACCACGAGTTTCAGGCACATGGAGTCGTAGAACGGCGGAATGGTGTAGCCGGTGTAGATCGCCGTGTCGGTGCGCACGCCCGGGCCGCCGGGGGCGTAGTAGCGGGTGATCTTGCCGAAGCTGGGCAGGAAGTTGTTCTTCGGGTCCTCGGCATTGATCCGGAACTGCAGGGCAAAGCCGCGGTGCTGGATGTCTTCCTGTTTCACCGAGAGCGGCAGGCCGGAAGCAATGCGGATCTGCTCGCGGACGATATCGATGCCGGTGATTTCTTCGGTGATGGTGTGTTCCACCTGCACCCGGGTGTTCATCTCCATGAAGTACACCTCGCCCTCGGCGAGCAGGAACTCCACGGTGCCGGCGTTCTCGTAGCCCACGGCCTTGGCCGCGCGCACCGACAGGTCGCCGATGTAGGCGCGCTGTTCCGGGGTCAGCTGCGGGCTCGGGGCAATCTCGATGAGCTTCTGGTTGCGGCGCTGGATCGAGCAGTCGCGCTCGAACAGGTGCACCACGTTGCCAAAGCTGTCACCGAGGATCTGCGCTTCGATGTGCTTGGGATTGACGATGCACTTTTCCAGGAACACTTCCGCCGAACCGAAGGCCTTGGTGGCTTCGGAAATGACCCGGGGGAAAGCCTGCTCCAGCTCTTCACGGCTGTTGCAACGACGGATGCCGCGCCCGCCACCACCGGAGGTGGCCTTGAGCATCACCGGGTAGCCGATGCGGTCGCCTTCGGACAGGGCTTCGTGGATATCGGCCACGTTGCCTTCGGTGCCCGGAGTCACCGGCACGCCCGCCTTGATCATGCTGCGGCGGGCTTCGGTCTTGTCGCCCATGCGGCGGATCACTTCCGCCGACGGGCCAATGAACTTGATTCCACGTTCGGCGCAGATGTCCGCCAGTTCGGCGTTTTCCGAGAGAAACCCATAGCCGGGATGCAGCGCATCACAGCCGGTTTCCACCGCCAGGTTCACCAGTTTGCGTGGGTTCAGGTAGCCGGCCAGCGGCTCGGCGCCAATGCTGTGGGCCTCATCCGCGCGCTTTACATGCAAGGCATGGCGATCGGCGTCGGAGAAGATCGCTACCGAACGGATGCCCATTTCCGCGCAGGCACGCACGATTCGTACGGCAATCTCACCACGGTTGGCGATCAGGATCTTTTTTATCACTTGGAGGTTCCCTTGAGCCGTTGAAACAGACGACCCGCTAGACCGAGTCGGCGCGTGACCAAATGTTTCAAGTCAGTCGCAGCGACACACTAGCTCTGCAGAGGGATTAACAAAAATCAATAATTATTGGGTTGGCCATAAGTAAAGACTTATAGTCATGCCACCAGCCCTTGGCGCGAGCCCTCAAGAAATGCGCAAGTCCTTGATGAGACTGACATTGCGTCAGTTGCAGATTTTCAATGAAGTCTGCGATCTACGCTCCTACAGCCGCGCCGCCGATGAAATGTCCCTCACCCAGCCCGCGGTCAGCCTGCAGATTCGCCAGTTGGAGGAGCTGATCGGCCAGCCGCTGTTCGACTATGTGGGCAAGAAGCTCTACATGACCGAAGCCGCCGAAGCGCTGCAACGGGCCAGCCGGGACATCTTCGGGCGCCTGGAGAACCTCGACATGCAGCTCTCCGACATGCAGGGTTCGCTGCAGGGCCAGCTCAAGCTGGCCATCGAATCCAGCGCCAAGTACTTCGTGCCGCACCTGTTCGCCGCCTTCAAGCGCCAGCACCCGGAAGTGCACCTGCAACTGACGGTGGTCAACCGCTCCCAGGTGATCCGCCGGCTCTCGGACAATCGCGACGACCTGGTGATCATGTCCATGGTGCCCCAGGACATGGAGCTGGAGTTCCTGCCCTTCCTCAACAACCCGATCGTCGCGGTGGCCCCGCCGGAGCACGCCCTGAGCCACATGGGCCCGCTGCGCCTGCAGGACCTGGAGCCCTACACGCTGGTACTGCGCGAACAGGGTTCAGGCACACGCCTGGCGTGCGAGGAGTATTTCAAGGAGAAGCGCGTGCACTTCACCCAGATCCTTGAAGTGTCGTCGGCCGAGGCTCAGCGCGAGTGCGTGCGGGCAGGTCTGGGCGTGGCCTTGTTGACGCGCCACGCCCTGAACCTTGAGTTGGCGACCGGCGGGTTGGTCGAGTTGCCGGTCGAAGAGCTGCCATTGCTGCGCAGCTGGTGCCTGGTGCAGGCCAAAGCCAAGCGCCTGTCACCGGTAGCGCATGCGTTCCTGGGATTCATCCGCAGCGAACGGGTGCAGATCAGCGGCTTGGTTGAACGCTTCGACGGGAAGCTGCGGGCGCCGCCTGCCAGTAATTGACGGCGTCCAGCTCGGGGTAATCGTTGATTTGCTGCTGTAACTGACGCAGCTCGAAGCGGTGTTCGATCGCACGACGAAATTCCATGCGGCGCTGGTCTTCCTGCTGACGACGGGTCTTGACTGCGCTGTTGCTCTCTTCGTAAGGCCGGGCCATTTCGAGTCTCCCAATGCGAGTACGGAAGCTTCACGATGGACGTCGGCGGTTACGGTTTGGCGGCGGGTCGGTTACAGGACGATGAACATTCACAGCGCCTACCTTTCTGTAGGAGCTGGCTTGCCAGCGAAGGCATCGGTCAGCGCGATGCACAACCCCGAGGCCTCATCACCGGCCAGAGAGACTCAGTCGTCCAGGGCTTTCACCGACTTGGGCGACAGGCGCAGGCTGCGCAAGCTGCGCTTGACGCTCTTGAGGTGGTTCACCAGGCTCGGCCCGCGAGCCATGGCCACGCCCATCGCCAGCACGTCGATCACCACCAGGTGGGCGATACGCGAGGTCAGCGGGGTGTAGATCTCGGTGTCTTCATGCACGTCGATCGCCAGGTTGACCGTGGACAGTTCGGCCAACGGCGTCTGGCTCGGGCACAGGGTGATCAGCGAGGCGCCGCTTTCACGTACCAGGTTGGCGGTGATCAGCAGGTCCTTGGAACGACCGGACTGGGAAATGCAGATGGCGACATCGGTAGGCTTCAAGGTCACCGCCGACATCGCTTGCATGTGCGGGTCGGAATAGGCCGCTGCGGTCAGCAGCAAACGGAAGAACTTGTGCTGTGCATCCGCCGCTACCGCGCCCGAGGCACCAAAGCCGTAGAACTCCACGCGCTGGGCCTGGGACATGGCGGTCACCGCCTGCTGCAGGGCCACCGGATCGAGCTTCTCGCGGACCTCCATCAGGGTATGCAGGGTGGTGTCGAAGATCTTCAGGCTGTAGTCGGCGACCGAATCGTCTTCATGGATCGCGAATTGGCCGAAGCTGGCCCCGGCGGCAAGGCTCTGCGCCAGCTTGAGCTTGAGGTCCTGGAAGCCGGAGCAGCCGATGGCCCGGCAGAAGCGCACGATGGTCGGTTCACTGATGCCCACGCTGTGGGCCAGGTCCGCCATGGAACTGTGCATCACGGCCGCAGGATCAAGGAGCACGTGATCGGCGACCTTGAGTTCCGATTTGCGTAACAAATGACGTGACTGGGCGATGTGCTGCAACAGGTTCAAAGGGCTGGACTCATTGTTATTGGCTGACGCCGGGGATGTAGCAAGCTTGTAGTTATACTACAGGAATCGGCTTTTTGCCCGCCCAATGCATCACGAAGTTGCCTGCCTGCCCCCCATTTTCAGCCGGGTACGACTTATGTAGCCGTTGTGGCAGGCAGCCCTGGCGGCTACCGGCTCTGGGCCTGCAACAGCAGCGCGAGGCCTTCGGCGGCCACCGGGCGGCTGATCAGGTAGCCCTGCACCTCGTCGCAGTGTTCCGCCTTGAGGAAGGCCAGTTGCGCCGGGTCTTCCACCCCTTCGGCCACCACTTTCAACGACAGCCCATGAGCCATGGCGATGATCGCCCGGGTGATCGCCGCGTCCTCACCGCCCTCGGCCAGGCCGCGAATGAAGGCCTGATCGATCTTCACGTAATCCACCGGGATCCGTTTCAGGTAACTCAGGGACGAATAGCCAGTGCCGAAGTCGTCGATGGCCAGCTTGACCCCCAGGCCCCGCAGTTGCTGGAAGGTCGCGATGATGTGCTCGACGCTGTCCAGCAGTTGGCTTTCGGTCAGTTCCAGTTCGAGAAAATGCGGCTCCAGGCCTGTTTCTTCCAGCACCTGGCGCACCAGGCTCACCAGCTTGCCCTGGCGCAACTGATACACCGACAGGTTGACCGACACGCGAATCGGCTCCAGGCCCTGGCGTTGCCATTCGCAGGCTTGGCGGCACGCCTGGCGCAACACGAACTCGCCAATGGGGCCGATCAATCCGGTCTCTTCCGCCAGGCCGATGAAATCTCCCGGGGGCACCCGGCCCATGACGGGGTGATCCCAGCGCACCAGGGCCTCGGCGGCATTCAGACGGCCGCTGGCCAGGCACAGCTTGGGTTGGTAGAAGACCGTCAACTGGCCCTCCTCAATGGCCTTGCGCAGCTGGTTTTCCAGCTGCAGGCGCTCCAGGGTGCTGGCTTGCAGGCTCTCGGTATAGAACTGGAAATTGTTGCCGCCCAGGTGCTTGGCATGGGCCATGGCCATGTTCGCCTGGCTGATCAGGGCTGCGATCTCCCGGGCGCTGTCGGGCAGCATGCTGATGCCCATGGAAGCGCTGACCACCAGTTCATGGCCCTCGACGGTGATCGGCAGGCGCAGCTTGCTCAGCAGCCGGGTAGCGACCCGGGTCAGGCTCGACAGGCTGCCGTAAGCGTCGAACAGCACGGCGAATTCGTCCCCGGAAAGCCGGGCGATGGTGTCGGCTTCCGGCAAGGCATTGACCAGCCGCCGGGCCATCTTTTGCAGCAACTGGTCGGCCACTTCATGGCCAAGGCTGTCGTTGAGCAGCTTGAAACGGTCCAGGTTGATGTGCAGCAAGGCCAGGCTGCGGCCGCCCTGGCGCACCCTCTGATGGGCCTCGCGCAGGCGCTCGCGGAACAGCGAACGGTTGGCCAGCCCCGTGAGTTCGTCGTAATGGGTGAGGTAGCGCATGCGCTCCTCGGATTCGCGCCGTGCCGAAAGATCGGCGAAGAAGCCCACGATATGCCGGACTTTTCCTCGTTTATCACGCACGACATTCAATTGCAGCCATTGCGGGTAGAGCTCGCCGTTCTTGCGTGTCTCCACCAACTCGCCCTGCCAGCTGCCGTACTGTTCCAGGGCCTGGTGGATCAACGGGTAGTGCCGGCGCGCATCGCGGCTGCACGACAGCTCCACTACATTGCGCCCGAGCATGTCTTCGATCTGGTAGCCGGTGACCTGGCTGAAGGCCTGATTGGCGGCGATCAAGGCATAATCGGGGTCGAGGATGACGATGCCTTCGCTGGCCGCCTCGAACACCGTGGCCGCCAGGTTGCGCTGGACCTCCAGCTCCTTGTCGGCACTGATGTCGCGACGGGTGCCGGCCATGCGCAGCACCCGGCCACTGGGGCTGCGCTCCACGGCCCGGCCACGGTCCTCGATCCACACCCAGTGGCCGGCGCCGTGGCGTACCCGGTACTCCACCTGGTAATCGTCGCTGCGGCCCTTGAGGTGCTCCACCAGGGCGCGCTTGAGCAGGGGCAGGTCTTCCGGATGCAGGCGTGGCTTGAGATGGCTGAGCATGGCCGTGACATCTTCCGGCTCCAGGCCGAACAGCTCCTTGATCTGGGTGTGATGGACCTCGTCGGTCTGCAGGTTCCAGTCCCACAGCCCCAGCTCGCTGGCGTTCAGGGCCAGGGCCAGGCGCGCCTCGCTCTTGCTCAGGGCCTGGTTGGCGGCGTCCAGCTCCAGGCTGCGCTGGGCCACTCGCTGTTCCAGCCCGGTCTGGGCTTCGCGCAGTTGCTCCTCGGCACGGCGGCGCTGCTCCACTTCCCGGGCCAGCTCGCGGTTGAGCTGATCGCTGCGGCCCTGGGCATTCTGCAGGTGCTCGATCAGGGCCTGGTTCTGAAAGCGCCGCAGCAGGCCGCGCTGCATCAGGCGGTTGACCTGCCAGGCCACCACACTCAGGGACACCAGCAGGATCAGCCCGAGCCAGCCCCAGCCACGCTGCTGGTCGTCGCCGCCCCAGAACAGGTAGGCGATGGCCGGCAACAGACATGGCAAGGTGAATGAAAGGAAGGCCTGCAGGCTCACCGCGTAGGCTACGCTGGCCGACAGGATGGCCGCACCGATGAGGCCGAAGACCCAGGCCTGCTGCAGGAAATTGTCGGTGGGCACCAGGGCGATGCCGGCGCAGGCCAGGGTCAGGCCACTGACCGCCGAGCCCAGGAGAAACATGCGTTGCCACACCGGCTGTGCCTGGCGGCTGGGAATCGCCGAATCGAAGGCCGCCACCTGGATCACCCGCAAGGCCACCAGGGCCAGCAGCCAGACCATCCACACACTGAGCAACAGATAGCGCGCCGGGCTCCATAGCAGCCAGGTGCACACCAGGCCGTTGAGCAACATGAACAAGGTCGGCAGCAACGAGCCCTGGTACAGCAGGCGCGTACGCTCCACTGCCATCTCCACGGCGTAGTGCTGGCGGATGACCCGGGGCTCCACAAAGGGCCCGGACAGGTCGGGGTTAAGTGTCATAGGCAGTGTTCTTATAATGGTTGAGCCCGAAACGTCGCCGGAGCATACACAAGCAAAGCCCCGAGCCAAACTGCTCCAGGTCATAAAATCGATAAAACCGGATGGCCCGGCTTGCACCCTGAAAGCGTCCGGGCGAGAAGCGCCAATGGCTGGGGCCTGTGACCAACCGGTCGTCATCGGCGGCTGTTTTATCGGCTAATGCAAAGCCGGGTTTGCCCGGGGTGGCGCCGCCCCCTAGAATGCCCCGATGCGCGATGATCTCTCCCTCCTGTTGAACTCCCTCAACGACGCCCAACGCCAGGCCGTAGCCGCCTCCGTGGGTCGTCAGTTGGTCCTGGCCGGTGCTGGCTCCGGCAAAACCCGTGTGCTGGTGCACCGTATCGCCTGGTTGATCCAGGTCGAGAACGCCTCGCCCCACTCGATCCTGTCGGTGACCTTCACCAACAAGGCCGCAGCCGAGATGCGCCACCGCATCGAACAACTGCTGGGCATCAACCCGGCAGGCATGTGGGTCGGCACCTTCCACGGCCTGGCCCACCGCCTGCTGCGGGCCCACTGGCAGGAAGCGGGGCTGAGCCAGACCTTCCAGATCCTCGACAGCGACGACCAGCAACGCCTGGTCAAGCGGGTGATCCGCGAGCTGGGACTGGACGAACAGCGCTGGCCGGCCCGCCAGGCCCAGTGGTTCATTAACGGGCAGAAGGACGAAGGCCTGCGCCCGCAACATATCCAGGCCAGCGGCGACCTGTTCCTGGCCACCATGCGCGGCATCTATGAGGCCTACGAGGCCGCTTGCCAGCGTGCCGGGGTCATCGACTTCTCCGAACTGCTGCTGCGCGCCCTGGACCTGTGGCGCGACCACCCGGGTTTGCTGGCGCACTACCAGAAGCGTTTCCGCCACGTGCTGGTGGACGAGTTCCAGGACACCAACGCCGTGCAATACGCCTGGCTGCGGTTGCTGGCCCAGGGTGGCGACAGCCTGATGGTGGTGGGCGACGACGACCAGTCGATCTATGGCTGGCGCGGGGCGAAAATCGAGAACATCCACCAGTACTCCGCCGACTTCCCGGACACCGAAGTGATCCGCCTGGAGCAGAACTACCGCTCTACTGCGGGCATCCTCAAGGCTGCCAACGCCCTGATCGCCAACAACACCGGGCGCCTGGGCAAGGAGCTGTGGACCGACGGCGGCGACGGTGAAGCCATCAACCTGTATGCCGCCTTCAACGAGCACGATGAAGCCCGCTATGTAGTGGAAACCATCGAGAGCGCGCTGAAGACCGGCCTGGCCCGCAGCGACATCGCCATTCTCTACCGCTCCAACGCCCAGTCCCGGGTGCTGGAAGAAGCCTTGCTGCGCGAACGCATTCCGTACCGCATCTATGGCGGCCAGCGCTTCTTCGAGCGGGCGGAAATCAAGAACGCCATGGCTTACCTGCGCCTCCTGGAAGGCCGTGGCAACGACGCAGCCCTGGAACGGGTGATCAACGTGCCAGCCCGGGGCATCGGCGAGAAGACCGTCGAAGCCATCCGCGAGCATGCGCGCCACAGCGATGTATCGATGTGGGAAGCCATGCGCCAGCTGGTGGCCAATAAGGGCCTGACCGGGCGCGCTGCAGGTGCGCTGGGGGCCTTTATCGAACTGATCGAAAACCTCGCCGCCAAGACCCTGGAAATGCCCCTGCACCTGATGACCCAGACCGTCATCGAGCAGTCGGGGCTGATTGCCTACCACGAAGCGGAAAAAGGCGAAAAAGGCCAGGCCCGGGTGGAAAACCTCGAGGAACTGGTGAGCGCCGCGCGCAACTTCGAGAACACCGAAGAGGACGAAGACCTGACGCCCCTGGCGGCATTCCTCGGCCACGCTTCCCTGGAAGCCGGCGATACCCAGGCCGACGAGCATGAAGACAGCGTGCAACTGATGACCCTGCACAGCGCCAAGGGTCTGGAGTTCCCCTACGTGTTCCTGGTGGGCATGGAAGAAGGCCTGTTCCCCCACAAGATGAGCCTGGAAGAACCCGGCCGCCTTGAGGAAGAACGCCGGCTGGCGTATGTGGGCATTACCCGGGCAATGCAGAACCTGGTGATGACCTACGCGGAAACCCGACGCCTGTACGGCAGCGAAACCTACAACAAGGTGTCGCGTTTCGTGCGCGAGGTGCCCAAGGGGCTGATTCAGGAAGTGCGGCTGTCCAACAGCGTCAGCCGGCCTTTCGGCGGCGGCCAGTCACAAAGTACCAGCAGCCTGTTCGGCGGCAGCGAAATCCCGGACACCGGCCTGAGCCTCGGCCAGGCGGTACGGCACTCGGTGTTCGGCGACGGGGTGATCCTCAATTTCGAGGGCGCCGGCGCCCAGGCCCGGGTCCAGGTCAACTTCAGCGAAGGCAGCAAGTGGCTGATGCTCGGCTATGCCAAGCTGGAAGCCATCTAACCCCACCCGACCGTAGGAGCCGGCGTGCCGGCGAATCTCACTGGCGAAGCACCGCTTCGCCGGCAAGCCGGCTCCTACAGGTCGGTGCAGAAAAGGCAGCGCGAACATGGGCACAGGCTTTTTTTCCTCGTGGACATTCTGGGCCTTGTTGTCGGCAATTTTCGCTGCCTTGACGGCGATCTTCGCCAAAGTGGGGATAGAAAACGTCAATTCAGACTTCGCCACCCTGCTGCGCACCGTGGTGGTTCTTGTCAGCCTGGCCTTGATTTTGTACGCAACGGGCCAATATCAGTCCCTGGGATCAATTTCCCCCAAGAGCTACCTGTTCCTGCTGCTGTCCGGGCTGGCCACGGGCGCATCCTGGCTGTGCTATTTCCGCGCCTTGAAACTCGGCCCCGCTTCATTGGTGGCACCGGTGGACAAGCTCAGCGTGGTGTTCGTCGCGATCATCGGCGTGTGCCTGCTGGGAGAGAAGCTCGACCTGCGGCAGTGGAGCGGAATCGGCTTGATCACCGCAGGTGTGGTGCTACTGGCACTGCGCCGCTAACGGCTTTCGGGTTGAACCAGAGCCAGGTCTGCGGGGACCAAAAACCTATCGGCGAGCATGACGCCTGGCGAAGCTGAACCGAGCCTGTCAGGCAAAAGCCCGAAACATTATGCCGCTCGCCACTGACACTTCACCTGTGCAATATGGCGCGCGTGCCATCCACAAATGGGAACCCCTTTATGAAACGTTTTCTTAGCATCGCCATGGCGCTGTGCATCGGCCTGACGATGAGCCTCGACGCCAACGCCAAGCGCTTTGGTGGCGGCAAAAGCGTCGGCGCTGCCCCGACCCACCAAACCCGCCAGGCGGCGCCAACCGCTCCGGGCGCTCCCGCCGCTGCAGCCACCGCGGGCGCAGCCGGTGCCGCGGGCGCTGCTGCCAAGGCCGGCGGTGCTTCGCGCTGGCTCGGCCCTCTGGCCGGCATCGCTGCCGGTGGCCTGCTGGCCTCCATGTTCATGGGCGGCGGCTTCCAGGGCATGCAGATCTTCGACATCCTGATCATGGCGGTCATCGCCTTCGTGATCTTCCGCTTCATCGCCGCTCGTCGCCGCAAGCAGCAGGAGCAATACGCTCCAGCCGGCCACGCGCCGATGCAGCGCGAAGCCTTCGAGCCCCAGCAGCCTGCCGGCGGTTCGATCTTCGGTGGCTCGCCAGCGCCTGCCGCGCGTCCGGTAATCAACGCACCGGCCTGGTTCAATGAAGAGCGCTTCATTGAAGCGGCGCGCAGCCACTTCCAGTCCCTGCAGCAACACTGGGACGCCAACGAAATGGACAAGATCGCCGAGTTCGTGACCCCACAGATGCTGCAGTTCCTGAAACAGGAACGTGCCGATCTGGGCGACGGCTTCCAGTCGACCTACATCGACAACCTGCAAGTGCAGCTCGAAGGCGTGGATGACCGTGCCGACAAGACCATCGCCACCCTGACCTTCAGCGGTGTGTCGAAGACCTCGCGCTTCGACCAGGGCGAAGTGTTCAGCGAAAGCTGGAACATGGAACGCGCCCAGGGCGACAACCAGCCATGGCTGGTAGCAGGTATCCGCCAGAACGGCTGATTCATTCTGCTGTCACAGCTGTAAGGCAAAACCCCGACTCAGGTCGGGGTTTTGCATTTCACGATTGCACTTATAGCGAGCTACTGTATAAACCGCCGTCAAACAACCGCGCCATAGAGCTAAGAGGACCCAGGCCGTGGAAGAAGTCATCGAACAACTCCGGGAAGCCAACGAACCGGTACCCGTCCCCCTGGAACTGCCGGACGAAGACCAACTGGTGGAAATTGAAGAACAGCTGTTCATCAATATCCCGTTCGTCTTCAAGGAGTTCCTGTTGACGGTCAGCGACGTGGTTTACGGCAGCCTGGAACCTGTGACCGTCACCGATCCGCAATCCCATACCTACCTGCCGGAAGTGGCGGCGACCGCCTGGGACATGGGCGTGCCGCGCGAGCTGATCCCGATCTGCCAGGACGGCGACGATTACTACTGCGTCGAGGAAGACGGCACCGTGGTGCTGTGGTCCGGCGAAGAAGAGCTGATCACCGAAGAATCCTGGGAATCGGTGTGGCACTGGGCGCGGGACGTCTGGCTGGAAAGCTGAGACGCCGCCGCGGCCGCGTGCACCGCGGCGACTGAAACAGCTCGCCGGCACCCTGCCGGCGAGCGGCAAGGTCAATGCCCACTGTTGTCCTTGCTGTGGTCGAAGGTTTCGATCAGCGCCACCTGCATCCGCGTATGCACACGGATGAACCAGCGCCACAGGACCGCGGCCACCGCCGCCGCCACTACGGCGATCAACACCAGCAGTTCCAGGGTCGGCAGGATGCTCGACGAAAGCGCCGCCAGCAGCAGGAAAATCACCAGCAGCGACAGGATCGGGATCACCTCGGCGATCACCCGACGCACTCGCTGGGTATGGCGCCCGGCCATTTCCGGCTTGACCCCCATCTCCGCCAGCAACATCGACAGTGCCTTGAGCTTGCGATAGGCAGCAATCAGGAACGGCAGCGAAAGCAGCAGCGCCCCGCCCCAGATCAAGGCTTTCTGCCAGCTCGGCTCACTGACCCAATCTTCCAGGTAGGTGCCAATGCGCTTGGCGAAATAGCCACCGGAAAAGAAGATCGCCACCACCAGCGCCAGGTTCACCCCCACTTGCAGCAGGATCTTGCGGATCATCGTCGCCAGCAGCGCACCCTCGCCCTGGGGCTGGATGCTGCGCAACCACTCGCCATACATGCCCAGTACCCGGCTCAGGCGCTTGGGCAGGACCCCTGCCAGCTTCAGCGATAGCGGGTCCGCGGCACGGATCAGGTAGGGCGTGAGCAAGGTGGTGATGGCGGACACCGCCACCGCTACCGGGTAGAGGAAGTCGCTGGTGACCTGCAGGGTCATGCCCAGTGCGGCGATGATGAAGGAAAATTCGCCAATCTGTGACAGGCCCATGCCTACCCGCAGTGAGGTGCGTCCATCATTGCCGGCGATAAAGGCCCCCATGCCGCAGGACAGCATCTTGCCCAGCACCACCGCCACCGTGATCACGGCAATCGGCCAGGCGTATTGCAGGAGGATCTGCGGGTCGATCATCAGGCCGATGGCGACGAAGAAGATTGCGCTGAACAGGTCGCGAACCGGCTCGATCAACCGCTCGATCTTCAGCAACTGGCGGGACTCGGCCATGATCGCACCGATCAGGAAGGCCCCCAGGACCATGCTGTACTCCAGTTTGACCACCAGCAGGCAGAAGCCGAAACACAGCCCCAGCACGGTGATCAGCAGCATCTCGTTGCTGTCGAACCTGGCCACGTAGGCCAGCAGGCGCGGCACCAGCAGGATGCCGATCACCAGCGCCACGATCATGAACAGCGAAAGCTTGCCGACGGTGGAGAACACCTCGCCGGAACTCACCGTACCGCTGACCGCGATGCTCGACAGCAAGGCGATGATGCCGATGCCGAGGATGTCCTCGACGATCAGTACGCCGAAGATCAGCTGGGCGAAGCGCTCGTTCTTCATCTTCAGGTCATTGAGCGCCTTGACGATGATGGTGGTGGAGGAAATGGCCAGGATCGCCCCGAGGAACAGCGAATCCATGGTGCTCCAGCCGAACCAGCGGCCGATCTCGTAGCCGATCCAGATCATCAGGACGATTTCCAGGAACGCCGCGATAAAGGCCGTGGCCCCGACCTTGAACAGCTTGCGCAGGCTGAATTCCAGCCCCAGGCAGAACATCAGGAAAATCACCCCCAGCTCGGCCAGGGTCTTGATGGTCTGTTCGTCGTGGATCAGCCCGAAAGGCGGAGTGTGAGGGCCGATGATGAAGCCGGCGACTATGTAGCCCAGCACGACAGGCTGCTTGAGGCGATGGAAGAGGATGGTCACCACGCCTGCGACCAGCATGATCACGGCCAGGTCCTGAATGAAGCTGATGGCATGCATGGCCGGGGCTCTCCTTGGAATGCTGGGCGGGGGTGATCGCCTAAAAAGAATGTTCTGATCAGTAGAAGGAAATATCCAAAATAGAAGCGGAAAATGCCCTGGAACGGGTGTTTTGCAGGTTAACACCGCGACTTCCGGCAGGAAGGCGGTGCAATATTAGGAAACAGATCCACCAGGGCGTGACGACGTGGCCCGGCCCGGCGTCCCGTTATCGATGGTTTGAAAACCCTTTGGAGCCAGCACCCGCAGAGGTGCTCCAGCAACCCCTGCCCAGAACCGTGAGCGTGCTATGGAACCCGGAAACGCCCAACTGTCGATGACGGTATTGATGACCCCTGACATGGCCAATTTCTCTGGCAATGTCCACGGCGGCACCTTGCTCAAGTACCTCGATGAAGTCGCCTATGCCTGCGCCAGCCGTTACGCCGGCCGCTACGTGGTGACCCTGTCGGTGGACCAGGTGATCTTCCGCGAGCCGATCCATGTCGGCGAGCTGGTGACCTTCCTGGCCTCGGTCAACTACACCGGCAACACCTCCATGGAGGTGGGCATCAAGGTGGTCACCGAGAATATCCGCGAGCGTTCGGTGCGCCACACCAACAGCTGCTTCTTCACCATGGTGGCGGTGGACGACCAGCGCAAGCCGGCCCAGGTGCCGCCGCTGCAGCCGGAAACCGCCGACGGCAAGCGACGCTTTATCCAGGCCCGGCAGCGCCGGCAGATCCGCCAGGAACTGGAGCAGCGCTACCGGGAAATCAAGGCCGACGGCCCTTGATGCTCAAGCTGCACCGCTGATTCAGCAGGGCCACGGACGGTCCTCCCCCCTCCAGAGCCTCCAGCGCTCCGCCGCCACACTCCAACACCCGCCAGCAGGCTTCTGCGGTCATCCCGAATGGCCAGATCCATCCCTTTTTGACCACATCGAGAGTTATGCCCCCAGGGCACCGCTGCCAGAATCGAAGGGCAAGGCACAAACGCACTCCCCGCCCGGGGAGCCTTCGAGCCAACGAACGCGTGAGAACAATAAAAATGCCCAGCGCCAATGCTCTTTCCAGCAGCCCCCCTGCGTCCGCCCATAACACCAGCCTCGATGGCGGCTTCACCCACAGTGCCCAGGGCACCTCGCTGCGGCGCATCCTCGGCCTGCCGGCCCTGGTGTTCTTCGGCCTGGTGTACATGGTCCCGCTGACCGTCTTCACCACCTACGGCGTGGTCACCCAACTCACCGGCGGGCGCACCGCCGCAGCCTATGTGATCACCCTGCTGGCGATGATCTTCACCGCCCTTTCCTACAGCGTAATGGTCAAGAAATACCCCATTGCCGGCTCAGCCTATTCCTACGCCAGCCTCAGTTTCGGCCCGGGCATCGGCTTCCTTGCCGGCTGGTCGCTGCTGCTGGATTACCTGTTCCTGCCGATGATCAATTACCTGGTGATCGGCCTGTTCCTCAACCTGGCCTTCCCCGCCGTGCCGGCCTGGGTTTTCGTGGTGGCGACCATCAGCCTGGTGACGCTGCTGAACATCCGCGGCATCGGCTCGGTATCGAGCATGAGCAACCTGATCGTCTGCGCGCAGATGGTCTTCGTGGTGGTGTTCGTGGCCCTGGTGGTCCGCCAGTTGGCAGGGGCCGAGAGTCTGGACCTGAGCGCACCCTGGGTCGGCGATGGCAGCCAGGATGGGCTGTTGCCGCTGATGGCCGGGGCCGCGGTGCTGTGCCTGTCGTTCCTGGGCTTTGACGCGGTGTCGACCCTGGCCGAGGAAACCCGCGACCCGCGCCGGGACATCCCCCGGGCAATCGTCATCACCACCCTGGGCGCCGGCCTGCTGTTCATCCTGCTGGCCATGACCAGCCAGCTGGCGTTCCCCGGCAGCAGTTTCAAGGACGCCGACTCGGCGGCCAGCGAGGTCATGCTGCACGCCGGCGGACGCTTCCTGGAGATGTTCTTCACCGCCACCTATGTCGCCGGCGCCGCCGGTTCGGCCCTGGCATCCCAGGCCTCGGTATCGCGCATTCTGTTCAGCATGGGCCGTGACGGCATCCTGCCACGTCGGGTGTTCGGTACCCTGTCCGAGCGCTACAAGACCCCGGTGGTGGCCATTGTCCTGGTGTCGCTGGTGTCATTGCTGGCGGTGGTCATCGACCTCACCACCCTGGCGTCGATGATCAGCTTCGGTGCACTGGTGGCGTTCTCGGTGGTCAACCTGGCGGTGATCAAGAGTCACCTGGGCCAGGGCCAGCCGCGTAGCACCGCACGGCTGTTGCAGTACGGCCTGCTGCCGTTGATCGGCTTTGCCCTGATCGCCTGGCTGTGGACCAGCCTTTCGGCCCTGACCCTGGGCATCGGCCTGGCCTGGTTCGCCCTGGGCCTGCTGTACCTGGGCATACACACCCGGGGCTTTCGCCAGCCCGCGCCGATCGTGCAGTTTTCCGAGCAGGCCTGAGCCCGCCTTAGAAGCCGATCGGCGTGGCCTCGAAGCGCACCCGTGGGTGGGCGATGCGGTCCTGGGCGCGCACCAGCTCCAGCTCGTAACTGGCGCAGGCCTGGGTTTCCAGCAGTACTTCATGCACCGCCGCGGCGGTGAATTCGAAGGCCGCCACCAGGCTGTCCCCCAACAATACCCGGGCCAGGAACAGGCCTGAGGTCAGGTCGCCCACCCCCACCGGCTGGCGCGGGAACGCCAGTAATGGACGGCGCAGGTGCCAGCTGCCGTCAGCGGTCACCAGCAGCATCTCGAAACCGTCCGCCAGCTTGCCCGGGTAGTCCAGGTGCTTGACCAGCACCGCCCTGGGGCCCTTGTCCAGCAGCGACCGGGCCATGCCCAGGCAGTCGAACAGCGATTGCGGCTTGCGCCCGCAAAAGCTGTCCAGCTCCAGCTGGTTGGGGCAGAGAAAATCCGCCATGGCCACGGCCTCGTCCAGCAGGAAGTCGCTGACTTCAGCCGGCACGCTGCAGCCCTTCTCCGGGTGGCCCATCACCGGGTCACACAAGTACAGGGCCTTGGGATTGACTGCCTTGATCCGCGCCACACCGCTGAGGATCGCCCGGCCCTGGGCCGCGCTGCCCAGGTAGCCGGACAGCACCGCGTCGCAGTTGCCCAGCTCGCCGATGGCGGCAATGCCTTCCACCAGCTCGGGAATCTGCTGTGGCGCCAGCACTTCCCCGGCCCACTGACCATACTGAGTGTGGTTGGAGAACTGCACCGTATTCAGCGGCCAGACATTCACCCCGACCCGCTGCATGGGGAATACCGCGGCACTGTTGCCGGCGTGGCCGAAAACCACATGGGACTGGATCGCAAGCAGGTGGGGCGTACGTTTCATGCAGGATTTTCCATAAAACCGGTGGAATTCAAGCCGCGCAGTATGCGACTAAACGCAGCCTGTACGACAGACCGGAGTCGCAGTTAAGCTGACGCCACCTCGTTGGAGCAAACCTTCATGCTGACCCTTGGAAACATCTTTGTGCTGATGCTGCTGGCAACCGCTGCTGCCTGGCTGTGGCACAACCACGGCCTGCGCGAACGGGCCCTGGAGCGGGTCAAGCAGCACTGCGCGCGGCTCGACATCGAGTTGCTGGACGGTAACGTGGCGCTCAAGCGCATCGGTTTCGTCAAGGATGGCAATGGCCGGCGGCGCCTGGCGCGGGTCTACAACTTCGAGTTCACCGTGACCGGGGAAACCCGTCATGCCGGGACCATCACCCAGTTCGGCGCCCACAGCGCCCATATCGAGCTGGCGCCCTACCCGTTCGAAGCCAAGGAGCCCCTGCCCAGTGCCGAGGTGATCGAGCTGAGCCAGTGGCGCGAGGAACATCGCAAGTTCAAGCCGTAAGAGTGGCGTGCACGCCGTTTCCTACAGGCGACAGGCATCGAGACTGGCCTGCAGGACGGCAATGTCCTGAGGGCTACTGAAGATCAGTTCCAGGCGCGAATCCCGGCGCCATTCGCTGGGCAGCCAGTTCAGCGGTGAATTATCCAGCCCGTTGCCCGACCGCCAGCCTTGATCACTGTGGAGCACCAGCTTGGCCCGGCGCCAGTCGAGGTTCTGCAGCCAGTGCTCGACCCGGACCAGATCGAACTGTTGGCTGGGGTGCCAGCGCCAGCCGATACTCCAGCCATCCTCCTGGGACTGGCTGAGGCAGATCGGCAGCGCCGGATCGCTCCACACGGCCGGCAACTGGGCCAGGCCCTGGGGAATGTCCGACTGCTCCAGGGCCGCTTCGGCGCTGGCTCCCAGGCCCGGCAGCTCGGCCAGGGGCAAGGCGGCATGGCGGGTCCAGAACAAGGGAAGGTCCGGCAATTGCTCCAGCACCCGCAACCTGTCGCTGTCGCTGAGCAGTTCGTCCTTGTTCAGTACCAGCAGGCCGGCGCTGGACAGCGCATCCTGCTGTGCCCGGGGCAACGGCTTGCCAGCGGCCAGCGCCTGGGCATCCAGGACCAGCACGCAGGGTTGCACCGCCAGCACGCCCTTCCAGGGCGCTTCATTCAACTGCTTGAGCAATTGGGCCGGGTGGCCGAGGCCCGAGGGCTCGATAAGCAGGCGGTCCGGCCGGGCCTTGCGCAACAGGCGGCCCAGGCCCACCTGGAACGGTGCACCGTTGACGCAGCACAGGCAGCCGCCGGCCACTTCGCCCAGGGCGATGCCATCTTCGTCGCGGGTCAGCAAGGCCGCGTCCAGGCCGATCTGGCCAAACTCGTTGATCAGCACTGCCCAGCGCTCAGCGGTCGGGCGCTGGCTCAGCAGATGGCGAATCAGGCTGGTCTTGCCGGCGCCCAGGGGGCCGGCGATCACGTGGGTGGGGATGTTCTGCAGCATGGAAATGGGTCCGGGAAACCTGTGAGGTGATGCTACGCCCTTCCCGCCCTGGGCGAAAATCCGCTCGATTCGACGCCGCTCTTGGGAGCGCTGAAGGTCCTGCGGACCTCTGCCCAGGCTCGGCAAGCGGCTACACGGGCCTAGGTCAACCCAGCCAATCGAGGGTGAGGATCAGCCGGCGTTCCCCTGGCGCTGGCTGCGGCGAGCGGTGGATCAGGCCAAAGCCTTCGTTGCCGTGCCATTTCTCGCCCTTGAACAGCGCCACGTCGCCGCTGGCGATCTGCTGGATCTGTGCCGGGTCCCGTGGTTCGCCCTCGGCCTGCCCCAGTTTCCTGCGGTCCATGGCGCCTTCGCGCAGCCATTGGCTGCCGACTCCGGCGTAGGTGGTAATCAGCCGCACCGGTACATGGTCCACGTGAAACCGCGGGCACATGGCCTTGTCCAGGACCCGCAGGCGCAGCCCGACGCGCCTGGCCCCGAGCAGGCAGGCAAAAGCGCTGACCAGCCAGGCAACATCGGCGATAAAGCCTTCATAACCCTGCAGATCACTGAACCCCGAAGCCAGGCCGCGCAGATTGGGTTGCGCGTCTTCGTCGGGCAGCTCCAGGGACAGGGATTCGGCCAGCGGCTGGTCCAGGGACAGCAGCAACTCGGCGAAATCGGCGATGTGGGCCGGCAACTGGCGCTGCCAGAGGCCGAGATTGACCTCATCCTCCAGCACCTGGGCGAGCACCGCCGGGGTGCTGCCGATGGCCTGGCGGCGAGAGACCGGCGCGGTCACGCTCGGCAGCAGCAGCCATCTGGGCGGATTGGCCAGTGGAGTCACCGGCAAGTTCAGGGTCAGCATCAGGCCGCTTCCTCGTCATGCCAGGGGCCAAAGGGATCGTTCAGCAGGCTCCAGCCCTCGACGCCGAGGGCCATTTCATCGTCATCCAGCAGGCACAGGTCGAGCTCCGCGCAAAGCCGGGTGAAGTCGATGTTCTGGCCGATGAACACCAGTTCCTGGCGGCAATCGCCGGTGGCCGCAGTCCAGTTGTGCATGATCGCCGCGGTGCCTTCTTCGTCCTGGGGCCAGTGCTGCTTGGGCACGAAGCGCCACCAGCGCCCGGCAAAGCCATGGCGCATCAGGCCACCGGCCTGGGACCAGCTGCCGGCTTCCTGGTACTTGCTGGCCAGCCAGAAGAAGCCCTTGGAGCGCAGCAGCTTGCCGTTGACCCAGGGCCGGTTGATGAAGTCGAAGAAGCGCTGGGGATGAAAGGGGCGGCGCGCTCGATAGGCGGTCGAGGCGATTCCGTACTCCTGGGTTTCCGGCACATGCTCGCCGCGCAACTCCTGCAGCCAGCCCGGCGCCTGGGCCGCGCGTTCAAAGTCGAAGCGCCCGGTGTTGAGGATCTTGGCCAAGGGCACCTGGCCCATGACCATGGGGATGATCTCTGCCTGGGCGTTGAGCCGCGCCAGAATCGCCATCAGCTCCTGGCGCTCGGCGCTGCTGATCAGGTCGATCTTGCTGATAAGGATCACGTCGGCAAACTCCACCTGCTCGATCAGCAAGTCGGTGATCGAACGCTCGTCCTCCTCGCCCAGGTTTTCACCCCGGGAGGCCAGGCTTTGCGCTGCCTGGTAGTCCACCAGGAAGTTCATGCCGTCGACCACGGTGACCATGGTGTCGAGGCGGGCGATGTCCGCCAGGCTCTGCCCGGCCTCATCGCGAAAGGTGAAGGTTTCCGCCACCGGCAGTGGCTCGGAGATGCCGGTGGACTCGATCAGCAGGTAGTCGAAGCGACCATCGCGGGCCAGCTTGCCCACTTCCTCCAGCAGGTCTTCGCGCAGGGTGCAGCAGATGCAGCCGTTGCTCATTTCCACCAGTTTTTCTTCGGCGCGATTGAGGCTGACATCGCGCTGCACTTCGCTGCCATCGATGTTGATTTCGCTCATGTCGTTGACGATCACCGCCACCCGCAGGTGGTCGCGGTTGCGCAGGATGTGATTGAGCAAGGTGCTTTTACCGGCGCCGAGAAAGCCGGACAGCACGGTAACGGGGAGACGGTCGGTCATGGGTTGTTCCTCATCAGGATCGCGGCTGGGTCAAAGCGCCCGTTGATGGCGTTCGCGCAGCTCTTGGCGTTCTTTGGCTTCGATACACAGGGTGGCGGTGGGCCGCAGCAGCAGGCGCTTGAGGCCGATGGGCTCGCCGGTGTCGCGGCACCAGCCGTATTCGCCACGGGCCAGGCGCTCCAGGGCTTCGTCGATCTTGTCCAGGAGCTTCTTTTCCCGCTCCAGCAGGCGCAGTTGCCACTGGCGCTGCTCTTCGGCACTGCCGATGTCGGCGGGGTCGCTGTGGGGTTCCTGCTCGCGCAGCTGGTCGAACTCGCCGGCAATGCGGTCCTGCAGATCACTGCGCTGGGCCAGCAGCAGCTGGCGAAAGAAGCCCTGCTGGGCTTCGTTCATGTAGTGCGTCTCGGGTTGGGCGAGAAGGTCTTGTTCAGTCATGGCGAGTCACGGGTCAGGCTGTGTTTTAATGTTATATTATAACAACACAAATTAGCCAACCTTCCCTTGCCGCCCACGACGAAGGGCGCGATGCTGCGCCCCTGTCGTCACGAGACTCGCCATGCGCCCTGTCCTGCCCACCCTACTTTCAGGCCTGTTGCTGCTGGCTGGTCACGCCAGCGCGGCGGTGCCCAGTACCCTGGCCACCTGCACCCGCAGCGCCACCCTGCTGGCCTGCGTCGACCCGCAGGGCAACGCCTACAGCGTCGCCACGGCCGGCAGCACCACCTACCTGCGCGGCTTCGAGGTGATCGGCAAGCGCTATTGGGCGCAGACCAACAGCCGCTACGGGCAGCTGACGTTCTTCACCGGCCTGGCCTCCGACGGCGAGGCCTGGGTGGGCTACAGCCAGCGCGTGGGCTGGACCACACGCAACCGCTTTTCCAGCTCCGGCGGTAGCCGCGGGCAGTTCACCTGCAGCCGCATCAGCGGCTGCTAGCGCCCTTTCCCGTACCTCTTGCGTAGAAGCCGGCTTGCCAGCGAAGACATCCTCAGCCACAACACTCACCGGCCTCTTCGCCGGCAAGCCGGCTCCTGCAGGTCGGCGTTCAGGCGGGGCGGTTGTTCTTGGTTTCCTGGAGCCAGGCCATGTAGCTGTTAACCGGTGGGTTTTTCTCGAAGTAGCGCTGCAGGCCGTTGAACAGGCCATCGGCAATCGCCTGCTGGTGGCGCGCGGTGACCAGGCGCTGGCTGTCGCGGCTGTTGGAGATGAAGCCGGTTTCCACCAGGATCGACGGCACGTCCGGTGACTTGAGCACCGCAAAACCGGCCTGTTCCACACGCTTCTGATGCAGGGTGGTAATGCCCGACAGGCTCTGCAGCACAGTCCCGCCCAATTGCAGGCTGGCGGCGATGGTGGCGTTCATCGACATGTCGACAATCACCCCCGCCAGCATCGGATCCTTGTCCTTGAGGTTGAGCAGCGTCGTCGCCCCCAGCAGGTCGGCGCCGTTTTCCCGCTGGGCCATCAAGCGCGCGGTGGCCGAGGTGGCGCCACCTTCGGACAGGGCGTACACCGATGCGCCGGATGCGGTCAGCCGCGGCGCGGCATCGGCATGCACCGAGATGAACATGTCGGCCTGGTGCTTGCGGGCAATCTCCACGCGTTTGCGCAGCGGCACGAAAAAATCATCGTTGCGCACCAGCTTCACGTCGAAACCCTTCTCGCGCTTGAGCCGCTTGGCCAGCAGGCGGGCGATGGCCAGCACCACATCCTTCTCCCGTTCCCCCCTGGCCCCCACGGCGCCCGGGTCCTTGCCGCCATGGCCGGGGTCTACTACCACGATGATGTCGCGCTTGGGATGGGGCTTGCCTGTCGTGGCCTCGGGCTTGGCCAGCGGCGCGGCGGCCGCAGCGATCGGCAGGGGCAGCCTGGTTGCCTTGGACAGATCCAGCACCAGCCGATGGCCCTGGCCATCCTGGGGCGGCAGGAGAAAACTGTGGAGCTGCACCGGCTCGCGCAGGTCGAGGACGATCCGCGTATCGCCCTGGCCGAAGTGCCCGGAGCGAATGGCGCGGATCACCGTGTTGGCCAGGGCCAGCTGGCTGAAATCACCGCTCAGGCGCGCGCCGTTCAAGTCGATGATCAAGCGCTCCGGGGCACTCAAGCTGAAGGTCTTGTATTGCACCGGGCCGCTCAGATCGAGCACCAGCCGCAACTTTTCTGCGTCCTTCCACAATCGTGCGTTGCGGATCTGCGCGGCGCAGACACTCCAGGGAAACATCAGGGCCGTACCGGCCAACAGCAGGTTGAGCAATTGACGTCTGTGCATGGCAAATACCGCGAAAAAAGGAGCATCCCTACTCACAAGACAAGATGAACAACCGTCGAGGAAAAATTTCCCATCGAACGTATTGTTATAATATAACATGTGAAATCACTTCCCACGACGGACCTGTTCATGAACGCGCTGACTCTGCCGGATATCGCCGCGCAGGCCTCACGCCAAGCCTTGCCCCTGGAATGGGTGGGCATGTGCGGCATTGCCTTACCTGTAGTGATCAACAACCAGCCAAGCGCAGCCAAGGCCGATGCCGGTGTCAGCCTCGACGATGGCGAGGCCCGGGGCATTCACATGTCACGCCTGTATCTGGCCCTGGAAATGCTGGAACAGGAGAACCTCACCCCCGCTCTGCTCCGGCGGATCTTGCAGCGTTTTCTCGATAGCCATGAAGGCCTGGCCCACAGCGCCTACCTGCGCATTCAGTTGGATCTGCTGTTGAAACGCCCGGCCTTGGTCAGCCCTTTGGCCGGCTGGAAAAGCTACCCGCTGAGTATCGAAGCGCGGCTGAAAAACGCGATGTTCCACGTGGAACTAAAAATCGACGTGCCTTATTCCTCCACTTGCCCCTGTTCGGCGGCGCTGGCGCGGCAGTTGATCCAGCAGCAGTTCATCGAAGATTTTGCCAACCGGCCGTTGCAACACGCCGACGTCCTGGCCTGGCTGGGCTCGCCCCAGGGCATCGTCGCGACGCCCCATAGCCAGCGCAGCAACGCGGCATTGCATCTGCGCCTGGATGATTTCATCGACGAACTGCCGTTGATTGCCCTGATCAACGATGCGGAAAACGCCCTGGGCACCGCCGTGCAAACCGCGGTCAAGCGTGCCGACGAGCAGGCCTTCGCCCTGGCCAACGGGCAGAACCTGATGTTTTGCGAAGACGCCGCCCGCCGCTTGAACCTGGCCCTGCGCCGTTCCCCCGGAATCAACGCCTTTCAATTGCGGGTCGTGCACGCCGAAAGCCTGCATGCCCATGACGCCGTGGCCGAAAGCCGCTGGAACTGGGAGGCCTGATGATCCGCTGCGAACACCTGCGTTGGGGCGCTCCGGGGCAACCCCTGACTCCAGCCCTGGATCTGCACCTGCCCAGGGCCAGCCTGAGCGCGATCATTGGCGCCAACGGGTCGGGCAAGAGCAGCTTGTTGAAAGTCATCGCCGGGCTGCAGAAACCACTCGCGGGCAAGATCCACCTCGGCACTGCCCGAGGCGGCTTGTCCTTCTTACCGCAGCAGCAACACCTGGATCGACAGTTCCCCATCAGCCTGGAAGAACTGGTGGCCGGCGGCTTCTGGGGCAAGCGTGAAGCGGCCAGGGTCAGGGCAGAAAAGCTGCGCACGGTCCTCGAAGACTGGTGCCTGAGCGGCCTGGAAAAGCGCCCGTTGATGGCCCTTTCCGGTGGTGAATTGCAACGCGCCCTGCTCGCCCGATTGAGCCTGACCGAAGCCCCCTTGCTGCTGTTGGACGAGCCCCACGCCGCCCTCGACGAAACCGGCCAGGCCCTGCTCTGGCGCCACTTGTACAACTGGCACGCTCAGGGCCGGACCCTGGTGGTGGTCTGCCATGATCTGGCCGCCGTTCGCCAGCACATCCCCCAGACCCTGCTGGTAAAAAGCAGTGGCTGCGTATTCGGCCCCAGCCTGGAGCTGATCGCCCCACAATCCTGCGCGCAGGTGGCTTGATGCACTTCGCCGCACATTTCTGGCAGCCGTTCAGCGAATTCCTGTTCATGCGCCGGGCCCTGCTCGGCGGCCTGCTGCTGGCCTGCAGCACCGCGCCCCTGGGGGTGTTCCTGATCCTGCGGCGCATGAGCCTGATCGGTGACGCCGTGGCCCACGGCATTCTCCCGGGCGCCGCCCTGGGCTTCTGGTTCGCCGGTCTCAGCCTGCCGGCGCTGACCCTGGGCGGCCTCGGTGCCGGGTTGGGCATGGCCGGGCTGGCCGCCTGGATCACCCGGCGCACCGGCCTGCGGGAAGACGCCAGCATCGCCGCCATCTACCCCATTTCCCTGGCCAGCGGCGTGCTGATCCTCGGGCTGGCGGGCAAGCGCCTGGACCTCTTGCACCTGCTGTTCGGCTCGGCCCTGGCGGTGGATGGCCCGACCCTGAACGGCATGCTGCTGGTCTCGCTCTTCAGCCTGCTGGCCATGGCGCTGATCTACAAAGCCCTGCTGCTGGACACCCTCGACCCGCTGTTCCTGCACAGCGTCAGCCGCCTCGGCCCCCTGGCCCACGGCCTGTTCCTGACCCTGGTGGTGCTCAACCTGGTGATAGGTTTCCAGGCCATCGGCGCGCTGATGGTGGTGGGCCTGATGATGCTGCCGGCCGCCGCCTCGCGTTTCTGGAGCCGACGCCTGCCCGCCCTGATCGGCATCGCCGCGCTGTTTGGCTGCCTCTCGGTGTGGCTCGGCCTGCTGCTGTCGTTCCACTACTCGCTGCCCAGCGGCCCGGCCATCGTGCTGGTGGCCGGCGGCCTGTACCTGCTGTCCGTGGTGTTCGGCCCGGTGCACGGCTTGCTGCACCGCCCACCTTTGCTCACATCCCCATGAGGTGTTTCCCGATGCGCGCTCTACTCGTGCTGTTCAGCCTGCTGTTGCCCTTGTCGCTGCCTACTGCCCAGGCGGCGGACAAGCTGGCGGTGGTCACCAGCTTCAGCATCCTCGCCGACATGACCCGCCAGGTCGGCGGTGAGCATGTGCACATCACCAACCTGGTGGGTGCCGACGAGGATGCCCACACCTACGAGCCGAGCCCGGATGACGCCAAGGCCCTGCTCAAGGCCCGGCTGATCATCAAGAATGGCCTGGGTTTCGAACCCTGGCTGGACCGCCTGGTGGCCAGCACCGCCACCCAGGCCCAGGTCGTCACTGCCAGCCGCGGGGTTATTCCACGCACCCTGGAGGAAGACGGCGAAAGCGTTCCCGACCCTCATGCCTGGCACAACCTGGCCAACAGCGAGCTCTATGTGAGCAACATCACCAAGGCGCTGATCGCTGCCGACCCGGCCCACCAGGCCGACTACCAGCGCAACAGCCAGGCCTACCTGAAACAGATCTATCGCCTGCTGGCCGAGGCCAAGGCCAAGCTCGGTTCCCTGCCCCCGGGCAACCGCAAGATCGTCACCTCCCACGACGCCTTCGGCTACCTGGGCCAGGCCTACGGTATCGACTTCATGGCGCCCCAGGGCCTGTCCACCGAGCGTGAACCTTCCGCCGCCGAAGTGGCTGCGCTGATTACCCAGATCCGCAACGCCAAGGTCAAGGCAGTGTTCATGGAGAACATCAAGGACGCCCGCCTGCTCAAGCAGATCGCCGACGAAAGCGGCGCCCATATCGGCGGCACCCTGTACTCCGATGCGCTCTCGGCCAGCGGTCCGGCCAGTACCTTCACCGGCCTGTTCGAATACAACCTCGACACCCTGTACGAGGCCCTGAGCCGACCATGATCCGCCGCCCACCGCTGTCGCTGCTGGATCTGGAAGCCGCGCCCCAGGGCAGCCGCTGGGCCTTGACCGCGGTACTCGACGCCCTGCCCTGGAACAGCGACGGCCTGATCGCCGCCATTGCCCAGCAGCACGACAGCGGCGAGGTGCTGATGCTGGCCTGGATGAACCGCCAGGCCCTGGGCGAAACCCTGGCCAGCGGCCAGGCCTGCTACTGGTCGCGCTCGCGTCGGTGCCTGTGGCGCAAGGGCGAAAGCTCCGGGCATCGCCAGCGCCTGATCGAAGCGCGCCTGGACTGCGACGGCGATGCCGTGCTGCTGCTAGTGGATCAGCAAGGACCGGCCTGCCACACCGGGCGCCCCAACTGTTTCTACAACGCCATTCGCGATGGCGCGGTGGAAGTCATCAGTTCCCCCTTGAAGGACTCGCGCCATGATTCGTAAAAACCCCTCCGGCGATCTGCCCGTGATCGCCGAATCCGCTTACGTCGACAAGACGGCCATCATCTGCGGCAAGGTGGTGATCGGCGACAACGTCTTCGTCGGCCCCTACGCGGTGATCCGCGCCGACGAAGTGGACGCCGACGGCCAGATGCAAGCCATCACCATCGGCGCCAACTCGAACATCCAGGATGGCGTGGTGATCCACTCCAAATCCGGCGCGGCGGTGACCATCGGCCAGCACACTTCCATCGCCCACCGCTCCATCGTCCATGGCCCCTGCGTGGTCGGCGACCGAGTGTTCATCGGTTTCAACAGCGTGCTGTTCAACTGCGAAGTGGGCGACGGCAGCGTGGTTCGACACAACTCCGTGGTGGATGGCCGCGACCTGCCGCCGGGTTTCTACGTGCCCTCCACCACCCGCATCGGGCCCAAGACCGACCTGGCGCAGTTCCCTCCCGTGAGTGTCAGCGCTTCGGAGTTTTCCGAAGACGTGGCGCGCACCAACGTCGACCTGGTGCGTGGCTACAAGGCCCTGCAGAACGAGTTTTGAGCATGAGCCGAATCCTCATCCGCAACGCCCGCCTGGTGAACGAAGGGCGCGAATTCGACGCCGACGTACTGGTGGCGCACGGGCGCATCGACACCATCGGCAGCCTGGACCACCTCAGCGCCGAGATCGAAATCGACGCCCGCGGCCAGTGGCTGCTGCCGGGCATGATCGACGACCAGGTGCACTTTCGCGACCCCGGCGCGCCGGACAAGGGCAGCCTGTACAGCGAGTCGCGGGCCGCGGTGGCCGGTGGCATCACCAGCTTCATGGACATGCCCAACACCTCGCCGGCGACCCTGGATCTTGCCGCCCTGAACGACAAGAAGCGCCGCGCAGCGAGCGTTTCGGTGGCCAACTATGGCTTTCACTTCGGGGTCAGCAACGACAACCTCGACCTCGTCGCCGCCCTGGACCCCACGGAGGTGGCCGGGGTCAAGGTGTTCATGGGGGCCTCCACCGGCAACATGCTGGTGGACGATCCCGAGGTGCTGGACCGGCTGTTCCGCCAGGTGCCGACCCTGCTCCTGGCCCACTGCGAACACACCCCCAGCATCCAGGCCCGGCAACAGCGCTGGCTGCAACTCTATGGCGAGCAGATTCCCGCCGCCGCCCACCCGCACATCCGCGATGCCGAGGCCTGCTTTCGCTCCTCATCCCTGGCGGTGGAGCTGGCGAAGAAACACGGCACTCGCCTGCACGTACTGCACCTGACCAGTGCCCGGGAGCTGGCGCTGTTCGAGGACCGGCCCCTGGCGCAAAAGCGCATCACCGCCGAGGTCTGCGTGCATCACCTGCTGTTCGATGACCGCGACTACCCGCGCCTCGGCCACCTGATCAAATGCAACCCGGCGATCAAGACCCAGGCCGATCGCGATGCCCTGCGCCAGGCCCTGAACAGCCAGCGCCTGGATGTCATCGGCACCGACCACGCGCCCCATACCTGGGAGCAGAAACAGCTGCCTTACAGCCGCGCGCCCTCCGGCCTGCCGCTGGTGCAGCATGCATTGCCAGCGCTGCTGGAACTGGTGGCCGACCGGGTGCTGCCCCTGGCCACCCTGGTGGAAAAAACCAGCCACCGAGTCGCCGACCTGTTCGCCATTCCCGATCGCGGCTACCTGCGCGAAGGCTACTGGGCCGACCTGGTGTTGGTCCGCGCCGAGCCCACAGGCCTGGCCGTGGACAGCCAGCCGATCCTCGCCCACTGCGGCTGGACGCCCTTTGCCGGCCAGCGCTTTCGCCACAGCGTCAGCAGCACCCTGGTGTCGGGCCAGCTCGCCTGGCACCAGGGCCGCCTGTACGACGACTGTCAGGGCCTGCCCCTGCGCTTCACCCGTTAATAGCCCGACACCAAGGACCACCGAAGATGATCCGCATCACCCTGCCTGATGGCGCGTGCCGTGAGTACGACCAGCCGTTGTCCGTTTTCGAGGTGGCCGCCAGCATCGGCAGCGGCCTGGCCAAGGCCGCCGTGGCCGGGCGAGTGAACGGCCAACTGGTGGACTGTGACTACCTGTTGCACAGCGACGCCCGCTTGAGCATCGTCACCGCCCGCGACCCCGAGGGCCTGGAAGTACTGCGCCACTCCTGCGCGCACCTGCTGGCGATGGCGGTGAAACAGCTGTTCCCCTCGGCGCAGGTGGCCATCGGCCCGGTGATCGAGGATGGCTTCTTCTACGACTTCGCCCACGAGCGCCCCTTCACCCCAGAGGACCTGGAACTGATCGAGGCGCGCATGCATAGCCTGGCCGCCACCAATCATTCGGTGCGCCGCCGGGAATTGTCCCGGGAGCAGGCCCTGCAGCATTTCGCCGACCAGGGCGAGCACTACAAGGTCGAGCTGATCCGCGACTTGCCGCCAGATGCCGTGCTTTCGCTGTACCGTCAGGGGGATTTCGAAGATTTGTGCCGTGGGCCACACCTGCGTTCCACTGGCCAACTGCGCGCCTTCAAGCTGACCAAGGTGGCCGGTGCCTACTGGCGTGGCGACGCCCGCAACGCACCGCTGCAGCGGATCTATGGCACCTGCTGGGGCACCCGCCCGGAACTGGAGGCCTACCTGTTGCGCCTGGAACAGGCGCAACAGCGCGACCACCGCAAGCTCGGCCAGCAGCTGGATCTGTTCCATTTCGACGACTGCGCGCCGGGCTCGGTGTTCTGGCACGCCAAGGGCTGGACCCTGTTCCAGGAACTGATCGGCTACATGCGCAGGCGCCAGGAACAGGCCGGCTACCAGGAAGTGAACACCCCCGACGTGATGGACCGCGGCCTCTGGGAAACCTCCGGGCACTGGCAGAACTACCGCGACCACATGTTCACCACCACCACGCAAGACCAGCGCACCTTCGCCCTCAAGCCGATGAACTGCCCCGGCGCGGTGGCGATCTTCGGTCACGGCCGCAAGAGTTACCGCGACCTGCCACTGCGCATCGCCGAGTTCGGCAAAGTCCACCGCTACGAACCTTCAGGAGCCCTGCACGGCCTGTTGCGAGTGCGCCATTTCACCCAGGACGACGCCCACATCTTCTGCACCCCGCAACAGATGCAAAGCGAATGCGCCGCCACCATTGCCCTGGTATTCGACATCTACAAGGAGTTCGGTTTCGACCAGGTGGCGGTGAAGCTCTCGACCCGCCCAGACCACCGCATCGGCAGCGATGAGGTCTGGGACCAGCTGGAAGAGGCCCTGGTCGGTGCCTTGCAGAGCATGCACTTCGACTACCGGATCAACCCCGGGGAAGGCGCCTTCTACGGCCCCAAGCTGGAGTTCGTGCTGCGCGACGCCATCGGTCGCGACTGGCAGTGCGGCACCCTGCAGGTGGACCTCAACCTGCCCGAGCGCTTCGCCATCAGCTACATCGACGAGCGCGGCGAACGCTGCCAGCCGGTGATGCTGCACCGGGCGCTGTTTGGTTCCCTGGAACGCTTCATCGGCATTCTCCTGGAACACCATGGCGGCGCCCTGCCCCTGTGGCTGGCACCGCAACAAGCGGTGGTGCTGAACATCAGCGAAGCCCAGGCCGACTACGCCCGGGCCATCAGCGACAGCTTGCGCCGTCACGGGCTGCGGGCCAGCGCCGACCTGCGCAACGAAAAGATCGGCTACAAGATTCGCGAACACAGCCTGCAGAAAGTGCCCTACCTGCTGGTGGTCGGGGAAAAGGAAAAGGACGGAGGCTACGTCAGCCTGCGCAGCCGAAATGGCGAAGACCTGGGCCGCCTGAGCCTGGAGCAGGCCCTGGCCCGGATGCGCTAGGCGCTGCCCGGGGCACGGGCAGCGTCAGCGTCAGCGTCAGCCAAAAGTCAGGAGGCGCGAGGTTTGACCGTGCCGCAGTCCTGGCCCAGCCACACGGCGCGGGTGTCCATGCTGCCCTTCTGCTGCAGGCCGGTGGCGTTGAAGGTGCCGGCCACGTTGGTGGTGAACTCACGATCGCTGATGAACGTGGCCACTCCATTGCCCTGGGCCTTGGGGCAACTGAAGCGGAACTTCCATTGATTGCCACTGCGTTCGGTCACCTGCTGCTGGCAACCCGACTGCGGGTCCTGCAGCGGGATGGTGTCCGACTGCACCTGGGCCGGTGTCAGGCACACCCGAATCCCCTTGCCGCCCATGGTCACACCCTGTTTCTCCAGCATCGCCCGCTGTTGCGGGGTCATCTGCTGCTGCAACTGGCCGAGAATCAGCGACAGGTCCGGCATGTTCTGGTCGTCGATCTTCATGTTGCTGCTGGTCAGCTCCCACAACCCCGGCTGCAGCATCTGCGCCTGCGCCACCACCGGAAGCACCAACCCCGCCGCCAAGGCCCAACCCAGTAAACGAAGTTTCATCGAATGACTCCTAGACAATAGTGGCCGTTAGACTTCAGCCGGGGCACGGTGTTGCATGCAGAATAAAATAGCGACATTCACCGTGGAACATGGTCTGTTAGGCATTGAATCTTCAGGAGCAAGGCTGCCCCATGGATTATTTTGGCCCGCACATCTTCGGCTATCTCATCGCACTGCTGCATTTTCTCGGGTTGATCGCCGCGATCCACGCGGTACTCACCGTCAGGACCGCCCAGGGCGCCATCGCCTGGGCCCTGTCGCTGCTGTTCATGCCCTACCTGACCCTGATTCCCTACCTGGTGTTTGGTCGCAGTACCTTCGACGCCTACATCCAGGCCCGGCGTCAGGCCAACGTGGAAATGCACAAGGCCATCAATGAGCTGAACTGGCGTCCCTGGGTGGAAGAAGCCCTCACCGCCCGCGCCTCCAAGGCCTACGCCTCGCTGCGGGCCATGCCCAAGCTGGGGCGCATGCCGTGCCTGGCCAACAATCAGGTACGCCTGCTGGTCAACGGCGACGCCACCTTCGAAGCGATCTTCAACGCCATCCGCCGCTCCCACAAGGCGGTGCTGATCCAGTTCTTCATCATCCACGACGATGACCTGGGCCGGCGCCTGCAACGCCTGCTGCTGGAAAAGGCCGCCGAGGGTGTGTCGATCCACCTGCTCTACGACCGCATCGGCAGCCACTCCCTGCCCGCCAGCTACGTACAGACCCTGCGCGACGCCGGGGTCCAGGTGCACGCCTTCGCCACCCGCAGTGGCTGGCTCAACCGCTTCCAGGTGAACTTCCGCAATCACCGCAAGATCGTGGTGGTGGACGGCATGCTGGGGTTCGTCGGCGGGCATAACGTCGGCGACGAATACCTGGGCAAGAAGCCGCCCCTGGCGCCCTGGCGTGATACCCACGTGCAGGTCAGCGGCCCGGTGGTGGCCTGCCTGCAGGAGTCCTTTGCCGAAGACTGGTTCTGGGCCGCCCGGGAACTGCCGCCGCTGATCCTCCCGGACACCTACCCGGACGACGGCGTGCTCTGCCAACTGCTGGCCAGCGGCCCGGCCGATGCCTACGAAACCTGCTCGCTGTTCTTTGTCGAGGCCATCCACGCGGCCACCGAGCGGGTGTGGATCACCAGCCCGTACTTCATTCCCGATGAGGCGGTGTTCGCTGCCCTGCGCCTGGCGGTGCTGCGGGACGTGGATGTGCGCATCCTGCTGCCCGCCCGCCCGGACCACCGCATCGTCTATGCCGCCTCCAGCCTGTACGCTTTCGAAGCGGTGCGCGCCGGGGTGCGGGTATTCCGCTATCAGCCGGGGTTCCTGCACCAGAAGGTGGTGCTGATCGACAACGAAATCAGCGCCATTGGCAGCGCCAACCTGGACAACCGTTCGTTCCGCCTGAATTTCGAAGTGATGCTGCTGACGGTGGACGACGACTTCGCCACCGAAGTGGAACACATGCTGGAAGCCGACTTCGCCAAGGCCCGGGAAATCGCCAAGGAAGAAAGCCGCCAGACCCACCGCCTGCAACAACTGGGCATGCGGGTCGCGCGGCTGATTTCTCCGATCCTTTAAGGGCCAGGCTTATGGATGATAGAGGTCATCCCGGGTCCAGGGCAGTTCATGGCTGCCATCGGCATGGGGCTTGACCGCAAGGATCTGGTGCAGGTTGATCCAGCCCTTGGCAAAGGCATAGGCGCAGCCCGCCAGGTACAGCCGCCAGATCCTTAGCGCCTGCTCCGGAACCTGCCTGGCGGCGGCTTCCAGATTGTCTTCCAGGCGTTCGCTCCAGTGATCCAGTGTCCGCGCGTAATGCATGCGCAGGCTCTCGACATCGACAATTTCCAGCCCCGCCTCGCTGATGAACGCCGAGATCATTGCCAGGTGCGGCAGCTCGCCATTGGGAAACACATAGCGCTCGATGAAGTCCCCGGCCCCGCGGCCCACCGGGCGGCCGTCGGTGTGCTTGGCGGTGATGCCGTGGTTCATCACCAACCCGCCCTCGCGCACGGCCCTGAACAGGGTCTGGCAGTACTCCGGCAAGTTGGCGTGGCCGACGTGCTCGAACATGCCGACACTGACCACCTTGTCGAAGCGGCCATCCTGGGGCAGGTCGCGGTAATCCAGCAGTTGCAGGTCCACCAGGTCGTCCAGGCCTTCGGCGGTCACTCGCTCGCGGGCCAGGGCCAACTGTTCCTTGCTCAAGGTGATGCCGAACACCTTGGCGCCGAACTCACGGGCGGCGTAGCGGGCCAGCCCGCCCCAGCCGCACCCGACATCCAGCAGGTAGTCCCCCGGTTGCAGGCGCAGCTTGCGGCACAGGTGGCGGAATTTGGCTTGCTGGGCCTGTTCCAGAGACTCGCTTCCGGTCTCGAAATAGGCGCAGGAATAGGCCATGTCGCTGTCGAGCCACAGTTGGTAGAAGGCGTTGGAAAGGTCGTAGTGATAGGAAATCGCGGCAGCGTCGGTCGCCTTGTCGTGCAGCGAGCGCACCGGCTGGTTGCCGTCGTCATCGTCGAGCAAGGCCTGGCTCAGTTCGTCGCAGACCCGGATGACTTCGCTGATGGAACCTTCCAGTTCCAGTTTGCCCTCGACAAAGGCGCCCCCCAAGGCGTCCAGGCTAGGGTGAGTCAGCTGCGCCACCAATTGCGGGTCCTTGACCACGATCGTGACGTTGGGCTCCGGCCCCAGATTGAATTCATGGCCGTCCCAGAGCCGCAGGCGTAAAGGCAAATGCAGATTCTGTAAGGCCGGTGGAAGTTGCGCGAGCATGGAAAATCCCCCCTTGTTTCAGACGTCTGAAATGAGGGTAGACCATCCTAGAAAATAGCAGGCTATCGATTTGATAGTGGTTTTCTATGATTCGCTGCGCATCACCAGGCCATCTTCGACCCACTGTTTCAACCAGGTAACCGCCTGCAGCGGGGCCCCCTCGGCATAAGTGACGGCCAGCCCGGCGCAGAGTTCCGCAAAATTCCACCGTTGCTCGATCATGCCCCGCAGTGCTGTGGCCTCTTCGGCTGGCAGGCTGCGATAACGGCAGACCCGGTCCGCTCGCCAGACCAGGCACAGCTGCTGCTGATCGAGTAAAGCACTGCGGGGGAAATCCGCCTGCTCCTTGACCGCGCGCCACTGGGCCACGCTGTTGTAGCGGTAGTCGAGCCATTGCACACAGGGCGCCAGGCGCAGTTGCAGCTGCGGCCATTGCTCGACATCCAGCCCGGCCATGGCCGCCACCGTCAGCACTTGGGCTTCGGCTGCGTCGAAGGCCAGGGTGAAGGCCCACTCCAGGCGCGCCAGTTCCGCCAGGGGGGCGCCCTGCTCCGGCACCAGATGGCCCTGGATGAATTCGGCAAAGCCCTGCCCCAGCCAGCGCAGGCTGAAATGCCGGGACGGGCACTGGCGAATGTAGGCCTGCGTCAGGGCCTGGAATTCTGCATCCCCCAACCAGTGCCGGATGGCCGGGAAGTCGCTGCCCATGACCTCCTGCAACCGGGCCATGTAGGCGTTGTGATAGATCGCCAGGCCGGTCTCGACATCCAGGGTCGGGCCACCGATCAGGCTGTCTTGCAGGACGGCGCGGGCCTGGGCCTGTTCACCCAACAGATAGGCTTCAAAAGCCAGTTGCCAGTCGTTCAGGCGCATTGCTGCCTCCCGGCCAGGGTCTGTTGCCCGAGATCTCGGGCCTTGTGCAGTTCGCTGAGCAGCTCTTCCAGGGGCGGAAAATGATCGTCGCGCTCCAGCAGGGTGGCCACCGGCCCCAGGTGTTCAAGGGTGCGTTGATACAGCGCCCAGACGGGATCGCAGACCGGGTGGTCGTGGGTGTCGATCACGTAGTCGCCATAATCCTGATGCCCGGCCAGATGCAGTTGCCGCACGCGCTGCGCCGGCAGCGCCTGGATGAAGTGCCAGGGATCGAAACCATGGTTGCGCGAACTGACGTAGACGTTGTTCACATCCAGCAGCAGTTCGCAGCCGCTGAGCTGGCTCAAGGCGGCGAGAAACTCCCACTCGCTGAACTCGTCGGCCGCCGCCCGCACATAACTGGAGACGTTCTCCAGCACCAGGGGGCGCTCCAGAATGTCCTGCACCTGACGCACTCGCCCTGCCACGTAGTGCAGGCTCTCCTCGGTGTAGGGCAGCGGCAGCAGGTCGTGCAGTTGATGGGCGTTGCCCCGGCTCCAGCACAGGTGATCGGAGATCCACGCCGGGTTTGCCCGGCTGGCCAGTTGCCTGAGCCGCAGCAGGTAATCCCGGTCCAGGGCATGGGGGCCGCCGATGGACAGCGACACCCCGTGCATCACGATGGGGTAGCGCTCGGCAATCGCATCCAGGTAATACAGCGCCTTGCCGCCCTGCACCATGAAGTTCTCGGACACCACTTCAAACCAGTCGACGTTGGGCGCCTCGTCGAGAATCTGCTGGTAGTAGGCACTGCGCAAACCCAGGCCATAGCCCAGGCTGGAAGAAAATTCAGACATCGCCAACTCCTTGCCAAGTGGCCGCAGTGGTTGCCAACCCCACTGCGGCAGCACTCGAACGCCGCTTACTCGCCGACTTTGCCGCCTGCTTTGTCACACGCGGCCTGGGTCATGGCCTTGAAGCCCTGGCCTTTGCAGGCGCCCATGCCCTTGCAGGCGTGGTCCTTGGTCTTGCAGTCGTTCTGCCCTTTGCAGGCGTTGACGCCGTAGCAGTGCACCTGGGCATCGGCAGCAGACGCTTGAGTCACGACACCGGCAAACAGAGTGGCGGCAGCAAAAGCCAGGGCAGCGCCGGCGGCGGTTTTCTTCATGTTCATTTTTGTTTCCTCAATAGTCGCAGGGGATCGGCGGGTGCTTGTGCAATCCCGTCATAGCACTAGAGAGAGGAAGCATCCCGGCGTTACAGCCGGGATGAAAAAAACTGCGCGGCGGCGTCTACAGCTTCAACAGCGGCTCCTGGAAACGCAGCAGGCGCCCGGCATTGCCCAGCACCAGCAAGGTGCTCAGGTTGTGCAGCACCGCAGCGATCATCGCCCCCGCCGCCCCCAGCCAGCCGAACGCGGCAAAGGCGACGATGGCCAGGGTCCAGCCCAGGCCGATGATCACGTTGACCTGCAAGGTCCGCCGGCATTCACGGCTCAGGCGCACGCAGGTGCCCAGGCGTCGCAGGTCGCTGCCGATCAGCACCACATCCGCCGAAGCCAGGGCGATGTCCGCACCACCGGCGCCCATGGCCACCCCCACCACCCCGGCCTTGAGAGCCAGGGAGTCGTTGATGCCGTCGCCGACCACCATCGGCCGGAAGCCCTTGTCGATCTCCTCCAGTACCCGCTCAAGCTTGTCTTGCGGCAGGGCCTGGGCCTCGACGTCGGCGATTCCCACTTCCAGTGCCAGGCTGTCGGCCACACTCTGGCGGTCACCGGTGAGCAGCAACTGCCGGCCCAACCCCAGTTCGCGCAACTCGCCCAGGGCATGCCGGGCCTCGGGTTTGACGCTGTCGGCCAGCAACAGCCAACCGAGAAATTCGCCATCAAGCGCCAGGCCGGCAATCGGCCCGTCGTGCCCCGGCACCGGGCTGGTGTCGATACCCAACTGGCGGAACAGCTCCGGGCGGCCAAGGGCCGCTTCGCCCTCCTCGGTACGGGCCACCACCCCAAGGCCCTGGCGTTCATGAATGTCCCCCAGTGGCCATTGCTCTTCCTGGGGCACCAGCCCTGCCAGGGCCCGGCTGACCGGGTGGCTGCTGGCCGAGCCGAGGCTGGCGGCCAGAGTGAGCAGGCTTCGCTGGTCTTCCCGGGGGCTGTCGATGGCCTGCAAACGCAAGCTGCCGTACGTCAGGGTGCCGGTCTTGTCCACGACCAGGGAGGTCAGGTCCGCCAGCTCCTCGAGAAAGGCCGAACTGCGAATCAGGATGCCGTGGCGCGCGGCCACAGCGATCCCGGCGATGGCGGTGGCCGGCGCCGACAGCACCAACGCGCAGGGACAGGCCGCCACCAGCACCGCGAGCATGGCTTGGGCATCGTTGGTGATGAACCAGGTCACCGCCGCCAACAGCAACACCAGCACCATGTAACTGCCGGCATAGCGCTCCAGCAAACGGGTGATGGGCGGCTTGGCGCGCTCGGCGCTTTGCATCAGGGCAATCACCTTGCCCAAGGTCGACTCCTCGCCGGTACGGGTGACCTGCACACGCAACAGCCCATCGAGATTGATTGCGCCGCCAAATATCTGCATGCCCTGAACCGCTTCCAGGGGGACCGATTCGCCAGTGATCGGCGCGGTATCCAGGCTCGCCTGGCCGGACACCACCAGACCATCGGCGGGCACCCGATCGCCGGCGCGTACTTCCACCAGGTCGCCGGCCTTGAGGCTGGCGTTGTCCACTTCCACGACGCTGCCATCGGCCCGTACCTGTCGCGCCAGGCTGCGGGTCAAGCGGCCCAGGGCGTCGATGGCTTCCTGGGAGCCGATCACGCTGCGCTCTTCCAGTACGTGGCCGAAGATCATGATGATCGGCAACAGGGCCGCGGTCAGCAGGTCGCCAGTGGCCCAGGCGCCGAGCATCGCCAGGGCGATCAGTTGGTCGGTAATGCCGTGCAGGCTCGGGTAACGCAGGCTGAACCAGGCCGAGCGCATTACCGGCACCGCCACCAGCAGCGAGGCGACACCCAACAGCAACTGGCTGACGCCCACCTGCCCTGGGGCCAGCCAGCGCCAGACCAGGCCAAGGGCCAGAAGCCCCAGGGCGAGCATGGCCAGGGTCAACTGGCGGGCGGCGCTGCGTTGCTCGGCCGAGGTCAGCATGCTGGCGGGGGGCGCGGCATGGGTGGTGGCAGTCATTGTTCGGCTCCCTGAATGATCAGGCGTGAATCGTCTTTGGGATTGACCGTGGTCACCGAACCGGCCTGCCCGAGAATCTTCGGCAGGCGTTCACGGTAGATACGCAGCAGCATTTCCGGGTCGGTGCCGTTGCGCTGCGCCTGGGCCAGGCTCTGCACCGTGGCAGTCTGGGCCCGGGCCAGGGCCAGCCGTTCGCTGGCCTGGGCATGGGCCACTTGCAGGCTGCGGTCCGCCTGCTGGTTGGCGCCCTGGGTCAGTTTTTCCGCTTCGGTGCGGGCGTTGGCGACCGCCTTGTCGGCTTGCTGGCTGGCAGTGAGCACCGCGTTGAAGGCGCTGACCGCCGGGCCGGGCAGGCTCGATTGCACATCCACCCGCGTTGCCTCGACGCCAATGCCCTGGCCGCTGGTGGTCAACTGCGCCAGGCGCTGGTTGATGCTTTGCAGCAGATCGCCCCGCAGCCGCTCACGACGCTCGGCGGCCTGGTTGTCGCTGCCGATCAGTTCCGGGCGCGCCACCAGGATGGTGTCCAGGTCACGGGCGGCGGTCAGGGCCACGGCACTGCGGGTCACCAGCCGATCCAGGGCCGGCAGCACGTGGTCAGCCTGGAGCACATAGGCGTAGGGATCGCTGACCTTGTAGAACACCCGCACGTCCAGCTGTACCACACCGGCATCGCCAGTCAGCAGGTAACCGGACCCGGCCAGGGTGTCGTTCAAAGGCGTGGCCAGGGTGGCAACCCGGTCCCCTTCCAGAGCCGCCTCGGAACGCAGCAAACCCTCCACCCGCCGCTCCAGTACCCGGTCGGCGGCGGGCAGCAGCACCACCTGCTCAAAAGGCTGGGGCCAGGCCAAGAGCAATCCGGCACTCTGCACCCTTTCCAATTTGCCAAAGTGCAAGACCATGGCCCGGTTCTGCGGGTCTATCTGCCGCACATTGGAGAAGGCCCAGGCCAGCGCCGCCAGTACTGTCACCCCGTACAAGGCGATGAATGCCAGACGCCCGGCCTGGATCCACGGGCTGCTCAACTCATTTGTTCCACGTGGAACCTTATTCATGGTTGCGAACCAGCGGCTTTGCCCGGCAGGTTTGGCGGGCCATCCACCAGCACCCGGAAAGGCGCCGCGTCGGTGCGCAGGATCAACTTGGTGCCCGGAGTCACCACAGTACCCAGGGTGTCCAGTGAGCGCAGCAAGTTGTACAGCTGCGGGGAACTGGCGTAGGCGCGGCCATAAATCTGCGCCGCTTCAAGCCGGGATTGCGCCTCGATATCCGCGGCCTTCACCGTGGCATCGGCCTGGACGATCCGCGCATCGCGTTCGGCGCCAGAGCGGATTTGCGCCGCTTCGCGCTTGCCGATGGCGGTGCGTTCCGTGGCGATGGTTTCACGCTCGGCGCGCATGCGGTCCACGGTGGCGGTCAGGGTCACCGAGGGCAGGGTCAGACGCTCCACTCCCACCTGCACCACTCGCACTCCGTAAGTGGAAAGCAATTGCTGTTCGATCTGCTTGCGCAGTTGCGCTTCGAAATCAGCGATGCGCACCTGGCTGGCATCGGTGTTCACCAGGTTGGCCAGATCGAAGCTGCTGGCGGTGGTTTCCAGGGCCGAACCGACAAAGGTGCGGATCTGCCGCGCCGCTTCGTCCGGCTGGTTCTGCACCGCCCGCATGAAACGCTGCACATTGTCCGCGTCGCCCTGGACCCGCCAGGCCACGTAGGCCTGGACGATAATCCGCAAACCGTCGCGGGTGCCCACATCCTGCAAGCCACTGGACGTGGTGCGCAGGCGCAGGTCCACCGGGATCGCCGCTTCAAAGGGTGCCGGCCAGCGCCAGTTCAGGCCCGGCTCCAGCAGCACCCGCGCCGGGTTGCCGAAGCGGGTGATCACCGTGGCCTCACCGGAGCGCACTTGCACCAGGCTCGCCGCGGCCACGGCAAACAGCACCAGTAGCACGGCCCAGCCCATGCGCCGCCAGGGGAAAGGCCCGGCCTCGGCCGGCGCCCCATGATGATGGTGGTGATGCCCGTGATGGTGGTGATGGCCGTGCCCGTGGTCGTGGCCGGCGTGATCGTGGGAATGGGAGGACTGGCTCAATGGACGGCTCCTGGCTGAGCGGCTTTACGCGGCGCCGAAGGGTCGGCCGGCAAGGTGAACGTACGCAGGTCGAGGGTCGGCGCGCTGTCCCCCCCCAGACGATGATCAAGAATCAGCAGCTTGGCCTGGCTCAGGCCCTGGCTCAGCTGGCTCAGGTACTGCTCGAGAACGAAGGCCTGCCCCGCACTGGCGAAGGCTTTCTGTTCGGCGGCAAAGCGCAGGTCGGCAGCCTGGGCCGCCGCCTGCACTTCGCGCGCATCGGCCTGGGCCTGGTCGCGGGCCACGCTGGCTTGCAACTGCGCCTGGTTGGTCTGCTCGGCAGCCGCTCCACGTTCCCGGGAAATCAGCGCCTGGGCGCCAATCTGCGCCGCTTGCACACCGTGGTAGGCATTGGCCGCGCCAGCCGGTGGATGGATGGCCTCGACTACCGTGGCAAGAATCTCTACCCCGCTGTCGAGCCGGTCCAGATCGCCCTGCACGGCCCTGCCGATGTCATCGGCCAGCCCGGTGCGGTCCTGCCCCAGCAGGCCATCGAGGGTGCGCGAGGCAAAGTCGTGCACCAGCACGCGGCTGGCGGTGCTGCGGATCAGCGTCGGCACATCGCTGCTGTTGTAAGTGGCGGCCAGCGCCGCAGCGTCGCCCAGGCCGATGCGGTAGACGAAGCGCACGTCCATGTTGACGATCTGAAAGCTCTGTTGCTGGGCATTGCCGCTGGCGATCACCTGGGATTTGTCATTCACGTGGCTGGCATCCCACAGGCGGTTGGCAATGGCGGGGGCCGGGCCTTCGGCGGGGGCCGCTTGAAGCGGCTGCGAGTTTTCGCCCACGCTGGTGGCCAACTCATGGACCACGCCGTTTTCCACCGTCAGTACCCGCCCCAGGGGCCAGGGCAGGCCCAGATGCAGGCCCGGGCCAAAGACCTGTACCGGCTTGCCGAAACGCTCGTAAATACCGCGATTTTGCATGGAAAGTTCATGAACGCCGGTCAACAGCCAACCTACCGCCAACACCACCAGCAATACCGGTACAAAGGCCCGGCGCATATAGGCGAAGGCCCAGATCTGCCGCAGATCGATGCCAAAACGGTTGTGCAATTCATGCTGCAGGCTGAGCAGGGGTTGGGGCGGCCAACGCAGCATGTCGGCAACAAAACTGTGGGCCAGAAGCCGTGGCTCCAGCTGTTCGCGCTGTGGGCTGAACAGCGACAGCACCGCGCGCAACAACAACTCGCCGGCCACCAATGCCGGCAGCAGCCCCGTCAGCACCGCCAGCCGTACTGGCCACAAGGCCGTGTCGCTGCTGAACAACAGGCACAGGGCGCTCACCAGCAAACAGATAATCGCCACCCGCAGCAGCTGCGCCAGGGCGCCGGCTTCCGGCCATTCCCCTGGGTGCTCCTGGGCCAGTTGGCGTTCCAGCACCAGCAGGGCAAACGCCAGCAGCAGAGCCAGGACCGCCACCACGCTGGCACTCAGGCCCAGGGCGGTGGCGGGCAACGACAGGTTGAACACCTGCACCACGCTATACAGGATCAGCAGCGACCAGCCACCAAGCCACAGGGTAGGCGCGCCGATCTGCTGCAACAGGCGCCGCCCGCGCAGGGTCAGGGCAGCCGCCAGCCGGCCCTGTGGCTGCCGATCCTCCACGGCCTCGGGCGTGACAACCGGCGCCGGGGTGATGACCTCTTCGCGCCAGCGGCTGACCCAGCACGCCGATTGCAGCCCGGCCACCACCACCAGCAAGGCACACGAAAGGTTCACCAGCAGTGCCGGCCAGATGGTCAGCGCCGCAAACAGATCGACAAACACCGCCGCCACCAGCCCCAGCACCGCCAGGCCCAGCAAAGCGGCGCCCCAGCGCTGCAAACGCGCCGCATGGGACGCCGCCTGCTGAAACCGTGGCAAGGCAGCCACCTCGCCACCTTGCGTCTCAAGATCGACTTGCATACCACCCCGCCGCTCTGGTCCGGCCCTGTGGATAAACCCACGGGCCGAAGAAATTCGAAACAATTCGTTACTATATAACGAGCCGAGTGAAATTTTTGTCCCGCGCCATGCCTTTTCATCTATTGCGTACGTCGTAGACACAGAGACAGCTGTTTGCTCATGACAAAACTTCTGATGTCAGCCCCCTGGCATTTAAGGCAATAATCCAGCCCTGCTCACCGCGTGCGACAAGGAACCGTCCCATCATGCTCTCGATTTACCAGCTCAAACCGCGCTTTCAGAACCTGCTGCGGCCGTTGGTGCAGCGCCTGTACGACAACGGCACCACGGCCAACCAGATCACTGTCCTGGCCGCCGTCATCTCGGTCCTGGTCGGCACCGTCATCGCCCTGTTCCCCGGCCATGCCTGGCTGTTCGCCCTGATTCCCCTGTGGATGATCCTGCGCATGGCGCTCAATGCCATCGACGGCATGCTGGCGCGGGAATTCGGCCAGCAATCGCGCCTGGGGGCCTACCTCAACGAACTCTGCGACGTGGTCGCCGACAGCGCCCTGATCCTGCCTTTCGCCCTGTTGCCCGGGGCCAGCCTGCTGCTGGTGCTGGCCGTGACCCTGCTGGCGCTGTTCAGTGAATACGCCGGGGTGCTCGGGCCCATGGTCGGGGCCTCGCGGCGCTACGACGGGCCCATGGGCAAGAGCGACCGCGCCTTCATCCTCGGCGTGCTGGCCACCGGCATCGCCCTGGGCTGGCTCAGCGCCCTGTGGATAAACGGCGTGCTGGCACTGGTCGCCGCACTGCTGGTCTACACCCTGATCAATCGGGTCCGCCAGGGCCTCAAAGAAGTTCAGCACAATGCTCCCTCTGCATAAGGAAATGGCTATGCGCGACGCTCAACACCAGACGTTCCGAACCCATGACGGTGTCGAACTGTTCTACCGCCACTGGCCAGCCACTGAAGTGGCCCCTGGCGAACCGCGGCAAGCGGTGATGCTGTTCCACCGCGGTCACGAACACTCCGGGCGCATTGCCCACCTGGTGGAAGAGCTGAACCTGCCCCAGTTCGATTTCTTCGCCTGGGATGCCCGTGGCCATGGCCAGTCGCCGGGCGCCCGTGGCGACAGCCCGAGCTTCGCTACCAGCGTGCGCGACGTGCAGACCTTCTGTGATCACCTGGGCAGCGCCCACGGGATTGCCGAGGAAAACATCGCCGTGGTGGCCCAGAGCGTGGGCGCGGTGATCGCGTCCACCTGGGTCCACGACTACGCGCCGCGCATCCGCTCCCTGGTGCTGGCCTCGCCGGCGTTCAAGGTCAAGCTGTACGTGCCCTTCGCCCGGCCCGGCCTGGCCCTGATGCGGCGCTTTCGTGGCAACTTCTTCGTCAACAGCTACGTCAAGGCGCGCTTCCTGAGCCACGACCCGGAGCGGGTCCGCAGCTATGACAGCGACCCGCTGATCACCAAGGCGATCTCGGTGAATGTACTGCTGGGCCTGTATGAAGCGGCAGACCGGGTGGTAGCCGACGCCCAGGCGATCCAGGTGCCGACCCAGTTGCTGATCTCCGGCTCCGACTTCGTGGTGCATCGCAAGCCCCAGGAGCAGTTCTTCGAGCGCCTGGGCAGCCTGCACAAGGAAAAGCACATCCTCCCGGGCTTCTTCCACGACACCCTGGGGGAAAAGAACCGGGCGCCGGCCATGGCCAGCATCCGTCGCTTCATCCTGCAGAATTTCGAGCGCCCGCTGAACCGCCCTGCCCTGCTGGACGCCGACCGCCTGGGCGTTACCTGCGCCGAGTCCGAAGCCCTGGCCGCGCCGCTGCCGCACAATTCCCTGCGCGACCTGTACTGGCGCGCCACCCGTGCCAGCATGCGCCTGGGCAGCCAGCTGTCGGCGGGGGTCAAGCTGGGCTTCGACACCGGTTTCGACTCCGGCAGCACCCTGGACTACGTCTACCGCAACCGCCCCACCGGGCATTCCGCACTGGGCCGGATGATCGACCAGAACTACCTGAACTCCATCGGCTGGCGCGGCATCCGCCAGCGCAAGCTGCATGTGGAAGAACTGCTGCGCCTGGCCATGGAAAAACTCCGTGAGCAAAACAGCGAAGTGCGCATCGTCGATATCGCCGCCGGCCACGGCCGCTACATCCTCGAAGCCCTGCAAGGGGTCAGCCCGCTGCCGGAGTCGATCCTGCTGCGCGACTACAGCGATATCAACGTGCGCGACGGCAGTGCGCTGATCCAGGAGAAAGGCCTGGGGGACATCGCCCGCTTCGTCAAAGGCAACGCCTTCGACCGCGAGGACCTCGCAGCCCTGGACCCGAAACCCACCCTGGCGGTGGTCTCCGGGCTCTATGAGCTGTTCGCCGACAACCAGATGGTCGGCGGCTCCCTGGCGGGCCTGGCCAGTGCCGTGGAGCCCGGCGGCTACCTGGTGTACACCGGCCAGCCGTGGCACCCGCAGCTGGAACTGATCGCCCGCGCCCTGACCAGCCACCGCGAAGGCCAGGCCTGGGTCATGCGCCGCCGCACCCAGGCGGAGATGGACCAACTGGTGGAGGCCGCCGGCTTTCGCAAGGTCACCATGCGTGTGGATGAATGGGGGATTTTCAGCGTATCCCTGGCGCAACGGGTGCAATGATGGCCGCAGGCGCCTTGCCGGCCCGGGAGCCGGGCCTGCTGAAACCCGCGGTGCTCTGGCTGCTGTTGCTGGCACCGCTGTTCTTCAGCACCTACGGCTTCGCCACCTGGGTCACCGCCCAGCGCGACGACGTCGGCAGCATGGTCTTCGACTGGGAACGGCACATGCCGTTCTGGGCCTGGACCATCGTGCCCTACTGGTCCATCGACCTGCTCTACGGCTTCTCCCTGTTGTTGCCGCGCAGCCGTGACGAGCTCAAGCGCCACGCCCTGCGCCTGCTCACCGCCCAGGTGATCGCGGTCAGTTGCTTCCTGATCTGGCCATTGAGCTTTACCTTCTCCCGGCCGGAACTGGACGGGGTTTTCGGCTGGCTGTTCGCGGTGCTGGCCGGCTTCGACAAGCCCTTCAACCAGGCGCCGTCGCTGCACATCGCCCTGCTGGTGGTGCTCTGGGTCTGCTACGCACGGCATACCCAGGGCTTCTGGCGCTGGCTGGTGCATGGCTGGTTCGCGCTGATCGGGGTCTCGGTGCTGAGTACTTATCAACACCACTTCATCGATGTACCCACAGGCGCCCTGGCCGGCTGGCTGTGTGTCTGGCTATGGCCGCTGGACCGTCCCAGCCCATTGTTCAGTGCCCGTGCGGCCCAGGACCCGAAGCGCCGCCAGCTGGCCCTGCGCTATGGCCTGGGTGCGGCGCTGTTCGCCGGGGCAGCCTTTGCCTGGGGCGGCGCCGCGCTGTGGCTGATCTGGCCCGGCATGGCGCTGTTGCTGGTGGCCCTGAACTACGCCCTGCTGGGTGCCGAGGGTTTCCAGAAGCGCCAGGACGGCAGCCTCAGCCCCGCTGCACGCTGGTTGCTGGCGCCTTACCTGGCGGCGGCCTGGATCAACTCGCGGCTGTGGACAAGAAAACATCCACAGCCGGACCCGGTTGTGGATAACGTCTGGCTCGGGCGCCTGCCGACACCGGCCGAGCTCAAGGACAGCCCGTTCGACGCCGTGCTCGACCTGTGCGCCGAGCTGTCCCTGGACAGCCGCGGGCTGCGGGCCTACCAGAGCCTGCCGGTGCTGGACCTGTGCGCCCCCAGTGCCGAGCAGTGCCTGGCCGCCGCCCACGCCATCGAACGCCTGCGCCAGCAAGGGCCGCTGCTGGTGTGCTGCGCCCTGGGTTATTCGCGCAGCGCCACGGCGATTGCCGCCTGGCTGCTGCACAGCGGCCGCGCAGCCACGGTGGATGCCGCCATCGTGCAGATCCAGCGGGCCCGCCCGCAGATCGTCCTGCACCCCGCCCACCGCCAGGCGCTGCAAGCCCTGAGCAGCGCCGGGAGAACGGCCCATGTCCACTGAAATGCAGCTCTACAGCGTGGCCAGCCTGCTGCGCCGGGGCCGCGCCCTGGATCAGTTATCCACAGGCCTGACCCTGCTCGGCGCGCTGTATGGCCTGGGCCAGTACCTGCTGACCAGCGTCACCCTGGGCGGGCTGCTGGTCAGCCTGGCCCTGGTGCTGCTGGGGGTTGTGGAAAAGTACCTGGCGCTGCGGGTAGCCTTCGACGCCGACCTGTTTCAACGCGTGGCCGACGCCCCAACTACCCTGGAACACAGTACCCAGGCCCTGGACCAGGCCCTGAGCGCCCTCGGCCTGCAACCCGCGCAGCGCGGCGGCCGGCCCTGGGACCAACGCAGCCGCGGGGCCCTGGGCCTGCTGCGCCGCCAGGCATTACTGCTGGCAGCACAAGTGCTGGTGATACTGAGCGTGATCCTGGTCAGCCCCTGGCTGACCTTTGCCGGATAAGGAATGCCCATGTTCGAACCTCTGGTCGCCAATCTCATCACCTCCGCCGCCCGCAGCATCACCGGCGCCCGCAGCCTGTGGCTGGGCTCGGCACCGCGCGCGGTGCAGCGGATCTACTTCGCCAACCACAGCAGCCACGGCGACTTCGTACTGCTCTGGGCCTCCCTGCCGCCGGCCCTGCGCAAACTGACGCGGCCCGTGGCCGGCGCCGACTACTGGCAGAAAAGCAACCTGCGCCGCTACATCATCAATCGGGTGTTCAACGGCGTGCTGATCGACCGCGAGCGCAAGGAGGCTGTGGATAACAACCCCCTGCAACCCATGATCGATGCCCTGGAGAACGGCGACTCGCTGATCATCTTTCCGGAAGGCACGCGCAACCCCGAAGACGGCCTGCTGCCGTTCAAGAGCGGGATCTACCACCTGGCCAAGCGTTATCCACAGGTTGAGGTGATTCCGGTGTGGATCGCCAACCTCAACCGGGTCATGCCCAAGGGCCGCTTCCTGCCCCTGCCGCTGCTGTGCACCACCAGTTTCGGCGCCCCCCTGACCCTGGAAGAAGACGAAACCAAGGAACACTTCCTCGAACGCAGCCGCGCCGCGCTGCTGGCCCTGGCCCCGGAGCACACCTGAGATGGATAAGCAGACCCTGATGTTATTCGGCGGCATCGGCGCCATTCTGGTGCTGGCCTCGCTGATCGGTTTCATCCTCCAGTGGCGCACCCGTGGCGCGCCCAACCCGGTGATCGACAACCTCAATGCGCGGATCAATGCCTGGTGGGTGATGGTGCTGGTGATCGGTATCGCCTTCTGGCTCGGCACCGCGGCGGTGATCCTGCTGTTCTATGCGGTTTCGTTCTATGCCCTGCGGGAATTCCTCACCCTGACCCCGACCCGGCGCAGCGACTACCCGGCCCTGGTGGCGGCCTTCTACCTGGCCCTGCCCCTGCAATACCTGCTGATCTACTCCGACTGGTACGGGCTGTTCTCGATCTTCATTCCGGTCTACGTGTTCCTGCTGCTGCCGATCCTCGCGTCGCTCGGTGGCGACAGCACGCACTTCCTGGAGCGTGCCTCCAAGGTCCAGTGGGGGCTGATGATCGCGGTGTTCTGCGTGTCCTTCGTGCCCGCCCTGCTGACCCTGGACATCGCCGGCTATGAAGGCCGCAACCTGCTGCTGATCGCTTACCTGGTGATCGTGGTGCAGCTCTCGGACGTGCTGCAGTACGTCTGTGGAAAACTCTTCGGCAAGCGCAAGATCGCCCCCAACCTGTCGCCGTCCAAGACCGTGGAAGGCTTTGTCGGCGGCATCCTGCTGGCTTCGATGATCGGCGGGGCGCTGTTCTGGATCACCCCGTTCAATGTCTGGCAGTCATTCCTCATCGCCCTGCTGATCAACCTGCTGGGCTTTGCCGGCGGCATCGTCATGTCGGCGATCAAGCGCGACCGCGGGGTCAAGGACTGGGGGCACATGATCGAGGGCCACGGCGGCATGCTCGATCGCCTGGATTCGGTGTGCTTTGCCGCGCCGATCTTCTTCCACCTGGTGCGCTACTGGTGGACCTGACCCCTTCAGCCCGGTAGATGCCCCAATGGCAGGGGCCCCGGGGTTTTCACCGTGTGAATCGCGAAGTTGCTGCGGATGTCGCTGACCCCGGGGATCTTCAGCAAGTGGCCGGTCAGAAAGCGGTCATACCCACGCAGGTCCGGGACCACCACTTGCAGCAGGAAATCCGATTCACCCGATACCAGGAACGCCGAGATCACCTCCGGCAACTGCAATACCGCCTGGCGGAAGGCTTCGGCCTCGGCATCGTTGTGTCGCTCCACCTTGACCCCGACGAACACGGTCAGCCCCAGGCCCACCTCGTCGCGGTCCAGGGTGGCCTGGTAGCCACGGATCACCCCGGCCTCTTCCAGCATGCGCACCCGACGCAGACAGGGTGACGGCGACAGGCCGATCTCTTCGGCCAGCTGCACGTTGCTCAGGCGACCATCGCGCTGCAGCGCGGCGAGGATCTTGCGGTCATAGGCATCAAGTTTCATGTTTGGCATATCCAGATGGTGATTCCGTTCATTCGTGGAACATTATGCCAATTTCAGCTTTCCCGTTGGTTGATTACGCAAGCACCTGCCCTGCCCTGTGGCCCTAAACTGGGCGCACCGACTCGACAACGAAGGGGGTGCAAGGTGGCGCAACTGTGGATGTATTTCCTGGCTCTGGCGGTGGTCTACCTGCTGCCCGGCCCCGACATGATCCTGCTGCTGCAAACCGGCGCCCGCCAGGGCAGGGCCCAGGCTCTGGCCACCGCGCTGGGCCTGGCCCTGTCCCGCGGCTGCCATGTGGCCCTGGCCGCGCTGGGCCTGGCGGCGCTGTTCAAGGCCGCGCCCTGGACCTTCGACCTGGTACGCCTGGCGGGCGCCGCCTACCTGCTGTGGATTGGTATCCAGTGCCTGCGGGCGAACCTGTTGCCCAACCTTGAGCCCGGCACCGCCGCAGCCACGCCCCTGCGCTGGCGCGAGGCGATCCAGCGCGGCCTGTTGACCAACCTGCTGAACCCCAAGGCATTGCTGTTCTGTTCGGTACTGCTGCCGCAGTTCGTCGATCCCCAGGCCGGTGCGGTGGTCCCGCAATTCATGACCCTGGGGGTGCTGCTGGTGGCCGTGGGCGGCCTGTTCGACTGCTGCTACGCCCTGGCCGGTGCCGGGCTGGGCCGCTGGATGCAGCGCAGCCCGTCGGCGCAACGAGTGCAGCAATGGCTGTTCGGCAGCCTGCTGATCGGCTTCGCCCTGCGCCTGACGTTCGTCCAGCAGGCCTGACGGCACCTGTAGCCGCTGCCGAGCCTCGGCGAAACTGCGCGAAGGTCCGCAGGACCTTGCCTGGCGATCCCCGTCAAAATGTTCGCCCCAGAGATCGCCGCGACCGCTGCGTCGGAGTGCCGCCCAGCTCGTACCCAGCCTGCGGCAGCGGCTACAGGATCCTGGGCACGCCTTTATGTCGCCTTGTGCGAGGACACCGCGCGGCGGCGTCGGAACAGGTAGGCCGCCCCCAACAGCAGCACGCCGGCACCGGCGCCGGCAGCCAGCCTGTGCTCGGCCACCGCAGAACGGGATGCGTCCAGCCACTGGGTCAGGTAGCGCTTGTTGGCGCTGCCGAAGTCCGGTTCCTCACAGTTCATGCCGAAGTTGCCGGCCCACTCCACAAAGGGACCGTTCTGCACATAGCGCCGGTAGTACTCGATCTCGGCATCGCTGCCCCGGGTCCAGCGCGCCGCCTTGCACAGCACCGCGGCATAGGCCTGGCTGGTGTGGGGCAGGAAGTCCGCCGCCTGGTTGCCCAGCTCGCCGGCCACGTAGCGATAGTGGTAGCGCACATCGGGTTCGGCAGTGGTGGCCTGCTGGCGCTGCACTTCGTCGGCGCTGATCAGCGGGCCAGCCTGTACCGGCGGGATTTCCAGGCTGTAGCTGCCCCACAGGCTGTGGTAGTCCGGCCCCATCTCGTAGCCGAGGATCTCCATCCCCGACGCCCGTGCCAGCTTGCCCGCCTGGTAATAGGCCTCGGCTCGCCGGGTTGGCAGCCAGGCCGACTCGGCGCTGCGCCGGTACTCGCCGTAGGCCTTGGCGATCGCCTGGCGCTCGGGGGTGTAGAAGTAGCCCCAGCCCTCTTCGTAGCGGCCCTCGCGCAACAGCCGCCGGCCCAGCAGTTCGCGTACCTGGGCGGCAATCGGCAGGCTCTCGTAGTAGGCATCGGGCTGCTGGGGGACGAGCGGCGGCGCCGGAACCTGGGCGTCGACGAAATGCTTGAGTTCATCCAGGGTCAGCACTCGCTCAGCCACGGTTGCCGCGTCGTGCCAGTAAATGTCGCCACTGCGGTAGAGCAGCTCGAACGCCTGCACATAGTCGCCACGGTCCAGGGCCAGCAAGGCGCTTTCGCCTTCTACCCGGCAGCCCGGCTTGAGGTCTTCATAGTTGCCGTCGTAGTCGCCGCGAAAGCCCCAGCTCTCGTCCCGGGGGAAAGCCGCGGCGGCCTTGGCGTAAGCGGCTGCGGCCGCAGCCTTGTCGCCGTCGCGCACGGCCAGCTTGGCCCGCAGCCACCAGGCCAGGCCACCGTCGCCGGCATGCTCGAGCAGCAACCGGGTGGTGGCGAAATCGCCGTTCTGGTAATTCAGCGCCGCCAGGCGATCGGCGTTGTCGAAGGTGCCGGCGGTGCCCTGGCTCAGCAGCTTGATCAGTTTTTGCTCGGCCTCCGGCTTTTCACCGAAGGACCAGCCCTGGTGCGAAACCAGTGAAGCCGTGAGCAAGCGCGCCACCGAGGGCTGCTTGAGCTGCTCCAGCAATTGCGCGTCCGACAGGCCGCCCAACTCGCCCACCACCTGCTTCAGCGAGCTGTAGCCGACCTCCGACCCCAGCAGGTTCTGGCTGGCATACAGGTCGATGGCCTCGCTCCAGTGGTTCTGGTTCTTCAGAATGCGCGCCTCTTCTCCCAGGCTGGCGATGCCCAGCTCCAGGGGGTCGCTGAAGCCGTCGATGCTCAGTTGGCGGGTCTGGACGAAGGCCTGGCGCGCCGCCAGCAAGGTGTCGCTGCGCCCCTGGTCGTCCAGCTCGTTGGCTTCTTCACTGATGGCTTGCAGGGCCCGGCCCAGGGAGTAGGCGGCCCAGGTACTGCGCAGCGCCCGCTGCTCGGCGGGCAGCGCCAGCACCTTGCGGAAATACTCCGCCGCCAGCTCATGATCCCCGGCGCCGAAGGCCACCGCGCCCGCGGTGTAGAGGTTGATCTGCGGCGGCAGGCTGGCCCCTTGCTGCTCCGCCACGCGCCCGTCATTGAGCGTGCGCAACTGCCCGACCAGGGCTTTCTGGGCGTCGTCCAGCCCTTGCTGTTCCGCCCAGTTGCGCGCCTGCACCTCGTAGCTGTCAGGCAGGTTGTAATCGCGGCTGAAGGCATCCTTGACCACTGGCTTGAGCCCGACGATGGGCTTGCCCAGGCGGGACACTTCGAACTGGAAGCTGCCTTCCGGCAACTGCGCCAGGGTCTGCGGGCGATCCTCCAGCAGGCGCATGGGGAAGGTCGGACCGCAGGCCAGGGCCGGGGCCAAGGGCAGGCACAGGCTCAGGCACAGCAGGTAGCGGGATCTAGGGACGAACATGTGCAGCTCCTTGGTCAATTTTTGTACAGCGGGCCCAGCCCACGGCCCGGGTGCCGCCCGCCGCCAGACGGCCGGCCTGCTGGCGGGTCAATAGCAGCTGGCCGTCACGCAGCTCGGCGGAATAACCGCCCAGCCCGTCGAATCCGTCGCATTGGGCAACGGCCAGGGTCAGTTGTTCAGGCAAAGGGCGGTCGAGATTGCCCGGGTTGTCCAAGCGGATATCGAAGAGACCGTCCTGCTCCTGCAGGCTGATGCCCAAGCGGCTGTCCAGCACGTCTCCACGGGCCACCGCGCGCAGGGTATCCAGGCTCCAGGCGCGGACATCGCCCTTGAGCGGCAGGCGAAACCAGATCAGCCCGGCCAGATGGGCCGGCGGATCATTGCGCAGGGTCTTGGCCAGTTGGCTCAGTTGCTCGGGGTCGGCCATCAGTTCCCGGCGCTGGCCCCGGCGCGCAATGGGCGCCTCGCTTTCCACCACTGGAGCCTGGGCGGTGCCGGGCAGCAAGGCCACGCCGTAGGCAGGCAGGGCCAGGTAGAACGGCTTGTCGCTGACCCCAGCCCAGCGCCTGGCCCATTGTTCAGCCTGGTGCGGGTCGAACAGCCCGCGCCGGGGGTCGCTGACCGCATGTACCTGGAGCACGCTGCTGTCGACCTGAGCCAGCAGCCCGGGCAACTCGCGGCTGTCGAGCCAGGCGGGCAGCGCGGTGATGCTCAGGGCCAGCTGCTGCGGCAGCACCTCGCGCAGCCGCCGCAGGAGCCCGGCATAGGCCGGCAGCCGGGCGCTGCCGGCATCGTGGTCGATCTCCAGGCCGGCCAGGGTCAGGCCCTGCCCTTGCCAGTCGGCCAGCAGTTGCTGCACCTGCTGGAGGATGTCGTCCTGGTTCAGGGACGGCAGTTGGCCATCCAGGCGCACCACCGCAATCAGTGGGCGACCGTCTTGCTTGAGCAAGGCGGCGTCGATCCGCGCCCGGCTCCAGCCGGCCTGTGGAAAAGCCTGCAGGGCCAGCACCCGGACGGTGGAAAAGTCCGCCCGCGAGCCTGCCAGGGCGTCGGCGTGGGCCGGGGTCCACTGGCGTTGCCAGATATAGAGTTGCTGATCCAGCGGCGGCCCCTCTTCATGACGACAGGCATTGAGCAGCAGCCCGCAGACCAGCACGGCGCAAAGACGGAGCAAAAACCGGGGGAGCATGAATCGTTGATTCCCTTTAACGCAAAAGCCCCGGAATACCGGGCGCCATACACCTGATCGACATCGCCTGTAGCCGCTGCCGGGCCCGCGAGGCAGCGAAAAGAACCGCAGGGCCTTCCCCCCTCACTTACAACCCGCAGCTACTGCGACAAAGCAGCCGCCAGCCTACGCAGCAGCGCGGTTGGCAGCAATCGCCGCAAGGAGTTTTTCCCGCTTCTACAGGTCCAGCACCAACGCTGGCACCAGGTTATCCACAGCCGCCGGCACCGCGCAGCAGATCAGTACCTGCCCCGGATCCGGTAACTGTGCAGGCACCTGTGGATAATTCACCTGGCCGCTGATCAACCGAGTCTGGCAAGTGCCGCAGGAGCCGCCACGGCAACTGAATGGCGGATGCAGGCCGGCACTCTCCGCCAGTTGCAGCAGGCTGCCGCTGGCCGGCTCCCAGGACAGCTCCCGGCCGGCCTGCTGGAACCGCACCGCCACGGCCCGGGTGGCGGCAGGCGGTTGGGCAAAGGGCACGGCCTCGGGGTCCGGCCGGCGGCGCAGGGTCGAAGGGCCGAAGGTTTCGGCATGGATCTGCCGGTCGTCGATATCCAGGTCCCGCAGGCTGTCGTACAGGCCCTGGGTAAAGGCCCCGGGGCCGCAGAGCACGAAGTCTGCGCGGTCAAGATCCAGGTCCGGTTGCGCCAGCAGCAGTTGCACATCGATGCGCCCGCAATGATCGAAGCCAGCACCCGGCCGGGCCCCGGCTTCCGGCTGGCTGAGCAGGCGCAGCAGCCGCACTGAATCCCCAGCCTGCGCCAGCAGGGTTTGTAGCTCCTTGGCAAAGGGTTGCTCGGCAAGCGTGCGCGAACCCTGGATCAACCAGGTGGGCCGGGTATGCCGGGTGCGCAGGCCCTGGTACAGCACCTCCCGCAGCATCGACAGCAACGGTGTGATGCCGACCCCGGCCGCCAGCAGCACCAGTGGCTGTGACGACAGCGCATCGGCAGTGAAACGCCCCTGTGGGGCGCGGGCCTGCAGCAAGTCGCCGACCTTGAGTGCCTGATGCAGGTGGCGGGAAACCTGGCCCTCGCGCTTGACGCTGATACGCAGAAAATCATCGGAAGGCGCGCTGGACAGGCTGTAGGTGCGAATCAGCGGCTGGCCGTCGAGCACGACCTGCACGGGCAGGTGCTGGCCGGGCACAAAGCTCGGGGCGCCGGCTGCATCCGCCGGCTCCAGGTAGAAGGAGCGAATGCTGCTGCTTTCGTCCTCGATCCGGGTCACCCGCAATGGCCGCCACTGCTGGCCCAGGGCCGTGGCGCGCAGCCGAGCCTCGGCTTGCGGCCAACTGCCGGTCAGCAGGCTGTTGGGGGAAAAACCCTGCAACTGCCAACGCAGGGACAGCGCCGCCGGGCGCCGTACCAGCCGCTCCACGGTAAAGCGCCACAACCGCTCGGCGCCCTGGAAAGCCTTGACCAGCGGCCCGTCGTGGATGATTTCGGTGCGGCCACTGAGCTGCAGCAGCTCACCGCTGGGAAAGTCGATGAACAACAAGCCGGCCCGGGGGTTGAGCAGCAGGTTGCCCAGGGTGTTGAAGTGCAGGTTGCCGGCAAAATCCGGGATGGTCAGGCAATTGCCCTCGACCCGGACGAACCCGGCCTGGCCGCCACGGTGGGACACATCCACCGAGCGCTGGCCGTCCAGGTCGACGTAGCTGGCGACAAAGAAAGTGTCGGCGCCACCGATCAGGGCCCGAGCCTCAGGATCCAGGCCGTCGCGATACTGTGCCGGCCGGCTGGCGGGGTCGCTCAAGGGCACCTGCTGCAGCTCGCGCTGCTGGATGTATTGCGGGCAATTGCCGAACGCCTGTTGCACCGTCACGCTGAAGCCGTGGCGGTCCACAGCACTGACCCGGCCATTGAGGCGGTTGCGCCGCCGGGTGTGCAGTTCAATGCCCAGCAAGCCCAGGGCCGCACCTTCCTGCAACTGCACGGGGTCGTCGGCGGCCGGCAGGCTGCCCAGGCGCAGCCGGGTCGCCTCGGGGGCCTGGGCGAAACCGGGCGGGCCTTCGAGAATGCTCGCCCAGGGGTTGCCCTGGGCATCCACCGCGCCCACCAGGATGAACGGCAACTGCCCGTAGAACTGCCGGTGCTGATCCGGCATCGCCTGGCGGATCACCTTGGTGCCAAAGGCCTCCATGCGCTCGGCCACTCCGGCCCGGGCCTGCAACTGCCGCTCGCCGGCATGCCAGGGGGAACTGCTGCTCATGGTGCTGCCTCCGCAGGTGCGCCTCAGGCGCTTTTGAGCCCCGCCGCCGTGGACGGCATGGGCACGAAGCCCGGCAAGGCCTCGATCCGCGCCAGCCAGGCCCGCACGTTGGGATAATCGGCCAGGGACACGTTGCCCTCCGGCGCGTGGGCGATATAGCTGTAGCCGGCGACGTCAGCGATGGTCGCCTGTTCACCCACCAGGAACGGCCGGTTCGCCAGTTCCTGGTCCATGACCTTGAGCAGGCCGTGGGCCCGGGCAATGACCTCCTCGGCATTGAAGGTGGCGCCGAACACCGTGATCAGTCGCGCCGCCGCCGGACCGAAGGCGATCGGCCCCGCCGCCACCGACAACCAGCGCTGTACCTGCGCCGCGCCCACCGGGTCGGTGGGCAACCAGCGGCCGCGGCCATAGCGTTGCGCCAGGTACACCAGGATCGCGTTGGAGTCCGCCAGCACCGTGCCCTGGTCATCGATCACCGGTACTTGGCCAAAGGCGTTGAGGGCCAGGAACTCGGGCTGCTTGTGGGCACCCTGGGCCAGGTCGACAAAGATGGTTTCGGTAGGCAGGTCCAGCAGCGACAGCATCAGCTCGACACGGTGAGCGTGGCCGGACCGGGGAAAGTTGTAGAACTTGATGGGAAGCAGGGACATGCTCGACTCCGCAGGCTGGGACGCGGTCGAAGGGCCGCGCTGGCAGGGCCATCTTGGTCCATGACGCAAAACAACAGAATCACCAGAAATCGCAATCCGGCATTTCAGCCAGTGCAATAAAGCTGATCAAGTATTGAGCGATGGATGCTCGCGCAGGGCCTGCACGGCGAAATCGACAAAGCTGCGTACCCGCGCCGGCGCCTTGCGACCGCCCTGGTACACCACGTGGATCGGCAAGGGCGGCAGCTCGAAATCCGCCAGCACGATCTGCAGCTGGCCGGCAGCGACCTGATCGGCCACCTGATAGGACAGCACCCGGGTCAGGCCCAGCCCCAGGCAGGCGGCACTGATGGCGGCCTGGTTGGCGCTCACCAGCAGCCGCGGTTCCGGGCGCAGGCTCAGAGCGCGCCCGGCGTCGTTGAATTGCCAGTGGCGCGCCTGGCCGGTGGAGGATGGCGCAATCAGCGGAGCCTGGCGCAGGTCATCGGGGTGCTGGGGGCAACCTTGGGCCGCCAGGAATCCGGGGGCTGCACAGACCACCCGGCGCACCTGGCCTGCTCGGATGCTGTGCTGGCCGCTGTCCGGCAATTCGCCGATGCGCACCGCCACATCGATGCCTTCATCCACCATGTTCGCCACTCGGTCCACCAGCAAGGCGTTGATGCTGACCTGTGGATAACGCTGCAGGTAGCGCACCAGCAGCGGGGTGACGAACAGATCGCCGAACAGCACCGGCGCAGTCAGGCTCAGTTGCCCCCGTGGCTGGGCGTGGATGCCGGCGGCCGAGGCCTCGGCATCCTGCACCTCGGCGAGAATGCGTCGGCAGTCCTCCAGATAACGTTGCCCGGCTTCGCTCAGGTGCACCTTGCGGGTGGTGCGTACCAGCAACTGGGTGCCGATGCGCTGTTCGAGGGCTGCCACGGCCCGGGTGACGCTGGCCGCCGACAGGTTAAGGCGCCGCGCAGCCGCGGCGAACCCCTGCTCCTGGGCGACACAGACGAACACCTGCATTTCCTGAAACCTGTCCATGTCTTATCTCACCTGGCAGCGCCCGCCCGACAGGCGCCCCGCACGCGCAGCATAATCCACGGCCACGACGTCAGGGAGCGCACCAGGTCTGCACCTCGTGCTTGTCGAATCCGGGGCAACGGTTGGTTTTGGCAATCAACCGGTAAGGTTGGTCTTGGGCGTAGGAAAAATAGAAGTAGTACTGCTGATCTTCACCGTATAGCCAATAGGAAGAGGAACCCTGGTTGATCAGGGTCGGTTCAAAGGTCCAGATGGACGATTCAGCAGGAATGAAATTGGTTCGGTCCATCAGCAGCAAGAGGCTGTTGGAGAGCACTGGGGTCAGGACTCCCAGGCCCAGGACAGCCACCATCAGAACGATCATCCATCCATGAATCAGGCGAAGTGTCATTGGTTTTCCATTAGCGCGCTAAAAAATTCCGGCCTGTGCACAAGTCGGGATTCGCCGGGGCGTCCACTGGCACTCGCAGTGGATTCGCAGAACCAAAACTGTCGCACAAAAATAACGCTCTGATTTCAATTGTTTTTCGAAGATCCAACGCGGACAGGCGAGCAAGGACAAGGGTGCACCCCAGCCGTTTGGTTCCTTCCCGCCGGCGGCGTGAAGCGCTAGTGGTCCCCTGTGACGACAGACTGCCTTCCAGCTCTTGCCGCGCCCCCGGTTACTCTTTGATAATCCGCCGCTCGGGCCACCCACTGGCCCCAGGGAAGATGCGTATCGCATCGCAGGCGGAGTCTCAGCATGGATGTACAGGCCGCAGCGCGGTTGGGCGACGACATCGCCCATGGATTCGGAGTTGCTGCCATGCTCGCCGGCGCGGTCGCAGGCGCTCTCATTGGCGCGGCCATCATTGCGGCGACCGCGGCAACAGGCGGCCTGGCGGTGGTGATCCTGGCGGGTTCGGTCGCCGCCGGTGGCCTGTCGATGTTCCAGCTGGTGAAGGGGCTGTCGACCATCTTCGATCTGCCCGAGCCAACCACCGGTGAACTCATAAGGGGCAGTCCCAACGTATTCGTCAACTTGCGCAATGCCATGCGTGCCGGCGAGGACGTGTCCAGTTCCTGTACCGGCTTTCCCGTGGCGCATCCCCCCTGGCCCTTCCCGGTCACCATCGCCGAAGGCAGCGCTACCGTGTACATCAACGGCAAGCCGGCGGCGCGACTGAGCAGTAAGATGACCTGCGGTGCGCATATCAAGTCCGGTAGCCCGAACACCTTCATCGGCGGTCCGACGCTGCAGGTGGAATTCGTGCTGGATATCGAGGGCTGGCTGCATACCGGCCTGGAGGCGCTGGGCCTGGTCGCCGCCGCCGGCGCGCTGGTGCTGGCCGCCATGGCCGGCCTCGCGGCCCTGCTGACCACCGTGGCGGTGGGGGCCGCGATCTATGGCGGCATGGAGTTGCTGGGCCAGCTCGGCGACCGGCTCGGCCCGGGCTACCGTGACCTGCTGCAAGGTATCGCCGGCCTGGCGCTGCTCGGCGCCGGGCCGAAAATGGCCAAGCTGAGCGCCGAACGCAATGCTGCGCGACTGGCCAACCAGTCGCAGGTGCTCGAGGTGCGCACGGCCGCCCAGGTCAACGAGGCGATGGTCGCCGAGGGCAACTTGCCGGCTTGGCTGGAAGGCACCCAGGTCAAGACCGAAATAGTGCCACCGGGAAGGCAATACCAGATGGTCGTCGCCAAGGGCCAGGCCGAAGCCATCATGCAGGGCAAGCCAGCCTTCGGAGGTTTCGCCGCCCCCGAGCCGATTCCCAGCCAGGCCTATGCTCGGGATAAACTGGTGATCCTCGATCGATTCAAGACAGACGTATCCCATGTGATCACCGTCGAAACCACCGCACCGCAAAAGATTCACAGTGGTATCACCGGCCCGCTGGAGAACTACAAGGGCGGCGTACAGCAGGTGGAGTTCGTCGGTGACAGGAATCTGAAAATTGTCGGCACGCCTGGTGTGCTGCCTGTGGAGTGAAAGTTGTGATTAGTGATTTCGAGCGGATCCGCGAAGACGGCAAGGTCATCGACGAAAACATGACGGTGGACCAGATGATCGCCCTGGGGTGGTCTCCTTGCCGGGTCGTCGAGGCTCGCTGGCGCTGGCAGGAACAGCTCCTGAGCGTGGTCAACAGCCGCGGCCTGCTGGCGATCGTGGTGCCGGATCGGCAACACCTGGCCATCCTGTGGAACGATGACGATACGGGCGTGGCCGCAACCCTCTACGTGGTCTCCGGCGACCGCCAGCAACAGATCAGGATTGCCGACCAGTTACTGATCAATGGCCAGCTCGAAGCAGGTATCTACAGCTGGTTCGAGCAGTTCCCGCAGGTTTCGCCCAGCATCTTTACCTGCATGTTCAGCCGTCAGCGTGACCAGGCAATGTTCAGGGTGGATATCGACGCGTCGACTGGCGACATTGTTTCGATACAGCATTCGCGCTGAGCGCTGTTCAGCACCGCCACGCCTGAGCGACGAGCGCTGCAGGCAGGCAAAGGGAAATAACAAAGAGGGGAGCCCGGCTGGGCTCCCCTCTTGCTGTGTCAGCTTCGATGATCCAGGACCATCACTTGAGTGATAGTGAAGATTAAAGACTGTCTCGCCGGCCCAAGGAAATATCGCCCCGAATGCTGTCGCGGAATTGTTTCCTACTGATGCTGGCAGCGGCATGGCGCTGAGATGGGCTTGCCAATTTGGCAACCCATCACAGTAGAGAGAGGCCTGATATGCCCACTTTGAATCCTGCAATCACGCTGGTCGGCAACCTTGACCAATTCAACCATGATGGTTTCGAGATCGAAGCCATGAACTTCCTCTTCGATCGCCTTGATCGTGGCAACCTGACGGTGGATGGCGAGCCCCTGTACATTGGCAATCAAGCTGTCCATCACTACACCTGGCGCGACAAACAACGTAACCGCACCTGCTCAATGTTCTACACGTATGGCAATACCCCGAGCAGTCATCTTTCGGTTTATGGCCTGGGCAAACACGTTGGTGACAGCGACAAGGAATACGCGCTCTACACCTGGATCGACAAGAAAGAACAGCTGTACACCCTGGCCCCAACCCGCAGCGATTCACGCTTTCGCTCGCTGCTAGCGCCCAACTGAGTCGGCGCCATGTGAAGCAGCCCCCTGCAACAAGGCGCTCATCTGGAGCGCCTTGTTGCAAGAGCGAGCACCTGGGCGGTCACTGTGGATAACTCACTCCACGGTCACCGACTTGGCGAGGTTGCGCGGCTGATCGACGTCGGTGCCCTTGAGCACGGCCACGTAGTAGGACAGCAGCTGCAGCGGGATGGTGTAGAGGATCGGCGAGAGGATGTCGTGGATGTGCGGCATCTGGATCACGTGGGTGCCTTCGCCATTGGTCATGCCGGCCTGCTCGTCGGCGAACACGATCAGCTCGCCGCCACGGGCGCGCACTTCCTGCAGGTTGGACTTGAGCTTTTCCAGCAGCTCGTTGTTCGGTGCCACGGTAACCACCGGCATGTCGTTATCCACAAGCGCCAGGGGGCCGTGCTTGAGCTCGCCGGCCGGATAGGCTTCGGCGTGGATGTAGGAAATCTCCTTGAGCTTGAGCGAGCCTTCCATCGCCACCGGGTACTGGGCACCACGGCCGAGGAACAGGGTGTGGTGCTTGTCGGCAAACAGCTCGGCCGTTTTTTCCACCACGCCATCCATGGCCAGGGCTTCGCCCAGGCGGATCGGCAGGCGACGCAGCTCTTCCACCAGCTCGGCTTCCACGCCGGCGGCCAGGGTGCCACGTACCTGGCCCAGGGACAGGGTCAGCAGCAGCAGGCCCACCAGTTGGGTGGTGAAGGCCTTGGTGGAGGCCACGCCGATCTCGCGACCGGCCTGGGTCAGCAAGGTCAGGTCCGATTCACGCACCAGGGAGCTGATGCCGACGTTGCAGATCGCCAGGCTGGCGAGGAAGCCCAGCTCCTTGGCATTGCGCAGAGCGGCCAAAGTGTCGGCGGTTTCGCCGGACTGGGAGATGGTCACGAACAGGGTGTCGGGCTGCACCACCACCTTGCGGTAGCGGAACTCGCTGGCCACTTCCACCTGGCAGGGGATACCGGCCAGTTCTTCCAGCCAGTAACGGGCGACCATGCCGGCGTGGTAGCTGGTGCCGCAGGCGACGATCTGCACATTGCGCACCTTGGCGAACAGCTCGGCGGCTTGCGGACCGAAGGCCTGGACCAGTACCTGGTTGGCACTCAGGCGGCCTTCCAGGGTGCGCTGCACCACGGATGGCTGCTCGTGGATTTCCTTGAGCATGAAGTGGCGGAACTCGCCCTTCTCTGCCGCTTCGGCGCCGTCGCGGTACTGCACCGCCTCGCGTTCCACGGCCTTGCCGTTGATGTCCCAGATCTGCACGCTGTCGCGGCGGATTTCGGCGATATCACCTTCTTCCAGGTACATGAAGCGGTCGGTGACCTGGCGCAGGGCCAACTGGTCGGAGGCGAGGAAGTTTTCCCCCAGGCCCAGGCCGATCACCAGCGGGCTGCCGCTGCGGGCCGCAACCAAACGGTCCGGCTGGCTGGCGCTGATCACGGCCAGGCCGTAGGCACCATGCAGCTCCTTGACGGTGGCCTTGAGGGCCTTGGTGAGGTCTCCCAAGTCCTTGAGCTTGTGGTTCAGCAAGTGGGCGATGACTTCGGTGTCGGTGTCCGAAGTGAACTCGTAACCCAGGGCGCCGAGCTGAGCGCGCAAGGTTTCGTGGTTCTCGATGATGCCGTTGTGCACGATCGCCAGGTCGCCGGAGAAATGCGGGTGGGCATTACGTTCGCATGGCGCACCGTGGGTGGCCCAGCGGGTGTGGGCGATGCCCAGGCGGCCGACCAGCGGCTCACTGGCCAGGGCCTGCTCCAGTTCGCTGACCTTGCCCGGGCGCCGCATGCGCTCCAGCTTGCCGGCATTGGTATAGACCGCCACACCGGCGCTGTCGTAGCCGCGGTATTCGAGGCGCTTGAGGCCTTCCAGTAAAATGGCGGTGATATTGCGTTCAGCAACGGCGCCAACAATTCCACACATGGTTTCTCTCCTAGCTGACAGCCGCGCAAATCAGAGTTATGCCGCGGGCCTGGATCTGGTCGCGGACCTCTAAGGGCAGGCGATCATCGGTAATAAGGGTATGGACACTGCTCCACGGCAGCTCCAGGTTGGGAATCTTGCGGCCGATCTTGTCGGATTCGACCATCACCACCACTTCCCGGGCCACTTCGGCCATGACCCGGCTCAAACCCAGCAGTTCGTTGAAGGTGGTAGTGCCACGGGCCAGATCGATGCCATCGGCACCGATAAACAGCTGGTCGAAGTCATATGAGCGTAGAACCTGCTCGGCCACCTGGCCCTGGAAGGACTCGGAATGCGGGTCCCAGGTGCCACCAGTCATCAACAGCACCGGCTCGTGCTCCAGCTCGCTCAGGGCGTTGGCCACATTCAGCGAGTTGGTCATGACCACCAGGCCAGGCTGCAGGCCCAGCTCGGGGATCATCGCGGCGGTGGTGCTGCCACTGTCGATGATGATCCGGGCATGCTCACGGATACGCTGCACCGCAGCGCGGGCAATGGCCTGCTTGTAGAGGGATACGGGCTGGCCAATATCGCTGACCAGTTCCTGGGGCATGGTGATCGCTCCACCGTAGCGGCGCAGCAGCAAGCCATTGCTCTCCAGGGCGGCCAGGTCCTTTCGAATCGTAACTTCAGAGGTTTCGAAACGCTTGGCCAACTCGTCGACACTCACTTCGCCCTGTCCATTGAGCAAGGCGAGGATGTTGTGGCGACGTTGAGGTGTGTTGCGTTTTGACATGATGGCTTTAAGTTTCGATTCGAAAGATAACGGAAGCAATAAAAACCCAAGATCGAAACTTCGTCAAGCGCACAGGTGAAAAAAATCGCCGGCAAGCCGGCTCCTACAGATGGGTGTAAGAGCCAGCTTGCCGGCGAACAGGGTTCCGCGGTTGTGGATAACCTCAGTCCTTCTTGATCTTCTCCGGCCGTTTCCAGCCGTCGATGTTCTTCTGCCGGGCGCGGCCGACCGCCAGTTGAGCCGGGGCCACATCCTGGGTGATGGTGGAACCGGCAGCCGTGGTGGCGCCGGAGGAGATATCCACAGGTGCTACCAACGAGTTGTTGGAGCCGATGAACACGTCTTCGCCCATGATCGTCTTGTGCTTGTTCACCCCATCGTAGTTGCAGGTGATGGTGCCGGCGCCAATGTTGGTGCGCGCACCGATCACCGCGTCGCCCAGGTAGGTCAGGTGGCCGGCCTTGGCACCCTGGCCCAGGTGGGCATTCTTCAGTTCGACGAAGTTACCCACATGAGCCCTGGCTTCCAGCACGGTACCGGGACGCAGTCGGGCGAACGGGCCGGCATCGCTGCCCTCGCCCATCACCGCGCCATCGAGGTGGCTGTTGGCCTTGATCACCGCGCCCTTGCGCAGGGTGCTGTCCTTGATCACGCAGTTGGGGCCGATCACCACGTCGTCCTCGATCACTACCCGGCCTTCGAGAATCACGTTGATGTCGATCAGCACATCACGGCCAACGATGACTTCGCCACGCACATCAAAACGTGCCGGGTCGCGCAAGGTCACGCCCTGGGCCATCAACCGGCGGCCGGCCCGCAGCTGGTAGTGCCGCTCCAGCTCGGCCAGTTGCTTGCGGTCGTTGGCGCCCTGCACTTCCATGGCGTCGTGGGGCTGCTCGGTGGCGACGATCAGGCCGTCGCTGACCGCCATGGCGATCACGTCGGTGAGGTAGTACTCGCCCTGGGCGTTGTTGTTGGACAGCCGGCCGGTCCAGTCGCCCAGGCGCTTGCCGGGCACTGCGAGAATGCCGGTGTTGCCTTCGGTGATGGCGCGGGTGGCTTCGTCAGCATCCTTCTGCTCGACAATGGCGACGACTTTGCCGTCGGCATCACGAACGATGCGCCCGTAGCCGGTAGGGTCGTCCAGCTCGACGGTAAGCAGGCCCAGTTGCTCAGGCCCCACCTGCTTGAGCAGGCGCTGCAGGGTCTCGACTTCGATCAGCGGCACGTCGCCGTAGAGGATCAGCACCGTGTCAGCAGTGATAAAAGGCACGGCCTGAGCCACCGCATGACCGGTGCCCAGTTGCTTGTCCTGCAACACGAAATTCAGGTCATCGGCCGCCAAACGCTCACGCACCGCATCCGCACCGTGGCCGATCACCACATGAATACGCTGTGGATCGAGTTGCCGGGCGCTGTGGATAACATGCCCGAGCATGGAGTTGCCGGCGACCGGGTGAAGAACCTTGGGCAGCGCCGAACGCATGCGGGTGCCCTGGCCTGCGGCGAGGATAACGATTTCGAGAGACATGACTGGCTACCAATCCTGGGTGGTCGGCGACTGCGACCAGAGGGGGTGAATGGCGGAAAATAAAAAGGGTAGCCGAGGCTACCCTTTTTAATCAATCACGCAGAAAGCCTGCGGCTTAGCCGCCGAACTTCTTGCGGATCTGCTGGACGGTACGCAGCTGAGCTGCGGCCTCGGCCAGACGTGCAGCAGCAGAACCGTAGTCGAAATCTGCGCCTTTTTCATTCAGGGCCTTCTCAGCAGCCTTGACGGCTTCCTGAGCGGAGGCTTCGTCCAGGTCGGCAGCACGTTGCACGGTGTCGGCAAGAACCTTGACCATGTTCGGCTGAACCTCGAGGAAACCACCGGAGATGTAGAACACCTCGGCTTCCCCGCCCTGCTTGATCAAGCGGATCGGACCTGGCTTCAGGTTGGTGATCAGCGGTGCGTGACCCAGAGCGATACCAAGATCACCCAGTTCACCGTGCGCAACCACCATCTCCACCAGACCGGAGAAGATTTCCCCTTCCGCGCTGACGATATCGCAATGGACTGTCATAGCCATCTGCTTGCCTCAACCTAAATTAGCGCCCGTTGCCGGGCGCCGGGATTACAGTTTCTTGGCTTTCTCGATCGCTTCGTCGATGCCGCCGACCATGTAGAACGCTTGTTCTGGCAGGTGGTCGTAGTCACCGTTGAGGATGCCTTTGAAGCCAGCGATGGTGTCTTTCAGGGAAACGTATTTGCCTGGAGAACCAGTGAAGACTTCAGCCACGAAGAACGGCTGCGACAAGAAGCGCTGGATCTTACGAGCGCGGGATACCAACTGCTTGTCGGTTTCCGACAGCTCGTCCATACCCAGGATCGCAATGATGTCCTTCAGCTCTTTGTAACGCTGCAGTACGTACTGAACGCCGCGAGCGGTCTCGTAGTGTTCGTTGCCGATCACGTTCGGGTCCAACTGACGGGAGGTCGAGTCCAGTGGGTCTACCGCTGGGTAGATACCCAGGGAAGCGATGTCACGGGACAGAACGACGGTGGCGTCCAAGTGGGCGAAGGTGGTCGCTGGCGACGGGTCGGTCAAGTCGTCCGCAGGTACGTATACCGCTTGGATCGAGGTGATCGAGCCTTGCTTGGTCGAAGTGATACGTTCTTGCAGAACGCCCATCTCTTCAGCCAGGGTCGGCTGGTAGCCTACTGCGGAAGGCATACGGCCCAGCAGTGCGGATACTTCGGTACCGGCCAGGGTGTAACGGTAGATGTTGTCGACGAACAGCAGAACGTCGTTACCTTCGTCACGGAACTTCTCGGCCATGGTCAGGCCGGTCAGGGCTACGCGCAGACGGTTTCCCGGCGGCTCGTTCATCTGGCCGTAGACCAGTGCCACTTTGTCCAGAACGTTGGAGTCCTTCATCTCGTGGTAGAAGTCGTTACCCTCACGAGTACGCTCACCCACACCGGCGAACACGGAATAACCGCTGTGCTCGATGGCGATGTTACGGATCAGTTCCATCATGTTTACGGTCTTGCCTACACCGGCACCACCGAACAGACCGACTTTACCGCCCTTGGCGAACGGGCAAACCAGGTCAATTACCTTGATCCCGGTTTCCAGCAGGTCGTTGCCGCCTGCCTGTTCTGCGAAGGAAGGTGCTGGACGGTGGATGCCCCAACGCTCTTCTTCACCGATAGGACCGGCTTCGTCGATTGGGTTGCCCAGTACGTCCATGATCCGGCCCAGGGTCGCTTTACCGACCGGTACGGAGATGGCTGCGCCAGTGTTGTTGACGTCCAGACCGCGCTTCAAGCCTTCGGTGGAGCCCATCGCAATGGTACGCACCACGCCATCGCCCAGCTGCTGCTGAACTTCCAGAGTGGTTTCGGCGCCTTGAACCTTCAAGGCGTCGTAGATGCTCGGTACGCTGTCGCGTGGAAATTCCACGTCGATAACGGCGCCGATGATTTGAACGATACGTCCGCTACTCATAGCTGGATCCTCTGAATATTTGAACCGTTAAACCGCGGCAGCGCCGCCGACGATTTCCGAGATCTCTTGGGTGATCGCAGCCTGACGCGCCTTGTTGTAGATCAGCTGCAAATCGCTGATCAAATCACCGGCGTTGTCGGTAGCGTTCTTCATTGCGATCATCCGCGCCGCTTGTTCAGCTGCGTTGTTCTCGACCACCGCCTGGTAGACCTGCGACTCCACGTAACGGACCATCAAGCCGTCCAGCAGCTCCTTGGCATCCGGTTCGTAGAGGTAGTCCCAGTGGTGCTTGAGTTCTTGATCCGGGGTTGCCTCCAGTGGAATCAACTGCTCCACGGTCGGCTGCTGGGTCATGGTGTTGATGAACTTGTTGGATACCACGGACAGGCGGTCAATCCGGCCTTCCAGGTACGCATCCAGCATCACCTTGACGCTGCCGATCAGATCATTGATCGACGGCTCTTCACCCAGATGGCTGATAGCTGCAACGACGTTACCGCCGAAGTTGCGGAAGAAGGCCGCACCCTTGCTACCGACCACACACAGATCGATCTCGACGCCTTGTTCGCGGTTTACCGCCATGTCCTTGACCAGGGCCTTGAACAGGTTGGTGTTCAAGCCACCACACAGACCACGGTCACTGCTCACCACAACGTAACCGACGCGCTTGATAGCACGGTCGATCATGAACGGGTGACGATATTCCGGGTTGGCGTTGGCCAGATGACCAATAACCTGGCGGATGCGCTCCGCATAAGGACGGCTAGCAGCCATGCGCATTTGTGCCTTGCGCATTTTGCTGACCGCCACTTTTTCCATGGCGCTGGTAATTTTTTGCGTGCTTTTGATGCTCGCAATCTTACTGCGAATCTCTTTTGCGCCTGCCATGTAACACCTATCAGGTTAGCAAGCGGGAGCCTTGCGGCTCCCGCTGCGGCTTACCAGGTTTGGGTGGCTTTGAACTTCTCGATACCGGCTTTCAGGCCAGCGTCGATTTCGTCATTGAAGTCACCCTTCACGTTGATCTTCGCCATCAGGTCGGCGTGATCGCGGTTGAAGTAAGCAATCATGGCCTGTTCGAAGCTACCAACTTTGGCAATCTCGACGTCCGTCAGGAAGCCACGTTCAGCGGCATACAGGGACAAGGACATGTCGGCGATGGACATCGGCGCATATTGCTTCTGCTTCATCAGCTCGGTAACGCGCTGACCATGCTCAAGTTGCTTACGGGTCGCTTCGTCCAGGTCAGAAGCGAACTGGGCGAATGCCGCCAGTTCACGGTACTGAGCCAGAGCGGTACGGATACCACCGGACAGCTTCTTGATGATCTTGGTCTGAGCGGCACCACCCACACGGGATACCGAAACACCGGCGTTCACAGCAGGACGGATCCCGGAGTTGAACATGGCCGATTCCAGGAAGATCTGACCGTCGGTGATGGAGATCACGTTGGTCGGAACGAACGCGGAAACGTCGCCAGCCTGGGTTTCGATGATCGGCAGAGCGGTCAGGGAACCGGTCTTGCCAGTCACTGCACCGTTGGTGAACTTCTCTACGTACTCTTCGGAAACGCGGGATGCGCGCTCCAGCAGACGGGAGTGGAGATAGAACACGTCACCTGGGTAGGCTTCACGGCCTGGTGGACGGCGCAGCAGCAGGGAAATCTGGCGGTAGGCCACTGCTTGCTTGGACAGATCGTCATAAACGATCAGCGCGTCTTCACCGCGGTCACGGAAGTATTCGCCCATGGTGCAACCGGAGTACGGAGCCAGGAACTGCAGTGCTGCAGATTCCGAAGCGCTCGCTGCAACGATGATGGTGTTAGCCAGTGCACCGTTTTCTTCGAGCTTGCGAACCACGTTGGCGATGGTCGATTGCTTCTGACCGATAGCCACGTAGACGCAGAAAATGCCGCTGTCTTTCTGGTTGATGATCGCGTCGATCGCCAGAGCGGTCTTACCGATCTGACGGTCACCGATGATCAGCTCACGCTGGCCACGGCCGACTGGGATCATGGCATCGACAGCCTTGTAGCCAGTCTGTACAGGCTGGTCTACCGACTTACGCCAGATCACGCCTGGAGCAACTTTCTCGACCGCGTCGGTCTCGGTGTTGTTCAGCGGACCTTTGCCGTCAACTGGGTTACCCAGTGCGTCGACTACGCGACCCAGCAGTTCCTTACCAACCGGAACCTCCAGGATGCGGCCAGTGCACTTGGCGCTCATGCCTTCAGCCAGACTGGTGTACGCGCCCAATACAACGGCACCTACGGAGTCTTGCTCCAGGTTGAGGGCCATACCGTAGACGCCGCCCGGAAACTCGATCATCTCGCCGTACATAACGTCGGCCAGACCGTGAATCCGCACGATGCCGTCAGATACGCTGACGACAGTGCCTTCGTTACGGGCTTGGGAGGTCACATCGAGCTTTTCGATGCGGCCCTTGATAATTTCACTTATTTCGGAAGGATTGAGTTGCTGCATTGCTCTGCTGCCCCTTCAAACTCAAGATTTCAATGCTTCGGCAAGGTTCGCGAGTTTGCCGCGAATCGAGCCATCGATAACCAGGTCGCCGGCGCGGATTACGACGCCACCAATAAGGCTGGCATCCTCCGCAGCGTGCAGTCGCACTTCCCGGCCGAGCCGTGCACTGAGAACCTTGGCGAGTTTGTCTTGCTGTTCTTGGTTCAATGCGAACGCACTGGTCACATCCACATCCACCGATTTCTCTTGCTCGGCCTTGTACAGGTCGAACAGAGCGGAGATCTCCGGCAACAGCAGGAGACGGTCGTTTTCGGCGGCAACGTGAATGAAATTCTGTGCCTGTGCATCAAACTTGTCGCCACACACTTCGATAAAAGTGCTGGCCTTTTCTGCGCTCGTCAGTCGCGGGGCCTTAAGCACGCGCTGCATGGTGTCATCTTGTGACACCGCTGCAGCCAGGCCGAGCATGGCTGACCAAGAGGCCAGCTGCTGGTGGGCCTGAGCGTGCTCGAAGGCCGCCTTAGCGTAAGGTCGGGCCAACGTGGTCAGTTCTGCCATGATCGCCCTCGCTTAAATTTCAGCAGCCAGTTTGTTAACCAGCTCTGCGTGCGCGTTTTGATCGATTGTGGCACCCAGGATCTTCTCTGCGCCGTTGACTGCCAGGCTGCCCAGTTGGGCGCGCAGCGCGTCTTTGACGCCGTTCAGTTCCTGTTCGATCTCGGCCTGAGCCTGAGCCTTCACACGTTCAGCTTCGACACGAGCCTGTTCACGGGCTTCGTCGACGATCTGAGAACCGCGCTTCTTGGCTTGCTCAATGATTTCAGCTGCCTGAGCTTTAGCTTCGCGCAGTTGCTGACCCGCTTTATCTTGGGCCAGTTCCAGGTCACGAGCTGCTCGGCTGGCAGCGTCCAGTCCATCCGCGATCTTCTTTTGACGTTCGTGCAGAGCTGCAATGACCGGAGGCCAAATGAACTTCATGCAGAACAATACAAAAATTAAGAACGCAACGGACTGGCCAATCAGGGTTGCATTAATGTTCACGCCAACACCTCGCTCGTTCGTTGTCCGTCACACCAATCAACTCGAAAAATCGAGTGATTAGCCAGCGAGTTGACCAACGAAGGGGTTTGCGAAGGTGAAGAACAGAGCGATACCAACACCGATCATGGTTACGGCGTCGAGCAGACCGGCAACGATGAACATTTTAACTTGCAGCATTGGAACCATTTCTGGCTGACGCGCTGCGCCTTCCAGGAACTTGCCGCCCAGCAGGCCGAAACCAATTGCGGTACCCAGTGCGCCCAGGCCGATCAACAGTGCAACAGCGATAGCGGTTAGACCAACTACAGTTTCCATCTTTCCTCCCGACTTTTACGTCGTATGGTTTAGGTTTTTTAGATTAAAGCGGTAAAACAAATCGTTTCATTGACCCGAGACGGGCCCCCTCTCGCCGCAACGAGAGGGACATCAGACTAGTCGAGACTGGTCTTAATGGTTCTCTTCGTGCGCCATCGACAGGTAGACGATGGTCAGCATCATGAAGATAAAGGCCTGCAGGGTGATGATCAGGATGTGGAACACAGCCCACGCCCATTGCAGAACCACACCCATGCCGCTGAGCCACAGCAGGCCGCTGCCGAACATCACAGCGATCAGGATGAACACCAGTTCGCCGGCATACATGTTGCCGAACAGACGCAGTGCCAACGAGATCGGCTTGGCAACCAGGGTCACGAATTCAAGCAGGAAGTTCACCGGAATCAGCAGCGCCTGAACCAGGATGTTCTTGCTGCCGAACGGGTGCAGGGTCAGTTCGCCGATGAAGCCGCCGATGCCCTTGACCTTGATGCTGTAGAAAATGATCAGCGCAAACACCGACAGGGCCATGCCCAGGGTGGCGTTCGGGTCAGTGGTGGATACGGCACGGAACGGAATGTGCTGGTCGCCGGAGATCAACATGGCCAGTTGTGGAATCCAGTCCACCGGTACCAGGTCGATGGCGTTCATCAGGAACACCCAGACGAAAATGGTCAGTGCCAACGGTGCGATCACCGGGCTGCGGCCGTGGAAACTGTCCTTCACGCTGCCATCGACGAAGCCAACCATGACCTCAACGAAGTTCTGCAAAGCGCCCGGCACGCCGGAAGTCGCCTTCTTGGCCGCCATGCGGAACAGAAGAATGAAGATCACACCCAGTGCGACAGACCAGCCGAGGGTATCGACGTGGAATGCCCAGAAGCCCATTTCCTTGGCTTCTGCTGCGGAGTGGGCAAAGCCCCAGCTCCCATTGGGTAGCTGACCGAAGGTCAGGTTCTGCAAGTGGTGCTGGATATAGCCCGAAGCGGTTGTTTCTGCTGACATGGTTGCCTCAAACGCCCTAAGGTCTCGAAAGTCTTGTTCTCATTAGCAGGGGAGCGAACCAGCTGACCAGTTGGGTCAGCACGAAGACGCCGAATACAGCCAGCGGCGCCAATGGCTTCACACCTGCAAACGTCAGTGCAAACAGCACCGCCGTCAAAATCAGTTTGCCCGCCTCACCGGCATAAAAAGACCGGACGATGGCTTGGGCCGCTCGGGCGCCGGAAAACCGAAATGCCCTGTGAGCGAAATACACATTGGGTAGCAAGGCTATCAGTCCTCCGCAAAGGCCTGAGTATCCGGCTACGACTCCACGCCATTGCCAGAGCGCCAGAGCGGCTATCAGTAAAATGATCAACTGAGCCAGTAAAACCGGAAAAACCGCCAAGCGATGAAACGGCAAGCGGTTTGGCGTGCGGGTTTCCATCGCTCTTGCTCCTCAAGGGTCGGCTGCCAGAATTCATTAACTTGGCATAATTTGTGCCGACAAAATGCGCGCAGAGTATAGGGGCGGTTCAGCCCCTATTCAACTGCCGGGTAGTGATTTCCGACTGCGCGCTACATAAGGAAATGTTTCAGCGGATGTGAGCGAGGACGCCTTGCAGCTCATCCAGGGAGTTGTAGCCGATCACCAGCTGACCTTTACCCTTCTTGCCGTGGCGGATCTGCACCGCAGAGCCCAGGCGCTCGGCCAGACGCTGCTCGAGACGGGCGATATCCGGGTCTGGCTTGACCGGTTCAGCAGGTTCCTGTTTGCCGCTCAGCCACTGGCGAACCAGGGCCTCGGTCTGGCGCACGGTGAGGCCTCGTGCGACAACGTGTCGCGCCCCTTCAACCTGTTGATTTTCCGGCAATCCGAGCAATGCACGGGCATGACCCATTTCCAGGTCGCCGTGGGACAGCATGGTCTTGATCACCTCAGGCAGGGCGATCAGGCGCAGCAGGTTGGCCACGCTGACGCGGGACTTGCCCACGGCTTCGGCGACCTGTTGCTGAGTCAGCTGGAATTCCTGCTGCAGGCGCTGCAGGGCCACCGCCTCCTCGATGGGATTGAGATCTTCACGCTGGATGTTCTCGATCAGTGCCATGGCGATGGCGGTTTCATCCGGCACATCGCGGACCATCGCCGGGATGGTTTCCTGGCCGGCCTGCTGGCTGGCGCGCCAGCGGCGCTCACCGGCAATGATCTCGAAGCGACCACCACCGATGGGCCGGACCACGATCGGCTGCATCACGCCCTGGCTCTTGATCGAATTCGCCAGTTCTTCCAGCGCTTGCGGGTCCATGTCCCGACGCGGCTGATACTTGCCGCGCTGGATCAGGTCCAGGGGCAGGTGTTGCAGCTCACGCTGGTCGGCCTGCACCGCTTGTTCTTCCAGTGCGCTGACAGTCGGACCACTCAACAGTGCATCCAGTCCACGTCCGAGACCTCTTTTCTTGACGGCCATGGGGATTCCTTAAGTTGGCTGGGCGGCTGCGACGCGCGATTGTTTACGTTGCCGGCGAACCATCTCGCCCGCCAGGGCCAGGTAGGCCAGCGCGCCACGGGATTGTTTGTCGTACGCCAACGCCGGCATACCGTAGCTCGGCGCTTCGGCCAAACGGATGTTGCGCGGAATCACGGTGTCATACAGCTGATCGCCGAAGTGTTCCTTGAGCTGCGCGGAAACATCGTTCATCAGGCTCAGGCGCGGGTCGAACATGGTGCGCAGCAAGCCTTCGATCTTCAGCTCCGGGTTGAGCAGTTCGGCGATGCGCTTGATGTTATCCACAAGGTCGCTCAAACCTTCCAGCGCGTAGTACTCGCACTGCATGGGGATAATGACCCCATCGGCGGCCACCAGGGCGTTGAGGGTGAGCATCGACAGCGACGGCGGGCAGTCGATCAGGATGTAGTCGTAGTTTTCACGGATTGGCGCCAGGGCGCTGCGCAGACGGCTTTCCTTCATCTGCATTTCCAGCAGCACCACCTCCGCGGCCGTCAGGTCGCGGTTGGCCGGCAGCAACTGGTAACCGCCGTGCTCGGAGAAATGCATGGCCTGGGCCAGGTCGCACTCACCGATCAGCAGGTCATAGACCGAGTTTTCCAAACCGTGTTTATCCACACCGCTACCCATGGTGGCGTTGCCCTGTGGATCAAGATCGATCAACAGCACCCGGCGCTTGGTCGCTACCAGGGATGCTGCGAGGTTGATGCAGGTGGTGGTCTTGCCCACGCCACCTTTCTGGTTCGCTATCGCGAATACCTTAGCCATTCTTGCTTGTGTTCCCAATCATGCCGTGCGGCGCAGTATCAGCAGATGGCGTTGGCCTTGGCAACCGGGTACGGCCAAGGCGTGTTCGCTATCGAGGTGGAAGTCTGCCGGCAATGCTAACAGCTCATCCGAGGGATGGACGCCCTTCATTGCCAGCCAGCGTGTATCGCGGTCGCCCAGGTGGCGGGTCCAGCTGGTGAAGTTCTCCATGCTGCTGAACGCCCGGGAAATGATCCCGTTGAAAGGCTGTTCAGGGGTGAAGGCTTCGACCCGGCTGTGGATAACTTGCAGGTTATCCAGCTTGAGTTCGAGTTTGACCTGAGTCAGGAAGCGGGTTTTCTTGCCGTTGCTGTCCAGACAGGTGACTTGCGACTCGGGAAACAGGATCGCCAGGGGAATACCCGGCATGCCGCCACCGCTGCCGACATCCAGCCAGCAGCCGTTTTCGATGAACGACATTACGCTCAAGCTATCGAGCAGATGGCGGGACACCATTTCATCCGGGTCGCGCACCGCCGTCAGGTTGTAAGCCTTGTTCCACTTGATCAACAGGGCCAGGTAACCCAGCAGCAATTCGTGCTGGGTTGGGCTCAGATTGACACCGAGCTGGCGAGCGCCTGTGGATAACTCATCCGCGTGTTGTGGGGTGACCATAGAACTCAAGCGCTTTGCTCCAACTGACGGCCCGCGCCGCGTTTTTTCAAGTGAATCATCAACAGGGAAATCGCCGCCGGGGTCACGCCGGGAATCCGCGATGCCTGGCCCAGGGTTTCCGGACGGGTCGCGCCAAGCTTGCTCTGGATTTCCTTCGACAACCCGGAAATGCCGGTGTAATCGATATCCACAGGCAGCTTGGTGTCTTCGCTGGCCCGCAGACGAGCAATTTCGTCCTGCTGGCGATCGATATAGCCGGCGTACTTGGTCTTGATCTCGACCTGTTCCGCGACTTGTGGATCTTCAGCACCATGCCCGGTCACTTCGACCAGACCAGCGTAGTCGATTTCCGGACGGCTCAGCAGGTTCAGCAGGTTGTATTCGTGGGTCAGCGGCGTGCCGAATTTTTGTGCAATGGCATCACCCTGCTCGGTACCCGGACGAACCCAGGTGGACTTCAAACGTTGTTCTTCCTGGGCAATGCCTTCGCGTTTCTTGCAGAAAGCGGCCCAGCGCACGTCATCCACCAGCCCCAGTTCGCGACCTTTTTCGGTCAGACGCAGGTCGGCGTTGTCTTCACGCAGGATCAAGCGGTATTCCGCCCGGGACGTGAACATCCGGTACGGTTCCTGGGTGCCCAGGGTAATCAGGTCATCCACCAGTACCCCGATATAGGCCTCGTCGCGACGCGGGCACCAGCTGTCTTTGCCCTGGGCACGCAGTGCCGCGTTGGCCCCGGCCAGCAAACCTTGGGCACCGGCTTCTTCATAGCCGGTGGTGCCATTGATCTGGCCTGCGAAGAACAGGCCACCGATGACTTTGGTTTCCAGGCTGTACTTCAAGTCCCGCGGGTCGAAGTAGTCGTACTCGATGGCATAGCCCGGGCGCACGATATGGGCGTTTTCCATGCCGCGAATCGACTGCACGATCTGCAGTTGCACGTCGAATGGCAGGGAGGTGGATATCCCGTTCGGGTACAGCTCGTGGGTAGTCAGGCCTTCGGGCTCGATGAAGACCTGGTGGCTTTCCTTGTCGGCAAAGCGATGGATCTTGTCTTCGATCGACGGGCAGTAACGCGGGCCAATACCTTCGATCACCCCGGAGTACATCGGCGAACGGTCGAGGTTCGAAGCAATGATTTCGTGGGTGCGGGCGTTGGTGTGGGTAATCCAGCAACTGACTTGCGGTGGATGCTGCTCTTTCGACCCCAGGAACGACATCACGGGAATCGGGGTATCGCCGGGTTGCTCGGTCATTACCGAGAAATCCACAGAACGGCCATCAATACGCGGCGGTGTGCCGGTTTTCAGGCGGCCGACACGCAGAGGCAGTTCCCGAAGTCGTTGCGCCAGGGCAATCGAGGGCGGATCACCAGCACGACCGCCGGAGTAGTTCTGCATACCGATGTGGATAAGTCCGCCGAGGAAGGTACCGGTGGTCAACACCACGGATTCGGCGAAGAAACGCAGGCCCATCTGGGTCACAACACCACGGACCTGATCCTGTTCAACGATCAGGTCGTCAGCCGCCTGTTGAAATATCCACAGGTTGGGCTGGTTTTCCAGAATCTCGCGAACAGCTGCCTTATACAGAATGCGGTCGGCCTGGGCGCGGGTAGCGCGCACGGCTGGGCCTTTGCGGCTATTCAACACGCGAAACTGGATGCCGCCCTTATCAGTAGCCATGGCCATCGCGCCGCCCAGGGCATCGATTTCCTTGACCAGGTGGCTCTTGCCAATGCCGCCGATCGCGGGATTGCAGCTCATGGCACCGAGGGTTTCCACGTTATGCGTCAGCAACAGGGTTTTTGCCCCCATGCGTGCTGATGCAAGTGCTGCCTCGGTACCGGCATGACCGCCGCCGATGACGATCACTTCAAAACGGGAAGGGAAATCCACCACGCACCTCGTGCCTGCTTCAAGTAGGAGTAATTAGGAGTAGTTGTCGGGTTGGTTTTTGGACCAAGGCGGCAAGTATAGGGACTTCGACCTTTCTAAAGAACCCTTTGCACAAAATTTAACCAGCTGTGGATGACTGGCGGACAATAGAAATTAAAAGAGAGAGATTTATTAAAACCTTGTTTTTATGTTTATTCTTATACAGCACACTATCTGTGGATAGATCGCTGTAACCCTTTATTTACAATGTGTACAGAGATTTTAAAGTCTGTGGTTAGGTGGCAATGAGGCCCTTGGATAACCGGTTTAAGCCTGTGGATGAATGGGGTGGTTATCCACAGGGGTGGTTTTCCTCAGTTTTGGAGCCCGGTTATCAACTGAGCTGAAGGGCAGTTATTCACAGGGCTTAATCCACAGAAAAACCTGCTTTCCACTGATAGACGCCCACAGCTACCCCCCTTCGCCCAGGGCAAAGAACGAAAATGGGAGCTGGATAACGCGAAAAGACAGGCCGCGAGCGCGACCTGCCGGTGGATAAATGACCGTTCAGGCCAGGTCGCGAGGCCACAAACGTGGAAACAGCTCATGCTCCAGAGCGGCGCCGGCGGCCAACTGTTCGACCAGGCCGGGGAATTCCGGTGAGGTTCGCCATGGTCTCGGGGCATGGCGCATGTCTTCTCCGAGAAAACGCAGGGAAAACGCCCGCCGCCGTCTATTTCCGCCTACACCGCCGGCCCCATGCAGGGTCAGCATGTGGAAAAACACTGCGTCGCCGGGCTGCAGTTCCCAGCCCAGAATGTTCCATGCTGAACGATCGGCCTCGATGTCCGGAAGATCAGCCAGGCTGCCCTCGGGGAACCACCTGGCCTGGTTGTCGAGAAAGGTTCGCGGCATCAGCCAGGGCCCCAGGTGTGAGCCGGCAATGAACTCCAGGGTCGATTCCCGGGCCACCGGGTCCACCGGCATCCACATGCTGCAGTTCTGACGGCCTTCGACGTTGTAGTACGGCTGGTCCTGGTGCCAGGGCGTGCGTTGCCGGGTATTGGGTTCCTTGACCAGCAGGTGGTCGTGATACAGGCGAGCCTGATCGCTGCCCATCAGTTGCGCAGCCACATGGCCAACCCGGCTCTGGAAGATGAACTGCCGATAGGCCGGGTTCTCTTGCCAGTTGCAGAAGTCCTCGAAGAACCAGCCAGGGTCGTCCGGACGGCTGGCGACCTTGGCCCGTTCGCTGGGAAACGCCAGGTTGTGCTCGATCCCCTGCTCCAGCAGGCCGACTTCATCGCTGCTGAACAGTTGGCGAATGCACACAGCGCCATCGCGCTGAAAGGCTTCAATGGTTGTAGGCGGCAACTCGAACGATCCCATGGGTTATCCCTTTTCCTGAGTTCCGATACCGGGCTCGGCGGCGGCCGAGCCGGTGGTATCCGGCTTGATCCATATCCAATAGGCCAGCGACAGCAGCGCCAACCAGCCCAGCCCCACATACAGAGCCAGGCGCGTATCGGCAAATGCGCCCAGCACACCGAAGATGAACAACATGAAAACCACGGCACAGGCCTGACCCGCAGTGCCCAGGGGCACCGGGAACTTCAGTTCGTGGATTTCCCTGGTACTCATGCCACGACGCATGGCCATTTGTGACAGCAGGATCATCAGCCAGACCCAGACCACGGAAAAGGTCACCAGTGAGGCAAAGATCAGGAACAGTTCCTGCGGGATCCAGTAGTTGAGCAGCACCCCCAGCAGCAACGCCACCGACATGACCAACACCGTCATCCAGGGCACGCCGAAGCGGGAGGTCCTGGCGAACACTGCCGGCGCCTGCCCGATCGCCGCCATGCCATACATCATTCGCCCGGCACTGAAGATATCGCTGTTGATGGCCGAGACCACGGCGGAAATCACTACGATATTCAGCACCGTGGCCGCCGAACTGATCCCCAGGCTGCTGAAGATCTGCACGAACGGGCTGCCATGGCTACCGATGCTCGACCAGGGCGCCAGGGTCAACAGAATCAGCAAGGTCAGTACGTAGAAGATCAGGATCCGCAGCGGTACCGAGTTGATGGCCTTGGGGATCATGCGCTGCGGGTCCTTGGCCTCGCCGGCGGTGATGCCGATGACTTCGATTCCACCAAAGGCGAACATGACGATGGTGAAGGAGGCGATCATGCCCTCCACGCCATTAGGGAAAAAGCCGCCGTATTCCCAGAGATTGGCCAGCCCTCCCCGGCTTTGTTCCTCCCCAAGCTGGATGCCGAAGAACAGCAGGGTAAAGCCGCCGACGATCATGGCCACAATGGCGCCAACCTTGAGCAGCGACAGCCAGAACTCCAGCTCGCCGAACACCTTTACGCTGCACAGGTTCAAGGCGCCAATGCCCAGGACAATGCTCAGCACCCAGATCCAGCGGGGAGTATCGGGAAACCACAGGCCCATGTAGACGCCAAATGCGGTGACGTCAGCCAGGCACACCATGAGCATGGAAAAGGCGTAGCTCCAACCGGTGAGAAACCCCGCAAAACGTCCCAGATAACTGCTGGCGTAATGTCCGAAAGAGCCTGAAACAGGAGTCCTGACTGCCATCTCTCCCAGGGCGCGCATGGTCAGGTAGATGGCTGCGCCGCCAATCAGATAGGCCAGCAGGACCGAAGGCCCCGCCCGTTGAATGGCGGCCGCCGAACCGTAGAACAAGCCTGTGCCGATGGCAGAGCCCAGGGCGATGAAGCGGATGTGCCGGGTGCTCAGGCCACGCTGTAGAACAGTGCCCGCGTCAGCCATTTCAGCTCCTTGAATGCAGGTTCATGAAGACCAGCCGGCTTCCAACCGTCGGCCCAGGCGACGCATGCCGGGGAATTTCCCGAGATGTATAAACCTGTACAAGAAATGGATGCAAATAGGGAACCAAGTCGGCGCTTATGCGAACTTCTGCGATATGACGGCTATTGGCTGATTAACCGGGGGATAAAGCAGTTATTTTCAGTCGGGCGCTGTTACTCAATGTCGCAGCGGGCTTGGATGGGGGATAAAGGTAACGCCCGCAGACGGTATCCCGGAGGGAGTTGTCCACAGGCGCTTGCTCGGAAGGATGATTACTTGCCGATGCAGAAGCTGGAGAAGATCCGCCCCAGCAGGTCATCGGAACTGAAGGCCCCGGTGATTTCCCCCAGCGATTGCTGAGCCTGGCGCAAGTCCTCGGCCAGCAGTTCGCCGGCACCTGCCAGGGTCAACTGTGCCCGGCCATGTTCCAGGGCGGCACTGGCGTAGCGCAATGCCTCCAAGTGCCGGCGGCGCGCACTGAAGCTGCTTTCGGACGTCTGTTCATAGCCCATGCAGGCTTTCAGGTGGTCACGCAGCAGTTCCAGCCCGCTACCCGCGGCCATGGCACTGAGGCTGATGGTGACATGGCCATCGTCACAGGTTTCCAGGGCAATGGGTTCACCGGTCAGATCGGCCTTGTTGCGAATCAGCGTGACCTTGGCCGGGTCTGGTCGCTGTTCGAGAAACTCCGGCCACAGGGCGAAGGGGTCCGCTGCTTCCGCCGCGGTGGCGTCCACCACCAGCAACACCCGGTCGGCCTCGCTGATGGCCTTTAGGGCCCGCTCGACACCGATCTTTTCCACCTGGTCCTCGGTGTCCCGCAGCCCTGCGGTGTCCACCACGTGCAACGGCATGCCGTCGATGTGGATATGTTCGCGCAGGATGTCCCGGGTGGTGCCGGCGATATCAGTGACGATGGCAGCCTCGCGCCCGGCCAGGGCGTTGAGCAGGCTGGATTTGCCGGCATTTGGGCGCCCGGCGATCACCACGGTCATGCCATCGCGCAGCAAGGCGCCCTGCCCGGCTTCACGCAGTACTGTGGATAACTCGTCACGCACTGCATCGAGCATGCTCAACACATGGCCATCGGCAAGGAAGTCGATTTCTTCCTCGGGAAAATCGATCGCCGCTTCGACATAGATCCGCAGGGCGATCAGTTGCTCGGTCAAGTTATGCACACGCTGGGAGAACGCCCCTTGCAGCGAACGCAGGGCATTGCGCGCAGCCTGTGCCGAACTGGCCTCGATCAGGTCGGCAATGGCTTCGGCCTGGGCCAGGTCCAGTTTGTCGTTGAGGAACGCACGCTCGCTGAATTCCCCCGGCCGAGCCAGGCGGCAGCCCAGTTCCAGGCAGCGCTGCAGCAGCATGTCGAGAACAATCGGGCCGCCGTGGCCCTGCAATTCCAGCACGTCTTCGCCGGTGAAGGAGTTCGGCCCGGGGAAATACAGGGCAATCCCCTCATCCAGGACTTCTTCTTGCTCACTGAGAAACGGCCCGTAATGGGCAAACCGCGGCTTCAGCTCACGGCCGCTGATGGCTTTGGCTGCCGCGCCCGCCAGGGGCCCGGAAATCCGTACGATACCCACGCCGCCGCGGCCCTGGGCGGTAGCAATGGCAGCGATGGTTTCACGAGGGACATTCATAACCCGACATCCAGACAAAAGTGACAGATAGCAAAACGCCCCACTAGGGGGCGTCTTGTGTGGTTATCCACAGCGTAGGTCAGGCAGCTGCTTTCTTGGTAGCCGCTTCGATCTTACGAGTGATGTACCACTGTTGAGCGATCGACAGGCAGTTGTTTACTACCCAGTACAGCACCAGACCCGCCGGGAACCACAGGAAGAAGAAGGTGAAGATGATCGGCATCATTTTCATCACCTTGGCCTGCATCGGATCCGGAGGCGTCGGGTTCAGCTGCTGCTGGATGAACATGGTGGCGCCCATGATGATCGGCAGGATGAAGAACGGATCCTTGATCGACAGGTCGGTAATCCACAGCATGAACGGTGCCTGGCGCATTTCCACGCTTTCCAGGAGTACCCAGTACAGGGACAGGAAGACCGGCATCTGCACCAGGATCGGCAAGCAGCCGCCCAGCGGATTGATCTTCTCTTTCTTGTACAGCTCCATCATCGCCTGGGACATTTTCTGACGATCGTCGCCGAATTTTTCCTTCAGCGCGGCCAGTTTCGGAGCCACTGCACGCATGCGTGCCATGGACTTGTAGCTGGCAGCCGACAGTGGGAAGAAGATCCCCTTGATCAGCATGGTCAGGAAGATGATCGACCAGCCCCAGTTACCCACCAGGCTGTGGATATGTTGCAGCAGCCAGAAGATCGGCTGGGCAATGAACCACAGGAAGCCGTAGTCCACGGTCAGTTCCAGGCCTGGGGACAACTCTTTCAGCACGGCCTGGCTTTTCGGGCCGGCGTACAGAATGGCGCTGGTTTCAGCCTTGGCACCCGGAGCAACGGTCATCGAAGGGCCGGTGTAGCCGATGATGTAGTTGCCTTTGCTGTCTTTACGCGCCAGAACCTGGTTGTTCTCGCCTTTTGGCGGAATCCAGGCGGTCACGAAGTAGTGCTGCAGCCAGGCAACCCAACCACCCTGAACATTTTCAGTGATGGGTGCCTTGGATTTGTCCTCGTTCACCTTGTCCATGTCTTTCATGGACACTTTTTTGTACGGCTCGGAACTTGTCCACAGGGCGGCGCCCAAGTAAGTCGCGGTGCCGGTGGCGGTGCTGGAGGATGGATCGGAACTGGCGTCGCGCTTGAGCTGGGCGAACATCGCACCGGTCCAGGGCTGCGCGCTTTCGTTGTCGATCAGGTAGGAAACGGTGATGTCATACAGGCCACGCTTCAGGGTGAAGCGCTTGATGTAGTTGACGCCGTCCTTGCTGAACTTCAGGTCGACCACCAATTGGTCCTGACCGTCAGCCAGTTGATAACTTTTCTTCTCGGCCGAGTAGATCGGGCGACCGGCCGGGCTTGCGTCCGGGCCGTTGCTGCCAATTAGGCCACTTTGTGCCAGATAAGTCCGCTCGTTGCCGTTATCGAACAGCTGGAACGGGATTTCCGGGTGGTCCTGACGACGTGGATACAGTGGCAAACGCAGTTGCGCGATATCCCCACCTTGTGGATCGACAGCCAGGTCGAGCACATCCGTTTTGATCTGAATGAGATCTTTGCTTGCCGCTACAGGCGCTTCAGCGGGTGCGGTGGTGTCGCTTGCCGCGCGCGGAATGTCGTCGTTGGCAGCGGAAGTGCCTGTTGGCGCATCCGGCAAGCCCGGGGCGGTCGTGCTGGAAGCAACATTCTGAGTCGGCAGGGCAGCTTGGCCATAATCCTGGTTCCATTTAAGAACCATGACATAGGACACGATTGCCAGGGCGACGATCAGGATCGTGCGTTTGATATCCATGATTACTCGGCCATCGAAGAAGAACGGGAGGTAGGGATAGGTGGAACCGGGTCATAACCACCGGGATTCCACGGATGACAGCGACCTAAACGACGAAAGGTCAGCCAGCCACCGCGCAGAAGGCCATGATTTTCGATGGCTTCCAACGCGTAGCAGGAACAACTGGGGTAGAAACGACAGTGATTGGCCATCAGAGGACTAATGGCATAGCGGTAAAACTGGATCGGAACGAGTGCCAGTTTACGCATCGGGACTGTCTACCCCTACAGTTTCGGAGTTGGCTGCTGGTACCGGCTTGTTGCGTGCCAGGCGTTTCCAGAGTTTGCCGAAATGCTGAATCAATTCGGGGTTTTCTACATCGCCCAAACCTTTGCGCGCGACGATAACGATATCCCATCCGACCAGTGAGTCCTGGTGGAGACGAAACGATTCGCGCATCAGACGCTTGAGGCGATTGCGCTCAACGGAGAGTTTTACGCTCTTTTTCCCGATCACTAGCCCCAGACGGGGATGATCAAGATCGTTGTTGCGCGCAAGGAGCAGGAGATTTTTCCCCGGAACCTTGCCGGTAGGGGAGTCAAAGACCGCCTTGAAGTGCCGGGGAGTAAGCAGACGCTTTTCCCGACTGAAGTCCTGACTCACCTCCAGTGCCGGATTATCAAACTGCCAGACGCGCACGACCTTTGGCGCGACGACGCGACAGGACGGCACGACCGTTCTTGGTAGCCATGCGAGCACGGAAACCGTGGGTACGAGCGCGTTTGATAGTGCTTGGTTGGAAAGTACGTTTCATGTCGTGTTACCTGGTTCGTCCACAACGGGCCGGAATGGCCCCCGTTTTAAGAGATCGGCGATTCTAGAGAAAGCAAGCCTCTAGGTCAATTTCCAACCAGCTTTTCCTTTATCTATGTATGTCCGGGTACGGGGTTGTGAGCCAGGGTCGGCTAGATATAAAAATAAAGAAGGAAAGTATTTAAAGCTTTTCTGTAAAGCTTATAAAGACTAGGGACGGCCTCATCTGTGGATAACTGACTCAAGCCCTTCTAGTCCGTACTGTACAGAGAATGACAACACGGTTGAGAAACGGTGTCCTGCCTGTGCTGCGCCATCGGAAAACCTGTGTGTGGAACCGTCTGTTATCCACAGGCGAGTTACCCACAGAGTTTCGCCCCGAGTTGTGCAATGGCCTCAAGTGGGGTTATCCACAGAGCTTATGCACATACCGCTGGTCGTGTTTATTCGGGGTAAGGCGTTGATTCTTAGTGTCCTGAGGACACGCTACATGTGGATAAGTGGGCGGCTGATCGCTACAATGGCCGCTTGTTTTTGCCTCACCGGCTTTCAACTTAGGGGATATCCGTGTCAGTGGAACTTTGGCAGCAGTGCGTGGAGCTTCTGCGTGATGAGCTGCCTGCCCAGCAATTCAACACTTGGATCCGTCCGCTACAGGTCGAAGCCGAAGGCGACGAGTTGCGTGTATACGCACCGAATCGTTTTGTTCTCGATTGGGTCAATGAAAAGTACCTGGGGCGCGTGCTCGAGCTGCTGGATGAACACGGCAACGGCATGGCACCGGTCCTTTCCTTATTAATAGGCAGCAAACGCAGTTCGGCGCCTCGCGCCGCACCTAACGCGCCACTGGCCGCTGCCGCTTCGCAAGCCCTGCAAGCAGCTGCAGCCAATGCTGCCCCGGTTGCTGCTCCCGCGCCCGCTCCGGCACCCACTTCTGCCCCGGCCAAGAAAGCCGCCGCACAGAAGGCTGCCGAAGTCAGCGAAGAACCCTCTCGTGACAGCTTCGACCCGATGGCGGGCGCCAGCTCGCAGCAGGCACCGGTACGCGCCGAACAGCGTACCGTCCAGGTAGAAGGCGCGCTCAAGCACACCAGCTACCTGAACCGCACTTTCACCTTTGAGAATTTCGTCGAGGGTAAATCCAACCAGCTGGCCCGCGCAGCGGCCTGGCAGGTGGCGGACAACCCCAAGCATGGCTACAACCCGCTGTTCCTTTATGGCGGCGTCGGCCTGGGTAAGACCCACTTGATGCACGCTGTGGGTAACCACCTATTAAAGAAGAACCCGAATGCCAAGGTCGTGTACCTGCATTCCGAGCGCTTCGTGGCGGACATGGTCAAGGCGTTGCAGCTCAACGCCATCAACGAATTCAAGCGTTTCTACCGTTCGGTCGATGCGCTGCTGATCGATGACATTCAATTCTTCGCCCGCAAGGAGCGTTCCCAGGAAGAGTTTTTCCACACCTTCAACGCCCTCCTCGAAGGCGGCCAGCAGGTGATTCTCACCAGTGACCGCTACCCGAAGGAGATCGAAGGCCTGGAAGAGCGTCTCAAGTCGCGCTTCGGCTGGGGCCTGACGGTGGCCGTCGAACCGCCTGAGCTGGAAACCCGGGTGGCGATCCTAATGAAGAAGGCCGACCAGGCCAAGGTCGAGCTGCCTCATGATGCAGCGTTCTTCATTGCCCAGCGCATTCGCTCCAACGTCCGTGAACTGGAAGGTGCCCTGAAACGGGTCATCGCCCACTCGCACTTCATGGGCCGCGATATCACCATCGAGCTGATTCGCGAATCCTTGAAGGACCTGCTGGCGCTGCAGGACAAGCTGGTGTCTGTGGATAACATCCAGCGCACCGTCGCCGAGTACTACAAGATCAAGATTTCCGATCTGCTGTCCAAGCGGCGTTCCCGTTCGGTGGCCCGCCCGCGTCAGGTGGCCATGGCCCTGTCCAAGGAACTGACCAACCACAGCCTGCCGGAAATCGGCGATGTGTTCGGCGGTCGCGACCACACCACGGTTCTGCACGCCTGCCGCAAGATCAATGAACTTAAGGAATCCGACGCGGACATCCGCGAGGACTACAAGAACCTGCTGCGTACTCTGACCACTTGATGACTCCAACGCAGCTTATTAAGGCAAGGGACTAGACCATGCATTTCACCATTCAACGCGAAGCCCTGTTGAAACCCCTGCAACTGGTCGCCGGCGTCGTCGAACGCCGCCAGACCTTGCCGGTGCTTTCCAACGTGCTGCTGGTTGTCGAAGGCCAGCAACTGTCGCTGACCGGTACCGACCTGGAAGTCGAGCTGGTCGGTCGTGTGCAACTTGAAGAGCCAGCCGAGCCGGGGGAAATCACCGTTCCCGCGCGCAAGCTGATGGACATCTGCAAGAGTCTGCCCAACGATGCCCTGATCGACATCAAGGTCGACGAGCAGAAGCTGGTGGTGAAGGCCGGGCGTAGCCGCTTCACCCTGTCGACCCTGCCGGCCAACGACTTCCCGACCGTGGAAGAAGGCCCGGGCTCGCTGACCTGCCAGCTGGAGCAGAGCCGACTGCGCCGCCTGATCGAACGCACCAGCTTCGCCATGGCCCAGCAGGATGTGCGCTACTACCTCAATGGCATGCTGCTGGAAGTGTCCGCCGGGATCATCCGCGCCGTGGCCACCGACGGTCACCGTCTGGCCATGTGCTCGATGCAGGCGGACATCGGCCAGCCGGATCGCCACCAGGTGATCGTGCCGCGCAAAGGCATCCTGGAACTGGCGCGCCTGCTCACCGAGCCCGATGGCAACGTCAGCATTGTCCTGGGCCAGCACCACATTCGTGCCACCACCGGCGAATTTACCTTCACCTCCAAGCTGGTGGACGGCAAGTTCCCGGACTACGAGCGCGTGCTGCCCAAAGGTGGTGACAAGCTGGTACTGGGTGATCGCCAAGCGCTGCGCGAAGCCTTCAGCCGTACCGCGATCCTGTCCAACGAGAAGTACCGCGGCATCCGTCTGCAACTGGCCAATGGTCAGCTGAAGATCCAGGCCAACAACCCGGAGCAGGAAGAAGCGGAAGAAGAAGTGGGCGTGGAATACAACGGCGGTTCCCTGGAAATCGGCTTCAACGTCAGCTACCTGCTGGACGTTCTGGGCGTGATGACCACCGAACAGGTTCGCCTGATCCTGTCCGATTCCAACAGCAGTGCGCTGGTGCAGGAATCCGACAACGACGACTCGGCTTACGTTGTCATGCCGATGCGCCTGTAATCATGCTCAGCAGAAGCTAGATGTCCCTCAGTCGCGTCTCGGTCACCGCGGTGCGCAATCTGCACCCGGTGACCTTCTCCCCCTCCCCCCGCATCAACCTTCTCTACGGCGCCAACGGCAGTGGCAAGACCAGTGTGCTGGAAGCCATCCACCTGCTGGGGCTTGCCCGCTCGTTCCGCAGTGCCCGCCTGTTGCCGGTGATCCAGTACGAGCAGCTGGCTTGCACGGTGTTCGGCCAGGTGGAGTTGGCCCAGGGCGGCCATAGCAGCCTGGGGATATCCCGTGATCGCCAGGGGGAATTCCAGATCCGCATCGACGGTCAGAATGCCCGCAGCGCGGCGCAGTTGGCCGAGATCCTGCCGCTGCAGTTGATCAACCCGGACAGCTTCCGCCTGCTGGAGGGCGCACCGAAGATCCGTCGGCAGTTCCTGGATTGGGGAGTGTTCCATGTGGAACCACGCTTCATGTCCACCTGGCAGCGCTTGCAGAAGGCCCTGCGGCAGCGGAACTCATGGCTGCGGCATGGTACACTTGACGCCGCTTCGCAAGCGGCCTGGGACCGGGAACTGTGTCAGGCCAGCGCTGAAATCGATGAATACCGCCGCGCTTATATCAAAGCCTTGAAACCAGTCTTTGAGCGGACCTTGGGCGAACTGTTGCAGCTCGAGGGCCTGACGCTTAGCTATTACCGTGGTTGGGACAAGGACCGGGAGCTCAGTGAAGTGCTCGCGACCGCCCTCCACCGTGACCAGCAAATGGGTCATACCCAGGCCGGCCCACAACGTGCTGATTTGCGTCTGCGCTTAGGCGGACACAACGCCGCGGACATCTTGTCCCGTGGCCAGCAGAAGTTGGTGGTCTGTGCCTTGCGCATTGCCCAGGGGCACCTGGTGAGCCAGGCCCGCCGCGGTCAGTGTATTTATCTGGTGGATGACTTGCCGTCCGAGCTGGACGAGCAGCATCGCCGCGCACTTTGTCGCTTGTTGGAAGACTTACGCTGCCAGGTGTTTATCACCTGTGTAGACCACGAATTATTGAGGGAAGGCTGGCAGACGGAAACGCCAGTCGCTTTGTTCCACGTGGAACAAGGCCGTATCACCCAGACCCACGACCATCGGGAGTGAAGGCATGAGCGAAGAAAATACGTACGACTCGACCAGCATCAAGGTGCTGAAAGGTTTGGATGCCGTACGCAAACGTCCCGGTATGTACATTGGCGACACCGATGACGGCAGCGGTCTGCACCACATGGTGTTCGAGGTGGTCGATAACTCCATCGACGAAGCGCTGGCCGGCCATTGCGACGACATCAGCATCATCATCCACCCGGATGAATCCATCACCGTACGCGACAACGGTCGCGGCATCCCGGTAGATGTGCATAAAGAAGAAGGCGTTTCGGCGGCAGAGGTCATCATGACCGTGCTCCACGCCGGCGGTAAGTTCGACGACAACTCCTACAAGGTCTCCGGCGGTCTGCACGGCGTAGGTGTATCGGTAGTGAACGCCCTGTCCGAAGAGCTGATTCTCACCGTGCGCCGTAGCGGCAAGATCTGGGAACAGACCTATGTCCACGGTGTTCCGCAAGAGCGGATGAAAATCGTTGGTGACAGCGAAACCACCGGTACCCAGATCCACTTCAAGCCTTCGGCTGAAACCTTCAAGAACATCCACTTCAGCTGGGACGTCCTGGCCAAGCGGATCCGTGAACTGTCCTTCCTCAACTCCGGTGTCGGCATCGTCCTCAAGGACGAGCGTAGCGGCAAGGAAGAGCTGTTCAAGTACGAAGGCGGCCTGCGGGCATTCGTTGAATACCTGAACACCAACAAGACTGCGGTCAACCAGGTGTTCCACTTCAACATCCAGCGTGAAGACGGCATCGGCGTGGAAATCGCCTTGCAGTGGAACGACAGCTTCAACGAGAACCTGTTGTGCTTCACCAACAACATTCCTCAGCGCGACGGCGGTACCCACCTGGTGGGCTTCCGTTCGGCCCTGACCCGTAACCTGAACAACTACATCGAGCAGGAAGGCCTGGCCAAGAAACACAAGGTCGCCACCACTGGTGACGACGCTCGTGAAGGCCTGACCGCGATCATCTCGGTGAAGGTGCCGGATCCGAAGTTCAGCTCCCAGACCAAGGACAAGCTGGTTTCTTCCGAAGTGAAGACCGCGGTCGAACAGGAAATGGGCAAGTACTTCTCCGACTTCCTGCTGGAAAACCCCAACGAAGCCAAGTTGGTGGTGGGCAAGATGATCGACGCTGCCCGCGCTCGTGAAGCGGCGCGGAAAGCCCGTGAAATGACTCGCCGCAAAGGCGCGCTGGATATCGCCGGCCTGCCGGGCAAACTGGCGGACTGCCAGGAAAAGGACCCGGCCCTGTCCGAACTCTACCTGGTGGAAGGTGACTCTGCTGGCGGTTCCGCCAAGCAGGGCCGCAACCGCAAGACCCAGGCGATCCTGCCGCTCAAGGGCAAGATCCTCAACGTCGAGAAGGCACGCTTCGACAAGATGATCTCCTCGCAAGAGGTGGGCACCCTGATCACCGCGCTGGGCTGCGGCATCGGCCGTGAAGAGTACAACATCGACAAGCTGCGTTATCACAACATCATCATCATGACCGATGCTGACGTCGACGGTTCGCACATCCGTACCCTGCTGCTGACCTTCTTCTTCCGTCAGTTGCCGGAGCTGATCGAGCGCGGCTACATCTACATCGCCCAGCCGCCGCTGTACAAGGTCAAGAAAGGCAAGCAAGAGCAATACATCAAAGACGACGACGCCATGGAAGACTACATGACCCAGTCGGCTCTGGAAGATGCCAGCCTGCACTTGAACGAAGAAGCCCCCGGGATCTCCGGCGAGGCGCTGGAGCGCCTGGTCAACGACTTCCGCATGGTGATGAAGACCCTCAAGCGCCTGTCGCGCCTGTACCCGCAGGAGCTGACCGAGCACTTCATCTACCTGCCGGCCGTGACCATGGAGCAACTGTCCGACCACGCCGCCATGCAGGATTGGCTGGCCAAGTACGACGCCCGCCTGCGCACTTCCGAGAAGTCCGGCCTGGTCTACAAGGCCAGTCTGCGCGAAGACCGTGAACGCAATGTGTGGCTGCCAGAGGTCGAGCTGATCTCCCACGGCCTGTCCAACTACGTCACCTTCAACCGCGACTTCTTCGGCAGCAACGACTACAAGACCGTCGTCTCCCTCGGCGCTCAACTGAGCACCCTGCTGGACGAAGGCGCGTATGTTCAGCGCGGCGAACGCAAGAAAGCCGTCACCGAGTTCAAGGAGGCCCTGGACTGGCTGATGGCGGAAAGCACCAAGCGCCACACCATCCAGCGATATAAAGGTCTGGGCGAGATGAACCCTGACCAGCTGTGGGAAACCACCATGGACCCAAGCATGCGCCGCATGCTCAAGGTGACCATTGAAGACGCCATCGGCGCCGACCAGATCTTCAACACCCTGATGGGTGATGCGGTCGAGCCTCGTCGCGACTTCATCGAAAGCAACGCCCTGGCGGTGTCCAACCTGGACTTCTGATCCGGGGGCACAGCTGGAAATAAAAAGGCCGACGCTTAGCGTTGGCCTTTTTATTGGATGGAGTAAATAAGGATGTTGACCTTCGCGGGTACAAACAGCCACCTATTCGATGAAGCACCCTACCCCATCGCCTGGCGTTTCAACGCCGTGGACTGTGGCCTGAGTGCTGACGACAAACAGCAAGTCGTACTGTTTGATCAGGTAGCGTCAAAGGCGCTATGGGACTGGTTCATTCCAGTGCCCAGCCTTATCACAGCGCAGAGGTCATATTTTCCTTCGAGGAAAACTTCTTTTACGTGCAGTTTATGAGGCCCATGGCGGCGCCTCGGTGAGATGGAATGGATACCTCGACAGCACAGTTTCACAAGATCATTTTCAAGCTCACCGTCGACGCCGACGGTTATCCACCGGTGGAGTATGAGTCGATGTGGGGCATTCAACGGGGGGCAGATGTCTACCAGTTGGATAACACGCCCTACTATCTCTATGGCGTGAGCAAGGGGGACTGGGTGCTGACTCGCGCTGAGGCCCATGAGCGGATCGCGACTGGCGTGGTGCGGCAATCCGGGCACTCGACGTTGCGGGTTTTTGCCGAGCGCGAGTCAGAGCGCTCGGAGATTGTGCAGTACCTGCGCAGCCTTGGCGCCCGGTGCACGGTTACCCGGGGCCTGTCGCTGTTCACTGTGGATATCGCGCCCGAGGTCAGTTTTTGCGCAATCGACCAATACCTGGCCTCCATCACCGACGACCAACATGTCGCCTATGAAGATGCCTGTTTACAGCACGAGGCCATTGAGCCTGCGCGCCTGAGCGAGTGCTCTTCACTGGCCTCACTTGAGTGCGTCACCTGGAGGGATCACTAGGTGCTGTGCTGGCACCTGAGCTGCGAGACGATCCGGCCATCGAACAGGCGCGTTCGAGATGTGTTTATCGATCAGTTGACCCCGCTACGCGGCTGGGCCGGTTCGGCTCATTTCACCCTTTGTAGAAACAGCAATCGCACGGAAATGGGTTATGGATGATGAAAACCAGGAAATATCGATTCGGGTTGTTGCGGGGCAGAACAGCCGTGGCCCGGTCTATGAGCCGCTGCATGTCCGGCGCATTGATGAGGACAGTTACGAGATTCTCTATTCACCAGGGCTGGCGCTGAACCTGGCCAAGGGCGACATCATTTCGATCAAGGATCCGCAGGCCCCCGCCGTGGTGCTCAAGCGTGGCGGCAACTTCTGTATCCATATCTATTCGGATCACATCCCTGAAGAACACATCATGGCCCTGGCGGCGGATGTGGCGAGCGAATTGGGTGGCATGCTCGACGGGCGCTACAAGGGCAATCTGACATTGTCGGTGCCGGCGCGAAACGGCATGGACAACATCGCCCTGTTCTTCAACCGCTTTCGCGAGACCACGGGCAGCGAGTGGTACTACGCCAACATCTATAAAAACCTCGATGACACCGATGACGAGACCCTGCTCGATTGGTGGCTGGCCCTATGAACGAAAGACAGCAGCTTATCTGTGAACGCTACGACCTTGCTCCCCAGGCCCCGGAGCCGATGATTGCGCTGGCCATAGGCTCCCTTGCGCAGTCGCCCATCTATGGCACCCGGGTCGAGTTGCCGGAAAACGGCACGGTCAGTTGGTTTATCCACTGCGGCGAACATTCCACTGCGGTGGATTTCTACCAGCCTCTGTGTGCCGGGCATCTGCTCGAGCTGTTGCCGGAAGTGATCGATTACTTGTACCTGCCGAGCGGGACGCGTTTCATCATCGACCGCGCCGGCTATGAAGATGTCTGGCGGGACCCGGAATGATATCAAGCCGCTTTTGAAGGCAAGCAGTCAGCTGCCCTGTTCTTCAGGCGACGCGACACTTTCCAGGCGGTAGCCATAGCCGTAGATCGTCAACAGTTGCCAGCCGCGATCCGCGGTCAGCCCGAGTTTGTTGCGCAAGCGGTAGATGTGGGTATCCAGGGGCCGTGAGGAAACGATTTCCTCATGGGTCCAGAACCGTTCGTACAGGTATTCCCGGGACAGCGGCCGGCCCAGGTTGGCGAACAGGCAGCGGGCCAGGCGGTACTCGCGCTCGGTAAGGCTGATGGGAGCGCCGGCGCGGGTGACGGTCAGTTCCGCATCATCGAAGCTCAGGTCGTTGAAACTCTGCACTTCTTCGCTGTGGTTGCGCTGCAAGCCATGGCGGCGCAGTACCGCGTTGACCCGGGCCTTGAGTTCGTTGGGACGAAACGGCTTGCTCAGGTAGTCGTCGGCACCGGTGTTCAGGGCCTGGACGATATCGCTCTCGGCATCGCGGCTGGTGAGCATGATGGCCGCGGGCGGCGAATCCATGTGTTCCCGGGTCCAGCGCAACAGGGACAGGCCGCTGAGGTCCGGCACTTGCCAGTCGAGGATCAGCAGGTCGAAGGTTTCCCGGCGCAACTGGCGCAGCAGGTCTTCTCCGCGCTCGAAGCTGTGCAAGGTCCAGGGCTGTTCGCCGGGGCCGGGAATCTCTCGCAGTGTCTGTTCCACCCGCGCCAGTTCCGCAGGTTCGTCATCCAGTATCGCGACACGCATGCGAGGCAGTTCCTTATGGTTCCAAGAGCGCCCGGGGCCGTGGCTGCCGGGCTCGGACTGAGGGGAAGTTTAGGCACCTGGCCTGAATCTGAACAATTGTGGCGAATTGCTCTTGAGCCCCGGGTCCCTCGGTACGCTGATATCAAATAGCCGGTAAGGCGCCCGGAGCACGGGCCGTCGGGCTATTGAGCAGCACGATACCGGCTCGTACAAACAAGGAAAAGAACCATGGGGAACCTGCTCAGGAAAGGCCAGGTCGCGCTTGTCAGAATATTCAGCGGCGATGATCCGGTGCGTCTTCTCAGTTTGATGCTGGCGGCTTATCTGGGAATCAGTGCCTGTACCGTGCCAGCGTCCACAGCGGGCTGCTGTCAGCCCTCCGGCATCGGGCAATACCCGGCGTCTGCCCTGCCCGCTGGCAGTGACTCCAACCTGACCCTGGACGCCGAGCCCGTGATCGGTCGGACAGCGCTACCCACGAACCTGCAGCCACCGGCCCCGCGCTGGGTGTTCTAGAGGCCGCGGCAATGATTCTGAACAAATATTGCAAATCCGTCGCAGCTTTGCGGCCAGCGTTACATTGCTTCCCGCTGAGTGGCACACGGGGGCACCTGGAAGTGCTCCGACACAGGGAGTGTCAACCGCCAGGCTGGCGGGACAACGCGCGCTCGCGTGCGTCGTTGAAGGGGAATACAGGGAGTGCCTCCTCAGGACTTTGGGCCGGGCGACCTGTCGCTCCGGTTCCGACACAGGGACGTGTCACTTTCTTCTCGCCCTGTCCTGTTTCCGCCCTCGCCCGACCGGGTTCCTGTCTTTGGGCGACATCCCGCAGCGTTCGGCTTTCTGCCAACGATCTGCCTCAGGTATGGTGCGTAGGATTTCGCCGCGGTTTTCCCAAAGGCTCTAAGCACATCCATGAATGACCTCTGCCCTTTTCCGTCCACCGGCCGGCCTCAGGTCGCGCGTGTCGCCCTGCTGCTGGCCGGGTTGATTCTGCCGTTGTGTGCGGCACAGGCGGCTGCGCCACGGCTGCCCTATATCGATGACAACCAGCAGTGCCGTGGCCAGCCCCTGCCGGCGACGGTGGAACACCTGACCGGCGAAGCCTGGAAACTGGACGCCAAGGGACGCGAGGTGCTCCTGCAGGAAGGCATGAGCATCGATGAGAAGGAAGGGGTCAGGACCTCGCCGTCGGCCTTCGTCAGCCTGTCCCTGGGAGACGGTTCGCGGGTGGTGCTGCCTTCCAGTTCCCAGGTCACCCTGCAACTCAATAACCAGTACTCCATCCCTCAGGTTGTGCTGGAGCAGGGCCAGATCGAGTCCTACGTGATCAAGCGCACCAGTGATCACGACCGTTTCCAGATCGTTACGCCGGTGGGCGTGCTGGGGGTTCGCGGTACTCACTTCCGGGTACGCAATGACGATCAGCAATCCCTGGTGGAGGTGCTCAATGGCCAGGTGGCGGTGAATCGCGAAGAGGACGCGCCGCAGCCGGGACCGCGGCGTACGCGTCAGCGCCCTGTGGATAAACCGGCAGGCCCGGTGCCGGGTGAAGTCCAGGTCATGGCGCGCCAGGGGCTGCGGATCCAGAAACAGGGCGAGCTCAAGCCGGTGGAACTGCTGGCCGCACCGAGGCTGCTGGGGCAGGCTGGGCAGACCGGTGCCCTGCCCGTCTGGCAACTGATCCTGCAACCTTTGCCCGGGGCCAGCCGCTACCGGGCCCAGGTCGCCACCGACAAGGACTTCCTGAACATCAAGCAGGAGCAGTTCTCCAGCACCCCGCAGGTCAACTTCACCGGCTTGCAGGCATTTTTTTATCACGTGCGTCTTTCGGCGTTCGATGAGCACGGCCTGGAAGGCGAAACCGGGGTCTATGACATCTTTTATTACCCCAGGACCACCCGTGTTGAATAACGCTCCGGTGGGCCATCCATGAGCGTGTGGCGCCGTCGGGCCGAAGGCCGTGAACCGACCCAGGCTCAGCGCCTGTTCCGCGGGCTGGTGCGGGAGTGGCTATGGGTCAGCCTGATTCTTCTGCCGCTGACTGCGGTGTTGTCCCTGAGCCACGGCCTGGCCCTGAACAATCTGTTCTACGACAACCTGCGGCGCTTCACCCCGTTACCGGTGGACCCGCGCATCCTGCTGGTGACCATCGACGACTACAGCTTGCAGCAACTGGGGCGCTGGCCCTGGCCGCGGGCCATTCATGGCCAACTGCTGGACCGGCTGAGCGCGGCCGAGGCCAAAGGGGTGCTGTTCGATGTGATCCTCAGTGAACCCGGCAGCACGGTGGAAAACGACACCCGCCTGGCTGCCGCCCTGTGCCGGGCCGGCAATGTGTTCCTGCCGGTGCTGCGCCAGGGCGTTGCCCGCTATGGCCAGGACATTGAGGAAATCCCGCCGGTGCCGCTGCTGCGCAATTGCGCCCGCGGCCTGGGCCATATCAATGCCGAAGCGGATGCCGATGGCACGGTGCGCAGCGTCTACCTGCGCGAAGGCCCGGTGCTGGCTCCCCGGGCGCAACTGACGTGGCTGCTGTACCAACTGACCGAAGCCGAGCCGGCATTCCCCCATATGCCCGGGCCCGGTAAACCTCGCGTGGCCCAGGGGTGGCTGCGGTCCAACCCGGTGCGCATTCCCTTTATCAGCGCCGACGCCGGCTTTCCCAGCGTGCCCTATGTCAGCGTGCTGCGGGGCGAAGTGCCGCCGGAGCTGCTGCGCGACCGGCTGATCCTGGTGGGCTCCACGGCCCCGGGGCTGGGGGACCGCTACGTGACCCCGCAATCCGGCAGCCAGGGCACCACCCCGGGGGTGGAGATCCAGGCCAACCTGCTCAACGGCCTGCTCCAGCATCGCAGCGTGGTTGCCCTGGGCCAGTGGTCGGGGATGCTGCTGTCCATGGCCCTGACCGCTGTGTTGCTGGGCCTGTTGCTGTGGCGGCCGCGCCACGCGCTGTGGATAACCCTGGGTTGCATGGGGCTGGGCCTGGCGGGCTCGGTATTGATGCTGCGGCTGGGCTACTGGTGGTCGCCGGTGGCCAGCCTGCTGGGCATGCTGCTGGCCTACCTGATCTGGAACTGGCGCCGGCTGAGCGTGATCCTGGCCTACTTCGGCTGGGAACTGGCGCGCCTGGACAGCGAGCCCAAGGTGTTGCCGGAACGCCGGCGCAGCCAGGCCCCGGCCGGGGATGTGCTGCAGGGGCAGATCGTCGCTCTGGAGCAGGCCCTGAGCCGCACCCGGGACACCCGGCGTTTTATCGCCGATGGCCTGGAGTACCTGCCGGTGGCGACCCTGATCAGCGACCCCGACGGCAAGATCCTGCTGGCCAACCGCAATGCACGGGAAGTGTTTGCCCATTCCCTGGTGGGTGAAGGGCTGAATGCCCAGTTGGCCGCCCTGGGTTACCCGGGCCTGACGGAACCGGCCTTGTACCCCCGGCTGGAACAACTGCCGGCGGTGGAGTTCCGTGATGTTCAGCAGCGCAGCCTGCGCATGGAACTGGCGCCGCTGCTGCCGGTGGACAGCGATACCGCCATTGGCTGGCTGCTGAGCCTCACCGACCTCAGCGTCGAGCGCGACGCCGAACAGCAACGCAGCGTGCTGTTGCGCTTTCTGTCCCATGATCTGCGCGCGCCCCATTCGGCGATCCTGGCCTTGCTGGATGTGCAGCGCCATCAGCCGGCGACGCCCCGGCAGGTGTACGGCCAGATCGAACAGCAGGTACGCCGGGCCCTGGCTCTGACCGAGGCCTTCGTGCAGTTGGCCAAGGCCGAGTCGGAGGCCTACCAGTTCGAACCGAGCATGTTCGCCATGCTGGTGCTGGACGCCTTCGATCAGGCCACGACCCTGGCCCAGTTGAAGGACATTCACCTGGAGCATGACCTGGACGACGAGGCCGAAGGCCTGGTGCTGGCGGACCAGTCGCTACTGACCCGGGCGCTGTTCAACCTGCTGGAAAACGCCATCAAGTACAGCCCGGTGGAGTCCAGGGTGAGTGTGCGGGTCAGTTGTACCCCAGGCTGGCTGCGCTGCGAGATCAGCGATGAAGGCCGGGGTATCGATGCCGCGGATCTGCCCCAGCTGTTCGGCCAGTACCAGCGCTTTGCTTCGGCCAAGGGCATTGATGGCCTGGGCCTGGGCTTGTCCATGGTCAAGGCGGTGGTGGACCGGCATCAGGGCCGTATCAGTTGCCAGAGCGTGGTGGGTCGGGGCTCTTGCTTCATCCTCGAACTGCCTTTGCTGGAGGAATGAAGGGCCGGGAATATCCCAGGTGAAAAAAACCGGCTCCAAGGCCGGTTTTTTTGTCTGCTGAAAAACTTATGCACGTTTTTCCACATTTTATGAGCTTGGGAAATATATATATAAATCAGTGATTTATAATTCGATTTCAAGCCTTGTAGGAAAAGTCGTACACAGGTTATCCACAGAAGCTCATACAGCAACCTTATCCGTAGAAGTGGCCAATGGTGGCAATGAGCCCATATCCCGTTGAGCCTGTTCATTCCAGGCCGCCACCCGGTCATTGAGCTCGGCGATGGCTCGCGGGCCGCTGCCTTCGGCATACATCGGCGCGCCGATGGTCACGGTGATGGTGCCGGGGCGCTTGGCCCAGCCGGTCTTCGGCCAGAACTTGCCCGCGTTGTGGGCCACCGGCAGCACCGGCAGGTCGGCATTCACCGCCAGGGCGCTGCCGCTGCGGGAAAACTTGCCGATCTGGCCGTAAGGCACGCGGGTGCCTTCAGGGAAGATCAGTACCCAGACATTGTCCTTGAGCAACTCGTCGCCCTTGCTCGCCACCTGCTTGAGGGCAGCCTTGGGGTTGTCCCGGTCAATGGCGATGGGCCGCAGCATGGCCATGGCCCAGCCGAAGAACGGCACATACAGCAGCTCGCGCTTGAGCACCTGGCTCAGGGGCTCGAAGTAGGCCGAGAGAAAGAAGGTTTCCCAGGTGCTCTGGTGATTGGAAACGATCACGCAAGGCCGCTCGGGGACGTTTTCCGCGCCCTTCACTTCCACGCGGATATTGAGGAATACCTTGGTCAGCCACAGCGCGCAGCGACACCAGTAGACGTTGATAAAGCGATAGCGCGCCTTGAATGGGAGGAACGGCGCGATAAAAAAGCTCAGGGAGCACCACAGCAAGGAACTGGTGCCCAGTAGCAGGTAAAAGAAAAAGGTTCTGATGGCCTGCAGGATCGACATAGCGGCATTTACCATTGCGGGCATTGCCCGCCTGTTAAAAAGCGCTCTCCCGAACAGTCCTTGGTCAGGATGCCAGAAGGGGCCTAATTGTGGATAAGTTCAGCGGCAACGGCCGCCAGGTCGTCAAAAATCAAGGTGCCTACCGGCAGGGTTTTCCCCAGAGTCTTTTCGCCTTTCCCGGTCTTTACCAATACTGGCTGAGAGTCGACGGCTTTTGCGGCTTCCAGGTCACCGAGACTGTCACCGACAAACCATAGACCTGTCAGTTCTGCCTGGTAATGCTCGGCAATGGTTCGCAGCATGCCCGGTTTCGGTTTGCGGCAGGCGCACCCTTCGTCGGGCCCATGGGGGCAATAGACGATCAGCCCGACTTCGCCGCCCTGCTCCGCCACCAGTTCGCGCAGGCGCGCGTGCATGGCATCGAGGGTGGCCAGGTCGTAGTAGCCGCGAGCGATGCCGGACTGGTTGGTGGCGATCGCCACCGTCCAGCCGGCCTTGCTCAACTGTGCAATGGCTTCGATCGCGCCGGGGAGCGGAATCCACTCCTGCACCGATTTGATGTAGGCATCGGAGTCGTGATTGATCACGCCGTCACGATCGAGTATCAGCAGTTTCACAGCAGTTCCCTACCTGATCAGCTCAGTACCGAAATGTCGGCCACGCCCAGGAACAGGCCCCGCAGCCGCGCCAGCAGCGCGTAGCGGTTGGCCCGTACATTGGCGTCCTCGGCATTGACCATCACCGCCTCGAAGAAGGCGTCCACCGGCTCGCGCAGGGCAGCCAGGCGGGCCAGGGTCTCGCTGTACTGGCGGGCAGCGGCCATGGGCTGTACAGCCTGGTCCGCTTGCTGGATCGCCGAGTACAGGGAGAACTCGTTGGCGTTGTCGAAGTACTTGGCTTCGATGGTGGTCGGCACATTGCCTTCGATCTTGCTCAGCAGGTTCGACACGCGCTTGTTCACCGCAGCCAGGGCGGCGGCTTCCGGCAGCTTGCGGAAGGCCTGCACGGCTTGCACGCGCTGGTCGAAGTCCAGGGCCGAACCCGGCTTCAGGGCACGCACCGAGAGGTAGGTGGCTACATCCACGCCTTCGTCTTCGTAACGGGCACGCAGGCGGTCGAAGATGAACTCCAGCACCTGGTCGGCCAGGCCGGCGGCCTTGACCTTGCTGCCGAAGGCGCTGACGGCGAAGGCCACGGCGTCGTTCAGGTCGAGGTCGAACTTCTTCTCGATCAGGATCCGCAGCACGCCCAGTGCCGCGCGACGCAGGGCGTAAGGGTCCTTGCTGCCGGTGGGCAGCATGCCGATGCCGAAGATCCCCACCAGGGTGTCCAGCTTGTCGGCGATGGCCACGGCGGCACCGGTCACGGTGCTGGGCAGCTCGGCGCCGGCGCCACGTGGCATGTACTGCTCGTTCAGGGCCAGGGCGACATCTTCCGGCTCGCCGTCATTTAGAGCGTAGTAGTAGCCGGCGATGCCTTGCATCTCCGGGAACTCGCCGACCATCTCGGTGGCCAGGTCGCACTTGGACAGCAGGCCGGCACGGGCGGCGCGCTGGGCGTCGCCGCCGATGCGCGGGGCAATGAAGGCGGCCAGCTTGGAGATCCGCTCGGCCTTGTCATAGACGCTGCCGAGTTTTTCCTGGAAGACCACGTTCTGCAGGCGCAGGTTGAAGTCTTCGAGCTTCTGCTTCTTGTCCTGCTTGAAGAAGAACTCGGCGTCGGTCAGGCGTGGGCGCACGACTTTCTCGTTGCCCTCGATGATCTGGCGCGGGTCCTTGCTCTCGATGTTGGCCACGGTGATGAAGCGCGGCAGCAGCTTGCCGTCCACGTCCAGCAGGCAGAAGTACTTCTGGTTGTCCTGCATGGTGGTGATCAGGGCTTCCTGGGGCACTTCGAGGAAGCGTTCCTCGAACGAGCACACCAGTGGCACCGGCCATTCGACCAGGGCAGTCACTTCGTCCAGCAGGTCCGCCGGGACGATCGCCGTGCCTTCCTGCAGGGTCGCCAGTTCCGCGGTGCGCTTGCTGATCAGCTCGCGACGCTCGTTGGCGTCGGCCAGCACGTAGGCGGCACGCAGGTCGGCCAGGTAGTTGGCCGGCGCGGTGATGCGCACGCTTTGCGGGTGGTGGAAGCGGTGGCCGCGGGAGTCGCGACCGGCCTTCTGGGCGAGGATGGTGCAGTCGATGACCTCATCGCCCAGCAGCATCACCAGCCATTGAGTCGGGCGCACGAACTCTTCCTTGCGCGCGGCCCAGCGCATGCGCTTGGGAATCGGCAGGTCGTTCAGCGAATCTTCGACGATGGTCGGCAGCAGGCTGGCGGTCGGCTTGCCCTTGATGCTCTGGCTGTAGCGCAGTTTCGGGCCGCTCTGGTCGATCTCGCTGAGTTCGACGCCGCACTTCTTGGCAAAGCCCAGGGCCGCCTGGGTCGGGTTGCCTTCAGCGTCGAAGGCTGCCTGGCGTGGCGGGCCGTCGAGGTTGATGCTGCGATCCGGCTGCTGGGTGGCCAGTTGGGTGATCAGCACCGCCAGGCGCCGTGGCGCGGCGTATACGTGCTTGGCCTGGAAGCTCAGGCCGGCGCTCTGCAGGCCTTTTTCGATGCCGGCCAGAAAGGCTTCGGCCAGGGTGTTCAGGGCTTTGGGTGGCAGTTCTTCAGTGCCCAGTTCAACCAGAAAATCTTGCGCACTCATTGTGCCGCCTCCAACTTAGCCAACACTTCATCACGCAGGTCCGGGGTTGCCATCGGGAAGCCCAGCTTGGCACGGGCCAGCAGGTAGGCTTGCGCAACGGAACGCGCCAGGGTGCGCACACGCAGGATGTACTGCTGGCGTGCGGTGACCGAAATTGCCCGGCGTGCATCCAGCAGGTTGAAGGTGTGCGAGGCCTTGAGGACCATTTCATAGCTCGGCAGCGGCAGTGGCTGATCCAGTTCGATCAGGCGCTTGGCTTCGCTTTCGTAGAAATCGAACAGTTCGAACAGCTTCTCGACGTTGGCGTGTTCGAAGTTGTAGGTCGACTGCTCCACTTCGTTCTGGTGGAACACATCGCCATAGGTGACCTTGCCGAACGGGCCGTCGGCCCACACCAGGTCGTATACCGAATCCACGCCCTGCAGGTACATGGCCAGGCGTTCCAGGCCGTAGGTGATTTCACCGGTCACCGGGTAGCACTCGATGCCACCGGCTTGCTGGAAGTAGGTGAACTGAGTCACTTCCATGCCGTTGAGCCAGACTTCCCAGCCCAGGCCCCAGGCGCCCAGGGTCGGCGATTCCCAGTTGTCCTCGACGAAGCGGATGTCGTGCACCAGCGGGTCCAGGCCCACGTGCTTCAGGGAACCCAGGTACAGCTCCTGGAAGTTCTCCGGGTTGGGCTTCAAGACCACCTGGAACTGATAGTAGTGCTGCAGGCGGTTGGGGTTTTCGCCGTAGCGGCCGTCAGTCGGGCGACGACTGGGCTGCACATAAGCGGCGTTCCAGGTTTCCGGGCCGATGGCCCGCAGGAAGGTAGCGGTGTGGAAAGTGCCGGCGCCTACTTCCATATCGTAGGGCTGAAGTACCACACAACCTTGCTCGGCCCAGTACTGCTGGAGGGCGAGGATCAAGTCTTGGAAGGTACGCACGGCTGGCGTAGGCTGGCTCACGAAATTCACCTGTTACTTGGGCTGCGATTTAAGGAGCGGGAGTATACCCGATTCAGTCCTGCGCACGCCCCCTGGAGCCTTATGCCACGCTGCTTTTGGTGTTCCGAAGATCCGCTGTACATGGCTTATCACGATCAGGAGTGGGGCGTGCCGCTGCGCGATGGGCAGCGCTTGTTCGAGTTGTTATTGCTCGAAGGGTTCCAGGCTGGGCTGTCATGGATCACCGTGCTGAAGAAGCGCGAGCACTATCGCCAGGTGCTGTTCGGCTTCGATGTGCAGCGCGTGGCGCAGATGAGCGATGCCGAGATCGACGACCTGATGCAGGACCCGGGCATCATCCGTAACCGCCTCAAGCTCAACGCCGCGCGGCGCAATGCCCAGGCCTGGCTGGAGCTGGAAGATCCGGTGGCCTTTCTCTGGGCCTTCGTCGGTGGCGTGCCGAAGATCAACCATTTCAAGGACCGCAGCGAAGTGCCGGCGGTGACGCCGGAGGCCGAAGCCATGAGCCGCGGCCTGCGCAAGGCCGGCTTCACTTTCGTCGGCCCGACCATCTGTTATGCGCTGATGCAGGCCTCGGGGATGGTCATGGACCACACCCTGGACTGTGATCGGTACGCCATCCTGGCCGATGCGCGGTTAGAATAGCCGGCTGGCGACACGCTTCATGACCAAGATCAGGAGTCATTTGTGGATAAGTTCAAAGGCGCCCTGCTGGTGGGTGCTCTGCGGTTGTTTGCCCTGCTGCCCTGGCGCGCGGTGCAGGCGGTCGGCGCAGCCATCGGCTGGATCATGTGGAAGACGCCCAATCGTTCCCGCGAGGTGGTGCGCATCAACCTGGCCAAGTGTTTTCCACAGATGGACCCGGCGGAACGCGAGCGCCTGGTGGGCCAGAGCCTGAAGGACATCGGCAAGTCCCTGACTGAAAGCGCCTGCGCCTGGATCTGGCCGGCCGAGCGTTCCATTGCCCTGGTGCGTGAAGTCGAGGGCCTGGAAGTGCTCAAGGACGCCCTGGCCTCGGGCAAGGGCGTGGTTGGCATTACCAGCCACCTGGGCAACTGGGAAGTGCTCAACCACTTCTATTGCAGCCAGTGCAAACCGATCATTTTCTACCGTCCGCCCAAGCTCAAGGCGGTGGACGAACTGCTGCGCAAGCAGCGGGTGCAACTGGGCAACCGCGTGGCGGCTTCCACCAAGGAAGGCATCCTCAGCGTCATCAAGGAAGTGCGCAAAGGGGGGGCAGTGGGCATCCCCGCCGACCCGGAACCGGCCGAATCCGCCGGGATCTTCGTGCCCTTCTTCGCCACCCAGGCCCTGACCAGCAAGTTCGTGCCGAACATGCTGGCCGGCGGCAAGGCGGTCGGCGTGTTCCTCCATGCCCTGCGCCTGCCCGACGGCTCGGGCTACAAGGTGATCCTCGAAGCGGCGCCGGAAGACATGTACAGCACCGATACCGAAACCTCCTGCGCGGCCATGAGCAAGGTGGTCGAGCGTTATGTGGGGGCCTATCCGAGCCAGTACATGTGGAGCATGAAACGCTTCAAGAAGCGCCCGCCTGGCGAGGCGCGCTGGTACTGAGGGAGCTGGCACGATCTGTGGATAACCCCGCATCGGGAGTTATCCACAGCACACCGAACAAGGGCGCAGAAGATGTCCGATCATCGCAAGTCGTTCCGCATCAAGATTTCCCACGAAAGCATCGGCGAATGCCTGGGGCAGACCCGCAACCTGTCCGCCAGCGGCGTCTATGTACAGAGCCCGGCCCTGGCAAGACTGCCCAAGGGCGCGGTGGTCTACGGCCAGGTCCAAGGCCTGCCGGTGACGGCGCCGCGGGTGCGCATGGAAGTGGTGCAAGTGGACGCGGAAGGGATCGCCCTGCGCTACCTGTGAAATAGCCCTGTAGCCGTTGCCGAGCCCGCGAGGCTGCGAAAAGGCCCGAAGGGCCTTGCTTGGCGCTCTCTTGTCGAGCCTGTGCGGGTCTTCAGAGCTAGCGAGCAGTGCATCGGAGTGCCGCCCAGCTCGTTCGCAGCCTGCAGCAGCGGCTACCGAGGAGGGGTGGGGTCAATCTTGAGACTGGCGGTCGAGTTTTTTCAGGAACACCGTCATTTCCTTTTCCGCCTGCTTGTCGCCGTGGCCCCGGGCCGCTTCCAGGCCCTGTTCCCAGGCCTGGCGCGCTGCCGGCAGGTCGCCCTGCCCCTGGCAGGCCTTGCCCAGCAACTTCCACGCCGCGGAATACTTGGGGTCGAAGGCCACGCAACGTTGCAGGTGCTCGGCGGCCTTGGCGAAATCGCCCTGATCCAGGTAACCCTTGCCCAGGCCGAAGCGCAGCAGGGCGTTATCCACACCCTTGGCGAGCATTTTTTCCAGGGATTCAAGCATGGTTGTCACTCCTGTGGGCTCATGTAGCCGCCGCAGTTTGCGATCAGGCCCGCAGGGCCTTCGCAAGGGCAGCGCCTGCTGTGCAGTCGATCGCAGCCTTCGGCAGTGGCTACAGAGTTGTTGATCAGAAGAAGCTCAGGCCGACGTGGAACAGTTTCTCCACGTCGCGGATGTGTTTTTTATCCACAAGGAACAGGATCACGTGGTCGCCGGCTTCGATCACCGTGTCGTCATGGGCGATCAGCACTTCTTCGTCGCGAATGATCGCGCCGATGGTGGTGCCCGGCGGCAGGCCGATGTTCTCGATGGCACGGCCGATCACCTTGCTCGACTTGGCGTCGCCGTGGGCGATGGCCTCGATGGCTTCCGCCGCGCCCCGGCGCAGGGAGTGCACGCTGACGATATCGCCGCGGCGCACGTGGGCCAGCAGCGTGCCGATGGTGGCCAGCTGCGGGCTGATGGCGATGTCGATGTCGCCACCCTGGATCAGGTCGACGTAGGCCGGGTTGTTGATGATGGTCATCACCTTCTTCGCTCCCAGGCGCTTGGCCAGCAGCGAGGACATGATGTTGGCTTCGTCGTCATTGGTCAGGGCCAGGAAGATATCGGCGTCGGCGATGTTCTCTTCCAGCAGCAGGTCGCGGTCCGAGGCGCTGCCCTGCAGCACCACGGTGCTGTCCAGGGTGTCGGAGAGGTAGCGGCAGCGGGCCGGGTTCATCTCGATGATCTTCACCTGGTAGCGGCTTTCGATGGCTTCGGCCAGGCGCTCGCCGATCTGCCCGCCACCGGCGATGACGATGCGCTTGTAGGATTCCTCCAGGCGGCGCATCTCGCTCATCACCGCGCGGATGTGGGCCTTGGCGGCGATGAAGAACACTTCGTCGTCGGCCTCGATCACCGTATCGCCCTTGGGCATGATCGGCCGGTCGCGACGGAAGATCGCCGCCACCCGGGTGTCGACGTTGGGCATGTGCTCGCGCAGCTGGCGCAGTTGCTGGCCCACCAGCGGGCCACCGTAGTAGGCCTTGACCGCCACCAGTTGCGCCTTGCCTTCGGCGAAGTCGATCACCTGCAGCGCACCGGGGTGCTCGATCAGGCGCTTGATGTAGTTGGTCACCACCTGCTCGGGGCTGATCAGCACGTCCACCGGGATCGCATCGTTGTCGAACAGCCCGGCGCGGGTCAGGTAGGCGGCTTCGCGCACCCGGGCGATCTTGGTCGGGGTGTGGAACAGGGTGTGGGCCACCTGGCAGGCGACCATGTTGGTCTCGTCGCTGTTGGTTACCGCCACCAGCATGTCGGCGTCGTCGGCGCCGGCCTGGCGCAGCACCGTCGGGAACGAGGCGCGGCCCTGCACGGTGCGGATGTCCAGGCGGTCGCCGAGGTCGCGCAGGCGTTCGCCGTCGGTGTCGACCACGGTGATATCGTTGGCTTCGCTGGCCAGGTGTTCCGCCAGCGTGCCACCCACTTGCCCGGCGCCGAGGATGATGATCTTCATCCAGTCACTCCCTTAAAACCGTTTAACCGCGTGCGGCGGCAATCTTGATCAGCTTGGCGTAGTAGAAGCCGTCGTGGCCGCCTTCTTGCGCCAGCAACTGGCGCCCGTGGGGCTGCTTGAGGCCGGCCGCAGGCTGCCCCAGTTGGCCGCCGATGTCCAATTCATGAGCACCCGGGGTGCGGGCCAGGAAGGCCTCGATGACCTCGGTGTTCTCGGTGGGCAGGGTCGAGCAGGTGGCGTAGAGCAGGATGCCGCCCACTTCCAGGGCCTGCCACATGGCATCCAGCAGTTCGCCTTGCAGTTGCGCCAGGGCGGCGATGTCTTCGGGCTGGCGGGTCAGCTTGATATCCGGATGGCGGCGGATCACCCCGGTGGCCGAGCAGGGAGCGTCCAGCAGGATCCGCTGGAACGGCTTGCCGTCCCACCAGGCCTGGGTGTCGCGGCCATCGGCGGCGATCAATTGGGCGTCGAGCCCCAGGCGGTCGAGGTTTTCCCGTACCCGCACCAGGCGCTTGGCCTCCAGGTCCACCGCCACTACGCCGGCCAGGGCCGGTTGCACTTCGAGGATGTGGCAGGTCTTGCCGCCCGGGGCGCAGCAGGCGTCCAGCACCCGTTGCCCCGGCGCCAGTTCCAGCAGCTCGGCGGCCAGTTGCGCGGCCTCGTCCTGCACACTGATCCAGCCTTCGGCAAAGCCCGGCAGGCTGCGTACATCCAAGGCTTCGTCGAGGACGATGCCGTCCTGGCTATAGACGCAAGCCTTGGCCGCAACCCCCGCTTCGCTCAACAGCTTCAGGTAGGCATCGCGGGAGTGATGCCGGCGGTTGACCCGCAGGATCATCGGCGGGTGGGCGTTGTTGGCGGCGCAGATGGCTTCCCACTGCTCGGGCCAGAACGCCTTGAGGGATTTCTGCAACCAGCGCGGGTGCGCGGTGCGCACCACCGGGTCGTGCTCCAACTCGGCCAGCAGCGTTTCGCTTTCGCGTTGGGCACGGCGCAGCACGGCATTGAGCAGAGCCTTGGCCCAGGGCTTTTTCAGCTTGTCGGCGCAGCCCACGGTTTCACCGATGGCGGCGTGGGCCGGAACCCGGGTGTAGAGCAACTGATAGAGGCCCACCAGCAGCAATGCTTCGACATCGGCGTCGGCTGCCTTGAACGGCTTCTGCAGCAGCTTGGCCGCCAGCGCCGACAGCCGCGGCTGCCAGCGTGCGGTGCCGAAGGCCAGGTCCTGGGTGAAGCCGCGATCACGGGCCTCGACCTTGTCCAGCTGGATCGGCAGCGAGCTGTTGAGCGAGGCCTTGCCGTTGAGCACGGCAGTCAGCGCCTTGGTGGCGGCCAGGCGCGGGTTCATTGGGCCTCCGCTGCTGGGCCGAGCAGGGTGCCGATGGCGAATTTCTCGCGGCGGCTGTTGAACAGGTCGCTGAAGTTCAGCGCCTTGCCCCCGGGCAGTTGCAGGCGGGTCAGGCACAGCGCCTGCTCACCGCAGGCAACGATCAGGCCGTCCTTGCTGGCGCCGAGGATTTCCCCCGGCGCGCCCTTGCCTTCGGCCAGGGTGGCGGCCAGCACTTTCAGCGCTTCGCCATTCAAGCTGCTGTGGCAGATCGGCCAGGGGTTGAAGGCCCGCACCAGGCGCTCCAGTTCCACGGCCGGGCGGCTCCAGTCGATGCGCGCCTCGTCCTTGTTCAGCTTGTGGGCGTAAGTGGCCAGGCTGTCGTCCTGGACTTCGCCTTCCAGGGTGCCGGCGGCCAGGCCTTCGATGGCTTGCAGCACTGCGGGCGGGCCCATCTCGGCCAGGCGGTCGTGCAGGCTGCCGCCGGTATCTTCGGCGCTGATCGGGGTGCTGACCTTGAGCAGCATCGGCCCGGTATCCAGGCCGGCTTCCATGCGCATCACGGTCACCCCGCTTTGCGCGTCACCGGCTTGCACCGCACGCTGGATCGGCGCGGCACCGCGCCAGCGTGGCAACAGCGAAGCGTGGCTGTTGATGCAACCCAGGCGCGGAATATCCAGCACCGCCTGGGGCAGGATCAGGCCGTAGGCCACCACCACCATCAGGTCCGGCTTGAGCGCTGCCAGTTCGGCTTGAGCCTCGGCATTGCGCAAGGTCGGCGGTTGCAGCACGGGGATGTCGTTTTCCAGAGCAAGCTGCTTGACCGGACTGGGCATCAGCTTCTGCCCGCGCCCCGCCGGACGGTCCGGCTGGGTGTAGACCGCAACGATCTGGTAAGGGCTGTCGAGCAGGGCCTTGAGGTGTTCGGCGGCGAATTCGGGGGTGCCGGCAAAGACGATGCGCAGTGGCTCAGTCATGGGAATTCTCGATGTTAAACATGCGGAAAAGAAAAAGGCTTGCCGTAGCAAGCCTTTGCAAGACGGTCATCAAGCCTGCTGGCGATGCTGCTTTTCCAGCTTCTTCTTGATCCGGTCACGCTTGAGCGTGGACAGGTAGTCGACGAACAACTTGCCGTTCAGGTGGTCGCATTCGTGCTGGATGCACACGGCGAGCAAACCTTCGGCGATCAGTTCGTAGGGCTGGCCGTCGCGGTCCAGGGCCTTGATCTTGACCCGTTGCGGGCGGTCGACGTTTTCGTAGAAGCCCGGTACCGAAAGGCAGCCTTCCTGGTACTGGTCCATCTCGTCGGTCAGGGCTTCGAACTCGGGGTTGATGAACACCCGTGGTTCGCTGCGGTCTTCGGACAGGTCCATGACCACCACGCGTTTGTGCACGTTGACCTGGGTCGCCGCCAGACCGATGCCTGGGGCCTCATACATTGTTTCAAACATGTCGTCGACCAACTGACGCACTTCGTCGTCCACTACGGCCACTGGTTTGGCGATAGTGCGCAGGCGCGGATCAGGGAATTCGAGGATGTTTAAAATGGCCATAAGCGTAATTGCTACACGTGTGAAGTAAGGGCGGAGTCGGCGTCCGCGCAGGTTCTGGACCTGGGCCGCCGGTGCAAAACGTGCTCTGGGATGGAGCGAGCCGTGCAGGCTCTGGCGTTTCACGCGAACGCACATAATAAAGGGATTCAGCCCATGAGGAAATCACTGTTCGCCCTGCTGCTGGCGGGCTGGACCGCCATCGGCCAGGCCCAGGTGCAACTGCGGGACAGTTATCCACAGCACTATCGGGTGCAGCCGGGCGATACCTTGTGGGGCGTCGCCAGCCTGTATCTGCAGCAGCCCTGGCAATGGCGCGAGCTCTGGCCGGCGGGCTTCGCCGGGCAGATCTTCCCTGGTGACCGCCTGCAACTGGTGCGCAATGACGGCCCGCCACGCCTGCAGCTGGAGCGACCAGCGGTGCCGCCGACGGTCAAGCTCGCGCCCCAGGCCCGGCGCCTGCCCCCTGCCCCGATTCCGAGCATCCCCCTGCAAGCGATCAGCAGCTTCTTGCTGGACAACCGCATCGTCGATCAGCCCGGGGCCCTGGAGCAGGCGCCGTATATCGTGGCCGGCGAGGGCGAGCGGGTGCTGGGTGGCATGGGCGACCGGCTTTTCGCCCGTGGCCGGCTGGACCCTGAGCAGCCGGTCTATGAGTTGTTCCGCCAGGGCAAGGTCTACCGCGACCCCCTGAGCCAGGAACTGCTGGGGGTCAACGCCGACGCCATTGGCAGCGCCCGGGTGGTGGCGAGCGAAGGTGACCTGGCCACCCTCGCCTTGCAGAGCAGCAACCAGGAAGTGCGCCTGGGTGATCGCTTGCTGGCCGCCGATACCTCGGGGTTGCCGGGCTCCTTCAACCCCAGTGCCCCGCAACGGCCGGTGGAAGGGCTGATCATCGACGTGCCCCGAGGGGTCACCCAGATCGGCGCCCTGGATGTGGTGACCCTCAACCGCGGGCGCCGCGACGGCCTGCTGGAGGGCAACGTACTGGCGGTGATCAAGACCGGTGAAACCGTGCGCGACCGGCAAACCGGCGAGCCGCTGAAAATCCCCGACGAGGCGGCCGGCTGGCTGATGGTGTTCCGCAGCTACGACAGGCTCAGCTACGGATTGGTACTCAAGGCCACGCGTTCGCTGGCGGTGCTGGACAAGGTCCGCAACCCCTGAGGGAGATCTTTCCTCAACAAGTTACCAACAGAGTTATCCACAGCTTGTTCCAGCTCAGGCTGGAGCCCTGACGATCAAGGATGATCCATGTCGAACTCGATGAGCGGCAGCATTTCCCCGGCAGAACTGGAAGCTCGATTGCGCTTGCACGTCCTGCCCGAACTCGGGCCGATGCGTTTTCAGCGCCTGCTTCAGGCATTCGGTTGCGCTTCTAAAGCACTCAGTGCCCCGGCCAGTGCCTGGCGTTCCCTGGACCTGCCGCCGGCCTGCAGCGAGGCCCGGCGCAGCCCCCAGGTGCGCGACGGCGCCCGTCGCGCATTGGCCTGGATAGATAGCCAGGCCCAGCATTTGCTGATGTGGGACCAGCCCGGCTACCCGCCCTTGCTGGCGCAACTCGAGGATGCGCCACCGCTGCTGTTCGTGGCCGGCGACCCCTCGATTCTCGAACGGCCGCAGTTGGCGATGGTGGGCAGCCGTCGCGCATCGCGACCGGGGCTGGACACCGCCGGGGCCTTTTCCCGCAGCCTGGCCCGTGCCGGTTTTGTCATCACCAGCGGTCTGGCCCTGGGCGTCGATGGCGCTGCCCATCAGGCGGCCCTGGATGTTGGCGGGCGTACCGTGGGCGTGCTGGGCACTGGCCTGGAAAATTTTTATCCACAGCGGCACCGGGCCCTGGCCAGGGCCATGATCGACCAGGGCAGCGCGGTGGTTTCCGAGTTCCCGCTGGACACCCCAGCGCGTGCGGAACACTTCCCCCGGCGCAATCGAATCATCAGTGGCCTGGCCCTGGGCGTGCTGGTGGTGGAGGCCAGCGTCGCCAGCGGTTCGCTGATTACCGCGCGGCTGGCGGCGGAGCAAGGCCGCGAGGTGTATGCCATCCCCGGTTCTATCCACCACCCCGGTGCCCGGGGCTGCCACCAGTTGATCCGCGACGGCGCGGTGCTGGTGGAAAGCGTGCAGCACATCCTGGAGACCCTGGCCGGCTGGCAGAACCTGCCGCCCAGCGCCTCGCTGCCGACAGCGGCCTGTACCCACCCGTTGCTGGCCTTGCTGCATGCGGCGCCCCACAGCGGCGAAGCCTTGGCCAGCGCCAGCGGCTGGCCCCTGCCCCGGGTGCTGGCGGCCCTGACCGAGCTGGAGATCGAAGGCCGTGCGGTCCATGAAAATGGGCGTTGGTATGCGCGTCTGAGCTAGGTTTTATAAGCAGGATCGGTAAACTGCGCACAGCTTTTATCTGGAGAGTCGGCAATGGTCAGCAGTTGGCGTGTGCAGCAAGCCGCACGAGAGATTCGCGCAGGGGCGGTGATTGCCTATCCAACCGAAGCGGTCTGGGGCCTGGGGTGCGATCCGTGGAATGAAGAGGCGGTGGATCGCCTGCTGGCGATCAAGTCACGGTCGGTGGACAAGGGCCTGATCCTGATCGCTGACAACATCCATCAGTTCGATTTCCTCTTCGAGGACTTCCCGGACACCTGGATCGATCGCATGTCCAGCACCTGGCCGGGGCCCAATACCTGGCTGGTGCCCCATCAGAACCTGTTGCCCGAGTGGGTCACCGGGGTCCATGACACGGTGGCGCTGCGGGTCAGCGACCATCCGCTGGTGCGTGAATTGTGCTCCCTGGTGGGCCCGCTGATTTCCACCTCGGCCAACCCCCAGGGGCGCCCGGCGGCGCGCACGCGGCTGCGCATCGAGCAGTATTTCCGTGGGCAACTGGATCTGGTCCTCAGTGGCAGCCTGGGCGGGCGCAAGAACCCGAGCCTGATCCGTGACCTGGCTACCGGCAAGGTAGTTCGGCCTTCCTGAAGCGCTTCGCCGGCAAGCCGGCTCCTACGATACTCGGTAGGAACCGGCTTGCCGGCGAAGGCGTTCAAGGCAGCAGCACAGTCGAGCCAGTCGTGCGTCGTGCCGACAGTTCGATATGGGCCTTGGCCGCATCCGCCAGGGCGAAGCGCTGGCCAATCTCGATCTTCAGCTTGCCGCTGGCAATCATGCCGAACAGGTCGTCGGCCATGCGCTGCAGGTTCTCGGCATTGTTGGCATAGCTGGCCAGGGTCGGCCGGGTCACGTACAGCGAGCCCTTGGCCGAGAGAATCCCCAGGTTGACCCCGTCCACTGCGCCAGAGGCGTTGCCGAAGCTGACCATCAGCCCGCGTGGGGCCAGGCAATCCAGGGAGGTCAGCCAGGTGTCCTTGCCCACGCCGTCGTAGACCACCGGGCACTTCTTCCCGCCGGTCAGTTCCAGCACTCGCTGGGCCACGTCTTCATGGCTGTAGTCGATGGTTTCCCAGGCGCCCAGGGCCTTGGCGATGGCGGCCTTTTCCGGCGAGCTGACGGTGCCGATCAGCTTTACCCCGAGGGCCTTGGCCCACTGGCAGGCCAGGGAGCCGACACCGCCGGCAGCGGCGTGGAACAGCACGGTTTCGCCGCCCTGGAGTTCATAGGTCTGGCGCAGCAGGTACTGCACGGTCAGGCCCTTGAGCATGACCCCGGCGGCCTGTTCGAAGCTGATGGCGTCCGGCAGGCGTACCAGGTTGGCTTCGGGCAGCACATGCACATCGCTGTAGGCCCCCAGTGGGCCGCTGCCGTAAGCCACGCGGTCGCCGACCTTGAAACGGGTCACGGCACTGCCTACGGCCTCGACCACGCCCGCGCCTTCGGCCCCCAGGCCCGAAGGCAGGGCGGGCGGTGCGTAGAGACCGCTGCGGAAATAGGTGTCGATGAAGTTCAGGCCGATGGCCTTGTTGCTGACGCGAACCTGTTGCGGGCCCGGTTCCGCCGGTTGGTAATCCACATATTCGAGCACTTCGGGGCCGCCATGGGCGCGGAACTGGATACGTTTGGCCATCTGCATTCTCTCCTCGGACGTGTCGTGAAAGTGCTCTATCGGACTCCTCTGCTTGACCTTCGTCAACTGCGGAGCGCCCCGGCGCGGTGTTATGCTACGCGCCCATTTGCGCCGGCCCGTGCTCCATCCCTAGCGCCGCGTAGCTTTGCCCGATTCAAGGTGATGCCATGACTACCCGCACCGAGGCCGTGAAAGCCTACCTGCTCGACCTGCAAGACCGCATTTGCGCTGCACTGGAAACCGAAGACGGTGGCGCACACTTCATCGAGGACGCCTGGACCCGGCCTGCCGGTGGTGGCGGGCGTACCCGGGTGATCGGCGACGGTGCAGTGATCGAAAAGGGTGGGGTGAACTTCTCCCATGTATTCGGCAGCGGCCTGCCGCCATCGGCCAGTGCCCATCGGCCCGAGCTGGCCGGCCGTGGCTTCGAGGCCCTGGGCGTGTCCCTGGTGATCCACCCGCACAACCCCCATGTGCCGACTTCCCACGCCAACGTGCGGTTCTTCATCGCCGAGAAGGAAGGCGAAGAGCCGGTCTGGTGGTTCGGCGGCGGTTTCGACCTGACCCCCTACTACGGCAACGTCGATGACTGCGTGCATTGGCACCGGGTTGCCGAGCGGGCCTGCGCGCCCTTCGGTGCCGACGTCTACCCGCGCTACAAGGCCTGGTGCGACAGCTATTTCCACATCAAGCACCGCAATGAACCGCGGGGCATCGGCGGCCTGTTCTTCGACGATCTGAACGAATGGGACTTCGACACCAGTTTCGCCTTCATGCGCGCCATCGGCGACGCCTACATCGAGGCCTACCTGCCCATCGTCCAGCGCCGCAAGGCCGCGGCCTACACCGCGCAGCAGCGGGAATTCCAGGAATTTCGCCGGGGCCGCTACGTGGAGTTCAACCTGGTCTACGACCGTGGCACCCTGTTCGGCCTGCAATCGGGCGGGCGCACCGAGTCGATCCTCATGTCGCTGCCGCCACAAGTGCGCTGGGGCTATGACTGGAAGGCCGAGCCGGGCAGCGAAGAAGCGCGCCTGACCGAATACTTCCTGCAGGATCGCGACTGGCTGGCAGCCAGCAACTAAACCGCACCCACTGTGTAGAAGCCGGCTTGCCGGCGAAAAGGCCTTCAAGGCGGATGCGGTTCCTACCCCTGTGTTGAGCAAATGGGATGAGAGATGGATCAGTACGTTGTCTTTGGTAACCCGATCGGCCACAGCAAGTCGCCGCTGATCCATCGGCTGTTCGCCCAGCAGACCGGCCAACAGCTGGAGTACAACACCCTGCTGGCGCCCCTGGATGATTTCGCCGGCACCGCTCGCAGTTTCTTCGCCCACGGGCGTGGGGCCAATGTCACGGTGCCGTTCAAGGAAGAGGCCTATCGCCTGTGCGACAGCCTGACCGAACGGGCCCAGCGCGCCGGCGCGGTGAACACCCTGAGCAAGCAGGCCGACGGCCGCCTGCTGGGGGACAACACCGACGGCGCCGGGCTGGTGCGCGACCTGAAGGTGAACGCCGGGGTCAGCCTCAAGGGCAAGCGCATCCTTGTGCTGGGGGCTGGCGGCGCGGTCCGTGGTGCCCTGGAGCCGTTGCTGGCCGAGCAGCCGGAGGCCTTGGTGATCGCCAATCGCACCGTGGAAAAGGCTGAGCTGCTGGCGGAGTTGTTCGCCGACCTGGGGCCGGTATCGGCCAGCGGCTTCGACTGGCTGCAGGAGTCGGTGGACCTGATCATCAATGCCACCTCCGCCAGCCTTTCGGGCGAGCTGCCGCCGATTGCCGGCAGCCTGATCGAGGCGGGCAAGACCGTGTGCTACGACATGATGTACGCCAAGGAGCCGACACCGTTCTGCCGCTGGGCCAGTGAACAGGGCGCGGCCCTGGTGCTGGATGGCCTGGGCATGCTGGCCGAGCAAGCGGCGGAAGCCTTCTACCTATGGCGCGGCGTGCGCCCCGACAGTGCCCCGGTGCTGGCTGAACTGCGTCGCCAGTTGGCGCAGTAACCCCCCTTAGGAGCTGGCTTGCCAGCGAAGGCGGCTTCAAGGCTGGGCCAGGCTCAAGGGCTTCTTCGCCGGCAAGCCGGCTCTCACGTCGGGTGTGGGCAAGGCGCCTGCGGGTTCAGTCTTCGAAGTGGATCGGGCAGCGTTCCGGGCCTTCGAGCTTGATCAACTCTTCTTTCACCGTCTGCCGTGCCCGGCGCAGGATCAGGCTACGGTCCTGGCGTTTCAGCCGGCGCGCCTCTTGGTGCAGCATTTCCACCCCTGAGTAGTCGATAAAGTTGATCTGCCGTGCGTCGATCACCAGCCTGGGCGCGTGGCAGCGCTGCATGCGCACCTGCAGGTAATGGCTGGCGCCGAAGAAAATCGAACCGCCGACCCGCAGGATGTCTTCATCGCCTTCGCTGGACTGCTGCACCCGCGGTTGCGAAGTGCGCTTGAGGTAGAAGAACAGCGACGCCAGGACCCCGGCATAGATCGCGGTCTGCAACTCCAGGAGCAGGGTGGCGACGCAGGTCAGGCTCATCACCACGAACTCGGCGCGGCTGACCCGGAACAGCGCGCGAATGCCCCGATGGTCCACCAGCCCCCAGCAGATCAGCAGGATGCTGCCGGCCATGGCCGGGATCGGGATATGGGCGATCAGCCCGGCGCCGGCCACGGCGAACAGCGCCACCCACAGCGCCGAGAACACCCCGGCCAGGGGCGAGCAGGCGCCGGCCTCGTAGCTCAACCCGGAGCGGGTGAAGGAGCCCGAGGACAGGTAGCCGGAGAAAAACGCCCCGACCATGTTCGACAGACCCTGGGCGCGGACCTCCTGGTTGGCGTCCAGCAACTGTTCCGAACGTGCTGACAGTGAGCGGGCAATCGACAGGCTGGTGACCAGCCCGAGCATGCCCACCGCCACTGCGCTGGGCAGCAACCGCAGGATCAGTTCCAGGTCCAGGGGCAATGGGCTAAACGGCGGCAGCCGGCCGACGAAGGCGCTGACCAGTTGCACATGGCCAAACACCCCTGGCAGCAGCCATACCACCAGGGCACTGAACACCAGGCTCAGCAGCAGGCCGGGCCAGCGCGGCGCCAGCAGCTTGAAGGCGACCCCCAGCGCCAGGGTGCCCAGCCCCAGCAGCAGCGAAGGCCGGTCCACCTCGCCCAGGTGCTGCAGCAACTGGCTGAGGCTGTTGAGGGCAGTGGCCTGGTTCGGCAGTTCCAGCCCCAGCAGGTTGGGCAACTGGCCCAGGGCGATGACCACCGCCGCGCCGAGGGTGAAGCCCAGCACCACCGAGTGCGAGACGAAATTCACCAGGGCGCCGAAGCGCAGCATTCCCAGCAGCCACTGGAAGACCCCGGCCAACAGCGTCAGGAGCAGGATCAGGGTGATGTAGTCCTCGGAGGCCGGCACTGCCAGGGGGCTGACGCTGGCATAGAGAACGATGGAAATCGCCGCCGTGGGGCCGCAGATCAGGTGCCACGATGAACCCCACAGGCAGGCGATCAGCACCGGGACTATGGCCGCGTACAGCCCGTACTCCGGGGGCAGGCCGGCGATCAGGGCATAGGCGATGGATTGCGGCAGAGCGAGGATCGCGCCGCTCAGGCCCACCAGCAGGTCACGGCCGACGCTGGCCCGGGTCTGGCGCGGCAGCCAGCTCAGCAAAGGCAGGAGAGATTGGCGGTCGGGCCAGGCCATGGTTCCTCACGGGTGGGTTGATTCGGTGGGCCAGGGTAAAGCATTGCCAGGCTTTGGGTGCAGGAGCCGGCTTGCCGGCGAATGGCCGGCGCACCTCGGGCTACAATCTGCTCTTCACCGCTGCCAGGGCCTCTTTGTCATCAATGGTCCGCACTCCCTCCAGCCATTGCTCCAGCACTGCCGGGTGGGCCTTGATCCAGGCCTTGGCGGCCTCGGTGTTGCTGAGTTTGCTGTTGACCACCGCGGCCATGATGCTGTTCTCCATCTCCTGGGTGAACCGCAGGTTGCCCAGCAGTTTGCCGACGTTCGGGCAAGCCTGTGCATAACCCTTGCGGGTCAGGGTGTAGACGCTGCCGCTGGCGCCGAAGTACTTCTCGCCACCGGTCAGGTAGCGCATCTTCAACTGCACGTTCATCGGGTGTGGGGTCCAGCCGAGGAAGGTGATGAAGCGCTGCTTTTTCGTGGCCCGGGACACTTCGGCGAGCATTGCCTGTTCACTGGACTCGATCAGCTTCCACTGGCCCAGGTTGAACTGGTTGCTCTTGATGATTTCCTGCAGCGACAGGTTGGCCGGCGCGCCGGAGCCGATGCCGTAGAGCTTTTTGTCGAACTTGTCGGCGAACTTGTCCAGGTCGGCAAAATCATGCACTCCGGCCTCCCACACATAGTCCGGCACCGCCAGCGTGAACTCGGTCCCTTCCAGGTTCTTGGCCAGCTGGGTGACGTCGCCATTGGCCACGAACTTGTCATGGAAGCCTTGCTGCGCCGGCATCCAGTTACCCAGGAATACATCCACCCGGCCATCCTTCAGACCACCGAAGGTGATGGGCACGGCCAGGGTGTCGATCTTCGCCTTGTAGCCCATGCCGTCCAGCAGGAAGCCGGTGATGGCATTGGTGGCGGCGATATCGCTCCACCCCGGGTCGGCCATCTTCACGGTCTCGCACGAGTCGGCCCAAGCGGATGCGCTGCCCAGGGCCAGAAGCCCGAGCGTCAGTGCTGTGGATAACCTTTGCATGCTTTTCCCCTTACGTTTTATTGGTTTTGGCAGGGTTGTGGATAACGGGCCTTGCGCTCCAGGTCATCGAGGTCGATGTGGTTGCGCATGTACTGCTGGCTGGCGTCTACCAGCGGCTGGTGGTCCCAGCTCTTGAGTTTGCCCCGGCTCAGCGCCTCGGCCACCAGCCGGCGGCGGCGCTGGCTGGCCAGGACCTGTTGGTGAATGCGCGGAATGTCCCACTTGGCCCGGGCCTCTGCCAGGAACGCGGCGAACAGCGGCCGATGCTCGGGCGACTGGCCAAGGTCGAAGCGCTCTTGCGGGTCGTGGTGCAGGTCGAAGAGTAGGCAGGGGTCGTCTTCGCTGTAGATGAACTTGTAGGCCCCGCGGCGAATCATCATCAGCGGGCCGATGGTGCCTTCGGCCATGTATTCGCCGAACACCTCGTCGTGCCCGCCCTGCCCTTGCAAGTGCGGGACCAGGGAGCGGCCATCCAGCGGCAGGTCGGGCTCGACCCGGCCGCCGGCCAGCTCCACCAGGGTCGGCAGCAGGTCGGCGGTGGAGACAGCGGCGCTGACCCGGCCGGCAGTGAACTGCCCCGGTGCACAGATCAGCAGCGGTACCCGGGCGGCCATTTCAAACCAGTGCATTTTGTACCAGAGACCGCGCTCGCCGAGCATGTCGCCGTGGTCGCCGGAAAACACGATCAGCGTGTCGTCCGCCAGCCCGGTGTCTTCCAGGGTCTGCAGCAGCTTGCCGACGTTGCTGTCGATGTAGCTGCAGGCGCCGAAGTAGGCGCGGCGCGCGTCGCGGATCTTATCCACAGGCAAGGGCTTGTCCCACAGGTCGTAGACCTTGAGCAGGCGCTGGGAATGCGGATCCAGCTCGCTTTGGGGCGGGGTCTGCGGCAGTGGAATCTGGTCGTCGCGGTACAGGTCCCAGAAGGCCCTGGGAATGGTGTACGGATCGTGGGGGTGGGTCATGGAGACGGTGAGGCAGAACGGCTGGTCGCCGGCCTCGCGCACATGGTCGAACAGGTATTGCTGGGCCTTGAACACCACCTCCTCGTCGAAATCCAGCTGGTTGGTGCGTACACAGGGGCCGGCCTGCAGTACCGAGGACATGTTGTGGTACCAGCTGGGGCGCACATCGGGCTGGTCCCAGTTCACCGCCCAGCCATAGTCGGCGGGGTAGATATCGCTGGTCAGGCGCTCTTCATAACCGTGCAACTGGTCCGGGCCGCAGAAGTGCATCTTGCCCGAGAGCGCAGTGCGGTAGCCCAGGCGCCGCAGGTAGTGGGCGTAGGTAGGCACGTCGGCGGGGAAGTCCGCGGCGTTGTCGTAGGCGCCGATCCGGCTGGGCAACTGGCCGCTGACCAAAGTGAAGCGCGAGGGTGCGCACAAGGGGCTGTTGCAGTAGGCGGCGTCGAAGACCACGCCCTGGGCGGCCAGCCGGCTGAGGTGAGGCAGCTTGATCGGCGAGGGTCCGTAGAACGGCAGCAAGGGTGCGGCCATCTGATCGGCCATGATGAAAAGAATGTTCTTGCGCTTCATGGATTCGCGGCATTCCATAGTCGATGGTTATGCGAAAGTGCTGCAATCGAGCATGGATCCCATGCCTTTGGTGGTAAAGCCCATGTACAGCAATGACTAGGATAAGCACAGCTTATGTATGAAGCCCTTGGCGACCTGTCCCTGGACCTGCTCCGAGTGTTCGAAGCAGCCGCGCGCCTGCGCAGCTTCACCGCCGCGGCGGTGGAACTGGGCACCACCCAGCCGGCTATCAGTCAGCAGATCAAGCGCCTGGAGGAACAGCTGGGGGTGCGCCTGTTCGACCGCATCTACCGGGGCATCGAGCTGACCGAGTCTGCAGCCTTGTTGCTGGATCAGGTCCAGGCCGGCCTGCAGTGCATCGATGCCGGCCTCAGCGCCCTCAGCCAGCAGCATCAGCATGAGGTGTTGCAGGTGGCCACGGATTTCGCTTTCGCCGCCTATTGGCTGATGCCCCGCCTGCATCGCTTTCATGAGGCCAACCCCCAGGTGGATGTGAGCCTGGTCACCAGCGAGCGCAGCCACAGCATGCTGCGCAGCGATATCGACGTGGCGGTGCTGTTCGGCGACGGGCGCTTCAGGCAGGGGGAAAGCCACTGGCTGTTCAGCGAAGAAGTGTTTCCGGTGTGCAGCCCGCTGCTGCTCAAGGACCGTGCTGCACCGCTGCCCGCCCCTTCCCTGCTGGAACTGCCGCTGCTGCACCTGCGGGGTGAAGGCAGCAACCACTGGTTCGACTGGAGCGGGGTATTTCGCGAGCTGGGCCTTGCGGGTGCGCCGGCCCCAGGGCAATTGCGCTTCGACAATTACACCCTGCTGATCCAGGCAGCCATCGGCGGCCAGGGCGTGGCCATCGGCTGGCGTCACCTGGTGGATGACCTGCTGGAGCAGGGCCTGCTGTGCCGGCCCATCGCCGAGAGCGCGCTGTCCGCCTACGGCTATTACGTGGTGCTGCCCCAGCGCAAGCGCCGCGGCCCGCTGATCCAGCGTTTCGTCGACTGGCTGATGAGCGAGCAGGCCGGCAGCGCCCAGAGCCTCAAGGGGCTGGCGCTGCCGTCCATTGCCCGCTAGGTGGCGGCCTGGGGTTGGGTGGCGATGAAACTCACATGCTCGCGCAGGTGCAGATTCAGGCGCAGCTCGTCGCTGATGCCGATTGCCACGCCGTTGAGCCGTCGCAGCGGCTCGGCAAGCCCCGGCTCGAGGCTGTCGCCAACCTGGTTGAAATGCTCGATACCCAGCCCGGCCACGCCCCGCGGCGCGTTGATCAGGGTCCAGTCCAGCGCGCTGCTGCGCAGTGCATCGAGGATTTCCTGCGCGGCATGGTGAGGCAGGCTGGTGCTGGAGGGCGGGTTGTCGAGAACGCTGAACTCCCCCACCAGCATCAACCGACGGATGCCGGCGCCCTGCATGCCTTCGATCAGGGCATCCACCGCCCGTACCTGGTTCACCGGGTCGGGGGCCTGGCCGGGCGTGGTGCTGCCGGGCAGATCGGCGGCATCCAGCAGGCAGATCACCGCCGAGCTACCGGCTACGCTCTGCTTGACCCGGTCCGGGTCGAACAGGTCGCCGCCCTTGGCGCGCAGGCCTGGGCGCGGGGCCAGCGCGGTGAGGTCGTCGAGAATGGCGATCACCTCATGCTGGCGCCTCAGGCTCTCTGCCATCAACGCACTGCCCAGGCTGCTCATGGCACCATAGAGCACCAGTTTGACCACCGGAGTTTCGGCATTTTTCATGGCCTGGCTTCCTTATTTTCCACAGGTACCGGTTGTGACCTGTGGCGAGCCTTGAGGGTTCGTCTTGATTGCGAGGGTTTGCATGCAACGGATCAAGGGCTACCACGCCCATGTCTACTTTGACGCCAGCACCATCGACCAGGCCCGGGCCTTGTGCGAACGGGCGGCGCAGCTGTTCGAACTGAAAATGGGCCGGGTCCACGAGCGGCCGGTGGGGCCGCATCCGGACTGGAGCTGCCAGTTGGCGTTCGGCCCCGAGGTGTTTGCCCAGGTGGTGCCGTGGCTGGCCCTCAATCGCCAGGGGCTGGTGGTGTTCCTGCATCCGGATACCGGTGATGACCTGCTGGACCACACCGACCATGCGATCTGGATGGGGGCTATGCGGCCACTGGACCTGAGGGGGTTCTGAGGGCGACGGACCGCCGGCAAGCCGGCTCCTGCAGGGGCCGGCCGGTCGGGTGAGGTCAATAGAGCACGCCGTCGAGGATCTCGTAGACGATGCCGGTGCCCACGGCGATCAGCACGATGTCGCCCCCCATGCGTCGCCATTCGTACCCCGGGTACACCGGCAGGCGCGACAGGGCCCGGGGCTCCAGGCGTTCGCCGTAGTAGCCGCGCGGCAGTGGCTGGCCGCGCACCAGGTGGATGCCGGGAGGCGGCGGCGCGCCCCGGACGAAGTAGCCGTGGTTGTCGCGGATGGTCTGGCGCACCGGGCCGAAATCCCGTGGCGGGCCGCCGCGGCGATCATCCCCCGGGCCACGGTGCTCGTTGCCACGGTTGTCCCAATGGCCCTGTTGTGGCCCGCCACGATCATAGCCGCCGCGCTCGTCGGCCATGACCTGCAGCAACGGGCTGGCGCTGAGCATCAGCACCGCGGCACCGGCAATCAGACGTTTGGGCATTTTCATCAGGTATTCCTCGCAACACACACAGCAAAAAGGGGTTCGCCACCTTGGTCGCGAACCCCCGGGTCTTGCTGTTTAGTCTGTGTCTCGAGGCGCTAATTCCTCTGTATCAGGAACTTTACCCTCAGCTGACGCGGGCCTTACGTACGCCCTCGGACAGCGCCGCACACAGGCTCAGCACCCCATCCACCGCCTGCTCGGAAGACTCGGCGCTGGCGATGTGGTCGATCAGCGCCGAGCCCACTACCACGCCGTCTGCCAGGCGAGCGATGGCGGCTGCCTGCTCCGGAGTACGGATGCCGAAACCGATGCTGATGGGCAGGTCGGTGTGGCGACGCAGGCGGGCCACGGCTTCTTCCACGTGCTCCAGGGTGGCGGCGCCGGCACCGGTGACCCCGGCCACGGAAACGTAGTAGACGAAACCGGAGCTGCCGTTGAGCACCTTGGGCAGGCGGGCGTCGTCGGTGGTCGGTGTGGTCAGGCGGATGAAGTCGATGCCGGCGGCCTGGGCCGGGTCGCACAGTTCGCTGTTATGTTCCGGCGGCATGTCCACCACGATCAGGCCATCGACACCAGCGGCCTTGGCGTCGGCGATGAAGCGCGGCACGCCGTAGTGGTGGATCGGGTTGAAGTAGCCCATGAGCACCAGCGGGGTGTCGCTGTTGCCTTCGCGGAACTCGCGAACCATCTGCAGGGTTTTCGCCAGGTTTTGCTTGGCCCCCAGGGCACGGATGTTGGCCAGCTGGATCGCCGGGCCGTCGGCCATCGGGTCGGTGAAGGGCATGCCCAGTTCGATCACGTCGGCGCCCGCTGCGGGCAGGCCCTTGAGGATCGCCAGGGAGGTGTCGTAGTTCGGGTCGCCGGCGGTGACGAAGGTTACCAGGGCGGCGCGGTTTGCTTCCTTCAGCTCGGCAAAACGGGTTTGCAGGCGGCTCATCAGTGTTTCTCCTGCTGGGACTGTTGCATGTGGTGCATCACGGTCTGCATGTCTTTGTCGCCACGGCCCGAGAGGTTGACCACCATCAGGTGATCCTTGGGCAGGTTCGGTGCCCGCTTGAAGACTTCGGCCAGGGCATGGGCGCTTTCCAGGGCCGGGATGATGCCTTCCAGGCGGCAGCACTGGTGGAACGCGGCCAGGGCTTCGTCGTCGGTCACCGAGGTGTATTCGACGCGGCCGATATCGTGCAACCAGGCGTGTTCCGGGCCGATGCCGGGGTAGTCGAGGCCGGCGGAAATCGAGTGGGCGTCGATGATCTGGCCATCGTCGTCCTGCAGCAGGAAGGTGCGGTTGCCGTGCAGTACGCCGGGTACGCCGCCGTTGAGGCTGGCGGCATGCTTGCCGGTCTCGATGCCGTAGCCGGCGGCTTCGACGCCGATGATCTCGACGCTCTTGTCGTCAAGGAACGGGTGAAACAGGCCCATGGCGTTGGAACCGCCACCGATGCACGCCACCAGGCTGTCCGGCAGGCGGCCTTCCTGGGCTTGCATCTGCTCGCGGGTCTCCTTGCCGATGACCGCCTGGAAGTCGCGGACCATGGCCGGGTACGGGTGCGGGCCGGCGACGGTGCCGATCAGGTAGAAGGTGCTGTCGACGTTGGTCACCCAGTCACGCAGGGCTTCGTTCATCGCGTCCTTCAGGGTGCCGGTGCCGGCCACCACCGGGATCACTTCGGCGCCCAGCAGCTTCATGCGAAATACGTTGGCCTGTTGGCGCTCGATGTCGGTGGTGCCCATGTAGATCACGCAATCCAGGCCAAAACGCGCGGCCACGGTGGCGGTGGCCACGCCATGCATGCCGGCGCCGGTCTCGGCGATGATGCGTTTCTTGCCCATGCGCCGCGCCAGCAGGATCTGGCCGATGCAGTTGTTGATCTTGTGCGCGCCGGTGTGGTTCAGCTCTTCACGCTTGAGGTAGATCTTGGCGCCGCCGCAGTGCTCGGTCAGGCGTTCGGCGAAGTACAGCGGGCTGGGGCGGCCCACGTAATCGCGCTGGAAGTAGGCCAGTTCCTTGAGGAATTCGGGATCTTCCTTGGCCTTTTCGTATTCGCGGGCCAGGTCGAGGATCAGCGGCATCAGGGTTTCGGCCACGTAACGGCCGCCGAATGCGCCGAACAGGCCGTTGTCGTCAGGGCCATTGCGTAATTGGGACTGGGTCATTGCAGCGCTCCCGGGGGAAGTTTGAAGAAAGAAGGCCTGGTGGAAAGACCGCTTCGTAGAAACACAATGGAGCCCACTCTACCCCTGACATCCGATGCTGAAAACCGATAAGATCGCCACAACCTGTCAGGAAAACTCACAGATAAAATGAGCCGCGACCTGCCTCCCCTGAATGCCCTGCGGGCCTTCGAAGCCACTGCCCGGCTCAATAGCGTCAGCCAGGCGGCCGAACAGCTGCATGTCACCCACGGCGCGGTCAGCCGGCAGTTGAAGGTGCTTGAAGAACACCTGGGGCTGAGCCTTTTCGTCAAGGAGGGCCGTGGCCTTAAACTCACAGATGCCGGCATTCGCCTGCGCGATGCCAGCAGCGAGGCCTTCGAGCGCCTGCGGGATGTCTGCGCCGAGCTGACCCAGGGCAGCGCCGATGCGCCCTTTGTCCTGGGCTGTTCCGGAAGCCTGCTGGCGCGCTGGCTGATCCCGCGCCTGGGGCGCCTGAACGCCGACCTGCCGGACCTGCGCTTGCACCTTTCGGCCGGTGAAGGCGACCTCGACCCCCGGCGCCCGGGCCTGGATGCCTTGCTGGTCTTTGCCGAACCGCCCTGGCCGGCGGACATGCAGGTCTATGAACTGGCCAGCGAACGCATCGGCCCGGTGCTCAGCCCGCGCTATGCCGGTTATCCACGCCTGCGGCAGGCGCCGGCTGGCGTCCTGGCCAGCGAGGCCCTGCTGCACACCACTTCCCGCCCCCAGGCCTGGCCCAGTTGGGCACGGCGTAACGACCTGAATCCCGAAACGTTGAAGTACGGGCAGGGTTTCGAGCATCTGTATTATTTGCTGGAGGCGGCCGTGGCGGGCCTGGGGGTGGCAATTGCCCCGCAGCCGCTGGTGGCCGAGGACTTGCTGGCGGGCAGGCTGGTTGCGCCCTGGGGTTTTTCCGACACCCCGGGGCAACTGGCGCTGTGGTTACCCAAGCGCGCCGCGGATGGGCGCGCCCGGCAATTGGCGCAGTGGCTGGAAAACGAACTGCGCCAGCAGCTTTAGTCGCCGCGCTTGCACAGCAGATAGGCGGCCAGCAGGCCGATGGCACCCACGGCGACCCCGGCGGTGGTCCAGGGGTGTTCCTGGGCATAGTCGCGGGTCGCGATCCCGGTTTCACGGGTTTTCACTTTGACTTCTTCATAGGCATCGCTGAGCAGGCTGCGCGAATGCTTCAGCGCGCTTTCGGCATTGCTCTTGAGCGCCTTGAGGGTCTTGCGCGACTCGTCGGACGCATCGTCCTTCAGGCTTTCCAGCGATTTGAGCAGGCTGGAGATCTCGGCTTCCATACTTTCCAGTGAGGCTTTGCGTAACGAGGTGTTGGCCATGTCGGCTCTCCTGCAGGGTGGTGAATGGGCTGTGTAGGTTCCGACTGCGGCGTGTTGGGAAAGTGCAGAAAATCTGAACTTAGCCTTGGGCGCAGGCGCCACAAGTAATAAGAAAAATCACTGCTAGGCTGTAATTCACAGCTAAAAAGGAGAGCGCCATGACTGATCATCACACTTACAAGAAAGTCGAACTGGTGGGTTCGTCGCCGAACAGCATCGAAGATGCGATCAACAACGCGCTGGCGGAAGCGCACAAGAGCATCAAGCACCTGGAGTGGTTCGAAGTGACCGAAACCCGGGGCCATATCAAGGACGGCAAAGCGGCGCATTTTCAGGTCACGCTCAAGGTGGGCTTCCGAATTGCCAATAGTTGAAGGCTTGAGCTAGGCTCTGGAACTTGTGCGCTGGCCGAGTGCCATAGGAAATGGCAAAGCGCTACAAGTGTCTTGAGCCTCTGTCAGGCAGGCGTCAATGCCGCCTCTTTTGATCCGACCAGGGAATGTGACCGATGAAAAAACTAGTATTAGCTGCTGCTTTGTTGAGTCTTGCGGGAACAGCCCTTGCCGCTGGCAAGCCGTGCGAAGAACTCAAGAGCGAGATTGCCGCCAAGATCGACGCCAACGGCGCCAAGCACTACTCGCTGGAAGTGGTGGACAAGGGCGCGGCGGCGGATGGCAAGGTAGTCGGCTCCTGCGAAGCCGGTACCAAGGAAATTGTCTACAAGCGCGGTTGAGCCTTGTGGATGGTCAAAAAAAAGCCGACGCAGAACGTCGGCTTTTTCATGCCTGTCGTTTCAGCCTTTCATCACCTGTGACAGCAGCTCGTAGGAGTGCAGCCGATCGGCGTGTTCGTACAGATCGCAGGTAAAGATCAGCTCATCGGCTCCGGTCTGCTCGATCAGCACCTGCAGCTTGGCGCGGATTTTCGCCGGGCTGCCGACCATCGCCAGGCCGAGGAAGCTGGCGACCGCTTCCTTCTCATGGGGTAGCCACAGGCCGTCCATGCTTTGCACCGGTTTGCGCTGGACCAGGCTCTGGCCACGCATCAGCGCCAGGATGCGCTGGTACACCGAAGTCGCCAGGTAATCGGCCTGTTCGTCGGTGTCGGCTGCCACCAGCGGCACGCCAAGCATCACATAAGGCTTGTCGAGCACCGCCGAAGGCTTGAAGTGGTTGCGGTAGACGCGAATCGCCTCGTGCATGTAGCGCGGTGCGAAATGCGAGGCGAAGGCGTAAGGCAAGCCCCGTTCCCCGGCCAGTTGTGCACTGAACAGGCTGGAGCCCAGCAGCCATACCGGCACGTTGGTGCCGGTGCCCGGCATGGCGATCACCCGTTGTTCGGGGGTACGCGGGCCCAGGTAGGCCATCAGTTCGGCCACGTCCTCAGGGAAATCGTCGGCGCTGCCGGAACGTTCCCGGCGCAGGGCGCGGGCGGTCATCTGGTCGGAACCCGGGGCGCGGCCCAGTCCCAGGTCGATGCGCCCCGGGTACAGGCTTTCCAGGGTGCCGAACTGTTCGGCGATCACCAGGGGCGCGTGGTTGGGCAGCATGACCCCGCCGGAACCGACACGAATGGTCGAAGTACCGCCCGCCAGGTAGCCGATCAGCACCGAGGTGGCGGAACTGGCGATACCGTCCATGTTGTGGTGCTCGGCGACCCAGAAGCGCGTGTAACCGAGCTTCTCCACATGCTGCGCCAGGTCCAGGGAGTTGCGCAGGGACTGCCCCGGGCTGCCGTTTTCACGCACGGGCACCAGGTCGAGGGTCGAGTATTTAACAGTGGACAGCGGTTTCATAAGCCTGCTTCTCCTTGGGGTGCGCAGGCTTTTGTCATGAGCCAAAACCTGCCGAAGTCTGTAAGTCAGATCTATGCAATGTGGGCATATACCCGAGTTTCAATAGCCCGAGTGAATTTGTCGGGTAAACGGGCATCGGCGACAACGGCTGAACTTTGCCATCGGATCTATCCTCAGAACCCTTAGGCAACAAAAAACATCAGGGTGCGAACTTTCGCACCGGTTCTTGAGGAGAAAGCGATGAGCATCAAAAAGAAAGCCTCGGCGCACTGGGAAGGTGACCTGAAAACCGGCATTGGCTCGATCTCGACCGAAACCGGCGTGTTGCGTGAGGCGCCCTACGGCTTCAAGGCGCGTTTCGAAGGCGGCAAGGGGACCAACCCGGAGGAGCTGATTGGCGCGGCCCACGCGGGCTGTTTCTCCATGGCCTTTTCCATGATCCTTGGCGAGGCCGGGCTCAAGGCGGACAGCATCGACACCCAGGCAGAAGTGACCCTGGACCAGGTCGATGGCGGCTTTGCCATTACCGCGGTGCACCTGATCCTCAAGGCGAAGATCCCCGGTGCCAGCCAGCAGCAGTTCGATGAGCTGAGCAAGAAGGCCAAGGAAGGGTGCCCGGTGTCCAAGGTGCTCAACGCCAAGATCAGCCTGGATGCGACGCTGCTGAGTTGAGGCAACTGCTTGGCCGGCAAGCCGGCTCCTGCACCGGTCCGTAGGAGCGGGCATGCCAGCGAATGCGCCTGTGCGGCGGACAAGCACCTGTGGTCGAATACGCGACTGCGGCTTCAGCGCACCCCCGTGTGCACCGCAGCAAGGGAGCTTTAGATCATGAAACGTTTTGCCTTGGCGGTTGTTAGTTGTGCGCTGGCCACATCGGCCCTGGCCGCGCCCAAGCCCTGCGAGGAACTCAAGGCCGAGATCGAAGCCAAGATCCAGGCCCAGGGCGTACCTTCCTACACCCTGGAAATCGTCACCAACGACGAGGTCCACGACAACAACATGGTGGTCGGCAGCTGTGAAAACGGCACCAGGAAGATCATCTATCAGAAGAACGATCGCTGACCCGACTCAGGGCACGCAGTTGATCATGCGCTCCTCGGCGACTATTTCGCGCTGGGCGTTGTACAGCCGGGCGCTGGGGGTGAACCCCAGGTTGCGCGCCTCCAGGCGATAGCGCTGGCCGGCCTGGAAATGGTCGTAGCGCAGGCTCAGGTAGCACAGGCGCTCCTGGGGATCGTTGTTCATGCCCATGCCGCCGGCGAACACTTCGAAATCGAAGCGCACCATCAATTCGTGGCTGCCGGGGCTGACCTGGAAGAAGCGCCCGTCGTCCAGGCGCTGGTTGTCCAGGCGTTCGGCCATGACCAGCTTGCCCCCGGGCGTCGGGGTGGCCAGGTCGATCCAGGCCTGTTGCGGATCGACGCCCGGCAGGGGCGTGGTGCAGGCGCTGAGGGTGCCAAGGGCGAGAAACAGTAGAAATGGACGCATGACTGGGGCCGAGTGAGCGAGAGGCCCTCAGCATAGCGCCGTTCAACTGCGCTGGCAGCCTGCCGGCCGGGCTTTGTCGAGCAGGGTGTGCTGCTCGTCGTAGAGCCTGGCCCAGGGGTGGAAACCGATGTTCCCGGCCTGTACCTGGTAGCGCTGGCCGGCACCGAAATCCTTGAATTTCACGTTCAGCTGGCAATCGCGCCACAGCGGCTCGGCGTCTGGCCCGATGTTGCTCGGTTGCACGGCGAACTGGTAGCGCAGGGTCAGTTCATGGCTGCCGGGCTGGACCTGGAAATAGCGCGGATCATCGATGTTCTTGGCGTCCACCTCCAATGCCTGCAGGTGGGTGTCCCGGGGCGGAGCCAGGTCGACCCAGGCCTGGGCCGGGTCGGGGTCGGGCAGGCCGGCGCAACCGCCGAGGGTCAGCAGGCCGGTGGTCAACAGCAACACGCGCATGGCGAAACTCCAGGCTGGCGAGATAGTCTTGCGGACAGACTCTCTGTGGATGATTCGATTTGACTAGGCCGTGTTCAAGCCATGGGTTACTTGATCCTCTTTTACGGCTTTTGTTTCCGGCACTGATGCTTTTGCTGCTCAACGGTTGCAGCAGCGTCGGTTATTACAGCCAACTGGCCAGTGGCCAATTGCAGCTGCTGCGAGCCCGTGTGCCGGTGGCGCAAGTCGTCGCCGACCCGAGCCGCGATGCGAGCCTGCGCGCCCATCTGGCCCAGTCGCAGCAGGCACGCCGCTTTGCCAGCGAGCACCTGCACCTGCCGGACAACCGCAGCTATCGGCTGTACGTCGACATCGGGCGGCCCTATGTGGTGTGGAACGTGTTCGCCACCCCGGAGTTTTCCCTGAACCCGCAAACCCACTGCTTTCCCATTGCCGGTTGCGTGGCTTACCGCGGCTATTACAGCCAGGGCGCGGCCCGGGGCGAGGCGGCGTTGCAGCAGTTGAAGGGCATGGACGTGGCGATCGGCGGGGTCGAGGCCTATTCCACCCTGGGCTGGTTCGACGACCCGATCATCAGTTCGATGATGCACTGGGGCGACGAGCGCCTGGCGACCCTGATCTTCCACGAGCTGGCGCACCAGCGCTTCTATGTGAAGGACGACACCGAGTTCAACGAGTCCTACGCCACCTTCGTCGAGCAGGAAGGCACCCGCCAGTGGCGCGCCTATCGCGGGCTGGCGCCATTGAGCGACGGCGAGTTGCGCCAGCGTGACCAGTTCACCCAGCTGGTGCTCGATACCCGCAAGCGCCTGGAGCAGCTGTATGCCCTGCCCTTGCCCGCCGAGCAGATGCGCCAGCGCAAGGCCGCGGAGTTCGAGCGCATGCGCAGCGAGTATCGGCAGTTGCGCGACAGCCAGTGGGCCGGTTCCAAGCGCTATGACGCCTGGATCAACGCCCCGCTGAACAACGCCCGGCTGCTGCCCTTCGGCCTGTATGACCAATGGGTGCCGGCGTTTGCCGCCTTGTTCATGCAGGTGAAGGGGGACTGGCCGGCATTCTTCGCCGCCGTGGAGACGCTGGGACGTTTGCCGGCCGAGGAGCGCAAGGCGGCCCTGATCCGGTTGCAGGACACCGTCGCCCTGGCGCCGGCTCCTGCTTCGGGCCTGTAGCATCCGGCTTGCCGGCGAAGCCTCTGCCCTAACGCGGCAAAAACGCCTGGTGCAGCTCGCCCAGGGTCTGGAAGTGATAGGCCGGGGCTTCGGCAGTCAATTCCTCATGGCTGCCAAAGCCATACCCCACCGCCGCCGCGTCCAGCCCGTTGCGCCTGGCGCCGATCAGGTCGTGCTTGCGGTCGCCGATCATCAATGTGCTGGCAGGGTCGAGTTGCTCCTGCTCCAGCAGATGGGCGATCAGCTCCACCTTGTCGGTGCGGGTGCCGTCCAGTTCGCTGCCGTAGATCACCTTGAAGTGCTTGGCGAAGTCGAAGTGACGGGCTATCTCCCGGGCGAAGACCCAGGGCTTGGAGGTCGCGATGTACAGTTGCCGCCCTTGCCCGCCGAGGGTTTCCAGCAGCGGCGTGACGCCATCGAAGACGCGGTTTTCATACAGGCCGGTGACCTTGAAGCGTTCGCGATAGAAGTTCACCGCTTCCCAGGCCCGGGCCTCGTCGAAGCCGTAGAACTGCATGAAGGCCTGCAACAGCGGCGGGCCGATGAAGTGCTCCAGTTTGCTCAGGTCCGGCTCGTCGATGCCCAGTTTGCCCAGGGCGAACTGGATCGAACGGGTGATGCCCTCGCGAGGGTCGGTGAGGGTGCCGTCGAGGTCGAACAGTACGGTTTGGTAATGCATGGGGATTCCTGGGCTGTGCAAGGGGGGTCAGGGCCGGTCGTAGCCTTCGGCCAGGTGCAGGTCCTTGAGCTTCACGTAGTTGGCGGCGCTGTAGGTGAAGAAGGCGCGCTCCTTGTCGGTCAGCGGGCGCGCCTGCCTCACCGGGCTGCCGACATACAGGAAGCCGCTTTCCAGGCGCTTGCCCGGCGGCACCAGGCTGCCGGCGCCGACGATGACATCGTCCTCCACCACCGCGCCGTCCATGACAATGCTGCCCATGCCGATCAGCACCCGGCTGCCGATGCTGCAACCGTGGAGCATGACCTTGTGGGCGATGGTCACGTCGTCGCCGATCAGCAGCGGGAAGCCGTCGGGGTTGAACGGGCCGGCGTGGGTGATGTGCAGAACGCTGGCGTCCTGCACGCTGGTGCGCGCGCCGATGCGGATGCGGTGCATGTCGCCGCGGATCACGGTCAGCGGCCAGACCGAGCTGTCGGCGCCGATTTCCACGTCGCCGATGACCACCGCCGAGTGGTCGACAAAGGCCCGCTCGCCCAGGTTCGGGGTGTGGTTCTGGTAGCTGCGAATGGCCAAGTGCGAATGCCTCTCTGAGATTTATTAATGGGGGCTATAGCTGCGGTGGGCGTCGATTGTAATTAAGATGGCTCAATGTTTCTTCCAGCCAAGGTGCCCACCGTGAGTGTGAACAACCCTCTTCTGCAGCCCTACGACCTGCCGCCGTTCTCGGCGATCCGCGCCGAGCATGTGCAACCGGCCATCGAACAGATCCTGGCTGACAACCGCGCCGCCATCGCTGACATCCTCAAGACCCAAGTCACCCAGCCGACCTGGGCTGGCCTGGTGCTGGCCATGGACGAGCTCAATGATCGCCTGGGCGCTGCCTGGAGCCCGGTCAGCCACCTCAACGCAGTGTGCAACAGCGCCGAACTGCGTGAAGCCTACGAGGCCTGCCTGCCGGCCCTGAGCGCCTATTCCACGGAAATGGGCCAGAACCGCGAGCTGTTCCAGGCCTTCGACGCCCTGGCCAAGAGCCCGGAAGCCGCCGGTTTCGACGTGGCGCAGAAGACTATCCTCGAACACTCCCTGCGGGACTTCCGCCTGTCGGGCATCGACCTGCCGCCCGAGCAGCAAAAGCGTTATGCCGAGGTGCAGAGCAAGCTTTCCGAGCTGGGCAGCCGGTTCTCCAACCAGCTGCTGGATGCCACCCAGGCCTGGACCAAGCACATCACCGACGAAGCCGCCCTGGCCGGCCTGACCGACTCGGCCAAGGCGCAAATGGCTGCCGCCGCCCAGGCCAAGGACCTGGAAGGCTGGCTGATCACCCTGGAATTCCCCAGCTACTACGCAGTGATGACCTACGCCCAGGACCGTGCCCTGCGCGAAGAAGTCTATGCCGCCTACAGCACCCGTGCGTCGGACCAGGGCCCTAACGCCGGTCAGAACGACAACGGTCCGGTGATGGAAGAAATCCTCGACCTGCGTCAGGAGTTGGCCAAGCTCCTGGGTTTCGCCAGCTTCTCCGAGTTGAGCCTGGCCACCAAGATGGCCGAGTCCAGCGACCAGGTGCTGAGTTTCCTGCGGGACCTGGCCAAGCGCAGCAAGCCGTTTGCCGCCCAGGACCTGGAGCAGCTCAAGGCCTACGCCGCCGAACAGGGTTGCCCCGACCTGCAAAGCTGGGACAGCGGTTTCTACGGCGAGAAGCTGCGTGAGCAGCGCTACAGCGTTTCCCAGGAAGCCCTGCGCGCCTATTTCCCCATCGACAAGGTGCTGAGCGGGCTGTTCGCCATTGTCCAGCGCCTGTACGGCATCGAGATCGCCGAGCAGAAAGGTTTCGATACCTGGCACCCGGACGTGCGCCTGTTCGAGATCAAGGAAAACGGCCAGCACGTCGGCCGCTTCTTCTTCGACCTCTATGCCCGCGCCAACAAGCGCGGCGGTGCCTGGATGGACGGTGCCCGCGATCGCCGTCGCACGCTGGACGGGGTATTGCAAAGCCCGGTAGCCAACCTGGTGTGCAACTTCACTCCGGCGGTCAGCGGCAAGCCGGCCTTGCTGACCCACGATGAAGTCACCACCCTGTTCCACGAATTCGGCCACGGCCTGCACCACCTGCTGACCCGGGTCGAGCACGCCGGAGTGTCCGGGATCAACGGCGTGGCCTGGGACGCCGTCGAGCTGCCGAGCCAGTTCATGGAAAACTGGTGCTGGGAGCCGGAAGGCCTGGCACTGATCTCCGGCCACTATGAAAGCGGCGAACCGCTGCCCCAGGACCTGCTGCAGAAGATGCTGGCGGCGAAGAACTTCCAGTCCGGGCTGATGATGGTGCGCCAGCTGGAATTTTCCCTGTTCGACTTCGAACTGCACGCCACCCACGGCGACGGCCGCAGCGTGCTGCAAGTGCTGGAAACCGTGCGCGACGAAGTCTCGGTGATGCGCCCGCCGGCCTACAACCGCTTCCCCAACAGCTTCGCGCACATCTTCGCCGGCGGTTATGCCGCGGGGTACTACAGCTACAAGTGGGCGGAAGTGCTGTCGGCCGACGCCTTCTCCAGGTTCGAGGAAGAGGGTGTGCTCAATTCGGCCACCGGGCGTGCGTTCCGCGAGGCGATCCTGGCCCGTGGCGGCTCCCAGGAGCCTATGGTGCTGTTCGTCGATTTCCGCGGACGCGCGCCGTCGATTGACGCACTCTTGCGCCACAGCGGCCTCAGCGAGGACGCGGCAGCATGAGTGACGCACCCGTGAAGACCAAGAAACGCTTTATCGCCGGGGCGGTATGCCCGGCGTGCAGTGAGCAGGACAAGCTGATGATGTGGAGTGAGGACGATGTGCCTCATCGCGAGTGTGTGGCCTGTGGCTACTCCGACACCCTCAACGAACAGGGGCTGTCGGTGCCCAAGGAACTCGGGACCCGGGTCAACAGCGCGACGCCCAAGGTGGCGGACATCAAGGTGCAATCGGTGCAGTTTTTCCCCAACCCCAAGTTGAAGAAAAAGACTGACTGACCCCGCAGTAAAAAGCCGGCTCCCCTCCAGGAGCCGGCTTGCCGGCGAAGCGATTCGCCCCCCCTTCTTTCGATCCCTGGGTTTTCGCAAGCAGGCTCGCTCCTACACAGGGTGTGGCGCTCAGTTGCTCAGCGGCTTGGTCGCGCTCACCGTCTCGAACCAGCTCTTCACCGAACAGGTGGCGAATACGCTGGTGCTGCAATCGCCATTGGCCAGGGCGGTGCGCAGTTTGTCGACATCGGCCTGCATCATGTAGCGAATGCCATCCTTGAAGTGGGAACTGTCGCCGTACCCACCCTGGGTCATTTCATTCAGCGCTTCTTCTTTGCTCCAACCCTGGATCACCACCCGGTACATGGCCGACATCAGGCCGGTGCGGTCCGAACCATGCTTGCAGTGCATCAGCACCGGGCCTTGGGCTTCGGCGCTCTGGATCGCGCGCAGGGCCTTGAGCACATCGGCGTCGTCCACATGGTTGGTGCGATAAGGCAACTGCACCTGGTTGATGCCCGGTGCCGACAGCCAGCTGGCGTCGGATTCCGGCAGGAAGTTGATCACCGTTGCCACCTTGAGCTGCTGCAGCAGCGGCACCGCGCCTTTGTCCGGCAGGGCGCTGCGATACAGGGTCGGGGACATCTGGTACAGGTTGTACTGCTTTTCCACTGGCTGCGCCCATTGGTCCGGGCGGCTGGAGGGGGCCTCTGCGGCTTGTACCTGTGGCCCGGCCAGCAGCGCCAGCAACGACAGGCAAAGGGCCGGGATGAAACGAATGCTCGACATGCGCGGGATCACCGATGAGGGGATTCAATGCCGCGCAGTATCGATTTGCCGGGGTCAAAGCCCCGTGAGCCCTCTGTCAAAGAATCGTGAAGCTGATCCGCTTTTTCCGGCGGTTTCTGATCTTTTTTCCGCCTGAAACGATTCATCTGGATGCTTAGCCTGCTACCATTTGTAACTAAAGTTTGCTGATGTGTTCATAAAACCGGGTCTTCCCGGCCTTTTGCGTTGCCAAAACACAAAGTCGCGCCATGACGCGGCTGACCAATCCATCAATGCCTGATGAGGTGCACCCATGTCTGATCAAGATCGAGACAACCCGCGGCGTGAGTTCTTGCGTAAATCCCTGACCTTGATCCCTGTGGTCACCGTCGCCAGCACCGGCCTGGGCGGCTCCCTGCTGGCGGCTGCACCTGAAACGGCCGCCGCTGCCACACCGGCCACGCCGGGCAAGCAGCCCGCCGGCAGCGGCCAGGGCTATGAGCCGGGCTATTTCACCGCCGAGGAGTGGGCCTTCATCAAGGCCGCGGTGGAACGCCTGATCCCTGCCGATGAAATGGGCCCGGGCGCCCTGGAAGCCGGCGTGCCGGAATACATCGACCGGCAGATGAATACCCCCTACGCCGCTGGCGCCCTGTGGTACATGCAAGGCCCGTTCAAGGCCGATGCCGTACCGGAGATGGGCTGGCAGAGCAAACTGGTGCCCAAGGACATCTATCGCCTGGGCATTGCCGCCACGGATGCATGGTGCAAAGAGCTCAAGGGGCAAACATTTGCTGCGCAAGACAGCGCTACCCGAGACGACTTGCTCAAGCAACTGGAGGCCGGAACCCCGCAGTTCGACGCGGTCCCGGCCAAGCTTTTCTTCAATCTGCTGTTGCAGAACACCAAGGAAGGCTTCTTCAGCGATCCGATCCACGGTGGCAATAAAGGCCTGGTGGGCTGGACCCTGATCGGCTTTCCCGGCGCTCGCGCCGATTTCATGGATTGGGTGGAACGCAACGAGCAATACCCCTTCCCGGCTGTATCGATTCGCGGCGAGAGGGCTTGAGCATGGCAACAGTGATGAAGAAGGTCGACGCAGTGATCGTCGGTTTCGGCTGGACCGGCGCGATCATGGCCAAGGAACTGACCGAGGCCGGGCTCAATGTGCTGGCGCTGGAACGCGGGCCGATGCAGGACACCTACCCGGATGGCAACTATCCCCAGGTGATCGACGAACTCACCTACAGCGTGCGCAAGAAACTCTTCCAGGACATTTCCAAAGAGACGGTGACCATCCGCCACAGCGTCAACGACGTGGCCCTGCCCAACCGGCAACTGGGGGCCTTCCTGCCGGGCAATGGCGTGGGTGGTGCCGGCCTGCACTGGTCCGGCGTGCACTTTCGGGTCGACCCCATCGAGCTGCGCATGCGCAGCCACTACGAAGAACGCTACGGCAAGAACTTCATCCCCAAGGACATGACCATCCAGGACTTCGGCGTCAGCTATGAAGAGCTGGAGCCGTTCTTCGACTACGCGGAAAAGGTCTTCGGCACTTCGGGCCAGGCCTGGACCGTGAAGGGCCAACTGGTGGGCGACGGCAAGGGCGGCAACCCTTATGCGCCGGATCGCTCGGACCACTTCCCGCTGGAATCGCAGAAGAACACCTATTCCGCACAGCTGTTTCAGAAAGCGGCCAATGAGGTGGGCTACAAGCCCTACAACCTGCCGTCGGCCAATACCTCGGGGCCTTACACCAACCCCTATGGCGCACAGATGGGGCCGTGCAACTTTTGCGGCTTCTGCAGCGGCTACGTCTGCTACATGTACTCCAAGGCCTCGCCCAACGTGAACATCCTGCCGGCCCTCAAGCCGCTGCCGAACTTCGAGCTGCGGCCCAACTCCCACGTGCTCAGGGTCAACCTCGACAGCAGCAAGACCCGCGCCACCGGCGTCACCTACGTCGATGGCCAGGGCCGCGAGATCGAGCAGCCGGCGGACCTGGTGATCCTCGGCGCCTTCCAGTTCCACAACGTGCGCCTGATGTTGCTGTCGGGCATCGGCAAGCCCTACGACCCGATCACCGGCGAAGGCGTGGTGGGCAAGAATTTCGCCTACCAGAACATGGCCACCATCAAGGCCTACTTCGACAAGGACGTGCACACCAACAACTTCATCGGCGCCGGCGGCAACGGTGTGGCGGTGGACGACTTCAACGCCGACAACTTCGACCACGGCCCCCACGGCTTTGTCGGCGGCTCGCCGATGTGGGTCAACCAGGCCGGCAGCCGGCCCATCGCCGGCACCTCGAACCCGCCGGGTACCCCGGCCTGGGGCAGTGCCTGGAAGAAAGCCACCGCCGACTACTACACCCATCAGGTCTCCATGGACGCCCACGGAGCGCATCAGTCCTACCGTGGCAACTACCTGGATCTGGACCCGGTGTACCGCGATGCCTACGGCTTGCCCCTGCTACGGATGACCTTCGACTGGCAGGAAAACGACATCAAGATGAACCGCTTCATGGTGGAGAAAATGGGCAAGATCGCCGAGGCGATGAACCCCAAGGCCATTGCCTTGCTGGGCAAGAAGGTCGGTGAGCACTTCAACACTGCGTCCTACCAGACCACCCACTTGAACGGCGGCGCGATCATGGGCACCGACCCCAAGACCAGCGCCCTGAACCGCTACCTGCAAAGCTGGGACGTGCACAACGTCTTCGTGCCCGGGGCTTCGGCCTTCCCTCAAGGCCTGGGCTACAACCCTACCGGCCTGGTGGCAGCGTTGACCTACTGGTCGGCCCGGGCGATCCGCGAGCAGTACCTGAAAAACCCTGGCCCGCTGGTTCAGGCATAAGGAGCGATGACCATGAAAGCACTCGTTATCGCCACCCTGGCGCTGCTGGGCAGCGCAGCCGCCAATGCTGCCGAAGCGGATCAGCAAGCCCTGGTGCAACAGGGCGAATACCTGGCCCGCGCCGGTGACTGCGTGGCCTGCCATACCGCCAAGGACGGCAAGCCGTTCGCCGGCGGGCTGCCGATGGAGACCCCCATCGGCGTGATCTATTCCACCAACATCACCCCGGACAAGACCGGCATCGGCGACTACAGCTTCGAGGACTTCGACAAAGCCGTGCGCCATGGCGTGGCCAAGGGCGGCAGCACCCTGTACCCGGCCATGCCATTTCCCTCCTACGCCCGAGTTAGCGACGCCGACATGCAGGCGCTGTATGCCTACTTCATGAAGGGCGTGGCACCGGTGGCCCGGGACAACCAGGACAGTGACATTCCCTGGCCCCTGAGCATGCGCTGGCCGTTGTCCATCTGGCGCTGGATGTTCGCCCCGAGCGTGGAGACCCCGGCACCTGCGGCTGGCACCGATCCGGTGATCAGCCGTGGTGCCTACCTGGTGGAAGGCCTGGGCCACTGCGGCGCCTGCCACACGCCACGGGCCCTGACCATGCAGGAGAAGGCCCTGAGCGCCAGCGATGGCAGCGACTTCCTGTCTGGCAGCGCGCCGCTGGAGGGCTGGATCGCCAAGAGCCTGCGTGGCGATCACAAGGATGGCCTGGGCAGCTGGAGCGAAGAGCAACTGGTGCAGTTCCTCAAGACCGGTCGCAGTGATCGCAGCGCGGTGTTCGGCGGCATGAGCGATGTGGTGGTCCACAGCATGCAGTACATGACCGACGCAGACCTGACGGCGATTGCCCGCTATCTCAAGTCCCTGCCGGCCAATGACCCCAAGGACCAGCCGCACCAGTACGACAAGCAAGTGGCCCAGGCCCTGTGGAACGGTGACGACAGCAAGCCGGGCGCGGCGGTGTACATCGACAACTGCGCGGCCTGCCACCGCACCGACGGCCACGGCTACACCCGGGTGTTCCCGGCGCTGGCGGGCAACCCCGTGCTGCAATCGGCGGATGCCACCTCGCTGATCCATATCGTGCTCAAGGGCGGCACCTTGCCAGCGACCCACAGCGCGCCTTCGACCTTCACCATGCCGGCCTTCGCCTGGCGCCTGTCGGATCAGGAGGTGGCCGATGTGGTCAACTTCATCCGCAGCAGCTGGGGCAACCAGGCCTCGGCGGTGAAGCCCGGGGATGTGGCGGCGCTGCGCAACGGCGACTTGCAGAGTACCTCCAACGACGACCTGGGGCAGGTCACCAGCCACTAGCCCCAAGGCCGGCGCTCGCTGCGGGCGCCGGCCCGGGATGGCCGTTCAGCCCTGGGTGAAGCGCTGGATGCCCAGGCGGCTTTCCAGTTGATAGCCGGCGATGCAGTCCGCCAGCCCGGCGGTCATCAGGTCTTGCCAGCTTGCGGGGAGCAGGCCGATGCCTTCGTGGCAGGGGCTCCAGCGCACCTCGGCGAACTTCGGGTCCGCTTCATCGAAGGGCTGCTGGCCGTTCACAGTGGCCTTTTCGATGTCCTGGGTGCACAGCTCGAACTCGCAGGCCACTCCCCACAACTGCCCGTCGGGGGCCCTGACGATGATCAGGTCGGCACCTTGTTCGTAGCTGGGGAGGTAGGCCTCTGCGGCGTAGAAAATCTTTTCCAGCGTGCCGGGTGTCCTGGGCATGCTCGTGCTCCTGTTCTTTGAGCCTGCCTTATACCCTAACGCCACACGCCCGCAGTAGCCGGCTTGTCGGCCAAGGATGCGGTACGCCTTGTGTCGCACTGGGGAACGTCCGCTGTCAGGGGTGGGTTTCGGTCCGACGGTGCTGGTCAGGTAAATCCGGCTCCATTACTGTATGTGCATACAGTTATGGAGTGCTTCCATGTTCAACCCCCTGCCTCCCCGTGGTCGTGGTACCGCGAGCAATCCGCACAACCGTTTTGCGCCCAATCGTTCGGTGGCCGAGGATGATGGCTGGTACCAGGAAGTGCCGTTGACCCAGGGCACCGAGGTGCGCTTTGAAACGGCCAAGTCGATCATCACCCGCAACAGTTCGCCGGACCTGCCCTTCGACCGCTCCATCAACCCCTATCGCGGTTGCGAGCACGGTTGTATCTATTCTGTAAAAGGATACTCAAATGAGAGATTTGAAAGTCGTTGCGTTTATCGCTCCATGGCGGGTTTGAACCACTACGCTTTGCTATCAAAAGGCTATCAGCTATGCTGACCCGACCAAAGGAGATGGTGATATGGCTAGTCACACACGGCGTCACGGATTGAAGCGCGGAGCAAGATTCTCCTTGTTCATCGTGTCGTATATTCCTCTATTTGCCATAATGTCTTTCCAGCAAATTTATCAAAACAAAGATTTCTTAAATCCAGTTGGAATAACGACAGAAACATTCTTGAACTTTCTTCGATATTTCGGAGTTTCTTCATTTTTAATTATAATCTCCATTTTTTGTTTGATCGGTCTTCTCATTTTGCTTCGAAATTTAGAGAGAAGGGCAAACGAGAGCGGTGAAGAAATTACTGTTACAGACGTGGAAAATAAAAATAGCGAAGCTATTGCTTACCTGTTCACATACATAATTCCTTTCGTGTTTCAGGATTTGTCAAATATTAGTCAGTTGGTTCCGATAATCGCGTTAATGTCGGTAACGTATGCTATTTATTCTAATTCTTCCATGATGTTGATAAACCCAACATTAAGTTTTTGGTACTCGCTGTATCAAATTGAATATCAAGACCATACGGGCAAGACGAAGAAAACAATTGTTTTAACCAAGGAGCGATTTTTGGAGGAAGGAGATACCCTTCGACCTAAACGAATCGCACATAAACTTAGCTATGGTGTAGCTTAGGAGAAACGGATGAGTATTGACCAGTTGATAGTTGATGATGGGCTTCTCAATGAGGAAGGATTGGTCGTACAGCTTTTTTTCATTCAGAGGCGTATCAAAAGAGTCAAGAAAGTTCAAACTTTTATATATGATGTTAAAAAAACAGACGCGTCAGAGAAGCTGAATGATTATTTTATCAAAAGCTTAAAAGCTCAAATCGGTAAAGTCGTCGGTAGGCCAGACGTAAAGTTTGAAGATTATAAAGTTATTGCTGATGATTCTGCTAATGTCGTACATAAGTATCCCGATGCAAATGCAATGAAAGTTGCTCCATCACTTTGGGGTAAAATCGAGGCTGGGGCGGTTGAAAATATAAAGTCACTTCACGACGTCAAAGATAAGCTTTGGGCATATTGCGTGAAGTTCAGCAAAGGCAATAAATCTGTTTTGGTTTTTAGAAAAACAGCTCCAACGAAAATTGCTACTGACGAAGCGCAAACTTCTGGTGAGAAATTTGTTGCTTGGTTTGATTCTGACGATGCGCGACTGGTGGAAGTTAAGTTAGAGTCAATTAGTTTTGATAATAAGGTTGACTGTGTGTTGTTAGATAATACTTTCTACATATTTGGAAAAGGAGCTTTTGAAAAAATTGTCAGTCTTGAAGATGAGTTTGTAGAAAATGCTAATACAGTGGTCGCAGAAATGACCCAGCAAAATATTCTAGAAGGAATTGAGCTGCTGCAAGAAGAAATAAGCGCTAAACCATCCTTGATGAGGATGGTTGCGAACATTGCGCGTAAACAGAATCATACGGGCATTGGGCAGTTAGAAATTGAGAATATGAAGAATGTCTTACATTCTTTTGAAAAGAAAGATTTGAAATTTACCGCAGATGGTAAGATTCTTATCGAAAATAAGGAAGATGTTGAGGATTTCCTAAAGTTACTTAATGACTATCACAAAAAAGGAATGGTCAGTGGGAAGTTTTATGGGTCTAGTAGTGGCCATGTGATAACTGCCCAGTAACTACACTGTACCGTTTCTAATGCCTCTTGGTTTCACACAAGGTGAGGATTGCGCCCATACGCCTGATAGGCGATGGCGCTCTGTCATAGCTGCATCTATTGCTACGCGCGGCCCAGCCACGCCTATTGGGACCTGTCCCCGGGGCTGGATTTCGAAACCAAGCTGATCGCCAAGAGCAACACCGCGGCCTTGCTGGAGCAGCAACTGTCCAAGCCCGGCTATCGCTGCGCACCGATCAACCTGGGGTCCAATACCGATCCCTACCAGCCCATCGAGCGCGAACAGCAGTTGACCCGGCGCACCCTGGAGGTGCTGCTGCGCTATCGACACCCGGTGACCATCGTCACCAAGGGCTCGTTGATCCTCCGGGACCTGGACCTGCTGAGCGAGCTGGCGCGCCAGCGCCTGGTGGCGGTGATGATCAGCCTGACCACTTTGGACGATGAGTTGAAGCGCATTCTCGAGCCCCGGGCGGCGGCGCCCAAGGCGCGCTTGCGGGCCATCCGGGTGATGCGCGGGGCGGGCATCCCGGTGGGCGTGCTGTGTTCGCCGATGATCCCGATGATCAACGACAGCGAGCTGGAAAGCCTGCTCAGCGAGGCCCATGCCGCAGGGGCGCAGAGCGCGGCCTACATGATGCTGCGCCTGCCCCTGGAAGTGGCGCCGCTGTTCGAGGAGTGGCTGGCGGCGCATTACCCGCAAAGGGCGGCCCATGTGCTCAGCCTGATCCGCCAGAGCCGTGGCGGTGAGCTCTACGACAGCCGTTTTGGCGCCCGCATGCGCGGTGAAGGGCCCTTCGCCGATCTGCTGGCCCAGCGTTTTGCCAAGGCGCTCAAGCGTCTGGGGCTCAACCGTCGCGAAGGTTTCGATCTCGACTGTTCAGCCTTCTGTCCGCCGGGCGGGCAGATGTCGTTGTTGTGAGCGGCATTGGCCTATCGTTGAGTAGTGGGCGCAGCGTTCCCCAGGTACTCTGGTCGCCTTTTGCCATCGCTCATAGTGGCGTTCTAGAGCCTTCCGTTCAGTTTGAGTTAAGTATTCATGGCTACCTTGTTCATCAAGTGACCTATGGGTCGCCGCCAGCGGGTCGGTGGTTTTTTTATCGATGGCTGGCGTCGTGCCGGATATTTCTGGAAAATTCACCAAATCCGACAGAGAGGATGAATCATGAGTGACAAGGATAAACAGCCGTTGGCTGCGTCGGCTCCGGCACCCACAGAAGTCGCCGAGACCGCCGATGCAGCGCTGCAGCACATCGTTGACGGCTTTTTGCATTTTCATCATGAAGTCTTCCCGCAGCAGGAAGAGCTGTTCAAGAAACTCGCCACCGCTCAGCGGCCGCGGGCGATGTTCATTGCCTGCGCCGACTCGCGCATCGTTCCCGAGCTGATCACCCAGAGCTCCCCGGGCGATCTGTTCGTGACCCGCAACGTGGGCAACGTGGTGCCGCCCTACGGGCAGATGAACGGTGGTGTTTCCACGGCGATCGAGTACGCGGTGCTGGCCCTGGGGGTGCATCACATCATCGTCTGCGGGCACTCGGATTGCGGCGCCATGCGCGCGGTACTCAACCCGCAGAGCCTGGAGAAAATGCCCACGGTCAAGGCCTGGCTGCGCCACGCCGAAGTGGCGCGGACCATGGTCCACGAGAACTGCGATTGCGCCGACGAATCCTCCAGCATGCATGTGCTGACCGAAGAGAACGTCATTGCTCAACTGCAGCACCTGCGCACCCATCCTTCCGTGGCCTCGCGCATGGCCAACGGCCAGTTGTTCATCCATGGCTGGGTCTATGACATCGAGACCAGCTCGATCAAGGCCTACGACGCCGACAAGGGTTGTTTCCTGCCTCTGGATGGCAGCCACCCGATCCCGGTAGCGACGCCTAAAGCGCGTTTCTGATCCCACCTCAATCCCCCTGAGTGGTTGTAGCCAGGGCTGCCATCTGGCGGCCCGGCTTTGCCACGCCTGAAGAAAAGTCGGGAGAACTGTCATGCGTGCAGCACAGTTGAAAAGTGTCCTGCCACGGGAGCTGCTGGCTTCGGTGGTGGTGTTTCTGGTGGCCCTGCCCCTGTGCATGGGGATCGCCATTGCCTCGGGCCTGCCGCCGGCCAAGGGCCTGATCACCGGGATCATCGGTGGCCTGGTGGTGGGCTGGCTGGCGGGCTCGCCCTTGCAGGTCAGCGGGCCGGCGGCCGGGCTGGCGGTGCTGGTGTTCGAGCTGGTGCGCCAGCATGGGGTGGCCATGCTCGGGCCGATCCTGCTGCTGGCCGGGCTGCTGCAATTGCTGGCCGGGCGCCTGCGCCTGGGTTGCTGGTTCCGGGTCACGGCGCCAGCGGTGGTCTACGGCATGCTGGCGGGCATCGGCGTGCTGATCGTGCTGTCCCAGGTGCATGTGATGCTAGATGCCGCGCCCCAGGCCTCGGGCCTGGATAACCTTGTGGGCTTTCCCCAGGCTCTGGCGCAGGCCTTGCCGAGCCTGGGGTGGCAGGCTGGCTTGCTGGGGTTGGCGACCATCGCGGTGATGTGGGGCTGGGACAAGTGGCGGCCCCAGGCGCTGCGGTTCATCCCCGGTGCCCTGCTCGGTGTCGGGCTGGCGACCCTGGCCAGCCTGCTGCTGGCGCTGCCGGTGAAGCGCGTCGAGGTGCCGGCCAACCTGGCCGAGGCCATCGACTGGCTGCGCCCCGCCGACCTGCTCAACCTGGCGGACCCCAACCTGCTGATCGCCGCCTTCGCCGTGGCCTTTATCGCCAGTGCCGAAACCCTGCTGTCCGCCGCCGCGGTGGATCGCATGCACAGCGGCCAGCGCTCGGACTTCGACCGTGAACTGTCGGCCCAGGGCGTGGGCAACATGCTCTGCGGTCTGCTGGGTGCCCTGCCCATGACCGGGGTCATCGTGCGCAGCTCGGCCAATGTCCAGGCCGGGGCCCAGACCCGTTATTCGACGATTTTCCATGGCCTGTGGCTGCTGGGTTTCGTGCTGGTGCTGTCCAGCGTGCTGCAGAGCATTCCGGTGGCGAGCCTGGCGGGGGTGCTGGTCTACACCGGCTTCAAGCTGGTGGACCTCAAGGTCTTTCGCGGCCTGGGGCGCTACGGGCGCATGCCGATGCTGACTTACGCGGTGACGGCCCTGGCGATTGTCTTCAGCGACCTGCTGACTGGGGTACTGATCGGCTTTGCCCTGACCCTGGCCAAGCTGGCGTTCAAGGCATCGCGCTTGAAGATCAGCCTGATCGACCTGGCAGAGGAAGGCGAGATGGAGTTGCGTCTGGTCGGCGCTGCGACCTTTCTCAAGGTGCCGGCCCTGACTCGGGTACTGGCGACGATTCCCCCGGCCACCACTGTGCATGTGCCCCTCAGCAACCTCAGTTATATCGACCATGCGTGCCTGGAGTTGCTGGAAGACTGGAATCGGGCCAACAGTGCCAAGGGCTCGCGGCTGGTGATCGAAACGCGGGGCTTGAAGCGGCGCCTGGAGGGCCGGTTGACCACCACCAGCGGCGTGGGGGCGGCTGCGGCGAGAGGTTGAATCGCCGGGTGGGCGAGAGGGGCTTGGGCGAGCCAGGCCCTTCGCCACAAGGCTCGCTGCGAGCCTTGCTGGCGAGGAGTGGGTCAGGCGGCTGGCTGGTCGAGTTCCAGTTCCACGCCCAGTTGGCGTGACAGGCAAGGCCAGCGTTTCCAGGCGGCCTCGGTGTCCGGGCTGCTGAGTTTCTCGCGGTAGGCTTCCACCGACTCCAGGGCGAAGCTTTCTTCGTCGAGCATGGCGTCGACGGCGTGGTGCACCGCTTCGTCCAGCTGGTTGGCGAAGGTTTCGCCGATCAGTTGGTGGGCGATGAGGTTGGCGACAGTCATGTCCAGGGGGATCAGCGGACGGCCGAAATGCTTGATGTACAGGTCGTTGACCTCTTCCACCAGACGGTGGGCCAGATAGGCTTCATCCAGCAGGCCGTCGAGGCCGACGTGGCCATCCATGATGGCCGGCGGCTGGAGGAAGAATTGCTCGGCGATCTTCAGCACCGGCTTGATCTGCGACTCGATGCCGGCTTCCCGGGCTACAGAGTTGGCGGCGTCCAGAAGGTCTGGAACCTGGTCGATGTAGGCGCTGACAAAACGGGTCATGACGCCCTTGGCGTCGACTTCGGGCAGCTGGATGGCGGGGTGCAGGTGAGGCAATTGGCTCTCCAACTGACGGGTCAGGAGGCCGGTACTGGCTTCGTGCTGCTGGGCCAGTTTGATCTGCTCGCGCAATGCGGCGGTGTTCATGAAAACTCCAGGGAACAAGGGCAATTGAATAGGGAGAACATAAGTTAGCCTGCTTACAAAAGCGCTTAAGACGCATTTGTCATAATTATTTCATGCTTAGTCACCACGGTTATATCGTTTCGCCATCCAGGGCACTCGATCCCTTTCCCGCCGTGGCCTGCAAACCTCCTTATTAGTGTTTCAGCTGATTTACGCCCTCGCGTTGCGAGGTGGGAGTCGCTGTCTATACTCGCCCTTGTATGAAGTTAGCTGATGACGCCCGACTGCAAATGCAGCGAAGGCTCGGCCGGTTTAAGTTCGTAGTCTAGGCAGCCGCTCCCTTGCCGCAGGTGTTAAGCCGGCGGGATAACAAGAACGATAAGGGGAACCCGCAATGATGCGACATCCACATGTCTGGATGGGCCTCCTGTTGTGGTCGGTATTCAGCCAGGCGCAAGCCGCCTGGACCGTGAATATGACGCCTGGGGCGACCGAGATAAGCCACGCGGTATTCGACCTGCACATGACCATCTTCTGGATCTGTGTGGTGATCGGCGTCATCGTCTTCGGTGCGATGTTCTGGTCGATGATCGTTCACCGCCGTTCCGTCGGCCAGGTCCCGGCCAAATTCCACGAAAGCACCACGGTGGAAATCCTCTGGACCATCATTCCCTTCCTGATCCTGGTGGCCATGGCCGTGCCTGCCACGGCGACGCTGATCAAGATGTACGACACCAGCGAGCCGGACGTGGATATCCAGATCACCGGCTATCAGTGGAAGTGGCACTACAAGTACCTCGGCCAGGACGTGGAGTTCTTCAGCAACCTGGCCACCCCCGCCGACCAGATCCACAACCAGAGCACCAAGGGCGAGCACTACCTGCTGGAGGTCGACCAGCCGCTGGTACTGCCGGTGGGCGCCAAGGTGCGCTTTCTGGTGACCGCCGCCGACGTCATCCACTCCTGGTGGGTGCCGGCCTTTGCGGTCAAGCGTGATGCTATCCCGGGTTTCGTCAACGAAGCCTGGACCCGGGTCGACAAGCCCGGCATCTACCGTGGCCAGTGCGCCGAGCTGTGCGGCAAGGACCACGGCTTCATGCCGATCGTGGTGGAGGTCAAGAGCCAGGCCGACTACGACACCTGGATGGGCGAGCGCAAGGCCGAGGCGGCCAAGCTCAAGGAACTGACCAGCAAGGAATGGACCCTAGACGAGCTGGTGGCCCGCGGTGACAAGATCTACCACACCACCTGCGTTGCCTGTCACCAGGCGGAAGGCCAGGGCCTGCCGCCGATGTTCCCGGCCCTCAAGGGCTCGAAGATCGCTACCGGGCCCAAGGAGGCTCACCTGAGCCTGGTGTTCCACGGCAAGCCGGGCACCGCCATGGCGGCCTTCGGCAAGCAGCTGTCGGAAGTCGACATCGCCGCCGTCGTCACCTACGAACGCAACGCCTGGGGCAACAACAAGGGCGACATGGTGACGCCCAAGGAAGTCCTGGCGCTGAAGCAGGCGGAAAGCAAATGAGCCGGCTCATGGGGTATGTGCGCAACCGGTCGCGGCGTCTCGCCGCCGATCATCCAGTCCATTCGCTCGCAGGAGACAGGACATGAGTGCTGTGATCGATGACCACGGCCACGCCGGCCATGATGACCACGCCCATGGCCCGGCCAAGGGCCTGATGCGCTGGGTACTGACCACCAACCACAAGGACATCGGCACCCTGTACCTGTGGTTCAGCTTCTGCATGTTCCTGCTGGGCGGCTCGTTCGCCATGGTGATCCGTGCCGAACTGTTCCAGCCCGGGCTGCAGATCGTCGAGCCGGCGTTCTTCAACCAGATGACCACCATGCATGGCCTGGTGATGGTCTTCGGTGCGGTGATGCCGGCCTTCGTCGGCCTGGCCAACTGGATGATCCCGTTGATGATCGGCGCGCCGGACATGGCCCTGCCGCGGATGAACAACTTCAGCTTCTGGCTGCTGCCGGCGGCCTTCCTGTTGCTGATCTCGACCCTGTTCATGCCCGGCGGCGGGCCGAACTTCGGCTGGACCTTCTATGCCCCCCTGTCCACCACCTACGCCCCGGAAAGCGTGACCTTCTTCATCTTCGCCATCCACCTGATGGGCGTCAGCTCGATCATGGGCGCGATCAACGTGATCGCCACCATCCTCAACCTGCGAGCCCCGGGCATGACCCTGATGAAGATGCCGTTGTTCGTCTGGACCTGGCTGATCACCGCCTTCCTGCTGATTGCAGTGATGCCGGTACTGGCCGGGGTGGTGACCATGATGCTGATGGACATCCATTTCGGCACCAGCTTCTTCAGTGCGGCCGGCGGCGGTGACCCGGTGTTGTTCCAGCACGTGTTCTGGTTCTTCGGCCACCCCGAGGTGTACATCATGATCCTGCCGGCCTTCGGCGCGGTCAGCTCGATCATCCCCACCTTCAGCCGCAAGCCACTGTTCGGCTACACCTCGATGGTCTATGCCACCGGGGCGATCGCCTTCCTGTCGTTCATCGTCTGGGCGCATCACATGTTCGTGGTGGGCATCCCGCTGGTGGGCGAGCTGTTCTTCATGTACGCCACCCTGCTGATCGCCGTGCCCACTGGAGTCAAGGTGTTCAACTGGGTGAGTACCATGTGGCAGGGCTCGCTGACCTTCGAGACACCGATGCTGTTCGCGGTGGCCTTCGTCATCCTGTTCACCATCGGCGGTTTCTCCGGGCTGATGCTGGCCATTGCCCCGGCGGACTTCCAGTACCAGGACACCTACTTCGTGGTGGCGCACTTCCACTACGTACTGGTGCCGGGGGCGATCTTCGGGATCTTCGCCTCGGCCTACTACTGGCTGCCCAAGTGGACCGGGCACATGTACGACGAGACCCTGGGCAAGCTGCACTTCTGGCTGTCCTTCGTCGGCATGAACATGGCGTTCTTCCCCATGCACTTCGTGGGGCTGGCGGGCATGCCGCGGCGGATCCCGGACTACAACCTGCAGTTCGCCGACTTCAACATGGTGTCCTCGATCGGTGCGTTCACCTTCGGCGCGACGCAGATCTTCTTCCTGTTCATCGTCATCAAGTGCATCCGCGGCGGCAAAGCGGCTCCGGCCAAACCCTGGGAAGGTGCCGAAGGCCTGGAGTGGAGTATTCCCTCGCCGGCGCCGTACCACACCTTTGTCACCCCGCCGGAAGTGAAATGAACATCTGTGCTGTAGGAGCGAGCTCGCTCGCGAAGGTGCCAGAGGGTGGTGCCCGCTTCGCCGGCAAGCCGGCTCCTGCAGGCTTGGGAGGACGTTGAGATGGCCGAGGTAACGCTGAAGAAACTGGTGACCCGCCTGTTGCTGGTGGTGGTGGCGATGTTCGTCTTCGGTTTTGCCCTGGTGCCGATCTACGACGTGATGTGCAAGGCCCTGGGGATCAACGGCAAGACCGGTGGGCAGTATGCGGACCAGGGGCAGCAGGTGGATGTATCGCGCCAGGTGCGGGTGCAGTTCCTGTCCACCAATGCCATCGACATGGTCTGGGATTTCTATCCCAAGTCCGATGACATCGTGGTCCATCCGGGGGCGGTGAACGAGATGATCTTCATCGCCCGCAACCCCAGCGACCACCCGATGAGCGCCCAGGCGATCCCGAGCATCTCCCCCAGCAGCGCGGCCATGTATTTCCACAAGACCGAGTGCTTCTGCTTTACCCAGCAGGTGCTGCAGCCGGGCGAGAAGATCGAGATGCCGGTGCGTTTCATCGTTGACCGTGACATGCCCAAGGATGTGAAGCACCTGACGCTGGCTTACACGCTGTTCGATATCACCGCGCGTCATCCACCGGTGGCGGTTGCCGCCAAGAACGGTGGCTAGACGATCTAGCGTGCCCGATAAGGAGAACAACCCATGGCGACTCATGAGCACTATTACGTTCCCGCCCAGAGCAAGTGGCCGATCATCGCAACGGTGGGCATGTTCGTCACCGTGGTGGGCCTGGGCACCTGGTTCAACGACCTCAAGGCTGCGCGACCGGAATCCCACGGCCCGCTGATCTTTTTCGTCGGCGGCCTGCTGCTGGCCTACATGCTGTTCGGCTGGTTTGGTGCGGTGGTCAAGGAAAGCCGCGCCGGGCTCTACAGCGCCCAGCTCGATCGCTCGTTCCGCTGGGGCATGAGCTGGTTCATCTTTTCCGAAGTGATGTTCTTCATGGCCTTCTTCGGCGCGCTGTTCTATGTGCGGCACATGTCCGGGCCCTGGCTCGGCGGTGAGGGGCACAAGGGCATCGCCCACATGCTGTGGCCGAACTTCGAGTTCGTCTGGCCGCTGCTCAACAACCCCGACCCGAAACTCTTTCCGTCGCCCAAGGGCACCATCAGCCCCTGGGGCCTGCCGCTGCTCAACACCATCCTGCTGGTGAGTTCCAGCGTCACCGTGACCATCGCCCACCACGCCTTGAAGAAAGGCCATCGCGGCGCGCTGAAGATCTGGCTGGCGCTGACGGTGCTGCTGGGTTGCGCCTTCCTGGGCTTTCAGGCCGAGGAATACATCCATGCCTACCACGAGCTGGGGCTGACCCTGGGTTCGGGGATCTACGGCGCCACCTTCTTCATGCTCACCGGTTTCCACGGTGCCCACGTGACCATTGGCACCCTGATCCTGTTCGTGATGCTGATGCGCATCATGCGCGGGCATTTCGACGCCGAGCACCAGTTCGGCTTCGAGGCCGCCAGCTGGTACTGGCACTTCGTCGACGTGGTCTGGATCGGCCTGTTCGTTTTCGTCTACGTGCTCTGAGGCGCCCTACCAGGGCGCGTGGGAGACCAGCTGGCCGCTGAAGAAACCCCAGGCGATCAAGCCGACGGTGACCACGGCCAGCGCGACCCGAATGCTCAGTGAGGTCACCAGGCGCTTGGATGAACTGTCGTCCTTGACCAGAAAGAACAGGCCGCTGAACAGGCTGACAACCGTGGCAATCAGCATCAGGACGATGGCTGCTTTGAGCATGGTGGGACTCCGGGGGAAACGCGATGTACAGCAGTATAGCGAGTGGATTTCTCAGCCTTGCAGGCCAGCCATGAAGGGCTTCCGGCCGGGCATCGGGCCGACCCTGGTAGTGCTTTTGCTGCTGCCGGTGCTGGTTGCCCTGGGCTTCTGGCAACTGGGCCGGGGCGAGCAGAAGCGCCAGTTGCTGGCCAGCTACGCCGAGCGCCGTGCGGCGGAGCCGGTGGCCCTGTTCGAGCTGTTGGCCAGCGAGGATCCGGCTTTTCGCCGGGTACGCCTGCACGGTCATTTCGATGCCGACCACAGCCTGTTGCTGGATAACCGCCTGCATGACGGCAAGGTCGGGGTCGAGCTGCTGCAACCCTTCCTCGACCAGGCCAGCGGTCGCTGGCTGCTGGTCAACCGCGGCTGGCTGCCCTGGCCCGACCGGCGCACGCCTCCCGTATTCAGCACCCCGCAGCAGAGCCTGAGCCTGGATGCCTGGGTCTACGTTTCGCCGGGCGCGGCATTCCAGCTGCACGCCGACCCCAGCGGCGCAAGCTGGCCGCGGCTGATTACCGCCGTGGCGCCACAAGCGCTCTGGGCCGAGCTGGGCCGCAGCGGTTTCGACCATGAAGTGCGCCTGGAGTCGGGCCCGGGGGCCTACCTGACCGAATGGCCGGTGGTCGCCATGGGCCCGGAAAAACACCAGGCCTATGCGGTGCAGTGGTTCGCCATGGCCCTGGCGCTGTTCGCTCTCTATCTCTATTTCGGCTGGCACAACACTCGGGAGAAACGCCATGGGAACGGCCATGAATCCACCCAACATCTCTGACGCCCAGGCGCCCAACCGGCGGCGCGGCCGCTGGCAACTGGTGCTGATCCTGCTGATGGTGATCGGCCCGATGATCCTTGCCACCGGCATGTACAAGCTGCAGTTCTGGGTACCGGAAAGCCGCAGCTATCACGGCGAGCTTATCGGCAATGGCCAGACCCGCGCCCAGATCGGCGTGCAGGCCGAGGAGGATCGCTGGCAGGTTCTGGTCACCGCGCCCGGGGAGTGCGCAGTGGATTGCCAGCAACTGGTGTACCTGGCGCGGCAGATCCAGATCGCCCTGGGCCGTGATGCCTCGCGGGCCAGCCATGCCCTGGCCAGCGCCCGGCCCCTGAGCGCCGAATACGAAGCCAAGCTGCAGCGTGAATACCCGCAACTGCAACGCTACCCCCTGGACCTGGCGACCTTCACCAAGGGCGCCAACGACAAGGAGGCGCCGCAGCTGTGGATCGTCGACCCCCACAGCAACCTGGTGCTGCGCTATGACGCCCGGGTCAAGGGCAAGGACCTGCTCAACGACCTGCGCCACCTGCTGAAACTGTCGAACATCGGATAAGGGCATCGTCATGGCCAAACCTGGATTTCGCCTCGCGTTGTTTGCCACCTTGCTGGCCCTGATCGTGGTGCTGCTCGGCGCCTACACCCGGCTGACCCATGCCGGCCTCGGCTGCCCGGACTGGCCCGGCTGCTACGGCTTTATCAGCGTGCCGAAAGGCGAAGCCCAGTTGGCCCATGCCGAGCTGCATTTTCCCGATACCCCGGTGGAGGCCCACAAGGGCTGGAACGAGATGATCCACCGATACTTCGCCGGCACCCTGGGGCTGCTGATCGTGCTCCTGGCGGCCCGGGCCTGGACCCATCGCCGGCATCCGGGGCAGCCCCTGAAGCTGCCGCTGTTCCTCCTGGCAGTGGTGTTCGCCCAGGCGGCCTTCGGCATGTGGACGGTGACCCTCAAGCTCTGGCCGCAAGTGGTCACCGCGCACCTGCTGGGCGGTTTCGCCACCCTGAGCCTGTTGTTCCTGCTGACCTTGCGCCTGTCCGGGGTATTGCCGGCGCTGATCGTGCCGCGGCGCTTGCAGCACTGGGCTACCGCCGGGCTGGTGCTGGTGATCGGGCAGATCGCCCTGGGTGGCTGGGTCAGTTCCAACTACGCGGCGGTGGCCTGTATCGACCTGCCCACCTGCCATGGCCAGTGGTGGCCGAACATGGATTTCGCCAACGGCTTCCACCTGACCCAGCACATCGGCCCCAACTACCTGGGCGGGCAACTGGACAGCGATGCCCGCACCGCCATCCACATGACCCACCGGGTCGGCGCGGTGCTGGTGACCCTGGTGTTGCTGGGCCTGGCCTGGCAGCTGCGGCAGACCGGCATGACCCGCCTGGCCGGGCTGGTGCTGGTGGCGCTGGTGGCGCAGGTCAGCCTGGGCCTGAGCAACGTGTTCTTTCATTTGCCACTGCCGGTGGCCGTGGCCCACAACGCCGGGGGGGCGGCGCTGCTGCTGACCCTGGTGCTGGTCAACTACCACGCCCGTACCAGCCTGGTTCGGGCCCGGGATCGCCTGCCCCTGGGCTGGCGGCTCAGCCCGCGTAAACAGATGGCGGGTCCCATCACCATCAAAGGAGAGATGCCATGGCGACTCTGACCGGCGCCCGCCAGCACCCCCAGGCGATCTGGCGCGATTACCTGGAACTGACCAAACCCAAGGTGGTGGTGCTGATGCTGATCACCTCGTTGGTGGGCATGTTCCTCGCCACCCGCGCCGGGGTTCCGTGGACGGTGCTGGTGTTCGGCAACCTGGGCATTGCCCTGTGCGCGGGTGGCGCGGCGGCGGTCAACCATGTGGTGGATCGGCGCATCGACGCGCTGATGGCTCGGACCCACAAACGGCCCCTGGCCGAAGGCCGGGTATCGCCACGAGCGGCGCTGGCCTTTGCCCTGCTCCTGGCGCTAGCCGGGCAGGCGCTGCTGCTGACCTTCACCAACCCACTCACGGCCTGGCTGACCCTGGCCTCGCTGCTGGGCTATGCGGTGGTCTACACCGGGTTTCTGAAACGCGCGACGCCGCAGAACATCGTGATCGGCGGGCTGGCCGGCGCGGCTCCACCGTTGCTGGGCTGGGTCGCCGCCACCGGGCACATGAGCGCCGAACCGCTGCTGCTGGTGCTGATCATCTTCGCCTGGACCCCGCCGCACTTCTGGGCCCTGGCCATCCATCGCAAAGAGGAATACGCCAAGGCCGATATCCCGATGCTGCCGGTGACCCATGGCGAGCACTACACCAAGGTGCACATCCTGCTCTACACCTTTGCTCTGCTGGCGGTGAGCCTGCTGCCCTATGTCATCCACATGAGTGGCGTGCTGTACCTGGTGTGCGCCCTGGCCCTGGGCGGGCGCTTCCTGCAATGGGCCTGGGTGCTGTACCGTGGCACTCGGCCGCACGCGGCGATCAACACCTTCAAGTACTCTATTTATTACTTGTTCCTGCTGTTCATCGCCCTGCTCGTAGACCACTACCTATTGTTGAACCTATGACTCGAACTCAGAAAACCGTCTTTATTCTCGTTGCCCTGGTGGCCCTGGTGCTGGGGCTTACCGTCAACAAAGTACTGTCCGGCAAGGGTCAGGGCGACCCCACTGCACTGATCGATGCGGGCATCATCCTGCTGCCGCAAAGCCGTACCCTGCCTGCGGTGAAGATGGTCGACCAGGACGGCCAGCCAGTGGTGATCGACGAGCTGAAGGGCAAATGGTCGCTGCTGTTCTTCGGCTACACCTTCTGCCCGGACATCTGCCCCACCACCCTGGCGCAGTTGCGGCAGATCAAGAGCGAGCTGCCCAAGGAAGCGGTGGACAAGCTGCAGGTGGTCCTGGTCAGCGTCGACCCCAACCGTGATACCCCGCAGCAGCTCAAGCAGTACCTGGGCTACTTCGACAAGGACTTCAAGGGCCTGACCGCCTCCTCGGTGGAAGACCTGCAGAAGCTCGCCAACGCCGTGAGCATTCCCTTCATCCCGGCCGATACCAGCAAGCCCAACTACACCGTGGACCACAGCGGCAACCTGGCGGTGATCGGCCCGGACGGTACCCAGCGCGGTTTCATCCGTGCTCCGCTGAACAACCAGAAGCTGGTGGCCCAACTGCCGGTGATGCTGCAGCGCAAGTAACGCTACATGCTCGAACCGCTGAACCGCTGAACCGCTGAACCGCTGAACCCTGTAGCCGCTGCCGCAGGCTGCGATCGGCCTCGAAGAGGACGCGCTCCTGAGGCCCTTGGAAGACGCTGGGCGCCTTATCCCGGCCTTCGGCAGCGGCTACAACGAAACGGGGCGCCCCAAGGCGCCCCGTTTGTGTTTCTGCAACCGATCAGAACGCCGGCACGATGGCGCCTTTGTACTTCTCGAGAATGAACTGCTTCACTTCAGGGCTGTGCAGGGCCGCGACCAGCTTCTTCATGGCGTCCGAATCCTTGTCGTCAGGACGGGCCACCAGGATGTTCACGTAAGGCGAATCCTTGCCTTCGATCACCAGGGCGTCCTTGGAAGGATCCAGCTTGGCTTCCAGGGCATAGTTGGTGTTGATCAGCGCCAGGTCGACCTGGGTCAGCACGCGCGGGATGGTGGCGGCTTCCAGTTCACGGAACTTCAGGTCCTTGGGGTTCTCGGTGATGTCCTTGATGGTGGCCAGGATGTTGTTGGAATCCTTGAGCTTGATCAGGCCGGCCTTGTCCAGCAGCAACAGCGCGCGGCCGCCGTTGGTGGCGTCGTTGGGGATCACCACGGTGGCGCCGCCCGGCAGTTCGGAGAGCTGCTTGTACTTGCTGGAATAGGCACCCAGGGGTTCGACGTGAACACCGGCAACGTTCACCAGCTGGGTGCCCTTGGCCTTGTTGAACTCATCCAGGTAGGGCTGGTGCTGGAAGAAGTTGGCGTCCAGGCGCTTTTCGGCGACTTGCACGTTGGGCTGCACGTAGTCGGTGAAGACCTTGACCTTCAGGTCCACGCCTTCCTTGGCCAGGGCCGGTTTGACGAACTCCAGGATCTCGGCGTGGGGCACTGGTGTGGCGGCCACGGTCAGGGTTTCGGCGGCGTGCGCGGAGAACGCGGCAACGGCTGCGAAAGCGACGAGTAGTTTTTTCATCCAACAAGCTCCTTGTAAGTCGCCCGACCCCGGGCGCCTGCCGGCCTGGGCCGGCAATTTTATTTGCGGGAAAAGTGCACCACCAGCTTGTCGCCGACGGTTTGCAGAACCTGGACCAGCACCAGCAGCAACACCACGGTCACCACCATCACATCGGTCTGGAAGCGTTGGTAGCCGAAGCGGATCGCCAGGTCGCCCAGGCCACCGGCCCCCACCACGCCGGCCATGGCGGTGTAGGACACCAGGGTAATGGCAGTCACGGTGATAGCGGCAAAGATGCCCGGGCGGGCTTCCGGGAGCAAGGCATTGGTAATGATCTGCCGGGTGCTGGCACCCATGGACTGGGTGGCCTCGATGATGCCGCGATCCACTTCGCGCAGGGCGGTTTCCACCAGCCGGGCAAAGAACGGCGTGGCGCCGACCACCAGCGGTGGAATGGCCCCGGCAACCCCCAGCGATGTGCCGGTGATCAGTACGGTGAAGGGAATCATCACGATCAGCAGAATGATGAACGGCAGCGAACGCAGGATGTTGACCACCAGCGACAGCAGCGCATACAGCGACTTCTGCTCCAGCAGTTGGCGCGGGCTGCAGAGGAACAGCAGCACGCCCAGTGGCAGGCCCAGCAGTACGGTGAACAGCAGCGAGCCGCCGAGCATCATCAGGGTGTCGCCGGTGGCCAGCCAGATTTCCAGCCAGTCGATGTTGGCGAAGAAGGTATCCATCAGCGCAGCACCTCCATGTGGACATCGGCCGCGGTGAAGCGGGCGAAGGCCGCTTCCATGTCACCGCCGGTGATGGCCAGGGTCAGTTGCCCGTAAGGGGTGTCCTTGATGCGGTCGATGCGTCCGGCGAGGATGCTGTAGTCGACCCCGGTCTCCCGGGCCACAGTGCCCAGCAGCGGTGCGTAGGTGGCATCGCCCTGGAAGGTCAGGCGCACGATACGGCCTGGCACGTGGGCGAAGTCGTCGCGTTGCTCGTTCTCGTCGATCTGCTCGTCTTCCTGGACGAAGCGCCGGGTGGTCGGGTGCTTGGGGTGCAGGAACACGTCGGCCACCGGGCCCTGTTCGACGATCACGCCGGCGTCCATCACCGCCACCTGGTCACAGACGCGACGGATCACGTCCATCTCGTGGGTGATCAGGACGATGGTCAGGTTCAGCTCGCGGTTGATCTCGGCCAGCAGTTGCAGGACCGAGGCAGTGGTCTGCGGGTCCAGGGCACTGGTGGCCTCGTCGCACAGCAGGATCTTCGGCTTGGTGGCCAGGGCGCGGGCGATGCCGACGCGCTGCTTCTGGCCGCCGGACAGCTGCGCCGGGTATTTCTTCGCGTGGTCGGCCAGGCCGACCCGGTCCAGCAGCTCGGCCACCCGGCGGTCGATGTCGCTGCGCGACAGCTCGCCGGCCAGGGTCAGGGGCAGGGCGACGTTGTCGGCCACGGTCTTGGACGACAGCAGGTTGAAGTGCTGGAAGATCATGCCGACCTGCTGGCGGAAGCGGCGCAAGCCACTGGCGTCCAGGGCGGTGACGTCTTCGTCGTCGACGACGATGGTGCCGCCACTGGGGTTTTCCAGGCGGTTGATCAGGCGCAGCAGAGTACTTTTACCCGCACCGGAGTGGCCGATCAGGCCGAACACCTGGCCATTCTCGACCCGAAGGCTGGTCGGGTGCAGGGCGGGAATATCCTTACCGGCGACCCGGTAGGTTTTATGGACGTTTTGAAACTCGATCACGTAGCGAACCTTGTGGGGCGCGTTAGAAAAGGATCAGCGGTTAGCCGGGCGCGCATTTTAGCCTGTCCGTATAGAGGTTCTTAGCATTTATTTCGCAATCATCCTGCCATTTGGCAATAACGCGATCAAAGGTCATAAAAAAGGAACGCTCGCACCTTCTCGTCAGTCACTAGTTAAGTCACTCGAAAGCCGCCAGGTGCCGTGCCTGGAGGCCTTTGCCCACGAAGCCCCGGCACGCCAGGGATTTCGCCAACGAGGAGTTTTGCCTGATGAGCACGAAGAAGCCCGATACCCCAAAAAGCCAGATGGCCGGGACCGACACCCTGGACCGCGGCAACAGCAACAGCAAGCTCAAGAGCCTGGAGACGTTCCGCTCCGACGCCACCGGGCAGGCCCTGCGGACCAACCAGGGGGTGAAGATCGCCGACAACCAGAACACCCTCAAAGCCGGTGCTCGTGGGCCTTCGCTGCTGGAAGACTTCATCATGCGGGAGAAGATCACCCACTTCGACCATGAGCGGATTCCCGAGCGCATCGTGCATGCCCGAGGGGTGGGTGCCCATGGTTACTTCCAGAGCTATGACAACCATTCGGCATTGACCAAGGCCGGTTTCCTGCGTGATCCGGGGAAGAAAACACCAGTGTTCGTACGTTTTTCCACGGTCCAGGGGCCAAGAGGCTCTGGCGACACCGTGCGTGACGTGCGCGGCTTTGCGGTGAAGTTCTTCACTGACGAAGGCAACTTCGACCTGGTGGGCAACAACATGCCGGTGTTCTTCATTCAGGACGCGATCAAGTTCCCCGATTTCGTACACGCCGTGAAACCCGAACCCCACAACGAAATACCCACCGGCGGCTCGGCCCATGACACCTTCTGGGACTTTGTCTCGCTGCAGCCGGAATCGGCGCACATGGTGATCTGGGCCATGTCCGACCGGGCCATTCCGAAAAGTCTGCGGGCCATGCAGGGCTTTGGCGTGCATACCTTTCGCCTGATCAACGCCCAGGGCCGGTCGAGCTTCGTCAAGTTCCACTGGCGGCCGACGGTGGGTACCTGTTCGCTGGTCTGGGATGAGGCGCAGAAGCTGGCGGGCAAGGACACCGACTTCCATCGCCGCGACCTATGGGAATCGATCGAAGCCGGGGATTACCCGGAGTGGGAGTTCGGCGTACAGATCATCGCCGAGGAAGACGAGCACAACTTTGATTTCGACATCCTCGACCCGACCAAGCTGATTCCCGAGGAGCTGGTGCCGATCACGCCCCTGGGCAAGATGGTGCTGAACCGCAACCCGGACAACTATTTTGCCGAGACCGAGCAGGTCGCCTTCTGCCCGGGGCACATAGTGCCCGGGATCGACTTCTCCAACGACCCGCTGTTGCAAGGACGGCTGTTTTCCTACACCGATACCCAGATCAGCCGCCTGGGTGGGCCGAACTTCCACGAATTGCCGATCAATCGGCCGCTGGCGCCCTTCCACAACAGCCAGCGCGACGCCATGCACCGCATCACCCTGGACAAGGGCCGGGCCTCCTATGAGCCCAATTCCATCGACGGCGGCTGGCCCCGGGAAACCCCACCGGCGGCCGAGGATGGCGGCTTCGAGAGTTACAACGAGCGTATCGATGCGCACAAAATCCGCCAGCGCAGCGAATCGTTCAGCGACCATTTCTCCCAGGCGCGGCTCTTCTACAAGAGCATGAGCAAGCACGAGCAGGAGCACATCATCGCCGCCTACAGCTTTGAGCTGGGCAAGGTGGAACGTGAATGGATCCGCGAACGCCAGGTCAACGAGATTCTGGCCAACATCGACCTGCAACTGGCCGCGCGAGTGGCCGAGAACCTCGGGCTGGCGGCGCCGAAGAAAGCCACGGTGGCGGAGCGCAAGACTTCGCTCTCGCGCTCGCCGGCCCTGAGCCAGGCGAACCTGTTGCCGGGCAATATCAAAACCCGGAAGGTGGCGATTCTGGCGGCCAACGGCGTCGATGGTGCGGCGATCGATGCGCTGAAGAAGGCTCTCAAGGCCGAAGGGGCACACGCCAAGCTACTGGGGCCGACCTCGGCGCCGGTCACCACGGCGGACGGCAAGCGCCTGCCGGTGGATGCGTCCATGGAGGGCTTGCCATCGGTGGCCTTCGATGCGGTGTTCGTGCCCGGAGGTGCGCAGTCGATCAACGCCTTGAGCGGCAATGGCGTGGCCCTGCATTACTTGCTGGAGGCGTACAAGCACCTCAAGGCGATTGCCCTGCACGGCGATGCCCGGGAGCTGTTGCACAGCCTGCGGCTGGAGGCGGATGAAGGCTTGATCGTGGGGGCCGATGCCAAGGCGCTGAAGGCATTCATTGCCGCCATCGCGCAACATCGGGTCTGGAGCCGAGAGGAAAAGGCCAAGGCAATCCCGGCCTGAACACACTTTCCCCGACAAGCCTGCTCCGTCTAGGAGCCGGCTTGCCGGCGAAGGCTTTACTGCGCCTTGCGCGGAGTCAGCACCATCTGCGCCGGTACATGGCGCACGATTTGCCGATTGATCTTCTGTTCAAAGTCCGGGTCGAGCTTCTTCACCCGCTTGCCGAGCAGGGTCGATAGCCAGGGGTAATCCTCGGTGCGTGGTACCTGGATGCTCACGTCGCACTGGTAATTCACCACATCGGCGGCCAGGGCATCGAGTTGATGCCGCAGCTTGCGGATATCAGTGACGTTCAAGGCGACGGTGGTGCTCTCGGCGGTCGGATCGATCAGCTTGGCCGCAGGGCGCGCTTCGGCGGCCTTCAGGGCGGCTTCGGCCTTGTCCAGCTCCGCCTTGCGGGCGTGGGCAATGGCATTGTTGACCCCACCGGTCAGCGCCGGAGCCTTGGGCATCAGTGCCCGGGCACGGCTCAGGGCCGTGGCTGCGGCGTTCACATCGCCCTTCTGCAGGACGATCTGGCTGCGCTGCAGATAGGCTTCGGCCAACTGCCGCTGGTACTGCACCAGTTGCGGGTCGTCGGGCGTCTGCGCCTGCAAGGCACTGAGTTGATCTTCCGCGGTGGCCAGTTCGCTGCTGGCGATGTTTTGTTCCAGCTGCGCGATGGCCGTGGCCCGTGCATCAGGGACCTCGGTGGCCGCTGGTGGCGTGCTTTGGCAGGCTCCCAGTAGCAGGGAAAATGCGACAAGGAGCAGATAACGGGAGGCGAACGGCTTCATTCCTGCGACTCTCTAATTGCGCAAAAAGCGAGCAAGTCTACACCCCTCGACGGGGCAGAACAAAACTCAGCAGAAACAGTGTGGCGGCGGTGACCACGATCGACGGCCCGGCCGGTGTGTCCTTGAACCAGGACAGCGCCAGCCCGCCGCACACCGCGAGCATGCCCAGCAGGCTGGCGCCCAGGGCCATCTGCTCCGGAGAGCGGGCGTGACGCTGTGCCGCAGCGGCCGGGATGATCAGCAGCGAGGTGATCAGCAACACCCCGACAATCTTCATGGCCACGGCAATCACCACGGCGATCAGCAGCATCAGCGCCAGGCGCAGCGAGGCCACAGGCAGGCCTTCGACCCTGGCCAGTTCCTCGTGCACGGTGATCGCCAGCAAGGGGCGCCACAACGCCACCAGCAGCAACAGCACCGCCGCGCTACCGCCGAGAATCCACGCCAGGTCGCCCGGGCTGATCGCCAGCAGGTCACCGAACAGGTAGGCCATCAGGTCGATTCGCACTTCATGCATGAAGCTTAGTACCACCAGGCCCAGAGACAGGGTGCTGGGTGCAAGAATCCCCAGCAGCGTGTCGGAAGCCAGGGGTTGGCGCTGTTGCAGGGTCACCAGCAGCACCGCCAGCAGCAGGCAGCCGACCGTGACCGCTACCGCCGGGCTGACATCCAGCAGAAAGCCCAGGGCCACGCCGAGCAGCGCGGCGTGGGACAGGGTGTCGCCGAAATAGGCCATGCGACGCCAGACCACGAAGGACCCCAAGGGGCCGGCAACCACCGCCAGGGCCAGGCCTGCGAGCAGGGCGTAGAGCAGAAAATCAGCCATGCTTGCAGTTTTCTCCATGGACATGGGCGTGGCCCGAAGCGGGCTGGGTGACGACCGAACCATGCAGGTCGTGGGCATGGTCGTGATGGTGGTGGTAGATCGCCAGGCTCGGTGCGTTCTTGCCGAACAGCTCGACGAAGGCCGGGTCGCCGCTGACCTGCTCGGGGTGGCCAGAGCAGCAGACGTGGCGATTGAGGCAGACCACCTGATCGGTGGTGCTCATCACCAGGTGCAGGTCGTGGGAGACCATCAGCACGCCGCAGCCGTGACGGTCGCGCAGGCGGGTAATCAGGCTGTAGAGCTCGGCCTGGCCGGCCACATCGACGCCTTGCACCGGTTCATCGAGCACCAGCAGCTCCGGCTCGCGCAGCAGCGCCCGGGCCAGCAGCACGCGCTGCATCTCGCCACCGGAGATGCTCTGCACCGGGCTGTCGATCACCTGCTCGGCACCTACTTCCTTGAGCGCTGCCAGCGCCCGGGTACGGTCCACTCCCGGCACCAGGCGCAGAAAGCGCAGCACCGACAGCGGCAAGGTCGGGTCCACATGAAGCTTCTGCGGCATGTAGCCCACCCGCAGTTTGGGCTTGCGCCAGACACTGCCGGTGTCGGGCTTGAGCAGGCCGAGCACGGCGCGCACCAGCGTGGTCTTGCCGGCGCCATTGGGGCCGATCAGGGTGACGATCTGGCCGGGTTCGACGCTGAGCTGGATGTTCTCCAGCACGTTCTGCCCGGCAAAGGTCACCCCGACCTGCTCGAGGCGGATCAACGCATTGCTCATCAAGCCCCCTGGCAGCCCGAGCAGAGCCCGACCACTTCGACGGTCTGGCCCTCGACCACGAAGCCGACGTCGCGGGCGCTGCTGATGATGGCGTCGCTGATGGATTTCTGTTCCAGCTCGATGGCGGCGTGGCATTCGCGGCAGATCAGGAACTGGCCCTGGTGCGCGTGCTCGGGGTGGTTGCAGCCGACAAAGGCATTGAGCGAGGCGATGCGGTGCACCAGGCCGTTTTCCAGGAGGAAATCCAGCGCCCGGTAAACCGTTGGCGGGGCGGCGCGACGGCCGTCCTGCTCGCTGAGCACGGCCAGGATGTCGTAGGCCCCCAGGGGCTTGTGGCTTTGCCACACCAGCTCCAGCACCCGCCGGCGCAGGGCGGTCAGGCGCAGGCCTTGCCGCGCGCACAGGGCGTCGGCCTCAGACAGTGCGCTGTGTACGCAGTGAGAGTGGTCGTGTGGACGGCTGGCAAGGGGTGTTTTAGGCATGAGCGGCGACGAGGTTTGTGAGAGACGTTATTATGTTACCCGTTCTCGCCTCCTCGAGTGTCCATCGTGCCCAGACTTTTTCGCCTTTTTGTCGCTTTTACCTTCAGCCTGTTCGCGATCGGCTCGGCCCAGGCCGAAGTGCGGGTGTTGACCAGCATCAAGCCGCTGCAACTGATTGCCGCCGCCGTGCAGGATGGCGTGGCGGTTCCCGAGGTGCTGCTGCCGCCCGGAGCTTCCCCGCACAACTACGCGCTGCGCCCTTCGGACGTGCGCAAGGTGCAGAGCGTAGACCTGCTGTACTGGATCGGCCCGGACATGGAAGGCTTCCTGCCGCGGGTGCTGAAGGGCCGTAGCCTGCCCTCGGTGGCGGTACAGGACCTGCCGGGCATGAAACTCCGGCACTTTGCCGAAGATAGCCACTCCCACGCTGAAGATGCCGACGAACATGACCATGATCATCGCCCCGGCACCCTGGACGCGCACCTCTGGCTGTCGCCGGTCAATGCCCGGGTGATCGCCACCCGCATGGCCGCGGACCTGAGCGCCGCCGACCCGGCCAATGCCGCCCGCTACCAGAACAACCTGAAGGCGTTCAGCGAGCGTCTGGATGCCCTGGATGCTCGCTTGAAAGCCCGCCTGGCGGGGATCGCCGGCAAGCCTTACTTCGTGTTCCACGAAGCTTTCGACTACTTCGAGGACGCCTACGGCCTCAAGCACGCCGGGGTGTTCAGCGTGGCAGCGGAAGTCCAGCCGGGGGCCCAGCACGTCGCCGCCATGCGCGCGCGCTTGCAGCAGGTGGGCAAGACCTGTGTATTCAGCGAGCCGCCCCTGCGCCCGCGCCTGGCGGAAACCCTGGTGGCCGGCCTGCCGGTGAAACTGGCGGAGCTGGATGCGTTGGGCGGTTACACGCCGGCGACCGCTCAAGGCTATGAGCAGGTGCTGGAGAAGTTGGGGAATGATCTGGCGGGCTGCCTGGAGCAGCTTTAAGCGGGGATTGTTGCGCGAGGGCTTTCGCGGGCAAGCCCGCTCCTACAGGTTGGGCGCATCTCTGTAGGAGCGGGCTTGCCCGCGAAGCGTTTACAGGGCGAACGGCAGCGCGATGCTGACCTTTTGCCGCTGCGCCAGGCGCTGCTGGAACTCCATCGGATCGTGAATCAGCACGTCCTGCCCGGCGAAGCTCTCGGCGGCGATCAGCCGCGATAGCCAGAAGCGCACGCAGGCCACCCGCAGCAGGGTCGGCCAGAGTTCGGCCTCTGCCGCAGTGAACGGGCGCAGCGCCGCGTAGGCGCCCAGCAGGGCTCGGGCCCGTTGGCCGTCGAGTACACCTTCATCGTCGGAGCACCAGTCATTCAGGGCGATCGCCACGTCGTAGAGCATCGGTCCCGAACAGGCGTTGTAGAAGTCGATCAGGCCGGTCAGGTGGGTGCCTTCGAACATGGCGTTGTCGCGAAACAGATCGGCGTGGATGTTGGCCCGGGGCAGGGCGAGGATCTTCACCTTCTGAGCGGCGATTTCATCCAGGGCCCGTTGCAGCAGGTCCTGGGCCGTGGGGGCCAGGTGCGACAGCAGTTGCCTGCCCTCTTCCTGCATCCAGTCCAGGCCGCGATCGGTCTTGCGCTTGATCATGTGGTCCTTGGTGGCCACGTGCAGGTGGCCGAGCAGTTCACCGACCTGGGCACAGTGCTGGGCGTTGGCCTGCTTGATGTGCTTGCCCGCCAGCCGCGGTTGCAGCAGCGCCGGCTTGCCCGCCAGTTCGCGCAGGGCGACGCCGTCGGTGGTGCGCAGGGCATAGGGCACTGGCAGGTTGGCCTGGTGCAGCACGTCCAGCAGTTCAATGAAGAACGGCATTTCCTGGACCGGGCCACGTTCCACCAGGGTCAGGACGAACTCGCCCTGTTCCAGGCTGATGAAGAAGTTGGTGTTTTCGCTACCAGCGGCGATCCCCTGGAAATCAAGCAGGCGGCCGAGCCCATACGGGGCGAGAAAGGTTTCCAGCTCGGGCCGAGCCAGGGGGGTGAACACAGACATGGTTAAAAACTGCCAGTACGGGCGCTGCTATCCAGCCAGCGCCATTGAGTTGAAGTCGGAGTGGTTTACCACTCAAAGATTTTCCACGAAGGGATCAGCATATCCGGCTGATCCGAACGGATGAAGTTGCCGTCCGAGCCATCGGCACGCACCAGGAAGTAGGGTTTGCCGCCCTTTGGCGTGATCTTGATGGCATACAGGAAGCCATTTTGCCGGTATTCCTGGATGGTCTTGTCGCCTTCCGTGCGAATGGTTACTTCCGGGTCCGCTGATGGCGCATCTTCTGCGGCGATCGCGGCCAATGGAGCGATTGCAATCAAGCCGGTCAGCAGCAAGCGATTTAGTGTGCGCATGATAACCTTGTCCCTTTGTCGTCAACGGTCCCGCTATTCTAGCGCCGGACCCGCCGAAAAGGTTGATCCCGCTCATGAGCCAAGCCCCCCTCGTCCTGGTGGACGGTTCTTCATATCTGTACCGCGCGTTCCACGCGCTGCCACCGCTGACCACCTCCAAAGGCCTGCCTACCGGCGCGGTCAAGGGCGTGTTGAACATGCTCAAGAGCCTGCGCAAACAGTACCCGGACAGCCCGTTCGCCGTGGTCTTCGATGCCAAGGGTGGGACCTTCCGCGATGACATGTATGCCGAATACAAGGCCAACCGTCCGAGCATGCCCGACGACATGCGGGTGCAGATCGAGCCGTTGCACGCCAGCGTGATCGCCCTGGGTTTCCCCTTGTTGTGCGTGGAAGGGGTCGAGGCCGATGACGTGATCGGCACCCTGGCCCGCAGCAGCGCGGCAGCGGACCGCTCGGTGGTGATTTCCACTGGCGACAAGGACATGGCACAGCTGGTGGACGGGCACATTACCCTGGTCAACACCATGTCCGGTAGCAGCATGGACGTGGAAGGCGTGAAGGAGAAATTCGGCGTCGCTCCCGAGCAGATCATCGATTACCTGGCGCTGATGGGCGACTCTTCCGACAACATTCCCGGGGTGCCGGGCATTGGTCCGAAGACCGCTTCCGGCCTGCTGGTCGGGGTCAATGGCGGGTTGAAGGAGCTGTACGAACAGCTCGATATCGTACCGACCCTGCCGATCCGCGGGGCCAAGACCTTGCCGGCCAAGCTCGAAGAACACAAGGAAATGGCCTTCCTCTCCTATCAGTTGGCGACCATCAAGGTCGACGTGCCGCTGGATGTCGGGCTCGACGACCTGCACCTGGGCGAGCCGGACCGCGAGAAGCTGGTGGAGCTCTACAGCCTGCTGGAGTTCAAGAGCTGGCTCGACGAGTTGCAGCGCGATGCCAAGCGTGTCGAGCTCAGCGGCGCTGAGGCGACACCCGCCGCCGTGCCGCCGCCGCAGACTGTGGAGCAAGCTCCGCTGGAGCTGCAGTACGAAACCATCCTCGACCAGGAGCGTTTCGATGCCTGGCTGGAGAAACTCAAGGGCGCCAAGCTGATTGCCTTCGATACCGAAACCACCGGGATCGATGCGCAGCAGGCGCAACTGGTGGGCCTGTCCTTCTCGGTCAAGGCCGGCGAAGCGGCCTATGTTCCCCTGACCCACTCCTACATGGGCGCGCCGGCACAGCTGGATCGCGACAGCGTACTGCTGGCCCTCAAGCCCTTGCTGGAAGATCCCAAGCTGCTCAAGGTCGGCCAGCACGCCAAGTTCGACATGAACATCCTGGCCAACTGCGCCATCGGCGGCGACCAGGCCAATGGCATCACTGTGCGCGGCGTGGCCTTCGATACCATGCTCGAATCCTACGTGCTCAACTCCACCGCCACCCGCCATGACATGGACAGCCTGGCGCAGAAGTACCTGGACCACAGCACTGTGAGTTTCCAGGACATCGCTGGCAAGGGTGCCAAGCAGTTGACCTTCGACCAGATTCCCCTTGAGCAGGCCGGCCCCTACGCCGCGGAAGATGCCGACGTGACCCTGCGCCTGCACCAGGTCCTGTTCGACAAGCTGTCCGCGATACCGAGCCTGGCCAGCGTGCTCACCGATATCGAAATGCCTTTGGTGCCGGTCCTGGCGCGCATCGAGCGCCAGGGAGCACTGGTGGACGACAAGCTCCTGGGAGTGCAGAGCATCGAACTGGGGGACAAGATGGTCGCCCTGGAGCGCGAAGCCTTCGAGATCGCCGGCGAGGAGTTCAACCTGGGCTCGCCCAAGCAGCTGGGCAGCATCCTCTACGACAAGCTCGGCCTGCCGGTGCTGAAAAAGACTGCCAAGGGCCAGCCATCCACGGCTGAAGAGGTGCTGGCCAAGCTGGCGGAAGACGACTATCCGCTGCCGCGGGTGCTGATGCAGTACCGTTCCATGAGCAAGCTGAAAAGCACCTATACCGACCGCCTGCCGGAGCAGATCAACCCGCGTACCGGGCGCATCCATACCTCCTATCATCAGGCGGTAGCGTCCACCGGCCGGCTGTCCTCCAGCGATCCGAACCTGCAGAACATTCCGGTACGTACCGCTGAAGGCCGGCGCATTCGCCAGGCCTTCATCGCGCCGCCGGGCTACAAGCTGCTGGCAGCGGACTATTCGCAGATCGAGTTGCGGATCATGGCGCACCTGTCCCGCGACGAAGGTTTGCTCAACGCCTTCCGCAACAACCTGGACGTGCACACCGCCACGGCGGCCGAGGTGTTCAAGGTCGAGCTCAAGGACGTCACTTCCGATCAGCGCCGCAGCGCCAAGGCCATCAACTTCGGCCTGATCTACGGTATGGGCGCGCAGAAGCTGGGCAAGGACATCGGTGTCGATACCAAGCAGGCCAAGGCCTATATCGACACCTACTTCGCGCGTTACCCGGGGGTTCGCGAGTACATGGACCGCACCCGCGCCCAGGCCGCGGACCAGGGTTATGTCGAGACCATCTTCGGTCGCCGCCTGTACCTGCCGGAGATCAACTCCAACAAGCCACAGGAGCGCGCCGGCGCCGAACGCACCGCGATCAATGCGCCGATGCAGGGCACCGCGGCAGACATCATCAAGAAAGCCATGGTGGCCGTGGACCACTGGCTGGCGTTCTCGGGGCTGGATGCCCGAGTGATTCTCCAGGTGCACGACGAACTGGTGCTGGAAGTGCGCGAGGACCTGGTGGACCAGGTTCGTGAGGAAATTCGCGGGCACATGAGCGGTGCCGCAACCCTGGATGTACCGTTATTGGTGGAAGTGGGGGTGGGAAATAACTGGGATGAGGCCCATTAAGGGCACTTTTCAGGTGTTTTTGCCGCGGCATAGTGTCGCGGCAAAAACTAGCGAAGAGCTATTAGCACCGAAAATTTCATCGTTTATTGCCAATAGTTTTTGCAACCGGCCGGAACTAAATAGGTGAACGCCCACTCAGAGTTACTGAATGGCTGGTGAAGCCCTTCGATGCTCCTATGTTGTGTTAAGTGTTGGCAGATATCTGGACCCCGCCCTAGCGGTCTAGAACTTGAACCCCGAACTTCCCCCTCCCCATACGAAGTCCGGGGTTTTTTTTGCCTGAAAACCGCCTGGGAAATGATCATGCTGCGTTAAAAGCGCGGCGCGAAATGCTCATTTACAGCCAGTAAACTCCGCTTTCGCACCGCGCTTTTGCCTTGCCTGATCATCCCCCAGGCAATTTTCCCTACGTCTCTCAGGCCTCGGCTTCGGCGCCTTTGTCGGCCAGTTCCATCCAGCCCGCCAGCACGGTGTAGGCCTCTTCCAGGCCCATGCGCTTGGGGGCCGAGAACAGTTGGATGGTGACGGCTTCGCCCCAGCCCTTGCGTATCTGCGACTGCACCTTGAGCAGGGTGTTCTTGGCCGCGCCGTAGGTCAGTTTGTCGGCCTTGGTCAGCAGGATGTGCATCGGCATGCCGCTGGCGACTGCCCAGTCCAGCATCAGCAGGTCGAAGTCGGTCATGGGATGACGGATATCCATCATCAGGATCAGGCCCTTAAGGCTCTCGCGGCTGCCCAGGTAGGCTTCCAGGTGACGCTGCCAGTGTTGCTTGAGCGGGATTGGCACTTTGGCGTAACCGTAGCCCGGCAGGTCGACCAGACGGCGATCGTCGTCTAGCTTGAAGAAGTTCAACAACTGCGTGCGACCCGGAGTTTTCGAGGTGCGTGCCAGGCTGGCGTGGGTCAGGGTGTTCAGGGCGCTGGATTTGCCGGCGTTGGAACGCCCGGCAAAGGCCACTTCGAAGCCTTCATCGTCAGGGCATTGATCGACTTTGGCGGCGCTGAGCATGAACGTAGCCTGTTGGCACAGACCGAGGATGGGGTTCTTGAGTTGCATGGGATTTCCGATTGGGGCGATGCCGAGAGTGGACGCGGCGAGCGGTGTCGTTTCCGTTTCAGTAACGCCAGTATATAATGCCGCAGATTTTGTGTGCGCTTTGTCCCAGCGTAGGATGAAGTTCACGAGAGCGATAAACCTTGAATGCGCATTAGAACGCAGCACGCTCTCAACCCTGAAAAGGTCGTTTTATGACGAAATGGCTGCTAGCTGCCGGTGTCTTGATGCCGTTTTACGGCGCTCAGGCTACACAGGATCCGGAAGCTGTGTACAACCGTGTTTGTGGGGCTTGTCATTCCGGCCAACTACCCACGGCGCCCCGCAAGGGCGACCAGGAAGCTTGGGCGCCGAGGTTGGCGCAAGGTATGGAGACGCTGGTGCAACACGTGACCCAGGGTTTCAAGGCGATGCCGCCGCGTGGTTTGTGCATGGACTGCAGTGCCGAGGATTACCGAGTCATCATCCATTGGATGAGCGAGTGATCCCGGTCCATAACTCTTAACCCTTAGCCGTAGTTGGATTAGCTGATGAACAAATTACTCGTGAGTCTGCTGTTGACCTTGGGCATCACAGGTGTCGCCCATGCCGCAGGCGACGCTGCTGCCGGTCAGGCGAAAGCCGCAGTCTGTGGTGCTTGCCACGGCCCTGATGGGAACAGCATGGCGCCAAACTTTCCCAAGCTGGCGGGTCAGGGGGAAAAGTACCTGAACAAGCAGTTGCACGATATCAAGTCCGGCAAGCGCCAGGTGCTGGAGATGACAGGCCTGTTGACCAACCTGAGCGATCAGGACCTGGCTGACATCGCCGCTTACTTCGCCAGCCAGAAAGGCAGCGTCGGCGCAGCAGATCCTAAAGTCGTGGCCCGTGGTGAAGAACTGTTCCGTGGCGGCAAGCTGGACCAGGGCATGCCTGCCTGCACCGGTTGCCACTCGCCAAACGGTGCGGGTAACGCAGCAGCCGGCTTCCCCCATCTGGGCGGCCAGCACGCACAGTACGTGGCCAAGCAGCTGACCGACTTCCGCGAAGGCAACCGTACCAACGACGGCGATACCCTGGTGATGCGCAGCATCGCTGGCAAGCTGAGCAACAAAGACATCGAAGCGGTGTCCAGCTATATTCAGGGCCTGCACTGAGGCCGGCTCGATCAGCGTTGCCCAAGGTGCTAAGCCACGGCAACGTTAATGATCGATTAATCTGACGGTGCAAGCATAAAGGGTGGCTCAGGCCGCCCTTTTTTATGGCGTCTGCCGCTACACTAGCGAACTCAAGCCCGCCAAGACCTGGCCGAATTCAGGTCGAGCGAGGCGCCAAAATTGTCCAGGAGTAAAGCATGCGTAATCTGATTCTCAGCGCCGCACTCGTCACCGCCAGCCTGTTTGGCGTGACCGCTCAAGCGGCCGAACCGCTTGAAGCCGGTAAACTATATGTCGAGTTGAGCAGCGCCGTTCCGGTTGCCGTGCCAGGCAAGATCGAAGTGGTTGAGCTGTTCTGGTATGGCTGCCCGCACTGCTACGCTTTCGAACCGACCATCAATCCCTGGGCTGAAAAACTCCCTGCCGACGTCAACTTCGTCCGTATCCCGGCCATGTTCGGCGGTATCTGGAACATCCATGGCCAACTGTTCATCACCCTTGAAGCCATGGGTGTCGAGCACAAGGTGCACAAGGCCGTATTCGAAGCCATCCATGGCGGCAAGAAGCTCGCTACTCCTGAAGAGATGGCCGAGTTCCTGGCTGGCGAAGGCGTCGACAAGGACAAGTTCCTGAGCACCTACAATTCCTTCGCCGTCAAAGGCAAGGTCGAAGACGCCAAGAAAAAGGCCCAGGCCTACCAGATCACCGGCGTACCGACCATGGTGGTCAACGGCAAGTATCGTTTCGACCTGGGCACCGCCGGTGGTCCTGAAGGCGCGCTGAGCGTGGCTGACCAGTTGATCGCCAAAGAGCGCGCAGCCAAGTAAGCGCCCGCCGCCATGCCGCGCTGGAGCTCGGAACGCATCGTTGGCCTGCATGATCCGCAGGTCAACGAGCACCATTTGGCGTCGTCCGGCCTGCCGGCAGACAGTCGTCTGCGCTTGCTCAGTTTCAATATCCAGGTCGGTATCAGCACCGAACGTTATCGCCATTACCTGACTCGTGGTTGGCAGCACCTGCTGCCCCATCATGGGCGTGCCGACAATCTGCAGAAAATCGGCAACCTGCTTGGCGATTTCGACCTGGTGGCCCTGCAGGAGGCCGATGGCGGCAGCCTGCGCTCCGGCTACGTCAATCAGGTGGAACACCTGGCCCAACTGGGCGCCTTCCCCTACTGGTACCAACAGCTCAATCGCAACCTGGGACGCCTGGCTCAGCACAGCAATGGCGTGCTCAGCCGCCTGCGCCCCTGGGCCATCGAAGACCACCCGCTGCCTGGCCCCAAGGGGCGTGGCGCGATCCTCGTGCGTTTTGGCGAGGGCCCCGAGGCACTGGTGGTGGTGATGATGCATCTGGCGCTCGGTGCCCGCACCCGAACCCGGCAACTGGCGTACATCCGCGAGTTGATCGGCGGCTACAAGCATCAGGTGCTGATGGGGGACATGAACACCCACGCCAGCGACCTGCTGGAGCATTCCCCTCTAAGGGACCTCAGCCTCTTGGCGCCGCAACTGCAGGCGACCTTCCCCAGCTGGCGTCCGCAACGTTGCCTGGACCATATTCTGCTCAGCCCCAGCCTGACCCTGGAGCGCGTGGAGGTCCTGGCCCAACCCATATCCGATCACCTGCCGGTCGCGGTAGAGATTCGTCTGCCGGGTTCGCTCACGGCTGATGCATTGCCCGCGTTGAGTCCTGCCCCTCGCGGAACCGATGAATGAGCGACGACGCCAATCGCTGGAAAGAGAAATACCTCAAAAGTATCGAACAGCAGGAAAAGCTCGAGCGCCGATGGGCGGCTCGTCTCGACTTGCTGCGTCGTGGCCTGGTACGCAGCACCCTGGCGGCGGAGGGCACCGATCGCGCGGTCGACCAGTGCATGAAGGAAATGCGCGAGGTGGTACGCACCGACGACATGGACGCCGGGCTTGCTGCCCTGCTGCCGCGCCTGGAAAAAGCCGTGCTGGACTCCGAGCAGCGGCGGGAAACCCGGGTCGAGCAGATGAGCAGCGCGCTGACGGCGCTGGTCAGCCAGTTGCAGTCCCTGCCCCTGCCCCGGGAGGTCAGCCGTCCGCTGAAAGCCTTTGCCAAGCAACTGGATGGCCGGGTTGGCCAGGCGCGGGAAATTCCCTTGCTGCTCGGCGAACTGAGCAGCCTGCAGGGCAAGGCCCTGAGCCAGCTGGAAACCCCGGCCGAACCCGACCGCCCAAGCCTGTTGCAGCGCCTGTTCGGCAGCCGCGAGGCGAGCGAGACGCCAGCCCCGGCGGAGGAAGCCGTTGCGACGAATCCGCCGCTCCCGGCCGCCGCGGCGCAGGCTCATCCACAAGCCGATGAAGCCCCGGCCCCGGAGGATGGCGCGCGCGAGCACTATCAGACGCCGACCCAGGCCTTGCCTGAGGCGGTTTCGGCGCCTGCCGCGCCCGCCCCGGCACAGCCCGAAGTGCAGCTCGAACCTGAGCCGGTTGCCCAGCCGGTTGCCAGCGACGAGCCGGAGGTTGCTGCAGTGCCCGCTCCGGCCCCGGTGGTGGCGTTCGTGCCTCCGGTACTGGTGCAGGAGAAGCCCGTCGAGCCTGTACCCGCTATCGAGGTCGAACCTCAAGCAACCATTTCGCCTGTCGCGGAGCCACAAGCGCCCGTCGATCCCGGGGTGGTCGCCGCTTCCGATTCGCCGCCAGCGCCTGTCGCCGAAGCCGCGCTCAATCCCGACGAGTTGTTGCCCCTGCCGACGGTTTCCCCGGCAGTGCTGCTGGACAGCCTGCCCCTGCCGGCAGTCATGGCCGAGGCCCTGGCCGCCATCGATCCGGAGCAGTCGGAGCACGATGTGCTCTACGCTCTGCCGGATTCGCCCGAGCCCTCCTACAGTTCGGTGGCCAAGCACATCGAGCACACCTTGCTGGGGCTGCTCGACGACCTGAGCCTGCCGGAGCGCCACCGGCCACAGGCCGAGGCCATGCGCGATCGTCTGCAGCATGGGCTGAACTGGTACGAATTGCTGCCGATCCTCGACGATCTGGCGGTGTTGATGCTGGCCATCACCGACTCCGGCCAGCATGAGTTCGAGACTTACCTCAAGCAGCTCAACGAGCGCCTGGAGGCCTTCCAGAGCAACCTGCAGGCGGCCAGCGACGGCCATGCCGACAGCAGTTCGGCAGCACGGGCCATGGACAGCCAGATTCGTGAACAGGTCGACGGCCTGCAAAGCAGCGTGCAGGAGGCCGCCGATCTGGATGACCTCAAGCAAGTGCTGGAAAGCCACCTGGAAGGCCTGCTGGGCACCATGGACCACCACCAGAAGCAGCGCGACGAGCGTGAACGGGAAGTGGCCGCCCGCCTGCAAAGCCTGGCGGAGCGGGTTTCGAGCATGGAGCAGGAAGCCCAGGGCTACCGTGAGCACCTGGAAGAGCAGCGGCAGAAGGCGCTGATCGATCCGCTCACCGGCCTGCCCAACCGGGCTGCCTGGAGCGAACGCCTGGAACATGAAGTCGGCCAATGGCAACAACATGGCAACAGCCTGCTGCTGGCCATGCTCGATCTCGATCATTTCAAGCGGATCAACGACAACTACGGTCACCTGGCCGGTGACAAGGTGTTGAAGATCATCGCCAACGTACTGCGCAAACGCCTGCGAGGCAGCGATTTCATCGCACGTTTCGGTGGCGAGGAGTTTGTTCTGCTGCTGCCCAACACCCCCTGGCCGGTGGGCGTGCGCATTGTGGAAGCCCTGCGCGCGGCAATCGAGGCGTGCCCGTTCCATTTCAAGGGCGAACCGGTGACCATCACCGTGTCCGTCGGGCTGAGTGCGTTCAAGGCCGGTGATCGCAGCGATCTGGTGATCAAAAGAGCCGATCAGGCGCTGTACCGGGCCAAGGATGCCGGCCGTAACCGGGTGGAAGCTGGTTGAGGAGCCAGCACTTTGCTGAATGAAAGCGCTGTTTTGCCCATGATCGCCAGGGCAGTACGTTACACTGTTGCATTATCGTCTTCAGCGTACTGCCTTTTGCCATGAAACTTCTTGCTCTTGCCCTCTCCCTGCTGATCCTCGCCGGCTGCGCCAGCGGCCCGCGCATCGACACCAGCCACCCGTCGGTCAATTACGATCAGCGCGCCCAGTTCATCATCGTCCACTACACCTCGGCATCGCTGGAGCGCTCCCTGGCCCTGTTGACCCATGGCCAGGTCAGCAGCCACTACCTGATCGGCGATGACAAGTCCGCCACCATCTACAAGCTGGTGGACGAGCAATACCGTGCCTGGCATGCCGGTGACAGCCAGTGGCAGGGCCGGACCTGGCTCAACTCCAGTTCCATTGGCATCGAGATCGTCAACCCGGGGTTCCGCGATGGCCCCAGCGGGCGGCTCTGGTACCCCTACAGCGAAGCGCAGATCCAGAACCTGATCGTGCTGCTCAAGGACATCAGCAAGCGCAACAACATCTCGCCGCGCCACATCATTGGCCACAGCGATATCGCCCCTATGCGCAAGCTGGATCCGGGCCCGTTGTTTCCCTGGAAACGCCTGGCCGAGGCCGGCCTGGGACTGTGGCCCGATGCCCAGGCAGTGGCACGCCAGCAGGCGTTCTTTACCGTGAGCCCGCCGAGCATCGGTTGGTACCAGCAGCAACTGGCCCAGCTGGGTTACGCCACGCCGCAGACCGGCGAGCTGGACAAGGCGACCCGTAACGTCCTGGCCGCGTTCCAGATGCACTACCGGCCGGGGCGTTTCGATGGCACGCCGGACGCAGAAAGTGCGGCCATCCTGATGGTGCTCAACCAGACAAAATAATGACGCCGCCGGACGGTTGGGGCCGATTGTCCAATCAGTTGCTATAACTCATTGGTAATCCTTCGGATCTCCCACGATGCCGGCCGCTCGCGAGCCCTTGCGTACCTGGTTCCATCGCCCCTGGACGCTGGCGATGCTGACGGCTGTGCTGAGTGCGGTGATTTTGCTGCTGGGCAGCGCCGGGCTGGCCATGCACCAGGTCCAGCAACGGGAAAGCGAGCAGATGAACGCCCAGGGCCAGCGTTTCCTGGAGCGGCTGGAGCAGTTGTTCGGGCAACTGCGCGAAGGTCTCGACGTGCTGGAGGCGCAGCCGCTGCGCGAGTGCAACGCCGATCTCATCGCAGCTCTGCAGCAGGTCAGCTACAGCTATCGCTTCATTTATGAAGCGGCCTACAGGGACGCCACCCACACCTGTTCCAACTGGCCACGGCAGAACCTCCTGCCGGCGGCCAGGCCGCCGGATATCCGCGGGCCGACCTACAGCTACTGGCTCAACACCTCGACCCAGCCCAATGAGAACCTTGCTGCGCTGATGCTGGGTCGCGGCAACTTTCGCGTGGCCACTTCCCGCGGGCACCTGACCGATGTGGTCGATCTGCCTCCCGGTGGCAGCCTGATGGTGGTGGTGGATCATGGTGCCCGGGCGATACCGGTGCTCGGCCCGGCCCGTGCCTGGCCCCCCGCACAGCCCTGGCGGGGGGGCCGCGACGGGCCCTTGCAGGTCACCCCGGACCTGCTGATCTATCGCATGCCCACTCGCAACCCCGAGTACCAACTGGTGCTGATCACCCCCCGCGCCAGCCTGCAGGGCGAAGTGCTCGACGGTTGGTGGTGGTTGCTGCCCTCCAGCCTGGTGCTGGCGCTGTTCATCGGTGGGTTGGTGTATCAGTTGGTCCGCCAGCGCCAGTCCCTGGGGGCGGAGCTGCAAGGGGCCCTGCGCCGCGGCGAGCTGCAGGTGCTGTACCAGCCGATCTTCGATCTCAGTAGCCGGCTCTGCGTGGGGGCCGAGGCCCTGCTGCGCTGGCGCCGCCCGGACGGTACCCTGACCAGTCCCGACCTGTTCATCCCGCTGGCAGAGAACACCGGGCAGATCCGCCAGATCACCGACTTCGTCCTGCAGCGCCTGCTGGAGCAACTGGGGCATGTGCTACGGGCCAATCCCCAGTTGTACATCTCAGTCAACCTGGCGGCCTGCGACGTGATGGTCCCGCGGATCGGCATGGTCATGGCGCGGCTGCTGGCCACGCATCGGGTAGCGGCCCGGCAGATCGCCTTCGAGGTCACCGAGCGTGGGCTGATCGATGTGGTGGTGGCGCGCAACAACCTGCAGGCCCTGCGCGATGTCGGGCATCAGGTGCTGATCGACGATTTCGGCACCGGCTATTGCAGCCTGGCCTACCTGCAGAGCCTGCCGGTGGATTGCCTGAAGATCGACAAGGCGTTCATCGATGCCCTGGGGCACGATGCCGCCAGCAGCGGCGTGGCGCCGCACATCATTCGCATGGCCCACGCGTTGAAACTCAAGGTGATTGCCGAGGGCATCGAGTTCGAGGACCAGGCGCTGCTGCTCAGCAGCGAGGGCGTGAGCTTCGGCCAGGGCTGGCTGTTCGCCCATGCCCTGAGTGCCTTGCAGTTCACTGAGCTGATTACCCGTGGCCGACGGCTGGTGGCCAGGCGCCTGGATGATGAAACATGAAGCTCTAGAGCGGCAGGGCCAGATAGAACTGGGTGCCCTGCCCGGGCCTTGAGTAGACGCCCATGCGCCCGCCATGCAGCTGAACGATCTCCTTGCACAGCGCCAGCCCGAGGCCGGCACCGCCCTTCTTGCGGCCCACCTGGACGAAAGGTTCGAAGATCCGCCCTTGCTGGCCATAGGCGATACCCTCGCCATTGTCTTCGACGCTGACGATCACCCGCTCGCCATGGCGCCGTGCCTGCAGGCGGATCTGGCCCTCGCTGGCGGTGTGGCGCAAGGCGTTGTCGATCAGGTTGTCCAGCACCCGCTCCAGTTGTGCGCGGTCGGCATGCAGCCGTGGCAACGGCGCCTGGATCTCCAGCAGCAGGTCGATGCCCTGCTGTTGGGCCTGCTCGCTGAAGCGGCCCTGGGCCTGCACCAGCAGCTCTTCCAGGGGGCAGGGAGCGAGGGTGAGTTTCTGCAGGCCGTTCTGATAGCGGGAAAAATTCAGCAGGTCGTTGATCAACTGCATCAGGCGCTGCATTTCCTCGTTGACCGTATTGAGCAGGTCGGTTTCCCGGGACTCCTCGGGAAAGTGCAGGCGTTCCTGAAGCAGCCCGAAGGCCATGTGCATGCCGGTGACCGGGGTACGCAGTTCGTGGGAGGCGCGCAGCACGAACTCACTGCGCACTCGTTCGAACGCCCGTTGCTCGGTGACATCGTGCAGCACCATCACGGCGCCGAGAATATGGCCCTGGGTATGGCTGACGGGGGTCAGGCTGTAGGTCAGCAGGCGCGACTCGCCGTCGACCTCGATATCCAGGTCGTCCGGCGCCCGTTCCAGGTTGCCGCCGCGCAATACCAGCTGTAGCTGCTCATCCAGCTCCGGGCGTTGCAGGGCGCTGCCCAGGCCCTGGCCGAGGCGCTCCTGGTCCCAGCCCAGCTGGCGCTGGGCCACGGGGTTGAGGTGTTCCAGGCGGCCCTGGCGGTCGATCATCAGCAAGCCGTCGTCAATACTGTCGAGCACGGCCTGCAGGCGCTGCTGGCCGGCCAGCAGCTCATCGACATTGGTTGCCTGATGCTGGCGCAGGGCCTCGGCCATGATGCCGAAGCGCCGGGTCAGCAGGTTCATCTCCGCCGCCGCCGAAATGGGCAGGGTGACGTCGAAATTGCCTTCGCCAATCTTGTCCGCAGCCTTGGCCAGGGCTTCGATCGGCCCGCCAAAGCGCCGGGCGATGGCATGGGCCGTGACGAAGCCGATGATCAGCACCGCCAGGGCCACCAGGCCCAGAAGGCCGGCCACCAGCCATGCACGGTTGCGGGCCTGCTGCTCCACCTGGCTGATGTTGTCCAGGGCGCGCTTGTGTTCGGTGATCAGCCCGCCGCGCAAGGCGTTGAAGCGCTCGGTCAGCTCGTTGTTGTCATGCAGCCCGCTTGCGGTGCTGTTGCGCTCGAAGGCCTGGTAGAAGCTCAGGTAGTCGCTACGGGCCTGCTGGAAGCCACTTTGTACCTGGGTCTGCCGATCATGGGCGATGCCTTCGTCGAGCAGCTCCAGATAATGCTGCCGGGAGGTTTCCAGGGCGGCGCGGTCCGGCTGCTTGCCGAGCATGATGATCAGCTGGTCGCCCAGGGTCTGGCGCAGCTTGAGGCCCAGGTCCAGGGTGATGAAGTTGTTGCGGATCAGCGATTCCTGGGTGCTGGCCATCTGCATCACGCTGACCAGCCCGAGCACCAGGCCCAAGAGGGCCACGGTGATCAGCGCCGAGATGCTCAGAAACAGCCGGGTGCGCAGTTTCATCGCTAACTTCATAGGGTGTTGCTCACAGGTTGTACTGTTTGCGTTTGCGGTACAGCGTCGACGCGTCGATACCCAGGGTCTTGGCGGCTTGATCCAGGGTGTCGCTGGTGGCCAGGACCGCACCGATGTGGGCCTTTTCCAGCTCGTCCAGGCTCAGGGCGGCGCCGATCCGCGGGGCGTTGTTGGTGGGTTGCTCGGCCATGCCCAAGTGGCTGATTTCCACCCGCTCCTGCGGGCAGATGATGCTCGCCCGTTCCACCACGTTGCGCAGTTCGCGGATGTTGCCCGGCCAGCGGTAGTTGAGCAGCGCTTCCCGGGCTTCATCACTGAAGACCCGGGCCGGGCGCGAATACTCTTTGACGAAGCGGGCGAGGAAGCGGTCGGCCAGGGTCAGGATATCTTCGCTGCGCTCGCGCAGGGGCGGCAGGTGCAGGGTGATGACGTTCAGCCGGTACAGCAGGTCTTCGCGGAAACGCCCGTCGCGCACCATGTCTTCAAGGTTGAGGTTGGTGGCGGCGAGGATGCGCACATCGGCGCGGCGGGTTACCGGGTCGCCGACGCGCTCGTATTCCTTGTCCTGGATGAAGCGCAGCAGCTTGGGTTGCAGGGTCAACGGGAAGTCGCCGATCTCGTCGAGGAACAGGGTTCCGCCATCGGCCTGGTTGACCCGGCCCAGGGTGCTCTCGCTGGCCCCGGTAAAGGCGCCGCGGCTGTGGCCGAAGAGTTCGCTCTCCATCAGTTCGGCAGTCAACGAGGGGCAGTTGATGGTCACGCAGGATTTCTTGGCGCGTTTGCTCCAGCCGTGAATGGCCCGCGCCAGCTCGCCCTTGCCGGTGCCGGACTCGCCGAGGATAAGGATGTTGGCGTCGGTGCTGGCCACCTGACGCGCGGTTTCCAGCACCACTTTCATTGCCGGGCTGTGGGAGTCCAGGCCGTCCTTGGGCTTGCGCACCTCACCTTCGAGGGCTTCCAGGCGTGCCGAGAGCTGGCGCACTTCCAGCTGCTTGGCGGTGGCCAGGCGCAACTGGTCGGGGCTGCAGGGCTTGACCAGGTAGTCTGCGGCGCCGGCCTGGATCGCATCTACTGCGGTGTCCACGGCGGAGTGAGCGGTGACGATCACTACCCGCATCCAGGGTGCCTGGGTACGCATTTGTGCCAGTACGTCGAGGCCGTTGTCTTCGCCCAGGCGCAGGTCGAGGAAGCACAGGTCGAATACCTGGCGTTGCAGCAGAGCATCGGCCTGCGCCGCGCTGTTGGCGGTGGCCACGGTGTAGCCCTCGTCTTCCAGGCAGTAGCGGAAGGTGCGAAGGATTGCGGATTCGTCATCCACCAGAAGGATGCGGCCTTGATTCTCCGGCGCTGACTCCATTTCCCGAGGCTCCTTAATGAATGATCTTTATTTAGTCCCGGAAAAATCGGGCAAGTTGCAAGGTTGATTCTGATCCATTCCAGCGCCAGCAGGTTAGATATCTCCGGCTGAAACGGCTAACAGGCTGAAATTACGCATGTTTTACCCAGAGTAGCTGCTGGGTGGGTCTGTATCAGGCTATTGGCCATTCATCAAAGTTCCCCCTGTGATCAAAAAACGCTCACTATTTTCCCGGGACATCGTGCATTTCGCACGGCCGGCATGGGGGCATCGTGCAGTATGCGTGTGGAATGCTTTTGGTAATTTGATTTAAGTGTTTGATTTTATTGAATTTAATTTCAAAGAAAAAGCTGGCATGCAGCCTGCAATATCCCTCTCATCGAGAAGCGCCGGCCGTGGCTTCCATAACAACATCACCACCAGTGTGGGAGGAGTTTCAGGATGAATCGCCAACGTCTTGCCCAATTGCGTATTGCGCCACTGCATCTCCAGCAAGGCCTCTTCGCCGTTCTGGCGTTGCTGGTCACCCTGATCGCCGGGCAACAGTTCCAGCGCTGGCAGGACAGCCAGGCACCCGCGCCGCGAGTGCCGGTTCATCACTTCACCCAGACCCATTTCAGTTCGGTGAGCAGCCAGCTCAACGACCAGGCCCCCATGCAACTGATGGCCGTCGACCAGGCACAGCCGGTCGCGGACGCGCCACGTCAGGAACGCTGGGTGTTCTAGCACCAAGGCCGGGCCCGCAATCGGCGGCGCCGGGCTGGCTCCATAGGCAGCACCACTAATAGAAGAGTAAGGAGAATCATCATGCTGAGCTGGGCAATCACATTCCTGATCATTGCCATTGTCGCTGCGGTCCTGGGCTTCGGTGGTATCGCGGGCACTGCCACGGGTATCGCCAAGATTCTATTTGTGGTGTTCCTGGTGATGTTCATCGCTTCGTTCTTCTTTGGCCGTCGAGGCCGAGGCTGACCATGAGTCTCTCGTTGAAGACATTGACTGCCGCGCTGCTGCTGGGCGCCAGCGCCCTGGCGTCGGCGGCCAATGATGGCCAGGCACGAGCCAATCAGCTGCTGGGGTCGGACCCGCAGTTTCGTGAAACCTGGCAGGGGGTCGTGCACAAGGAGGAGCGCCTGCCCGAGTGGGTGATGAACCTCTCGGGTGATGCGCCGCAACAGATGAATGCCATGACCGAAGACGGCGATCAGTATCTGGTGGGCCCTCTGTGCGAAACCGCCCAGAGTTGTCAAAACCAGCGTTTGATCGTGGCCTTCAGTTTCGACAAGAAGCATGCCTACGCGATGCTGGTGGACGTGCCGGCGGGTTTGCCCGCGGACAAGTCACCGACCCGCCACGCCAATTATCGGTTCCTCGGCAAGCCCGATGACGGCATGCAAGCGCTGCTCCAGGAGCAGTTGCGCAAGGACCCGAACTGGTACTGATGTGCAAATTGCCGATATTGCATAACAGATAGACGAAAGGGCCGCCCTGGCGCTTTCGGCTGTTGCACCACCCGAGGAGGGCGAGTGCATGACCAAGGGGCCGGGATGTTCTGATCCACGGGTGATCGGAGTGACCTAGGGGTACAGGGAGTGCCTCCGCAAGGGCCGGGTCAGGAAAGAGCGGCGGCGCAAGCTCCCAGGTCGGCCACCGACCTGATGAGCTTGCGGCGTGCTTGATTGGCAAAGTCCTGTGCTAGAGCCGTCCGTCTGACAATTTCCGTGCTCGCGCGGGAAAAAATCTTCCTTTGACTCCGATCAAGCGTTTCCTGGTGTTTCTCTGCGACCGTATATCGAGAAACTTTGTGCGAATTGCGCAGCGTTTCCGGGCGCCCGAATCAGAGCAATCCTAAACTTTTTTAGCCTTTTTCCTGACCCCTCCGACAAGCCTGCACGCCGCCTGAAATGGCCGTTTCACGGCATTTTTGCCTGCCGAAATGTCGTATTCGAACCGGTTGGGACGCTCGTTTTGTTTGGAAAAACTCATGCCGATTCGGCATAGGGTAGGCGTTTACGGCATTAGACGTGCCTCCCTAGCATCGGAATAGTTGCGCCTTTTTTCGCCCGCAGAGAGCCGTAAATGCTCGTTCGGGATGACCTTATACGGGGGCCGATGCACAAACTTTTCCGCCATTGAGCGTTCCAGTTCGCGCATCAGCCCGAGTCCAACTGAAGTAAGGGTAATGATATGAAGAAGGCAAAATTAAGCCTCGCCTGGCAGATCCTCATCGGTCTGGTCCTGGGGATTGCGATTGGCGCGCTGCTCAATCATTTCAGTGCTGAAAAGGCCTGGTGGATCAGCAACGTCCTGCAGCCTGCGGGCGATATCTTTATCCGCTTGATCAAGATGATCGTGATCCCGATCGTCATTTCCTCGCTGATCGTCGGCATCGCCGGTGTCGGTGACGCGAAGAAACTGGGGCGCATCGGCCTCAAGACCATCATCTACTTCGAAATCGTGACCACCATCGCCATCGTCGTCGGCCTGCTGCTGGCCAACTTGTTCCATCCGGGTGCAGGCATCGACATGAGCACCCTGGGCACCGTGGACATCTCCAAGTACCAGGCCACTGCGGCCGAGGTGCAGCATGAACACGCGTTCATCGAGACCATCCTCAACCTGATTCCATCGAACATCTTCGCGGCCATGGCCCGCGGCGAGATGCTGCCGATCATCTTCTTCTCGGTGCTGTTCGGCCTGGGCCTGTCGAGCCTGCAGTCCGACCTGCGCGAACCGCTGGTGAAGATGTTCCAGGGCGTTTCGGAAAGCATGTTCAAAGTCACCCACATGATCATGAACTACGCCCCTATCGGTGTATTTGCACTGATCGCGGTGACCGTCGCCAACTTCGGTTTCGCCTCCCTGCTGCCGCTGGCCAAGCTGGTGATCCTGGTGTACGTGGCTATCGCCTTCTTCGCTTTCGTGATCCTCGGCCTGATCGCCCGCCTGTTCGGCTTCTCGGTGATCAAGCTGATGCGCATCTTCAAGGATGAGCTGGTCCTGGCCTACTCCACCGCCAGCTCGGAAACCGTGCTGCCGCGGGTGATCGAGAAGATGGAAGCCTACGGCGCGCCGAAAGCCATCTGCAGCTTCGTGGTGCCGACCGGCTACTCGTTCAACCTCGACGGTTCGACCCTGTACCAGAGCATCGCGGCGATCTTCATCGCCCAGCTGTACGGCATCGACCTGTCCATCAGCCAGCAACTGCTGCTGGTGCTGACCCTGATGGTCACCTCCAAAGGTATCGCCGGGGTTCCGGGCGTGTCCTTCGTGGTCCTGCTGGCCACCCTGGGCAGCGTCGGCATTCCTCTGGAAGGCCTGGCCTTCATCGCCGGTGTCGACCGTGTGATGGACATGGCGCGTACCGCCTTGAACGTGATCGGCAACGCCCTGGCGGTACTGGTCATCTCCCGTTGGGAAGGCATGTACGACGACGCCAAGGGCCAGCGCTACTGGAACTCCCTGCCGCACTGGCGCAGCAAGGAAAAACTGCCAGCAGGCGAAGCGTCCAAAGGCTAAGCGCCTATTGTGTAGGAGCTGGCTTGCCAGCGAAGAGGCCCCAAGCCCTTCAGCTGCCTGAAGACCGCCTTCAGCGGCAATCCAGCCCCAACAGATGACAGGCCCCGGTTAATCCGGGGTTTGTCGTTTCTGCCCGCCCCGCTATCATTCGCCGCATCTTTCGAGGGGTATGACCGATGCTCAATGGCCTGTGGCTTGGCTTCTTTATCGTGGCAACCGTGTCGGCCCTGGCGCAGTGGCTGGTGGGTGGCAACGCCGGGATCTTCGCTGCCATGGTGGAAAGCATCTTCGCCATGGCCAAGCTGTCGGTGGAGGTCATGGTCCTGCTGTTCGGCACCCTGACCCTGTGGCTGGGTTTTCTGCGCATCGCCGAGAAGGCTGGAATCGTCGAGTGGCTGGCCAAGGTCCTGGGGCCGCTGTTCAAGCGCCTGATGCCGGAAGTGCCGCCGGGGCACCCGGCCCTGGGCCTGATCACCCTGAACTTCGCCGCCAACGGCCTGGGCCTGGACAACGCCGCCACGCCCATCGGCCTCAAGGCCATGCGCGCCCTGCAGGAACTCAACCCCAGCGCCACCACTGCCAGCAATGCGCAGATCCTGTTCCTGGTGCTCAACGCCTCGTCCCTGACCCTGCTGCCGGTGACCATCTTCATGTACCGCGCCCAGCAAGGCGCGGCGGACCCGACCCTGGTGTTCCTGCCGATTCTCCTGGCCACCAGCGCCTCGACCCTGGCGGGCCTGCTGTCGGTCGCGGTGATGCAGCGCCTGCGCCTGTGGGACCCGGTGGTACTGGCCTACCTGGTTCCCGGGGCCCTGGCCCTGGGCGCCTTCATGGCCTTGCTGGCCACCCTGTCGGCCACGGCCCTGGCGTCCCTGTCGTCGATTCTCGGCAACCTCACGCTGTTTGGGCTGATCATGCTGTTCCTGGTGGTCGGCGCGCTGCGCAAGGTCAAGGTCTACGAGGCCTTTGTCGAGGGCGCCAAGGAGGGCTTCGACGTCGCCAAGAGCCTCTTGCCATACCTGGTAGCGATGCTCTGCGCCATCGGCGTGCTGCGGGCGTCCGGGGCCCTGGATTTCGGCCTCGACGGCATTCGTCATCTGGTGGAGTGGGCCGGTTGGGACACACGTTTCGTGGACGCCTTGCCCACTGCCCTGGTCAAGCCGTTCTCGGGCAGTGCGGCACGGGCCATGCTCATCGAGACCATGCAGACCCAGGGCGTGGACAGCTTCCCGGCCCTGGTGGCGGCCACCATCCAGGGCAGTACCGAAACCACCTTCTATGTGCTGGCGGTGTACTTCGGCGCGGTAGGCATCCAGCGGGTGCGGCACGCCGTGGGCTGTGCCTTGCTGGCGGAATTCGCCGGTGTGGTGGCGGCGATTGCGGTTTGCTACTGGTTCTTTGGATGAGTTGAGCGAGCCTTCGCCGGCAAGCTGGCTCCTACTCCCTCTGTAGGAGCCGGCTTGCCGGCGAAAGGGCTCTCAATGTTTCAGCGCCCGATTGCCCTGCCCCACTGCCCAATCCACCACTTGCCGGGTCAGCGCATCGCCGGCCTGGCCAAATCCTGTGACCACCGCCGGCACCCCGGTTTCAGCCAGCGCTTGGCGCACTTCGAAGCGCCGGCTGGCGAGGATCTTCTGGTCGTAGCCACGAATCAGCCGCGCATCCAGGCGGATCACCACCTGGGCGGCGTTGCCCTGGTATTCGGTCTGGAAGGCTTGCAGGTCGCCGCCCAGGGCCAGGTCGGTCTGCAGGTTGCTGTCATCGGTGCTCAACAGCTGGACCCGGCCATCGCGCTGGAAGCCGTCCAGCAGGCGGTTGCGCAGCAGGATCGGTGCCGGGTCGCTCCAGCGCGAAGCCTTGTAGCTGCTGATCAGGTTGCCCTGGGGAATCACCGCGATCCGTGCGCTGTTCAGCGCATCCCCGGCCTGGGGCTTGAGCAACTGCAAGGACCACGGCAGGGCCTGGTTCGGCGCCGTGGCGCCGGCCTGGCTTACCGGCAGCCGATAGATGTCCAGCGGCTCGCCCTTGGGCAGTATCGAGCAGGCCCCGGTCAGGGCCAGGGCGGCGCTCAGGCCCAGGGGGGCAAGCAGGCGATAGGCACGCTTCATGGCGTGAACTCCTTGTTCTTCTCGTTACCCAGCAGGTAACCGCCGGGGTTGGCTTCCAGGCGCCGGGTGATGGCCCGCAGCGAGCTCAGGGTCTCGCGCAGCTCGCGGACGGCTGGCGCCAGGCCGTTGAGGCCCTGCATGCCGTTGTTCAGCGAGTCCTGGTTGTCGCTCAGCAGTTTGTTCAGGGTGGCGCTGCTTTGCTCCAGGGAGCGCATGGCGTGCTCGGCGCTGCCGAACATCTGCTTGCCCTGGTCGTTGAGCAGGCCGTTGGCGTTGCGCATCAGCGCGGTGGTCTGTTCCAGCATGGCGCCGGTCTGCTTGCTGATGGAGCCCAGTTGCTGCATCAGCTGGCGCAGGTCGTCGCGCTGCTCGGCGATGCTGGCGGAGGTCTTCTGCAGGTTGTCCAGGGTGCTGCTGACCCGGGCCACGTTGTCCGGGGAGAACATGCGGTTGGCGTTGTGCAGCAGCAGGTTGACCCCGGTCATCAGGTCGTTGCTGTTGTTCAGCAGGCGGGCGATGGGCGACGGTGAGGCGATGATGGTGGGCAGTTCGCCGTCCTTGCCCTTGAGGGTCGGGCTTTGCGGCGTGCCGCCGCTGAGCTGGATGATCGAGGTGCCGGTGATGCCGGTCAGGGCCAGCTTGGCCTGGGTGTCCTCCTTGATCGGCGTCTCGCTGCCCAGGCGGATCTGTGCCAGCACCCGGCGCGGGTCCTTGGGGTCCAGGCGCAGGTTGACCACATCACCGACCTTGATCCCGCTGTATTGCACGGAGCTTCCCTTGGACAGGCCACTGACCGCCTCGTTGAAGACGATCTGGTAGTCCTGGAAGGCGCTGTCGACGCTGGACTTGGCCAGCCACAGGCCGAACAGCAAGGCGCCGGCCACCACGATCACGGTGAACAGGCCGATCAGTACATGATGGGCTCGGGTTTCCATGTCATCCCTCGTTGGTCTGTGTAGCGGCCTGGTAGGCCGCGCGGCCGCGAGGGCCATGGAAGTATTGGTGAATCCATTCGTCGTCGGTCTCGGCGACGATATCGATGGCATCCGCCACCAGTACCTTTTTCTGCGCCAGCACCGCCACCCGGTCGGTGATGGTGTAGAGGGTGTCCAGGTCGTGGGTGACCAGGAACACGCTGAGCCCCAGGGCATCGCGCAGGGTCAGGATCAACTGGTCAAAGGCGGCGGCGCCCACCGGGTCGAGGCCGGCGGTGGGTTCGTCGAGAAACAGGATGTCCGGGTCCAGGGCCAGCGCCCGGGCCAGGGCAGCGCGCTTGATCATCCCGCCAGAGAGCGAGGCCGGGTATTTGTCGGCCGCCGACAGCGGCAGGCCGGCCAGGGCCAGCTTGACCGCCGCCAGGTGTTCGGCATCGGCACGGGACAGGCCGGCATGCTCGATCAATGGCAGGGCGACGTTCTCGGTCACGGTCAGCGAGGTGAACAGCGCGCCCTTCTGGAACAGTACGCCGAAGCGTCGTTCGATCAGCGAACGTTGCTGTTCCGGCAGGCTTGGCAGGTCCTGGCCGAATACCCGCACCGAGCCTTCGCTGGGCTGGCGCAGGCCGACGATGCTGCGCAGCAGTACCGACTTGCCGCTGCCCGAGCCGCCGACCACGCCGAGGATCTCGCCCTGGTACACATCCAGGTCGAGGTTCTCGTGCACGCTCTGCTTGCCGAAGCGGTTGCACAGGCCACGGACCTCGATCACCGCCTTCGCCGGCGCGCGTGGCGGCCGGCTCACCAGCCCATCTCCATGAAGAACAGCGCGGCCACGGCATCGATGACGATCACCACGAAGATCGACTGGACTACGCTGGAGGTGGTGTGGGCGCCCACCGACTCGGCGCTGCCGCTGACCTTGAAGCCTTCCAGGCAGCCGATGGCGGCGATCAGGAAGGCGAAGATCGGCGCTTTCACCAGGCCCAGCAGGAAGTGCTTCACGCCGATATCCGAATGCAGCAGCGAGAGGAACATCGCCGGGGAGATATCCAGGGACAGGGCGCAGACCACCGCGCCACCGACTATCCCCGAAAGCATCGCCAGGAACGTCAGCATCGGCAGCGACACCAGCAGGGCCAGGACCCGAGGCAGCACCAGCAGTTCTACCGGGTCCAGGCCCAGGGTGCGGATGGCGTCGATCTCTTCATTGGCCTTCATCGAGCCGATCTGCGCGGTGAAGGCGCTGGCGGTGCGCCCGGCCATGAGAATCGCGGTGAGCAGTACGCCGAATTCCCGCAGGAAGGAAAATGCCACCAGGTCCACCGTGAAGATGCTGGCGCCGAAGTTGGCCAGCACCGTGGCGCCGAGAAAGGCCACCACCGCGCCCACCAGAAAGGTCAGCAGGGCGACGATGGGCGCCGCGTCGAGGCCGGTCTGTTCGATGTGTGCCACCACCGGGGTGATGCGCCAGCGCTTGGGGCGCAGCAGGCCGCGGGCCAGGGTTTCCAGGATCAGGCCGATGAAGCCCAGGACCTTCAGGGTGTCCTGCCAGACGGTGTAGACCGCGCTGCCAATGCGCGAAAGCAATTGCACGCTGACCGAGATCTCCGGTTCCTTGACCGGTACGCAGAAGTCGTTCAACGAGGTGTAGACCGTGTGCAGCAGCGCGCGGTCGGCGGCGGACAAGGTGCAGTCGGGGTGTTCGGCGGACTGCCCCAGGCGTTCGGCCCCCAGCAGTTCCACCAGCAGCGACGCGCCGGCGGTGTCCAGGGCGCCCAGGCCGTTGAGGTCGATATGGGTGCTGCTGTCGTAGCGGCCGTCCAGGGATTGGCTGAGGCGCTTGAGGTCGCTGTAGTGCGCCAGCGTCCAGTCGCCGCCGATGCGCAATTGCGCCGGGGAGTGGGCAAGGTCCAGTTGAGCGGTGCCGGGCGTCACGCTGCTAGTCATAAGCTCCGAGCTTGTGTGGCCATTTCGCAGTGCTACGTAATAGCACGATCCCGGTTACTTTGCCTCGCCGGTCTTGGCCGCGTCTTGATCTGGAGCGGTGATCTCGAAGCGCAGCACGCCGATCACCTGGCCGTCCTCGGTGATCACCCGCACCTGCCAGTCGCCCGCCGGGTTGGCGGGGAAATTCTGCTTGTGGGACCAGGCACGGTAGCCTTCCTTGCGCCCGCCATGGATGTCCAGCGCGACGCGATCCACCTCGCTGCCGTTGAATTGCCAGACGTGGTAAATGCGCTCGTCCAGGCCCCGGGGGGCGTTGATCGCGGTGTAGGCGTACAGGCCGGTGCTGCTTACCTGGGCGGTGCTGATCTGCTCCAGGCTGTCGCCCGGGGTGCGATCCTGGAGCTGGGTGCTGATGGCATCCTCGGTCAGCCACAGGGTGGCCGGCGGCACCCAGGAGCGCAGCAGCCAGCCGGTGCTGCCGATGGCCAGGGTAATGGCCAGCACGGTCAGGGCACTGCGCAGGCTGCGGATCGGCAGGATCGAGGCCAGGCTCGGAAAGGACAGGAGCATGGCGATGCCCAGGGCCAGCTTGAAGCTCTGGGCGGTGGTCAGGTGCAGGATCAGCGGCAGGGCCGTGAGCAAGGCGGCGAACAGGGTCAGGGTGTGCAGCGCCAGGAACAGCCAGCGGCGCGGGGCCAGCCATTTGTAGTACAGCGGGTCAGTGATGGAAGTCAGCGCCGCGGCGCCGAGCAGGCCGGTGAACACCAGTTGGCCACTGTTCCAGCTGGTGGTGATGAAAAAGAACGGCAGGACGAAGAACAGGCTTTCCTGGTGGATCATCTGCGTCGCATAGCGCAGCAGCGGCTGCGGGATCTCGCGCTTGAAGACCTTGGTGAACAGCTGGGTCAGGCTGTTCTCCAGCATCAGCCAGACCCAGCTCACCAGCAGGATCACGGCGATCCACGAGGCCAGGCTCTGTTGCCGGTCCACCAGGATGAAGCTTCCGACCCCGGAGATGAAACCGCCGAGCGCAATGATCCCCGGATAGCGCTTCATCAGTTCGAGAATGCGCTGGATAAGGAGGGTCAGGTTCGGCATCGGGGGGATCACAGTCAGGGCAGGAAAAACCGCGACAGGATAACGTCGGCGGCGGTCCGTGGCGAGGGAGCTCGCTCAGGTGCGCAGGCGCTGGTGAGGTAATCCGGCCAAGGTGATCGCATTGCCCTGCCCCTGGGGCCGCTGCGCGGCCCGGCGGGAGCAAGCTCCCTGGCCATGGGTCAGCGGGCCCGGCGGCGCAGCAGGTAGACGCCGAAGCTGCCGAGCAGGACCAGGGACAGCAGGCCGCCGATCAGCCAGAGCAGTTGTTCGTCACTGAGCAGCGGTTGTTCGATGCGCAGGTAGCCCGGCTGCTGCAGCAGCTGGCGCAGGGCCAGGTTGGCCTGTTCCAGGCTCACTGCTTTCAGGCGCTTGGCCGGGTCGCTGAAGCGGCCGTTGTCGAAGTCCCCGAGGGCGCTCCAGTAATAGTCCGCCAGGGCGCTGTTGCCCTGCACGGCCCAGGCCTGGCGATCGATGGCAGCCTGTTTCAGGCGGGCGAAGGTGGCCGGGTCGAGGCCGTCCTTGAGCAGCCGTGCCTTGAGCTGCTCTACCACTTGCCGGGCTTGGGGCAGGTCGTCGCGCTCAAGGTCGGCATTGAGGCTGAGAAAACCCACGCCACCGAAGACTTCCCGATCACTCCAGGGGCCGTAGGACAATTCGTGCTCAAGACGCAGTTGGCGATACAGCGCCCAGTCCAGGTAGTCCTTGAGCAGGTCGAAGGTCTCGTCGTGCTGCTGGTCCAGCACGGGCTCGGGAAACAGCCAGTGCAGTTGTGCGCTCTGCCCTACCCAGCCATGGACCAGGGTGCGCTCAGGGGCGGCGGTGCCCTGGATCTGCGGCAGGTCGGGGTGTTCGCTGGGTTCCACCGGCTCCAGGGCACCGTAGGTGCGCTCCAGGTAGGCCGGCAGCAGGCGATCGAGCTCGCCCACCACGATCAGGGTCATGTTGTTGGGGGCGTACCAGTCCTTGCGTACCTGCTCCAGCTGGGCCAGGGTCAGGTTTCCGACCTCGGCGCGTTCGGCGCATTTGAGCCCCAGTTCCACCGCCAGCTGGTTGTCTGCCTTGTGTCCCAGGTCCTGGCGGTCGAGCCAGCGTTGCAGGTGCGAATAGTGACCCCCGCCTTCTCGTTCCACCACTTGCTTGGCCGCGGCCACGGCGTTGTCGTCCAGGCGGGTATGGGTCAGCAGCGACAGCAAGAGGTCCAGGACCTTGCGCTGGTTGCGCGCTGGGGCCTCGATGACGAAGGTGGTGTCGGCATTGCTGGTGTAGGCATTCCATTCGCCGCCCAGGGCCTGCATGCGTTCTTCCAGGCCGCCTTCCCCGCTGTCATCCACGCCGCTGAACAGTAGGTGTTCCAGCAGGTGCGGCAACTCCTTGTCGGCACAGGCGAAGTCGTCCAGGCCCACTCCCACCACCAGGCGGATCGCCACGTGGCCGCGTTCGCTGCCGGGCTTGAGCAGCAGTTGCAGGCCATTGGGCAGGGTGTAGCCTTCGACCTGGAAACGATCCAAAGCCCATCCTTGTGCACTGCCCAGCAACAGGCAGGCGAATAACAGACAACGCATAACAAGCTTCCTTACGGCGTGCGTAAGTTCTACAGACTTCGTGGGACTGTGGACGTTCAGGGTGAATGAGTGATGTCAGCCATCTCTTCGACCTCCAGCGCGCCGGTGTCCGAGGTTTCCAGAACCACGTAGGCACTGCTGCAGAACAGGGAGTTGAGGCGCTTCATGTCGGCGATCAGCTCCAGGTGCAGGGAACTGGTCTCGATGCTCTGGACGATCTTGCGTTGCAAGCGGCTGACGTGGGCGTGGGCCAGGCGCCGCTCCTGGGCGCGGAAACGGCGTTTTTCCCGCAGCAGCTGGCGCGCGCTTTCGGGGTCGGCGCTCAGGAACACCGAGAGCCCCAGGCGCAGGTTGGCGATCAGTTGCGCGTGCAGCCCGGTCAACTCTTCCAGGCCAACCTCGGAGAAGGAGCGGCGCTGGGAGGTCTTCTGCTGCTGGACCTTGCGCAGCATGCGCTCGATCAGATCGCTGGCCAGCTTGAGGTTGAACGCCAGTTCGATGATTTCGGCCCAGCGCCGGCTGTCCTGGTCGCTGAGGTCTTCCCGGGGCATCTGCGCCAGGTACAGCTTGATGGCGCTGTACAGCGCTTCGACGTCGTCGCTGAGGGCGCGCAGTTCCTGGGTGATGGCTGTCTGCTTGCCCTGCAGCGCGTCGCGCATCGCCTCCAGCATGCTGTCGATCAGGTCACCGATGCGCAGGGTTTCGCGGGCGGCGTTGGCCAGGGCCAGGCTCGGCGTGGCCAGGGCGGTAGGGTCCAGGTGCCGCGGGCGAGCGCGGCCGTTTTCCTGGGGGCGCTCCGGCAGCAGCCAGGCGCAGAGCCGGGCCATGGGGGCGACAGTGGGCAGCAGCAACAGGCAGCGGGCGGTGTTGTACAGCAGGTGGAAGCCGATCACCACTTCCTGGGGGCTGAAGTCCAGGCTGTCCATCCAGTGGGCCAGTGGGTCGAGCACCGGGATGATCAGCAGCAGGCCGATGAGCTTGTACAGCAGGCTGCCCAGCGCGACCTGGCGCCCGGCGGCGTTCTGCATGCTGGTGCTGAGGAAGGCCAGTACCCCGCTGCCGATGTTGGCGCCGATCACCAGGCCGATGGCCACCGGCAGGCTAATGACCCCGGCGCCGGCCAGGGTCGCGGTGAGCAGCACCGCCGCCAGGCTGGAATAGGACACCATGGCGAACACCGCACCCATCAGTGCATCCAGGAGAATATCGCCGGTCAGCGAGGCGAACAGGACCTTCACGCCCTGGGCATGGGTGATGGGGGCCGCGGCTTCGACGATCAGTTGCAGGGCCAGGATGATCAGCCCCAGGCCGATGCCGACCCGGCCCAGCTGGCCGGCGCGGGTCTGCTTGCGCGAGAGAAAGAAGATCACCCCGAGGAAGATCAGCAGCGGCGACAGCCAGGACAGGTCGAAGGTCAGTACCCGGGCCATCAGCGCGGTACCGACGTCGGCGCCGAGCATGGTGGCCAGCGCCGGGGTCAGCGCCATCAGGCCCTGGCCGACAAAGGACGTCACCAGCATCGCCGTGGCGTTGCTGCTCTGGACCATGGCCGTGACCAGGATCCCGGCAATGAACGCCAGTGGTCGCCTGGCCATGTTCTGGCCGATCACGTGGCGCAGGTTGGAGCCGTAGACCCGCAGGATGCCGGTACGGACGATATGCGTACCCCAGATCAGCAGGGCCACGGCGGAAAGCAGATTGAGCAGGGTCAGCATAGAGGCCCCCCCTGGGGTGAAGTGCCCCAAGCGGGGCGAGTGGACGTTGTTGCGCGACGTTCTACGTTATGTACTTAAGCTGTAGTTGGCTAACGCACGAGGCGCCAGCATCGCATAGCCAAACCGGCGATTGAAACAAAACTGTCATGAAAATAGCTTCCTGCAGACGCAGAAAAGGGGCTCGAGAGCCCCTTTTCCATTCAGCGCATTCCCGGATTATTGACCAGGAACGTCCTTGCGCAGTTTCACCGGGTCCTGCTGTTTTTTCTTTTTCGCGATGGCGGTGCGCATCTTGATGTTGATGGCTTCCACCGCCAGTGAGAAGGCCATGGCGAAGTAGACGTAGCCTTTTGGCACGTGCACTTCGAAGGCTTCGGCGATCAGGACAGTACCCACCACCAGCAGGAAGGACAGCGCGAGCATTTTCAGCGACGGGTGCTTGTCGATGAATTCGCTGATGGTCCCGGCCGCCAGCATCATCACCAGCACCGCGACGATGATGGCCGCCACCATGACCGGCACATGGGAAACCATGCCCACGGCGGTGATCACCGAGTCCAGGGAGAAGACGATGTCGATAATGGCGATCTGGATGATGGTGTAGAGGAAGTTGCCGCCCTTGCCCTTGGGCTCATCAATGGTTTCGTCCTCGCCTTCCAGGGCGTGGTACATCTCCTGGGAGCTTTTCCACAGCAGGAACAGGCCACCGAAGAACAGGATCAGGTCACGCCCGGAAATGCCCTGGCCGAAGACCACGAACAGGTCGGCCGTGAGGCGCATGACCCAGGTGATCGACAGCAGCAACAGAATGCGCGTGACCATCGCCAGCGCCAGACCGAAGATTCGCGTGCGCGCCTGCATGTGCTTGGGCATGCGGCTGACCAGGATCGAGATCATGATGATGTTGTCGATGCCCAGGACGATCTCCAGGGCAGTCAGGGTAAAGAAGGCAACCCAGATTTCCGGGTTGGTCAGCCATTCCATGTGTATTCCTTTGAGCGAGTGTTATAGCCCGGGCCGTGAGGCCGGCCCGGGCGTAGAAGCATTGCTTTTATAGAGTGCTGAACAGCGGAAAAATCCCCATCAGCAAAGCGGCGAACATTATGCACAGGCAGACCAGCACTGCCCACTTGAGGGTGAAGCGCTGGTGATCGCCGAACTCGATACCGGCCAGGGCCACCAACAGGTAGGTCGAGGGTACCAGCGGGCTGAGCAAGTGCACGGGTTGGCCGACGATCGACGCACGGGCCATTTCCACCGCGGTGATGCCGTAGTGGCTGGCGGCTTCGGCCAGCACCGGCAGCACGCCGTAGTAGAAGGCATCGTTGGACATGAAGAAGGTGAACGGCATGCTCACCAGCGCGGTAATCACCGCCAGGTACGGCCCCAGGGCTTCCGGGATCACCGCCAGCAGGCTCTTGGACATGGCATCCACCATGCCGGTGCCGGACAGGATGCCGGTGAAGATGCCCGCCGCGAAGATCAGCCCGACCACCGCCAGCACGCTGCCGGCGTGGGCCGCGACCCGATCCTTCTGCTGCTGCAGGCAGGGATAGTTGACGATCATGGCGATACTGAAGGCCACCATGAACAGCACCGGCAACGGCAGCAGCCCGGCGATCAGCGCGCACATCAGGGCGAAGGTCAGGGCGCCGTTGAACCAGATCAGCTTCGGACGACGAGCGTCGGGGTACTGCGACACGCTGATCTCGCTGTGGTCGATCTCGTCGCCCGCCAGGTGCAGTTCACCCAGGCGCGCCCTTTCCCGCTTGCCGTACATGTAGGCGATCGCCAGGATCGCCACCACGCCGGCCAGCATGGCTGGGATCATGGGCACGAAGATGTCCGACGGGTCCACGTGCAGGGCGCTGGCCGCGCGGGCGGTCGGGCCGCCCCAGGGGGTCATGTTCATCACCCCGCCGGCGAGGATGATCAGGCCGGCCATGATTCGCGGGCTCATGCCGATGCGGCTGTACAGCGGCAGCATGGCGGCCACGCAGATCATGTAGGTGGTGGCGCCGTCACCGTCCAGGGACACCACCAGGGCCAGTACCGCAGTGCCCACCGAGACCTTCAGCGGGTCGCCCTTGACCAGCTTGAGGATCTTGCGCACGGCCGGGTCGAACAGGCCGGAGTCGATCATCAGGGCGAAATACAGAATGGCGAACATCAGCATCACGCCGGTGGGCGCGAGCTTGGTGATGCCTTCGAGCATCATCGGGCCGATCTTCGGCGCAAAGCCACCGAACAGCGCGAACAGGATGGGCACGATGATCAGGGCGATCAGCGCCGACAGGCGCTTGGTCATGATCAGGAACATGAAGGTGATGACCATGGCAAAGCCAAGGAAAGTCAGCATGGGATTACTCCAGGCGTAGCGCGGCTAGGGAATGGCGAACCGGGTGGGATCAGCGCAGGACGGCAAGCACGAGGCGTACGGGAGGAGTTGCAGCAAACAGGCGGGTAGGAGCGGACATCAGAATCACCATTGTTGTTGTTAATAGGGCCGGGAGCGCGAGAAACGCCCGCTGTGGCCAACCGGTCTGTTGCCGGTAGTGGAGGCGATCCTAATGGGGGAAGCTTTCAGCCAGCTTTCGTCGCTGAAAGGAACGAACGGATGTTGCAGCAGGCGACCAGCGGCATAAAGTGATGGCTATCGGCGCCAGGGAGACATGCACATGAGAGAGTTGCACACCGGAGGCTGCCACTGCGGGCGGCTGCGTTACCAGTTCAGCGGCCCGTTGCGGGACATCGCCCACTGCCATTGCTCGATCTGCCGCCGGGTCAGTGGCGGTCTGGTGACCACCTGGATCACCCTGCCCGCCTCGGCTTTCGAATGGCTGGAAGGCGTTCCCGCCCGGTACGACTCATCTGGAAGTTGTGCGCGCTATTTCTGCGGCAACTGTGGTGCTCATTTGGCGCTGATCACCCACCTGAGCCCAGACAGCATCGATGTCACCATCGCCACCCTGGATCACCCGGAACGGGCGCCTGCAGACCGGCATATCTGGACCGACAGCCGCCTGCCCTGGGTGCATCTGGACGAGCACCTGCCGCAAGAACCGCAGGAAACCCTGTAGCCGCTGCCGCAGGCTGCGCACGAGCGCGCAGCGGTCGCGAGGCTCTCAAGGCCGCCCAGCAAGGCCCTTCGGTCCTTTTCGCAGCCTCGCGGGCTTGGCAGCGCTACGGCAGTTCCAACCCGCCTGCCGCCTTGTGCAGCGTCCGCAGATGCTCGCCCACCAGCTTCAGGTTGGCCTCGTTGGCGGCAATTTCCGCCGCTCGGGCCGGTTCCAGCAGTGCTCGCACTTCCTTGTCCAGGTCACCGGTCAAGGATTGCAGTTGCTTCTGCCGCTGGCTGCTCTCGGACTCCAGGCGTTGCCATTCAGCGGGCTGAGGCAGGCCGTAGCCGCCGCTGCCCAGCAATTCTGCCGGGCGGCTGAGGAAGCCGCTGTTGGCGAGGATCTGCTGCAGGGTCTTGTTGGCCTGCTCCATACCACCATTTTTCAGCTCGCGAGCCCCCAGGTAGCGCTGCTTGACCTCGTCCTGAGCCAGCAGCAGTTGCCGGCGATAACTGGCCTGCTCCAGCAGCAGCAAGGCGGCGCTGGTGCGCAGGTCGGCCTGGTCGAACCAGTGCCGGCGTTCCTCGGCGCTCAGCGACAGCCAGTCTTCGACGCTGGCCTGCTTGATCGGCAGGCGCTTCTTGATCACCTCGAACATCGCCTGGTAGCGGTCGCGGAAGGAGTCGAAGCGATACCCCAGGCGCAGCGCCTCGCGCGGGTCGTCGAGCACGCTGGTGTCCGCCAGCCCCCTGCCCTTGAGCACCTCCAGCAAGCCGTTGGGCATGATGCTGTCGAGGCCGATCAGTTGCTTGTTGTTGCTGCCGCTGCGCAGCAGCTTGAGGCTTTCCACTGCGCAGTTGTTGGACAGGAAGTAGTAGTTGCCGTCGTAGCTCCAATGCATCTCGGCGGCGTGCTCCACCACTTCCTCGATCTCGCTGCGTGACAGCTTCAACGGTACCGAGGCCAGGCTGCGCAGCTCGGTCTTGGTGTACTCGTCGATGACCTGGGACAGCGGCAGGACAAACAGCCGCGAAGGGTACTTGCCCACCAGGCCGTCCCAGCTGGAGAGCTGCACGTCACCAACGAAGGCGCGGTAGGACAGCACCAGGTGCTGGTCCAGGTCCAGCCGGCAATCCGGCCCGCGGGGGCGGCCCGGGGCGCAGATCACCAGGCGCAGCATGCTGTGACCCCAGCGGCTGACCCAGTTCTGGTTGGCTTCGGCCAGCAGGTAGTCCACCGCGTAGACCCGCTCCGGGTCCACCTGCCCCAGGGGCGTCTTGGCGAAGTCGTTGCCGGCGTTGAGGAAGGCGAAGGACTTGGCGCAGCTCTCCTTGGCGGCCGGCGCCCAGCCGAAATGTTCCTGGTAATAGCGGTACAGCGCCGGGCGGCGGCAGGCGTAGCTCGGATCGAGAAGGAAGTACTCCATGTTCACCGCGACGAATTCCTTCGGGTTGGTGATCTCGTAGATGTCCGGGCTGCGGGCGACCTGACGGTTGTGCTGCTCGCGTTCGCCACGGCGGCCGACGTATTGCGGCCAACCGGCCAGATCCAGCAGCCGTGGATCATCGCTGAGGGTGAAGCGCCGGTCATTCTGGCCGCGACACTCATCCGGCAGGCCGATCAGCCCGGAGGTGCTGTTCTTGCGGGTGCAGCGCTGGATCAGGCTACGCTCGGCACCGGGCCACAAACGCGCGCGATCATAAATGTGGGTCAGTTCATGGAGTACCGTGGCGAGCATTTCCCGGCGCACGGTGCCATGGGGGCGGCTGGTCTTCTGGGTGGCGGCGGAGCCGTCGGTCAGGCTGGGCAGCAAGGCGCGGTTGAGGTCCAGTTCCGACACCAGGGATGCCTCGCCATAGGCGTTGTCGGGCATTCGGTCGGTCCAGCCGACATCAATGGTGCGATCCAGTTGCTGGATGAAACGCGGCGGCAACGCCTGCATCGCTTCATCCAGCAGTGCCTGGCTGGCGTGTTGCTGCGCCGGGCTCAAGCCATCGGTCTTGAGGCGCAGTTGCAGGTCGGCCTGGGCGGTGCCGCAGAGCAGCCCCAGGGTCCCGGCCAGCAGCCAGGCTAGGAGTGGTTTCACAGGGCCAGGATGGCTTCGGCAAGCACCTGGTCGCTGGCGTCGCGGGCTTCTGGCAGCTGCGTGCGCAGGGCATTGAACGCCGCTTCAAGTTGCGCGCCGCGGATATCACCGTTGCTGGCGACGAAGCTGGCGGCATCGTCGTGGGCTTCGCGCACGACTTTGGAGTCACGGATCGAAGTGGTGGTGTCCGAGGTGAAATCGATCGTGCGGCCGGAGGCGCGGACGATGATGTTACTGGTGGCCACCAGGGTGTGTGCCTGGGCCACGTCGGCCAACAACAGCAGGCCAAGGGTGGCGGCAATCAGCGGGCTACGCATGGAACGACTCCGGAAGAACAGGGATGGTTATTGGACGAGAATTGCCTGCGCCAGTTCAAGGTCGCTGGCATGAAGTTTTGCCGGGTCCTGGCGCAGGTATTCCAGCGCAGACTCCAGGCGGGCGCCGCGCAGTTGGCCGTCGGTTGCCACGAAGGCAGCGGCGTCATCCTGGGCAGCAAGCAGCAGTTTATGGTCGAAGGGCGCCGAGGTCACCTGGCCTGTCGCATAGACGGTGACAACCAGGCTTTGGGTGGTGAGGTCGAATGCCTGCACCGAACCGGCCCAACAGGCGGCGATCAATACGGGAGCGGAAAGCGAAATACGGAACAAACCCAAGAGTCTCGACAGCTGAAAACCAGCGCCAAGGCTAGCGCAATGCCCCTTGGAGGACCAGCGCAGAGGGTTTCAGGTGCGCCGGGGCACCTGAAACCGAGACGCTTCAGATTGCCAGGATGGCCTGGGCCAGCTGTGCATCAGAGGCCTGCAACTGAGGCGCTTGCTGGCGAATGTGGGCAAATGCGCTTTCCAGTTTTACCCCGCGAATGGCGCCGTCGGTGGCGACGAAACTGGCGGCATCATCCCGGGCGGCACGGACAATCTTGTTGTCACGCAGGGAAGAAGTGGCATCGGAGGTGGCGTCGGTGGTGGCCTTGAGCGCGCCGACAATGGCGTCGGTGGTCACGATCAGGCTGGTGGCGTGGGCATTGGCAGCCAGGGCCAGCAGGGCGGCGGCGCTGAGCAGGCGGAGACGGGACATGGGTAACTCCTGTGAATGAACAGACAATTTAAGGGCGCTGAGTGAGACGCCGGGCAGCCACTGCGAGGTGCTGTGTCTGATTGCTCTGACGCAGTTCGAATGAAAATCGCCACGTCGCCTCAGATATTAGGCTCAGCGGCCCCATTCGCACAGCGTTGCGGCAGGCCTCAGCGCCAAAAGGGTTTGTGCAGTTCCGCTGCCCGATCGCTGTGGCTGATGCCGCTGTCCGAGAGTTGTCCATCCATTTGTGCCAGCAAGTGACGGGTGCGGGCCCGCTCCCGTGTGTTGGCGAGCGCCGTGAGCCAGCGCTTGAAGAGCGTGCAGTGAAGGTTGGTGCCAGGGGACGAGTGCATGATGCTTGCCTCCATGAGCAGCCGAGCGATGAGCTGGCTGCAACCTCATGGTGCGGCGGTTCGATGCGGTGATACAGATACACTCGAGCTAAATTGTACTGGTTAATTGTTATGTTTTATAAAACTGTACCTGTCACGATGAAGCGGGCTGTATTTCAGCTGTGTAGCGCGTTTTCCGCGGCCAGAACGACAAGACCCGTCGCGGTTTCCCGCGACGGGTCTTGTTGTGTGCAATTCGGGGTGCTGGCGGTGGACCCGGTGGGTCAGGGCCAGCGACGCTGAGTTAGCGCCAGAACGGCTTGCTCAGCTCTTCGTAGCGTTGTGCTTCGCTGATCCCGGCATCGGCCAGCAGACGCGAATCCAGGCGAGCCAGTTGATGGCGGCTGGAGATGCGGCGCTGCCACAGCATCAGGTTGGCGATAACGCGCAGAGGCAGGGAAGCCTGGGTTTTTTCAGCTTTGTCTTCGAAGAACAGTTCGGAACTGAGTGTACGTTCCATGGTTGACATCCTTCCGCTTGTGGCGGGATCAGGTAGTGGTTTAACTGGTGCCCATGATCCTCTTCCCGCGCAAGACTCTGTAGATACAGTTCGCCTGTATTGTGAAGGACCAGTTAACTGTTTATAGGGGCTGTACTGTTCGGAAAAGGCGCAACTGTACCTGTCAGCACCTTTATGGTGCATTTCGGTGCTTTTTGATGGGAGGCAAGTGGTTTTAGGCGGGGAAAATACCGGTACAGCAGTACAGTTTTTGGCAGTCTCTGGCGAGCGGCCGGCAAGCTGACGAAACTGTGTTTGCGTCAGCTGCCAACTGTATCAATCACTCGACGAGCATTTTCCCGGTTTCTTCCAGGTTGATGTGCCAGCTCAGGGCATCACGCAGGATATGCGGCGTGTGACCACCCAGGGCGCAGGCCTTGGTGAAGTAGTCATTCAGTGCGTCGCGGTAGGAAGGATGCACACAGTTGTCGATGATCACCCGGGCCCGCTCCCGCGGCGCCAGGCCGCGCAGGTCCGCCAGGCCGATCTCGGTCACCAGGATGTCGACGTCATGCTCGGTGTGGTCCACGTGGCTGACCATCGGCACCACGCTGGAAATCGCCCCGCCCTTGGCAATCGACTTGGTGACGAAGATCGCCAGGTGTGCGTTGCGGGCGAAGTCGCCGGAGCCGCCGATGCCGTTCATCATCCGCGTGCCGCAGACGTGGGTGGAGTTGACGTTGCCGTAGATATCGAACTCCAGCGCGGTGTTGATGCCGATGATACCCAGGCGGCGCACCACTTCCGGGTGGTTGGAGATCTCCTGCGGACGCAGCACCAGCTTGTCCTTGTAGCGTTCCAGGTTGCCGAACACGTCGGCGTTGCGCCGGCTCGACAGGGTGATGGAGCTGCCCGAGGCGAAGCTGAGCTTACCGGCGTCGATCAGGTCGAAGGTCGAGTCCTGCAGTACTTCGGAGTACATGGTCAGGTTCTCGAATGGCGACTCGATCAGGCCGCACATCACCGCGTTGGCGATGTTGCCGATACCGGCCTGCAGCGGGCCGAGCTTGTTGCTCATGCGCCCGGCATCCACTTCCTGCTTGAGAAAGTCGATCAGGTGGTTGGCGATGCCCTGGGTCTCGCTGTCCGGGGTGGAAACCGTGGACGGCGAATCCGACTGATTAGTGATGACGATGGCGACGATCTTGTCCGCAGGGATCGGAATCGCCGTGCTGCCGATGCGATCGTCGACCTTCACCAGGGGAATCGGTGTACGGGTCGGTCGATAGGTCGGGATATAGATGTCGTGCAGGCCTTCCAGGTTCGGGTTGTGCGCCAGGTTGATCTCGACGATCACCTGCTTGGCGAAGATCGCGAAGCTGGCGGAGTTGCCCACCGAGGTGGTCGGCACGATATGGCCCTGTTCAGTGATGGCGACAGCCTCGATCACTGCAATGTCCGGCAGCTTGAGCTGCTGGTTACGAAGTTGTTCGACGGTTTCCGACAGGTGCTGGTCGATGAACATCACTTCGCCGGCGTTGATCGCCTTGCGCAGGGTGCTGTCCACCTGGAACGGCATGCGCCGGGCCAGCACGCCAGCTTCGGTGAGCTGCTTGTCCAGGTCGTTGCCCAGGCTGGCGCCCGTCATCAGGCTGATTTTCAGTGGCGTTACCTTGGCCCGTTCGGCCAGGGCATGGGGCACGGCCTTGGCTTCACCGGCGCGGGTGAAGCCGCTCATGCCGACGGTCATGCCGTCCTCAATCAGGGCGGCAGCGTCAGCGGCGCTCATCACCTTATCCAACAACGAAGGCAAGCGGATACGATCACGGTACATGGATTGTTATCTCGGGCAACGGAAGCAAGAAGCGCAGTCTAGTGATTTCAAAAAAAAACACCGCGCGACAAAGGTCGAATGAAAGGCCCTGATCTAGAGCCTTCTGTCGGCTTTATGGAGTAAATAAAAAACCCCAGCCTACTAAAGGCTGAGGTTTTGGGTATTGCGCTACAGCAGCTTTATTCGACGGCTTTGACCATGTCTTCGATGACCTTCTTGGCGTCGCCGAAGACCATCATGGTCTTGTCCAGGTAGAACAGTTCGTTGTCCAGGCCGGCATAGCCGCTGGCCATGGAGCGCTTGTTGACGATGATGGTCTTGGCCTTGAAAGCCTCGAGGATCGGCATGCCGGCAATCGGCGACTTAGGATCGTTCTTCGCCGCCGGGTTGACCACGTCGTTGGCGCCCAGCACCAGCACCACGTCGGCCTGGCCGAACTCGGAGTTGATGTCTTCCATCTCAAACACCTGGTCGTAAGGCACTTCGGCTTCGGCCAGCAAGACGTTCATGTGGCCGGGCATGCGCCCCGCTACCGGGTGGATCGCGTATTTCACGGTCACGCCGCGGTGGGTCAGCTTCTCGGTCAGCTCTTTCAGCGCGTGCTGGGCGCGTGCTACCGCCAGGCCGTAGCCGGGAACAATGATCACGGTATCGGCGTTGGTCAGCAGGAAGGTCGCATCGTCGGCTGAACCGGATTTCACCGGGCGTGCTTCCTTCGAACCTGCCGGGCCGCCGGCATCGGCTGTGTTGCCGAAACCGCCGAGCAGGACGTTGAAGAACGAACGGTTCATCGCCTTGCACATGATGTAGGAGAGGATTGCACCGCTGGAGCCCACCAGGGAGCCGGCGATGATCAGCATCGAGTTGTTCAGGGAAAAACCGATCCCTGCTGCCGCCCAGCCCGAGTAGCTGTTGAGCATCGACACTACTACTGGCATGTCGGCACCGCCGATCGGGATGATGATCAGCACGCCCATGACGAAGGCCAGGGCCAGCATCAGGGCAAAAGCACCTAGGTTGCCGGTGACCATGAAGGTCACGCCCAGGCCGAGGGTGGCCAGGCCCAGTACCAGGTTGAGCTTGTGCTGCCCGGCGAACTGTACTGGTGCGCCTTGGAACAGGCGGAACTTGTACTTGCCCGACAGCTTGCCGAAGGCGATCACCGAACCGGAGAAGGTGATGGCACCGATGGCTGCGCCAAGGAACAGCTCAAGGCGGTTACCGGCGGGGATCGCGTCGCCCAGGTGCTTGACGATGCCCAGGGACTGCGGCTCAACCACGGCGGCAATGGCGATGAACACCGCGGCCAGGCCGATCATGCTGTGCATGAAGGCCACCAGCTCCGGCATCTTGGTCATCTCGACGCGCTTGGCCATGATCGAGCCGGCGGTGCCGCCGATCAGCAGGCCAACGATGACGTAGCCGATGCCGGCGGTTGCCAGTTCCGCGCCCAGCTTATAGATGAGGCCGATGGTGGTCAGTACCGCCAGGGCCATGCCCAGCATGCCGAACAGGTTGCCGCGTCGGGACGTGGTCGGGTGCGAAAGGCCCTTGAGCGCCTGGATAAAGCACACCGAGGCGATCAGATAGAGGGTTGTTACCAGGTTCATGCTCATTATTTCTGCACCTCTTCTTTCACGGCTTTGGGCGCTTTCTTCTTGAACATTTCCAGCATGCGACGGGTGACCAGGAAGCCGCCGAACACATTGACCGCAGCCAGGGCCACGGCCAGGGTGCCCATGGTCTTGCCCAACGGGGTCACGGTCAGGGCGGCAGCCAGCATGGCGCCGACGATGACGATCGCGGAAATGGCGTTGGTCACTGCCATCAGGGGGGTGTGCAGTGCGGGTGTAACGTTCCAGACCACGTGGTAACCGACATAGATCGCCAGCACGAAGATGATCAGGTTGTAGATACCGGGGGAGATAAGCTCTTCCATCGTCTGAATCCCTGCTTAGGCGTTTTTGCGGATGACTTGGCCGTCGCGGCACATCAGGCACGCGGCGACGATGTCGTCTTCGAGGTTGACTTCGAACTGCCCTTCTTTGGTGAAGACAAGCTTCAGGAAGTCCAGCAGGTTGCGGGCGTACAGCGCCGAGGCGTCGGCAGCCACTGCCCCGGCCAGATTGGTCGGGCCGACGATGGTCACGCCGTGCTCGACTACGACCTGGTCAGCCACAGTCAGTGGGCAGTTGCCGCCCTGAGCGGCTGCCAGGTCGATGACCACCGAACCGGGCTTCATCTGGGCCACGGTATCGGCGCTCAGCAGGGTTGGTGCCTTGCGGCCCGGAATCAGCGCGGTGGTGATGACGATATCGGCCTGTTTGGCGCGTTCGTGCACGGCCTGAGCCTGGCGCTGCATCCAGCTAGCCGGCATGGGGCGCGCGTAACCGCCGACACCGACGGCGCACTCGCGCTCTTCGTCAGTCTCGTAAGGCACGTCGACGAATTTGGCGCCCAGGGATTCGATCTGCTCCTTCACTGCCGGACGCACGTCCGAAGCTTCGATCACCGCACCCAGGCGCTTGGCCGTGGCGATGGCCTGCAGGCCGGCAACACCGGCGCCGAGAATCAGCACCCGGGCAGCCTTCACCGTTCCGGCGGCGGTCATCAGCATCGGCATGAAGCGCGGATAGTAGTGGGCAGCCAGCAGCACGGCCTTGTAGCCGGCGATGTTGGCCTGGGACGACAGCACGTCCAGGCTCTGGGCCCGGGAGGTGCGGGGTGCGGCCTCCAGGGCGAAGGCGGTGATCCCGCGCTCGGCCAGCTTGGCGATGGTTTCATTGCTGAACGGATTGAGCATGCCCACCAGTACGGTGCCGCTCTTGATCAGCGCCAGTTCGCTGTCGCTGGGCGCCACGACCTTGAGAATCAGCTCGGCGCCAAAGGCATCGTTGGCGTTGCCAATGGTGGCCCCTGCCGCTTCATAGGCACTGTCGACCACGCTGGCGTTAATGCCGGCGCCGCTTTGCACAGTGACTTTATGACCCTGGCCGATCAGCTTCTTGATGGTTTCCGGGGTTGCAGCAACCCGTGTTTCACCCGTCTGGGTTTCGAGAGGAACACCAATGTGCACGTCAAATCTCCTGCTTGATCTTATTGCTTTCGATCTTTCTTAGAAGGCCAGCGCACTTCGGAGGGTGCGGCTGGGGCGGCCGATCAGCACGATCCCGCTGAAATCACAGCGGGGCGCGGCATTTTGCAGGCGAACTTTGAGGCCTTCAAGGGATTCTGACTAGTGACGGAAAATTAACTACAAGTCACCCCGTGACCGAATGTCGCAACGTACCAGGTTAAAGCCTTGTAAGCCGTGCCTTTCAAGGCTTTGCTATGGAAAATAAGATTTTTCTCATCCGTGACATGAATAGTCTTACATTGCCCTTGAATAAACCCTACAAGCCGCGTGGTTAGGCGCTTGTAGAACGATTGTTCAAGGTGTCGGTACAGTCTGTGAAAATGCGACAAATAGTTATATCTGTAGGGTTCTAATTTATTTGACTACGGGGTCAGCTATTGGCTATGAGCCTTTATTTTTCAAGGTTGTAGCTGTTTGCCTGGTTCACCAGCCAGTCGCGAAAAGCCCGTAAAGAGGCCGATTCCACTTTGCGTTCGGGAATCATCAGGTAATACGCCTTGATGCTCGAGAGTGCCCGGGGGTTGGCAATGACCAAGCGTTTTTCGGCCAGCTCGCGCTGGATAAGGAAGGGCGGAATCAAGGCGATACCCATGTCGTGCATGGCGGCCTGGGCGAGCATGGAGAATAGCTCGTAGCGCGGACCTGTCATGTCGCGGGGGATATTCAGCTGCTGTGAGTTGAACCATTGCCGCCAGGCATAAGGCCGCGTGGTCTGCTGCAGCAGGGGCAGTTCGGCTATGGCCTCGGCGCTCAACTCTTGCTGCTTGCCGAGCATTGCCGGGCTGCACACCGGCATCGGGTTTTCGCCCATCAGCCGGTGAGACTGGGTACCCGACCAATCGGCGTCGCCAAAGTAGATGGCGGCGTCGAAGGGGGTGTCGGCAAAGAGGAAGGGGCGCGTGCGGTTGGTCAGGTTGACCGTGACTTCGGGGTGCTGCTGCTGGAAGTCCTTCAGGCGTGGCAATAACCACTGCGTCCCGAAGGTCGGAACCACCGCCAGTTCGATGACGTTGGCCCCCTGCTGGCCCATCACTGAAAGTGTGTCGCGCTCCACTGCGTCCAGTTGTGTGGCGACCCGGCGGCTGTAGGACAGCCCGGCCTCAGTGAGCTTGACGCCCCGTCGTGAACGCCGGAAAAGTTCCAGCCCGAGGAACTCTTCAAGGCTGGCGATCTGTCGGCAGACCGCGCCCTGGGTCAGGGAAAGCTCTTGGGCTGCCTTGGTAAAGCTCTCATGACGTGCCGCGGCTTCGAAGCTGATTAAGGCGGTGGTACTGGGGATCTTTCTGCGCATGTACGGCAATCTCACTAATAGATGCTGTAAAAGGCGGTTTAGGCCATTACGAAGTGAGAAATTAGCACAACGCTATGCGAAATCCTCGTTTGCCTGGGGGCGCGCCGTAGGCCTAGGATCTGTTCCACGATAGTTGACCTACTTCACGAGGATTCACTCATGGGCGGTAAAGCAAGCTTCAACTGGATCGATCCCCTTCTGCTGGACCAGCAACTCACCGAAGAAGAACGCATGGTCCGCGACAGTGCCGAGCAGTTCGCTCAAGACAAGCTGGCACCACGGGTTCTGGAAGCTTTCCGCCATGAGAAGACCGACCCGGCCATCTTCCGGGAAATGGGTGAAGTCGGCCTGTTGGGCGCTACCATTCCTGAGCAGTACGGCGGCAGCGGCCTTAACTATGTGTGCTATGGCCTGATCGCTCGTGAGGTGGAGCGAGTGGACTCCGGCTACCGCTCGATGATGAGTGTGCAGTCGTCCTTGGTGATGGTGCCGATCAACGAGTTTGGTACCGAGGCGCAAAAGCAGAAGTACCTGCCGAAACTGGCGTCCGGCGAATGGATTGGCTGCTTTGGTCTGACCGAGCCGAACCATGGATCTGACCCGGGTGCGATGATTACTCGTGCACGCAAAGTGGACGGTGGCTACAGCCTGACTGGTAGCAAGATGTGGATCACCAACAGCCCGATTGCTGATGTATTCGTGGTTTGGGCCAAGGATGATGCCGGCGACATTCGTGGTTTTGTCCTGGAGAAAGGCTGGAAGGGCCTGAGTGCACCAGCGATTCACGGCAAGGTCGGCCTGCGGGCCTCGATCACCGGCGAAATCGTCATGGACAACGTGTTCGTGCCGGAAGAGAACATCTTCCCGGATGTGCGTGGGCTCAAAGGACCTTTTACCTGCTTGAACTCGGCGCGTTACGGCATCTCCTGGGGCGCCTTGGGGGCTGCGGAGTTCTGCTGGCACACCGCACGTCAATACACCCTTGATCGCCAGCAGTTCGGTCGTCCTCTGGCGGCAACCCAACTGATCCAGAAGAAGCTGGCGGACATGCAGACCGAAATCACCCTCGCCCTCCAGGGCTGCCTGCGCCTGGGGCGGATGAAGGATGAAGGGACTGCGGCGGTGGAAATCACCTCGATCATGAAGCGCAACTCCTGCGGCAAGTCCCTGGATATCGCGCGCATGGCCCGTGACATGCTGGGCGGCAACGGGATCTCCGATGAGTTCGGTATTGCTCGTCACCTGGTGAACCTGGAAGTGGTCAACACCTACGAAGGTACTCACGACGTGCATGCGCTGATTCTCGGGCGTGCACAAACCGGTATCCAGGCGTTCTATTAATAGGAGAGCGACCATGGGCGCGTTATCGCATCTGCGGGTACTGGATTTATCGCGGGTACTGGCCGGGCCTTGGTCCGGGCAGATCCTTGCGGACCTGGGGGCCGAGGTCATCAAGGTCGAGCGTCCGGGTAATGGTGACGATACACGCGCCTGGGGGCCGCCCTTCCTTAAAGATGCCTATGGCGAGAACACCACGGAGGCTGCCTATTACCTGTCGGCCAACCGTAACAAGCAGTCAGTGACCATCGACTTCACGCGCCCTGAGGGGCAGCAGTTGGTGCGTGAGCTGGCTGCCAAGTCGGATATCGTCATCGAGAACTTCAAGGTGGGTGGGCTGGCGGCTTACGGTCTGGACTATGAGTCGCTCAAGGCCGTCAATCCGCGGCTGATCTACTGTTCTATCACCGGTTTTGGTCAGACCGGGCCCTATGCCAAGCGCGCGGGTTATGACTTCATGATCCAGGGCTTGGGTGGTCTGATGAGCCTGACTGGGCGACCTGAGGGTGATGAGGGGGCTGGGCCGGTAAAAGTGGGGGTGGCCTTGACCGACATCCTTACCGGGCTCTACTCCACTGTGGCGATTCTGGCGGCCCTGGCTCATCGAGATCAGGGTGGCGGTGGTCAGCACATCGATATGGCATTGCTGGATGTGCAGGTCGCTTGCCTGGCCAACCAGGCCATGAACTATCTGACCACAGGGGTCGCTCCCAAGCGTTTGGGTAATGCGCACCCTAATATAGTGCCCTATCAGGATTTTCCGACGGCGGATGGCGACTTCATCCTCACCGTGGGTAATGACGGGCAGTTTCGCAAGTTTGCCGAGGTAGCAGGTCAGCCGCAGTGGGCGGACGACCCTCGGTTTGCCACTAACAAGCTGCGGGTAGCCAATCGGGCGGTGCTGATCCCGCTGATTCGCCAGGCCACGGTGTTCAAGACTACGGCGGAGTGGGTGAGTCAGCTGGAGCTGGCTGGGGTGCCTTGTGGGCCGATCAATGATCTGGCGCAGGTGTTTGCTGATCCACAGGTCGTGGCTCGAGGCCTGGCTTTGGAGCTACCACACGCGTTGGCTGGGATGGTGCCTCAGGTGGCTAGCCCGATTCGTCTTTCGCAAACCCCCGTTGAGTACCGTAACGCCCCTCCTCTATTGGGCGAACATACTGCAGAGGTTCTGCAGCGTGTCTTGGGGATGCGGGTCGAGGCTGTGGACGCCTTGAGGCATTCGCGAGTGGTGTAGCGCTGCCCTTCTATATATAGAGGCGCACCCTGTGCCTCTATATAGTCTTGTAGAGGCACCCTTAGAGGGTTCTTTTGAGCTCATTCATAGAAAATGCAAATTAAGTCTTGACGGCAGATTCTACAGGTCTATAATTCGCCCCACTTCCGGCGCAGTCGAAACGGAAAACTCCTTGAGATTCAAT
>NZ_JBXAMM010000009.1:89458-283448 GCF_058800645.1 Pseudomonas sp. GW822-FHT04H02 | reverse complement strand
CTCCTGCGCAGGAGCCCGCTGGCCGGCGAAGCCCTTAATGGAACAGCACCGCAGTCTTCTGCAGGGTGACCCACACGCCCCACGCCAGGGGAATGCCCACGGCCAGCCAGGCAGCGATCACCAGCGGCAGGCTGGCGGATGAGGCCTTCCATTCCAGCACGACGCTGTTGTCGGCGCCCTTGTCATGGCCCAGGGCCTGCTCGGCCGCCAGTTGCTCGTCGGTCATGAAGTACTTGTCGGCCACCGGGCGCACCAGCAGGTTGCACAAAAAGCCCAGCACCAGCAGGCCGGCGAGGATGTACAGGGTGATGTCGTAAGCCGCAGCGCGCTCGACGCCGATGCTCAGCTGGTACTCGCGCAGGTAGTTCACCAGCACCGGGCCCAGCACGCCCGCCGCGGCCCAGGCGGTCAGCAGGCGACCATGGATAGCGCCCACCATCTGGGTGCCGAACAGGTCCGCCAGGTAGGCCGGCACCGTGGCGAAACCGCCGCCGTACATCGACAGGATGATGCAGAACGCCGCCACGAACAGGGCGATATTGCCCAGGTGGCCGAGGTTCGGGATCAGCGCATAAAGGGCAAAGCCCAGGGCAAAGAACACGAAATAGGTGTTCTTGCGGCCCAGGTAGTCGGAGAACGACGCCCAGAAGAACCGCCCGCCGATGTTGAACAGGCTCAGCAAACCGGTGAAGCCGGCGGCAATCGCGGCAATCTGCGCCAGTTGCCCGGCGTCCAGCTGGCTGAAGGTCAGGCCATTGCCCAGCAGCTTGCCGGCAAACACTTCCTGCAGCAGGGGCGAGGCCATGCCGAGGATGCCGATACCGGCCGAAACGTTGAGGCACAGCACCAGCCACACCAGGCGGAACTGCGGGGTCTTCCAGGCCACGTTCACGTGCACGTGGCGGTGGGTGATCATCGCATTGGCGGCTTTCTTCGCCGGTGCGGTCCAGCCCTCAGGCTTCCAGCCGGTAGGCGGAACCCGGTAGGCCAGGGCGCCACCGATCATGAACACGAAGTAGATGGCCGCCATCACCAGGAAGCTCTGCCACACGCCAACGCTGGTCGGCGTTGCAAAGTGGCCCATCAGGGCCGCCGCCAGGGGCGCACCGACCATGGCGCCGCCGCCAAAGCCCATGATCGCCATGCCGGTGGCCATGCCGCGCTTGTCCGGGAACCACTTGATCAGGGTCGACACCGGGGAGATATAGCCCAGGCCCAGGCCGATACCGCCGATGACCCCGGAGCCTATCCACATCAGCCAGATCTGGTGGGTGTAGATCCCCAGCGCCGAGATCAGCAGGCCGCCGCACCAGCACAGTGCCGAAACCACACCGGCCTTGCGCGGGCCGGCATGTTCCAGCCAGCCGCCCCAGATCGCCGCCGAGCACCCCAGGAAGATGAAGAACAGCGTGTAGATCCAGCCGAGCATGGAGATCGGCCAGTCACACTGGGACGAAAAGATCTGCGCGATGAAGCCCATGCCGGGCTCGCAAGCCACGGGCGCACTGACGCCCAGGGCCTTGGACAGCGGCAGCCAGAACACCGAAAAGCCATAGGCCATGCCGATGCACAGGTGGATGGCCAGAGCGGCCGGTGGAACCAGCCAGCGGTTGAAACCGGGCTTGGCGATGATGCGTTCTTTGGACAAGAACGCTGGCTGAGCGGACGGACTGGCCGCCGCGTTGCTAGTGCTCATGGATGTTTCCCCCAATTATTAGAATTGTTCATCGGCCACTCTTCTGCGACGACCTTGGCACACCGGCGCGGTCGTTTTATTGAGTAAAGCTCCATTTGGGCAGACGCGACATTAAGTCGCACAAGGGCGGACGAACCGCGAGAGGTTACCATTTGCGACAAACTAAAAAACCAAACTGACATCACCTTTTTTCCCGCAGCTGCTTTGCCCACAGGCCAGGCCGCTGGCCAAAAAAAACCGCTACAACGAAAAAACCTCTAACTGCAATGGGTGACCAGTCGTCAGGTTCAGAGCGCTATACTCCCCCGCTAAATTTTGAATTCGACATACAAGGACTCGCCCATGAAAGCGTTCGGCAAAATCCTGGGTCTGGTAATTCTCGGGCTGTTGCTGATCATCGTGGCTCTGGGCTTCGCCCTGACCCACCTGTTTGATCCCAACGACTACAAAGACGAGATTCGCCAGATTGCCCGCGACAAGGCCCACATCGAGCTGACGCTCAATGGCGACATCGGCTGGAGCCTGTTCCCCTGGCTGGGCCTGGAACTGCACGATGCCGGCGTCGCCACCCTGGCCAACCCGACCCAACCTTTCGCCGACCTGCAGATGCTCGGCCTGTCGGTCCGGGTGTTGCCGCTGCTGCGCCGCGAAGTGCAGATGAGCGATGTGCGTGTCGAAGGCCTGAACCTGCGCCTGACCCGCAACAAGGACGGCCACGGCAACTGGCAGGACATTGGCAAGGCCGCACCGACCGACAAGCAGGCCGAGACTCCGGCCGCCAGCACCGGCGAAGCCAGCCAACCACCAGCCGGCGCGGACAAACCCGCGCAGCCGATCCGCCTGGACATCGACAGCCTGACCGTGAACAACGCCCGGGTTGAGTACAACGATGAACAGACCGACAAGCAGTTCACCGCCGAAAGCATCCAGCTGAGTACCGGGCCGATTCACGAAGCCACCAACACCCCGGTCAAGCTCACGGCCTTCCTCGCCAGCAGCCAACCCGCAGTGCGCGTGCGCACCGAACTCAATGGCGAACTGCGCTTCGACCGCGCCCTGAAGCGCTACCAGTTCGAAGACATGCGCCTGTCCGGCGAAGCCGCCGGCGACCCGTTGCAAGGCAAGACCCTGACCTTCGCAGCCCAGGGCCAGCTGCTGCTGGACCAGGCCGCCAACGTTGCCCAGTGGACCGGCCTGAAGGTCTCCCTCAATCAGTTGCGCGCCCTGGGTGAGCTCAAGGTCAACGACCTGGACAAGACCCCGCAGATCAGCGGCGGCATCTCCATTGCCCAGTTCGACCTGGCGAGATTCGTCGACAGCATCGGCCAGACCCTGCCCGCCATGGGTGAAGGCAGCCTGAGCAAGGTCGAGCTGGTCAGCCGCCTGCAAGGCACGCCCACCAGCCTGGCACTGGAAGACCTGAACCTGAAGCTCGACGACAGCACCTTCAGCGGCCGCCTGGCCATCGAGGACTTCGACAAGCAATCCCTGCGCGCCCAGCTCAAGGCCGACACCTTCAATGTCGACCGCTACCTGCCGCCCAAGTCCGCCGAAGCCAATAGCGCGGCATCGGCCCGCAAGGCCGAAGTGCAGAGCAGCGAAGCCGATGCCATGGCCGGAGCCGGCAGCACCCCGCTGCCCAACGCACCGACCAAGGGCGCCTGGAGCACTGACCGCCTGCTGCCGGTGGAGCGCCTGAGCAAACTCGACGTCGATGCCGACCTGAACTTCGGCCAACTGACCCTGGACAAGCTGCCGATCCAGAATGCCGCACTCAAGGCCTCCGGCCAGGGTGGCCTGCTCAAGCTTTCCAGCCTGCGCGGCGAGCTGTACAACGGCAGCTTCGATGCCAGCGGCAACCTCGATGTGCGCCAGAGCACACCGCAGTTGAGCTTGCAGACCAAGATCAACCGGGTGCCGGTGGAACGCATCCTCGAAAGCCAGGGCCAGAATCCTCCGGTCAAGGGCCTGGTGACTCTGAACAGCAACCTCAGCGGCAGCGGCAACAGCCAGAAGGCATTGATCGACAGCCTCAACGGCACCGCCAGCTTCGTCATCAACAACGGCGTGCTGCTCAACGCCAATATCGAACAGCAGCTGTGCCAGGGCATCGCCGTGCTCAACCGCAAGAACCTCAGCAGCACGCCACGGGGCAAGGACACGCCCTTCCAGGAGCTCAAGGGCAACCTGACGCTGCGCAATGGCGTGGCCAGCAACCCGGACCTGAAAGTGCGCATCCCCGGCATGACGGTGAACGGCAACGGCGACATCGACCTGCGAGTGCTGGGCATGGACTACCGGGTCGGCATCATTGTCGAAGGCGACCTGCGGGATAACCCGGACCCGGCCTGCCAGGTGGGCGAGCGCTTTACCGGCATCGAGCTGCCGCTGCGCTGCCGCGGCCCGCTGGAGCTGGGGGCCAAGGCCTGCCGCCTGGACAAGGACGGCCTGGGCCAGGTAGCGGCCAAACTGGCCGGTGACCGCCTGCAGCAAAAGATCGACGAGAAACTGGGAGACAAGGTCAGCCCGGAACTGAAGAACGCGCTCAAGGGGCTGTTCAAGCGATGAGAGCCGAGGCGTTTTCAACGGCGGTGCTGGACTGGTACGACCGCCACGGCCGCCATGACCTGCCCTGGCAGCAGGACATCAACCCGTATCGGGTGTGGGTCTCGGAGATCATGCTGCAACAGACCCAGGTCAGCACCGTGCTCAACTACTTCGACCGCTTCATGGCCTCGCTGCCCACGGTGCAGGCCCTGGCCGAAGCCCCGGAAGACGAAGTGCTGCACCTGTGGACCGGCCTGGGCTACTACACCCGGGCGCGCAACCTGCAGAAGACCGCGAAGATCGTCATGGCCGAATACGGCGGCGAGTTCCCCCGGGACGTGGAAAAGCTCACCGAGCTGCCGGGCATCGGCCTGTCCACCGCCGGCGCCATCGCCAGCATCAGCATGGGCCTGCGGGCGCCGATCCTCGACGGCAACGTCAAGCGGGTGCTGGCGCGCTTCACGGCCCAGGAGGGCTACCCCGGGGAGCCCAAGGTGGCCAGGCAGTTGTGGGCCGCCGCCGAGCGCTTCACCCCCCATAGCCGGGTCAACCACTACACCCAGGCGATGATGGACCTGGGGGCGACGCTCTGTACCCGGAGCAAGCCCAACTGCCTGTTGTGCCCCCTGGAGCGCGGCTGCGAAGCCCACATGCTCGGCCTGGAAACCCGCTACCCGATTCCCAAGCCACGCAAGGAAGTGCCTCAGAAGCGCACCCTGATGCCGATGCTGGCCAACCGCGAAGGCGCCATCCTGCTTTACCGGCGGCCCTCCAGCGGCCTCTGGGGCGGGTTGTGGAGCCTGCCGGAGCTGGATGGCCTGGACGACATCCAGCACCTGGCCCTGCAGCACTCCCTGGAACTGGGCCAGCAACAGCAGATGCCCGGGCTGGTGCACACCTTCAGCCACTTCCAGCTGGCCATCGAACCCTGGCTGATCCGGGTCGAAGAGTCGGCCCTGCACGTCGCCGAGGCCGACTGGCTCTGGTATAACCTCGCCACCCCGCCGCGCCTGGGCCTTGCCGCCCCGGTGAAAACGCTGCTCAAACGCGCGGCCGAAGTCTTGAATGCAGGAGAGTCGTCATGACCCGCACCGTAATGTGCCGCAAGTACCAGGAAGAACTGCCGGGCCTGGAGCGCCCTCCCTACCCGGGGGCCAAGGGCCAGGATATTTTCGATCACGTCTCGGCCAAGGCCTGGGCCGACTGGCAGAAACACCAGACCCTGCTGATCAACGAAAAGCGCCTGAACATGATGAATGCCGACGATCGCAAATATCTGCAGGGCGAGATGGACAAGTTTTTCTCCGGCGAGGAATACGCCAAGGCCGACGGCTACGTGCCGCCGGCTGAGTAAAGCTGTTGAAAATCGGGGGTGGAACGTAAGCGACGGTAATAATTAAACATTTTTTTCAAAACTTGCTTGACGCCCCCCTGAAAAACCCGTTTAATGCGCCCCGTTGCCCAGATAGCTCAGTCGGTAGAGCAGGGGATTGAAAATCCCCGTGTCGGCGGTTCGATTCCGTCTCTGGGCACCACCTTCAGCTTTCAGGTGGTGTATGCATCACGTGAAAGCAACCAGAAAACCCGCCTAGTGCGGGTTTTTTGTTGCCTGAGATTTGGCCCTTCCCCGTATAACCTGCACCGCCAAGAGTGTTGCACCCCGGCAGAAATACCCCGCCCCCCATGACCCGACTCAAGTCGTGGCTTGCCGGCACTCTCTCAGTTTGCCAACCCTTCAGGCTGCCCCCCCCTGTGGGGACTTAAGGGCTGCGTCAGGCCAGTTTGAAGGCAGCCCGAATCCTATCGATCCTGGCTGCCTTCACTCATTATCTGCCTGCGCCGATCAGCGGCCCCGTCTACAGCCTCCATCGCCTGCCCCTGGGCCACATCGAGCAGGGCCACGCCATCACCGAGCAGCAACGAGGCGATGTCGGCGATCTGGAACAGATCGCTGGCGTCGGCAGCTTGCGCGGTCATGCAGGACAGGCTGTTCACCAGCTTGTGGAGGACGCGTATGCGCTGATCGGCGCAGGCCAGAAGATCGAACAGCGGCACGCGGGGTAGGAAACGGTCACAAGATCCGGCCACGCCGAAGCGTGCCCGCGTACAGCTGCCATAACGCATAGACAGCAAACAACACCCAAAGCGCTGGGTGCTTCTTATGATCAGGTTCCTACACCCGGCCGCTGATTTGGCAGCGACCCGCAAAAACCCTGAATCACTCGATTCAGGGCTTTTCATGCGTGCAATTGGCCATTGCCCAGACTCAGCACCGGGCAACATTCCAGCCCTCTCTCAGTAACCGTTATTCCAGTGGACGTTGAGATCACGCATGGTCGCCACTTTCATATCGACCATGCTGCACTGTTCCAGCCCTTTGCGGGTGGTGATGACCTGGTATCTGCCGGCCGGCAACTGCACAAAGACGATCGGGCCCACTCCGCTCAGGCTCAACAGCTGATGCCCTTGCGGGTTCTGGATCAGCACATCGACATCCGAGGTGTATTCATTCCCTGAGCCGACGGAAAAGGTCATGTGCAGGTTGTAACCCTTGGCCTGCTGAATGGCCCGCGACTCGTCCAGGCCGATGCCGCCGCTGACATAGGAAATGCCGTTCTGTTGCAGCGGCTCCAATTGCACGCCAGCCGGGTCGATCGGCTCATTGCTGGTGGAGGCGGAGCGCACGCTCACTGGTGCGGCCAATAGCAGCACCGCGATAACACCTGACAGGACACTCATAGAAAAGGACTTCATGATGACCACTCCCGGGTTCGTCTCGAACCACTGAATGGGACGCCACCGTCAGGCCTCTAGCCCCGGGACGGCAGCGCCCGGGTCTCCCCTGCTTCATCTTGAATGGCCAGGCCATGTCTCAGGCCAGAAGCCGAATGAAAACCCTCGCTCGCCTTGTGCAACCAGGCTCGCCCATAGCTCCTGCTATTGAGTGTAAAACCTGACACAGGGCGGTTTAGATCGATTCGGCGTGAGGCCTTTAACCAAAGGTACCTAGGCTAGGGGACCAGCCCCTCGGCTCGGAGCCTGCGCCGCCTGCCAATGCTTCATCTCCTCGGCGATGAAGTGCTGCACCAGATCGCTGTACATCTTCTCGATGGCATCCGGGTTCAGGCCTTCGGCCGCCGCCCAATCGCGACGAGTGGCCAACATGGCTTTGAAACGCTCCTCGGCGCGCACGGTGGCCGCCGAGGTCTTGAATTTCGATGCCGCCAGTACGTACTGGAAGCGCGCGCCGAGCAAGGCGATGACCGCTCGATCCAGGGCATCGATTTCCCGGCGGATATCGTCCATGCCCTGGCATTGTTCCGGGCTCATCTGGTTCTTCACTTCCATGCTCAAGGCTCCATCGACGAATAGGGATACCCGGGCTCAACCGGGCCCGGATTATTCCCATGGGCCCGCCTGGGAGTAAAGTTGCAGGCATCCGCCCATCCGGGCGCAAAGGAACTGCTCTCGTGAACCAGAAACGAACCCGAGTCCGCCTGCCCCATCCCCAGCCCGGCAAGACCCGCAGCGGGGCCTGGTTTTTTTTGCTGATCGGCAGCGTGCTGCTGGCACTGACTGCGCTGCTGGGCTGGACCCTGGTAAGCGCGCTGCTGGACGGGCAGATCGTCACCAGCAACCGTGCCGGGCCGAAGCTCGCCTACAGCCAGGCGTTGCAGCCCACCCAGTTCTATATCGAGCTGCTCTGGCAGGGCACCAGCACCCTGTTGCTAGGAGCCCTGGCAGTTGCCGCGCTGTGGATCGCCCGGGTATTAATGGGCGCACAAAAAAATCGTCGCTGAACGCCTGGGGTCGCTCCGGCCCGTTACAGCCGCCAAGGAACAACCGCCCATGTCCCTGCTGTCCTCGCCCGACCTGCCTGCCGCCCGCCCCGCCACTGCCGAGCCGGCGCCCGGCCCCAGTGAACGCTTCAGCGAAGTGGCGGCGGACGGTTTCCGTCTTGGCGGCTTCAGCTGGCGCCACGCGCAAGCCGATCCGGCGCGCGCAGTGGTGATCATCAACGCCGCGACCTCGGTGCGCTGCCGCTATTACTTTCGCTTCGCCGACTACCTGTTCGCCAACGGCTTCGACGTGATGACCTACGACTACCGCGGCATCGGCGAGTCGCGCCCGGCCTCGCTCAAGGGGCTCAAGGCATCCTGGTCGGATTGGGGCGCGCTGGATTTCGAAGCCATGCTGCAACGCGCCCGGCGCGAGTTTCCCGGGCAACCGATCGACGTGGTGGGCCACAGCTTCGGCGGCTGCGCCCTGGGCCTGGCGGCCTCCGCCGGGGTGATCCGCCGCGCGGCCACCATGGGCGCGCAGTTCGCCTACTGGCGCGACTACGTGCCCGCCCAGCGCTGGCGCATGCTGGGCAAGTGGCATGTGCTGATGCCCCTGCTGACCCGCCTGTACGGCTACTTCCCCGGCAAGCGCCTGGGCTGGATGGAAGACACCCCCGCCGGGGTGGTCCGCGACTGGGCCACCCCGCACCCACGCTACGAAGGCCGCCCCAGCGGCCGCAGGCTGGCCGCAGAGCGCAGTGGGCAGCCCTTCGCCCAGGTCAGCGCCCCGATCCTCGCCATCAGCGTCAGCGACGACCCCTTTGGCACCGTGGCAGCCATCGAGCGGCTACTGGGCTACTTCGACAACAGCACGCGCACCCATTGGCGCATTCGCCCCGAGGACATCGGTGAGGTCGAGATCGGCCACTTCGCCTTCTTCCACAGCCGCTTCGAAAGCCGGCTCTGGCCGCTGCTGCTGCACTGGCTGCAGCACGCAAGCCCGGCCCCGAACAGCCCGGGGCAAGAGCTGACGCCGGGGCGCTGATCAGGCAAAGGCGTTGATGAACCAGGTGATCAGCGGGATCGCCACGATGTCGATCAATACCGCACCGCACAGCGGCACGATGATGAAGGCCTTGTAGGAAAAGACCTTGTAGTGATCACAGATCGCGCCCATGTTGGCCACCGCATTGGGCGTGGCCCCCAGGCCGTGGCCCATGAAGCCGGCACACAACACCGCCGCGTCGTAGTTGCCGCCAAACAGGCGGAACAGCAGGAACACGCACAGCAGCACCATCACCAGTACCTGCACCACCAGGATCACCAGCAGCGGCAGGCCGAGCTGTTCCAGTTCCCAGAACTTCAGGCTCATCATGGCCATGGTCAGGAACACCCCCAGGCATACGTCGCCCAGGGTGCTCACGGCGCTGTCGGGGATGTCGATGATCCGCGCCCGGTCATTGAGATTGCGCAGGATGATCGCCACGAACATCGCCCCCACGTAGCTTGGCAGGACGATGCCCAGGTGCTCGTTCAGCGCGCTACCGATCCAGAAACCCAGCACCATGATCAGCAGAATGCAGGTCAGCAGGCGCAGCAGGGTCGGCGCATCCAAAGGCGCCACCGAACCCTGGGCAGCGTTTTCCAGGTGCTGCAGGGTACTGACCTGATCGGCCTGGATCTGCAGGCGGTTGCGCTCGATCAGCCAGCGCGCCAGCGGGCTGCCCAACAAGCCGCCGGCAACCATGCCGAAGGTGGCCGAGGCCAGGGCCGCCGTGGTGGCCCCCACCGCCCCGAGGTTTTCCGCGATCGGGCCAAAGGCCGCCGCCGCGCCAAAGCCACCCTCCAGGGACACCGCACCGGCCATGATGCCCAGCAGCGGGTCGATGCCCAGCGCCTTGGCGGCACCGACCCCCACCAGGTTCTGCAGCAGCGCCAGGGACCAGCAGGCCCCCAGATAGACGAACAGGATCTTGCCGCCACGACGCAGCAGGCCGAGGCTGCCCCCCAGGCCCACGGTGGTGAAGAACGCCACCATCAAGGGCGTCTGGATCGCGGTGTCGAGCTTGATCGCCAGCAGTTGCTGATCGCGCAGCAGCCAGACGATCAGGGCAAAGCCGAAACCGCCGATCACCGGCGCCGGGACACAGAGCTGGGTCAGCCAGCGGCTGCGTTTCTTCAGCTGGGCTCCCACCCCCAGCAGGATCAGGGCCAGCGCCAGGGTGGTCAGCGCGTCCAATTCAAAAGTCGGCATGGCAAACATCTCTTCTTGTCATTGTGGTGTTGCGCGGCGAGGGGCATGCCCCTCAGTGAATCAGGCTGGCCAGCAGACGCGCGGCCACGCGGGCGGTGCGCTGGTCCTGGTCGAGCCCGGGATTGAGTTCGGCAATGTCGGCCACGCGCAATTTGCCGCTGGCCCGAGCACGGCGTACCAGGTGCTCGACCACCTGCACATCCACCCCGTGGGCCGAGGGCGCGCTGACGCCGGGAGCCTGGCTGGCCGGCAGCACATCCAGGCACAGGGTCATGTAGAGCACGTCGATACCGTCGAGAAAATCGTCCAGGCAGGCCTCGACTGCCGGCAGGTTCCAGCCCTGCATCTGCCGGTCCAGCAGGTAGCGCACATCGAGTTCCCGGGCTTGCTCGAACAGCGCCTGGGTGTTGCTCAACTCGCTGACCCCCAGGCAGCAATACTCGAAAGGCATGCCGGCCTGCCGGCAGTATTCGGCGATCTGCCGGAACGGCGTACCGGAGCTGCTTTGCGGCGCATGGCGCAGATCGAAGTGGGCATCGAAATTGAGAATGCCGATGCGCGGGCAGGGCTGTTGGCGGCGCAGGTGATCGGCCAGGCCACTGAAGCTGGCAAAGGCGATTTCATGACCACCGCCCAGCCCCAGGGCCAGGTGCCCCTGTTCGAGCAACAGGCCGAGGCGCTCGGCGTAGCGCTGCTGGGCGCTTTCCAGGTGGTGGTCGGTGCAGGTCACGTCCCCTGCGTCGTACAGCGGGCCGGTGCCGTGCCAGGCCAGGTTGGCCAGGGCCGCGCGCAAGGCTGCCGGGCCCTGGCTGGCACCGGTGCGCCCCTGGTTGCGCTTGACCCCCTCGTCACAGGCCAGCCCGAGCAAGGCGATACCCGCCGGCTGCTGTTCGGCCCAGGGCTGCACCCACTGGTGCCAGCGCCGGGCGGCAAGGCCTTCGGCCAGGTCGATACGACCCTGCCACAGGTGCATGGGGGCGGTGCTGATCATGGTCTTGCTCCAGTCAATTCAATCCAGTCGGGCGCTCAGGCGCTGGGCCGCTTCGCGGGTCCAGCGGATCAGCCGCTCACTGCGCTGTTCGGCGCGGAACGCCGGGGCCATGAGGCTGATGGCGCCTTGCAAGCGGTCACGGCTGTCCAGCAAGGGCGCGCTGACACCCCAGATGCCCAGATCGATCTCGCTCAGGCTCACCGCATGCCCGGCGGCGCGAATGGCCCCGTAGCTGTCCAGGTGCGCGGCGAAATCCGCCTCCTCGACGCCCTGCTGGCGCAGGATCGACAAGCACAGCTCAGGCTCCATGTAGGCCAGCAACACCTTGGCCGAGGCGCCCAGCAGCAGCGGCTGCGCCAGGCCTTTCTGGTAGCAGCAGCGCAAGGGCTGCGGGCTATCCACCAGCTCGATGCAGATCGCCTGCCCGTTGCTTGGCACCATCAGCGCGACGCTTTCCTGGCTGAGTTCGGCCAGACGGTTGAGCTCCGGCTTGGCCAGGGTCACCAGCAGGCCTTCGCGGTCGAACTTCTTCGCCAGTTGCAGGCAAGCGGGCCCTGGCAGGTAACGGCCCTGGCCATTGTCCTGGGCCAGCCCCCAGCGCAGCAGGGTCTTGAGGTGGCGATAGGTGCTGCTCAGGGGCTGCTGCAGGTTCAGCGACAGCTCCTTGGCAGACATGGCCTCCGGGGATTGCCCCAGGGCCACGAGTATTTGCAGCAGACGGTCAGTGGGCGTGTGGTAGTGCATAGCGGCCTCTTGCAGCCATGGTGCATGGAGTTTCCCGGCAAATGAAATCAGATTCCCAGGCAGTGGGAAAAGGCTGCAAAAAACCTTTGGCACAGGTGCTGCGCCGCAATGGACCTCGGCCCATGCAGGATCGTCGGTACCCGCCTTGAGGCCTTGGCGGGTGCCAGCGCGGCGATTTGCTGGCATCCTTTCCCGCCTGACCGGCCGTTCGCCCCGAATCCGCGAGCGCCGCCCCTTTGCGCAACAAGGTAAGACGCCCATGGCATCGATCGACAAACAACACAAACGTGCCGCCCGGGCAAAGGCCAAGCAGAACCGCGCCAAGCGCACTGCACCGACCTCGGAGCTGGAACTGGACCCCAACGACAGCCGCATCGACTTCGAATCGGTGGACCTGACCGAGCTGTTCGTGAAGATGCGCGACGCCGAGAAAACCAGCCAGCAGGAACTGTGCACGGTCTTCCTCTCGGACCCGCTGCTGGAGCTGGTCTATGAGCAGGAGGGCGAACAGGGCGCCACGGACTTCATCCTTGCGGCGCTGATCGAATACCGTAACTGGTCCACCGAGGCCGACGAGGCCTCGGCCCTGGCCTGGATCGAGTCCGAGGCCTTCCAGGCCGACTACATGGCCGCATCCCAGGCACTGTTCAGCGCCGAAGGCTGAGTTTCTTCCGGGCATGAAAAAAGGGCGCATTCAGCAATGAATGCGCCCTTTTCCGTTTCAGCTAAACAGCCTGGCGTGATGCTCAGGCAGCTTCCAGCCGAGGGATTTCCATGCCGATGCGCGAGCTGGCGAAGTTCAGGTCGCCGCTGGCGATGGACTGGGCCTTGAAGCCTGCGCCGATCAGGTCGCGTACATACAGCTTGTTGTAGATGAACATGAACACCAGGTTGCTCAGGCCGAAGGTGAACATGGCCAGCAGGAACATGATGGCAGCCCATTTCCAGTCGGCGCGGAACAGCGCCGGGATGAAGCCGAAGAAGAACACGGTCCAGGAGAAACCAACTGGCGCTTCCTTGATGGCTCCGGTGTTCGGGTTTTTGAAGATGATTTTAGTGAACGCCATGCGCGTCTCCTTGCCGCCCTTTCTTTAAGGGACCAATGGCCGGGCGATCACCATTGAACCCTGAATGCTCGTTCTTCGAGCCGGGACTGTCAGGCAGGCGCTGACACTCAGGAACCATGGCGGCTACGCAGGGAACAAGGGACAGAGGCAGAAGGCGGATTCAGGGCCCCGACAAGCATTCAATCCCTTGCAATACAGCGCTATTCCATAGCTCCTCTCACGCTGGCACGCAAGAGCTCTTATCGAAGAGCGCGCAGGCTACTATTTCGCCAGCGGGCTGTCCATGAAACGCCATGTAACAAGTCACAAATCCAGCAAAAAGGCCACCGTCAATGCTGACGGCAGCCTTTTTTGCCTTTCAGAACGCCAAACTCTCAGAGTCGGCGTCCCCTGCCGGGGCCTTCTTCAGTGCCTGGTGGTACTGCTCGGCGCTGATTTCGCTGAGCGTCGCGTAACCGTCGTACTGGTAGAAACGCTGCTTGTCCCGGGCATAGCGCTGGGCAACAAACTCCAGGCTGGCCAGGTCGATGCGCTTGGCACTCACCGGCCGCCGGCCACAGAACAGCTTGCGCGTGCCCAATTGCAGAAAGTCCGGATGAGGAACCATCACTTCCTCCGGGCTGAATTCAACCTCCAGCGGTTTGCCGGCAGCAAACATCAGTGTCGCGGTGAAGGCGTAGCTGCCCATGACGCGAGTGTGCGCCGGGTCGAGGGGCTTCTTTCTTGCGCCGTAGTAGTACACCGCCCCCTTGTCCCGGGCCCAGCCATGCCCGCATGACTCGAAGCTGGCCAGATCCGCTTTGGCCATAGGCTCGGGCACCTGATAAAAGACACTGTGGCAAAAAACCCTCTGGCCATCGGTCAGGTACGGGCCGCCCAGGGCACGGTAATGATCGGCGCAGGCCGAAGAGAATCGCTCCGGCACCCGGGTCTCGGCGCGATGAAAGGGGATCAGATACAAGCCATTGGCGTCGCCACACAGGTGTGTGTCCAGCAGCTTGAAACTGCCGGCATCCAGACCATTGATGGGGCGGCCATGGAAGTGCACCTGGCTCCCCAGCTCGAACCCGGAGCCGATGGAACGCAAGGCCTGGGCTGTTGACGCCGATGGTGCCTGCAAGTGATGCCACCAATAATCTTGCAACTGCGGATGCGCCTCGAAGTACGCCGACCACTCTTGCAGCATGGTGTCATCGATCACCCCATCCGAACCGAGCGGGCCGTGCCTGTCACCCACCAGCAACGGCGAATAGTTGCCTTCGCCACGCTCCAGCTGGGCCACTACAAAACTCTCTACATCCACGTCCAGCGGCTTGCTGCGCCGGTAGACGCGATGCCGGTCAGCGTAGTAATCGAATCCCAGGTGACGGAAACTCGGGCCATCGGCACCACGCAGGCGGGTGCCATTGCGGTAGACGAACTGATCGTCCACGGCAAAGTACGGGTCCGCCGCTTCACTCTGGCTCAAGATCCGGCCACCGGCATCGAACACCGACTGAACACGGTTCAGCAGGCGGAAGTCACCGACATAGCGCAGGGTTTTTCCGGTCAGGTAATAAGCCCGCCGTGCGTCCTTGGCGTAGCGCTCGTTGAGCACGCTGAAAGTCGCCAGATCGACGTTGTCGATACGGTAGAAATACTCATAGGCGATGCTCGAGCCCTGCTGCGCCTGGACGATCACCGAATGCCCATCCGTACCCCAGCGCCAGGCCAGCATCTGGAAGCCATCCGGATTGGCAATCGGCAACGGCGAACCGTCCTTCTGATGCAGCACAACGCCGCCCCGGCAGACTTGGCCGCTGATCACTTGATAAGCCGGATGGTTGGTACCGCGTACCTGCTGCTCCGCGCTGGCGATCGCCCGGGCGCCGAGGAAGACCTTGTCCCCGTCACTGAACAGCACCGCCCCCGCAGGCCAGTTTTCTGGCACCGGGTGCACAAGCGCCAGGCGCTCAGGCTGCGCGCCGTCGATCACCTCCTGCCCGTAGTCATGACAGAAGTAGGCACGGCACTGATCACGCCAATGGTCATGGCCCAGGCTCTGCAAGCCCCGACACGCACGCACCGGCAAGGCTTGCAACGGGTGGTAGCCATAACGCGCGAAGTAACGGGGCAACGCATAATAATCGGCCCGCGCATCACGCAGCAGGTGCCGATGAACACGATGTCGCCAGAGCGGCTCGCCCTCTACCAGGGGGGAAGCCGGGAATTGCTCGGTCGCGGCCTGGCAAGCCTGCTCAGCCGGGGTCCGCCCTTCACGCTGCAGCATGAGGTACACGTCCCGGGCTCGCTCCTCCACCAACAGCGCCCCCTCCACGAAGGCGAACCCTTGATGCCATTCGAGGTCGAGCAGTTCCCACTCGGCATCATCCATATCCAGGTCTTTCATCGCTGCATCCCAAGCTAACCGAGTGGCGGATTATCAGCAGGCGCCCCGGGTGGGTAAAGCGCCCCGTCGCCAGGCCGCGAGCGAGCCTCTGCCCGCCACCAGCAGCCCCCCCAAGTTGCATCCGGACATGAAAAAGGCCGCGGTCATTTCTGAGCGCGGCCTTTTCATAAAGAGCGGAGCAAACCGTCAGTTCAGTGCCAGGGCACCATTGCGCTCGGCCTTGCGCCGACGGGCCACCATCAGGCCGGCAGCGATGACGATGACACTCAGCAGGCCAGTGGCAAGGATCTCCACCCGGTGCTCTTCCTGGAACAGCATGATGCCCAGCACCGCGACGATGAACACGATCACAGCGTAAGTCAGGCCCGGGAACAGCCACATGCGGAAGGCGATCTTCTCGCCGGCAGCCATGCGCTTGTGGCGCATGCGCAGTTGCGAGACGGCAATCACCAGGTACACCAGCAAGGCAATGGCGCCGGAGCTGGCCAGGAGGAATTCGAACACCGCCGCCGGAGCGACATAGTTGGCGAACACCGCGAGGAAGGCCGCAGCGGTGGACAGGATCACCGCCCAATAAGGCGTGCCGCTGGCGTTGGTGCGCTTGGCGGCGGCCGGGGCATCGCCACGCTTGCCCAGGGAGAACAGCATGCGCGAGGCAGTGTAGAGCGCCGAGTTCAGGCAACTGGTCACGGCCACCAGCACCACCAGGTCAACGATCAGCTTGGCATTGGGGATGCCCATGCGGTCGAGCACGGTCTGGTAGGAGCCGACCTGGGCCAGGCTCGGGTCGTTCCACGGCACCAGGGCCACAACGATAAAGATCGATACCAGGTAGAACAGGCCGATCCGCCAGATCACCGAATTGGTGGCCTTGGAGATCTGCTTGCCCGGGTTGTGGGATTCCGCCGCGGCGATGGTGACGATCTCGGTGCCCATGAAGGAGAACATGGTGGTCAGCATGGCGGCCAGTACCGCGCCCATGCCGTTGGGCATGAAGCCCTGGGTGTCCACCAGATGCGATACGCCGCTGACCTGGCTGTTGGGGAGCAGGCCGCAGATGGCGGCGAGGCCGAGGATCACGAAGCCGATGATGGCTACCACCTTGATCAGGGCGAACCAGAACTCGAACTCACCGTAGTTCTTCACGCTGAACAGGTTGGTGGCGGTAAGCAGCAGGGTGATCACCAGAGTGAAGACCCAGATCGCCACGTTGGGGAACCAGGCATGCAGGATGGTCGCGGCAGCGTTGGCTTCCAGGGGAATCACCAGCACCCAGAACCACCAGTACAGCCAACCGATGGTGAAACCGGCCCAGTGGCCGATGGCGCGGTCCGCGTAGGTGGAGAACGATCCGGTGTCCGGCGAAGCCACGGCCATTTCCGCCAGCATGCGCATCACCAGCACCACCAGGGTGCCGGCGGCAGCATAGGCCAGCAGCACGGCGGGGCCGGCTTCGGCAATGGCGTGGCCGGAGCCGACGAAGAGGCCTGCGCCGATCACGCCGGCAATCGACAGCATGGTCACATGCCGCGGTTTGAGCCCCTGTTCGAGGTCATTGGAGAGTTGCGTACCGCTCATGAAAAGCACCTTTGCAACGAAAAAAGAGTAACTCCACCCGGTCTGCATTCGTTCTCGTAAAAAGAATCCAACAGGGCGTTCTTTATATCGCACGCAAGAATTGCGCCAAAATGTTACAGAACCCCGGGCAACAAGGGTTGGCGAGCCGACCGATGGAAATCCCAAGTCATTGAGAACAATGGCATTTCGCCATTTCGTTACCGGCCGACTCACTTGCAGGACGAAATGACGCACCAAAAACACACCCGAAAAGCAGCCGATGAGCGATTAGAGTGCAGATCCATGACCTTTGGCCCGTTAACCCTTCCAACACCCGGCCAAAGCTGGCACCATCGCGCCTTTTTTTACGCGACACCTACCGGATTTCAGGCGGATCCAGGGTTCAAACAGGCGTTCGGTTGTTGATGGGGCGACAGTCTTCTGTGCTGATGCGACAACCTGCCACACACCGTCTGTTTACCTCCGGTAGCGCTGTTGGCTGCGCTTGGAACCCTATGCTAGCTTGGCGCCTCGCCAGGAAGGCCGCCCAACAGCAGGAGCACAATGAACTCAATGAGGACCGCACATGGCTGAGGCCACGCCCGCGCTTGAAATCCGCAACTTGCACAAACGCTACGGCACTCAGGAGGTACTCAAGGGTATCTCGCTGACCGCACGCGACGGTGACGTGATATCGATCCTGGGTTCCTCCGGCTCCGGCAAGTCCACTTTCCTGCGTTGCATCAACCTGCTGGAAAACCCGCACCAGGGCCAGATCCTGGTGGCCGGCGAAGAGCTCAAGCTCAAGGCCGCGAAAAACGGCGAGCTGGTAGCCGCCGACGGCAAGCAGATCAACCGCCTGCGCAGCGAAATCGGGTTCGTCTTCCAGAATTTCAATCTCTGGCCGCACATGAGCGTGCTCGACAACATCATCGAGGCGCCACGCCGGGTGCTGGGCCAGAGCAAGGCCGAGGCCATCGAAGTGGCCGAGGCGCTGCTGGCCAAGGTCGGCATCGCCGACAAGCGCCACGCCTACCCGGCACAGCTGTCCGGCGGCCAGCAGCAGCGCGCCGCCATCGCCCGGACCCTGGCGATGCAACCCAAAGTCATCCTGTTCGACGAGCCGACCTCGGCCCTGGACCCGGAAATGGTCCAGGAAGTCCTCAACGTGATCCGCGCGCTGGCCGAAGAAGGCCGCACCATGCTGCTGGTCACCCACGAAATGAGCTTTGCCCGTCAGGTCTCCAGCGAAGTGGTGTTTCTGCACCAGGGTCTGGTAGAAGAGCAAGGATCGCCACAGCAGGTCTTCGAGAACCCGCTTTCGGCACGCTGCAAACAATTCATGTCCAGCAACCGCTAACGGAGCTACACGCATGCAGAGCTATAAGAAAATCCTCCTGGCCGCTGCCGTCACCCTGGCCTTCAGCGCCAGCGCTGCCGCCGAGACCCTGAAGATGGGCATCGAAGCAGCCTACCCACCGTTCAACAACAAGGACGCCAGCGGCCAGGTCGTGGGCTTCGACAAGGACATCGGCGACGCCCTGTGCGCCAAGATGAAAGTCGAGTGCACCGTGGTCACCTCCGACTGGGACGGCATCATTCCGGCCCTGAACGCGAAGAAGTTCGACTTCCTGATCTCCTCGCTGTCGATCACCGATGAGCGCAAGCAGGCGGTGGACTTCACCGACCCGTACTACTCCAACAAGCTGCAGTTCATCGCCCCTAAAGACAAAACCGAGTTCAAGACCGACAAGGCCTCGCTCAAGGGCAAGATCATCGGCGCGCAACGGGCGACCCTGGCCGGCACCTGGCTGGAAGACAACCTGGGCGACGACATCACCATCAAGCTCTACGACACCCAGGAAAACGCCTACCTGGACCTGACGTCCGGCCGCCTGGACGCGATCCTGGCCGACAAGTACGTCAACTACGAATGGCTCAAGAGCGACGCGGGCAAGCCTTATGAGTTCAAGGGCGAGCCTATGGTGGAAAGCGACAAGATCGGCATTGCCGTGCGCAAGAAAGATCCACTGCGCGAGAAGCTGAACGCCGCCCTGAAGGAAATCGTGGCCGACGGCACCTACAAGAAGATCAACGACAAGTACTTCCCGTTCAGCATCTATTGATACTGACTTGCCTGACCGGCGCTCACCCCCTGGGCGCCGGTCCTTAGCAAAGCCATCCAGACCCCATGAATATCGATCTCTACGGATTCGGCCCGGCGCTCGCCGCCGGCGCGCTGATGACCGTCAAGCTGGCCCTCTCGGCGTTATGCCTGGGGCTGGTGCTCGGCCTGCTCGGCGCCTTGGCCAAGACTTCCCCGTACAAGCCACTGCGCTGGCTTGGCGAAACCTATTCGACCATCGTGCGCGGCGTCCCGGAACTGCTGTGGGTGCTGCTGATCTACTACGGCACGGTGAACATGATGAGCGCGCTGGGCGAGCATTTCGGCAACCCCGACCTGGCCCTCAGTCCGTTTCTCGCCGGGGTGATCGCCCTCGGGCTGTGCTTTGGCGCCTATGCCACTGAAGTGTTTCGTGGCGCGATCCTGGCCATCCCCAAGGGCCACCGCGAGGCCGGCACCGCGCTGGGCCTTTCCAAGTTTCGGATATTCAGCCGCCTGATCCTGCCGCAGATGTGGCGCATCGCCCTGCCGGGCCTGGGCAACCTGTTCATGATCCTGATGAAGGACACCGCGCTGGTGTCGGTGATCGGCCTTGAAGAAATCATGCGCCACGCGCAGAACGCCGTGACCTTCGCCAAGCATCCCTTCACCTTCTTCATGGTCGCGGCCTTCATGTACCTGGGCCTGACCGTGCTGGCCATGACCGGCATGCACTTCCTGGAAAAACGCGCCGCCCGCGGCTTTGTGAGGACGACGTAATGGAATGGGAAGTCATCTACAAATGGCTGCCGAAGTTCATCCAGGGCGCGACGCTGACCCTGGAGTTGGTGGGCATCGCGGTGATTCTCGGCCTGCTGCTGGCCATCCCGCTGGGCATCGCCCGCTCGTCCAAGCTCTGGTACGTGCGCGCCCTGCCCTACGCCTACATCTTCTTCTTTCGCGGCACGCCGCTGCTGGTGCAGCTGTTCCTGGTGTATTACGGCCTGGCGCAGTTCGATGCGGTGCGCGACAGCTTCATGTGGCCCTACCTGCGCGACCCGTTCTGGTGCGCCACCGCCACCATGACCCTGCACACCGCGGCCTACATCGCCGAAATCCTGCGTGGCGCAATCCAGGCCATTCCGCCCGGTGAAATCGAAGCGGCGCGGGCCCTGGGCATGTCCAGGCCCAAGGCGCTGTTCTATATCATCCTGCCGCGGGCGGCGCGCATCGGCCTGCCGGCCTACAGCAACGAAGTGATCCTGATGCTCAAGGCCAGCTCCCTGGCCAGCACCGTGACCCTGCTGGAGCTGACCGGCATGGCGCGCACCATCATCGCCCGCAACTACCTGACGGTGGACATGTTCTTCACCGCCGGGGTGTTCTACCTGTTGATGTCGTTCATCCTGGTCCAGGCCTTCCGCCAACTGGAACGCTGGCTGCGGGTCGACGCCTGCCAGGGACGCTGATCTTCTCCCGCTCCCGCCAGGGAGCGGGCCTGCCCCGGACTCGACACCATGCTCGCCATCCTCCAAGGCCCCGCGCTGCTCGATCGCTTCCAGGCCCTGGACGGCTTCCTGCTTGAACACCAGGATCTCTGGCGGCCTCGTCCGTTCCAGTATCTGCAGCTGCCCTGGGAAACCTCCTACCCGGAACTCGCCCAGTGGCTGCGCCAGCGCACCCTGGAAGACGCCGAGGCTGCCCACAACCACCCGGAACACCTCCAGGCACCCGCCCCCTTCGGCGAATTGGCCGCGCGCTCCGGGGCCCTGTCTGCCGTGGCCGAATGGCCCGGCCAGGCATTGCCGCCCCTGCGCCAGCGCCTCAGTGTCGACGTCCCCGGGCGCAAATGGCAGCAGATCGAAGCCTTCGCCGGCCGCCTGCACTTCACCCGGGCAACCGAGCACTGGCTCGACTGGTGTTCGGGCAAGGGCCACCTGGGGCGGCGCCTGCTGCAGCCCGGGCAACAACTGACCTGCCTGGAATACGATCCGGCGCTGGTGACCAGCGGCGCGCAGCTGAGCCAGCACCACGGCCTGCCTGCCCGGCACCTGCACCAGGATGTACTGGCCGCCGACGCCCACCGCCACCTCGATGCCCGACACACCCCAGTGGCCCTGCACGCCTGCGGCGACCTGCATGTGCGCCTGATCCAGCTGGCCAGCCAGAACGGCTGCCAACAACTGGCCATTGCCCCTTGTTGCTACAACCGCACCCGCGCCAGCCACTATCAGGGGTTATCCACAGCGGCCCAGGCATCACACCTGCAACTGTCCCTGGAGGACCTGGCCCTGCCCATGAGCGAAACCGTCACCGCCGGCGCCCGGGTGCGGCGCCAGCGCGACAGCTCCATGGCCCGCCGCCTGGCTTTCGACCTGCTGCAGCGGCAAGTGCGCGGGGTCGATGAATACCTGTCTACCCCGTCGCTGCCCAGCCACTGGCTGGACAAGCCCTTCGCCGACTACTGCCGCGACCTTGCCGCGCTCAAGGAGTTATCCACAGTGGGCCAGCCAGACTGGCCGGCACTGGAAGCCGCCGGCTGGCAGCGCCTGGCCCAGGTGCGCAACCTGGAACTGCTGCGCGGCCTGTTCCGCCGGCCATTGGAACTGTGGCTGGTGCTGGACCGGGCATTGTTTCTGCAACAGCAGGGCTACCAGGTACGCCTGGGCACCTTCTGCCCTGCGCACCTGACCCCGCGCAATCTGCTGCTTCTGGCGGAGCGTTGAGAGCCTGCGACGGCCTGTCGCGACCTGTGGATAAGTCTGTTGATGGAATTCAATGAAAGCCCATGAAAGCCTGGCCTGGAGCCAAAAACAGAGGCTGGTCATTTTTTGTTCACAAAATAAACCGTCGAAAAAACAGCCAGTTGCGCAAGGAATGAGAAACGGTCCACAAAACCGGCCCGTCCAGGCCCTGGCAACCCATCCATTGTGCATAAACACCTGAACGAACGGGCATAACGCCCTCTCGTCCAGGCCGTTTCCACAGGCTCTGTCACCTCCTGCCGCGGGCTATTCGTCCGCTCGCGCCGGGATCCACCATTCTTCGCCCCGGGCGGTACTGATGTACTCCGGCCAACGGAAATCGTGGGGCACCTTGAAGTCCTCGGGCAGCAGCGGCGCCTGCCAGCGAGTGCCGCCGATACCGCCACCGGTGCGCTCGACAAACTCGGCCTTGGCCGCACTCAACAGGGCTTCGTCGGTCAGCAGGTCCACCAGGGTCGCGGCAATGGTCTTGGCCGCCACTTCGATCATCGGGTCGATGGTCTGGCGGATGCCGCCCAGGGCGTTGGACACCCAGTCCGGATAGACCGTGCCAGCTGGCGCGCTGAGCATCGGCCGGGCCACCAGCAGGCGCACGGTGGGGCAGTGCCAGGTGTATTCCGGGTAGTCATCGGAGGTCAGGTAGTTCTGCCAGGCGGGCATTTGCAGGCGCATCTGGCGCTCGCATTCCTGGGGTTCGATCAAGGCTTCGGTGGCCGGCAGAAATGGCCGTTCCATGGCTTCGAGGCCAAGATTGCGCTGGATTTCCCGAGCGATCTCCCGGGCTTCTTCGTCCCACTGTGGAGCACCCACCGCCGCCAGGTTGTCGTAGGTGGCCTGGGCCATGACGTGGTTGGGCAGGCCGCCCCGGGACTTGCACACCCAGGTCTTTTTCCAGCGGCAGCCGGTGGCCATGGCGGCCGCTGCGGCGTTGTTGTCCATGACCTGGGAGATGGTCTCGGCCTGCTCGATGGAATCGCAGCGCAGCAGGTACTGGATCTGCGACAGGTGCGGCGGCAGGTTGTCCGCGGTGGCCTGGCCGGCGGTGAGGATCGCTTCGTTGTAGCTCCACAGGCCGGTGAACGGCAGGGTCGAACGGCGCAGGCTTTCGTTCAGGGTGTAGAAATGCACCAGGGCGTCGTTGGCCCCCGGCGCCCGGGCCGCCAGATGGTTCTGCGGGATCGGGCTGTAGCGATCGGCGGCGATCCAGTTCTGCGGATCCTCGCAGGTAAAGCTGTAGATGTAGGCGTAGGCGATGCCGCAGTGGGTGTCCCAGGTGGTGGTGTTGTTCAGCGGCAGCATGTAGGTGGGGTGGAAACTGATGGCGGCATCCAGGTCATCGTAGTAGCCCTTGGCGGCGTGGACCGGCTTGGAGGCGCGAAGCTTTTCCGCCGGCTCGCCGAAGAACCTGATGCTGCCCTGCAGGCCGAATTCCACCATGGTCGCCTTGGCCGCCAGGGCCCCGCCGAGGGCGCTGATGCCCAGGGCCGAGTGCGGGTCGGTGTGCCCAGGAGCGAAGCGCGACAGGCCATCGCGCGGCTGCTTGCGCGTAGTGGCCGCCTGGCAGTTGCCGGGCACCGCGTCGTATTCGCCGTAGGTGGCCAGCAGCGGTCCCTGGCCCTGGGTGAAGGTGGCGCAGAAGGCCGTGGGCATGCCGCCGCTGGCGCGCTCGACGGTGAAGCCCTCGGCTTCCAGCAGTTGCACGTACCAGGCGCTGGACTTGTATTCACGAAAGGCCGGCTCGGCGTAATGCCAGATGATCTGGTGCCAGTCCGACAGTTGCTGGCGGTGGCGTTCAACCCAATCCATGGCGAATTCTTTGTAACGGGACATCCGCGGCACTCCTGGTTATCCAGGTTCCGGCCGGCCGTGGCCAGGACGCCACAGCGCCCCCACTCGGCCTGCGGGACCTCTTGTTGTTATTAGGCTTGTCCGGTCGGCTACAGGCCGGATCGAGGCTCAGTATTGGTGAAGCGCCGATTACATCAATCGAATTTTTTAGGCGGCAATGTCAAAGTAAATTGACCAGTTTGCCGAGAGGGCGGCCCATACTGCGCCGCACTATGTGCGGAATACGAACGCCGTCGAACACAGGTTCCCTTGACCCGGAGGTTGTATGCGCTACCCCTCGATCACCGCCCTGCGCGCCCTCGACGCGGTCGCCCGGCTGGGCAGCGTCACTGCTGCCGCCCAGCAACTGAGCCTGACCCGCAGCGCCATCAGCCACCAGATCATCAGCCTGGAACAGAGCCTGGGTTTTGCCCTCACCGAACGGGTCGGGCGCGGCATCGGCCTGACCTACCAGGGCCAGTGCTATGCCCGGGAGGTGCGGCGCATCCTGGCCGACATCCAGGACGCCGGGAGGCGTTTCGACGGCCTGTCGGTGTCCGGAAAACTGCGCATCAGCTGCAACCCGGGGTTCGCCAGTTTCTGGCTGTGCAATCACATCAACGGTTTCCTGCGCCAGTACCCCCAGGTGCAGTTGCAGGTGGTCAGCCCGCGCTCCCAGGACGACACCAGCGATGCCGAAGCCGACCTGTTCATCGCCTATGGCATCGGCGACTGGCCGGGGCTGCTGGTGGAGCAGATCGTTACCCTGCGCTTCTCGCCGGTGTGCAGCCCACGCCTGATCAATGCCATCGGCGGCCTGAAGACCCCACTGGACCTCAAGGACTTCCCGCTGATCCACATGAGCGACACCAGCGACTGGCGGGTCTGGCTGGCAGCGGCGGGCGCCAGCCAGGTCAACGCCGACAGCGGCATCACCTTCTCTGATGCGCACTGTGCCCAGTCGGCCTGCATCGCCGCCCAGGGCGTGGCGATTGGCGACAACCTGCTCAGTGGCGACGCCCTGGCCCGGGGCCTGCTGGTGCGCCCGTTCGACATCAGCATCAGCGCCTTGCGCGGCTACTTCCTGGTGATCGACCCGGCCAAGGCCGAGCGCTCGGTGGTCCAGGCCTTCAGCGCCTGGTTGAAGAACCAGTTGCAGACCAGCGCCCAGCACATCTCGGACGCCCCCTCCGGCGAACCCTGAGGCGCTCGCGACTGGGAAATTTCACTCACCAATGAGACAAAAATTATTCCATTGATGTGGCGTTGCTTTTCACAATAATGAGCCGACCGCCTGCTGTTCCGACAATAAAAATTCCATAGCGCAGGCCGGCTTTGCGGGAGATCTCCGTAGTGTCCAGCAGTCCCTCGACTCAACTCAGCGCCCAAGGAATCAGCCAGTTCTACGGCAACTTCACTGCCCTGGACGGCATCGACCTCGACGTTCGCCAAGGCGAATTCCTCACCCTGCTCGGCCCCTCGGGCTCAGGCAAGACCACCCTGTTGATGATCCTCGCGGGCTTCCTCACCCCCAGCGCCGGCAAGCTGCTGGAGCGCGGTGTGGACATCAGCCGGCGGCCGGCGGAAAAACGCAACTACGGCATGGTGTTCCAGGGCTACGCGCTGTTTCCCCACATGAGCGTGGCCGACAACGTCGCCTACCCGTTGCGCATCCGAGGCGTGAAAGCCGAGGAGCGCCAGCGCCGGGTCAAGCACATCCTCGAAGTGGTGGGCCTGGGCGCCCACCTGAACAAGAAGCCGTCCGAACTTTCCGGTGGCCAGCAACAGCGCGTCGCCATCGCCCGGGCCCTGGTGTTCGAGCCGGACATGCTGCTGCTGGACGAGCCGCTCTCGGCCCTGGACAAGAACCTGCGCGAGCAGTTGCAGACCGAGCTGCAACGCATTCATCGCCAGGTCGGCACCAGCTTCGTCTTCGTCACCCATGACCAGGGTGAAGCCCTGGCGCTGTCGACCCGCATCGCCATCTTCAACCAGGGGCGGCTGGCACAGATCGACACCCCGGAAACCATCTACGACCGCCCGCGCAACCGCTTCGTCGCCGAGTTCCTGGGCAAGATGAACCTGTTCCCGCTGCAGGGCATTTCCCGTAACGGCAGCCAGGCCAGCGGACGCTTTGGCGACAGCCCGCTGCAGGCCACCACAAACGGGGAAATCAGCAACCAGCCGCAGTTGCTGGCGGTACGCCCGGAACACATGACCCTGCACACCGAGCGCCCGCAAGCCGGCGAACACAATGTGCTGCCCGCCTGCCTCGGCGAGCGGGTGTACCAGGGCTCCAGCACCCACCTGGCGCTGAACATCAGCCCGGAACTGGCACCGGTAAACCTCTCGGTGCCCGGCGACCACCCCGGCGCCCGATTGCCCAGCGGCACCCCGGTGTGGCTGAGCTGGCCGGTACGCCACAGCTTCCTGCTGGAAGCCTGAGCCGGCCGCTCCCCCATCGCGCACAGCTCTCCCATAACAATAATCGGCCGGCGCGCCCTGCACCGGCCTCGCGAGGACTTGCCCCATGAGCCAGCACCATCAACGCGACTGCATTGAAATCCTCATCGAAAAAGCCCGCGGCGGGCAGGTCAGCCGCCGCACCTTCCTCCAGGCCATGGGCCTGCTGGCGGCGGTGTCCCTGGCATTGCGCAGCGGTATCAGCTGGGCCGCCGACAAGCCCCTGGTGGTGGTCAACTGGGGCGGCGACGCACTCAATGCCTTTCGCAGCGCCTGGACCGACAGCTTCACCAAGAGCACCGGCATCCCGGTGCGCATCGACGGCGCCGGCCCCACCGAAGGGGCCATCCGTTCGCAGCTGGCCAGCGGCCGGCCGAGCTGGGACGTGGTCGACGTGGACAGCTACAGCGCCATGACCCTGGGCCGCGACAAGGTCCTGCAACCCCTGGACTACAGCGTGGTGCAGCGGGACCTGGTGGCGCCGTCGCTGTCCCACGAGCACGGCATCGCCGGCTACCTGTTCAGCTACGTGATCGCCTGGGACAGCCAGAAGTTCGGCGACAACGGCCCCAAGGACTGGGCGGATTTCTGGAACGTGGAGAAATTCCCCGGCAAGCGCACCCTCTACAAGTGGATGAACGGCATGCTCGAAGCCGCGCTGCTGGCCGATGGCGTGGCCGCCGAGCAGTTGTACCCGCTGGACGTGCCCCGCGCCTTGCGCAAGATCGATGAGCTCAAGCCCCATGTCCTGTCGTTCTGGGGCTCGGGTGCGGAAAGCCAGCAGTTGATGATCGAAGGCGAAGCCTCCATGGGCGCCATCTGGCACACCCGCGCCACCCTGCTCCACGAAGACAGCGGCGGCCGCATCAAGTGGGGCTTCGACCATGCCTTCCTCAACGCCAGCAGCTGGGGCGTGCTCAAGGACAACCCCGCGGGCACCGCGCCGGCCATGCAGTTCATCCAGCACGCCTTGCAGCCGGCCGGGCAACTGAAGCTGTTCGAGGCCCTGGGCAACGGCCCATCCAACGCCGCCACCCAGCAACTGATGAGCGCCGAACAGCGGGAGATCAACTGCGCCTCCGAAGCCAACATGAAGAAGCAGATCTTCCTCGACACCCAGTGGTACGCCGACCACTACTCCAGCACCCTGGAGCAGTACCTGACCCACCTGTCCAAATGAGCCGCCGACCATGAGTGCAACCCGAACCGCACGCCTGGAACGCAGCCTGCTGCTGTTCCCGCTGCCGCTGCTACTGGTGGTGTTCTACCTGTTGCCGTTCTTCGGCGTGGTGAGCTGGAGCTTCACCCTGCCGGAGACGGGCTTGGGGCAGTACCAGCGCATCGCAACCGATCCGGCGATCCACGACATGCTCCTGCGCACCCTGCGCCTGTGCCTGACCGTGAGCCTCTTGGCCCTGGTGATCGGCTACCTGCTGGCCTACTGCTGGGTGTTCAGCCCGCCGTTCTGGCAGCGCATGGTGGAGATCTGCGTGTTCATCCCGTTCTGGATCTCGGTGCTGGTGCGGGCCTTCGGCTGGCTGATCGCCCTGCGCAGCAACGGCGTGGTCAACGACAGCCTGCTGTCCCTGGGCTGGATCGATCACCCCTTGCAACTGACCCGCAACGAACTGGGGGTGGTGATCGGCATGCTGCACTTCATGATCCCCTATGCCCTGTTCCCGCTGCTGTCGAGCATGCGCCAGCTGGATCAACGGGTGCTGCTGGCCTCACGCGGCCTGGGGGCCGGCGCCCTGCGCACCTTCTGGCAGGTGCTGCTGCCGCAGACCCTGCCGGGGCTGCTGGGGGCCTTCATCATGGTCTTCGTGTTCTGCCTGGGCTTCTTCATCACCCCCGTGCTGCTAGGCGGTGGGCAGACGGTGATGATTGCCGAATACGTGTTCCTGCAGATGTTCCAGACCAGCAACTGGGGCCTGGGCGCGGCCCTGAGCCTGGTGCTGCTGACCCTGGTCAGCGCGCTGATCTGGCTGCTGATGCGCATCACCCGTGTCAATCGACTGGTGGGTTGAGGTCACTATGAATACACATCGCACTGCCCTGAGTACCCGGCTGATCGCCGTGGTCGCCATGGCCTTCATGCTGTTCCCGCTGCTGACGGTGATCCCGGTTTCCTTCACCGCCAAACGCTACCTGTCGATGCCCGACGGCCACTGGTCGCTGCGCCACTACGAGGCGCTGCTGAGCAACCCCGACTGGCTGTCGAGCATCGGCCAGAGCCTGGCCATCGCCAGCGCCACCAGCCTGATCGCCACCCTGCTGGCGGTGAGTTTCAGCCTCGGCATCTGGTACCTGCGTTCGCGCCTGGCAACCCTGCTGATCGGCCTGGTGCTGCTGCCCATGGCCATTCCGCCGGTGATCTCGGCGCTGGTGCTGTACTTCATGGAAACCAACCTCGGGCGCATCGCCCCGGGCTGGGGCTACGACACCCTGCCCGGGGTGGTGATCGCCCATGTGGTGATGGTGGTGCCCTACGGCGTGGTGACCATGCTGGTGGCGCTGAGCCAGGTGGACCGGCGCATCGAACTGGCCTCGCGCAACCTGGGGGCGAGCCTGATGCAGACCACCTTCCTGGTGATGTTGCCGAACCTCAAGCTGGGGATCTTCTCCACCGCGCTGCTGAGCTTTGCCCTGTCCTGGGAGGAAGTGGCGGTGACCCTGTTCATCACCAGTGTCGACGTCAACACCCTGCCGCGGCGGATCTGGAGCGGCCTGCGCGATAACGTCGACCCCAGCGTGGCGGCGATCTCGGTGCTGCTGATCGGCCTGACCCTGCTGGTACTCATGGGCCGCCTGGCCTTGCAGTACGCCGCCCAGCGCCGCGCCCGCTCCTAGCGCCTGTGGCGAGGGAGCTTGCTCCCTCGCCACGGGGCCCACCTTACTCCCTGGCTATTCGCTTCCGAGCTGACCGAAGTCATCCCTCACTCCCCGCGTTTTATCCGATAGTGCCCCGCTCGCCCACCCGGTTGCCCAGGCTCTTCTAGACTCAATGGGTGGTCGTAGATGGAACCGAACAAGTCGCTTTCGTGCAGATGAACCAGAAGCAGCGTGTCAAGCTGCCCTTTATGCCCTGAACAGGTGCGGCAACGACCGCGCCGGGTACAACAAGATGCCCATTCAGGGTGCATGGCCAACGGCCTGAAACGCCGCGCTACCGTGACGCGGCAACCAGCGCCGCAGCCGACACTTTCGGACAGCCGACAACCACCAGGTGTGTCCGTGACCGTGAGGAATGCTGTATGCCTGATGAAACACTGCACCTGCCTCTGATCCACCGCCTGTTGGAGCGCCACAAAGACTCCCCGGGCGCGCTGCTGCCGATCCTCCACCAGATCCAGGAAGAGCTCGGCTACATCCCCGATCCCGCCATCCCGGAAATAGCCCACAGCCTCAACCTGAGCCAGGCCGAAGTTCGCGGGGTAATCAGCTTCTACCATGACTTTCGCAGCGCACCGCCGGCGCGGCATATCCTGCGCCTGTGCCGCGCCGAATCCTGCCAGAGCCGCGGCGCCGAGCAACTGGCGGCGCAACTGCGCGAGCGCCTGCAACTGGACGACCACGGCAGCAGCGCCGATGGCAACATCAGCCTGCGGCCGGTGTATTGCCTGGGGGCCTGCGCCTGCTCGCCCGCCCTGGAGCTGGATGGCCAGTTGCATGCACGCCTGAGCGCCGAGCGCCTGGACGCACTGCTCGACAGCTGCCGGGAGGACGCGTGATGCCCAGCCTCTACCTGCCCTGTGATTCCCTGGCCCGCGCCGTGGGCGCCGATGAAGTGGCCAAGGCCATCGCCACCCAGGCCGAACAGCGCCAGCTACCGCTGCAACTGCAACGCACCAGCTCCCGTGGCCTGTACTGGCTGGAGCCGCTACTGGAAGTCGACACCCCGGACGGGCGCCTGGGCTTCGGCCCGGTGGGCGCCGCCGACGTACCGGCGCTGCTGGACGCCCTGCAAGGCGATGCCGCAAGTCATCCCCTGGCCCTGGGCCGGGTCGAAGACCTGCCCTACCTAAAGAACCAGCAACGCCTGCTGTTCGCCCGCGCCGGCATTACCCGGCCGCTGTCCCTGGCCGACTACCGGGCCCACGGCGGCTTCGAGGGCCTGACCCGCTCCATCGCCCTGGGCGGCGAGCAGACCGTGGCCGCGGTGCTCGATTCCGGCCTGCGCGGCCGTGGCGGCGCGGCCTTCCCCGCCGGGATCAAATGGCGCACCGTGCGCGACACGCCGCAGCAGCAGAAGTACGTGGTGTGCAACGCCGACGAAGGCGACTCCGGCACCTTCGCCGACCGCATGCTGATGGAAGGCGACCCGTTCCTGCTGATCGAAGGCATGGCCATTGCCGGCATCGCAGTCGGCGCCAGCTACGGCTACATCTACGTGCGCTCGGAATATCCCCAGGCGGTGGCCACCCTGCGCGAAGCCCTGGACATCGCCCGAGATGCCGGTTATCTCGGGGCCAATGCCGGCGGTAGCGGCCAGGCCTTCGACATGGAGGTGCGGGTCGGTGCCGGGGCCTATATCTGCGGCGAGGAAACCGCCCTGCTGGACTCCCTGGAAGGCAAGCGCGGCATCGTCCGCGCCAAGCCGCCGATCCCGGCGCTGCAAGGCCTGTTCGGCCAGCCGACCCTGGTGCACAACGTGCTGACCCTGGCCTCGGTGCCGCTGATCCTGGCCAAGGGCGCGCCGTTCTATCGTGACTACGGCATGGGCCGGTCCCTGGGCACCATGCCCTTCCAACTGGCGGGCAACGTGCGCCACGGCGGCCTGGTGGAGCGGGCCTTCGGCCTGACCCTGCGCGAGCTGGTGGAAGGCTATGGCGGCGGCACGGCCAGCGGCCGGCCACTGAAGGCGGCGCAAGTGGGGGGCCCCCTGGGCGCCTGGGTACCGCCTTCGCAGTTCGATACGCCGCTGGATTACGAAGCCTTCGCCGCCATGGGCGCGATGCTCGGCCACGGTGGCGTAGTGGTGGCCGACGACAGCCTGGACCTGGCCCGCATGGCGCGCTTCGCCCTGCAGTTCTGCGCCGAGGAATCCTGCGGCAAATGCACCCCGTGCCGCATCGGCTCGACCCGCGGCGTGGAGGTCATCGATCGCCTGCTGGCCGCTCCCGATCAAGGCCGCCGCGATGAGCAGGCGCTGATCCTCAAGGACCTGTGCGACACCCTGCAATACGGCTCGCTGTGCGCCCTGGGCGGGATGACCTCCTACCCGGTGGCCAGCGCCCTGAAGCACTTCCCCGCCGACTTCGGTCTGGCGCCCTCGGAGGCCGAGCAATGATCACTCTTTTCGACCCAGCCACAGACATCGATCTCAATGCCGTGGACTTCGGCACCCCGGCCCGCGACAGCCAGGTGCAGGTCAGCCTGAACATCGACGGGCGCAGCATCAGCGTGCCCCAGGGCACCTCGGTGATGCGCGCCGCGGCCCTGATGGGCACCACCATTCCCAAACTCTGCGCCACCGACAGCCTGGAAGCCTTCGGTTCGTGCCGCATGTGCCTGGTGGAGATCGACGGCATGCGCGGCTACCCGGCCTCCTGCACCACCCCGGTCAGCGAAGGCATGGTGGTGCATACGCAAACGCCGAAACTGGCGACCCTGCGCCGCAACGTGATGGAGCTGTACATCTCCGACCACCCTCTGGACTGCCTGACCTGCTCGGCCAACGGCAACTGCGAACTGCAGACCGTCGCCGGCCAGGTGGGCCTGCGGGAAGTGCGCTACGGCTATGACGGCGCCAACCACCTGCAGGATCAGAAAGACACCTCCAACCCCTACTTCGACTACGACCCGAGCAAGTGCATCGTCTGCAACCGCTGCGTGCGCGCCTGCGAGGAAACCCAGGGCACCTTCGCCCTGACCATCAGCGGCCGCGGCTTCGAATCCCGGGTTGCGGCGGCCGGTGGCGACAACTTCCTGGACTCCGAATGCGTGTCCTGCGGCGCCTGCGTGCAGGCCTGCCCCACCGCCACCCTGATGGAAAAGAGCGTGGTGCAGATGGGCCAGCCGGAGCGGGCGGTGATCACCACCTGCGCCTACTGCGGGGTGGGTTGCTCGTTCCGCGCCGAGATGAAGGGCGACCAGCTGGTGCGCATGGTTCCGGACAAGAACGGCCAGGCCAACCACGGCCACTCCTGCGTCAAGGGCCGCTTCGCCTGGGGCTACGCCACCCACCCGGATCGCATCACCAAGCCGATGATTCGCAAGCACATCAGCGACCCGTGGCAGGAAGTCAGCTGGGACGAAGCAGTGACCTACGCCGCCAGCGAGCTGCGGCGCATCCAGTTCAAATATGGCCGCGATTCCATCGGCGGCATCACCTCCAGCCGGTGCACCAACGAGGAAACCTACCTGGTGCAGAAGCTGGTGCGGGCGGCCTTCGGCAACAACAACGTCGATACCTGCGCCCGGGTCTGCCACTCGCCCACCGGCTACGGCCTCAAGCAGACCCTGGGGGAATCCGCCGGGACCCAGAGCTTCGACTCGGTGATGCAGGCCGACGTAATCCTGGTGATGGGCGCCAACCCCAGCGACGCCCACCCGGTGTTCGGTTCCCAGCTCAAACGGCGCCTGCGTGAAGGGGCCAAGCTGATCGTCATCGACCCGCGGCGCATCGACCTGGTGGACTCGGTGCACGCCCGCGCCGAGCTGCACCTGGCCCTGCGCCCCGGCACCAACGTGGCCATGCTCAATGCCCTGGCGCATGTGATAGTCACTGAGGGGCTGGTCGACCAGGAGTTCGTCAGCGCCCGCTGCGAGCCCGAGGCCTTCGCCCTGTGGAGCGCTTTCGTCAGCCGCGCGGACAACTCGCCGGAAGTGCTCGGCGCCATCTGCGGCGTGCCCGCCGCCGACATTCGCGCCGCCGCCCGCCTCTACGCCACCGGCGGCAACGCGGCGATCTACTACGGCCTGGGGGTCACTGAGCACAGCCAGGGCAGCACCTCGGTCATGGGCATCGCCAACCTGGCCATGGCCACCGGCAACATCGGCCGCGAAGGGGTGGGCGTGAACCCGCTGCGAGGGCAGAACAACGTCCAGGGTTCCTGCGACATGGGCTCCTTCCCCCACGAGCTGCCGGGCTATCGGCACATCTCCAACCAGGCGGTGCGCCAGCAGTTCGAGCAGGCCTGGAACGTCACCCTGCAGGCCGATCCCGGGCTGCGCATTCCCAACATGTTCGAAGCAGCCCTGGGCGGCAGCTTCAAGGGCCTGTACTGCCAGGGCGAGGACATCGCCCAGAGCGACCCCAACACCCAGCACGTGACCGCGGCCCTGTCGGCCATGGAATGCGTAGTGGTGCAGGACATCTTCCTCAACGAAACCGCCAAGTTCGCCCACGTGTTCCTGCCGGGCAGCTCGTTCCTGGAAAAGGACGGCACTTTCACCAACGCCGAACGGCGCATCTCCCGGGTGCGCAAGGTCATGGAACCGCTGGGCGGCAAGGCCGACTGGGAAGGCACCCTGGCCCTGGCCGCGGCCCTGGGCTACCCGATGCACTACAGCCATCCCTCGGAAATCATGGATGAGATCGCCCGCCTGACCCCGACCTTCACCGGCGTCAGCTACGCCAGCCTGGACCGCCACGGCAGCCTGCAATGGCCGTGCAACGACGCCGCGCCGGACGGCACGCCGACCATGCACATCGACGAGTTCGTGCGTGGCAAGGGGCGCTTCATGCTCACCGGCTACGTGCCCACCGACGAGAAGGTCAATGGCCGCTACCCGCTGCTGCTGACCACCGGCCGCATCCTCAGCCAGTACAACGTCGGCGCCCAGACCCGGCGTACCGACAACGTCGCCTGGCACGCCGAGGACCGCCTGGAAATCCACCCCACCGATGCCGAGAGCCGGGGCATCAACGAAGGCGATTGGGTGGGCATCGGCAGCCGCGCCGGGCAGACCGTGCTGCGGGCCCGGGTCACCGAGCGGGTGGCACCGGGGGTGGTCTACACCACCTTCCACTTCCCCGAGTCGGGGGCCAACGTGATCACCACCGACAACTCCGACTGGGCCACCAACTGTCCGGAATACAAGGTCACCGCGGTGGAAGTCAGCCGCGTCTACCACCCTTCCGAATGGCAGAAGCGCTACCAGGCATTCAGCGAAGAGCAGCATCGCCTGCTGGACAAGCGTGGCCGCTCCCGGGGCGGCAAGGCGGAGGTGCGCCGATGAGCACCGCCAACCTGATCAAGATGGCCAACCAGATCGCCTCGTACTTCGCCAATGAGCCGGACCAGGTACAGGCCGTGCTCAGCGTGCGCAACCACATGCAGATGTTCTGGACCCCAGGCATGCGCAAGGAACTGCTGGCCTGGCAGACCGAGCAGCAAGGGGCCGAACTGCATCCACTCGTGCAGCAGGCGGTGCGCGACGCGGGCTGGGAGGCCTAGACCAGCCCTCACCCCCGGCCTGCTACCCCAGGCCGGGGCTACCCTCCAACGGCTCAGCTACCCGGGCACTTGCTGTCCACCGGCGGCTTGGCCTGGACCGCCATCGGCATGACCGCTCCCGGCTTGCCCAGGGGCAACAACTGGTACACCGCAAAGGCACACATGGCTGCGGTTTCGCCGTTCGCCTGGGGGATGTAGTTCAGGCCGACATAGGCCTCGTAGCTCTTGCCCGGCTCGAACAGCACCACCTTCCTCACCTCAGGGCAGGTGCTGTAGGTGCTGCCATAGCCACCCGCCGCCACGCCCCCGCCTTCCAGCAGGAAAGGCCGGCCCGCCGGTACCCGGTACTCGGTGGCGATCTCGTTGTAGGCGCCCTCGCCCCTGCGGATCGCCCCTGCGTAGGCCGGCAGTTTCGGCGCGAACCTGGGCAGCATGTCGATCTGCCGGGGCTGCACCGGGAACTGCGGGTAGTTGATGTTGGCCTGTTGATCGCTGCCGAAACGCCCGGCCTTGGCCAGGCGCTTGCTGTCCCCCAGGCACCCGGCATAGGCGTCCCCGCGCACCTCGCCGTTGGTGATCACCCGCAACTGCGCGGTCGGCACGCTCAGGGGCGGTTCCGAATAGGGCTGTACCGGTTTGACACTGCAAGCGCCGAGCAACGCCAACGCGGCCAGCAGGGTGGGAGTTGCGAGATTCATCACTGAAGTTTCCTTTGACTGAGGCGGCCACCGGGCCCGCACAGGCTATCGGCCGAGTGCCCGCAGCCTTCACTGCCACCCAGGCACTTTCCACAAAACACAAGCCAGCTTGTGCCCGCCGGGATGTACCCGGCAACCCCTGCCACCTACGCTGCGCCGACCTGCCTTCAACAACAAAAACAAAAGGAAGCGACGGTTATGGCACTCGATTATCTGGTAATGGCGATCTACGTCCTGCTGATGGCCGGCCTCGGCTGGTGGGGCATGCGCAAAGTGAAAAACCAGGATGACTTTCTGGTGGCCGGGCGCCGCCTGGGCCCGGCCCTGTACCTGGGCACGCTGTCGGCGGTGATGCTCGGCGGCGCTTCCACCATAGGCTCGGTGCGCCTGGGCTACAGCTACGGCATTTCCGGGCTGTGGCTGGTGTTCATGCTGGGCCTGGGGATCATCGTGCTGAGCCTGGTGTTCTCCCGGCAGATCGCCCAGTTGCGGGTCTTTACCGTGACCCAGATCCTGGAGCAGCGCTATCAGGCGTCCTCGCGGCTGATCGGTGGCTGCGTGATGGTGGCCTACGACCTGATGGTGGCGGTGACCGCCACCATCGCCATCGGCTCGATCACCGAAGTGGTGTTCGAGATCCCGCGGATCACAGCGATCCTCTGCGGCGGCGGCCTGGTGATCTTCTACTCGGTGATCGGCGGCATGTGGTCGCTGACCCTCACCGACATCATCCAGTTCGTGATCATGACCCTGGGGATCTTCGGCGTCCTGCTGCCCATGAGCCTGGGCCAGGCCGGCGGCCTGGAAGCCTTGCAGGCCAACCTGCCGGCGGGCTTCTTCGAGCTGGGCAATATCGGCCTGGACACCATCCTCACCTACTTCCTGCTGTACTTCTTCGGCGCCCTGATCGGCCAGGACATCTGGCAGCGGCTGTTCACCGCCCGCAGTGAAAGCGTGGTGCGCTACGCCGGGCTCGGCGCCGGGATCTACTGCATGTTCTATGGCGCCGCCTGCGCCCTGGTGGGAGCCGCCGCCAAGCTGCTGCTGCCGGACCTGGCGGTGGCGGAAAACGCCTTCGCCGAAGTCACCCGCAGCGTGTTGCCCGCCGGCCTGCGCGGCTTGGTGGTGGCCGCTGCCCTGGCCGCCATCATGTCCACCGCCAGCGCCTGCCTGCTGGCGTCGGCCACGGTGCTCAAGGAAGACATCTACAGCCGCTTCCTTACCCGGGGCGGGGAAAACCACTTGGCCAGCAGCCGCTGGATCACCCTCGGGCTGGGGGCGGCGATGCTGTTGATGGCGTGCCTGGTGAACGACGTGATCGCCGGGCTGAGCATCGCCTACAACCTGCTGGTGGGCGGCCTGCTGGTGCCGATCATGGGCGCGCTGCTGTGGCGCCGCGCCTCGGCCAGGGGCGCCATCGCCTGCATGCTCACCGGCAGCCTGACGGTGATCGCGTTCATGGTCCGCGACGGCATTCTCGCCAACACCCCGATCTACTACGGGCTCGGGGTCAGCCTGCTGACCTTTGTCGGCGTCAGCCTGACAAGCCGGGCGGCACCGGCACTGCGCAGCGCCACCGAATAAATCCTTCACAGCGAACAAGGAACACCGCCATGTCCAAGCCCTTTCCCCAACCCGTGGATGCCGCCCTGGTCCCACGCTTCGCCGGCATTCCAAGCTTCATGCGCCTGCCGCTGTTCGACGACCCGGCCCAGGTGCAGATCGCCCTGGTGGGCGTGCCCTGGGACGGCGGCACCACCAACCGTGCCGGTGCCCGCCACGGCCCGCGGGAGGTGCGCAACCAGTCGAGCCTGATGCGCAAGGTGCACCATGTCAGCCGCATCGCCCCCTATGACCTGGTCCGGGTCGGTGACCTGGGTGATGCACCGGTGAACCCCATCGACCTGCTGGATTCGCTGAAACAGATCGAAGGTTTCTTCAGCCAATTGCACCAGGCCGGCGCCGTGCCCCTGGCGGTGGGTGGCGACCACCTGGTGACCCTGCCGATCTTCCGCGCCCTGGCCCGCCACCGGCCCATCGGCATGGTGCACTTCGATGCCCACTCCGACACCAACGACCGCTACTTCGGCGACAACCTCTACACCCACGGCACGCCCTTTCGCCGCGCCATCGAAGAAGGCCTGCTGGACCCCAAGCGCACGGTGCAGATCGGCATTCGCGGTTCGATCTACAGCGCCGACGACGAGGCTTTCGCCCGGGACTGCGGGATTCGCGTGATCCACATGGAAGAGTTCGCCGACATCGGCGTCGAAGCCACCCTGGCCGAAGCCCGGCGCGTGGTGGGCGACGGCCCGACCTACATCAGCTTCGACGTCGACGTGCTCGACCCGGCCTTCGCCCCCGGCACCGGCACCCCGGAGATCGGCGGCATGACCACCCTCCAGGCCCAGCAGATGATCCGCGGCCTGCGCGGCCTGAACCTGGTCGGCGCCGACGTGGTGGAAGTCTCGCCGCCCTTCGACGTCGGCGGCGCCACCGCCCTGGTGGGCGCGACCCTGATGTTCGAGTTGCTGTGCATCCTCGCCGAATCGATAGCGCAAGGCTCCTGAGGAGGGCCAGCCAATCGTTTGCCAGCGGACACGGCCCTGAGCGCTTCGCAAAAATAGTCAGATTTCAGGGGTTTACAGAAGCCCGCCAATCGCTATAATCGTCGCCCTGACACGCCGGTATAGCTCAGTTGGTAGAGCAACTGACTTGTAATCAGTAGGTCCCGGGTTCGACTCCTGGTGCCGGCACCATACAAAACAAAGCCCTCGCAGCGATGCGAGGGCTTTGTTGTTTCCAGGGTCAAACAATCCTCTCCCGATGCCTTCAGCACCTTGCTGGACCCGGCATCACTGCGCTTCAGCCCCCCTTACCCTTCTTCGCAAGTCCCACAAGCACAACGTCCTTCGTGTTTAATGCACATCGCCAGCACGACTCCGGCAGGTGTTTTGCGCTAGTGTTTCCTGCGGACTCGGACGTTCTTCACGTGCACGGCCTTTGAACCAGGTGCAACCGCTCATGACCCATGCAACGCCCTCCATCAAACTCAGCACGCTTCAGCAAATAGCGCCCTACCTGAGCATGCGCGGGGTGTCGCCGCTGGAGTTCTTCCGGCGTTACGGGATTTCCCCGCAGGTTTTTCAATACCCGGATGCCTGGGTGCCGCGAGCGACCTGTTTTCACATCGCCAATGAAATGGCCGCGGTCGCACAGGACCCCTTCGCGGGTGCAACGGTGGGGCATCTGATCGAAGTACGCTCACTCGGCGCCTGGGGCGGGTTGATCCTGGGTTCGACCAACCTTGCCCAGGCGTGCGCAGTGGCAGCGATCCATACGGACTTACTGCATCAAGGAAGTGACGTAAGAATCGTTACCGAAGGCCGTACGACGAAGCTGATCCAGCAATTCACCGGGCAGCACGGGGCTGATCCGAAACAGGTCATTCTCGGCACTCTGGCGCTGCTGAGGAAAGTGCCGCTCATGTCCGGCGAGCCTTGCGCCATACGGGTACATCTGCAAAACCCGCGGGAGCGAGGAGATGAGGCGCTGGAGGAGTACCTGGGGCCGAATCTGCACATGAACGCGAAGCACAACATGATCGAATTCGACCGTGAGCTGCTCGACACCCCACTGCAACCTGCCCGGGATGACGCCTGGAAAGTCACCGAGGCCTTGAAGTCGACCGCGCAAGCCGCCGGTGTGCTGATCGAAAGGATCGCGGATCAGGATCGATCCAAACTTACCGCTATTTCAAGAAACATCGGCTTGTCTTCCCGAACGCTACAGCGTCGCCTCAAGTACTGCGGCATCGACTTCGAAGACCTGCGTGACGAGACCCGTCGCAGCGAAGCACTGCAATTGATTGCCAGCGGCAAATACACCGCGACCGAGATTGCCTACATGGTGGGCTACAGTGATCAGGCGCACTTTACCCGAGCCTTCAAGCGCTGGACCGGAAGTTCGCCGTCGCGCTACCGCTCGCTCTTGAAAGATGATTGTTAACCTCTTCGCCTGACCCTCCCGCCCCACTATCGGGCGCCTTCAAATAACCCACTTCGCGGTACTTGCCTGGTGTGCTTTTGGCACCAAATGGCAAGTTTCCAGCAGGGTGTTCTTATAAAGTCTGAAAAGGTAATGCCCACTTATAAGAGCTAGAGGTTTACATGCCCGATTCATCCACGGCCTGCATCGTCGCCCTGACGCTGGCCACTTTTGCCAGTGCACACGCTCAGTCATCCGCTGATGCGACGGTGCGGGTAAATGTCGATAACTTTGCTCGCGCCGAGTCCGACCTCTACATGGGCAAGAGTGTGAAGAGTGGAGGCTTGGGGCGGTTTGTTCACAGCCGCGAAGCGGTTGCCATCGACGCTCAGGATGTCATCCGCATGAACCGGGACACGCTTTACTCGTCAGCGGTGTTCGATCTCGATGCCGGCCCGGTGACTGTCACCTTGCCTGAAGCCGGTGAGAGGTTCATGTCGATGCAAGTGGTCAACGAAGATCACTACGTGCCGGCAGTCATTTATGGGCCCGGTCCCCATACGCTGGCGAAAGAGGACATCGGCACACGCTATGTATTTGTCGCTATCCGCCTGTTCTTCGACCCCACGGATCGCAAAGACCTCGAGCAGGTGCATGCGCTGCAGGACGCCATCCAGGTCAGCCAGGCCAGGCACGGGGAGTTCGTGGTTCCGAAGTGGGATCAGGCGAGCCAGAAAAAAGTGCGTGATGCCCTGGCTGTTCTGGGTTCGACCCTTCCCGACTACAACCAGTCCTTTGGCCCGAAAGGCAGGGTCGATCCGGTGCGCCACCTGATCGGAACCGCAACGGGCTGGGGCGGCAACCCGAGCAGGGACGCCATCTACCTCGGAGCAGTATTGCCGTACAACGATGGAAAAACCGTCTACCGGCTCAAGGTCGAACAGGTACCGGTCAAGAGTTTCTGGTCTGTGAGTGTTTACAACGCCGACGGGTACTTTCAGAAAAACCCCTATGACGCCTATTCGCTGAACAACCTCACTGCCAAGAAAAGTGCCGATGGTTCAATTGTCATCCAGTTCGGGGGTTGCGAGGCCAAGGTCGTCAATTGCCTGGTTACGACACCCGGCTGGAACTACACCGTCAGGCTCTATCGACCGAGTAACGAAATACTCAGTGGCCAATGGCGTTTTCCAACGCCCGAGCCCGTCGATTTGTAAATTAGATTATTCGAGCAAGTGCAAGTTTGTCGAAACGACGGACTCCTGCCATCGGTACTTGTAAACGCACTGGGGCGATCCATGAGGCCAGCGCTTGCGCCGGGGGTTTACCGGCCTGCACTCGCCTCGGATACCAGCACCTGCAAGTTGAATATTGGTGATCAACTCAGCAATGGCTCTGCACTACAGAGTTCACCCCCAAGGAAATGAACAATGACACTCAAGGATCATTCACATTCTTTCAGGTCTCCCGTGGTGTTCTCCCTAGGTGCAGCCCTTGCATTGATGCTGGCGCCGCCTGCCCAGGCTGCCCCGGCCGATTCAGGCGGCACGCCAGCGGTGACGGTAGGCGGCGGCTTGGCTGTTGGCCCGTTGTACCAGGGCGCTTCCCACTACGCCGCCTTCCCGTCACTGAAGCTCAAGGCGGTCATGCCGACCCAGGACTGGGGCACCTTTACCGCAGCCTTTCCGGAAGGGCTGCGATGGGATCTGCCGGGGCTGGCGCCTTTCGGCGTGGCCCTGCTGGTGGGTTATGACCCGGGGCGCAAGGAACGCATTCACACCCTGGACGGCCGTGATGACTACCTGCGGGGCATGGGCAACCTGGACAGCACCGCCCTGGTGGGGGCGGAAGCATACTGGGTCCTGCCCGCCGGCCGCTTGTTCGTACGCGGCCTGCAATCGAGCCAGAGGCGCAATTACGGTGGCGAAAGCCTGGGCCGTACGACGTACCTGGAAGCCGGGGTCGCCACCACCTACCCGCTGTCTTCGACCTTGACCCTGGACTCGACGCTGTACGGCACCTGGAGCAACGAGAACGACATGATGGCCCGCTTTGGCGTCACCGCCCAGCAAGCCGCACGCACCCGGTTCGATGAATACCACCCCGGTGGCGGGATGCGCGACGTGACCTTGAAGCTGGGCCTGACCTGGCAATGGCAGCCACAGCTGGCGCTGGAAGGTGGCATCAAGACCTACGCCCTGGTCTCCGACGCCCGTGACAGCCCGCTGACGGGGGAAAAGGTCGGTGCCGGAGCCTATCTGGACGCCTTGTACCGGTTCTGATCAGCCGTGGTCATGGATAGAAAAGAGAACGCACGATGAAAAAAATACCTGAACCCTTCGCGGTGACACTGTCCCTGGCCGGCCTGCTCTGGTCGGCATGGGCGCCGGCCGAGGACGCCGCCACGAAGGTCACCGACCCGCACTTCAAGCTGGCGCCAGGCTACCTTGAACCGGCTGACTTGCCTGTACGCCTGGCATTGCTCGGGGCCCCGCCAAAACCGGGCTCCGCGGCCCTCGCGCGGGATGAAGAAGCACGGCGTGCGGCGCTGGCGCTGCGTGGCTCGAGCCGGGAGAAACTCGCGGCAACCGATGCAGAACTGTCATTCCCCGGCCCGGCGAAAACCTTCTCTTGCGCGCTGGGCACGCAGATCAGCGAAAAGAGCACCCCCCATCTCTATACCTTGATGCAGCGCACCCTGACCGATGCGGGGGGCTCCACCTACGCCGGAAAGAATGCCTACAACCGTACTCGCCCCTTCGTGGTGCATGACGAAGGCACGTGCCGCAAGGACATGGAGCCACTGCTGCGCACGGATGGCTCCTGGCCCTCCGGCCACTCCGCAGCGGGCTGGGCCTGGGGCCTGGTCCTGGCCGAGATCAGCCCGGCCCGCGCCACCGAACTGATGACCCGTGGCCTGGCATACGGCCAGAGCCGGGTCATCTGCGATGCCCACTGGCAGAGCGACGTGGACGCTGGCCGCATCATGGGGGCCGCGACGGTCGCCAGCCTGCATGGCAATCCGGCATTCCTCGCCGATCTGGCGGCCGCGAAGGAGGAGGTCAAGGCGGCGCAGCAGGCCGGCCTGAAGCCTGCCGAGGACTGCGCAGCCGAAGGCGTGGCCCTGGGGCTGACCCAGCACTGATCGGAGAAACAGCATGATCCACCGTGACCATCCGCACTCACCGTTGCTGCACCGGCGTACCCGCCTGGCGCTGCTGCTGGGCGCCTTGACGACCGCCGGAACCAGCCTGCCGCCCGTGGCCATGGCGGCAGACGACGATGGCTGGCGGTTCAACGGCGGCCCGTACGTGTGGGGCGCCGGGATCCGCGGGCACGTAGGCCACCGCAGCACAGGGACCCAGTTCATCAAGTCCGACTTCTCGGACATCGCGCGCAGTGTCGACATGTCGGTGATGCTGATGGGCGAAGCGCGGCGCGGCCCCTACAGCGTGCTCGCCGACCTGATGTACATCGACACCGACACCCGCAACCGGCTGCCAGCCGGAGCGCTGGCGTCCAAGCTTGAGGTGCAGAGCAAGACCGCCTCGGGTTTCCTGGGGGGCGGCTACCAGGTGCTGGGGGATGACGATCATCGCCTGGACATCGCCGGCGGCGTGCGCGTCTGGTACAGCAGCACCAGCATCACCCTGCACGGTGGTCCGGCCGGGGGCCTGTCGGGCTCGGACAAGGCCACCTGGGCCGACGCGATGGCGGGGTTGCGCGGGCACTACGCCGTGAACGAGCGATTCTGGCTCTCCGCCTGGGGCATGGCGGGCGCCGGGCAGTCCCGGGAAGACTGGGACCTGGCCGCACTGGCGGGCTGGGAGTTCCTGCCGGGCTTTTCGGCGGTGGCCGGCTACCGGGCCATGGGGGTCGATTATCGCCATGACGGGTTTGTCTACGACATCGTCCAGAAGGGCCCGCTGCTGGGTATCAGTGGGCGCTTCTGAGCCTTGTATCGCAAGGCTCCCCCCAGGCATGCGCTTCATGCTCCAATAGCCGCCGATTCCAGCTGCACGCAGGCCGCCCATGAAGCCCATCGCCGTATCGATCCTGACCCTGTTGCTCCACTCCCTGCTATTCAGCGCCCCGGCCCTGGCCGGTGATGCCGAAGCCGGCGCCAAGCTGTTCAAGCGCCTGTGCAGCGGCTGCCATAACATCGGGCCTTCGGTGCGCAGTTCCTTCGGGCCGCAGCTCAATGGCATCATCGACCGCCCCGCCGGCAGCGCCGCGGACTACCAGTACTCGACGGCCATGAAGTCCTCGGGCATTGTCTGGAGCCGGGACAAGCTCATCCAGTACCTGGAAGACCCCAAGGCCGTGGTGCCCGGTACCCGGATGATTTTCTGGGGGCTGAGCGATGAGGAAAAAATCGATAATCTGCTGGCCTATCTGCAGACGTTCCAGACCCCCTGACCCGTTTTCGACAAGGATGTGTTGATGAAGCTCCCTTTGCTCTCGCTGGCGGCCATGAGCCTCGCCCTGGGCGCGCTGACGCCCGATCTGCAGGCCGCCGGCTTCGACTGCGCCAAGGCCTCGACCCAAGTGGAAAAGACTGTCTGCGCCACGCCGACGCTGTCCGCCAAGGACGAGGAGATGACCCGCCGCTACCAGGCGCTGAAGCACTTGCAGGTGTTCCGCCTGCTGCAAGGCCATTGGTTGAAGAACACCCGCAATACCTGCCCCGACACCGATTGCCTGGAGTCGGTCTACCGGGCCCAGGTGAAAATGCTCACGTCGCTGCCGATTCCTCCCGAGCCCGCCCCGGACGCACTGCGCCCACTGGCTCCCGGCGAGGCGTACCTGGTCTATGACCCGGACGACTGGCAGAACTTCACCCTGGCCACCTTCAACAGCACCCTGCCCCAGGGCGACCAGCAGATCGTCGATGCCCAGGTGATAGCCGGGGTGCTGCATGTGGTGCTGTTTGTCGGGCGCTATCAGCAGGGCAAGCCGGTGTATGTCGGCACCCTGTATGAATACGCCGATGACCAGCCGGGGCTGCATCCCATCGCCCAGGACATCGCCTTCGCCGGCTGGGCCAATCCCGGGGCCAACGACCAGGGGCCGCGCTACGCCGGGATAGTCGATGGCCAGTTCTACTACCGCGAGCAGCTGGCGGGCCAGTTGCAGCAAAGCATGGTCTACCGCCTGGGTTCGCGCAGCGCGCCCGCCAGCACCCAGCAGGTGTTCCAGGTTGGCTCCAACACCTTCATGCACGCCCGGGCACGGGTGGAGCAGGACCTCAATCGCGACAGCAGCCAGCTGTCCCTGAACTATGACCGCGCCAACGCGGGCAGCCATTCGGAGAACATCACCGAGCAGAAACAGCCCGATGCCGGATGGGCCATCGTCAACCCGACCTGGAGCACCACGCGCCCGGTGCTGTACTTCGATAACCAAGGGCCCCGGGCCTGTATCTGGCGGGTCGATATGCGGGGCAAGGAGTTGTCGAAGATAGTCACCGATCACGACGCAATGTCGGCCCGGCCGGTGGATATCCATGGCCGTGAAGCGGTGGTCTACCTGCAGGGCAACCAACTGAAGTTCGCCATCAATCCGGACGACTGACGAACAGCGTTCGCGGATAAAAAAAGGCTCGCGATCAGGCGAGCCTTTTTTATTGCATCAACCACGCTGCATTCAAGGCAGCTTGATCTTGTACTCGGCCAGCTTGGCCTGGTGCTGCGGCTCGACGTACTTCTGGTTCACCAGCTTGGCGAACTTGGCAAAGTCGGCGCGGGCGTCGTCGGTCTGGCCCAGTTTGTCGTAGGCCAGGCCGCGGTGGTAGAAGGCCCAGGCATAGTCGGGCTGCTTCAACAGGCCGGTGCTGTAGGCTTCCGCGGCCTCGCGGTAGCGACCCAGGTCGTACAGCGTCTGGCCCAGGTGGTAGTAGGTCGGCATGTTGAAACCGCTGCCCTTGCCCGCCTCGCCCAGGTTGTTGTCAAGGTTGGACTGCACCAGCTCCAGGGCCTTTTGCGGGTTGCCCGCTTCGCGATACAGACGGCTCAGGTCCAGCACCGCCCGAGCATCGGGCTTGGGGCCCAGCTCGATGGATTTTTCCTTGGCGGCGATGGCTTCCGGATAACGCTTGAAGCTGGCGTAGGCATCGGATTTGAGCCAGTACACCAGGCTCTGCATGGGCTGGCTCAGCTGGTTCTTCTCAAGGCACAGGTCGGCCTCTTGCAGCACCACGTCGAATTTTTCGGCCTTGGAAGCCTGGCCCACCATGCGGCAATGGGCGTAGTTGATCTGGTCCTGGCTCTGCAGGCTGGCGCAGCCAGTCATAGCAAGGGCACACACAAGCAGGAGCGACCCGCGTACAGACAATGAAGGCATGTTTTTCAATCCAGCAGATGGGCGTTGAGGTCAGGGCGATACACCTGCAGCAACGGCGCGGTGACCGTACCCTGCAAGCTGCAGAAGATCGTGGTGCGTCCGGCAATCGGTGCGTTGGTGGTACCGATGTCGATGCTCAGGATGCGCTCGACATAACCGAACGGCGTAGCCACGCCACCGCCCGCCAGGCCTTCGGTGCGCCACTGGTCGATGGGGTCGCCGACCCGGCGGATCTCCACCCGGCTCATGGCGCTGCGGTCTGCCTTCAGGCGGCTGTTGTCCACCAGCAGCGGCTTGAGCGCCGCGGCCACGTCCTTGGGCTGGCCCTCGGCGACAAAGCCCCAGAACAGCAGGTTGCCCACCGACTTCAGCGACTGAGCTTCGTTGTAGTAGCCCACCAGGCGCACGCCATTGACCAGCAGCGGCTGTTCGAAGGCCTGGTAGCGCCCGCCTTCCTGCAAAGGGTTCATGACCTTGGGCGCGCTTACCGCACCGTACCGGGCCAGGCTCAAGGTGCCGGTCGGCAGTCGGGCGGTATTCAGGTTCTGGAAGAACTGCGCATCGCAGCGGGAGAAGTCGCTCAGCAACTGCTCGGGCGCAGTCGCTTGCTGGCCGTGGGCGATGCTGGCGACGCTCAGCAGGCACAGGCCGGATAGCAGGGTACGGAACATCGAAATCATCCGTGACAAGACAGGGGGGTGGACTGTAACAAGATTGATATGCGCCAACCACTGGCTGAAAAAAGCACCCGGGCGAGAACAGTCACCCGCCATCCCGGGCATTTCTGCAACCCGGATGCCCAGGCACAAAAAAGCCCCGAACCAGTCGGGGCTTTTTCCATTGCGCCACCTGAAGTCAGGCGGTGATCAGGCGTTCATCAGAACACGTTGATCGGGTAGTCGACGAACACACGCAGTTCGTTGCCGCCCACGTTGTACTCGGAAGACTTCTGCGAAACGCGCAGTACCGAGCTGCGTACTTTCACGCTCAGGTCTTTGGCTGGGCCACTCTGTACTACGTACTTGAACTGGTTGAAGATTTCCCGCTCGCTGCCGCCGGTGGAGGTCGAGGTGGTGATGTTGTCGCCACGCACGTAGGCCACGTTATAGGTCAGGCCCGGTACGCCGAAGGCGCCGAAGTCCAGACCGTAGCCCAGCTGCCAGCTGCGCTCGTCTTCGGCGTTGAAGTCGGACCAGTAGGAGTTGGCCAGGTAGATGGTGTTGCCGCCATCGCCCACGCGGTTCTGACCGCGCTGGTAGCCGCCGTAGGCATAGCCCAGGTGGCTGTCGCCGGTGCTGCGCTGGTGCGCCAGGGTGAAGGAGTGCGGGCCCATGGCGTAGGTGGCTGCCAGGCTCCAGATCTTGTTGTCTTCGCCGCCGGCTTTAGCCTTCTCGGCGTAGGACTTGTCCAGCTCGGTACGGTAGCCGTTGAAGTCCAGGGTCAGGGACTGGTCAGTGGCCAGCGGGAACACGTAGTTCAGGTTGATGTACTGCTTCTTCAGCACGTCTTCGACGTCGGAAGCGTACAGCGCGCCCTTGAACTGCTCGGTGAACTGGTAGCTACCGCCCAATACGTTGATCGACTTCAGGCCACCACTGTCACGGCCTTCGGCGCTCTTGCGCGATTCGGCGGTGAAGTGACCTGCGTTCAGCTCCAGGCCCTTGATCTCCTTGGAGGTGATCAGGGTACCGGTGTAGCTTTCCGGCAGCAGGCGCGAGTTGTCGTAGTTCAGCACCGGCAGGGCCGGCATCTGGTCACCGTAGGTCAGCACAGTGTTGGAGAAACGGAACTTGACTGCAGCACCGGCCTTGGCCAGGTCGTCTGCAGCGCTACCGCTGTCACCCTGCTTGAAGAAGTCGATGCCGCCGGCACCGCTGCGACCCTTGCCGCCGTCCAGGCGCAGTGCGTACAGGCCGAAGGCGTCAACGCCCACGCCCACGGTGCCTTGGGTGAAGCCCGAGGAGAAGGTGCCGATGAAACCCTGGCCCCATTCAGCCTTGTCCGGGTTGCCATCTTTGTAGTCACGGTTGATGTAAGCGTTGCGCAACAGCACTTTCAGGCTGCTGTCTTCAACAAAACCCTTGGCGTCGGCCTGGCCGTCGGCCATGGCCTGTGTTGCGCTCAAAATCCCCAGTGCAACCAAGCAGATCCGCTGTTTAAACATTTTATTTTCCTTATTACGGGTTGGTGACGCGCTGTGAGCTCCGCGGCTATGGCGATTGAACGCTCTTCTACCGTTGAAACAAAAAAGCCCGACCGCGGGTGAGCACGGTGGGCCTTTTATTATTCTGAAATATGGCTCCTGGCCACAGGCGTTGGGGCGAATCCTATCTGCGCCTTTAACAACGTGTCAATTTCGTGAATCGTCTTTGAATAGCTGAAAATATTCTAAGAACTGCGGGCTAGAGCATTGCCAGCTGCACACTGTGACTGTCCACGAATTGTTCGAAGTGGGTGACCTTGCCATCTTTAAGTGTCCACAAGTGAGCCACCCGTACATCGATCGGTTTGCCCGAGGCCTTGTAGACGCCCTGGTAATTGCCATAGGCGAACACCTTGTCGCCCTGGGCCACATAGTTCTCGACCTTGAAGGTGAAGTCCTGCCATTCCGAGCCCAGGCGCTTGAAGACGTGCTCCAGCACCGCCTCGAACCCTATGTAGGTGCCGGCATAGGGAAAGCCCGCCGCCTCGGTCCAGCGGGCATCGGGGGCCAGGGCCGCTGCGGTGTTGCGCGCATTTTCCTGGGAGTTGGCACCTTCGTAGGTGCTCTTGATCAACGCTAGGTTATCCATGGGTGACTCCACGCAGGTCAGGTGAGTTCAGGGTGTGCAACCGTCCAGGCCACAGGCCTGGACCACGCCATCGTGAGGGCCGCTATCGGCGCCCAGGGAGGTCTTCAGCCAGTCGGCGAAGGCCTCGGGTTTGCCCAGCCAGGGGCTGATGTCGAGCAGCTGGTAACGACCATCGCGCTCCAGCACCAGGGTCGGGAAGCCTTGCCCGCCGACCTTGGCCAACAGGGCCCGGCTGGCCTTTATATGGTTGTCCAGTTCATGGGCCACCGCCTGGTCGAAGGCCGCCTCGAAGGCGGCCGGGGCAAACCCCTGGGCCTGCGCCAGCTCCAGCAGCACCTGCCGGTCGGCGATCCTGCGTCCTTCCAGATAATGCGCCGTCTGCAACCGGCCCAGAAATTCCAGGCCCCGCCCTTCCATAGCCTGGGCCGCCAGTACGGCGGCAATCGGCGGCGCCGAGTCGAAGGTGGCCGTCTCATCCCGCAGCAGGCCCTCGAAATAGGCCTGGCCAAAAGGCTGCCCGGTGTACTCGGCGATCCGCCGGTCATGGGGCATGACGTAATCGCGCAGTTGCGGCGAGACCGGCTGGCGGTTGCGCCCGGTCATCATGCCGCCGGCATGGGCCACCACCGACACCACCGCCTGGGCGGCCTGCACCAGCGGCTTGGCACCGTAGCACCAGCCGCACAGGGGATCATAAATATAGTGAAGGGTGGCCAAGGACATATCTGGGCTCCAGCAAGGTCTTGAAAATTCGATGTCACGCAGACTAGGCCGCGCGCGCCAAGGGAAAAACCTCGAATTGGCTTTTAGTCTGTTGCTGTAACCGGTCGAATCCGTCTGTTTAGCTTCAGTATGCGAACCGATACCCGAAAGATACATTCAGAAACAAATAGCCAGGGGAACTTATTAGTGAATATTTAACATCTGTTAATGACAAGCATTACCATTCGCACCCTCGAATTTCCCCTTCTCGGATGCGTTTCAGATGCCTGCCCATTTCCGCCTCATGCCCCTGTCCCTGGGTCTTTGCACCCTGCTGGCCAGCGGTTTTGCCTGCGCTGCCAGCACCACCCTGCCGATGACCTCCATCAGTGCCGAGGCCGAAGCCGACCCCGATGACCCTCGCGTCAAGGAAGTCAGCACTGCAACCCGTACCTCGACCCCGGCGCGCTACGTGCCCCAGGCCATCGACACAATCAGGACCGCCAACGTGCTGGACTACGGCGTCAACGACCTGGGCAGCGCCCTGAGTGGCATTCCCAACGTCAGCAGCGGCTCGGACACGCGCTTCGACAGCCTGCGGATCCGCGGCTTCGATGCCAGTAACGACTTCTACCTGGACGGCATCCGCGACGACAGCCAATACGTGCGCGACCTGCACAACATCGAGCGCATCGAAGTGCTCAAGGGCCCGGCGGCAGTGCTCTACGGCCGTGGCAGCCAGGGCGGGATCATCAACCGGGTGAGCAAGCTGCCGGAATTCGGCCGCCGCTCCAGCGTCGAAGTCCAGGGCGGCAGCCAGGACCTGCGCAGCCTGTATGCCGACCTCAGCGCCGACCCGACAGAGAACATCAGCCTGCGCCTGAACCTGGGCAACGAGGACCGGAACAGTTTCCGCAAAGGCGTCAGCGGCAACCGCCAACTGTTCGCCCCGTCCATGAGCTGGCAACTGACCCCGGACCTGAACTGGCTGGTGCAGTACGAATACAGCCGCTACAACCGCACCCCGGACCGCGGCATCCCCGGGGTCAACGGACGCCCGGCGGACGTCAGCCGCGACACCACCTACGGCGATCACCGCGACTACATCGACGACAAGTCCCAGTCCCTGCGCTCCAAGCTGAGCTACGAGCTCAGCGAGAACTGGCAACTGCGCCACACCCTGGGGGTATTCAAGCTCGACAGCGACTTCGACAACACCTACCAGACCGGCTACAACGCCACGACCGGCAAGGTCCAACGCCAACGCTGGCAGCAGGACCTGAAGACCCGCAACGTCTACAACAACACCGAACTGGAGGGCCGTTTCGACACCTTCGGCCTGGAACATCGCCTGCTCACCGGCCTGGAGCTCGGCAGCCAGCGCCGCGACCCGATCCTCTACAACGCCGCCACTTCCGGGCCGGGCAGCCAGGCGGTGCCCGCCGTCGACCTGTACAACCCCAACCCGTACCAGAGCCACACCGGCCGCATGCAGGTCTCCAGCAACAACCACACCGAGGTCGAAAGCCGGGCCCTCTATGTGCAGGACCAACTGCGCCTGAACGATCAATGGCAATTGCTCGCCGGCCTGCGCTACGACAACTTCGATGTGCAGACCAGCAACCGCAAGAACGGGCTCTCCGAAAGCCGCGAGAGCCATAGCGTCAGCCCGCGCCTGGGGGTGGTCTGGACGCCGCTGGAGCACCACTCGTTCTATGCCTCGTGGAGCAAGTCGTTCTCACCGGTGGGCGGCGGCCTGATCGGCATCACCCCGAACGCCGCCGGTAACGGCAACGACCTGAGCCCTGAGCTCACCCGGCAGAAGGAAGTCGGAGTCAAGAGCGACTGGCTGGGCGAACGCTTGAGCACCACCCTGGCGGTGTATGAGCTGGAGCTCTACAACCGTCGCACCTCCGATCCGCAGGACCGCAGCATCACCCTGCTCACCGGGCTGCAACGCTCCCGCGGCATCGAGCTGACGGGCACCGGCAAGATCGTTGGCAACTGGTACCTGCGCGGCGGCATCGGCCTGCAGGACGCCGTGGTGGTCAAGGACAACAACGGCTTCGAAGACAAGCGCGTGAACAACGTCGCCAAGCGCAATGGCAGCCTGTTCATCACCTGGAAACCGGAACGGGGCTGGTATGCCGAGACCGGCCTGACCCTGGTCGGCGACCGCTTCGCCGATAGCAGCAACACCGTGGCGCTGCCCGGTTATGGCCGCTGGGACGCCCTGGCCGGTTACCGGCACAAGGACTGGGACGTACGCGCTGCGCTGAACAATATCGCCGACCACGAGTACTACAGTTCCGCCACCAGCGCCTTCCAGATCCAGCCGGGCGACCCTCGCAGCCTGGTGGTCACCGGCAACTACCGCTTCTGACACCCGGATGCCCGGCATCTGAATGCCAGGCAAAAAAAAGCGCTGCCATCCCGGCAGCGCTTCGCACAATCCCTTGTTTGTCTATCCTTTCACCACATCCCACAACGCCTGCAGTTCCGCCTCGCTGAGCAATCCAGCGGGGTAACGCTCAATGATGATCCGGCGCGGATCAGGTTCCCTGATCTGACGCGTTCCATTGGACTTCAACCACTGGGCCAGCACCTGCAGCGACTCGTTATTCATTGCCAAGGGATGGGACGCCCGCTCGCTGACCATGTTCATTCCAGCGCTCTCCTGGTATCTGAGCGGCCTAACTTATCCAAGCTTTATGACAGAACAACACCGTTCTCCATGTCTCAGAATCACGCCAGGAGAGATACAAGAGCTATGCCAATGTGCCACCTGTGCCGATATACGGCCATGAAAAAGCCCGCGGCCTGTCTAGGCTGCGGGCTGGCTGGCGAAGCTCAGGCCACGGGCCGGGCCGGCACCGGCAAACAACCGGCATCGGCTGTTACAACGGCACTCAAATCCGCTGTGGCGCGGGCTGTTGCTGGGTAAGGCAGTGGATATTGCCGCCCCCCAGTAACAGTTCACGGCCCGGCACCATCACCACTTCGTGCTCGGGAAACAGCTGCTGCAGGATGGCCTTGGCCTGGGCGTCCATCGGGTCGTCAAAGCTGGGCGCGATGATCCCGCCATTGACGATCAGGAAGTTCACGTAGGAACCCGCCAGGCGCACCGAAGGGTTGCGCTCCTGGCTGCCCTCTACCGCGTCGACCCCGGCGCATTCCTCTTCGGTGGCGTACAAGGGGCCGGGAATCGGCATCTTGTGCACCTTGAAGGTGCGGCCCTTGGCGTCACGGGTGTTTTCCAGCACCTGCAGGGCGGCCTGGCAACGCGGGTAGTTCGGGTCCTGGGGGTCGTCGGTCCAGGCCAGCAGCACTTCGCCCGGGCGCACATAGCAGCAGAAGTTATCCACATGGCCGTCGGTTTCGTCGTTGTACAGGCCGTCCGGCAGCCAGACGATCTGCTCCACCGCTAGATGCTCGCGCAGTACCGCCTCGATCTCTTCGCGGGACAGGTGCGGGTTGCGGTTGTGGTTGAGCAGGCATTCCTCGGTGGTGATCAGGGTGCCTTCGCCATCGACGTGGATCGAGCCACCTTCGAGCACGAAGCCCTCGGTGCGGTACTCCTGGCAACGTTCGATTTCCAGCACCTTGCTGGCGACCTGCTCGTCACGGTTCCACGGCGAATACAGGCCGCCTTCGAAGCCGCCCCAGGCGTTGAAGCCCCAGTGCACGCCGCGCACTTCGCCGCTGGCGTTGATGACGAAAGTCGGGCCGGTGTCGCGGACCCAGGCGTCGTCGCTGGACATTTCCACCACACGGATATTGGGCACGTCCAGGCGTGCCCGGGCGTTTTCATACTGGGCCGCGGACACGGCCACGGTCACCGGTTCAAAGCGCGCGATGGCCTTGGCCACCGCGGCATGGGCGGCCTGCGCCGGCTTGCCGCCCAGGCGCCAGTTGTCCGGGCGCTCGGGCCAGATCATCCAGGCCTGGGTCTGGGTCGCCCATTCGGCGGGCATGTAGAAACCGTCGGCGCGCGGCGTGCTGTGCAAAGTGCTCATAGTGTTCAGGACTCCAGGGAACCGTCGAGGGTTTTCAGCGCGCCATAGAGGTTCGGACGACGGTCACGGAAACTGCCCCAGGCGCTGCGGATGTGCTCGAGCTCGTCGAGGTCGAAGCTGTGCACAAGGATACCTTCTTCAATTTGGTTGAGCTCCTGAACCTTCTCGCCGAACTGATTGGCGATGAAGGACGAGCCGTAGAAGGTGATGTCGTAGCCGTCCTGCTCTTCGTTGCCGATGCGGTTGCTGGCGATCAGCGGCATCAGGTTGGCCCCGGCATGGCCCTGCTGCACCCGCTGCCAGTGGTCGCGGGAGGAAATTGTCTGGTCGTGGGGCTCGCTGCCGATGGCGGTGGGGTAGAAGAGAAGCTCCGCGCCTTGCAGGGCCATGCTGCGGGCGCACTCGGGGAACCACTGGTCCCAGCAGATGCCCACGCCGATCTTCGCGTAGCGGGTGTTCCATACCTTGAAGCCGGTATCGCCCGGGTTGAAGTAGTACTTTTCGTGGTAGCCGGGGCCATCCGGGATGTGGCTTTTCCGATAAATCCCGAGGTTGCTGCCATCGGCATCGATGATCGCGATGCTGTTGAAACGCGCCCGCCCGGCCAGCTCGTAGAAGCTGATGGGCAGCACCACTTGCAGCTCCCTGGCGACTTTCTGGAAGTGCGCGATGGCGGCGTTGCTGTCCACCGTGGTGGCCAGTTGCAGGTAATCCGGATTGGGCTTCTGGCAGAAGTAAGGCGCCTCGAACAGTTCCTGGATCAGGATGATCTGCGCCCCCTTGGCCGCGGCTTCGCGTACCAGTTTCTCAGCGGTTTCGAGGTTGGCCTCAAGGTCCCAGGAACAGGCCATCTGGGTAGCGGCGACGGTAACGGTACGGCTCATGGATCAACTCCTGGGCAAGGCGAAGCGGTCGATGACAACGGACACAAGGCACCGGGCACGGCGAGGCCGGGCCTGGATATGGTCACTTTATATCCGATAAATATCGACTTTAAAAGCTGAAAAGACATTAGCCACGATAAATTACCGACAAAAAGCCGATAACAATCGAATTATCAAGAAACGCATTCGCCGGCAAGCCGGCTCCTACCAAGCGTTGCAGGAGCCGGCCTGCCGGCGAATGGAGGTCAACGCAAAGCAGAGCCCTGCGCCTACAGCTCTTCGCTCAACACCTTGGCCAGCATGTCGACGAAGAAATCCACGCTCTGGCGAGTCGTGACCATCGGCGGCTTGATCTTGAGGATGTTCAGGTGATCGCCGGTAGGTTGCATGAAAATCCCCAGCTCGCGCAGGCGTTCGCACAGCAGGGTGGTTTCCTCGGTGGCCGGTTCCAGGGTGGCGTGATCGCGGATCAGTTCCAGCCCCAGGTAGAAACCGGAACCATGCACCGCTCCCACCAGCGGGTGGTTTTCCTTGAGCGCCTCCAGGCGCTGCCGGAAGTGTTCACCGACCACCTGGGCGTTTTCCCAGAGTTTCTCTTCCTGCATCACATCCAGCACCGCAATGCCGATGCGGCAACTGACCGGGCTGCCGCCGGACGAGGAGAAGAAATAGCCTTCGGCCTCCAGCGCTTCGGCGATTTCCCGCCGGGTGATCACCGCACCCAAGGGCTGGCCGTTGCCCATGCCCTTGGCCATGGTGATGATGTCCGGGGTCACGCCCTGCTCCTCGAAGCCCCAGAAGAACTGGCCCATGCGCCCGTAGCCGACCTGGATCTCGTCGGCGATGCACACCCCGCCCCGGGCCCGCACCCGCTCGTAGACCTGCTGCAGGTAGCCCGGTGGCAGCGAAATCCCTCCGGCGTTGCCATACACGGGTTCGCAGATGAAACCGGCCAGCTGGCGTTGCTGCTCATCCAGCTTGTGCAGTTGCTGGTCGACGCTGCGCAGGTAGTGCGGGGTGCTGTCCTGGCCGCGGAACTCGCCGCGATAGGTGTTGGGCGCGGTCACCGGGTGCACCCACTCCGGACGGCTGGTGAGGGCCTGGGGGTTGTCGGCGATGGAGGTGGATACTGCGTCAGCCGCCACCGACCAGCCGTGGTAGGCCTCCAGCACACTGAGCATGTCGCGCCCGCCGCTGTAGGCCCAGGCCAGGCGGATCGCCAGGTCATTGGCCTCGGTGCCGCTGTTGACCAGGAACACCCGGTCCATGGAATCCGGTGCCAGGGCCAGCAGGCGCTCGGAGAACTCGGCGATCGCCGCATAGTGGAAACGCGAGTTGGTGTTGAGCAGCGACCATTGCCGCGCCGCTTCAGCGGCCATGCGCGGGTGACCGTGGCCCAGCACCGCGACGTTGTTGAGCATGTCCAGGTAGGAACGCCCCTGCATGTCGATCAAGTGGTTGCGCCAGCCGCGCTCGATCCGCGGCGGATCGAGGTAATAGTGTTTCTGCGAGCGGGCAAAACTGGCGTCACGACGCTCCAGCAGGGTTTGCGGATCCAGTTCCGGCTCGGCATCGCAGGCCAGCCCCAGCAGCGCCGCCGGAGAGGGGCAAAGGGCTTGCCAGGCCGGGGCTCGGGACGGTGTACAAAACAGCGGCGGATCCAGTTCGGCAGCGCGACACAGCTGCACCTTGAGCCGACCATCCGCCGCCACGGCGCCCAGCACCTGGCCCTTGACCAGCGCCGCTCCCGGCTGCAACGAAGGCTCGACGCCCCACAGGTGCACACTCAGGGTCGGGCCATCGAGGCGCAACAGGCCTTGCTCGCCACGGTGCAAGACCCCGGCGAACGGCGCTTCCACAGCGGTGCCTGGCGGCACTTGCAGTTGTACATGCAAGGGGCAGGTCGAGGGTTCCTCGGCGCTATCGGGACGGGTCTGCGACAGGCGGTACTGTCCATAGCGGCTGGCGGCCAGGCCATGGGCGGCGCCAGCTTCGGCCAACAGGCGATCGTCGATCCCCGGCTGCTCCCAATTGCCCGCCTCGAAGTGCGGGCTGAGCACGCCCAGGTCGATCAGGGCGAATTCGCGCCCCACCAGGCTCGGCAACAGCGGGGCGAACCCCTCACCGCCGATGGCAGGCAGTGCGTGCCCGACAGCGGTGAGAATCGCCGCCTCCATGAACTCGAACGACACCGAGTTGGCGACCTGGAAAATCTCCCACTCGTGGCTCAGGTTGGCACGGCTGTAGGCATTGCCCGGGTCGATGCTGACCTGCTGCTCGCCACTGAGCACCAGCACCGCCGCCCGGGCCACGATCAGAGGCCAGAGCGCCAGCAGCTCCGCCCGTTGCAACGGGTTGACCTGATGGTAGGCCTGGATCGCCGGGAGGATGCGCAGCGGGTCGCCCTCGGCGTGATGCAGCAGCGCCGCGCAGGTCACCGACAAGTCGGTGATGCGCCAGGTGCGGATCAGGTCGCCGAAATCGATCACCCCCTGCACCTGCCAATGCCGTGCTTCATCCCGCTGCCAGACCACGTTGTCATCGGTGATGTCCATATGGATGGCCTGCACCGGCAGTTGCTCCAGCAGCGGATGCAGGCGGCGCTCGGCGCGTTGCGCGGCGCTGGCGATCACCGCTCGTTGCTGCGGGTCGGCAATGACCGGCAGCAGATGCCCGATCAATGCCTGGGCATGCCGGGCGTCCCATTGCAGGGTGCGCTCCAGGCCCGGATGCTCGAAATCCGCCAGGGCCAGGTCCATCTGCCCGCACAGCCGGCCCAGGCCCGCCACCAGCTCGCCGCCCAGGTGCGGCAGCTGGGTCAGGGAGCGGCCTTCTATATAGTCCAGCAGGCGCACGTGCAGCGCTTGCCCGGCGATCTCCAGGGACAGCAGGTCCGCGCCGTTTGTCGCCGGGATGACCCTGGGCACTCGCAGCTCCGGGCGCTGTTGCAGATGCTTGAGGCCGGCGTGCTGCGCCTGCAACTCCAGGGCCGAGTAGTCGCCGCGGCAGATCTTCAGGACAAACCGCCCCTGGGGGCTGTCGACGCGGTAGTTGAGGTCTTGCTGGCTGCCCAGCGAGTGCAGGGTGCCGTGCAGGCCGTAGTGGCTTTCCAGCAACTCCAGCGCTTGCTGCGCTAAGACTTGCGGGCTGGGCAGACTGGCACGGTGGATCAAGGTGGCGAGCAACATACAACGACCCCTGGAATTGTTATAGGGCGCTTATATCGCCACTGCCTAGAGCGATACGCAACCCCTCGGGCCATCGCGAGGGTGCAAAGCCACGTCCGTCGCGGGGGCTGGGGGCGCCAGCTGGGACAAATTCGACTGGTGGTGCCTATTGCGCCTCGGGGGCTGTACCGACAAGCTATGCTGCATTCGCTCAGGTTATTGATCGTTTTCTAAGGATACAGGCCCCCCAACATGCGCATTCTCGTTACCGGCGGAGCCGGTTTTATCGGCTCGGCCCTGGTCCGCCATCTGCTTCAGCACACGGAACACGAAGTGCTGAACCTGGACAAACTGACCTACGCAGGCAACCTGGAATCGCTGCACAGCATCGCCAGCAACAGCCGCTATGAGTTCGTCAAGGCCGATATCGTCGACCAGGCCACCGTCAGCGCCGTGCTGGCGCGCTTCCAGCCCCACGCGATCATGCACCTGGCTGCCGAGTCCCATGTCGACCGCTCCATCGACGGGCCGTCCGACTTCATCCAGACCAATATCGTCGGCACCTACAGCCTGCTGGAAGCGACCCGCGCCTACTGGCACACATTGCCCGAGGCGGAAAAAGCCGCTTTCCGTTTCCACCATATTTCCACCGATGAAGTCTATGGCGACCTGCATGGCGTCGATGACCTGTTCACCGAAACCACGCCCTACGCCCCCAGCTCGCCCTACTCCGCCAGCAAGGCCGCATCCGACCACCTGGTCCGCGCCTGGCAGCGTACCTATGGGCTGCCGGTGCTGATCACCAACTGCTCCAACAACTACGGCCCGTTCCACTTCCCCGAAAAGCTGATTCCGCTGGTGATCCTCAACGCCCTGGCAGGCAAGCCGCTGCCGGTGTACGGCAACGGCCTGCAGGTGCGCGACTGGCTGTATGTCGAGGATCACGCCCGGGCCCTGTTCAAGGTGATGACCGAAGGCGCGGTCGGCGAGACCTACAACATCGGCGGCCACAACGAACAGAAAAACATCGACGTGGTACGCGGCATCTGCAGCCTGCTGGAAGAGCTGGCCCCGCAGAAACCCCAGGGTGTGGCTCACTACGCCGACCTCATCACCTTCGTCCAGGACCGCCCCGGCCACGACCTGCGCTACGCCATCGACGCCGGCAAGATCGAGCGCGAGCTGGGCTGGGTTCCGGAAGAAACCTTCACCAGTGGCCTGCGCAAGACCGTGCAGTGGTACCTGGAAAACCTCGAGTGGTGCCGCCGGGTACAAGACGGCAGCTACCAGGGCGAACGCCTGGGTTCCACCGACATCAAGGATCTGATTGCATGATCAAAGGCATTGTTCTGGCGGGCGGCTCCGGCACCCGTCTGCACCCCATCACCCTCGGTGTGTCCAAGCAGCTGCTGCCAATCTACGACAAGCCGATGATCTACTACCCGATCTCGGTACTGATGCTGGCCGGCATCCAGGACATCCTGATCATCTCCACCCCCCAGGACCTGCCGCAATACCGCAACCTGCTGGGTGACGGCAGCCAGTTCGGCGTGCGTTTTTGCTATGCCGAGCAGCCTTCGCCGGATGGCCTGGCCCAGGCCTTCCTGATTGGCGAGGAGTTCATCGGCAATGACCCGGTGTGCCTGATCCTGGGCGACAACATCTTCCACGGCCAGTACTTCGGCGAACAGCTGCGCGACGCCGCCAAGCGCACCAGCGGCGCCACGGTGTTCGGCTACTGGGTCAAGGACCCGGAGCGTTTCGGGGTCATCGACTTCGACAGCGAGGGCCGTGCCCTGTCCATCGAAGAAAAGCCCAAGAAGCCGAAGTCCAGCTACGCGGTCACCGGCCTGTACTTCTACGACAACGACGTGGTGCAGATCGCCAAAGCGGTCAAGCCTTCGCCCCGGGGCGAACTGGAGATCACCGACGTCAACAACGCCTACCTCAAGCGTGGCGACCTGCACGTGGAGCGTTTTGGCCGGGGCTTTGCCTGGCTCGACACCGGCACCCACGACAGCCTGCTGGAGGCCTCGCAGTACGTGCAGACCATCGAGCATCGCCAGGGCCTCAAAGTCGCCTGCCTGGAAGAGATCGCCTATGAGAACCGCTGGATCAGCCGCGAGCACCTGCTGGAGCGCGCCGCTTATTTCGGCAAGACCGGCTATGGCCAGTACCTGTTCACTCTGGCGGGGGAAGCGCAATGAAGGTCATCCCCACCGACCTGCCCGGCGTACTGATCATCGAGCCCAAGGTCTTTGGCGACGAGCGTGGCTTCTTCTACGAAAGCTTCAATGCCAAGGCCTTTGCCGAGGCCACCGGCATCGACGCGCAATTCGTCCAGGACAACCATTCCCGTTCGCAGAAAGGCGTGCTGCGTGGCCTGCACTATCAGTTGCAGAACACCCAGGGGAAGCTGGTGCGAGTGACCCAGGGCGAGGTGCTCGACATTGCGGTGGATATCCGCCGCAGCTCCCCCCACTTCGGCCAATGGGTAGCGGTACGCCTTTGCGCACAGAATCATCGCCAGCTCTGGGTGCCCGAAGGGTTTGCCCATGGTTTCGTGGTGCTCAGTGATTTCGCCGAGTTCCTCTACAAGACCACGGACTACTACACCCCGTCCGCCGAGCGCTGCATCCGCTGGGACGACCCGACCCTGGCCATCGACTGGGAGCTCGACGAGCCCCCGCAACTGTCCGCCAAGGATCAGGCCGGCGCCCTTCTGACCGAGGCCGATCTGTTCCCATGAACGCTCCTCTGAAAATCCTTATCAGCGGCCAGCACGGCCAGGTCTCCCGGGAGCTGCAGCAGCGCCTCGGCGACCTGGGCGAGCTGGTGGTCCTGGGTCGTGAGCAACTGGACCTGAGCCACCCGGAACAGATCCGCCAGCAAGTGCGCGCCATTCGCCCGGACCTGATCATCAATGCCGCCGCCCACACCGCCGTCGACCAGGCCCAGAGCGAGCCGGACCTGGCTTTTGCGATCAACGCCACGGCCCCCGGGATCTTCGCCCAGGAAGCCTTCGAGCTGGGTGTGCCGCTGATTCACTACTCCACCGACTACGTGTTCGATGGCAGCAAGGAAACGCCCTATGTGGAGGACGACGAGCCCAACCCGCTGAGTGTCTACGGCGAGAGCAAGCTGGCTGGCGAACGGGCGATCCGGCTGGTCCAGGGCCAGCATTTGATCCTGCGCACCAGCTGGGTCTATTCCAGCCATGGCAAGAACTTCCTGCTGACCATGCAGCGCCTGCTGCAGGAAAAACCCGAGCTGCGGGTAGTGGCCGACCAGATCGGCGCGCCCACCTGGGCCGGCACCATCGCCACCAGCACCCGGGCGCTGATCGAGCGTTGGCGAGCCGGGCAGCCCGGCGCCTGGGGCACCTACCACCTCACCGCCCACGGCGAGACTTCCTGGTTCGGCTTTGCCCAGGCCATCGGTGAGCAGTTGCTGGCCATGGACAAACCCTGCGCCGTCCTTGAAGCCATCCCTTCCAGCGCTTACCCGACACCGGCGCCGCGGCCGTTGAACTCGCGCCTGGACTGCAGCCGCCTGGCACGGGAGTGGGGCGTGGTCCAGCCGGACTGGCACACCGCATTGCGCGAGTGTCTTGCCGAGCAGGGCTAGGCATAATGCGCCTGTATCCACAGGCGCCTTTTCCATGACCCCACCCCTTCCCCGTCGCCCTCGCTGGCGCAGCCTGGCCTTGCTGGCACTGTGCCTGGCGCCGTTGCTGTGGCCGCTGGAGCATCTGGCGGAGCGCTACTACCGCAACGAGCTGACCAGCCAGAACCGCCAGACCCTCGACCTGTACGTGGCCAACCTGCTGGGCACCCTGCACCGCTACGAAGTGCTGCCGCAGATCCTCGGCGACCTGCCGGCACTGCGTGCGGTACTCGGCGCCCCGGACGATGGCGTGACCCAGGGCAACGCCAACCGCCTGCTGAAGAACATCAGTGCCCAGACCGGCGCCGAGGTGATGTACCTGATGGACACCAGCGGCAAGACCCTGGCGGCCTCCAACTGGGACAAGCACGACAGCTTCGTCGGTCGCAATTTCGCCTTCCGCCCCTATTTCAGCGAGGCCATGGCCGGGCGCCTGGGGCGCTTCTTCGGCCTGGGCACCACCTCGGCCAAGCGCGGCTACTTCTTTGCTGCCGCGGTGCGCGATGGCGAGCGGATCCTTGGCGTGCTGGTGGTCAAGGTCGACCTGGACCACACCGAAAGCCTGTGGGGCAAGACCCCGGAACAGTTGCTGATGACCGACCACAATGGCGTGGTGATCCTCACCTCGCGCCCGGAATGGCGCTTTCGCGCGACCCGGCCGCTGAGCGACGAGGAACGCCAGGCGATCGTCGCCATCCAGCCCTATCCGACTCGCGACCCAAGGCCGCTGAACCTCAACCCCAATGCCTGGCTGACCCAGACCCAGCAGATCGACGAAACCCGCTGGGCCGTGAGCATCCTCGCACCGCGCACTCTGATCGACCGGCCGGTGCGCACGGTAGTGGCCGTGGGCGCCGCCGCGCTGCTGGTACTAATGCTGTTGCTCGGCCTGATGATGCAGCGCCGCCGCCACTACCTGGAGCGGATCGCCTTCGAAGCCAAGGCGCGGCGCGAGCTGGAGATGCGTGTGGCCGAGCGCACCAGCGACCTGGAAAGCCTCAACCGGCGCCTGAAGCAGGAAGTGCTGGAGCGCGAAACCGCCCAGCAGGAACTGGTGCGGGCCCAGGACAACCTGGTCCAGGCCGGCAAGCTCTCGGCTCTGGGCACCATGTCGGCCAGCATCAGCCACGAGCTCAACCAGCCCCTGGCGGCGATCCGCAGCTATGCCGAGAACGCCGAAGTGCTGCTGGACCACCAGCGCACCGACGACGCCCGAGGCAACCTCAAACTGATCAGCGAACTGACCGGGCGCATGGCCTCGATCATCGCCCACCTGCGGGCCTTCGCCCGGCGCGATCACCACGCCCCGGAAAGCGTGGCCCTGCAACCGGCCCTGGACGACGCCCTGGCGCTACTGGCCAAGCGCCGCCGGGCCATGGAAGTGGAACTGATCCGCGACCTGCCGGCTGCCACCCTGTGGGTCGAAGCCGGGGAAACCCGCCTGCGCCAGGTACTGGGCAACCTGCTGGCCAATGCCCTGGATGCCCTGACCGAAAAAGGCCCACCGCGCAAACTCTGGCTGAGTGCCGAATCCACCGCCACCGGCGTCAACCTGTACATTCGCGACAACGGTCCGGGCTTCTGCATGGAAGCGCTGGGTCGCGCCGGAGAGCCGTTCTACACCACCAAGACCCGTACTCAGGGCCTGGGCCTGGGGCTGGCCATCTGCGACACCCTGATGCGTGCCTTCGGCGGTGAACTGTCATTCGCCAACCACCGCGAAGGCGGGGCCCTGATCACCCTGCGCCTGCGGGCCGGGGCCCCCGGAGTCAGCCTGCAGCCCTCCGAGGACCGCGGGGTATGAAGCAGAGCGGCAACCCGATATCAACCCTGTCCGGCCCGGCGCTCCCGGCCCCGACACGATCTGGAAAGTGAGCGATGAGCCATCCCGAGAGCCTCGATCCTCAGTTGCAAGTGGTGCTGATCGACGACGATCCCCACCTGCGCCAGGCCCTGAGCCAGACCCTGGACCTGGCGGGGCTCAAGGTGCTGTCCCTCGCCGAAGCCCAGGGCCTGGCGCCGCGCCTGGAGCGGGATTGGCCGGGGGTGGTGGTCAGCGACATCCGCATGCCCGGCATGGACGGCCTGGAGCTGCTCAACCAGCTGCATACCCAGGACCCGGAACTGCCGGTGCTGCTGATCACCGGCCACGGCGACGTGCCCCTGGCCGTGCAGGCCATGCGTGCCGGCGCCTATGACTTTCTGGAAAAGCCCTTCGCCAGCGATGCCCTGCTGGACAGCGTGCGCCGCGCCCTGGACTGGCGGCGCCTGGTGCTGGACAACCGCAGCCTGCGCCTGGCCCTCAGCGACCGTCAGGAACTCAGTGCACGGCTGGTAGGCCAGTCAGCGCCGATGCTGCGCCTGCGCCAGCAGATCGGCGCCCTGGCGGCGACCCGGGCCGATGTGCTGATCCTCGGCGAGACCGGCGCCGGCAAGGAAGTGGTGGCCCGTGCCCTGCACGATCTCTCCGGGCGGCGCAACGGGCCGTTCGTGGCGATCAACGCCGGGGCCCTGGCGGAATCGGTGGTGGAAAGCGAGCTGTTCGGCCACGAGCCGGGGGCCTTCACCGGCGCGCAGAAACGCCGCATCGGCAAGTTCGAATTTGCCAACGGCGGCACCCTGTTCCTCGATGAGATCGAAAGCATGAGCCTGGATGTCCAGGTCAAGCTGCTGCGCCTGCTGCAGGAGCGGGTGGTGGAACGCCTGGGGGGCAATCAATTGATCCCGCTGGATATCCGCATCATCGCCGCGACCAAGGAAGATCTGCGCCAGGCCGCGGACCAGGGACGCTTTCGCGCCGACCTCTACTACCGCCTGAACGTCGCGCCGCTGCGCATTCCGCCGCTACGCGAGCGTGGCGAAGACGTGCTGATGCTGTTCCAGCACTTCGCCGACGAAGCCAGCACCCGCCACGGCCTGCCACCCCAGGAACTGCAACCCGGACACCGTGCCTTGCTGCTGCGCCACAGCTGGCCGGGCAACGTGCGCGAGCTGCAGAACGCCGCCGAACGCTTCGCCCTGGGCCTGGAACTGGCCCTGGACAACAACGAGCCGGGTACTCTTGCGGCTGCGGCCCCGAGCCTGATCGAAGGAGGCTTGAGCGAGCAGGTGGAGCACTTCGAAAAGACCCTGATCGCCGCTGAAATGGCCCAGCCCCACAGCTCCATGCGCAGCCTCGCCGAAGCCCTGGGGATTCCGCGCAAGACCCTGCACGACAAGCTGCGCAAGCACGGTTTGAACTTCGCCGACGGCGGCGCCAACCAGCCCGGAGACGAATCAGAATGAAGCGTTCCGTTATTCCCTTGACCCCTGAGGCCCCGGCATGAATCGCGACAGTCGATACCTGGAATCCATCCTCCACCACGACATTCCCCTGACACGGGACATGGGTCTGCAGGTGCTCGACTGGCAGGGGCAAGAGTTGCGCCTGCACTTGCCCCTGGAGGCCAACGTCAACCACAAGAGCACCATGTTCGGCGGCAGCCTGTACTGCGGTGCGGTGCTCGCCGGCTGGGGCTGGCTGCACCTGCGGCTCAAGGAACAGGGCATCGATGACGGGCATATCGTCATCCAGGAAGGCCAGATCAGTTACCCGCTGCCGGTGACCGGCGACGCCGTGGCGATCTGCGCCGCACCGGATGACAAGGTCTGGAACAAATTCCTCGCCATGTATCAGCGCTACGGCCGTGCCCGGCTGACCTTGCACACCCGGGTCGTCAATGCCGGCAGCGCAGAAGACGCCGTGCGTTTTACCGGCCAGTACGTCCTGCACCGCTAACCCGTTTGCGACCCGGCTCAAATCTGTAGGAGCTGGCTTGCCAGCGAAGAGGCCGGAAATGCTTGCACAGGGCCCAAGGGCCCCGTCGCCGGCAAGCCGGCTCCTGCACAAGGGTGGCAGAGGCAAGTCGCCGCGAGGTGATCAGGAGCGGGCCAGTTCCAGCAACTTGGCGCGCCAGGGCGCCTTGGCCGGCAGGGCCAGGAAGAAGCCGTTGAGCAACGACTCCCGAGGTGGATAGCAGAACGGCGCACCGCTGAGATCCAGCACCTCGCCGCCCGCGCCTTCGAGCACGCCCTGGGCCGCCGCGGTGTCCCACTGCGAGGTGGGCGCCAGGCGCGGATAGCAGTCCGCCGCGCCTTCGGCCAGCAGGCAGAACTTCAGCGAACTGCCGATATTGGCCAGTTGCAATTCACCCAGGGCGGCGCTCAAACCACTGAGCAGACGTTCCTGCTCCGGGCTCGAATGCCGGCGGCTGGCCACCACGGTAAACGCCTCGCCGGCCCCCGGTTGCTCACGCACCTGGATCGCCTGCGGTGCCTGCCCGCGATCCACGCGCCAGGCCCCAAGGCCTGCGCCGCCCAGGTAGCAGCGGCCACTGGTGGGCATCGACACCACGCCGAACACCACCCGCCCCTGCTCGATCAGGGCGATATTGACGGTGAATTCTTCACTGCCGGAAATGAATTCCTTGGTGCCGTCCAGCGGGTCCACCAGCCACCAGCGCTGCCAGCTGGCGCGGGTGGCCTGGGGAATGTCCGCATCCTCTTCGGACAGCACCGGGATGCTCGGGTCCAGGGCCGTGAGGCCGGCCACGATCAGGTGATGGGCGGCCAGGTCGGCGGCGGTCACCGGCGACTCGTCGGCCTTGTGATTGACCGCCACATCGGCGCGCCAGAACGGCAGGATCGCTTCACCGGCACGCAGGGCCAGCTCGGCAACCGGCGCCAGCAAGGGGTGGGGAAAATTCATTGACGTCTCGCTCATGCTTGAAAGACCCCGCGCTGGCTCAGCAGGTCGCGGGTCAGGTACAGCGCAGCCAGGGCCCGGCCTTCGCTGAACTGAGGGTTCTGCGCCAGGCTCGCCAGTTCGCGCAGGTTGACCTTGTCGACCCGCATCGGCTCCGGCTCGTCGCCTTCCAGGCGCTCTTCATACAGATCGGTGGCCAGCACTACCTGGATCTTCTGGCTCATGTAGCCCGGGGACAGCGACAGCTCGGTCAGGTGCTCCAGTTGCCGCGCGCCAAACCCGGCCTCTTCCTTGAGCTCGCGCTCGGCCGCTGCCAGCACATCCTCCCCCGGCTCGATCAGGCCCTTGGGCAACGACAGCTCGTAGGCGTCGGTGCCGCCGCAGTATTCCTCCACCAACACTGCATGCTCGGCGTCGAGCATTGCCACGATCATCACCGCGCCATAGCCTGCGCCCTTGCCCACCAGGCGCTCATAGGTACGTTCGACGCCATTGGAAAACCGCAACTGCACCTCTTCGACACAGAACAGACGACTGGTGGCGACGATCTCGCGGGCGAGTACGGTGGGTTTCTGGCGCATAGCGGGCTCCTTGGCGATAGCGGGTTACTATACAGCCTGTTTTAAAGTGACTGGGTTGCAGATTGCCGGTGCACGGCACCACGGCGGAACCTATTGTTTACTGCGTGTGACCGTCCTCTTCGAGGCGGCTCCTTTCTATCCGTTCTAGTGACCGGGCCTCCCTGCCCCACTGGCCTTGTCGACCCCGCCGGTCGGCTGTTTTCTTACCACTGGAGAAGTGTTCGATGGCCCTACTGCCCTGGCACCAGATCGATACCGTCCTGCTGGACATGGACGGCACCTTGCTGGACCTGCACTACGACAACCATTTCTGGATGGAACACCTGCCCCAGCGCTACGCCGAGCTGCACGGGGTCAGCCGGGCCATGGCCGAGCTGGAGCTGGAGCCCCTGTTCGAACGCAACGCCGGCCAGTTGCAGTGGTATTGCCTGGACTTCTGGAGCGCCGAACTGCAACTGCCGGTGCGCGAGTTGAAGCTGGAAACCGCGCACCTGATCGCCCTGCGTCCGGACGCAGACACCTTTCTTGCAGCCATCAAGCAAGCCGGAAAGCGGGTGATCCTGATCACCAACGCCCATCGCGACTCCCTGTCATTGAAGCTGGAACGGATCGAACTGGCGCCATACTTCGAACGCCTGATCAGTTCCCACGACTACGGTTTCCCCAAGGAAAGCCCACAGTTCTGGGACGCCTTGCAGGCCGATATCCGCTTCGACCCGGCCCGCAGCCTGTTCATCGACGACACCCTGCCCATCCTGCGCAGTGCGCGGGACTTTGGTGTGGCGCAGTTGCTGGCGGTGAGCCAGCCGGACAGCCGCAGAGGGCCGAAAGACACCGCGGAGTTCGCGGCGGTGGGGGATTACCGGGCGCTGATCGAAGGCTTGTGAAGCCCTTCGCGGGCAAGCTCGCTCCTACAGAACCCCGTGGGAGCGGACTTGCCGGCGAAGAGAACCGATCATTCGGGAATACGCAGCACCTGGCCCGGGTAGATCTTGTCCGGGTGGGACAGCAGCGGCTTGTTGGCCTCGAAGATCTTGTTGTACTTGTTGGCATCGCCGTACTGCACCTTGGCGATGGCGCTCAGGGTGTCGCCTTTCTTCACGGTGACGAATACCGCAGAAACCACCGCCGGACCGGTCACGGTGATCTGGTCCTCGACACTGCCGACGCCGGAAATGTTGCCCAGGGCCAGCAGGATCTTCTCCTTCTCTTCCTGGCTCGCCACTTCACCGCTGACAATCACCTTGTCACCTTCCACCGTGGCATGAACATTGGGATTGCCCAGGCCAACCTTTTCGATGTGCTCCTTGAGTTGCTCACTGGCATTGGCGTTACCCGGGGTCAACAGGTCGATCAGTTTCTCACCGGCTTCCTTCACAAAGCTGAAAATGCTCATGTCGCACACTCCTTGGTTGATAGATCCAGACGCGAAAGACTAGACCAGCCTGGCCGGATGAGGTTCCCGGGCGACCAGTGACCCAAGGTCACAGGCCCGCGGTAGAATCCCGGCCTTTTGCCGCTCCGGAGCGAAGATGGACCTCAAGCAGCTGAAATTCCTCATCGCCCTCGACGAAACCCGGCATTTCGGCCAAGCCGCCGCGCGCTGCCACATCACCCAGCCGACCCTCTCCATGCGCCTGCGCAGCCTGGAAGAAGAGCTCGACTTGCCGCTGGTCAAGCGCGGCCAGCGTTTCGAAGGCTTCACCGCACCCGGCGAGCGGGTGCTGGCGTGGGCCCGCACCGTGCTCACCGCCCATGACGGGCTATTGGCCGAGGCCGCCGCCTGCCGCGGCAACCTGGTGGGCACCCTGCGCGTAGGGGTGGTGCCGCTGTCGAGTTTCAATCCCCAGCCACTGCTGCAGCGCCTGCATGCCGAGCACCCGAACCTGCGCTTCGAACTCTCGTCCCTGAGCTCGGAACAGATCCTCGAACAGTTGGCCAGCAATCGCCTGGACCTCGGGGTTTCCTACCTGGAGCGCCTGGACAGCGAGAATTTCGACTCCCTGCCCCTGGAACCGACCCACATGGGCCTGCTCTACGACCACCGGCACTTCAGCTTCGGCGAGCAGCCCCTGAGCTGGGAGGCGCTGATCGAACTGCCCCTGGGCCTGCTCACCAGCGGCATGCACTTTCGCCAATCCATCGACCACAACTTCCACATCCGCGGCCTGCAACCGCAGCCGGTGCTGCAGACCGACGCCGTCCATCAGTTGGTGCAGATGGTCCATGGCGGCCTGTGCTGCGCCGTAATGCCTCTGGACAGCGGCCTGGAAACCCTCACCGAGCACCTGCGCCTGCAACCCATCGCCGATGCCCAGACCCTGGCCCGCCTGGGCCTGATCATGCGCCGCAGCGCGCCGCGCTCGGCCCTGGCGCAAGCCTGCTTCGCCCTCTACCAGCAATCCTTCGGCGATTCTTGATCGACGCCATCTATCAATAGATCAGTACTAGCAATTAGACGCGACAGATTGCCGCGCTTAGTCTTGGGAGCCGTTACGCCGCTGGTCACCCCGGCGCGGCGCCAGCCCCGGCGAAACGGGCACCCGCACTCGCTGCCAGCCAGCCCCACAGCATCCCTCGAACGCTAGTACGCGAAGGCATTTGCCCGGCCAGACGCTGGCCGCGCGAGCAGCGTCTCAACCTTGTCCACCTGCCGCCGAGCGTGCGCTGCGGGTCAGCAGCCTGCGATGGAGAGTCGCCCGTGAGTACACATAACCAAGCCGATCAGAAACCCGTAGCCCGCTACAAGCCCTACAAGGGACCCGCCGGCGGCTGGGGCGCCCTGATCAGCGTGGCCCAGGCCTGGCTGACCAGCGACAACGCGCTGAAGAACATCCGCATGATGCTCAAGACCAACCAGAACGGCGGCTTCGACTGCCCGGGCTGCGCCTGGGGCGACTCGCCGGAAAGCGGCATGGTCAAGTTCTGCGAGAACGGCGCCAAGGCGGTCAACTGGGAAGCCACCAAGCGCCGGGTGGACGCAGCGTTCTTCGCCAAGCACAGCGTCACTTCGCTGCTGGAGCAGAGCGACTACTGGCTGGAGTACCAGGGCCGGCTGACCGAGCCGATGAGCTACAACGCCGAGACCGACCGCTACCAGCCCATCAGTTGGGAAAATGCCTTCAGCCTGATCGCCAGGCACCTGCACAACCTGCCCAGCCCGGACATGGCCGAGTTCTACACCTCGGGCCGGGCCAGCAACGAAGCGGCCTACCTGTACCAGCTGTTCGTGCGCGCCTATGGCACCAACAACTTCCCCGACTGCTCGAACATGTGCCACGAGGCCAGCGGCGTGGCCCTGGCGCAGAGCGTCGGGGTCGGCAAAGGCACGGTGACCTTCGACGACTTCGAACACGCGGACGCCATCTTCGTCTGGGGCCAGAACCCCGGCACCAACCACCCACGCATGCTCGAACCGCTGCGTGAAGCAGTGAAGCGCGGCGCCCAGGTGGTGTGCATCAACCCGCTCAAGGAGCGCGGCCTGGAACGCTTCCAGCACCCGCAAAGCCCGATCGAGATGCTCACCAACGGCAACCGCCCGACCAATACCGCCTACTTCCGCCCGGCCCTGGGCGGCGACATGGCGCTGCTGCGGGGCATGGCCAAGTTCCTCCTGCAGTGGGAGCGCGATGCGCAGAAAGCCGGCGCGGCGTCGGTGTTCGACCACGACTTCCTCAACGCCCACACCGCCAACGTGCTCGACTACCTGGGCACCATCGACGACACCCCGTGGGAGCAGATCGTCGAGCAGTCCGGCCTGGCCCTGGTGGAGATCGAGCAAGCGGCGCGCATGTATGCCAAGGGCAAGAACGTCATCATGTGCTGGGCCATGGGCATCACCCAGCACCGCCACTCGGTGCCGACCATCCAGGAAATCGCCAACCTGATGCTGCTGCGCGGCAACATCGGCAAGCCCGGCGCCGGGCTGTGCCCGGTGCGTGGCCACAGCAACGTGCAGGGCGACCGCACCATGGGCATCAACGAACGCCCGCCAGTGGCCTTCCTCGACTCCCTGGAGCGGCGCTTCCAGTTCAAGGTCCCCCGGGACAACGGCCACAACGTGGTCGAGGCGATCCACGCCATGCTCGAAGGCCGCTCCAAGGTATTCATCGGCCTGGGGGGCAACTTCGCCCAGGCTACCCCGGACAGCCCGCGCACCTTCCAGGCCCTGAGCAACTGCGACCTCACCGTGCAGATCAGCACCAAGCTCAACCGCAGCCACCTGGCCCACGGCAAGGACGCACTGATCCTGCCGTGCCTGGGGCGTACCGATATCGACCAGCAGGCGGGCGGCCCGCAAGCGGTGACCGTGGAAGACTCCTTCAGCATGGTCCACGCCTCCAACGGCCAGTTGCAGCCGCTGTCGTCGCAGATGCGCTCCGAGCCGTGGATCCTCGCCGGTATCGCCGCTGCAACCCTGGGCAGCCGGCCAGTGGACTGGAACTGGCTGGCGGCCGACTACGGACGCATCCGCGACCTGATCGCCGACACCATTCCCGGCTTCAAGGACTTCAACGAACGGCTCAAGCATCCTGGCGGTTTCTACCTGGGCAACAGCGCCGGCGCCCGCCAGTGGAACACCCCGTCGGGGCGCGCCAACTTCCGCGCCAACTCGTTGCCCAAGGACCTGATCCACGAGCGCACCCGGGCCACCGGCCAACTGCCGGACCTGATCCTGCAATCGATGCGTTCCCACGACCAGTACAACACCACCATCTATGGGCTGGACGACCGCTACCGCGGGGTCAAGGGCCAGCGCGACGTGTTGTTCGCCAACGAGGCGGACATCATCCGCCTGGGCTTCAAGCCGGGGCAAAAGGCCGATCTCGTCTCGCTCTGGGACGACGGCCGCGAGCGCCGGGTCAAGGGCTTCACCCTGCTGGCCTTCGACATTCCGGCCGGCCAGGCCGCGGCCTACTACCCGGAAGTGAACCCCCTGGTACCGCTGGAAAGCACCGGCGACGGTAGCCACACCCCGACTTCCAAGTTCATCGCCATTCGCCTGGAAGCGGCCAGCGACAGCGGCCTGATCATGGCTCGCTCGGCCTGATTCCTGGCTTGAGGACCTCTTCGCTGGCAAGCCAGCTTCTACGGTTAGCGCGTGAATCGTAGGAGCCGGCGACTGCCGCTGCGCAGCCTTGAACCGCAGGCACAAAAAAGGCCGCTTTTGTATCAAAGCGGCCGTTCCGAAGTAGCTAAAGACCCGCAAAAATCGCTTAAGTTCCGCATTAAAAACAATAAGTTACGAGATTGTGTACAATTCGTGCTATTCGTCGGATTTCGTTTGTAAGCCCCTCGATACAGCCTCAGGATCGCGCCGTCATCCCTTTGAGGCTCCTCTATGAAGTTCTCCTCGATTCTCTTGTTGTCCCTTGGCCTGGTCAGCGGCGTCGCCTCTGCCGGAGGCACCACTGAAGCAGGTGTGGGCGGCGCATTGGGCGGGGTTCTAGGCTCGGTGGTCGGTCAGCAGATCGGCGGCAATACCGGTTCCGCCATCGGTGCGGCCCTGGGCGGCGCCGGCGGTAGCGCAGTGGGCGCGGACAAACGCAGCCGTGGCCAGGCAGCCATTGGCGGCGCCCTGGGCGCAGCCGGCGGCAACGTGGTGGGCCGCAGCATGGGCGGTAGCACCGGCAGCCTGATCGGCGCAGCGGCAGGCGGTGGCGCCGGCGGCGCGCTGGGCAACTACATGGGCAATGAAAGTGCCCGGGAAGATCGCGACTACCGCGGCCGCGACGATCGCCGCTACTACCGCGACGGCCACCGTGGCCGTGGCCATGCCTACGGGCATCGCAAGCACCGCCACTACCGCGACTGATCCCCTGTAGCCGCTGCCGCAGGCTGCGAACGAGGCCGCAGGACTCGCCAGAGCAGGCGCTGCGGTGTGTCAGGCGGCTCGTGGAGACAGGTTAGCGTCTCCTGCGGAGCCGATCGCAGCCTACGGCAGCAGCTACAGATTCCAGATTCCAGATTCCAGATTCCAGATTCCAGATTCCAGATCGATTATCGACGTTCACGCCACCAGCAGCTGTTCCAGCGCCGCCCGCAATGCGGGCGGAATCGGCACCGGCTGGTTCGATGCCCGATCCACGAACACATGGACAAAACGCCCCGCCGCACAGGCATCCGCCTCTCCCGCCTTGAACACCGCCAGTTCGTACTGCACTGAACTGTTGCCCAGCTTGCCGACCCGCAAACCGATCTCGATGCGTTCGGGAAAGGCGATGGACGCAAAGTAATCGCAAGCCGAGCTGACCACGAATCCCACCACCTCGCCGTCATGGATATCCAGCCCGCCCCGTTCGATCAGGTAGGTGTTCACCGCCGTGTCGAAGAAGCTGTAGTAGGTGACATTGTTCACGTGGCCGTAGACATCGTTGTCATGCCAGCGGGTGATGATCGGCTGGAAATGGCGATAGTCGCCGCGTTGCGGCATAGGCTCGGACATCAGGGCTCTCTCCCATCGATTGAAGGCCGGGCGATCGGTTGATCGCCCGGCATTTCACCCCAGGCAGCTAAGCCTGGGCAAACCCTTTTCCGGCCGCGGCCAGTTCCTCGATCAACTGCGCCGGGCGCCAATGCGCCCCGTGTTCGGCTTGCAGGTGCTGCAAACGCTGGCGGACCTGCTCCAGCCCCTGGGCGTCCGCCCAGCTCATCGGCCCACCCTGCTCCTTGGGAAAACCGTAGCCATTGAGATAGACCCGGTCGATGTCGGCGGCCGACTGGGCGATGCCCTCCTGGAGAATCTTCGCACCTTCGTTGACCAGCGCCAGCAGGCAGCGCTCGAGGATCTCCTCGGAGCCGATGTCCCGGCGCCGGTAACCCAGCTCCTCGCTGACCTGCAGCACCAGCGCATCCACCTGCAGGTCATGCTCGGCCTGGCGGCTGCCGGGTTCGTAGTGGTAGTAGCCGTCGCCACTCTTCTGGCCGAAACGACCCGACTCGCACAACCGGTTGTCGATCTGCACCTCGGGCGCATCCTGGCCCACACCGTCCAGTTGCCGGGCGCGCCAGCCCAGGTCGATGCCCACCACGTCATACATGCGGAACGGGCCCATGGCGAAACCGAACCCCTGCAAGGCGCCATCCACCTGATAGGGAAACGCCCCTTCCAGCAGCATCTTGCGCGCCTCGAGCACGTAGGTGTTGAGCATGCGATTGCCGATGAAGCCGAAGCAGTTGCCCGCCACGACACTGACCTTGCCCATGCGCTGCCCCAGGGCCAGGGCAGCGTCGAGCACCGCAGGCGCGGTCTTGGCCGCGCGCACCACCTCCAGCAGTTTCATGATGTGGGCCGGGCTGAAGAAGTGCAGGCCCAGTACCTGTTGCGCCCGCTGGGTGACTGCGGCAATCGCGTCGATATCCAGGGCCGAGGTGTTGCTGGCAAGGATCGCCTCGGGCTTGAGGGTCGCGTCCAGCTGTCGAAAGATCTGCTGCTTGAGTTCGAGGTTTTCGTAGACCGCCTCGATCACCAGGTCCACGTCGGCGAGCTGTGGATAATCCGCCGCCGGCTTGATCCGCGCCACCCGCGCATCGGCCTCGGCCTGATCGATGCGCCCCTGGCGCACGTTGTGGGCATAGGTGTCCGCCACCGCCGCCAGGGCCTGCTGGAGCATCTGCGGGTTGTTGTCCAGCCACAGTACCGGCAGGCCGGCATTGGCCAGGCACATGACAATGCCACGGCCCATGGTGCCGGCACCGATCACGGCGGCGCGCTGAATATCGAAAGCTGTCTGGCTCATGTTGGCTCTCTTGTGGGCGATCCAAAGACAGCCCCCACCATAGTCAGGCCCTCATCATTTTTGAAATTTATTCCTGTGATGAGCAGCATTCAGCAGATGGATTTTCAGCCTGGCAAATGGGCCTCGCACCACGCCCGCACTGCGGCATAAGGGTAATCTTCCAGTGCCGCGAAACCGGGGATGCTCCGAGCCTTGAGCCGGGTGAACAACGGCACGCTGATACCACAGAGAAAACGGGTCAGGCGTTCCGCCCCGGGTACATCGCCGGTGTGCTGCTGGTGCCTGTGGATAAAGTGGCCACACAGCCCGTCGAAACTCTTATCCACAAGCACGGGCAGAACCGGCGGCTCCGGCAGCCGCGCCACCTGGCCATGGCACACCGAACAATGCCCGCAACGCTGGGGTGCCTGCCGGTCGCCGAAATACTCCGCCAGGCGGTAACCCAGGCACTGCTCGGTGGCGAACAGGTCGAGCATGGCGTGGATCCGCGCAATTTCACTGCCCTCGTGGCGGGTGAAATAACCGTGCAGGTCGGCACTCAGTGCCGCCAGGTCAAAGTCCGTCTGCAACAGGCTGTAGACCTCGGTCATCTGCTTGCTTTCCAGCTCTACCCAGCCTTTTTCCTGGAAGTAGTCCAGGGCCTTGACCACCCGGTTGCGCGGCGCCTGGTACTGCTCGTAGAGCGCGTCGAAATTCACCGTGGCCCAGGTCCTGGCGCGGCTTGAAGTGTTGATCACGGCCTCGACGAAGTCCCTCCGCTCGCCTTCGAAACGCGCCAGCAGGGCCTCGGTTTCCAGCAGCAGTTTGAAGCGGTATTCCGCGAAATAGGCATAGCGCGGCGCGATCAGGCCCCGCAGTTCCAGCTGCACCAGCAAGGTCTTGAGTGGCAGCTGGCGAATGTTGCTCTGGTCCGCCAGGGGGCCGAGCAGGAACTCCCATTGCCCGTCCGCCGCCGATGCCTGCAACTCCTCCAGCACACAACGGATGCCACTCAATTCCGGGGTGTCGCCGTAGACGAAGTTTTCCAGCACGTTGAGGCTGTCGCGGTTGGCCAGCACCAGGCAATCCGAAGGTTGGCCGTCGCGCCCGGCACGACCGATTTCCTGGCTGTAGTTCTCGATGGACTTGGGCAGATCGAAGTGCACCACGTTGCGGATGTCGCTCTTGTCGATGCCCATGCCGAAGGCGATGGTGGCGACGATGCAGTGGCTGCGGCCCTCCATGAAACGACGCTGGATCGACTCGCGCTGCTCGTGGGGCAGGCCGGCGTGGTAGGCCTCGGCGGCGATGCCTTGCTGGCTCAGGTGCTCGGCGATCTGCTCGGCGGTTTTCTGCAGGGTCACGTAGACAATGCTCGGCTGCCCGGCCCGGGCGCTCATCCACTGCACCAGCCGCCGACGCTTGTCGGCGCCCCGAACCGGCTCCACCAGCAGGTTGAGGTTGGGCCGGTAGAAACCGGTGGTTACTACGTCCTGCTGGGCGATGGCGAACTTGGCCTGCATGTCGGCGATCACTTTGGGGGTCGCCGTGGCCGTCAGTAGCAGGGCCTGGGGGATGTTGAACTGGCGCTGGTAGTCCGGCAGTTTCAGGTAGTCGGGGCGGAAGTTGTGGCCCCATTCGGAGATGCAGTGCGCCTCGTCCACCACCAGCAGGGAGATGGGCACCTGCTGCAGAAAATTGCGAAAGCGTTCGTTCTTCAGCCGCTCCACCGAGATCATCAGGATCTTCAGCTCCCCGGAACGAGCCCGGGCCATGACCTCATTGGCTTCATCCCGGCCCTGGGCCGAGTCGATGCTGGCAGCGGCAATGCCGTGGCGCTGGAGGAAGGCCAACTGGTCCTGCATCAGCGCCAGCAGCGGCGAGACCACAAGGGTCAGGTGCGGCAGCAGCAGGGCCGGCAACTGGTAGCACAGGGACTTGCCCGAGCCGGTGGGAAAGATCGCTGCCGCCGAGCGCCCGGCGAGCACCGCGCTGACCGCGGCCTCCTGGCCCGGACGAAACTGTGGATAACCGAAGACCTGTTCCAGGGTGCTGTGCATAAGGGTCACTCCTTGGACCGCTGACCTGTCTTGAAGACTAGCGGGACAGGTCGGCGAGGCCAGAAAAGGTCGAAGGAAAAGCGCTACCGGATGATACCGGGCACAAGAAGCTTCATCGGCAAGCCAGCCCCAGCGCAGTAGCCGGCTTGCCGCTAAAGGAGGCCACCGCTAGCGCAAGGTCCGGCAATCCAGCCACTGCACGCCGTTGTGCTGATTGGCCTTGAGCAAGGCCGGCACCGCCTGGGCGGCCTTGGCATGGGTGTCATGGAACAGAATGATGCCCCGGCGCCAGAGCAGCATCAGTGTCTGCACCCGCTGCGCGGCCGCCTCGGCACTGACCTTCTTGCTCCAGTCCTGGGAGTCGATGTTCCACAGCATCACCTGCACCCCCTGGGCCTTGAAGAACCCGGCGCTGTCACTACGACGCTGCCCGTAGGGCGGCCGGAACAGCGGCAGGTACTCATTGGTCAACGTGCGGTTGGCCAAGTTGGCGCTGCGAATCACCGAGCTTTGCCATTCGTTCCAGGAGGAGTGGGACTTGTGCTCCCAGCCATGTACGCCCACACACTGACCGTCGTACAACTCGCGCATTTTCCCTGCCGAAGACTGGCTCAGGCGCGCCTGAAACGAGTCCCCCAGGACAAAGAAAAGGCTATGCAGATCGTAGGCCCGCAGCACCTCGATCAACTGATCCGTAGGCCCGTCTCTCAGGCTCGGCCCATCGTCGAAGGTCAGCAGAAACTGCCGGTCTGCCAGTTCGTCGCCCAGGCGCTCTGCCGGGTCCATGCGCTGGATCTCACTGCTGACGGCGGGAAACAAGGCGGCCAGGCGCAGTTGTTCATTGAGGTACTGCTGATGAAACTGCCCACTGGCCTCACCCCAGGCGCCGTAGGCCGCCTTGCTGGCGCCGGTGAAACTGGCCGCCAGTTGCCGCAGCTCCCCAAGGTTGCGTACCTGCAGACAGAAAGGCTGGCCATCACAGCCCTGGCTGGCCTGCCGGTAGTTGTCCAGCAATTGGTCCCAAAAACGCTGGCGCAGTCGATCCACCGACTTGCGGTCAAGCTGCCGCACTCCAAGCCGCTGCTTGAGGGCCTTGTCATCCAAGGCCTCGGTGGCCAGCAGGGCTTTGCTGAACATCAGAATCTCGGCCCGGGAGGCGGTATCGAAATCTGCGGCGCTGGTCAGCGGATTCGGCCAGCCACTGCGGTCGATGGTGGCGAACACCAGCGGCCCGGCCGCCTGGGCCACCCCTGTGGTCAGACACAGCGCCAGCAACCAGGGGAAAACACGAATTCGCATACCAACCTCCATAAATGCACAACGCGCCACTGCCGGCGCGTTGTGGAGATAACTTCTGCCTGTGTGATCAGCGGTTCTGCAACCGCTCTATCGCCTTGTCGTACACCGGGTTGGCCTTCTGCTCCCGGGCCTTGCGGTAGTGCTCCAGCGCCGTGACCAATTGCCCGGCATCTTCGTAGATGCGCCCCATGTCGTAGTAGGCGCTGGCGCGTATGGTGGGCGCCGATGGGCCACTGGCCAGGGCGATTGCCTGGCGATCGGCGGCCACGGCCTCGTCGGGGCGGCTGTTCTTGCGGTTGGACAGCGCCAGGTTGCTGTAGGCCTGGGCAAAGCCTGGATCCAGCTCGATGGCTTCGCGATAGTAGATACCCGCACTGCCGAAGTCGCCCTTGCGGTAGGAAGCCTCGCCTTTCTGGTTGAGGCTCTTGGCATCCACCGGCCCCTCGTCCCTGGCCAGCACTTCATCGATGGGCTTGCCATTGGCCAGTAGCAGCGGATCGAGGTTGCTCATCCGCGACTCCACTTCCTCGTTGCCTTGCAGCACCCGATCGATGTCCTGCAGTTGGCCATTGGCCGTCAGGCGAAACACTACCCAGAGGTTGCCCTGGCGGTTCTGTGGCACCCGGTAGCTGCGCATCAGCGTCGGGCCCTTATAGACAAAGACTTGCGCCTGGCTGCGGCCCAGGCGCAAGGATTCGGGGTTATTGCCGTTGGTAAAGTCGTGCACCGCATACACGTAGGCATCGCCCGGCACAGGCTGTTCGATGGTGAGGGTCTCCGGCCCGCGGCTGTCGGTGCTATCCACATTCATCCGCGCCCCCGGCCCGGTGCCGGTGGCGTAATACAGCAACCGGTGGGGATAGCTCAAATGCGCATCCAGGTCTTCCCCCGGTGCACTCCAGCTCAGCACCACGCGCAGGCTTTGCGGATCCTTGAGCACCGGGCTCATGGCGTAGCTCAGCCCCTGGCACGGGCACTTGGCCCGCAGGTCGGCATAACCGAGCTTGCGGATCAGCAGTTCACTGCCCGGCGAATCGGCGGCCTCCAGCGTCACTCGCCCCTGGGCATCGGTCCGCCCGGAAGCCTGCCCCAACTGCACTTCGGCATCGGCCAGTACCGCGTCCTTGACCACCGCATCCAGCACCTGGAGCGACAACGACTGAGCCTGCACCGGACTCATCAGCATCCCTAGCCACAACAACGCCGCCAGGCGGAAAAAAGCCATAACAAAATCCCTGTAGATAACGATGGCCGGACCTCTGTCCCGCCCCACCCATCAGCGGCGAACCATACACAGTTTTGCCCGCCAATGCTCGGCCTGGCGCCGTAAATACAGCGCAAAACGACAGTCTTGCCTACCCGGAGCAACGCCCCCCGTCCCGACCTCCGAGCACTTGCAAGCCAAACCCCAACTCGCCTTACACTGCAGCTCCTGGAAACCGCAAGTGAACCCCGACCATGCAACTGGCCCCCGGCTTTCCCGACGACGTCATCATGCGCCAGCTCATGCAACTGCTGCATGAGGAAATAGGCCTGCCCGAGCGCAAGACTCTTCGCCTGAACACCGCGATCAATCTCGACCTGGGTTGCGACGGCGCCGACGCCCGGCATTTACTCAACGCTCTGGAAGAACAGTTCGATATCGATTTTGTCGATTTCGACAGCTATCGCTACTTCCAGCCCGAAGGCTACGATGTGTCCCTCAAGCGTCGCGCCAAGGGTCGGGGAGACAAGCTCCCGCTGACCATCGGCATGCTGTACCGGGCGCTCAAGGAGCAACGCTGGGACACTCAGGAGCTGGAAGGCCTCTAAGGTCCACGGCAGTACATAAGGAAATGCCGTGGACGTACTGATGGGTTTGCTCGCCGCCCTGCTCTGGGGCGGCACCGATTTTCTCGTGGGGCTCAACGTGCGCGCCGTGGGCGTGAAACGTGCGGTGTTCTTCAGCCAGAGCCTGGGGTTCACCCTGATGAGCCTGCTGCTGGTGATCTTTCCCGCCTTCCTGCTCAAGGCCATGGCCGCGCCCCTGGAGGTATGGCTGATGGGCGTGGTCGCCGCGGCCTTCACCGTCTCCGGCGCCCTGGCCCTGGGCAAGGCCTTCGCCCTGGGCAAAGCCTCCATCGTCGCCCCGTTGGTGACCTCCTACGGTGTGGTCACCACCTTGCTGTCCTGGGCCAGCGGCGAGCAGATCAGCCTGCTGCAGCTCATGTGCATCCTGTTGTGCGTGATCGGCGTGATCCTCTCCAGCCTGCACTCGGACTCCAAGCTGCCCCACAGCACCGCCGCCGGCCGCTCGATCTTCTTCGCCCTGCTCTCGGCCTTCCTCTATGGCACCAGCTTCTGGCTGCAGGGCCGCTACACCCTGCCGCAACTGGGGCCGATCAGCATGCTCTGGCTGGGTTACGCGGTGGGCAGCGGCGTGATGCTGCTGATGGTGCTCAAAGTTGCGGACGGGCTGAAGATCCCGCCGCTGAAGAACTGCGGCCTGCTGGCCTCCACCAGCCTGATGAACCTTGGCGCCTTCTTCGCCTTTTCCTGGGGTGCCATGAGCGGCTCGGTGTCGGTGGTGACGGTGATCAGCACCCTGTCCGGCGGCATCGCTGCGGTGCTGGGCTATGTGTTCTTCAAGGAGCGGCTGACGGCGGTGCAGGTGACGGGGGTGGTGCTGGTGTTGCTGGGGGCGTTGGTGTTGCACCTGAAGACGTGAGGGTGTCTGGCTGGCCCAGGGGATGCCGCGCATCCCATCGCAGCCTGCGCCTGCGGCTACAGCGGCGCACAAAAAAGCCGCCCCGAAGGGCGGCTTTTTCATTGCAGGTCGAGGCTTACAGCTTTGGACCGGCTGCCTTGATCGCGTCGCTCACGTCGAACTTCTTGAAGTTCTCGATGAACAGGCCGGCCAGGGCCTTGGCGGCTTCGTCGTAGGCGGCTTTGTCAGCCCAGGTGTTGCGTGGGTTGAGCAGACCGGTCTCGACGCCCGGTACGGCTTTTGGCACGTCCAGGTTGACGATGTCCAGGTGCTCGGTCTCGGCACCGATCAGCGCGCCGCTCTGGATCGCTGCAATCACGCCACGGGTGGTGGGGATGTTGAAGCGTTTGCCCACGCCGTAGCCACCGCCGGTCCAGCCGGTGTTGACCAGGTAGACCTTGGAGCCGAAACCGCGGATGCGCTTGATCAGCAGCTCGGCGTATTCGCCCGCCGGACGCGGGAAGAACGGTGCGCCGAAGCAGGTGGAGAAGGTCGACTTGATGCCCGAGCCCGACCCCATTTCAGTCGAGCCCACCAGAGCGGTGTAGCCGGACAGGAAGTGGTAGGCGGCTTGTTCTTCGCTGAGGATCGACACCGGTGGCAGTACGCCGGTCAGGTCGCAGGTCAGGAAGATCACGGCGTTAGGCTCGCCACCGAGGTTCTTCGGTGCGCGTTTTTCGATCAGCTCGCGCGGGTAGGCGGCGCGGCTGTTCTGGGTCAGGCTGTCGTCTGCGTAGTCGGCTTTCTTGGTGACCGGGTCGATCACCACGTTTTCCAGAACGGCACCGTGCTGGATGGCTTTCCAGATCACCGGCTCGTTCTTTTCCGACAGGTCGATGCACTTGGCATAGCAACCGCCTTCGATGTTGAACACCACGCCCACGCCCCAACCGTGTTCGTCGTCACCGATCAGGTAACGGCTTTCGTCAGCGGACAGGGTGGTCTTGCCGGTGCCCGACAGACCGAAGAACAGGGTCACGTCGCCTTCTTCACCCATGTTGGCGGCGCAGTGCATCGGCAGTACGTCGGCAGCCGGCAGCAGGAAGTTCTGCACGGAGAACAGGGCTTTCTTCATTTCACCGGCGTAGCGCATGCCGGCGATCAGCACTTTCTTGGCCGCGAAGTTGAGGATCACGGTGCCATCGGAGTTGGTGCCGTCGCGCTCTGGCTCGCAGACGAAGTTCGGCGCGTTGAGGATCTGCCACTCATCCTTGCCACCGGCGTTGTACTGCTCGGGGTTGATGAACAGGCAGCGGCCGAACAGGTTGTGCCAGGCGGTCTCGGTGGTCATTTTCACCGGCAGGTAGTGCGCCGGATCGGAACCTACATGCACATGGGAAACAAAACGCTCGCGCTCGCCCAGGTAGGCTTCAACGCGGTCCCACAGGGCGTCGAACTTGGCCGCCGGGAACTTGCGGTTGATCGGGCCCCAGGCGATAGCGTCCTGGGTGCTGGGCTCTTCTACGATGAAACGATCCACTGGCGAACGGCCGGTACGATGACCGGTGCGAACCACCAGAGCGCCGGTATCGGCAAGCTCGCCCTCACCGCGGTTCAGGGCTTCTTTGACCAGATCATCCACACTCAGATCGGTGTACACGGCGTTATTGGCTTGCGTCATGAGGTTCCCCGTCGGCCATTGGCCGAGTGCTCCAAACGTTTTGTAGTAGAAACTCGCGCACTACTACCGCGAAAAAAGTGCGCCGGATTATGCCAGAAAAGCCCCAAAATAGTAGGGCCCTCCCGTCAGCACGGCGTAATTCCGGCGTTTGCCAGGTGATTTACCTGCGCTGAATCGTTTTAGTGACGAGTATCTGACGGCGTGTCCACGCCCGCCCCCGCGAACAATTGCGCGATATCAGCGGCATCGAACAGGTAGCGTTCGTTGCAGAACTGGCAATCGATCTCGATGCTGCCGCCATGTTCGACCACCAGTTGCTGGGCATCTTCCAGACCCAGGCTGACCAGCGCATTGCCCGAGCGTTCCCGCGAGCAACTGCAGCGAAAACGCAGCGGCTGCACGTCGAACAGGCGCACGGCTTCTTCGTGGTACAGGCGGTGGAGCACGGTTTCGTTGTCCAGGCTCAGCAGCTCATCGGCGGTCAGGGTGCTGGCCAGGGCGGTGAGGTGCTGCCAGCTGGCGTCACGCTCTTCCTGATCACGCAGGCGGTCGGCGGGCAGTTGTTGCAGGAGCAGGCCACGGGCGCTGCGGCCGTCGGCATAGAGCCAGAAACGGGTGCCGGTCTGTTGCGACATGACGAAGTAGTTGGTGAAGCATTCCGCCAGGTTGGTGCCGTCCAGGTCGACGATGCCCTGGTAGCGCTGGCCATTGGTCGGGTCCACGGTCAGGGCCAGGACGCCGTTGGGCATCAGGTCGGCGAGGGTGGCATCAGGGGCGATCTGCTCCGCGTCGTAACGGGCCAGGCCACGGATCTCGCGCTCGCTGGAGCACTCGATCATCAGCAGCGGCACCGGGCCTTCGGAGCGGGCCTGGAGAATCAGCAAGCCATCGAATTTCAGGGTGCCGACCAGCAACGATGCCGCCGCCATCAGTTCGCCAAGCAGCTGTGCAACCGGCTCGGGATAGGGGTGTTTGGCGAGGACTTCCGCGTAACTGCGCTCCAGCGCCACCAGCTCGCCGCGGGTGTCGCTCTCATCGAAGATGAAGCGTTGAGTGAAGTCGGTATCCGGCAAATCAGTCATAGGTCTGGGTATCTGAATGATGACAAAAAGGTGACAAGCACCGAAAATTGCGGCTTTGCACCATGAGGGTGCAGTTTTGCGGTGATTGGAGATATTTTATGAACAATCCGGGTTTGTTCCAAGCAAGGTGGAACCTCGGCAAGCTGGTTCTGTGCAATTTACTCCCTTTGGCCCTGCTGGGTTTCTGGTTGTGGCCCACCGGGCAGGCGCTCTGCACGGTCTTCGACGAATGGCTGTTCCACCACCTCAACGCCCCTCTGGCAAGCAACTCGACCTGGCTGCATATCTGGGCCGTGGCCAGCCTGCGGCCGTTCGATATCGTGGTGGGGCTGATCATGCTCGGCCTGCTGATTCGCGGTGACTGGGTGTTCAAGGCGGTGGACGTGCGCCGTGCCTTCTTCGGCTTTCTATCGATCCTGATTCTGATGGTGGTGATTCGCGCGCTGTTTTCCAAGCTGGTGGCCGTCATGAACTGGCAGCACAACAGCCCGTCCATGGTGCTGGAAGGCGCCGTGCACATGAGCGACTACTTCCCGGGCTGGGAAAAGACCTGGGAACTCAAGGACCGCTCCAGCCAGAGCTTCCCGGGCGACCACGCTTCGGTGCTGCTGATCTGGGGCCTGTTCATGGGGATCTTCAGCCGCAGCATCGGCCAGTTCCTGATCGTCTGGGGCCTGACCCTGCTGTTCATGATGCCGCGCCTGGTGGCAGGCGCCCACTGGGGCCAGGACGACTACATCGGCGGTGTGCTGCTGGCGGTGCTGGCCCTGGGCTGGGGCTACTACACCCCGTACGCGGCGCGGATGTCGAACTTCCTGCTGCGCCTGACCCACCCGCTGTTCAACCTGTTGAGCCGGATGCCCGTGCTCTCGCGCATGAGCGTGGTGCGCGCCAGCAGCCTGCTGCGCTAAGCAGCCCCGTAGGAGCCGGCTTGCCGGCTCCTACGGTTTCATTCGTGGTTGCTGCCGTGGAACTTGAACAGGTCCCGGCGCTGTTTCTTGCTCGGTTTACCGTCGGTGCTCACTCCTAGGGCACCAGCCTTGCGCTGGGCCGCAGCGGCTTCGCGCTTGGCGATGCTGGCCTCGGTTTCCGCATACAGAGCCTGCGCTTCAGGAGCGCCACGGCGGACGATAGAAAGGGCCTGGACCACCACGGTACGTTCGTCGAAGCCGGCGCGAATCTGGTATTCATCGCCTACCCGCGGCTCCTTGCCCGGTTTGCAGCGCTCGCCCCGGTGATGCACCTTGCCGCTTTCAATCGCTGTCTTGGCCAGGGCACGAGTCTTGTAGAAGCGCGCTGCCCACAGCCATTTATCCAGACGAACCTTGTCCTCTTCTTCCTGCTTGTGCGCCACTGGAATTCCCCTCGCTGAAAAATGTCGCAACTTTACCGCCTGCAAGCGGGCTCTCATAAACCCTGCCGCTCACCTAAAATAACCCAGGTTGCGCCCTGATACGCGAGGAGTCCCCGTGACTGACTTCCCCACTTCCCTGACCTCGCCCGGCAACCGTTGCGAAGGTTGCCAGCAAAGCCAGCCACTGGGCTTCGATTTTTCCTTCGCCTACCAGCCCATAGTCGATCTGCGGGACCACTCGGTCTTCGCCCATGAAGCCCTGGTGCGCGGGGTCAATGGCGAAGGGGCGGGAACGGTGCTGGGCCAGGTCAATGACAGCAATCGCTACCGTTTCGACCAGCGCTGCCGGACCCAGGCAATCACCCTCGCCGCCCAGTTGGGTATGCAAAGCCACCTGTCGATCAACTTCATGCCCAACGCCGTGTACCGGCCGGAACTGTGCATCCGCAGCACCCTGGAGGCGGCCCGGGCCCAGCGTTTTCCCCTGGACCGGCTGATTTTCGAAACCCTGGAAAGCCAGCACGTAGATAACTATCGCCATTTGACCAATATTCTGCGTGAATACCGCGAATTCGGCTTCAAGACCGCCATCGACGACTTCGGCTCGGGGTACTCGGGGCTGAACCTGCTGGCGGATTTCCAACCCGACCTGATCAAGCTCGACATGGCGCTGGTGCGCGATGTGGACCAGGATCGCGTACGCCAGGCGATCATCCGCGCGATTGTCACAATGTGTGCGGAGTTGGGGGTTACAGTCATCGCCGAAGGTATTGAAAGCGCCGGTGAACGGGACTTTCTCAGCGACTGTGGAATTTATCTGATGCAGGGCTACTGGTTCGCCAAGCCTGCATTCAAAGCCCTGGCCGAGGTTCCGGCCGCGGCCTGGGACAGCTAATTGCGGATTTTCCTTATTGAAGACTTTTGACCATTTGACCGTTGTCGGTCTGCGCGAGTGGGTGGCGCTCCCGGATCTGGGCGTGGCCGGCCTGCGCGCCAAGATCGACACCGGGGCCAGCACCTCCAGCCTGCATGCCACCGAGATCGAGCCCTTCGAGCGCGACGGTGAGCAGTGGGTGCGCTTCAATGCCCACCTGGGCAGTGTGGTGCAGTTGCGTCACCGGCGCTGCGAAGCACCGCTGGTGGCGATGAAAACCATTAAAAGCTCCAACGGCCAGGCCCAGGTGCGCTACGTGATCAGCACCACCCTGGCCCTGGGCGATCGGGTGTGGCGGGTGGAGTTCACCCTCGCCTGCCGCAAGGCCATGCGCTATCGCCTGCTGCTGGGTTCCAAGGCTCTGATCGACGGCCAACTGGTGGTCAATCCGGGCATCAAGTACGTACAAGACAAACCGGTGTTCCCGGTATCCACTACCTCTGCCACAGGTGTTGCATGAAGATCGCTGTGCTGTCGCGTAACCCGCGTCTGTATTCCACTCGTCGTCTGGTCGAGGCCGGCACCGAGCGTGGCCATGAAATGGTGGTGGTCGATACCCTGCGGGCCTACATGAACATCGCCAGTCACAAGCCGCAGATCCACTACCGCGGCAAGCCCCTGGAAGGCTTCGATGCGGTGATCCCGCGGATCGGTGCCTCGGTGACCTTCTATGGCTGCGCGGTGCTGCGCCAGTTCGAAATGATGGGGGTGTTCCCCCTCAACGAATCGGTGGCCATCGCCCGCTCCCGGGACAAGCTGCGCTCGCTGCAGTTGCTGTCGCGGCGTGGCATCGGCCTGCCGGTGACCGGCTTCGCCCATTCCCCGGACGACATTCCCGACCTGATCGAGATGGTCAACGGCGCGCCATTGGTGATCAAGGTGCTGGAAGGCACCCAGGGCATCGGCGTGGTGCTGTGTGAAACCGCCACGGCGGCGGAATCGGTGATCGAGGCCTTCATGGGCCTGAAGCAGAACATCATGGTCCAGGAGTACATCAAGGAGGCCGGCGGCGCCGACATCCGCTGCTTCGTGGTGGGGGACAAGGTGATCGCGGCAATGAAACGCCAGGCCAAGCCGGGGGAGTTTCGCTCCAACCTGCATCGCGGCGGCAGCGCCAGCCTGATCAAGATCACCCCGGAAGAACGCATGACTGCGCTGCGGGCGGCCAAGGTCATGGGCCTGAGCGTGGCAGGGGTGGATATCCTGCGTTCCAATCACGGGCCGCTGGTGATGGAAGTCAATTCCTCGCCGGGCCTGGAAGGCATCGAGACCACCACCGGCAAGAACGTGGCGGGAATCATCATCGAGCACATCGAGAAGAACGGCGGGCCGAACATGACCCGGACCAAGGGCAAGGGCTAGGGATCGCGTGGCCGGCCTTGCGCTGGCAAGCCAGCTCCTACGGGCTATGTGCTGCCTGCAGGAGCGAAGCCCTGATCAATCCGCATCACGGGGCAGCAGCAAGCCCAGCGGCAGGCGTACCCGCGCTTCCAGGCCACCATCGGGGCGGTTGCGCAGTTCGACATTGCCACCGTGCATGGCGGCAATCCGCTTGACGATGGCCAGCCCCAGCCCGGTGCCCTTGCCGCCCCGGGCACGGTCGCCACGGGTGAAGGGGTTGAAGATCGCTTCCAGTTCCGAAGGATCGATCCCCGCGCCACGGTCCATCACGCTGAGCACCACATAGGGCGCATTGGTGTCACCGGACACATAGGCCGCCACTTCCACTTCCGTACCCGCATGATTCAGGGCGTTACCGATCAGGTTGTTGAGCAGACGCTTCATCGACACCCGGCGCAGCGGGAACGGCTGGATCGGCTCCAGGCGCAGGTGCACCCGTTCTTCGTTCTGGTTGTAGGGCGCCGCCACTTCCTGCACCAGATCGCCCAGGTCCACCTCTTCCACCGACTCGTCGCGCCCATCGCGAATGAAGGCCAGGAACTGGTCGAGAATGGCGTCCATGTCCTCGATATCCCGCACCATGTCGTCGGTCAGGTCAGTGTGATCGCCCATCAATTCCAGGGACAGGCGCAGCCGGGTCAGCGGCGTGCGCAGGTCGTGGGACACCCCGGCCAGCATCAACTCCCGTTCTCGCCCTGCCTGTTCCACGTCCTCGGCCATCTGGTTGAACGCGCGGTAGACCTCGGTCATCTCGCTGGGCGTATCGCTGATGGGCAGGCGCACGCTGCGCCCCTGGCCCAGTTGCCGGGCGGCATACACCAGGCGCTTGAGGGGCTGGTTGAGTTGGCTGACGAAAATCCAGGCCGAGGCGGTGGACAAGAGGCCAATGGCCAGGAACCAGCCCAGCACGCTCCAGATCTTCTGCCCCCGCAGCGGGTGGGGGTACAGCGGCACCTTGAGCCAGCCGTCCCCCAGGCTCGGCGCCCGCACCCAGAGCGCCGGCGGCGCATGCATGCGCAGGCGCACTTCGGTGTCGGCGCCCAGTTCGGCCTGCATCTGCCGCTGGTAGATCTCGCTGTAGGGCCAATGCTGCTCGCCGGCCGGTACGCCGCTGCCCACCACCTTGATCAGGCCGGCAGCCTCGGCGATCTGGTCACGGTTGGATTCATCGGCGGCCCAGTAGGCGCGCAGGGTCAGGGCCACGCCGTGGCTGTACTGCCGGTCCACCAGCACGTCCTCGTTCATCAACAGATAAACCAGGGTCAATGCCTTGGAAAACAGCACCACGATCAGCACCAGCCACAGGGTGCGGGAGAAGAAACTCTGGGGGAACCACAGCGGGGTTTTCATAACAGCCACTACACACTTTGCAGGAGCGACTCGCGCTCGCACCGTTGCGGAATGCGAACGCCCGGGTCGTTACCGGCCCGGGCGTTGGCTCCTACAAATCAATGATCACTTGGTCGCGGTGCCATCCGGCACAAAGACATAACCCACGCCCCAGACGGTCTGGATGTAGCGCGGCTTGGAAGGATCGGGCTCGATCATCCGACGCAGGCGGGAGATCTGCACGTCAATGGAACGCTCCAGGGCGTCCCATTCGCGACCACGGGCCAGGTTCATCAACTTGTCCCGGGTCAGCGGCTGGCGGGCGTTCATCACCAGCGCCTTGAGCACCGCGAATTCACCGGTGGTGAGCATGTGCACTTCATTGCCGCGCTTGAGCTCGCGGGTGGCCAGGGACAACTCGTAGTCGCCGAAGGTCACGCTTTCGTCTTCGCTGCCCGGCGCACCCGGCACCGGGGCGGACTGGCGACGCAATACGGCCTTGACCCGCGCCATCAGCTCGTCGGGGTTGAACGGCTTGGCCAGGTAATCGTCGGCGCCCAGTTCCAGGCCCTTGATGCGGCTCAGCTCGTCGCCCTTGGCGGTGAGCATGATGATCGGAATCTGGTTGTTCGCGCTGCGCAGGCGGCGGCATGCGGTCAAGCCGTCTTCGCCGGGCAGCATCAGGTCGAGTACCACCAGGTTGAACACTTCGCGACCCAGCAGGCGGTCCATTTGCTCGGTGTTCGGTACTGCGCGGGCACGGTAGCCCTTGCTGACGAAGAAACGCTCCAGCAGGCTGCTCAGCCCCGGGTCGTCGTCAACAATAAGAATTTTTTCGCCTTCAGCAGTTTGTACAGTGCTGCTCATTGGATGCTCCTCTAATCTCGGTGCGCATTATGGCGTAGCTGCCGTTATACGCACCGAGTGCATTGTTAGCAGATTTTTCCTCTATCGCCAGCAAACCCGCTGTCGGCCTGAGGCTGGCGATCACCCCGCAACGGCTAACGCTGGGTATAATGCGCCGCCTTTTGTGTTGGGCAATATCTGATCAGTACGCCTGCGGCCGGTTTATTTTTTTACCCGGGCCGGCAGTATTTTTTCGATTTCACGGGTCAACAGGCAGCCTTTTGATCCAGGTGGCGGCGCGTGCCAGGCCGCTCAACCAGACTCGCCGGGCCTTATTTTCGTGCCCGCGGGCCTGCTTTCACAATTTGTCAGGTGGTTTTATGGACAGCATCAACAGCCGCATTGCCGAGGAACTCGGCGTACGCCCACAACAGGTCGAAGCGGCCGTCGCTCTATTGGATGAAGGCTCCACCGTGCCCTTCATCGCCCGCTACCGGAAAGAAGTCACCGGCAGCCTCGATGACACCCAGCTGCGTCATCTGGAAGAGCGCCTGCGCTACCTGCGAGAACTCGACGAACGGCGGATCAGCATCCTGGCCAGCATCGAAGAGCAAGGCAAGCTGACCCCGGAGCTGGCACGCGACATCAAGCTGGCCGACACCAAGACCCGCCTCGAAGACCTTTACCTGCCTTATAAGCAGAAGCGCCGCACCAAGGGCCAGATCGCCCTGGAAGCCGGCCTCGGCGAACTGGCCGACGGCCTGTTCAACGACCCGAACCTGGCTCCGGAAACCGAAGCCGCACGCTTCGTCGACGCCGAAAAAGGCGTGGCCGACGTCAAGGCCGCCCTGGAAGGCGCCAAGTACATCCTGATGGAGCGCTTCGCCGAAGACGCCAGCCTGCTGGAAAAGCTGCGCAATTTCCTCAAGCAGGAAGCGACCATCAGCGCCCGCGTGATCGCCGGCAAGGAAGAGGAAGGCGCCAAGTTCCGCGACTACTTCGAACACGATGAACCACTCAAAAGCATGCCATCGCACCGCGCCCTGGCAATTTTCCGTGGCCGCAACGAAGGCATTCTCAGCTCCGCGCTGAAAGTCGGTGACGAACTGCCGGGCACCATGCACCCGTGCGAAGGCATGATCGGCCAGCAATTCGGCATCCAGAACCAGAACCGCCCGGCCGACAAATGGCTCGGCGAAGTGGTGCGCTGGACCTGGAAGGTCAAGCTCTACACCCACCTGGAAACAGACCTGCTGGGCGAACTGCGCGATGGCGCGGAAACCGAGGCGATCAACGTCTTCGCCCACAACCTGCACGACCTGCTGCTGGCCGCTCCGGCCGGCCCGCGCGCCACCCTGGGCCTGGACCCGGGCCTGCGCACCGGCTGCAAGGTGGCGGTGGTGGATGCCACCGGCAAGCTGCTGGACCACGCCACCGTCTACCCCCATGTGCCGCATAACAAGTGGGACCAGACCCTGGGCATTCTGGCTGCCCTGTGCGCCAAGCACTCGGTGGACCTGATCGCCATCGGCAACGGCACCGCCAGCCGGGAAACCGACAAGCTGGCGGCCGAGCTGATCAAGAAATACCCGGCCATGAAGATGACCAAGGTCATGGTCTCCGAAGCCGGTGCATCGGTGTACTCGGCCTCGGAGCTGGCGGCCAAGGAATTCCCGGACCTGGACGTATCGATCCGTGGCGCGGTGTCCATCGCCCGCCGCCTGCAGGATCCACTGGCCGAGCTGGTGAAGATCGACCCCAAGTCCATCGGTGTCGGCCAGTACCAGCACGATGTCTCGCAACTGAAACTGGCCCGTGGCCTGGACGCGGTGGTGGAAGACTGCGTGAACGCCGTGGGCGTCGACGTCAACACCGCCTCCGTGGCCCTGCTGGCGCGGATCTCCGGCCTCAACGCGACCCTGGCGCAGAACATCGTCAGCCACCGCGACGAACACGGTGCCTTCAAGACCCGCGCCGCGCTGAAAAAAGTCGCCCGCCTGGGTGAAAAGACCTTCGAACAGGCCGCCGGCTTCCTGCGTGTGATGAACGGCGACAACCCGCTGGACGCTTCCGCAGTGCACCCGGAAGCCTACCCGCTGGTACAACGCATCGCTGCCGACACCGGCCGCGACATCCGCTCGCTGATCGGCGACAGCGGCTTCCTCAAGCGCCTGGACCCGAAAAAGTTCACCGACGAAACCTTCGGCCTGCCCACCGTCACCGACATCCTCCAGGAACTGGACAAGCCCGGCCGCGACCCGCGCCCCGAGTTCAAGACCGCCGAGTTCCAGGACGGTGTCGAAGACCTCAAGGACCTGCAACTGGGGATGATCCTCGAAGGCGTGGTGACCAACGTCACCAATTTCGGGGCCTTCGTCGACATCGGCGTGCACCAGGACGGCCTGGTGCACATTTCGGCGCTGTCGGAGAAGTTCATCAAGGACCCACGCGAAGCGGTGAAGGCCGGTGACGTGGTGAAAGTGAAGGTCATGGAAGTCGATATCCCGCGCAAACGCGTCGGCCTGTCGATGCGCATGGGCGACACCCCGGGCGAGAAGATCGACGGTGCCCGTGGCTCCCGCCCCGGCTCGGCGCCACGCTCCTCCCAGGGCAATGCACCGCGCAAGGAGAGTGCCGCGCCCGCCCCGAGCAACAACGCCATGGCCTCGCTGTTCGCCAACGCCAAGCAGTTGAAGAAACGCTGATGCAGATCCCTGCCGGCCTGACCGAAAGCGCCTTCAGCCAATTGCTCGGCTGCCGTCTGCAACGCCTGGAAACCGGCGAAGCGGACGTCGCCCTGGAGCTGACCCCGCAACTGCGCAATCGCGGGCAGAAGCTGCACGGCGGGGCGATCTTCAGCCTGGTGGACATTGCCATGGGGCTGGCCTGCTCCAGCACCCACGGCTTCGACCAGCAGAGCGCCACCATCGAGTGCAAGATCAACTACATCCGCGCCGTGGCCGAGGGCGAGGTGCTGTGCCGGGCCAAGGTGATCCACCCCGGCCGCCGCACCCTGGTGGTGGAAGCGGATGTGATCCAGGGCGACAAACTGGTCGCAAAAGCACAAGGCACCTTCGCGGTCCTATAGCTCCCTGTCATGTATTTGGGTTAATTTCGGCGCTGCAAAAGCGGCGTCGGAGTTTTCTGCCCGCGCTAAAGCCAGATTCAGGGATGAAGGATTGGCGTTTTCAGGCGAGTCGGCTTGACTCAAAAACCAGGCGAAAACGCCAGTTTTAACTTCACCCTTGTAGACCGTCCTGCCCACCCCCATATTGGGGCGACTGACGCGTGAAGGAATCCAACTTGAGCGAACTTCTCAACCGCCGCCTGGCTCTGCTCGGCGAGCGCGCTAACCTCTCTCTGCTCGAGCAGTGCCTGCACGGTATCGAACGTGAATGCCTGCGTGTCACCGGCGAAGGCCGCCTGGCACAGACCCCGCACCCGGAAGAACTGGGTTCCGCGCTGACCAACGAACAGATCACCACGGACTACTCCGAGTCGCTGCTGGAGTTCATCACCCCGGCCCTCAAGGACCCGGCGGACACCCTGGCCAGCCTCGACAAGATTCATCGCTTCGCCTACAGCAAGCTCGGCAACGAGTACCTGTGGAGTCCATCGATGCCGTGCCCGTTGCCGGCCGAGGAAGATATCCCCATCGCCTACTACGGCACCTCCAACATCGGTCAGCTCAAGTACGTGTACCGCAAGGGCCTGGCCCTGCGCTACGGCAAGACCATGCAGTGCATTGCCGGGATCCACTACAACTTTTCCCTGCCGGAACAGCTATGGCCGCTGCTCAAGCAGGCCGAGGGCTTTGTCGGTACCGACCGTGACTACCAGTCCTCGGCTTATATCGCGCTGATCCGCAATTTCCGTCGCTACAGCTGGCTGCTGATGTACCTGTTCGGTGCCTCGCCGGCCCTGGACGCGGGCTTCCTGCGCGGCCGCTCGCACCAGCTGGAGCAGTTGGACGCCGAGACCCTGTACCTGCCCTACGCCACCAGCCTGCGCATGAGCGACCTGGGCTACCAGAGCAAGGCCCAGGCCGGCCTGACCCCTTGCTACAACGACCTGAATAGCTACACCGACAGCCTGCGCAAGGCCGTGGCCACGCCCTACGCGCCCTATGTGGAAGTCGGCACCCACAAGGATGGCGAGTGGGTGCAACTGAACACCAACATCCTGCAGATCGAAAACGAGTACTACTCCAACATCCGCCCCAAGCGCGTGACCTACACCGGCGAGCGGCCGATCCAGGCGCTGATGGCCCGGGGTATCCAGTACGTCGAAGTACGCTGCCTGGACATCAACCCGTTCCTGCCACTGGGCATCGACATCCAGGAAGCCCGCTTCCTCGACGCCTTCCTGCTGTATTGCGCACTCAACGACAGCCCGCTGTTCGAGAACAACGAGTGCGGCAATGCCACCTCGAACTTCCTCGCCGTGGTCAAGGAAGGCCGGCGCCCGGGCCTGCAGCTGCAACGCCAGGGCCAGCCGGTGGAAATGAAGGAGTGGGCCGCCCAACTGCTGGAGCAGATCGCCCCTCTGGCCGCCCTGCTCGACCAGAGCCATGGCAGCGACGTGCACAGCAAGGCCCTGGACGCCCAACTGGCCAAGGTCAAGGATTCGTCCCTGACCCCTTCGGCCCAGGTGCTGGCGGCCATGAGCGAGCACAAGGAGAGCTTCACCCAGTTCTCCCTGCGCCAGAGCCAGGCCCATGCCGAGTACTTCCGCAGCCAGGCCCTGAGCAAGGAAGAGCAAGCCGCGTTCGAAGAAGCGGCGCGCAAATCCCTGGAACAGCAGACCGAGCTTGAACAGAACGAGGTGGGTGATTTCGACGTGTTCGTCGGTGCCTACCAGGCCAGCATCCTGGCCATCAGCAACTGACGCTTCGCCGGCAAGCCGGCTCCTACACCCCTCCCGTAGGAGCCGGCTGGCCGGCGAACAGCACGCTGAATATTCCCCTCATAAGCTAATGCAAATAAGTTATTTATTTCTGCATTCTTAGATCATTTAGTCTCCTCCCACGCCGATCACCGGCCGCCTATGAGGAGCCTCCCATGAAACTGCATTTCCCCCTTCGCCTCCTGGCGGCCGCGTCCCTGGCCGCAGCGAGTTTCTTCGCCCAGGCGGCCGACGTCACCGTCGCCTACCAGACCACCGTCGACCCGGCCAAGGTCGCGCAAGCCGACGGCAGCTATGAAAAAGCCACCCAGGCCAAGATCAACTGGCGCAAATTCGATAACGGCGCCGACGTCATCGCCGCCATCGCTTCCGGCGATGTGCAGATCGGCTACCTGGGCTCCAGCCCGCTGACCGCCGCCATCACCCGCAAGGTGCCGGTGCAGACCTTCCTCATCGCCACCCAGATCGGCGCCGCCGAAGCCCTGGTGGCCCGGGACGGTTCCGGGATCAACAGCCCTCAGGATCTGGTCGGCAAGAAGGTCGCCGTGCCCTTCGTTTCCACCGGCCACTACAGCCTGCTGGCAGCCCTGAAGCACTGGAACATCGACCCCTCGAAAGTGCAGATCCTCAACCTCGCGCCACCGGCGATCATCGCCGCCTGGAAGCGCGGCGATATCGACGCCACCTACGTCTGGGACCCGGCCCTGGGCGTGGCCAAGGAAAACGGCAAGGTGCTGATCACCTCCGGTGAACTGGCCAAGTTCGGCGCGCCGACCTTCGATGCCTGGATCGTGCGCAAGGATTTTGCCGAGAAGCACCCGGAAATCGTCACGGCCTTCGCCAAGGTGACCCTGGATGCCTACGCCCAGTACCGCAAGGACCCGCAAGCCTGGCTGGCCAACCAGGGCAACGTCGACAAGCTGGTGAAACTCTCCGGAGCCAAGGCCAGCGATATCCCGCTGCTGCTGCAGGGCAACGTCTACCCGCTGGCCGCCGACCAGGTGGTCAGCCTCGGTGCGCCGACCACCAAGGCCATCACCGACACCGCCGCGTTCCTCAAGGAGCAGGGCAAGGTCGAGGCAGTGCTGCCGGACTACGCCCCCTACGTCAGCGCCAAGTTCATCCCTGAATAACCCGCGTCAGGACAGGAGATAGCCGTCATGGCCTTGCTACAACTGGAGCGCATCAGCGCACAGTACCCCGGCGCCGCCGAACCGGTGCTGGCGGATATTTCCCTGACCCTGGGGCCACAGCAACTGCTGGTCGCCCTGGGCCCTTCCGGCAGCGGCAAGACCTCGCTGCTGAACCTGATTGCCGGCTTCGTCGAACCCAGCGCCGGGCGCATCCAGCTCGATGGCGTACCGGTGCAGGGCCCCAGCGCCGAACGCGGCGTGGTGTTCCAGGACGATGCCCTGCTGCCCTGGCAGGACGTGCTGGGCAACGTCGCCTTCGGCCTGGAGCTGGCCGGCGTGGCCCGCGACAAGCGCGAAGCCCGGGCTCGGGAAATGCTTGCCCTGGTGGACCTGGCCGGCTTCGACAAGCGCCGCATCTGGCAGCTCTCCGGTGGCCAGAAGCAGCGTGTAGGCCTGGCCCGCGCCCTGGCAGCCGACCCGCGGGTGCTGCTGATGGACGAACCCTTCGGTGCCCTGGATGCCTTCACTCGCGAGCAGATGCAGGAGCTGTTGCTGCAAGTCTGGCGGCGCACTGCCAAGCCGGTGTTCCTGATTACCCACGACATCGAGGAAGCGGTGTTCCTGGCCACCGACCTGATTCTCCTGGCGCCCAACCCGGGGCAGATCGTCGAACGCCTGAACCTGGACTTCGGCCAGCGCTACGCCGCCGGCGAGTCGGCGCGGGCGATCAAGTCCGACCCGCGGTTCATCGAAACCCGCGAACACGTGCTGGCCCGGGTGTTCTCCCAGCGCAGCGCCACCCAGCAGCAGGAGCGGCCATGAGCAGCTACGAGATTCCCGCCACCGCCACCGGCGATGCCAACCCCAAAGCGCCACAAATCGCGCGCCGCAGCCTGAGCACCCGCTGGATCAGCGTGCTGACCCTGGTGGTCCTGCTGGCCTTGTGGTGGGCCGTCACCGCCACCGGCCTGATCGAGCCGCTGTTCCTGCCGCCCCCTTCTGCGGTGCTGCAAAAGGGCTGGTTGCTGGCCACCAGCGGCTACATGGATTCCACCCTATGGCAGCACCTGGCGGCGAGCCTGCAACGCATCGGCCTGGCCCTGGGCTTTGCCGTGCTGACGGCGATTCCGGTGGGCATCGCCATCGGCGCCAACCGCATCGCCCGTGGCGTGCTCGACCCTTTGATCGAGTTCTACCGGCCGATTCCGCCCCTGGCCTACCTGCCGCTGATCGTCATCTGGTGCGGCATTGGCGAGCTGTCCAAGGTGCTGCTGATCTACCTTGCGATCTTCGCCCCGATCGCCATCGCCACCGCCACCGGCGTGCGCACCGTGGACCCGGCGAAGCTGCGCGCCGCCCAGTCTCTGGGGGCTACCCGGGCCCAGCTGATTCGCCATGTGATCCTGCCCAGCGCCTTGCCGGACATCCTCACCGGCGTGCGCATCGGCCTGGGCGTGGGCTGGTCGACCCTGGTGGCGGCAGAGCTGATTGCCGCCACCAGCGGCCTGGGTTTCATGGTGCAGTCCGCCGCGCAATTCCTGGTCACCGATGTGGTGGTGCTGGGGATCCTGGTGATTGCCCTGATCGCCTTCGCCATGGAAATGGGCCTGCGCGCCCTGCAGCGCAAGCTGGTGCCCTGGCATGGCCAGAGCCACTGACTGGCGCCTGCCTTGCGTCGATTGCCCCGGTTGTCTGTAGCCGTGCATGCCAGCGATTTCAAGATTGATGCAGATAAACCGAATCCGACCACGCCGACGTCCGGCGCCGTACAAGAGAACGACCATGAGCCTGACCATCACTCCTCTAAGCTCCGCCCTCGGCGCCCAGATCGGCGGCATCGATATCAGCCAGCCCTTGAGCATCGAACATCGTGACGCCATCGAGCAGGCGCTGCTCAAGCACCAGGTACTGTTCTTTCGCAACCAGCCGGTCACCCCGCAGCAGCAGGCGCGTTTCGCCGCATGCTTCGGCGACCTGCACATCCACCCGATCTACCCCAATGTGCCGGAGCAGCCGGAGGTATTGATCCTCGATACCGCCGAGACCGACGTGCGCGACAACGCCATCTGGCACACCGACGTAACCTTTCTGCCGACCCCGGCCCTGGGCGCGGTGCTCAGCGCCAAGCTGCTGCCGGAGTTCGGCGGCGATACCCTGTGGGCCAGCGGCATTGCCGCCTACGAGGCGCTGTCGGAGCCAATGAAGAATCTGCTGCAGGGCCTGACCGCGACCCACGACTTCACCAAGTCCTTCCCTCTGGAGCGCTTCGGCAACACCCCCGAGGACCTGGCGCGCTGGGAAGAAACCCGGCGCAAGAACCCGCCGCTGTCGCACCCGGTGATCCGCACGCACCCGGTGAGCGGGCGCAAGTCGCTGTTCGTCAACGACGGCTTCACCACCCGGATCAATGAGCTGTCGGAGAGCGAAAGCGCAGCCATCCTGCACCTGCTGTTCGCCCACGCCACCCGCCCGGAATTCACCATTCGCTGGCGCTGGCAGGAGAACGACATTGCCTTCTGGGACAACCGCGTGACCCAGCACTATGCGGTGGACGACTACCGTCCACAGCGCCGGGTGATGCAGCGCGCGACCATTCTTGGGGATGTGCCGTTCTTGCGCTGAAACGCGGGGATGCAGCAAACCCCGGCCGCGCTGCATGAGCGGGGCCGGGGCCACTGGCTATTTGACGCCGGCGGGGGCTTTCTTCTTGCGATTGCCGATATGGATCGCCTGGCCATTCACGGCCAGCGCGGCTTCATGCAGGGCTTCGGACAGGGTCGGATGGGAGAACACCATCATCCCCAGGTCCTCGGCGCTGGTGCCGAACTCCATGCCGATGGCCCCTTCCTGAACCAGCTCCGCCGCGCCCGGCCCGATCACATGCACGCCCAGCACGCGGTCGGTGCCTGCATCGGCAATCACCTTGACCAGCCCGGCGGTGTCGTTGGCCGCCATGGCCCGGCTGCTGGCAGCGAACGGGAAGGTGCCGATGTTCAACTCGACGCCCTCGGCCTTGAGGGCCTGCTCGGTCTGGCCGACCCAGGCGATTTCCGGGTGGGTGTAGATTACCGAGGGGATCAGGTCGTAGTTCAACGGGTGCCGATGCCCGGCAATCCCCTCGGCCACCATCACCCCCTCTTCAGAAGCCTTGTGCGCCAGCATCGGGCCGCGTACCACGTCGCCAATGGCGAACACCCCGGGAACGCTGGTGCAGCACTGGCCATCGACGTGGATGAAACCGCGTTCGTCCAGGTGCACGCCGCTGTCGGCGGCCAGCAGATCGGTGGTCAGGGGGCGGCGACCGACGGCGACGATCAGCCGGTCGAACACCTGCTGCTTGTCCTCGCCGGCCTCACTGAGGCTGACCTTGACGCTGTCGCCCTGCACTTCGCAGGCCGTCACCCGGGCGCCCAGGCGGATATCCAGGCCCTGCTTGCCGAGGATCTTCTGCGCCTCCTTGGCGATCTGCGCATCCACCGCCGGGAGGAAGCTGTCAAGGGCTTCCAGCACTGTGACTTCAGCCCCCAGGCGTGCCCAGACCGACCCCAGTTCCAGGCCGATGACGCCGGCACCGATCACCCCGAGGCGCTTGGGCACCTGGGTGAATTCCAGGGCGCCGGTGGAGTCCACTATCACCTCGCCGGCCAGGGGCGCCGCGGGAATGTCGATCGGCCGCGAGCCGGGAGCCAGGATGATATTGCCGGCGCTGATGCGTTGCGTGCTGCCATCGGCGGCGGTGACTTCCACTTCCTTGTTGGCCAGCAGCTTGCCGTGACCTTCCAGCAGGGCCACGCCATTGGCCTTGAACAGCGAGGCAATGCCGCCGTTGAAATTGCGCACCACGTTGTCCTTGCGCGCCAGCATGGCCGGCACATCCATCTGCGGATTGCTGATGCCGATGCCGTGCACTTCGAAGCCGTTGCGCGCTTCGTAGTAGTGGTGGGAACTGTCCAGCAGTGCCTTGGAGGGAATGCAGCCAACGTTCAGGCACGTCCCGCCCAAGGCGGTCTTGCCATCCTTGCCCTTGTAGCGCTCGATGCAGACTGTCTTGAGCCCCAGTTGCGCGGCCCGGATGGCGGCGACATAGCCGCCGGGACCCGCACCAATAACGATCACATCGTAACTTTCACTCATAGGTTGCCGTCCTTTGCACAGACAAACTCGACCACGGCCTCCATGGTCGCGCTGTCCTTGAGAATTTTCAGATGGCCCAACCCGCGAGTCTGCAAGACCCGCCGGTGTCGCAAGCCTTCGGCGAAGGATTGCAGGTCATCTGCCGGGACTTCCTGATCCTGCTGGTCATGCACCAGCAGCACCGGGACCTCCACCTGGCGCCCATAACGGCTGACCGCCAGGCTGGCCATGTCCTTCTGATAGCGTTGCTCAACCAGAAGTTGCATGCGTTGCCTGACGTCATCGTTGATCCACAAAAATGCGCCAAAGCGCCGGACCACGTTTTCGATATCGGCCGGCGCGGCCACCAGGACCGCCCGCTGGAAACCCTTGCCGACCGGAGTGCTCAAGGCATACCCGGCGGCAGCGCCGCCCAGGGAGTGACCAATCACGGTGTCGAAGGGCCCCAGTTGCTTTTGCACCTGGTCGAGCATGCTGACGAAGGTCGGCAGCGAGGCCTGCCGACCGCCGCTGCCGCCATGGCCGATGCAGTCGAAGGAGAGGACCTCGCAGCCCTCCTCCAGCAACAGCGGGATCAGGTACTGCCACTGGGTGCTGGCGCCACTCCAACCGTGCACCAGCACCACCCGGCGCCGGACCTGCGGTGGAGTCCAGCGAAAGCAGCGCAGGCGCCCCTGGTCGGTTTCCAGGTCCTGCACCGTGGCGCTGGGCAAGGTCTGCGGAAAATGCTGGCGCAGCCGTTGTGGCGTCGTGAACATCTTCAGCGCCCGTGCTGCAGCGCGCTGGGGAAAAAGCCGCGACTCGATCCAGAAGCTGCAGCGAAGCAGCCCCAGAACCCCGTTGTAAATGCCCTTGAAGAGCATCTTCCTGAAGCTGTTGCGCCGGCCCCTGGCAGGTGCCGGCCTTGGCTCTTGGGTCGCCATCTTCCTTCCTCATCGACTACAGAATTCAAGCGCTGGGCTACAGCTTCACCATGTTGAAGTCCAACTTGCTCACGCCGCATTCCGGGCAGGTCCAATCCTCGGCAATGTCGTCCCAGGCGGTGCCCGGAGGCACCCCCGAATCCGGATCGCCAAGGCGTTGATCGTAGATCCAGCCACAGATCAGGCACATCCACAGGCCGGATTCGGCCACAGCGTTTTCAGCGTAGGTGCTCATGGGTGGTCAACCATCATCAAAGGGTTATGCGTTGTTCTCATGCGCTGGCCTGAGCCACTTCGGCCACCTTGACGTTCTCCACGAGGAACTGCGCCACCTGCTCCAGTACCGCGGCATCGGAGAGGATCCGCACATGCCCGAGCCCGGACACCGGCTCCAGCTTGGCCCATGGCATCAGCGTGGTGATCTGCTGCGCTTCGCAGAACGGCACGATCGGGTCGTTGAGGTCATGCAGCACCAGGGTTGGCAGTTGCAGGGCGTTGCCCAGCGCCGGGATATCCCAGTGCTCCACCGGCACGCCGTTGCGTTTCCACAGTTCCCGGTGCATGGCCTGGACCACCGCCGGCTTGAGCTTCAGGTAGCCGTTGGCCCAGCGCTGGATCACCACCGGCAGGTTGGCCGGCGAACCCAGCAGGCACAGGGCCTTGATCCGATGAGTCTCGGCCAGTTCGGCCAGGGCTCCGGTGGCGGCGATCCCGCCCAGGGAATGGGCAACGATACCCACCACGTCACCGAGGGCGACAATCGCCGCTTTCACCGCGTCCTTGAACTCGGTCATGGTGCTCAGCGAGCCCGGCGAGATGCCGTGGGCCGGCGCATCGAAGGTCGCGACCTTGAAGCCCTGGCGCTGCAGGACCCGGGTGAAGGAATACAGGCTGCGGCTGTCCGCACCCCAGCCATGGACCAGCAGGATGGTCTGGTTGCCCGTGCCCCACTGATAGCCATGGGGAACGCCGGGGATACCCTTGATATGGAAACGCTGGGCGCCCAGGGGGCTCATTTCCTTGTCCGGCTGCTTGATGTATTCCCGGGTGTAGCCGAACAGGTCGGTGGCCTTGGCCCCGGCGGTCTCCAGCGACACCGATCCCAGCACGCCCATGTAGCTGCGCAGCATCTGCTGCTTCATGGTCAACGGGCCGTTGGCGGCCCGGGCTCCGGGGGTGCTCGGGTCACCGGCCGCCTGGGCTGGTTGGTCGAAGGACTCATAGAAACCGTTCACCGGGTCGTACAGGTGGCAGCTACGCGCCACGTGCCACACGTCCTGCACGGTCATGGGCTTTTCCCGGACCATGCCGGGGAAGGCCGTCTTCAACGCGGCCTGGGCTTCGGGCAGGTTGTAGTGGGGAATGATCGGCGCCACATGGTGCGCGGTGTGCACCGAAATGTAGTGGGTCAGGAACAGCAGCCACTTGGGGTACATGTAGTCGGTGGTCAGCAGCAGGCGGCTGCTGTTGAAGCTCCAGTGTTCCTTGGTGAGGAACGGGGTCTCGTCGCTGATGTGGTGCATCATGGTGGTCAGGCTGAACCAGGCATGGGTCGCCAGCCACGGGGCGATGAAGTACAGGAACAGACCGGTGAAGCCGGTGAAGTAGACCAGGGTCGGCAGGTAGATCAGCGCAGCCACCACCATGAACAGGATCGAGCGACGCACTTCGTTGCGCGCTTCGAGCTTGTGGAACATCGACGGACGGAAGCCCGAGTGACGCTGGTAGTTGACCGTGCCCAGCCAGAACAGCCAGGTGCGGGTGCTGCTGTAGACCAGCTTGTCCCACCAGGGCATGGCGTCATATTGCACGCGCAGCACCGGGCGCCAGTCGACGTCCATTTCCAGGTTGTTGGTGTTGGCGTGGTGCATGTTGTGCATGTGGCGCCAGCCGTGGAACGGGTACAGCAACGGCAGCAGCGCGATGTGCCCGAGGATGTGGTTGAAGCTGCGGTTGCGCGAGAACGAGTTGTGCCCGCAATCGTGAGCGACACAGAACAGGCCCCAGCCGCCCAGGCCCGCCACCAGCCACAGCGGCAGGTAGAACATCCAGTGCACGTGGGCGACCGCCACGATGGCACCGATGTAGAGCATGTAGCTGACGACGAAGCTGAGCATCCCGCGCCATACCCGCGGCTGATACAGGTGCTTGGGGATTGCGTCGGTCAGACGCAGGCCCTCGATCTCCTGAGAGCGTCGGAGCAGGTCATTGAATTTATCGTTTTTTTGCGAGGGCATCTGTGCAATGGCCATGGCCAAGCTCCTGCGAAGTCAAACTTCGGATGTGGTCAGTTCATTGGCCAGGTATTTGGACAGGTCATCGATGCTGGAGTATTCGAACAGCAGGGCCGGCGACAGGCGCTGCTCCATGAACTTCTCCAGGTCACCCGCCACCTTCACCGCTACCAGCGAATCGAGGCCGTAGGACTCGAAACTGCGGGCGGTATCGACCTGGGAAGGATCGATCTTCAAGAGCGCGCCCATCTTCTGCACCAGCCAATGCTTGATGCTGTCCTCGTTGAGTTCGACCGCCGCCTGTTTTTTCTCTGAGAAGCTCAGAGTGCTCAGCAAATTGGAGATGAAATTGGACATAGGATCTTCCTTGATGAGTGAGGTGGTTAATACGATCAGCCGATTGGGCGTTTCAGGACGAGGCCTGGCGCTTGCGGACTTTGTCGATCATTGCCTGGGACGGGGAACGCAGGTCTGAGACCAGTCTCAGCTTGCCCATTAACGCCAGTGTCCAGCCCGACAGGTCGGGCTCCCACCAGTGCACGCCATGCCGGTACCAGGCAGGGAATGCGTGGTGATTGTTTTGCAGCCCCTCGCCAAAGGTGAGGAAGGCCACGATCCAGTTGTTGGTGCTCTGGTCGTGGGTCACGAACGGGCGAGCGCCGTAGCGGTGGCAGATGGAGCCCACACACCAGGCCGCCTGGTTGGCGACGAAGATCCGCGCCAGGCCGCCGAAGATCAGGCCGCTCCAGGCACCGGACCAGCTCTGGCTGACCAGCCCGCCGATCACCCCTGGCAGGATTACCCCCAGGGCCACCCAGAACAGGTAGGTCTGGTTGTAGAAGAACAGCCGGCGGTCGCGCAGGATGTCCGGGGCGAAGAAGTTCCAGCTCGACATGTCCGGGGCCAGCATCCACGGCATGTGCGCATGCCACAGCCCCTTGGCCCGTTGCCAGCGGCTCTGGCCCATGAGGTTGGGGGAATGCGGGTCACCGTGCTGGTCACTGTAGGTGTGGTGCCGGCGATGGGTGGTGACCCAGAACAGGATCGGCCCCTGGGCCGCCATGCAACCGGCGATCAGCATCAGGCTGCTCATCAGCCGCGAGGTCTTGAACGCACGATGGGCCAGGTAACGGTGGTAGCCCATGGAAACCCCGAACATCTGCACCGCATAGAACACCGCGAAGAGGATGAAATCCAGGGCATGGACCTGGCCGGTGAACCATAGTCGGATTGCCTCGAAGGTCCCGAACAGGGGCACCAGCATGACTGCCAGCGCGATCCGCGCCTTGGTCCTGGCCGCACTCGGGCTCAGCTGGGCAACCCCGCCGACCTCTGGTGTCGCTGTATTGGTGAGTATCTCGTCCATGAATTGCTTCCTGTGAGGTAGGGACCGGCAATCAGCTTTCTGAAGGTTCTGCAGCCACGGTCGGGCCGGGCCGTTTGACATCCCAGGCCAGGCCGCAGAGGGCGAGCAGCTCGATGAACAGGCCGCCAATATCCAACTGCCAGGGTTTCAGGCCGGCATGGGCCAGCGCCGGGAAGGCGTGGTGGTTGTTGTGCCAACCGCCCCCTACCGTCGGAATCGCCAGCCAGAACACGTTGCGGCTGGTATCCCGGGTCTTGTGGTCGCGGCCGCCAACCCGGTGGGCAAAGGAGTTGATGCACCAGGTGGCGTGGTCCACCAGGAAGATCCGCACGAAGCCGCCCCACAGCAGGCCGCTGAGCGCGCCCTCCCAGCTGCGGGTTATCAGCCCGCATGCCAGGCTGGGCAGCAGCAGGCCGAGGATGATCCACAGGTAGTAGCGCTGGTTGATCTGCATGATCAGTCGATCGCGCAGCAGGTCCGGCACGAACTGGCTCCAGTTCTGCTTGCGCAGGCTGAACAGCCAGCCCAGGTGAGCGTGCCACCAGCCCTGGATATTGCCGATAAAACCCGCCTTGAGCGGACGCGGCGAATGCGGGTCGCCTTCCTTGTCGGTGAAGGCGTGGTGCTGGCGATGGGTCGCCGCCCAGAACAGGATCGGGCCCTGCGCCGCCATCGAACCGGCGATGCCGAAGAATGCGGTGATCACCGGGCCGGCCTTGAACGCATGGTGGGAAAAGAACCGGTGCATGCCCACTTCCACTCCCAGGGCGGTCAACAGGTACATGCTGGCCAGCGCGCTGATTTCCAGCCAGCCGATGCCCTGATGCCAGGCCAGCACCAGGGCCACCACGGTGCCCACTGCCGGAGTTGCGACCGTCAGCCAGGCCAATTGCCGCTCGCGCTGGCCGGTGCGGTCGATATGAGGATTCATGGCCGTCATGACAGGGCATCCGTAGCAGTTTTAAGGGTAGGTGCCGCAGCCGCGCGACTGGCGCCATAGCGCGCCAGCGTGTCGTTGAGCAGGGCCTTGCGGGTGGCCTGGCGCTGGACCTTGCCACTGGTGGTCAGTGGAATGCCGCCCATGGGCGCCAGGTGGATGCGCGCCGGGGCCACGCCGAACTGGCTGACCAGCGCACTGGTGATCACCTGGCGCAGCTGTTCCTGCTGGGCTTCATCGAGTTTCTCGCTGCGCTTGACCTCGGCCACGATCGCCAGTTGTTCCTGCTGGCCGTTATCGATGCCCACCGCCACGCAGCCGTTGCTGCGGATGCGCGGGTCGGCGCTTTCCACCGCCAGCTCCAGGTCCTGGGGATACAGATTGCGCCCGGCAATGATGATCAGGTCCTTGAGGCGCCCGGTGACGAACAGCTCATCGCGGTGCAGCGCGCCAAGATCGCCGGTGCGCATGAAACGTCCATGGATGCCCGGCAGGCTGGCGCGAAACACCTGCTGGCTCAGCGCTTCCTTGCCCCAGTAGCCGGCGCCCACGTTGTCGCCCTGGACCCAGATCTCGCCGATCTGGCCGTCGGCCACCGGTTGCAGGCTGACAGGGTCGACAATCGCCACGCGCAGGCCCGGGGCGACCCTGCCGCTACTGACCAGCGGTAGGGCCCGGGCATCCTCGGCATCGACGATGGCCAGGGTGCCACTGGCGAGTTGGTCCCGATCCACCTGGGTATTGAACGCCGGCTCATCGTGGCGCTTGCCCGAGACCAGTACGGTGGCCTCGGCCAACCCGTAGCAGGGGCCCAGGGCCGCCGGGTTGAAGCCGGCGGCGGCAAAACGTTCGGAGAAGCGTGCCAGGGTGCTCTGGCGCACCGGCTCGGCCCCGCAATAGATAGCCTTGAGCTTGCTCAGGTCGAGCTCTGCCAGTTCCTCGTCGGTGATGTTTTCGACACACAGGTCGAAGGCGAAGTTGGGCGCGATGGTGACGTCGGCGCCGTACCTGGACACCGCATCCAGCCAGCGCAGCGGCCGCTGGACAAAGTGCCCGGGGCTGATGAGCACGGTAGGGAAGGCATCGAAGATCGGCTGCAGGATTCCGCCCATCAGGCCCATGTCGTGATAGGGCGGCAGCCAGCTGCAACCCACGCGATTCCTGGCCGGGCCCATCCACTGGCTGGCACTGCGGCAATTACTGTAGAGGTTGTCGTGGGTCAGCATCACGCCCTTGGGCGCCGAGGTGGAGCCCGAGGTGTATTGCAGCAGGGCCAGTTGGCCGTGGGCGAGCGCCTGCCCGCGCCAGGATGAATTCGCCTCGGCCAACTGCTCCGGGTCAACCCACTGGGGCGCGGGCAAATCACCCTGGAGCAGAGCGTTGACCCGCTCCTGGGACCGCATGAAGCGCGAGCTGGTGAGCACCAGTTGCGGATGGGCATCAGCGCAGATCAGTGCCAGCCGCTCCAGCCCCCGGGTCCCCACTGGGGGAAAGGCCGGGATCGCCACGGCACCGGCCAGCAGCAGGCCGAACAGTGAAACGATGTAGTCGATACCGGTCTCGAACAGCATCAGCACCCGTTTTTCACGGGGCTCGAAGATCTGCAGCGCGGCGGCCAATCGTTGACTACGCTTCCACAGTTCGGCGTAGCTGATCGACGCCTCCTCCCGCTCGCCATCGAGCAGATGGATGAAGGCAATGGCATCGGGTTGCCGCCATGCGCGATAGGCCAGTACTTCGGTAACCGAACTTAAACATTCGATGCCCGGGACTTCAGCCAACGGCAGATCATCAACTGCTACATGCGCTGAGATGGCTGGATTGACATCATTAAGATAATCACGAGGCACGGCGTAGTTCATTCAAAATCCTTTTTAAATGGAGAGCCATATATTGACCTGAAGGTCGTTTATTATTTTCAGCACTAAGGAACCGAACAAACGCCCCTAAGAAGGGGAGCTCTTACTAGGCAGTAGACAAAGATGTCATTTTATTGACAGAGCAACGCATTCACTTGATGAATGCATATTTTTTTATGTCCCACAGGGAATAGCGTGGGCAGGAAAGTGAAATCTGGATGCGTTGAGAAGTCTGCCACCAGCTTGTATATTTTGCTAATGCACAAATGGACACTTACAGGGAGAAAATGGACATGGATGTGCTCACGCTTATTGCGCTGGAAGGTGCCATGGGATCGAGTGTCGCGATCACCCTGGATGTGCTGCGAACAGCTAACCAGGTCGCCGAAGTCATGGGCCGGCCAACCATCACCTGGAAGATTATCGGCAGCAGCGAATCGGTTCGCATGCGCAACGGCATGCGCCTGGATGCCCAGCCACTGGACAAGGTCCAGGCCATCGAAGGCAGCATGCTGGTGATCCCGGGACTGGGGCTGGAGAACACCCAGGAGCTGGATTTCTTTGGCTGTCGCCGGGAAAAAAGGCTGCCTGGGCTCAGCCTGTCCAGCGAACTGATCACCCGGCTCGGGCACGCCGATATCCGCAAGCTCAGCCAGTTGGTGCATGACCATCACCGCCGCGGGCAGCAGACGGCGGCGTCCTGTTCAGCAGTTTTCGTCCTGGGTGAGGCGGGGGTTCTGGAGGGGCATACGGTCACCACTCATTGGCAACTGTATGAAACTTTCAAAGAGCGTTATCCCGAAGCGATACTCGACACAAAACGCATGCTTATTCATGACGGAAATATGATTACAGCAGGCGCAGGCATGTCGCAAATGGATCTAATGCTCTACATATTGCGTAATAAGATGGGCAATCAGATTGCTGAATTGACCATGCGTTATCTGTTGATAGATGGTCGACCGGCGCAATATCACTACATGGCCCTGTCCAACTTGCAAACGGAAAACCGTGAAGTTTTGTTAATGGAGAAGTTCATCGAGGATTGCCTGCCCAACGTTCCGCCACTGAGCACCATTGCCGAACATTTGCGTATAACCGAGAAGACCTTATCCCGCAGAATTCGTAGCGCCACGGGAAAGCCGCCCATGGCCTTCATTCAGAAAGTTCGCCTGCAACATGTTCAAAGCTTATTGGAAACCACCAATATGAGCATTGAAGAAGTTGCTTTCAAAGTGGGCTATGCCGATTCCACCGCTCTACGCCGCCTGATGTGGAAAAACATGGGCTGCACCCCCAGCCAGTTGCGCAAGACCCGCTCCGGGCCGCCGATCATCTAGGCCCCGGCTGCTTATCACTTCTCCTCCTCGGCTGCGCCTGGCGCGGCCGGGGGCACCTTGCACAACGGCACCAGCAACAACGCCACCACGAACATCATCGCCATCAGGCGGAACACATCGCCAAAGGCCAGGGTCAGCGCTTCACGCCCCACCAGGCGGCCGAGAATGCCCTGAGCCATCAGGAAAGCGTGGCTGGCATCCGGTGTATCGGCGGCAATCTTCAGCGCCAGTTGGCCCATGAGTTCCTGGGCGGCGACAGCCTTGCTCCCCAGCGACTCGGACAGGCGCAGGACCTGAGTCCGGGCATCGTCCTGCAGCCAGGTGTTGACCGTAGCAATACCAATGGCGCCGCCCAGGTTGCGCATCAGGTTGAACAGCCCGGAGGCCTGGCGCAGTTCAACCCCCTGGAACGAGCTCAAGGCCATGTTCACGCTCGGCACGATGCACAGCATCAGGAACAGCCCACGCGCCACCTGCGGCACCAGCAACTCATCGAATCCCCAGTTGGAGGTGACCCGGGAAGTCAGCCACAGGCTCAGCGCCAGGCCGAGGAAACCCACCGAGATGATCAGGCGCCGATCAACTTTTTCCGAGGCCCGGGCAGCAATAATCGTACTGACCAACTGCCCGATACCCACGACAAAAACCGTGGTGCCGATTTCCAGGCTATCGAAGCCACGCACCCGGCCAAGAAACACCGGCACCAGGTAGGTCGACGAATAAAGGCCAAAACCGATCACCAGGTTCAACAGGCAGGCAATGGAAAAGGTGCGGTCGCGAAACGGCACCAGGGACACGATCGGGTTGTTCGAATACAACGAGCGCTCGATGAACAAACCAAAGGACACAAGGGACACCCAGGCCGCGATGACGATCCCGGTATCGCTGAACCAGTCCTTGCGCGGCCCCTCCTCCAGCACGTATTCAAAACACCCCAGGGCCAGCGCCATGGCGACGAAATGCAGCCAGTCGATACGCCGCAGCATGGACAGGTCCGGGCGATCCACATCGATCAGCAACGCCGCACCGATGCAGATCACCAGCCCCGGCAGCACGTTGATGAAGAAGATCCAGCGCCAGTCCAGGTAGAAGGTCACCAGGCCGCCCACCGTGGGGCCCAGGGTCGGTGCCAGCACCGCGGTCATGCCAAGGATTGCCGGGACCATCGCCCGCTGCTTGCCTTCGAACAACACGAACCCCACGGCGAATACCGTGGGCACCATCGCCCCGCCGGCAAAGCCTTGCAGGGCCCGCAGCACGATCATCGACTCGATGTTCCAGGCCATCCCGCAACCCACGCTGAACAGGGTAAAGAACGCCGCGCTGGCAGCGAACAGCCAGCGGGTGGAAATCGCCTGGGCGAGAAACGCCGAGAAGGGAATCATGATCAGTTCGGCAATCAGATAGGCGGTCTGCACCCAGCTCACTTCATCAGGGCCGGCACTGAGCCCGGCCTGCACGTCGTTGAGCGAGGCCGCCACGATCTGGATGTCGATCAGCGCCATGAACATGCCGAAAGCCATGATCGTGAAGACCAGAAACTTGCGCTTGGTGGACTGTTGGCCGGGCTGGGCACCCGCTTCGGAGAGGTCAGTTGCGCTTGTCGTCACGGTAGGTACTTCCCTGTAGTATTGCGACCGACATGTGAATATTATGATCGTAATTCAAAACAGCATGGAGCTTCAACATGGAGCAGAGCACCCAGACTCAGAACGCCATCCTGCAAGCCGCCCAAGAGTCCGAGAAGCCGCGCAAGCGTTCCAAGCGCCCGCTGATCGCCGGCGCTATCGCCCTGACATTGGTAGCAGTCGGGGTTGGCTGGGTGCTGATGGCGCCGTCGACGCAGGCCACGGACGATGCCTACATCGCCGCCGATGCGACCTCCGTCGCGCCGCGGGTCCATGGCCTGGTGACAGAGGTGCTGGTCAAGGATCACCAGAACGTCACCGCCGGGCAGCCCCTGGTGCGCATCAACAGCGAAGAGTTCGACAGCCGGGTATCCCTGGCCGAAGGCGATCTGGCGGACAACCAGGCCCAGGTCGCCCTGGCCGAGGCCGCGCTGACCATCCAGGACGCCGAGCAGCGCCTGGCCAGTGCCCGCGTGCAGGCGGCGCGCACCTCGATCCGCACCAACCAGGCCGAATCCAAGCGTGCCGGTGCGGAGCGCAATCGCTTCGATACCCTGGTCACCACCGGCGCCGTGGCGCGCAACGAGGTGGAGAAATACAGCACCCAGGCCATCTCCGCCGAACAAGGCCTGGCCTACGCCCAGGCCATGTTGCAAGTGGCGGAGAACGACCTTGCGGTCACCACCGCGCAACGGCAACGCCTGCAAGCGCAATTGCAGATGGCCAAGGCCAAGGTGGTAACCGCCAAGGCGCGGCTGGAACTGGCCCAGCAGGACCTGCGCCACACCACCATCTATGCACCGATGGACGGCACCGTCGGCAATCGGCAGATCCAGGTTGGCGATTACGTGCAACCGGGTTCGCGCCTGCTGACCCTGGTGCCGCTGCATGACCTCTATGTACTGGCCAACTTCAAGGAGACCCAGACCCAGCACATGTACCCGGGGCAATCGACGCAGATCAAGATCGATGCCCTGCCAGGCGTCAGCATCACCGGCACCGTGGAAAGCCTGGCTCCGGGTTCAGGCTCGACCTTTGCCCTGCTGCCCTTCGAACCGGGCACCGGCAACTTCACCAAGATCGTCCAGCGGGTGCCGGTGCGCATTCGCTTCGACGCCAACCAGTCCGGCCTCGAACGCCTGCGGCCGGGCCTGTCGGTGACCGCCAAGGTCGACCTCGATGATCCCCAGGACCGCACCGTGGCCGGCAGTCCGTCCTCCTTGAAAGTCAGCAGCACGACCAGGTAACGACGCCTGCCGCCCCGCTCCAGGCGGCAAAGCCAACAGCCCCCGGCAGATCGCTCTGCCGGGGGCTGTTTTATCGGTGCAGGAGCAGACTTACCTCACTCTGCCGTCGAAGGTTTTTCCCACAGGTTGATGCGCCCTTCTTTGGCGAAATGATCGATTTCCGCCAGTTCCTCGACACTGAAGCTCAAGTTCTGCAACGCCCCGACGTTCTCGATGATCTGCTCCGGCCGGCTGGCACCGATCAGCGCCGAGGTCACCCGCGAGTCGCGCAGGGTCCAGGCCAGGGCCAGTTGCGCCAGGCTCTGGCCGCGGTTCTTGGCGATCTCGTTGAGCGCGCGGACATGGGCGATATTGGCATCCGACAAGTGCGAAGCCTGCAACGAGCCGCCCCCCGGACGATTGACCCGCGCATCCTCGGGAATGCCATTGAGGTACTTGTCGGTAAGCAGGCCCTGGGCCAGCGGCGTAAAGGCGATGACCCCGGCGCCGAGCTCCTCGGTGGTGTCCAGCAGGTCCTTCTCGACCCAGCGGTTGAGCATGTTGTAGGCCGGTTGATGGATCAGCAGCGGCACCTTCCACTCCTTGAGCAACGCGGCGATTTCCCGGGTCTTGGCCCCCGAATAGGAAGAAATACCGATATACAGCGCCTTGCCCTGCTGCACGGCGGCGGCCAGGGCGCTGGCGGTTTCCTCCAGCGGCGTATCCGGGTCGAAGCGGTGGGAATAGAAGATATCCACATAGTCCAGGCCCAGGCGCTGCAGGCTCTGGTCGAGGCTGGCCAGCACGTACTTGCGCGAACCGCCGCCCTGGCCGTAAGGCCCGGGCCACATGTCCCAACCGGCCTTGCTGGAGATGATCAATTCATCGCGATAGGCCTTGAAGTCTTCACGCAGCAGGCGGCCGAAGTTGATTTCGGCGCTGCCGTAGGGCGGGCCGTAGTTGTTGGCCAGGTCGAAGTGGTTGATCCCCAGGTCGAAGGCGGTGCGCAGCAAGGCACGCTGGGTGTCGATCGGCGTGCTGTCGCCAAAGTTGTGCCACAGCCCCAGGGACAGCGCCGGCAGTACCAGGCCACTGCGGCCGACACGGCGATAGGGGATGGAGTCGTAGCGGTTTTCAGCAGCTATGTAAGTCATCGAATCCTCTCTGAGTCAGGTCTTTCCAAAACGACTAACGTCGATCAAAGCGCCCCACGGTAGGAGCCGGCTTGCCGGCCAAAGGCCCGCAAGCCTTAACCACCACGAGCGCCTTCGCTGGCAAGCCGGCCCCTGCGCCAGCCGCGTTGTCACACAAACTGATTTTTCGGTCGCGCCAACCCCAGGTTTTCCCGCAGGGTTCGGCCCTCGTATTCAGTTCTGAACAGCCCGCGCCGCTGCAGTTCCGGAATCACCCCGCCGGCAAAGTCCCGTAGCCCACCAGGGAGATGCGGCACCAGCACATTGAAACCATCGGCCGCGCCCTCCTCGAACCAGGCTTGCAGTACGTCGGCTATCTGCCCGGGCGTACCGATCAGGCTGTAGTGCCCACGGCCACCGGCAATCCTGCGCCCCAGCTGGGCCAGGGTCAGGTTGTCCTTGCCGGCCAGCTCGGTGAGCAATTGCTGGCGGCTCTGCTGGCCGCTCTCGGTCAGTGGTAGCGCCGGCAACGGTGCATCCAGCGGGTAGCCGGACAAGTCGAAGTTGCCCAGCATCCTCCCCAACAGGGCCACGCCCACTTCGGGCTCCACCAGGTCCTGGAAGGCTTCGAACTTTTCCCGGGCCTGACTTTCACTGTCCCCCACCACCACGAATACCCCAGGCATGATTTTCAGGGATTGCGTACTACGATCGTACTGCTTCAGGCGTCCTTTCAGGTCGGCATAGAAGGCCTGCGCGGCGGCCATGGAAGGCTGGGCGGTGAATACCACTTCGGCGGTCTGGGCCGCCAGCTCACGACCGCTCTCGGAAGAACCGGCCTGGACGATCACCGGGTATCCCTGGGGTGGGCGCGCCACATTCAATGGCCCTTTGACCTGGAAGAATTCACCGCGATGGTCCAGTAAATGCTGCTTGTCTGGGTCGAAATACTCGCCACTGGCCTTGTCGCGGACAAAGGCGTCGTCCTCCCAGCTGTCCCAGAGCCCGGTGACCACCCGATGGAACTCCCGGGCCCTGCGATAACGTTCCGCGTGCCCAAAATGTTCCTCCCGACCGAAATTCCGCGCTTCGGCAGCATTGTCGGAAGTCACCAGGTTCCACCCCGCCCGACCACCTGAAAGATGGTCCAGCGACGCGAATTTACGTGCTACGTGGTACGGTACGTTATAGCTCGTAGTGCTAGTGGCAATTAGCCCTATTCGCTCGGTCACGGCCGCCAGGGCCGCCAGTAACGTCAAGGGTTCGAAGTAATCGGAGCGGGCCATGCGGCTGGCGATGGGGCCGGTAGGGGCTGCCAGGCTGTCGGCGACGAACAGTGCATCGAAGCGCGCGGCTTCGGCGATCTGCGCCAGTTCTTTATAGACGGCAAAATCCAGCCCTGCCTGGGCCGGAACATCCGGATGACGCCAGGCAGCAACGTGGTGACCGGTGGCCATGAGAAAGGCGCCGAGCTTGAGCTGGCGAGTGGAACGGGACATGGATCACTCCTTGTTTCATGCTGCAAAAGGGACACCGCCAAAGCCCGCTGTAGGAGCGGGCTTGCCAGCGAAAGCGCCCTCGGGACCTGCTCCCAGCTCGCCGACCCATTCGCCGGCAAGCCGGCTCCTACAACGGCAGGGCATCAGAAATCCTTGCGCAACTGCACGCCGAAATAACGTTCGTCATCCCGGGGCACGGCGCGGTAGATGTAGTTGCCGCCACTGGCCAGCAAGGGCGAATAGGACTTGTCGGCGAGGTTCTTGCCCAGCAACGCCACGCGCCAGCCATCGTTGTAGTCGGCCAGGGCAATGCTGGCGTTCCAGATGCCGTAGGCGCCCTGGCGGGTGTCGAGGTTCTGGCTGATGTCGTACTGCACTTCGCTTTGCCAGCTGTAGTCAGTGCCCAACTCGATATCCAGGCCGTTATCCAGGGGAATGCTGTAGTCGGCGCGCACGTAGCTTTTCCAGTCCGGGCTGAAAGGCAACGGCTTGCCGTTGACGTTGCACGAAGCCGCCGCGCCCGCCGGGCAGGCGAATTCGTCGATGCGCGCCCGGGTGTAGGCCAGGGCCCCGGAGAACTTCAGTTGCTGGGTGGCCTGCAGGGCGTAATCCAGTTCCACGCCCTCGCTGCTGACGCTCCCGGCATTGATCAGGCGGGTCACTACCTGCCCGGCCACGGTGTCGAAGAAGTTGGCCTGGTAGTTGTCGTATTCGCTGTGGAACACCGCGAGGTTGGTGGTCAGCCGGTTGTTCCAGCTGCTGGCCTTGATCCCCACCTCCCAGGTGTTGGAGGTTTCGGGTTTCAGTGCTTGGGTGTCCCGCGGCTGCATGTTGAAGAACACGTTGTAGGCCGGGCCCTTGTAGCCCCGGGAATAGGTCAGGTAGCTGGTGACCGTGGCGCTGAGGTCATATTGCAGGCCCAGGCGCCCGGACCAGCCATCCTCGTCCACCGAGCCGGAACTCTGGGTGCCCGGCTGGATACCGCTGACCGTGGTCGCCGAAGTCGAGACCCGGCGGTGATCGTACTTCAGGTCATCGTGGGTCCAGCGCAGGCCGGCGATGCCACGAAAGTCCTCGGTGAAATTCAGGGTGCTCTCGCCAAATACCGCGTAGCTGTCGTTGGTGGTGCTGTAGTCGGCAATGCCCCGGTTGGCGCCGGTGGTCGTGGTCAGGGTGCGCTGGTAGGTTTCTTCATCCTTGCCGTGCATGTAGAACAGGCCGCCGACGTACTCCAGGAACCGCCCCTTGGGCGATGCCAGGCGCAGCTCCTGCGAGTACTGGTTGTAGTCCAGGTCACCCTTGTCGGCGGTCCCGGGGAACGCCGCAGTGACCGTGCCAAGACGGTCGCCGTCCTGGTACTGGGTATTGTTCCAGCCGCGCCAGGCGGTGATCGAGGTCAGGGTGTAGTCGCCCAGGCTCCAGTCCAGCTGGCCGGAAAGGCCCTTGTTGATATCGTCCACATGGGTACGGGTGTCGGTGTTGATGTCCCGGTTGTCGCTGCTGGCGCGCACGGGGTTCAGGGCCTTGGCGAAGGCGGGTGTCAGGGCCTTGCTCACCACCCCGTTGGGGGCGTCATCATGGGATTGCATGTAGTCCGCCGCGAAGGTGAACTTGAGGTCCTCGCTGGGGGTGAACTCCAGCTTGCCGCGCACGCCCTTGCGGTTGTAGCCGTTGACCTCCTGGCCGTTGTGGCGGTTATCCACATTGCCGTCGTAACTGCCGAACAAGGTGGTGAACGAACCCTTGAGGGTGTCGGGAATCAGGCTGCCGCCAATGCCGAAACGGGTGCGGCTTTCATTGCCGCTGTAGTAGGCCTGGTCGATGTAGCCATGAGTCTCGGCGGTAGGCGCCTTGGTGATGACATTCAGCACCCCGGCCGAGGCGTTCTTGCCGAACAGGGTGCCCTGGGGCCCGCGCAGGACTTCGATCCGTTCCAGATCCAGCAGGTCCAGGGTGGCCTGGCCGGGGCGGCCGTAGACCACGCCGTCGATCACCGTCGCCACCGTGGGCTCCACCCCCGGTGAGGTGGAAATGGTGCCCACGCCACGGATGAACAGCGAGGTGTCCTTGTTCGAGGCACCCGTGCGGAAGTTCAGCGATGGCACCTGCTGCACGATGCTTGCAACGCCGTTGCGGTTATCCCGCTCCAGTTGCTCGCCCTCCACCACCGAGACCGCCACCGGGACTTTCTGCAGCGATTCCTCGCGGCGGGTGGCGGTGACGGTCACCGACTTCAGGGTCGGTTCCTGATCCTGCGCGCTGGCGCCGCTGTCAGCGGCATAAGCCGCCGGCAGCGGCAAGGCGGCCAGCCCCGCCAGCAACCAGCCCAGATGGGGTCGCAATGGCTTGGCACCACGGATCGACTGCGTGAGACTGTGCTGTTCCCCAAGAAAGTTCTGCATGCTGCACCTGCTGAAAAATGCCCCGAACCGCTGCCGATCTGTGCCGGCAGCGCCTGAAAACTGTCTTGGGCATTCGCTCGAGCGAGTAGCAGACATGGCGCTTTGTTAGCGCTAACATCGCCAGTATCGACAGGCTCTTGATAGAGCGTCCAATACTGAAAAATTACTTTTATATGCCTTTTTGTTCAGCCAAAGGAATGCGCTCATGAGCTCTGACCAAGCGCCTGGCCGCAAGCGCCGCGGCGCCGGCCGCGTAACCCTGAACACCGTGGCGCGCCAGGCCGGGGTGTCGGCGATCACCGTTTCGCGCTATTTCAACCAGCCCGACAGTGTTTCCCCCGAGCGCCGTGAACGCATCGCCGCGGTGGTCGCCGAACTCGGCTATGTACCGAACCTGGTGGCCGGCGGGCTGGCCTCGGCCCGCGGGCGGATTGTCGCCATGGTCATCCCGAACATTTCCGGGCCGATTTTCGCCCAGACCATCCAGGGCTTCAGCGACACCCTCAGCCGCCATGGCTACCAACTGCTGCTGGCTTCCAGCTACTTCGACGCAAGGCAGGAGGAGAGCGCGGTAAGGGCCTTTCTCGGCTGGTCGCCGGCAGCCCTGGTACTGACCAGCCACTTCCATAGCCCGGGCACGGAAAAGATGCTCGCCGACACCGAGATCCCGGTGATCGAAACCTGGGACTACCAGCCCCAGCGCCAACCGCTGCAGATCGGCTTTTCGCACTTTCAGGTAGGGGTCACGGCCGCTCGCCACCTGCACGCCAAAGGCTACCGGCGCATCGCCTTCGTGCAGAACAGCGCCCCGGGAGACTTCAGTGCCCTGGAGCGGCGCGACGGCTATCTGGCAACGCTGGCCGAGTTGGGGCTGGCGCCCCGGGTGTTTGCCCCGGATGCCGACCGCGCGCCCTTCGAGGCCGGCAAACAGGCCATGGAAGCGCTGATGGGCAGCCCGGAACGCCCCGACGCGATCATCTTCGCCAACGACAACCTGGCAGCCGGCGGCCTGCTGGCGGGGCAACGAGCCGGGCTGAAGATCCCCGAGGAATGTGCGGTGCTGGGCTTTGGCGACTACCCCTTTGCGCAGATGCTGCTGCCCAGCCTGAGCACCATCCAGCCACCGGCGCTTCAGATCGGCGTACTGGCCGCGACCCGGGTGCTGGAGAGCCTGGGAGTTCTGCCAGTGGCAGGCACGGTGCAACGCCTGAACCTGCTGCAATGCCGGCTGATCGAGCGCGAAAGCAGTTGAGCCCACCGCCCCTCAGGCAGAGAGCTCGCGCAGCGCCCCATACGCCACCGGCGTAGTCGGGGTTGTCCAGGTGATCCACTGGGTTGATCAATACGCTGGCGGCCCATAGCTCCTGCGCATGGCGTGCCATCGGGGGGCGTCAATGCGCCTCGGTAAACACCTGCGCCAGCCAGTCGACAAATACCCGCACCCGCGGCGACATGTGCCGACTGTGGGGGTAGACCACCGACACCGGCATTGCCGGGGGCGGCGTGTGACAGAGAATCTCGCGCATCGACCCCTGCTCGATCTGCCGCGCCACGTGATAACGCGGACACTGGATGATCCCCAGCCCCGCCAGGGCCGAGGCGCCGTAGATCTGCGCACCGAACACCGACAAGGCGCCATCGATGGCCACTTCGCGCACCTGCCCCTCGACCAGGAACTCGAAGGGGAACGAGCGGGTGGCGGTACGCGAAACGTAGTTCACCGCCCGATGCGCGCCGAGTTCGTCCAGGCTCTGCGGTTCGCCGTATCGCGCCAGGTAGGCGGGGCTGGCGCAGGTCACCTGCTGCAGGTTCGCCACCCGCCGGGCAATCAGCGAGGAGCCTTCCAGGTTGCCGGCACGCAGCACGCAGTCCACGCCCTCGGCGACCAGGTCGACAAAGTGGTCGGCCTCGCTGATGGCCAGTTCGATCTGTGGATAACGTTGCATGAACTCCCCCAGCCGCGGGATCACGAAGTGCTTGGCCAGGGTGCCGTGCATGTCCACCCGCAAGCGCCCATGGGGCTCCACAGTGCGAAACGCCAGTTCAGCCTCTTCCAGCTCCGCCAGCAGTTGCACGCAACGGGGGTAATAGGCCTGGCCATCCAGAGTCGGGCGTACCCGGCGGGTGCTGCGCTCCAGCAGCCGGGTGCCGAGCCAGGCCTCGAACTGGTTGAGGGTGTGGGTCAGGGTCGCCCGGGGCAGGTTCAGGTCATCGGCGGCTAGAGTGAAGCTGCTGCGCTCGTAGATCCTTACGAACACTTTCATCCCTTTGACTTGGTCCACAGGTGGCTCCAGAAGCTCGATTGTTGGCGAATATTGAACAGTCAAGGCAACTCTGGCGCATTTATCCAGCACGGTAAATCCGTGAACCTGTTGCCCAGACAAGCCGTTCAACCTCCATGAAGGACTGACCCCATGACCGCTCAAGCCGCAAAAGTCGCCATTGTCACCGGAGCCTCCCGAGGCATAGGCGCAGTGATCGCCCGCCAGTTGGCCAAGGAGGGTTACGCCGTGGCGATCAACTACGCCAGCAGCAGCGAGGAAGCTTCCCGGCTGGTGGTGGAACTGCGCCAGGCCGGGCACCGGGCCATAGCGGTCAAGGCCGACGTGGCCAGCGCCAGCGATGTGCGCCGGCTGTTCGAAGAGACCGAGACCCAACTGGGCAAGGTCGATGTGCTGATCAACAACGCCGGCATCCTCAAGGTGCTGCCCCTGGCCGAGCACAGCGACGAGCTCTACGAGCAGACCTTCGCCATCAACACTCGCGGTACCTTCAACACCCTGCGCGAAGCCGCCGGGCGCCTGAATGACGGCGGCCGTATCGTCAATTTCTCCAGCAGCACCGTCGGCCTCAACCTGCCGGGCTACGCGGTGTACATCGCCAGCAAGGCGGCGGTGGAATCCCTGACCCAGGTGTTTGCCAAGGAGCTGCGCGGGCGCCAGATCACGGTCAATGCCGTGGCGCCGGGGCCGGTGGCCACCGAACTGTTCCTCAAGGACAAGACTGCCGAGCAGGTGGCCAGCTTCGCCAGGATGCCGCCCCTGGAACGCCTGGGGCAGCCGGAGGATATCGCCAGCATCATCAGCTTCCTGGCGAGCCCGGCGGCGGCCTGGGTCAACGGGCAGATCCTGCGGGCCAATGGCGGGCTGGTTTGACGCCTATGCTCGATACATGCGCCGGCACACCGGCTCCCGGGGAGTACCCATCATGCACACCACCATCATCATCACCTTTGGCCTGATCCTGCTGGCACTGGTGCTGTTTATCGGCGAGCGACTGGGTTTCAGCCGCCAGACCCTGGGCTATGGCTTCTCGGGGCTGTGGCTGGCGTTGACGGTCATCAACGGTGCGGTGGGCATGGTCACCGCCCACCAGCCCCTGCGTTCGGAGCTGGCGGTCGGCAGCCTGGTGTTTGCCGTGCCGGTGCTGGCCCTGGTGTTCTACCTGTTGCTCACCAAGGCCTGAGCGAACGGCTCAGCGCACCAGATGCAGGAACTGCATATGGCGTTCGTACTGGTCGAGGATGTCGTTGATGATCTGTTCCTTGGTGTAGCCCATCAGGTCGTAATCCTGACTGCCCTCGGCCAGATGCACCTCGGCCCGGTAGTAACGGCGGTTGCGCAGCTCCTTGGGCCCCATGCCGCCACGGGCGAAGGACGGGGTGAAGTAACCGCGCATCTGCACCTGATAGATGAACGGGTGCTGGTCGCCATGGCCGATTTCCAGGCTCACGCTGTCGTTGGCCGGGTCGGGCTGGGTCACCACGTTCAAGCCCTTCTCGACGAACACCGCGGTCACCTCTTCGATGGCCGGGCGCACTGTCTGGTCGAGGAAGCGATACACCTCATCCCGTGACGGGAAATGCACCGCCTGGCTCAGGCGCTGGCGCCAGCCGCCCTTGCCCCGCCGCGAAGGCGCAACCGGCGCCAGGGAATGCAACTGGGCGATGCGCCGCTGGGATTCCAGGTAGAACGCCTTGTGCAGCCCCCACATCATCAACAGCAGGATCAGCGAGAACGGCAGCGAGGTCAGCACCACCGCCGACTTCAGCGAATCGATGCTGCCGGCGAACAACAGCGCACTGGTGACCAGGGCGGTCATCGCCCCCCAGAACACCCGCAGCCATTTCGGCCCGTCTTCATCGGCGTTGCCGCCTTTGGCCGACAGGGTCGAGAGCACCACGGTGCCGGAATCCGCCGAGGTGACGAAGAACACGAAGCTGATGAACACCGTGACCGCAATCACGGTCTTGCTCCAGGGGTAGGTTTCCAGCAGCAGGTAGAGGGTCATCGACGGGTTGTCGATAGCCGACATGCCCAGGGCGCTCATACCGTGGTTGAGCACCTGGTCGATGGCGCTGTTACCGAAGATCGACATCCACGCCAGGGTGAAGCCCAGGGGAATCAGCAGTACGCCGAACACGAACTCGCGGATGGTCCGGCCCCGGGAAATCCGCGCGATGAACAGGCCCACGAACGGCGACCATGCAATCCACCAGGCCCAGTAGAACACCGTCCAGCCGCCCAGCCAGTCGCTGGGCTTGTTGTAGGCGTAGACGTCGAAGCTCTTGGTGGGCAAGGCGCCCAGGTAGTCGCCCAGGTTCTGGATCAGGGTGTTGAGCAGGTGCTGGGTGGGCCCGGCGAACAGCACGAACAGCAGCAGCGCCACCGCCAGCAGCATGTTGATGTCGGACATCACCCGCACGCCCTTGTCGACCCCGGACACCGCGACAATGATCGCCGCGCCCATCATCAGGGTGATCAGGCCAACCTGGATCCACTGGGTGTGGGCGATGCCGAACAGGTAGTCGAGGCCGGAGTTCAGGTGCAGTACGCCAAAGCCCATGTCGGCGCCCAGGCCGAACACCGTGGCGATGATGCCGAAGCCATCCACCGCGTAGCCGATAGGGCCGTTGATGCGCTTGCCGATCAGCGGGTACAGCGCCGAACGCAGGGCCAGCGGCAGGTTGTGCCGGTAGGCGAAGTACGCCAGGGCCATGCCGACGAAGGCGAACACGCCCCACCCGTGCAGACCCCAGTGCAGGAACAGCAGCTGCATGCCCTGGCGCGCCGCCTCGGCGGTGCCGGCCTCGCCCTGGGGCGGTTGCAGCATGTGGGTCAGGGGCTCGGAAACGCAGAAGAAGAACAGCGTGATGCTGATCCCGGCGGCGAACAGCATGCCGGCCCAGGACAGGTAACTGAACTCGGGTTCGTCGTGGTCGGCACCGAGCTTGATCTTGCCGTAGCCGGACAAGGCGGTGACCACCACGAAGACCAGGTACAGGGTCATCGCCAGCATGTAGTACCAGCCGACCGTATTGGCCGCCCAGTTTTGCGCCGCCAGCAGCCAGGCGCCGGCCTGTTCCGGCATGGAAATGACCACCACGCCGAAGATCAGGATAAAGCTCGCGGCGAAGTAGAACACCGGAGGGTTCATGCGAATCAGAGCATTCGCGGAGGTGGATGGTGCACTCATGAACGGTGCACCTCGAAGGGATGAAACATGGCTGAAATAGACGGACTCAGCAAAGGCAAGCCTCCTGTTGTGAGCGGGCAGCGAACCACCGGTTTAACTTGAACAAGCGTTCAAGTTAAACATGGATAGGGGGCTCAGGACTAATCGCAGGGCTCAGCGGTACCTTTTGTACGCTAGCTCAGGGAAGGGTATGACGTGTGTCGGACGCAATCGTTCAGCAGAAAAAGCCCCTTGCCGGGCCGGCCTCTCTCCCGTAGGAGCCAGCTTGCCGGCGAAGAGGCCCGCAAGCCCTGCATCGCCCTCAGGGACGCCTTCGCTGGCAAGCCAGCGCCTACAACAGGCGGGCGTACACCTTCTTCCGTAGGAGCCGGCTTGCCGGCGAATAGGCCGGCAAGTCCTGCATCGCTCTCAGAGACGCCTTCGCTGGCAAGCCAGCGCCTACACAAGCCAGCGCCTACTTCTGCGAGCCGTCGTCGTGCTGCAGGTTGGCCTGGGTCAGGTTGCAGCCGGCCGGCACGCTGCGGGTCAGCCAGACGTTGCCGCCAATGGTCGAGCCCTTGCCGATGGTAATGCGCCCCAGGATGGTCGCGCCGGCGTAGATCACCACGTCGTCCTCGACGATCGGGTGGCGCGGGTGGCCCTTCTGCAACTGGCCGTCCTCGTCCGCCGGGAAGCGCTTGGCGCCCAGGGTCACCGCCTGATAGATGCGCACCCGCTCGCCGATGATCGCGGTCTCGCCGATCACCACGCCGGTACCGTGGTCGATGAAGAAGCTGCGGCCGATCTGCGCACCCGGGTGGATGTCGATGCCGGTGGCCGAGTGGGCGATTTCCGAGCTGATCCGCGCCAGCAGCGGCAGGCCGGCGCGATACAGATGGTGCGCCAGGCGGTGGTGGATCACCGCCAGGATGCCGGGGTAGCACAGCAGCACCTCATCCACGCTGCGGGCCGCAGGGTCGCCGTGATAGGCCGCCAGCACATCGGTGTCCAGCAGCACCCGCAGGCCGGGCAGGGCCAGGGCGAAATCCTGGATCAGGCGGATCGCCCGGGCGTTGACTTCGGCATCGGCCTCGCCGCTCTGCCGGGCCACATAGCGCAGCTCCAGGCGCGCCTGGGCCAGCAAGGCGTTGAGCGCCGCGTCCAGGGTGTGGCCCACGTAGAAATCCTCGCTCTCTTCGCGCAGGTCCACCGGCCCCAGGCGCATGGGAAACAGGGCACCGCACAGGGCCTCGAGGATTTCCGCCATGGCCGCCCGCGACGGCAGCTCACGCCCGCCCTGCTCGCCGCTGACCCGACCGTTGCGGGTACGCCACTGGTCACGGGCATCACGCAGTTGGCCAACGATGGTCTGCAATTGCCAATGGCTGGAACGCTCGCTCACGATAAGACTCCTTACTCGGGCGGCCGGACAATCGGGCCGCGCAAACGGCGATCACTTTACGCCCGGCAACGGCGGCGCTTAAGAACTAATTGTCTGGTCTCAAGCACTTTTTCGCATAAGCGATTGGCGGTTGCCCGGGCAAAAAGGGCTGCCTATAGTCCTTGCACCTTCCCTGTTCCGTGCGGCCCCATGATCAAACAACAGCTCGCCCGCTTTAATCGTCTCGACCTGCTCAGGTCTACCACCGCCCTGGAAAAACTCGAACGCCTGTCGGCCTGGATCGGTCGCGATGTCTACGTCAAGCGTGACGACAGCACACCCCTGGCCATGGGCGGCAACAAGCTGCGCAAGCTCGAATACCTGGCCGCCGATGCCCTGGCCCAGGGCGCCGACACCCTGATCACCGCCGGTGCCATCCAGTCCAACCATGTGCGCCAGACCGCAGCCCTGGCCGCCAAGTTGGGGCTGGGCTGCGTGGCCCTGCTGGAAAACCCCACCGGCACCCAAGACCCCAACTACCTGGGCAATGGCAACCGCCTGCTGCTGGACCTGTTCGACGCCAAGGTGGAGCTGGTGGAAAACCTCGACCAGGCCGACGAGCAACTGCACGCCCTGGCCGCGCGCCTGCGCAGCAACGGCAAGAAACCCTACCTGGTGCCCATCGGCGGCTCCAATGCCCTGGGGGCCCTGGGCTACGTGCGCGCCGGCCTGGAGCTGGCGCAGCAGATCGAAGACAGCGGCCTGGAGTTTGCCGCCGTGGTCCTGGCCTCCGGCAGCGCCGGCACCCACAGCGGCCTGGCCCTGGCCTTGAGCGAAGTGCTGCCGCAACTGCCGGTGATCGGGGTCACCGTGTCGCGCAGCGAAGAAGACCAGCGGCCCAAGGTCCAGGGCCTGGCCGAGCGCACCGCTGAGTTGCTGGGAGTGAAGCTGCCCGACGCTTTCAACGTGCAGTTGTGGGACGAGTACTTCGCCCCGCGCTACGGTGAACCCAATGCCGGGACCCTGGCGGCGGTCAAGCTGCTGGCCAGCCAGGAAGGCCTGTTGCTGGACCCGGTATACACCGGCAAGGCCATGGCCGGCCTGCTGGACGGGGTCGGTCGCCAGCGCTTCGACGATGGCCCGCTGATTTTCCTGCACACCGGCGGCGCCCCGGCCCTGTTCGCCTACGCCGGCGCCTTCTCGTAGCAGCGCAAGCCTTGCATTGCCCTCGATGCCACCTTCGCTGGCAAGCCAGCTCCTACGGGGTCAGGGCAATGGAGTTCTTTGTAGGAGCCGGCTTGCCGGCGAAGAGGCCCACGAACCTTGCATCGCCCTCGATGCCACCTTCGCTGGCAAGCCAGCTCCTACGGAAGGATGGTGCAAGGAGAACCAAACAAAAAGGAATAACAAAGTAAATTTATATTATTTTTAAACCTATAAATGCCATCTTATAGTCGCGCCGCAGGCCCAATTGCCACGAGACGCGCCACGCGCATTTAAGGCAGGATAAAGCACAGTTCGCGCCTCACCGATTGACCTGCAACTCCACCCGCATCGTGCATAAGAAAACACACAGGGGCTTGTCATGAATTTTTCCGTACTGCGTCGCAATCTGCTGATTGGCACACTGGGCCTGGCCTTGGGTGCCGGACTGATGGGGCAAGCGGTTGCCGGCGAGCAACTGCAGAAAATCAAGGATGCCGGAGTCATCAACGTCGGCCTGGAAGGCACCTACCCACCGTTCAGCTATGTGGACGAAAACGGCAAGCTGACCGGCTTCGAGGTGGAATTCTCCGAAGCCCTGGCGAACAAGCTCGGGGTCAAGGTCAAGCTGCAGCCGACCAAGTGGGACGGCATTCTCGCCGCCCTGGAGTCCAAGCGCCTGGACGCCGTGGTGAACCAGGTGACCATCTCTGAAGAGCGCAAGAAAAAGTACGATTTCTCCATCCCCTATACCGTCTCCGGCATCCAGGCCCTGACCCAGAAGAAGGACGAAGGCAAGTTCAAGACCGCCGCCGACCTGGGTGGGCACAAGGTCGGCGTGGGCCTGGGCACCAACTACGAGCAGTGGCTCAAGGACAACGTGCCCACCGCCATCATCAAGACCTACGACGACGATCCGACCAAGTACCAGGACCTGCGCGTAGGCCGTATCGAAGCCATCCTGGTGGACCGCCTGGCGGCCTTCGAGCTGATCAAGAAAACCAAGGACACCCTGGTGGTATCCGGCGAACCCTTCTCCCGCCAGGAAGCCGGCGTGGCCCTGCGCAAGGGCGAACCTGAGCTGCTGGCGGCGGTGAACAAGGCCATCGAGGAACTGCGGGCGGACGGCACGTTGAAAAAACTCTCGGAAAAATACTTCAACGCTGACGTCACCCAATAATGGAAGCAGGCCTGCAACTGGCGCTGGAATCAGCGCCATTTCTTCTCAAAGGCGCGTACTACACGGTCATCCTCAGCCTCGGCGGCATGTTCTTCGGACTGCTGCTGGGCTTTGGCCTGGCCTTGATGCGCCTGTCACACCTGGCCCTGGTGAGCTGGATCGCCCGCATCTACGTGTCGTTCTTTCGCGGCACGCCGCTCTTGGTGCAGCTCTTCGTGATCTATTACGGCCTGCCGCAACTGGGGCTGGAACTGGACCCGCTGCCCGCGGCACTGATCGGTTTCTCCCTGAACATGGCGGCCTATGCCTGTGAAATCCTCAGGGCTGCCATCGGTTCCATCGAGCGTGGCCAATGGGAAGCCGCCGCCAGCATCGGCATGACCCGCGCGCAGACCCTGCGCCGGGCGATCCTGCCCCAAGCCATGCGCACGGCCCTGCCGCCGCTGGGCAACAGCTTCATTTCCCTGGTCAAGGACACGGCCCTGGCCGCCACCATCCAGGTGCCTGAACTGTTCCGCCAGGCGCAGCTGATCACCGCCCGCACCTTCGAAATCTTCACCATGTATCTTGCCGCCGCCCTGATCTACTGGATTCTCGCCAGCGTGCTCGCGCACCTGCAGAACCGGCTTGAAGAGCGGGTCAATCGGCACGACCAGGAGTCCTGAAGCCATGATCGTGGTGGAAAAACTGACCAAGCAGTTCAAGGGCCAGACGGTGCTCAATGGCATCGACCTGGAGGTCAAGGAAGGCGAAGTGGTCGCCATCATCGGCCCCAGCGGCTCGGGCAAGACCACCTTCCTGCGCTGCCTGAATTTTCTCGAAGAACCCACCAGCGGCCGCATCCGCATCGGTGACATCAGCATCGACAGCAGCATCCCCCTGAGCCATCAGCAGGGCCGGATCCGCCAGTTGCGCCAGCAAGTGGGCTTCGTGTTCCAGAACTTCAACCTGTTCCCCCACCGCACCGCCCTGGAGAACGTCATCGAAGGCCCGCTGGTGGTGAAGAAGACCCCGCGGGAGCAAGCCGTCGCCCTGGGTCGCGCGCTGCTGGCCAAGGTCGGGCTGGCAGGCAAGGAAGATGCCTACCCCAGGCGCCTGTCCGGCGGCCAGCAACAGCGGGTAGCGATTGCCCGGGCCCTGGCCATGGAACCGCGGGTGATCCTGTTCGACGAACCCACCTCGGCCCTGGACCCGGAGCTGGTGGGCGAAGTACTGGCCACCATCCGCAGCCTGGCCGAAGAGAAACGCACCATGGTCATCGTCACCCACGAGATGGGCTTTGCCCGGGACGTGGCCAACCGGGTGATCTTCTTCGACAAGGGGGTGATCGTCGAACAGGGCGAAGCCAAGGCGCTGTTCGCCAACCCCCAGCACGAACGCACCCGACAGTTTCTCAGCAAGTTCCTCGGCGCAAACCACGCCCCCTTGTAGGAGCCGGCTTGCCGGCGAAAAGGCCCTCGAGCCTTGCATCGCCCTCGCGGACGCCTTCGCTGGCAAGCCAGCTCCTACAGCAGATCACGCCCCCTCCCCCGTAGGAGCCGGCTTGCCGGCGAAAAGGCCCTCGAGCCTTGCATCGCCCTCAAGGACGCCTTCGCTGGCAAGCCAGCTCCTACGTGCAGGCACGGGGTGGTTTTGGGGAGGCATTCGTCGCGAGAACCACAGCTGTGGAAGCACGCTAAGGCCTTGATCCATAACGCCTGCGGGCTTCGATTCAACCCTTCTATTCATATTCCTAAAAGTTAGTTTATTTAATTTTTATACGCGCATAGGGTATATGCACCGGACCACCGGACATTCTTGATTCTGATTTCGCCGCATGACGCGGCCTATCCAAAAGATGTGAGGTAGGTATGGTCCGGAACACAATCACCCCAGTGCAGATCGCCAGGGCATTGCGTGCAGCCAAGGAGTGGCACTGATGTCCAGTCTGATCGAAGCCCAGGTCCAGAGTGACCTGGATATCGCTCCCCTTTTGCTGCCCGCTCGGGTTCTGCGCAACGACGCCGAAGCCCTTCAGGCTGCCCATGAATTGGCCGACGCGGCCCGCCAGCAGGCCGCCCAGCGCGACCGCCAGCGCAAGCTGCCCTGGGCGCAGATCGAACAATTCACCCGCAGCGGCCTGGGCAGTATTTCCGTGCCCCGCGCCTACGGCGGGCCACAGGTTTCCTTCGTCACCCTGGCCGAAGTCTTCGCCATCATTTCCGCGGCCGACCCGGCCCTGGGGCAGATCCCGCAGAACCAGTTCGGCATCCTCGGCCTGATTCTCGGCTGCGGCACCGAGCGGCAGAAGAAACAGCTGCTGCAGAGCGTCCTGGAAGGCTGGCGCATCGGCAACGCCGGCCCGGAACGCGGCACCAAGAACACCCTGGAACTCAAGGCACGGATCACCGCCGACGCCGACGGCCACGTGATCAATGGCCAGAAGTTCTACTCCACCGGCGCCCTGTTCGCCCACTGGGTGGCGGTCAAGGCACTCAACGAGGAGGGCCGCCAGGTGCTGGCCTTCGTCCGTCGTGGCACCCCGGGGCTGCGCATCGTCGACGACTGGTCGGGCTTCGGCCAGCGCACCACCGCCAGCGGCACCATCCTGCTCAACGATGTGCGGGTGGACGCCGAGCTGGTGCTGGACAACTGGCGGATCAACGAAACACCGAATATCCAGGGCGCGGTATCCCAGCTGATCCAGGCCGCCATTGACGCCGGCATCGCCCGGGAAGCCGTGGCCGACGCCATCCGTTTCGTTCGTGAACGAGCACGCCCGTGGATCGATGCCAACGTCGAGCGGGCCAGCGATGACCTGTATGTGATCGCCGACATCGGCAAGCTGCAGATCGAACTGCACGCCGCCGAAGCCCTGCTGCGCAAGGCCGGGCAGGTGCTGGACCAGGTCAGCGCGGCGCCGATCACTGCCGAGTCCGCGGCCCGCGCCTCCATCGCCGTAGCCGAAGCCAAGGTGCTGACCACCGAGATCTCGCTGCTGGCCAGTGAAAAGCTCTTCGAGCTGGCTGGCAGCCGCGCCACCCTCGCCGAATTCAACCTCGACCGTCACTGGCGCAACGCCCGGGTACACACCCTGCACGACCCGGTGCGCTGGAAGTACCACGCCGTGGGCACCTATCACCTGAACGGCACCTTGCCTGCCCGGCACTCCTGGATTTAACCGCCCAGAACGCTTTTGACCAGATCTCTGGAGAAACACATGTCTCTTTCCCAACACGTCGCGGTCATTACCAGCGATGAGCAAGCCCTGATTGTCGCCAGCGACCTGGCGGAAGATTTCAAGCGCGACAGCGCCCTGCGCGACCGCGAGCGGCGCCTGCCGCACCCCGAGCTGGAAGCCTTTTCCCGCTCCGGCCTGTGGGGCATCAGCGTGCCCAAGGAATACGGCGGCGCCGGGGTTTCCAACGTCACCCTGGCCAAGGTCATCGCCCTGATCGCCGAAGCCGACGCCTCCCTGGGGCAGATCCCGCAGAACCATTTCTACGCCCTGGAAGTGCTGCGGGTGAATGGCAGCGAGCCGCAGAAGCAGCGGCTGTATGCCGAAGTCCTGGCCGGCCGGCGTTTCGGCAACGCCCTGGCCGAGCTGGGCACCAAGACCGCCCACGACCGCACCACCCGCCTGAGCCGCGACAGCAACGGCCCGGGCTACCGCATCGACGGGCGCAAGTTCTACGCCACCGGCGCCCTCTACGCCCAGCGCATCCCCACCTCGGTGGTGGATGAACACGGCGTGCAGCAACTGGCCTTCGTCCCCGCCGACGCCCAGGGCCTGGACGTGATCGACGACTGGAGCGGCTTCGGCCAGCGCACCACCGGCAGCGGCTCGGTGCAATTCGACAACGTGTGGGTGGACGAGGCCGACGTGGTGCCGTTCCAGAGCGCCTTCGAGCGCCCGACCCCAGTCGGCCCGCTGGCGCAGATCCTCCACGCCGCCATCGACACCGGCATCGCCCGCGCCGCCTATGAAGACGCCCTGCGCTTTGTGCGCACCAAGACCCGGCCGTGGATCGACTCCGGCAACGACAAGGCCACCGACGACCCGCTGACCATCAAGAGCTTCGGCCACCTGAGCATCCGCCTGCACGCCACCGAGGCCCTGCTGGAACGCGCCGGGGAGTTCCTCGACAAGGCCCAGACCCAGACCAACGCCGACACCGTGGCCGCCGCGTCCATCGCCGTGGCCGAGGTCCGCGCCTTGAGCACGGAAATTTCCCTGGCCGCCGGCAGCACCCTGTTCGAACTGGCGGGCAGCCAGGCGACCCTGGCCGAGCATGGCCTGGACCGCCACTGGCGCAATGCCCGGGTACACACTCTGCACGACCCGGTGCGCTGGAAGTACCACGCGGTGGGCAACTACTACCTGAACCAGCAGAACCCGCCGCTGCGGGGGACCATCTGATGGCCGCGCCACAAACCACCAAGAAGAAGATCCTGCTCAACGCCTTCAACATGAACTGCGTCGGGCACATCAACCACGGCCTGTGGACCCACCCGCGGGACAACTCGACCCAGTACAAGACCCTCGAGTACTGGACCGAGCTGGCCCAGTTGCTGGAGCGCGGGCTGTTCGACGGGCTGTTCATCGCCGACATCGTCGGGGTCTACGACGTCTACCAGAATTCGGTGGACGTGCCCCTCAAGGAGTCGATCCAGCTGCCGGTGAACGACCCGCTGCTGCTGGTCTCGGCCATGGCCGCGGTCACCAAGAACCTGGGGTTCGGCCTCACCGCCAACCTCACCTACGAGGCGCCCTACCTGTTCGCCCGGCGCCTTTCCACCCTCGACCACCTGAGCCGTGGCCGGGTCGGCTGGAACATCGTCACCGGCTACCTGGACAGCGCCGCCCAGGCCATGGGGCTCAAGGAGCAGATCGAGCACGACCGCCGCTACGACCAGGCCGACGAGTACCTGGAGGTGCTGTACAAACTCTGGGAAGGCAGTTGGGAGGACGACGCGGTCCTCAATGACCGCGAGCAACGCATCTATGCCCAGCCGGAAAAAGTGCACAAGGTCGAGCACCAGGGCGAGTTCTACCAGGTCAGTGGTTACCACCTGTGCGAACCGTCGCCGCAACGCACCCCGGTGCTGTTCCAGGCCGGCAGCTCGGACCGCGGCCTGCTGTTCGCCGGGCGCCACGCCGAGTGCGTGTTCATCAGCGGGCAGAACAAGGCCGCGACCAAGGCCCAGGTGGACAAGGTCCGCGCCAGCGCCGTGGCTGCCGGGCGCAATCCCGAGGACATCAAGGTGTTCATGGGCCTCAACGTGATAGTCGGCGAGACCGAGGAACTGGCCTGGAAGAAGCACGCCGAGTACCGCAGCCACGCCAGCGCAGAGGCCGGGGTGGCGCATTTTTCCGCGTCCACCGGGATCGATTTTTCCCAGTACGAGATCGACGAGCCGATCCAGTACGTGAAGAGCAATGCCATCCAGTCGGCCACCAAGAACCTGCAGAACAACGACTGGACCCGACGCAAGCTGCTGGACCAGCACGCCCTGGGCGGCCGCTACTTCACCGTGGTCGGCTCGCCGCAGCAGGTGGCCGACGACCTGGAATCCTGGATCGCCGAAACCGGCCTGGACGGCTTCAACCTGACCCGCATCGTCACCCCGGAAAGCTACGTCGACTTCATCGACCTGGTCATCCCCGAACTGCAGCGCCGCGGCTCCTACAAGACCGCCTACGACGATGGCACCCTGCGGGAAAAGCTCTTCCGCCAGGGCCGCAAGCTGCCCGAACAACACACCGGCGCGGCCTACCGCCGCTAAACGCTTCGCCGGCAAGCCGGCTCCTGCACACCTCACTGTAGGCGCTGGCTAGCCAGCGAAGAGGCCCGCAACCACACCCCATTCCCTGGCCCCGACTCGGACCCTGACCCCTATGAAAACCAAACGCCTGCGCCACCCGCTCAAAGCCCTGGCCCTCGCCCTCGGCCTGTTCAGCAGCGCCGTCTTCGCCGCCGACGCGCCGCTCAAGGTCGGCACCACCGCCGCCTTCGCCATTCCCCTGGAGGCCGCCGTGGAAGAGGCCGGCAAGCAGGGCCTGAAAGTCGAGCTGGTGGAGTTCACCGATTGGATCGCGCCCAACGTCAGCCTGGCCGCCGGTGACATCGACGTGAACTACTTCCAGCACATCCCGTTCCTGGAAAACGCCAAGGCCGCCGCCGGTTTCGACCTGGTGCCCTTCGCCCCGGGCATCATCAACAACGTCGGCCTGTACTCGAAGAAATACAAAAGCTTCGACGAACTGCCACAAGGCGCCAGCGTGGCCATCGCCAACGACCCGATCAACAGCGGGCGCGGCCTGCAACTGCTGGCCAAGGCCGGGCTGATCACCCTCAAGCCGGGCGTTGGCTACAAGGCCACCGAAGAAGACATCGTCAGCAACCCGAAGAAGATCAAGATCCTCCAGGTCGAAGCCGTGCAACTGGTGCGCGCCTATGACGACGCTGACCTGGTCCAGGGCTACCCGGCCTACATCCGCCTGGCCAAGACCTTCGATGCCGGCTCGGCGCTGCTGTTCGACGGCCTGGACCACAAGGAATACGTGATCCAGTTCGTGATCCAGCCCAAGAGCCAGAACGACCCGCGGCTGATCAAGTTCGTCGACATCTACCAGCACTCGCCTGCCGTTCGCGCCGCTCTGGATAAAGCCCACGGCAAGCTCTACCAAGCCGGTTGGGAAGGTTGAGATGAGTGTCGCGACGCTACAGCGCAAGCTGCCGGAAGCGGCGCCCCGGCGCGCCGAGCAGACCGAGCTGCACCCCGAACTGAATCGCGCCCAGGTGCGCTTTATCGGCCTGGGCAAGACCTACCAGGGCCAGCAGGGTCCGGTGCAGGCCTTGCACGATATCGACCTCTCGATCCAGCGCGGCGAGGTGTTCGGCATCATCGGCCGCAGCGGCGCCGGCAAGTCGTCGCTGATCCGCACCATCAACCGCCTGGAGCAGCCCAGCAGCGGCCGGGTGCTGATCGACCAGGTGGACATCGGCGACTTCGACGAAGACCGCCTGGTGGCCCTGCGCCGGCGCATCGGCATGATCTTCCAGCACTTCAACCTGATGTCGGCCAAGACCGTGTGGCACAACGTCGAGCTGCCGCTGAAGGTGGCCGGGGTACCCAAGGCCGAGCGCGAGCGCAAGGTGCGCGAGCTGCTGGAGCTGGTGGGCCTCAAGGACAAGCACCGGGCCTACCCGGCGCAGTTGTCCGGCGGCCAGAAGCAGCGGGTGGGGATCGCCCGGGCCCTGGTCCACGATCCCGAGATCCTGCTGTGCGACGAGGCCACTTCGGCCCTGGACCCGGAAACCACCCAGTCGATCCTCGGCCTGCTGAAAGAGATCAACCAGCGCCTGGGCCTGACCATCATCCTGATCACCCACGAGATGGCGGTGATCCGCGATATCTGCGACCGGGTGGTGGTACTGGAGCACGGGCGCATCGTCGAGCAGGGGCCGGTCTGGGAAGTCTTCGGCAACCCGCAGCACGAGGTCAGCAAGACCCTGCTGGCGCCCCTGCAGCACGGCCTGCCGGAAGAACTGCAGAACCGCCTGCAAAGCCATCCGACGTCTTCCGATGCGGCGCTGGTGCTGAGCCTGCGCTTCACCGGCAGCAGCCATGAGGAACCGGACCTGGCGGCGCTGTTCGGCGCCCTGGGCGGCCGCGTACGCCTGCTGCAAGGCGGCGTGGAACGCATCCAGGGCCACGCCCTGGGGCAATTGCTGCTGGCGGTCCAGGGCTCGTCCCTGGAGGCTGCGCAACTGCGCCAGCGCGCCGGGCAATGGGCACAACAGGTGGAGGTACTGGGCTATGTGGTTTGATCGCTTGTTGCAGGGCATTCTCGACACCCTGCTGATGGTCGGCGTGTCCTCGCTGATTGCCCTGCTGGCGGGGATTCCCCTGGCGGTGATCCTGGTCACCAGCGGCAAGGGCGGGATCTACGAGGCGCCGAACCTGAACCGGGCGCTGGGGGCCTTTGTGAACCTGTTCCGCTCGATCCCGTTCCTGATCCTGATGGTGGCGCTGATCCCCTTTACCCGGCTGATCGTCGGCACCACCTACGGCGTGTGGGCCGCCGTGGTGCCGCTGACCATCGCCGCCACGCCGTTCTTTGCGCGGATCGCCGAAGTCAGCCTGCGTGAGGTCGACCACGGCCTGATCGAGGCCGCCCAGGCCATGGGTTGCCGACGCTGGCATATCGTCTGGCACGTGCTGCTGCCCGAGGCGCTGCCGGGCATCGTCGGCGGCTTCACCATCACCCTGGTGACCATGATCAACTCCTCGGCCATGGCCGGGGCGATTGGCGCGGGCGGCCTGGGGGACATTGCCTACCGCTACGGTTATCAGCGTTTCGACAGCCAGATCATGCTCACGGTGATCGTGCTGCTGGTGATTCTGGTGGCCGCGATCCAGCTGGGTGGCGACCGTCTGGCGCGGGTGCTGAACAAGCGCTGAGGGCTGTGGTGTCCGTTCGGACGCCTTCGCGAGCAAGCTCGCTCCTACCAAGGACGGTGATCATCCCGTAGGAGCGAGCTCGCTCGCGAACAGGCCGCCAGGCCGTCATTGGCGGTATATTGGCCGCCTCCTCTCTAGCCACGCAGCCCGCCATGAAGCTCGCCCCCGACGATCTCGACAGCATCACCGCCACCACCCTCGGCCACTACCAGCAGGTGGCCGAAGACTTTCGTGAAGGCACCCGCGACCACGATGTGAGCCAGAACATCGACGCGCTGCTGCGGCATATCCAGGGCCCGGCGCCGTTCAGCGTGCTGGACTTCGGCTGCGGCCCGGGGCGTGATCTGCAAACCTTCACCCGCCTGGGCCATGTCGCCGTCGGCCTCGACGGCTGCGAGCGCTTCGCCCAGATGGCCCGGGAAGACAGTGGCTGCGAGGTCTGGCAGCAGGACTTCCTCAAGCTCGACCTGCCGGCTGAACGCTTCGACGGGATCTTCGCCAACGCGGTGCTGTTCCACATTCCCCGCCAGGAACTGCCGCGGGTGCTCAAGCAACTGCATGCCAGCCTCAAGGACGGTGGCGTACTGTTCAGCTCCAATCCCCGGGGTGACAACCAGGAAGGCTGGAACGGCCCGCGCTATGGTGCCTACCACGACCTGGCGGCCTGGCAGGCGTTGCTGACGGATGCCGGGTTCGTCGAGCTGGAACACTACTACCGCCCCGCCGGCCTGCCTCGGGAACAGCAACCGTGGCTGGCCAGCGTCTGGCGCAAGGCCTGATCCCCCTGCGAGGAGCCGGCTCGCCAGCGCCTATGAGGCCGTGGGCCGGGTGCGCTCGGTGTCCTTGCTCGGTTCCTTGATCTTGTACCAGGCCACGTACAGCGCCGGGAGGAACAGCAGGGTGAGCAAGGTGGCAACGATGATGCCGCCGATCATGGCGTAGGCCATCGGCCCCCAGAACACTTCCCGGGCAATCGGGATCATCCCCAGGCTGGCCGCCGCCGCGGTCAGCAGGATCGGCCGCCGTCGATGGTGGGTGGCTTCCAGCACCGCGTCCCAGGGGTGATAGCCCTCGCGCTCGTATTCGTCGATCTGGGTCACCAGGATCACCGAGTTGCGGATGATGATGCCGATCAGCGCCAGGATCCCGAGGATCGCCACAAAGCCCATGGGCGTGCCCGTGGGCACCAGGGCCAGGACCACGCCGATCAGCCCCAGGGGCGCCACGCTGGCCACCAGGAACAGCTTCTGCACGCTGTGCAGCTGGATCATCAGGAAGGTCGCCATGAGGAACAGCATCAGCGGCACCACCTTGGCGATCGGCCCCTGGGCCTTGCCGCTTTCCTCCACGGTGCCGCCGGTGGCCACCGAATAGCCGGCGGGCAGTTGCGCGGCGAAATGGTCGATGTCCGGCTTCAGTTGCTTGACCAGGTCGGTGGGCTGGATCGCATCGCGCACCGCGGCCTTGATGGTGATGGTCGGCTTGCGGTCGCGACGCCACACCAGCGGCTGCTCCAGCTCGTAGCGCACGCTGGCGAACGCCAGCAGCGGGATCGAAGTGCCGTTGGGGGTGACGATCTGCAGGTTCTGCAGGGTTTCCGGGGAGCCGCGCTCGTTGTCGTCGGCGCGACCGACCACGTTGATCAGGTAGATGTCGTCATGCACCTGGGTCACGGTGGAGCCGCTGACGATGCTGTTCATCAACTGCGCCACGTCTTCGGAGGACAGCCCCAGTTGCCGCGCCTTGTCCTGGGCGATGTCGATGCGCAGCACTTTGCCGGGCTCGTTCCAGTCGTAGATGATCTCGCCGATGTGCGGGTTCTTGTCCAGCTCGGTGGCCAGTTCGATGGCGTGCTTGCGCACCTGGTCGATGTCCTTGCCACTGACCCGGTATTGAATCGGCCGCCCCACCGGCGGGCCCATTTCCAGGGCCTGCACATAGCTGCCGATGCCGACGAAATCTTCCCGCAGGCGTTTCTGCAAACGCTGGGTCAGGGCCGTGCGCTGCTCCAGGCCCTTGCTGACGATCACCAGCTGGGCGTAGTAGGGGTTCTGCAGTTGCTGGTCCAGGGGCAGGTAGAAACGGATCGCGCCCTCGCCGATGTAGGTGCTCCAGCGCTCGATGTCCGGGTCGTCCTTGAGGGTGGCCTCCAGGCGGTCCACGGCCTGGCGGGTCTCGTTGATCGAAGCGTTCTGCGGCAGGTTGAGGTCAACGAGGATCTCCGGCCGGTCCGATGACGGGAAGAACTGGTTCTGCACGAAACGCATGCAGAACACCGAAGCCACGAACAGCAGCACGGTGATGCCGATGGCCCACCAGCGGTTGCGCATGGCCCACAGCAGGCCACCGTTGAAGGCGCGTCCGATACGCCCCGGCTCATCGGAATGGGGTTTGACGTTGGTGCTGAGGATGTGGATGCCGATCACCGGGGCAAACAGCACCGCGACTATCCACGACACCAGCATGGCCACCGCGATCACCGCGAACAGGGTAAAGGTGTACTCACCGGCAGAACTGGCGTTGAGGCCGATGGGCACGAAGCCGGCCACGGTCACCAGGGTCCCGGTGAGCATGGGAAAGGCGGTGGAGGTGTAGGCGAAGGTCGCTGCCTGCTCCTTGCTCTCGCCCTTCTCCAGCCGCGTGACCATCATTTCCACGGTGATCATCGCGTCATCCACCAGCAGCCCCAGGGCGATGATCAGCGCCCCCAGGGAGATCCGCTGCATGGTGATGCCGCTGTACTCCATGAACACGAAGACCATGGCCAGCACCAGCGGAATCGAGCAGGCCACCACCAGCCCGGCGCGGACCCCGAGGCTGATGAAACTCACCACCAGCACGATGATCACCGCCTCGAACAGGGCACTGGTGAAACCGCCCACTGCCTCTTCCACCACCTCGGCCTGGTCGGAAACCTTGTGCACCCCGACGCCCACCGGCAGGTCGGCGGTGAGCTGGTCCATGCGGGCGTGCAAGGCCTTGCCGAAGTCCTGGATGTTGCCGCCCTTCTTCATGGCGATCGCCAGGCCGATGGCCGGCTTGCCATTGAAGCGGAACAGCGGCGTGGAAGGGTCGACATAGCCGCGGCTGATCTCGGCGATGTCCGCCAGCCGGTAGAAGCGGTCGTTGAGCCGCAGGTTGACCGTGGCCAGGTCCTTCTCCGAGGCGAACTGCCCGGACGTGCGCACCGAGATGCGCTCCGGCCCTGCCTCGATCACCCCGGCCGGGGTCACCGCGTTCTGCGATTGCAGGCTCTGCAGGACCTGGCGCTGGTCGATGCCCAGGGCCGCCAGCTTGCGGGTGGAGAAGTTCAGGTAAATGACTTCGTCCTGCTCGCCGACCATCTCCACCTTGCCCAGGTTCGGCACCTCACGGATCTGCGCCCGTACCTGTTCCACGTAGTCGCGCAGCTGGCGCATGCTCAGGCCATCGGCGGTGAAGGCGTAGATCGAGCCGAACACATCGCCGAACTCATCGTTGAACCCCGGGCCCTGCAGGCCCTGGGGAAAGTCGCCGCGGATGTCGTTGATCTTCTTGCGCACCTGGTACCAGATCTCGGGAATGTCCTTGGCACTGGTGGTGTCGCGCAGGTAGACGAAAACCGTCGATTCGCCGGGGCGGGTGTAGCTTTTCACGTAGTCCAGCGAGTCCAGCTCTTCGAGTTTCTTCTCGATGCGGTCGGTGACCTGCTTCAGGGTTTCTTCCTGGGTCGCACCGGGCCAGCGGGTCTGGATGACCATGGTCTTGATGGTGAAGGAGGGATCTTCCTCGCGCCCCAAATTCATGTAGGAAAACACGCCCATCAGCAGCGCGACGAACATCAGGTACCAGACGAAGGACTGATGCTTGATCGCCCACTCGGACAGGTTGAAGCTCCCTTTGCTGTCGGGCGTCATTGTGCGCGGTCCTCATCGATTTTGACTTTCTGCCCCGGCTTGAGGCTGTTGACCCCGGCACTGACCACCCGCTCGCCGGGCTTGACGCCCTGGCTGATCAACGCCGAAGCGCTGTCGCGGCTGAGCACCGTGACCTCGCGCGGAGCCACCGTCTGGCTCTGGGGGTCGACGACCCAGATCCGGGTCTTGCCCTGCACCTCTTGCAGGGCGGTCAGCGGCACCTCGGTGCGCGGCTCGATGGCGGTGCTCAGGGTCACGCTGATGGCGGTGCCCAGGCGAAAGGCTTCGGGGGTGTCCTTGAGGGTCAGGCGGGCGCGGCGGGTACGGGTCGCGCTCTGAGCCTGGGGTTCGATCTCGCGCACCGTGGCAGTGGTGTTGATGCTTGGGTCCAGCTGTGCCGCGACCTTGAATTCCACACCGGCCGGCAACTGGTCCACCAGGCTGGCCGGCAGGTCGATCACCGCTTCCTTGATCTCCGGCCGGGCCAGGGTCACCACTTGCTGGCCGGCGGTCACCACCTGCCCGGCCTCGGCGTTCCAGGCGGTGATCACGCCGCCGTGATCGCTGCGCAGTTCGCTGTAGTTGAGCTGGTCCCGGGCCTGGCGCACCGAGGCCTTGGCCTGGTCCAGGGAGGCACCGGTGGTCTTCAGGTCGGTCTGGGCGATGTCCAGTTGCGCCTGGGCGCCCACGCCGCGATCGAACAGTTCCTGCTGGCGCCGGGCATTGGCCTGGGCGTTGATCCACTGCGCCTCGACCTTGGCCAGGTCGCCCTGGGCGGCCCGCAGCTGGTTCTGCTGGTCGGTGGGGTCCAGAGTGGCCAGCAAGTCCCCGGGGCCCACTTCGGCGCCGACATCGACATTGCGGTTGGCAATGCGCCCCGGCACCCGGAAGCCCAGGTTGGTCTCGTAGCGGGCCTGGATGGTGCCCGCAAAACGCCCCAGGCTTTCCTCGGCCTGGGGCGCCACCCGGAACGACAGCACCGGGCGCACCGGCTCCGGCGCCGGCTCTTCCCTGGAGCAGCCCAGCAACAAGGCGCTGGCACACAACAACGGCAGCAGGCGCTTCATGGCTGTGCTCCCTGGTCGCTCGTTTGCGAGGCGATCTCCACGAACATCCCCGGGTGCAGCAACTGCCCACCCGCCACCACCACTTTCTCGCCGCCCTTGAGGCCGTCGCTGATGATCACCTTGCCGGTGAGGTAGCGCCCGACCTTCACCGTGTGCAGGGCCGTCTTGCCGTCCTCGCCCACCAGCCACACGGCAGGCTCGCTGAGATTCTTGGTCAGGGCCGACCAGGGCAGCACCACACTGGCCTTGCCATGGGCCCGGGCGGTGGCGCTGACCACCGAGCCCAGGTCCATGCCCGCCGGCAACGAATCGAGCACCACCTTGACCTGCACCGTGCCGCTCTGGGCCGAGACCACCGGCGTCACCTCGCGCACCTTGCCGGTGGTGGTCACCTTGGGGTTGTCCAGCAGGCTGATGTGAATGGTTTCCTGGCCCGGTGGCTGCATCAGCAGCGACTCGTAGACGTTGAACACCGCATCGCGCTCGCCATCCCGGGCCAGGCTGAAGATCGGCACCGTGGCCTGCACCACCTGGCCGACCTCGGCCTGGCGCGCGGTGATCACCCCCGGAGCCTCGGCCACCAGCTCGGTGTAGCTCAGTTGCTCGCGGGCGTTGGCCAGTTGCGCCTGGGCCGCGCTCAGGGCGCTCTGGCTGCTGCGCAGGGCGGCCTGGGCCGAATCGTATTCACTCTGGCTGGTGTAGCCCTTGGGCAAGAGCTTCTGCTGGCGGACAAACGCCGCGCCGGCCTGCTTGACCCGGGCCTGCTCGGCGAACACCGAGGCCGCGGCAGAATCGACATTGGTCTGCAGGTCCTTGGGATCGAGCTTGGCCAGTACCTGTTGCGCGGTAACCCGATCGCCGACATCGACCATGCGCTGGATGATCTTGCCGCCGACGCGGAACGACAGTTCGGTCTGCACCCGGGCCTGGACGTCACCGGTCAGGGTCACCGAAGGGGCGAAGTCACTGCTCTGCACCTCCAGGATGCGCACCCGCGGGCGCTCCTTTTCCCCGGGCTTTTCCGCCCCGCAGCCGCCAAGCAGCAGCAACAGGGTCAATCCCACTATCCACTTCGAATTGAACGCAGCCATGCAGGCTCCTTTTGCGTGATGCTGTCTCGCCAGTGACGTTACGACTGTGAGCTTAGAACAGGGTTCAACCGCTGCACGCCAGTCTCATCAGAGAGGGTTTCGGTGGCGCGGAGCCTGCTCCCGCTGGCCGGCCGGCGCCCCGGGGCGCAGCAGCCGCAACGGCCCTCGACGCGCTCTATCCTGGCAAGCACAACGTCGGTTTCGAGGGCCGCCGCAAGCAAGCTGCGGCTCCACAAATCAGGCACACTGCGCACCACGCAACAGGAGACCCGGCATGCTCAAGACCCTGGCGGTGGCCAACTACCGCTCCATCAACAAACTGGTGATCCCCCTGGGTCGGCTGAACCTGGTCACCGGCGCCAACGGCAGCGGCAAGTCCAACCTGTACCGCGCCCTGCGCCTGCTGGCGGAGACCGCCCAGGGCGGCGTGGTCAACGCCCTGGCCAAGGAAGGCGGGCTGGAATCGACGTATTGGGCCGGGCCGGAACAGATCAGCCGACGCATGAGCCAGGGCGAGGTGCCGATCCAGGGCGGGCCGCGCAAGGCCGCCAGACGCCTGCAACTGGGCTTTGCCGGTGAGGACTTCGGGTACGCGATCAGCCTGGGGCTGCCGGATTCCAGCGGCCATTTTATGTTGCCCGGGCACAGCTCGCCGATTGCCTCGCGCTTCACTCTCGACCCGTGGATCAAGCGCGAGAGCATCTGGGGCGGGCCCCTGTACCGCTCGGCCAGTGCCCTGGTGGACCGCCAGGGCCCGATGATACGAGCCCGTGCGGGCCGCCAATGGGAGGTGCTGGCGCAGCACACGAGCAGCGGCGACAGCCTGTTCGACCGGGTGGGCAACCTGAGTTCATCGCCCGAGGTCCTGCATCTGCGCGAGCAGATCCGTGGCTGGCGTTTTTATGACCACTTGCGCACCGACAGCCAGGCACCCGCGCGCCGACCACAACTGGGCACCCGCACCCCGGTGCTGCACCACGATGGCCGGGACCTGGCCGCCGCGTTGCAGACCATCATCGAAGTGGGCGATCAGCAGGCATTGCACGAAACCATCAGCGATGCCTTCCCGGAGTCGCGGCTGGAGATCAATGCCGTTCCGGGGGGGCTGTTCGGGGTGCAGTTCTATCAGGAAGGCCTGTTGCGACCATTGTCGGCCGCGGAACTGTCCGACGGCACCTTGCGCTACCTGTTGCTGGTAGCGGCCCTGCTGACCCCACGACCACCGACCCTGATGGTGCTCAACGAACCGGAGACCAGCCTGCACCCGGACCTTTTGCCGGCCCTGGCGCGCCTGATCATTCGCGCCTCGCAGCAGTGCCAGGTGTGGGTGGTGTCCCACGCCCGGCGGCTGATCGCAGCCTTGCAGCAAGACCCCGAATGCAACTGCATCGTGCTGGAGAAACAACTGGGCCAGACCGGCATCGTCGGCCAGCGCATGCTGGACGAACCGGCGTGGAACTGGCCTGACTGACCCCTCCCCGCCGGCCCCGACTGCCATGCCCCCGTAGGAGCCAGCTTGCTGGCGAAGAGGCCCTCAAGCCCTGCACCGTCCTCGCGGACGCCTTCGCTGGCAAGCCAGCTCCTACAAATACACCCTCTGTAGGAGCCAGCTTGCTGGCGAAGAGGCCCTCAAGCCCCGCACCGTCCTCACGGACGCCTTCGCTGGCAAGCCAGCTCCTACAGGTCGGGCAGGATCAGCCCTGCCACTTGCCGCCTTCGACAATCACGCTCTCGGGCTTGGTGTCGTCGCTCAGTTCCTTGCGCACGTACTGGTCATACAGCTTGAGCAGGTACTTCTCCTCGCCCAGTTTGGCCAGTTCGGCATTCACCCAGTCCCGCAGTTCGATGTTGCCCTTCTTCACCGCCGGGGCGATCGGCGCCTGTTCGCCCAGGGTCTGGGGCAATACACGGTAGCCCGGGTTCTGCTTGGACCAGCTGAACAGGATCAGGTTGTCCTGGGCATAGGCGTCGCCACGGCCATTGGCCAGGGCCTGCAGGGATTCAGTGTTCTTCTCGAACTTGAGCAGCTTCCAGTCCGGGTGGTTCTGGGTCAGCCAGATGTCCGCGGTGGTGCCGGTGGTGACGATGGTGGTGCGGCTCGCCAGGTCATCCAGGCTCTTCACTTCACTGCCTTCAGGCACCAGGGCCTGGACCGCCACCTTGAGGTTGGGGTTGGTGAACTCCACCGCCTCCTTGCGCTCCGGGGTCACGGTCATGTTGGCCAGGATCAGGTCGACCTTGTCGCTCTGCAGGAAGGGAATGCGGCTGGCCGGTTCCACGGCGACGAATTCAACCTTGTTCTCGTCCCCCAACAGGTCCTTGGCGAATTGCCGGCCGATGTCGGTATCGAAGCCCACGTAGCGCCCGGTTTCATCGACGAAACCGAACGGCGGCTTGTCGGTGAATACACCGACGATCAGCTTGTCCCGGGCCTTGATCTTGTCCAGGTAGCCGGCCGCCGGCGCGGCGCTGGCGGCCGTGGCCGCAGGCTTGGGTGCATCATTGGATTTATCGCAGCCGGCCAGCAGGGCCAGACCGAACAGCGGCAGTAACAACAGCGAAGACTTGGCAGTTTTCATAAGAGCTCCAGTTCCTTTTTAGGGGCTTTCTTGGGCAGTGCTTCAACGAAGGAGAACTTCTCCAGGAACTGCTGCGCGCGTGCGCTCTGCGGGTTCGTGAAGAAAGCCTCGGGGGTGTTCTGTTCCACGATGCGCCCGCCGTCCATGAACACGACACGGTCGGCCACGGCCCGGGCGAAGGCCATTTCATGGGTGACGATCAACAGGGTCATGCCGTCGCGGGCCAGGCCCTGGATCACTTGCAGCACTTCCTTGACCATCTCCGGGTCCAGCGCCGCGGTGACCTCGTCGAACAGCATCACCTGGGGGTTCATGCACAACGAACGGACGATGGCGATGCGTTGCTGCTGGCCGCCGGAAAGCTGCCGGGGAAAGGCCTCGCGCTTGTCCAGCAGGCCCACTCGTTCCAGCAGCGCCTCGGCCTGGGCCCGGGCTTCCCGGGGCTCGCGCTTCTGTACCTTGAGCGGCCCCAGGAGGATGTTGTCCAGCACGTTCATGTGGGGAAACAGGTGATAGCTCTGGAACACCATGCCGATCTGCTGGCGCACCTGGCGCCAGTCGGTGGCGGGGCTCAGCAGTTCGCGCCCGGCAAAACGCAGGTGGCCGCTGCGGGCGGTTTCCAGGCCGTTGAGGCAGCGCAACAGGGTGCTCTTGCCGCAGCCGCTGGGGCCGAGGATGACGATCACCTCACCCGCCGCCACGCAGAGGTCCACTTCCTTTAGCACCTGCTGCGGGCCGAAGAACTTGTTGAAACCCTGGAACTCGATCAATGCGCTCATGCTTGCGTCCAGCGCCGTTCCAGCACGCGGGAGGCGGCTGACAACGGGTAGCAGATAAAGAAGAAAAACAGAAACAGCACGCCGTAGATCAGCACCGACTCGTAGGTGCGCTCGATGATCTGCTGGCCGACCTTGATCACGTCCACCACGCCGATCAGCACCGCCAGGGAACTGGTCTTGATGATCCGCGTGTAGACGTTGATGGTCGGTGGCGTCATGCGTTTCAGCGCCTGGGGCAGCAATACGTAGCCGTACAACTGGGCACCGGAAAGGCCGATGGACAGCCCTGCCTCACGCTGGCCCCGGGGCAGGGACTGCAGCGCCCCGCGCACCACCTCGCCGACCTCGCTGGCGCCCCACAGCGACAACACCAGCACCGCGCAGGTAAAGCTGGGAATGCTGATGCCGAAGAAGATCGGAAAACCGAAGAACAGCAGGTACAGCCAGACCAGCACCGGAATGGCCCGGAACAGCTCCAGGTAGATCCGCAGCGGCACGTCCAGCACCTTGCGCTGCAGGCTGCGCAGCACGCCATAGAGCACGCCGCCCAGGGTGCTGAAGGCAATGCTCAGCAAGGAAATCGACAAGGTCTGCGCAGCGCCCCTGGCCAGTTGCGGCAGGGACACCAGCAACAGCTCAAGACCCGAACTGGCCATGCTGCAACCTCCTTTCCAGACGGCTGAGCAACAGCGACAGGGGCAGGAACAACAGCACGCAGATCAGCGTCAGCACCGCGAGCATTTCGTAGGTCTTGTAGTACAGGGCGATGTAGCTCTTGGTGGTGTAGAGAATTTCCGGCACCGCCACCGCCGAGACCACGGTGGTTTCCTTGAGCAGGAAAATGAAATTGGCGAACAGCGATGGCAGGCTGAGGATCCCGGCCTGGGGCAGGATCACGTAGCGCAGCAACTGCCACTGCGACAGGCCGATGGAGCGCCCCGACTCCAGCTGCGCCTGGGGCACGGCTTCCACGCCGGCCCGCAGCACCTCGGTGAGGTAGGCGCCGCCAAGAAAAGTCATGGTGATGATCGCCGCGGTGAAGCCGGAGACCTTGATCCCCAGGGCCGGCAAGGCGAAGTAGACGAAGAACAGCTGGATCAGCAACGGTGTATTGCGCGCCAGTTCCACGTACAGGCCGATCAGCCGGTGCAGGTAAGGGGTGCGAAATACCAGGAGCGTGGCGTTGATCAGGGCCACCAGCAGGGAAGTGCCGATGGCGATCAGGCCGACCTGCAGGGTTACCCCAACGGCTTTGAGAAAGGCCGGCAGGGTGCTGAGGATAAAGGCGTAGTCGAGGGTCATTGAAAGTCCTGGACGCCGCTGGGATACAGCGGCGGTGGTGCAGTCCATGGGGCGATGGGTAACCGCCCGGCTGCCGCGACTTTATAGCTATAAAAAGCAGAATTTAAATACCGTTAAGGCATATTGATATCACCCAAAAACCTAACCCGCGGATTTGCCGGGCTGGCGCCCAGCTACTACCTTCTCTGCCGGGCCTGCCGGGTTCTTTCGCGCTCGAACAGCCCCACTGGACGCTGCACTTCTCAAGGACGACCACCATGGCCGATGCAAAGACCCCGCAACCCCTGGACCCCCATGAACTGATGAAATGGCTGGCGGCCCTGCGCCGGGCCACCCAGCCCACTGCCAAAAACGCCCCTGTGTAGGCGCCGGCTCCTACGGTTTTTTCCGGCGCAATAAAAAACGCCGACGCTGCGCTAGCCGTCGGCGTTTAAACCTTGAAGGGGTTTGTCGCGTCAGTAGCCTAGTTCATCAGAACGCCGGCAGTACTGCGCCGCTGTATTTTTTCTCGATGAAGGCTTTGACTTCCGGGCTGGTCAGGGCCTTGGCCAACTTCTGGATGGCCGGGCTGTCCTTGTTGTCCGGGCGAGCCACCAGGTAGTTCACGTAAGGCGAATCGGAACCTTCGATGATCAGCGCATCCTTCGCCGGGTTCAGGCCGGCTTCCAGGGCGTAGTTGGTGTTGATCATGTCCAGGTCAACCTGGTCCAGGACCCGCGGCAGCATGGCCGACTCAAGTTCCTTGAACTTGAAGTTGTGCGGGTTCTTGGCGATGTCCTTGGGCGTGGCCACGGCGTTCTTCGGGTCCTTGAGCTCGATCAGGCCGGCCTTCTGCAGCAGGATCAGGGCGCGGCCACTGTTGCTGCCTTCGTTGGGGATGGCGATGGTTGCGCCATCTTTCAGCTCGGCCAGGGTCTTGACCTTCTTGGAGTAACCGCCGAAAGGTTCGACGTGCACGCCGATCACGGTTTCCAGGTGGGTGCCTTTGCCTTCGTTGAAGCTTTTCAGGTAGGGCAGGGTCTGGAAGTAGTTGGCGTCCAGGCGCTTCTGGTCGACCTGCACGTTGGGCTGCACGTAGTCGGTGAAGACCTTGATTTCCAGGTCCACGCCTTCCTTGGCCAGGGTCGGCTTGATCAGCTCGAGGATCTCGGCGTGGGGCACCGGGGTCGCAGCGACCACCAGCTTCTCGCCAGCCTGGGCGATACCTGCGCTCAGGGCTGCCGCCAGTGCGGTGAACAACAGAACTTTTTTCATGCAAGGTCCTTAGGTGTCGAGGTCGACGACGGCTTCAAATAGGGAACTGATTGAGGTGCCAGTGAAGTGCCACTGCTGGCGTGAGGCGGACAATACCGAGATTTTTTATTCCCGAACAATATCTTTTTCGCAAGAACTTATAACTTTTTTACGGGTACAAAATGGATAGCTGGCTAGCCTGCCGGTACGTCTCGTTGCTCCGTTACACAACGCCTGCGATCTATCGATTACCGACTTCAATGGCAACCTTGGTAATGACCGACGTCAGTGCCTTCTCCAGTGCACCATCACCCTCCAGGCTGGCGTAAATGTCATACCTCACTTCATGCTTCGAGTTCATCCAGCGCAACCCGGTCTTCCTGACTCCGCCCACTACTTTTTCCGACGTTTTCACCAAGGGCTTACCGAGGTCTTGAGGCTTGGCGTAATCATCGTCGTAAACAACTACACGCTGCGTCAGCTCACGTTCATAGTGGGACTCGTAGGTGACAACATAGTCAGCACCGCACGAATAAAGTGACATGACACCGTTCAAACCGCCTTCCTTCATCTCGACACCGGAGGGGGCTTCTTTGGAAAACTGACATCCCAATTTTTCAATTGCCGCTCTCGACTCCGATTTGAACCTGACTGCTTTAGATAGCCTTTTATCGGTCTTCTGAGCGAGTGTGACCATCGAACTGAATTGCTCGAAGCTTGGAAAGCTCGATCTTTTCTCAGGCTCAATTCGGGATGAGGCGGGTCTCTTGTTAATGATACTTTGAATATGTGCGTTACCACTTAGAGGGTGAATTTCCAACTCCGCAATTGCCGAGAATGAAACAAGCAACATGCTTATGCAGATCATCAACAAGCGCATCATCACCACTCCGTCAGATTGCAAGAGGTCGTGTAGGTTTCGAGGCAGGGCGAACCGTCAGCTACGCTTGGAGACCAGCCAGGAGTACAGACATTGACAAGCAGATGATCCTGTTGAGCACTGTAGTCAGGATCGCCATATTTCCCGTCCGCATAATGGAAACCGTAGACTTCCCAATCCATGCCACAAAATCCGCAACCTGCATAAGACCGCCAGGTACTGTCGGATTTATCGTAAAACTCCCTGTAACTGCCATCCACAGTGTTGTATTGCACAGACGATGTTTCTAATTTCCATGTACGTATCGTGTCCCAACTGACTGACTCGTTGAAACCGAAACAGTTGGCACGAGAAAACATCGCCAGTTCAGTGAGATACGCATAGGCGTTGGGGGTCAGAGCAGATAGAAAAATGACCGCACAAGATACTCTTCTCATAAAAATCCCTTTAATGCTTGAAGCAGATTTCCTTTTCGAAGAAGTTAATGCTAATCATTTGCATGTACAACCATTGCTTTTGCAATAACTCTCGTGCTCGCTCCGCTCTACAATCCCAACCGCTGCGCAACCTTCTCCAGCACAGCCTTCAACCCTCCGCGCTCACTCTCACTTCCCCGCAGCAACACCTCTATTTGCCGCTCCAACTCACTCAGCGGTGACACTGTTTCCGGCAGGTTGAGGTGCTCGGGCAGTATCTCCTCGCCGCTGCTGACCAGCAGCGCAAAGTGGATGACGTTCTCCAGCTCCCGGGTGTTGCCCGGCCAGCTGTGGCGATTCAGGGCCTGCTGCGCGGCTTCGCTGATCAGCGGCACCGGCAGGTCCAGGCGCTGGCTGTAGATGCCGAGGAAGTATTCGGCCAGGGACTCGATGTCTCCCACCCGTTCCCGCAGCGCCGGCAGTTCCAGCTGGCCTTCGCTGAGGTAGCGATACAGGCGCTCGTGAAACTTGCCCGCCGCCACCGCCTGGGCCAGGTCGATGCTGGTGGCCGCCACCAGGCGCACGTCCACCGGGCTCGGTTGCTGGGCGCCAACCCGGGTCACTTCGTGGTTCTCCAGGGCGGCCAGCAGCTTGGTCTGGATCGGCAGCGGCAGGTCGCCGATTTCATCCAGGTACAGGGTCCCGCCGTTGGCCGAGCCGAACCAGCCGGCGCGGCTGCTGGCCGAACCGCTGAAACTGCCGGCGGCATAACCGAACAGTTCGGCGTCGGCGTAGGTCGGGCTGATGGCGCCGCAGTTCACCGAGACGAACAGGCCACTGCGATCGCTGGCACGGTGGATGTGCCGGGCCAGCAGCTCCTTGCCGGTGCCGGTTTCACCACGGATCAGTACCGAGACCGAACGCGGCGCCAGTTGCTCCAGCTCTTCGCGCAACTGCCGCGAGCGCGGGTCGACGAACACCAGCGCCTTGGCGCGGATGCTCAGGGGGCTTTTCTCGGCATCGGGGAAGGTCAGCAACGGCTGACCGAATGGGGTATGGGCACTCATGGCAGGCTCCCGCCCCAGACCGCCGGGGGACGGGGCGTTTAAACGAAAAAAGGACGATCAGGCACGACGCAGGGCGTGTTGTTCCATGCGGTTCTGCAAGCGGTACAGATAGGCGAAACCCTGCTCCCAGCGATGGTGGCCGGACTTGACGTTGATATGGCCGGCGCCGGCCAGGATCCCGGCTTCGGCGCCCCAGTCACGGGCCAGCTCCAGGGCCCGCGGCGCGCTCACGGCACTGTCGTTATCCGAGCTGACCACTTGGCTGGGGAACGGCAGCAGGTGCCGGGGGATCGGCGCGAAATTGCGCAGCGCCGGGGCACAGGCCGGGCGCTCGACGTCCGCCGGGGCCACCAGCAACGCACCGCGCACCTGGCGCAGGGCCGCTACGGGCGCGCGCGCGGCCCAATGAGCCACGGTAATGCAACCCAGGCTGTGGGCAATCAGGATCACCGGAGTGTCGTCGGCGGCAATGGCCTCGGCCAGGGCCGCCACCCAATCTTCGCGGCGCGGCGTCAGCCAGTCGGCCTGCTCCACCCGCGCGCTGTTGGGCAGGCTGTTCTGCCAGTGGGTTTGCCAATGATCTTCTGGCGATCCTTGCCAGCCCGGCACAATCAAGTAGCGAATGGATTCGTTGCGCATGGGGAACTCTCCTGCTGCGTGTCTGTTCCCGGACGAGTATAGGGAGGGGATTTATATTCGTTAAGGAATAAGAAGCTATTTATTAATGCCTTAAACGAATATAAAACTTCCCCCGGCCTCCGTAGGAGCCGGCTTGCCGGCGAAGGGGCCCGCAAGCCTTGCACCGCGCTCAAGGACGCCTTCGCTGGCAAGCCAGCTCCTACATCTGGCGCGATTACGGCGGTGTTCTTGTAGGGGTCGGCTTGCCGGCGAAACGGCCCGCAAGCCTTGCACCGCACTCAAGGACGTCTTCGCTGGCAAGCCAGCGCCTACATCTGGCGCGATTACGGCGGTGTTCTTGTAGGAGCCGGCTTGCCGGCGAAGGGGCCCGCAAGCCTTGCACCGCGCTCAAGGACGCCTTCGCTGGCAAGCCAGCGCCTACGGCTGGCGCGATTTCGGTGGGGGCCTTGCGGGGGCTTTTCGCCAGGCAAAAAAAAGGCCGCACCCTGCCAAGGAGACGGCCTGAAAAGTCGTGGCGTTGTTGCTCGGTCTCAGCGAGCGGTAATCACCGACAGTTTGGTGATGCCCGCACGCTCGATGGACGCCATGGCTCGGGCCACTTCGCCGTAGTTGACGCCATCGTCGGCCTGCAGCTGGACCCGCACTTGCGGGTCCTTGGCCTTGGCCGCTTGCAAGTTGGTTTCCAGCAGGTCCGGCTGGATCTCGTCCTTGTTGATAAAGAGTTTGCCGGCACCGTCGATGCTCACCACCAGCGGGTCTTTCTGCTCCACCGGGGCCACGGCCTCGGTCTTGGGCAGGTTGATCGGAATGGCGTTGGTCAGCAGCGGCGCGGTGACGATGAACACCACCAGCAGCACCAGCATCACGTCCACCAGCGGCGTGACGTTGATCTCGCTCAGCACTTCATCGCTGTCTTGGGTGGAAAAGGCCATGTCAGGACGCCTCCTTCACTTTTTGCGGGCTGCCCTGGGCCGCGGCCTTGTGCACGCTCGGGTGGATCAGCACGCGGAAGGAGTTCTTCTGCGCCAGGCTGTAGAAGTCGTGGGCGAAGTCGTCCAGGTCCGCGGCCGTGAGCTTCAGGCGCCGCAGGAAGTAGTTGTAGACCAGCACCGCCGGCACTGCGACGGCGATCCCCACCCCCGTCGCCACCAGGGCTGCGCCAATGGGACCGGCCACGGTTTCCAGGCTCGCCGAACCAGCAGCGCTGATGCCTTTCAAGGCTTCCATGATCCCCCACACGGTGCCGAACAGGCCGATGAAGGGCGAGGTGCTGCCGATACTGGCAACCACCGCCAGGCCGGTTTCCAGGGAACGACGCTCACGCACGATCTGCTGGCGCAGGGCACGTTCGAGACGGTCCTGGTGGTTGATTGCCTGGCTCAGGTCCGCCGCGTGGGGCGCTTCGCCAACCTGGATCGCCGCATAGCCGGCCTGGGCCACCCGGGCCGCCGCGCCGGGCTGGGTTTCACTCAACGAGGCAGCGGAGTCGAGGCTGGACGCTGCCCAGAACTGATTGTGGAACTTGCGATCCTGGGACTTGAGGCGGGCGAACTGCACGCCCTTGACCAGGGCCAGGCCCCAAGTGGCGACGGAGAAGACCACCAACAGCCAGATCACCGCGCTTTCGATGGATTCCAGTGGAGATGCCAGTAACGTCATGATGTGTTCCCTCTGTGTAAGCGTTTAGCGCGTGTTGGTTGATCGGCCTTGCGGCTCAATGAATCTTGAAATCTATGGGTACGCTGACCCAGCCGTCCTGGGCCACGTCGCCCTGCTTGGCCGGGACGAAACTCCAGCGCTTGACCGCGGCCAGGGCGGCGTCATCGAGTTGCTGGCGACCACTGCTCTTCTGGATCTGGATCTCGCCCGGCTTGCCGCTGGCCAGTACATGCACCCGCAGCAGCACCGTGCCTTCCCAACCGCGACGCTGGGCCAGCGACGGATATTCCGGCGCCGGGTTCTTCAAGTACGCGGCATTCGCCGAAGCCGGGGTCACGGGCGCCGGGGCCGGTGGCGCGGGCGGAGCCGGAGCGGCTACCGGGGCCGCGGGCTGTGGCGGCGCCGGAGTCTGCTGCACCGGTTTGGGCGCAGGTTTCGGCTCGGGCTTGGGCACCGGCTTGGGTTTGGGTTTGGGCACCGGCTTGGGCGGTGGCGGCTTCACGGCCAGCTCGTCCTCCACTGGCGGTGGCGGCTCCACCACCGGCTGTACCGGCTGTGGCGGTGGGGGCTCGACCACCGGCGGCGCCGGACGCGAGAACTCGATGGTCATGGGCGGGATTTCCGGCGGCACGATCGGCAGCACCGGGGTCGGCTTCTGGCTCAGCCAGTAGATCACTGCCGCGTGCAGTACCAGGGCCGCGGCGCCGAGGATGATGGCCTCACGGCGACGCAATATCCCCTTGGGCGTGCGTTGCAGACGCAATTGGCCCAGCGGCAAGCGGTGAGGCCGGCCGAGGTCGACCAACTCGCCGCTCGGTGCCTGGCGCCACAGCACCTCGTGTGCACTGGCGGCGGTCTGGACATTGCCCATGGATTCACTCCCTACGATCTTTTGAAAAACCCGGCACCGGCGTTTGAACTGCCCCCACGCAACGGTGCCGCGGGGTCAATGATCAGTGCCCCGTGCTTATCTCTTAAAGTAATCTTTCAAGTTATAGATAGATCGAAATCGAATACCTGATTTCGCGAAAAAGCCCCAGGCCCCGTGGTTCAAGGGCTGCAGCCAAGAGGGAAAAACACCATGCCTTGCGGGCATCGAAAATATTCCCGCAAAGCATCGAAACAAGACGCTTGGCGGGGGATGGAACAGCTCTCCAAGCAGCAGCGACCCCTCAAGATCAGCCCTTGCGCTGCTTGAACAATCTTGTGAAGGGGCATTCCAGGGCCGCTGGGGCACTGTGCTACCGGCATGAGGCGATGAGATCCCGGCGGCCGCCTGTTATCGAACGCGCGACGGCTAGGCGAAGCTGTTCCGCAACTCGCCCCCCGGATGATCGGCCTGTACAGCCCTGGTGCAGACGAACCTGGCCAACCAGCAGACAGTTATCGCCTGGCCACTTGCGGCTTGACGCTTGCCACTGCCCGCAACTGTTCCTGTAGCTCCTTGCCGGCCCGGCTCAAGCCACTGCCGGCGTACAACGCCAGCCGCACGCCCTGTATGTCCGGCAAACCGCTGTCGGCGTCGAGCACGCGATGCCCCTTGCCCAGCACCCGTACCGGCAACAGGCTGATGCCCAGGCCCGCCGCCACCGCCGAACAGACGCTGGCCAGGCTGGCGCTGGAATAGGCGATGCGCCACGGCCAGCCTCCGACCTCCAGGTGATGGAGCATTTCCTGGCGGTACAGGCCGCCCACCGGGAACGCCACCAAAGGCAGCGGATCGCGGCCAAAGGCGGGCTGGCGAACGCTATCGACCCAGCACAGCGGCTCGGGCCAGGAGTCCACGCAGTCATCGCTGTGGCCCATCTGCTTGACCAGCAGCAGGTCGAACTCACCCCGCCGGTACTGGCGCAACAGCTCAGGGCCCAGGCCGCTGCTGACCTCCAGGCGCACTGCCGGGTAGTCCAGGCCAAAGCGCGAGAGCATGGGCATCAGGCGCTCGGCGGCGAAATCTTCCGGCACCCCGAGGCGCAGGACTTCTTCGCCGCGCTGGTTGACCAGCATATCGCTGGCCTCTTCATGCAGCGCCAGGATGCGCCGGGCGTAGGCCAGCAGCCGCTCGCCCTCCACCGTGGCCACCACCCGGCGCTGGTCACGGTCCAGCAACTGGCAGCCCAGGCTCTCTTCCAGGCGCCGCACCTGCTGGCTCACAGTGGACTGGGTGAGGTGCAGGCGCTCGGCGGCGCGGGTGAAGTTCTGGCTGTCGGCGACCGCGACAAAACTGCGTAATAACACCGGATCCAACATGTTGACCTACCATCCTGACTGCCACTGGTTGGCATGATTATATTTAATTTCAGAATACCCAGGGCCGTCACCATACTTCCCTTTCATCAGCCGGAACGGGAGGTTCTCATGCAACTCAAGCGTTTTCTCAAACGCGGCCTGATCGCCGCCGGCCTGTTCACTGCGGGGGTGGTCATGGCCAGCGATGGCGCGTTGCTGGAAGCGGTACGCAAGGGGCAACTGCAACAGGTGCAACAGTTGCTTGAGCAAGGCGCGGCGCTCGATGGCCGTGGCCTGGACGGCAGCAGCCCGCTGCTGGTGGCCACCCGGGACAACCGCATCGACATCGCCCGGGCGCTGATCGAGGCCGGGGCCGACGTCAACCGCAAGAACCTGATCCAGGACAGCCCCTACCTGCTGGCCGGCGCCAGCGGTCACAACGAAATCCTCAAGCTGACCCTGGCCCACGGCGCCGACCTCAAGAGCACCAACCGCTACGGCGGCACCGCGCTGATCCCGGCCTGCGAACGCGGCCACGTGGAAACCGTGCGCCTGCTGATCGAGGCCGGCGTCGAGCTGGACCACGTCAACCACCTGGGCTGGACCTGCCTGATGGAAGCCATAGTGCTGTCCGACGGCGGCCCGGCGCACCAACAGATCGTCGCCCAACTGATTGCCGCCGGCGCCAACCTGAACCTGCCGGACCGTGCCGGCCTCAGCCCGTTGCAACAGGCCGAGCGCCGTGGCCAGGGCGCCATCGCCAAGCTGCTGCGCGATGCCGGCGCTGCCTGAGCCCGCCCCTCTTTTGAAGGAACCTTGCATGCACGACGATCAACACTACCTGCAACAGGCCGTGGCACTGGCCCGGCGCAATGTCGAACAGGGCGGCCGCCCGTTCGGCGCATTGCTGGTGCGCAACGGCCGGGTACTGGCCGAGGCGGTGAATGAAATCCACCTCAGCCAGGACCCCACCGCCCACGCCGAGATGCTGGCCATCCGCGCCGCCAGCAGGCAATTGGGCCCGCGCCTGGATGGTTGCGTGATCTACGCCAGCGGCCAGCCCTGCCCCATGTGCCTGGCCGCCATGTACCTGTGCGGCGTGTCCCGCGCGGTATTCGCGGCCAGCAATGAACAAGCTGAGCCGTTCGGCCTGTCCACCGCGGCCATCTACCAGCAACTGAGCAAGCCCCTGGAAGCCCAGCGCCTGCCGGTGCTGCACCTGCCCCAGGCAGCGATGAGCGCCCTCTACCAGGATTGGCAGGAGCGTCATGCAGCGAACTGAGTCCACCTTCCAGCGCTGGGCCGGCTGGGCCCTGCTGGTGTGCCTGGGGCTGAACCTGCGGCCGATCCTCAGCTCGGTCAGCCCGCTGCTCAACGAGATCCGCGGCGCCACCGGCATGAGCTTCCAGAGCAGCGCCTGGCTCACCAGCCTGCCGGTGATCTGCATGGGCCTGGTGGCCTTGCTCGGTGTACGCATCGAAGCCCGCCTGGGCGAGCGTCGGGGCGTTTCCCTGGGCTTGCTGCTGGTGCTGCTGGCCTGCCTGGTGCGGCTGTTCTTCGGCCAGGCCGCGGCCTTGCTCGCCACCGCCCTGCTCGGCGGCGCCGGGGTGGCCTTGATCCAGGCTCTGGTACCGGCGTTGATCAAGCGCCAGTTCCAGCACCGGGTGGCCCTGGCCATGGGCGTCTACTCGGCCTCGCTGATGGGCGGTGGCGGCATTGCCGCCCTGCTCAGCCCGCAGGTGGCCAGCCACTTCGCCAACTGGCAGGCGGGGCTTGGCGTCTGGCTGCTACCGGCGATGGCGGCGCTGCTGCTCTGGGCCTGCCTGCCCCTGGGCGCCGGCCGCCGCAACGGCAGCCCGGCTCCCCTGGCCGGGCTCTGGAACAACCGCCGCGCCTGGCTGCTGGCGTTGTATTTCGGCCTGGTGAACTGCGGCTACATGAGCATGGTCGCCTGGCTGCCGGCCTACTACCTGCAGATGGGCTGGAGCGCCAGCCAGAGCGGTTCGCTGCTGGCCTTCATGACCCTGTTCCAAGTCAGCGCCGCCCTGCTGATGCCGGCCCTGGCCCAGCGCAGCAGCGACCGCCGCCCGCTGCTGGGCATCAGCCTCGCGGCCCAGGCCGCGGGTTTTCTCGGGCTGGTGCTGTGGCCCTTGCAGAGCCCGCACCTGTGGGTGGCGCTGATCGGCTTCGGCCTCGGAGCGTGCTTTGCCCTGAGCCTGATCCTCACCCTGGATCACCGGCGCGACCCTCGGGAAGCCGGGCAACTGGCGGCTTTTGTCCAGGGCGTGGGCTTTCTGATCAACGCCGTCTCGCCATGGCTCAGCGGCTGGCTGCGGCAAGTCACCGGCAGCTTTGTCAGCGCCTGGTGGGTGCTGATCGTGGGTGTCCTGGCGATGCTGCTCCTGACCCGGATCTTCAGCCCCGCCAGCTATCAGGCCCGGGCCCAGCTCGATACCGCGCCCCAACCGGCCTGACACCGGCCCTCCAACCCACCGCCTGCCAGCACGGCAGGCGGCGTTCTTCATGTCGCCACAGCACCACTATCCTTCTCGACCGGCTAAGATCGGCCGCCAACGCCTCTCGCGACAACGGGCACACACTCAACTCAGGACACAGGAATAGCGATGGACGCTGCAACGATCGGCCGCTGGGTAAGCAGCCTGGGGCTCAGCCATGAAGAACTGATCGCCCGGGGAGAACGCATCGAGACCCCGACGGACAAGATCTACGACGAATTCGATTGGCTGACCGTGATCGTCGAGCCCGGCCTGATGCTGGACTTCTGGGAAGACAGCCTGGCCCTGGAAAAGGTATTGATCGAACTCATGCCCCTTGAACAGGGGCGCTCCTTCTACAGGGGCGAGCTGCCCGCCCCGTTCTCGCGCAGCATGACCCACGCCGACATCCGCAACCTGCTGGGTACGCCCCTGCGATCGGGGGAGCGCAGGCCATCAGCAGATGGGCAATACACGCTCAACGCCTGGGAGAGCTACCGCCTGCCGGAGCACCTGCATCCCGGTGCGCGGGTTGGGTTCGTCTATAGCGCCGACCGGCAGATCAAGGTCCTGTCGTTCGACTTGCTGGAGCCGCAGCGCGACTGATTCGGCCACACAGAGTGGCTCGTGGAGACTCGCGGCGATCCGCCAGGCATCAGAGGACCGGCGCGAGATCGCCAAGCAAGGCCCTGCGGTCCTTTTCGCAGCCTCGCAGGCTCGGCAGCGGCGACGGGAAACGTGGAGGACGACAGAGATAGGCCGGCCGGTAGGCCGCCGGCAGATTTTGATCTTGCTCTGGCTTTTGATCTTCCTGCCCCCTTAGACACGATGCCCGAGCCTAGGCGAGGCACCGAGTGAAGGGGCAGGAGCCTTTGGTTACTTTGGGCTGGCCGGCATTCCGGGCTTCAAAGTGACTCGCTGCAAGAGCGAAACCATAAGTGGCCGTGACCGCAGCAATGGATAGGTACACCAATAAGACCCCAACCTCAGGTTTTACGGCCACTACGTGCCCGAGCGGGAACAAGCTCCCTCGCCACAGCATGATTCCTGGCCTGGAGTCGTGACGATTATTGAAAATAAATTATTGTAATTCGATAATTTTTTATCAATAATTTGCCACCCCCAAAGTTTTGCAAGGAATAACGCATGAACTCCCAAATCAACGGCTCGGCCCAGTACCGCTTACGACGGGTCGGCCTGCTGGCCGCGATCCTGGCCTGGGTCATGGGCGTGGTGGAGCTGGGCGGCAATGCCGGGCTCTGGATCTACAGCAAGGACCAGGTCCTGGGCGCCCTGCTCAGCGTATTCGCCGAGCACTCGCCGCGCCTGCTGGAAGCCGACTTCAAGCTCTCGTCGCTGAGCTTCACCCTGCTGGTGATCCTCGACTTCCTGCCACTGCTGCTGTCGAGCTTCGCCCTGTACCTGACCGGCGTGTTCTTCCTGCGCCTGTCCCGTGGCGAAACCTGGAGCGATCGCAACATCCGCATCCTCTGGCGCGTGGGCATGCTGTGGATAGTCGCCCCGGCCACGTTCCCGATGATGGAAACCCTGCAAGGCCTGGCCCTGTCCATCGACCTGCCGCCCGGCCAGCGCATCCTGCAGATTTCCGCGGGCTTCTCGTCCTACGCGGCCTACGAGGTGGTCAAAGGAATCTTGCTCTGCTCGTTTTCCATTATCATGCGCGACGCCAAAGTCCTCAGTGATGAGCACAGTCACTACATATAGAACAATGAGATGACCATTATCGTTCGGCTTGACGTTGTCATGGCTAAAAACAAGATTCGCTCGAAAGAGTTGGCCGCCATCCTGGGCATTACCGAGGCCAATCTGTCGTTGCTGAAAAATGGCAAGGTCAAGGGGATGAAAATCGAGACCCTGGACAAACTCTGCGCCGCACTCGACTGCCAGCCCGGCGACCTGCTGGAATATCAGGCCACCGAGCCCGCGTGACACCCCCGCGTTTGTTTGATCCGAGTCCCGATCGTTAAAGCCTTACCACTCCTCACGTTGCACATTGGCTTATTCATGACTCGCTACCTGCTCTGCCCGCTGCTTTTGCTCGCCTGCCTTTTGACCGGCTGCGCCAACAAACTCGAAGTGGCGATTGCCGCCACTCCGGCCCCGGACTACTACTTCGACCCTCAGGCCCCGGTGCTGGTAAGCATCAACGGAGCCAACGATGCCCACGGCCTCAACGCCAGCTACTACCTGCGCGACATGGTCGCCGCCCTGCATGGCATGGGTTTCAAGCAGGTCTACACCGATACGTCGCTGCCCAAGAACCATCCGCCGTTCCGAATGAACTTCACCCTCGACGTGGGCAGCGAAAAGGTCAGCTACCGCTACACCGCCACCGACTACGGCCAGGTGCCCAGCAGCACCAAGACGGTGTGCAAGCAGAGCACCCATAAAGACAAGAACCTGGTGTGCAACAGCACCCCGACCACCACCTGGGGCCCGGTGGGTTCCTCGGAGCGCACCGGCTACACCACCCTCAGTACCTTCAACATCAAGGCCAAGGACGAGCAGAGCCGGCGCACGGTATTCCTGCTGCGGGCCTCGTCCTATAACGAGGACTGCCAGGACGCCAAGGTCGAGGATTTCCTGGTGCAGGAAAGCCTGGACAACCTGGACTTCCGCAACCGGGTGCAGCGCAAATACACCGTCACCCTGCCCGAAGGCCATAGCTGCAAATAAGCGCCTACCACGCATCGGGCGACACGCCTACAATCGCCCCTCGACGCCCGCCCGATCCTCCATCGGGCGGGCGCGGTCCCTCAACGACAAGGCGCATGTCGAGCATGACCCTGGATTGGAATGCCTGGGAAATAGAACCCGGATCTATCGTGGACGAACAGCTGATCGCCCAGGTGCAGCATCGCCTCGGCGTCGAGTTTCCGTCGCTGTACCTGGAGCTGGTGCAGTACGCCGAGGCCGCCACGCCGGGGATCGGCGGCTTCGCCTATGACGGCGGCTACACCTGCATCAGCGAGTTCTTCGAATTCGGCCTGAGCAGCCAGCCCTGGACCCTGCTCTGGTACGCCAGCCCTGGCCGTGTGCCGGGGCTCGCCGCAGGCTGCCTGCCGATTGCCCGGGATGCCGGCGGCCTGCTGATCTGCCTGGACTTCAACAGCCCGGCCGTGGCGGTGGAAATCTTCGACCCCGAGAGCGCCAGCCGTTACCCGGTGGCCGCCGATTTCAAGGCCTTTGTCGAGCTGTGGCAGCCATGAACACACCGCGCAAATGGATAGTCGTGCCCACCAGCAAAGACGCCCAGCAACGCCTGGACCTGGACCAGTGCCTGCCGGGCGACCTGGAGGAGCTGGCCCTGTCCCCGGAGCAGTGGGCAACCCTGTCCCGCAGCGACCTGCTGCCCAGCTTGAACCGTGCCCTGGGCACCCTGATCGATGACTACGAGGACGCGTCGATCCAGGGCCAGGCCGCCCTGGCCACGGCCCTGTCGATCCTGACCCGGGCCGCTACGGCGCAAGACGAACTGCTCCCCAAGCTGATCGCCTTGAATCGACTGGCCCTGGAACGCGACACCGGCCTGTTTTTCTACTTCTGAGGCCATCCCCAGGGCTGCTCCCGCACCTGATTTGTGGCGAGGCCGCCCGCCCCGGGAACCTGGTCAAATCCCCGCCTGTTTGAGCCCCGAGTCCGGCACGCTCACTGCCGTTTCCGAACGTGGCGTGCCCTGGGGCACCCAGTCGTAACTCACCGGCAGAGCCCGGTACACCCAGTTGCTGATGGCCTCGCTGCCCGGTGCCTTGCCCAGATAGGGGCTGACGTATTCCCAGACGATTTCACCGCCGGCCGTCACCTGGAAGAAGCGTCCGTTCATGCCTTCGTCGATCAGGGTATTGCCGTTGGGCAGGCGCCGCGCACTGCTGATGAACGAGCTGTAGAAAGCCCAGCCCGGCTGCCGGGAACTGGCGGCGCTGTACTGCCAGACGATCTGGTTCTTGATCGGGTCGATCTCCAGCACCCGGGAGCCGGCGATCAGCCCCAGGGGCACCGAGGGGTAACCGGCGGTGCCCTGGTTGTCGAACACCAGCAGATGCCCGGCCCCTGGCAAGCCGGCGGGAATGATGTGGGCGTCATGCTGGCCGACGAACTGGTCCACCGGGCGCGGCACCTTGGCGGCGGTCTTCGGGTTGATCGGCGACAGGTTCGGCCCCAGGCGCCAGACCACCTTGCCGCTGTGCTTGTCGAGGATGGCGATGAAGTTGGCGTTGCGCGAGTCGATCAGCAGGTTGTCCGGGGCGAAGCGTTTATCACCGGCGTCGAACCACTGGTTGGGGCCCACCACGCTGAGGTTGTTGATGTGCAGGTAGTCCGGGTTGTCGGTGCCGTACACCAGCTTCAGTTGCGCCGGGGTAAAGCCGAATTCCTTGAGGTGTTCGGAGGCCAGCCACTGCCATTTGACCTGGCCCTCGGGGCTGACTTCATAGATCGCGTCGTCGATCACCTGGGGCACCTTGAACCCCGCCACCTTGTGCACCTTGTTGGCCAGCACCAGGGTGTTGCCGTTGCTCAGCCGGCGCTGGTCATGATGCTGCTGGGCCGCACCGCCCGGGGCCTGGTCGCCCCACTGCCAGACCAGCTTGCCGTTCCAGTCCAGCTCGCCGACGCTCTGGTTGCCCAGGCCGTTGCCCGCCGAACCCAGGGGCCCGGGCTCCTTGTCCTTGAGCTGCAACAGCACCCGGCCACGCTCGCCGCCCACCAGTTGCGGGTCGATGATGGCCGAGGGGAAACCGGCCTGGGGCCAGTTCTTCACTTCGTTGCCGTTCATGTCGATCAGGTGGGTCTGCTTATCGGCACCACTGAAGATCACGTACTGGTTATAGGCCCTGGCCGGGTCGTAGCGAGTGACGCCGGTGGGGTAGACGCTGGGCGCGGCCTGCACCGCCGAGGCCAGCAGGGCGGTGGACAGCAGCAGGGGCAAAGCGGTGGTGAGGCGCAACATGACAAGCACTCCTGTTCAAGTCGAAAGGCGCCGGAGAACCCGGCGCAAGGTGCGAAAAGCCGGGTATCAGAAATCGTAGCGACCGGTCACGCCCAAGGTCCGCGGGGTGCCCAGCAGGCCTTCGTAACCGCCGTTGCCGCCGGTCCAGAGGGTGGTGTAGTAGGTCTTGTCGAAGGCGTTCTTCAGCCACAGCGAAACGTCCCACTGGCCCTGCTCGTAGTTGCCGCGCAAGCCGGTGGAAAGGTTGACCACGGCGTAGCTGGGGATCTGCCCGTACTCGGAATCCTCCACGGTGCCCACCGCCTTGGAACGGAACGCATAGCTGGCGGTGACGTACTCTTCCAGGCCGTTGTCCAGGTTCCACTTGTATTCGCCGTTGGCGTTGCCGATCCATTTCGAGGCGCCCACTACCTGGTGGCCGCTGAGATCGCACGAGGCCGGGGCACCGGGGCGCAGGCTGACTTCCGGCGGGCACGGTGCATCCTTGTAGGAGAGGTAGCGCACGTCGTTGTAGGAACCGTTGAGGTTCAGGGTCAGGCCACGGATCGGCACCAGGGTGCTTTCCACTTCCACCCCGCGCGAGCGCACCGAACCGGCGTTGGTCAGGTACTGCACGCGGTTGGCGTCGTCGTAGGCGTTGGTCTGGTAGCCGTTGACCTGGGTCCAGAACAGGTTGGCGTTGAGTTGCAGGCGGCGGTCCCACAGGGTGCTCTTGAAACCCAGCTCGGCGTTGTTGGCGCGCTCGGTGCCGATCAGCAGCGAATCGGCCCCGGCGGTAGGCGCCGACCCCACCGTCAGGTTGACCCCACCGGACTTCTCGCCGTGGGACAGGGTGGCGTAGCCCAGCAGGTCGTCGGTGATGCGGTAGCTGAGGTTGAGCAGGCCCGAGGGGCTGGTGCTGTACTGATTGAGGTCGCCGGAGTCATAGGCTCCGGTGCGCCCGCGCCGCGCGTTGGCGGCGGCGCCGGCCACCGCCACGCCGCCCACCGGGGCGTTGCGGGTCACCCAGGCGCTTTTCTCCTCGTAGGTGCCGCGCAGGCCAGCGGTGAAATCCAGGCGCTCGGTGAGGTGCCAGGTGCCCTGGGCGAACAGGGCGAAGCTGTTGGTCTGGATATGCCCGTTGCCGATGCTGGTGACGTTGCTCAGGGCGCCGGCCGGGGTGCCGTTCCAGATATCCGCCTTGGGCCCGTAATAGGCGAAGGATTTGTTGTCCAGGTCGGAGCCGAAGTAGTAGGCGCCCAGCACGTAGTCGAAGAAGCCGCCGGTGGGCGAGGCCAGGCGAAATTCCTGGGACCACTGCTTGTCTTGCACCGAAACCCCGGCGTTGTAGCTGGCCGGAACGTTGAGGCCATCGTCGTTGCGCGGGGTGAAATTCCACCAGCGGTAGGAGCTGACCGAGGTCAGGGTGAAGTCGCTGGGCAGGGTCCAGTTGGCCTCAAGCGAAGTGCCGCCCTGGAACACCGTCACGTGCTGGTCGTTGTCCAGGTTGACCTTGCGGTGCGAACCATTGACCAGGGTCGCGCCGGCCGCCGCCGCGCGCGACTCGTAGACATTGGTGCCGTTGATGGTCGGCCCGGTGCTGTACAGCACTCGGGTGCCGGCGCTGGAATCCTCTTCGTTGTAGTCGCCGATCCAGCGCAGGTTGAAGCTCTCATTGGGCTTGTACAGCAACTGCCCGCGAAAGCCCTGGCGTGATCCGCCGTTGAGGTCATGGCCGTCGAATTCGTTCTTGATGTCGCCGTCGCTGCGGGTGCGATAGGCGGAAAAACGCCCCGCCAGCTCATCGGTCAGCGGCCCGGAAATCGTGCCCTTGGTCTGGAAGTATCCATCCTCGCCGAGGGAGGTTTCGATGCTGCGCTCCGGGGTGAAGCTCGGCGCCCGGGTGCTGATGTTGATCACCCCGGCGGTGGTGTTCTTGCCGAACAGGGTGCCCTGGGGGCCGCGCAGCACTTCCAGCTGCTCGATGTCCATCAGGTCGAACACCGCCATCCCCGGCCTTCCGAGGTAGACGTTGTCGATGTACAGCCCGACGCTGCCTTCCAGGCCGTCGCTGGCCGGGTTGTTGCCCAGGCCACGGATCGACACGCTGGACTGGCGCGCATGCATGTAGGCGACGTTGACGCTGGGCACCAGTTGCTGCAGATCCTGGATGCGGTACACCCGCTGGCTCTCCAGGGCCTGGCCGCTGACCACGCTCATGGGGGTGGGCACGCTCTGGGAGCTTTCCTCGCGTCGACGGGCAGTGACGGTCACCGTCTGCAACTGGCCATCATCGGCCTTGGCCTTGCTGGCACTGCTCTTGGCCGGGGTGGCTTGCGGCGCCGGGGCCTCTTCGGCCCAGGTCGGTGTCCAACTGGCACTGCCGGCCAGCAACAGCGCCAGGGGCAGGCGCTTGAGCCGCCGGGGCGAGAGGGGTGAAGCGAGGGACAACGGGCTCATGGGCGGCTCCTGGTCAGAAAATATACAGCCTTGTATATTCCTTAAAGTTATTTATTTATGTTTTTACAAAGATTTACTGCATAAGAGATTGCCTTTATAAGGAGTCGACCTAATGCATAGCCAATGCATTTCCCCGATATTTTTTATGTGAAAAATGCATATCGACCTGCGCCAGCTCCGCCACTTCATCGCCCTCGCCGAACAGCGCAGCTTTGTCGCGGCCGCAGCGGCGGTGAACCTCTCGCAATCGGCCTTCAGCCGCAGCATCCAGGCCCTGGAACACAGCGTCGGCTGCCAGCTGGTGGATCGCGGGCGCAAGGACCTGGCGCCGACCAAGCAGGGCCAGTTGCTGCTGGAGCACGCGCGCCGGCTGGTCAGCGGCGCCCAGCAGATGGCCAACGAGATCAGCCAGTTCAATGGCCTGGAAGCGGGAGAGTTGCGCTTCGGCTGTGGCCCGGCGCCAGCCGCGGGGCTGATCCCCCGGGCCATCGGCAGCTTTATCGGGCGTTATCCCAAGGCCCGGGTGCAGTTCCAGGTGGATGACTGGCAAAGCCTGAGCAAGCGCCTGCTCAGCGAAGAGTTCGAATTCTTCGTTGCCGACACCCGGCACTTCGAGGCCGATCCGGACTACCTGACCCAGCGCCTGCGCCCGCGCAAATGGCATTTCTGCTGCCGCGCCGGGCACCCCCTGGCCCAGCACGAAAGTGTCAGCGCCAGCGAACTGATGAGCTACCCACTGGCGGTGACCATCCGCCCGCCCAACCTGCGCAAGGTCATTGTCGACCTGAGCGGCAAGCCGGACTTCACGCCCAATGTGGAATGCGAAAACAGCTACAGCCTGCTGGGGGTGGTCATGCGCTCGGACGCCATCGGCATCGTCGGTTCCTACAGCGACGCGTTGCACAACGCCAAGGGCGAGCTGGTGTGCCTGAAGATCGACGGCCTGGCCGACGACCTGGAAGAGCTCTACACCCGCTACGGCATCGTCAGCCGTGCCGGCTATCGCCTGTCGCCTTTGGCCGCGGCGATGATCGACGAGATCAAGCGCATCGACGAACAGGACGAGGACGTGTGCAGCCTGGACAACCTCGCCGTGTGAACTGCCCCCACCCGTAGGAGCCGGCTTGCCGGCGAAGAGGCCCTTGAACCTTGCAGCGCGCTCGAAGGCGCCTTCGCTGGCAAGCCAGCGCCTACAGGCACCACAGGCCCGCGGGCGCCCCGCCGCATTGCATGAAACGCATCGAAACTATTCGGCAAATGCGCTTGCCGGAAGCCCCCGCCGGAGGCGAAAAACCTCGCCTGTCTTCCCCTTGGTGAACCCCATGTCCAATACCCATCCGCCCGTGCGCAACGTGCTCTACATCATGTGCGACCAGCTGCGCCGGGATTACCTCTCGTGCTACGGCCACCCGCACCTGCATACCCCGAACATCGACCGCCTGGCCAACGCCGGGGTGCGCTTCAGCCGCGCCTACACCCAGGGCACCATCTGCGGCCCGTCGCGCATGTCGGCCTACACCGGGCGCTACGTCAGCAGCCACCAGGTGGCCTGGAACGCCGTGCCCCTGCCCCTTGAAGAACTGACCCTGGGGGACTACCTGCGACCCCACGGCATCCGCACCGCGCTGGTGGGCAAGACCCACGCCACGCCCAACCTCGACGCTCTGCAGCGCCTGGCCATCGACCCCGGGAGTGCCCAGGCCGAGGTGCTCAACGAAGTCGGCTTCGAGCCCTATTTCCGCCATGACGGCATCTACCCCGACGACCCGGTATTCGACGACAAGCGCGAGTCCGCGCCCTACACACACTACCTGCGCGACCTCGGCTACCAAGGGCGCAACCCCTGGCACGACTGGGCCAACGCCGGGGCCGGCGAGCAGGGGCAAATCCTCAGCGGCTGGAAAATGCGCAACGCCCACCTGCCGGCCCGGGTCGCGCAAGAGCACTCGGAAACCGTCTACACCACCGACCGCGCCATCGACTTCATCAGCGAACAAGGCGAGCAGCCCTGGTGCCTGCACCTGTCCTACATCAAACCGCACTGGCCCTATATCGCGCCTGCCCCGTACCACGCACTGTATGGCCCCGAGCAGGTGATCCCGGCGGTGCGCGCCGCGCCAGGGCAGCTCAGCGATCACCCGGTCTACGCCGCCTTCCGCCAGCATGAAGAGAGCCTGAATTTTTCCCGGGATGAGGTGCGCCTGAACGTGGTGCCCACCTACATGGGCCTGATCAAGCAGGTGGATGACCAGCTCGGCCGGCTGTTTGACTTCCTGCAGAGCAACGGCCGCTGGGACGACACCCTGATCGTCTTCACCAGCGACCACGGCGACTTCCTTGGCGACCACTACCTGGGGGAAAAGGAATTTCTGCTGGAACCGGCGGTGGGCGTGCCGTTGATCGTCCGCGACCCACGCACGGCGGCAGACAGCAGCCGCGGCACCGTGGACGAACGCCTGGTGGAAACCATCGACGCCCTGCCGACCTTTCTCGAGGCCCTGGGCCTGCCAGGGGCCGAGCATCGCCTGGAAGGCCGCTCGCTGATCCCCCTGCTGCACGGCGCCGAACCGGCCTGGCGCCGCTACGCCATCAGCGAATACGACTACGCCTTCCAGGCCCCTGCGCGAGAGCGCCTGGGCCAGCCCATCGACCGCTGCCGCATGACCATGGTGCGCAGCGAGCGCTGGAAGTACCTGGCCTACGATGGCTTGCGCCCGCAGTTGTTCGACCTGCACAACGACCCCCAGGAGTTGCACGACCTGGGGGCCGATCCGGCCTATGCCGCGGTGCGCGAAGAACACCTGGGATATGTGCTGGAATGGCTGCGCGGCCTGAAACGCCGTACCACCATCAGCCATCAAGAAATCGACCTGCGCGGCCAGCGTTTTCGCTACGGCGAGCCGGAAAGCGAAAAGCTGGTACAGATCGGCGTGTGGTAACCCCCTCCCGTACCTGCACCTTCCCCCGTAGGAGCCGGCTTGCCGGCGAAGAGGCCCTCAAGTCTTGCAGTGCTCTCGAGGGCGCCTTCGCTGGCAAGCCAGCTCCTACGGGGATGGGGCAGCGGTCAGAGGCCTTTGGTGGTCTGGCTGCGCTGGCCGTGGACGCCCACCGGAACGTCGCCCTTGAGGGTCACGCGGCGCACGATGCGGTCCTGGGTGCCGTAGTCGTCCACGGCATAGTGCTGGGTCGAGCGGTTGTCCCAGATCGCTACGTCCCCTGCGCTCCAGCGCCAGCGCACGGTGTTTTCCAGACGGGTGACGTGGCTTTGCAGCAAGCCGAACAGATGCGCCGAGTCCGCCTGGGAATAGCCCTTGATGCGCTTCACGAAGTGCCCCAGTACCAGGCTCTTTTCACCGCTCTCGGGGTGCACGCGAACGATCGGGTGCTCGGTCTCGAACACCGTGGAGGTGAACACCTTGCGGTAACGCTCCAGCTTCTCCGCCGAAACGTCCGGCTTGGCCCCGGCGTAGTCGTATTCATTGCTGTGCACCGCCCAGAGCTTGTCCGCCAGCTCCCGCAGTTCCGCCGACAGTTCGTTGTAGGCCGTGGCGGTGTTGGCCCAGACGGTGTCGCCACCGGAGGCCGGGGCCACCACCGAGCGCAGGATCGAGGCCTTGGGGTAGGCGTCGACGAAGGTCACGTCGGTGTGCCAGGAGTTGGCCCGCTGGCCCTCGGCACCGTCCAGTTCCAGCAGGTAGCGGGTGCCGTCGCGTACCGGCACGGTGGGGTGGGCCACCGGTTCGCCCAGCAGGTGCGAGAAGGCTTCCTGGCTCTGGTCGTCGAGGTGGGTCTGGCCACGGAAGAAAATCACCTTGTACTGCACCAGCGCTTGTTGGATCGCTTCCACGGTGGCGGCGTCGAGATCGCCGGACAGTTGCACGCCACGGATCTCGGCGCCGATACGGCCGGCCACCGGGTGAATATCAAGGGCATGAACAGCAGGTTGAACGGCTAAGGCGGCATTGCTCATCAGGTACACCCTCATGGGACTGCTTACAGTGGAACCGCCGCGAAACAACGCTCTATCTATATTCAATTTAGATCTAATAGATAACTACATGCTTCGTTGACGGAATAAGAGCTTGCATTTAAAACCTCATTCCTCACTCGTCGCAAATGCCTTCGAGCTATTTTTCGGATGCCGGGAAAGCATATGGATCTTCGCCAATTGCGTTACTTCATCGCCCTCAATGAACACCGCAGTTTTGTCCGCGCCGCCGACGCCATGGGTATCACGCAGCCGGCCTTCAGCCGCAGTATCCAGGGCCTGGAACAGGAGTTCGGCTGCGTGCTGGTGGACCGCGGCAACAAGGATCTGCGCCCCACCCCGGAAGGCCAGGTGGTGCTGCAGCACGCCTTGAGCCTGGTGCAGGGGGCGGCCTTGCTCAGCAGCGAAGTGACCCAGATGACCAAGCTCGACGCCGGCGAAGTGCGCTTCGGCTGCGGCCCGGCCCCGGCGGTGAAACTGGTGCCCGATGCGGTGGCGCAATTCACCAGTGCCCACCCGAAGGTACGCACCTGCTTTGCCGTGGATAACTGGGAAAAACTCAGCCGCAGCCTGAACCGCGAAGAGATCGAATTCTTTATTGCCGACATCCGCCATTTCGAGGCCGACCCGAACTACCAGACCCAGCCCCTGACGCCCAAGCGCGGGGTGTTCTTCTGCCGCCCCGGGCACCCGCTGCTGGCCAAGGAGAGCCTGTCCACCAACGACATGTTCGATTACCCCCTGGCCACCACCCTGATCCCCCCGGGGATCCGCAAGCTGCTGGCCAACCTCAGCGGACGCATCGATTTTTCCCCGACCATCGAGACCGAGCACTTTCCGGCGCTGGTGAAGATCGTCCGCCAGTCCAATGCCATCGGCGTGGGCACCGCCGAGGCCTTTGCCGAAGACATCGCCCAGGGTTCGCTGGCGCTGCTGCACTGGCGCAACCTGCCGCAGAACATCGACAGCCTGAATGCCCGTTGCGGCATCGTCAGCCGCAGCGGTTTTCGCCTGTCGCCGGCGGCGCGCAAGATGATCGAAGTGCTGGTGGCGGTGGATCGGCAGGGGCACGCCATCGCCGTGTAGAACAGCTTCGCCGGCAAGCCGGCTCCTACAATATCCCGCACGATATCCCCGTCGACCGTAGGAGCTGGCTTGCCAGCGAAGAGGCCCTCAAGACCGACCTCGCCGACAAGCCGGCTCCAGGGTTACGCAAGAGCCGGCTTGCCGGCGAATGGTGCCGACCTCAAAGACCGGCAGCGGCCAACTGCGGCGCTACCCAGGCATCCACCTTGAACGGCTTGCGAATCAAGCGTTCCTTGGCCGCCAGGTCTACCGAATCCTGCAGTTTGCCGAGGAACACCGGGTCCAGGGTCGAGGGGAAGATCTCGCTCAGGCGCTGGTCCTTGAGGTCATCCTGCAAGATCACCGGCGGGTAGCTGGCCAGCCCCGAAACCAGCTGGATGTAGGCTTCCTTGTTGCTGTCCTGGGTCAGCCACTCTACGGCCTGCTGCTGGGCCTTGAGCAGTTTTTCCACGGCCTCGGGATGTTCGTCGACAAACTTGCCGGCGCCCACCAGCACGCTCTGCACGCTGCCGGCGCCGCCCAGGTCCTTGGTGCTCAGGGGCAGTTCGGCCAGGCCTTTGCTGCGCAGGGCCGAGAGCCCGGTGCTGCCCCAGGAGGCGTCGATCTGCTTGGCCGCCAATGCAGCCACCGCCGCGTTGAAATCAAGGTTGACCACCTTCAGGTCCTTCTCGCTCAGGCCCCGGCTGGCCAGGGCCGCGTCGAACGACAGCTGGGTGGCGGTGCCACGGAACACTGCCACGCGCTTGCCCTTGAGGTCTTCCAGGGTCTTGATCCCGGAACCCGGCACCACCCCCAGATAGTGCTTGACCCCACGGGCCGAGGCGCTGAGCAGGCGGGTATCCAGGCCGTTGGACTTGCCGATGATGGCGGCCAGGTCCCCCAGGTACGCCAGGTCCACCTGGCCGTTGGCGAAGGCCTCGTTGATCACCGGGCCTGCGCCCTTGAAGAAATTCCACTGGATCTTGATGCCCTGGTCGGCGAAGGCCTTTTCGAAGATCTGTTGCTGGCGCAGCACATCCACCACCCCACCGCCGCTGTGCTGGGTGCCGGCACTGAGGTCGGGCACGGCAATGCGGATTTCCTTGAGTTCGTCGGCCTGGGCCAGCAGCGGCAGGCAGCCCAGGAGCCCCGCCAGGGCCGGGGCGGCGAACAGGCTGATGACGCGTTTGAAGGGAAGGTTCATGGGTGCGGCTCCTGGTGGCAAAGGCTGAGAGGAGCAAAAGGTAGGCACGGAATCGTTCAACATTTAAATACTATAAATTCACATTTTAATAACCATATCGAATAAATCAGCTGCCACGGGCGTCCCCGGGGATATGCATGAAATGCATGAAAAATATTCTTCAAATGCATTGGATGCGTGTCGGCGAGAAGCCTTAAATGGCCTTTCTTATCTCTTAATAGAATCGATAAGAATTTTAATAGATCACAAATGCATAACACGTAGAAACCGCCTTGCCAGCGAAGAGGCCCTCAAACGCTGATTCGCCGACAAGCCAGCCCCTACGGCATCGACCCACGCCATGCAGTACCCGACGACGGAGGTCATCCATGGCCCGTGTTTCCCTGCTCAGCCTGCCCCTGGCGGCGCCGTCCGACGGACGCCCGGGCTGGCCCCTGATCAGCCAGCGGCTGCTGCCCTGGCTGTTGCCCATCAGCCTGTTCGCCCTGTGGTGGCTGGCCAGCCGCAATCAATGGATGAGCGAACAGATCCTGCCGGCCCCGGCCCTGGTCTGGAGCAGTGCCCTGGAGCTGGCCCATGGCGAGCTGTGGAGCCATCTGGCGATCAGCCTGCAACGGCTGTTCTGGGGCCTGCTGGCGGGTATCGCCGCCGGCGCCCTGCTGGGGGGTGCCCTGGGCTTCAGCCGACGCCTGGAGCGCCTGGTGTTTCCCACCTTCGGCGCCCTGTCGCAGATCCCCACCCTGGCCTGGATCCCGTTGTTCATGGTGTTTTTCGGCATCGGCGAAGTGCTCAAGCTGGTGGTGCTGATCAAGGCGGTGGTGGTGCCCGTGACCCTGCACACCCTGGTGGGCGTGCGCGATGCCCAGCCCCGGCTGCGGGAAGCCGCCGCGGTGCTGCGCCTGCCGCCGGCGCTGCTGGTGCGCCGCCTGGTGCTGCCCGCTGCGCTGCCGGCCTTCATGGCCGGGGTGCGCCTGGCGCTGGCCACCGGCTGGACCTCGCTGCTGGCAGTGGAACTGCTGGCCTCCAGCGAAGGCATCGGCTACCTGATGGTCTGGGCACGCCAGCTGTTCATGCTGGACATCGTCTTCGTGTGCATCCTGGTGATCGGCCTGCTGGGGGTGTGCATGGACCGCGGCATCGGCTGGCTCGACCGCCGGCTGGTGCACTGGCCGCACCCGGCCACCGCCGAATTCCGTCGCGGCCCGCGCTACCAGGGCTGGCAGCGCCTGCAACCCTGGCTGCTGCCCCTGGCGCTGCTGGCCCTGTGGCAAGTGGCGAGCGACCAGCAGTGGGTCGACCCGAACATCCTGCCCAGCCCCCTGGCGGTACTCGCCACCACCGGCAACGGCCTGCTCGATGGCAGCCTGCTGGGGGGCATGGGCCTGAGCCTGGGCCGCACCCTCGGCGGCCTGCTGCTGGGCGGCGGCCTGGGCTTTGCCTTTGGCCTGCTGCTGGGCCTGTCGCGGTTCAGTGAACGCCTGCTGGGCCCGACCCTGGCCGCCATCCGCCAGATCGCCATCTTTGCCTGGGTGCCGCTGCTCACCGCCTGGTTCGGCCTGGGGGAACTGGCCAAGTGGGTGTTCGTCGCCCTGGCCGCATTCTTCCCGCTGTTCATCGCCACCCAGCGCAGCGTCGCCCAGCTCTCGCCGCAACTGGCGGAAGCCGCCCAGGTACTGCGCCTGAACCTCTGGCAACGGCTGCGCCGGCTGGTGCTGCCCGGCGCCGCGCCGGGGATTTTCGCCGGCCTGCGCATCAGCCTGATCTACGCCTGGCTGGGCACCATCGGCGCGGAATACTTCATGCCGTCCAACGGCGGCATCGGCAGCCAGATGATCAGCGCCCAGCAACTGCTGCGCATGGACCTGATCATGGCCGGCATGCTCCTGGTGGGCCTTACCGGGGCCCTGCTCAACCTGATCGGGCAACAACTCGAACTTCGCGCCACCCGCTGGAGACACGCATGAACGCACCCCTGGTCAGTTTCACTCACGTGGGCAAGACCTTCGCCGTCGCCGGTGGCGAGGTGGAGGCGATCCGCGAATTCAACCTGGACATCGCCGAAGGCGAGTTCGTCGCCATCGTCGGTTCCAGCGGTTGCGGCAAGTCCACTCTGCTGCGCCTGCTGATCGGCCTGGACACCGAGTTTCGTGGCCAGATCCGGGTCGACGGCAAGGCCGTCAGCGGCATCGGCGGCGAGCGCGGCATCGTGTTCCAGGAACACCGCCTGTTCCCCTGGCTGACGGTGGCCGAGAACATCGGCCTGGGCCTGGTCAACGAGCCCCTGAGCGCCGCCGAGCGCCAGCAGCGGGTCGGCGAATTCATCGAACTGGTGGGCCTCAAGGATTTCACCCGGGCCTATCCCCACCAACTGTCCGGCGGCATGGCGCAACGAGTGGCCATTGCCCGGGGGCTGGTAGCCAGCCCGCGGATCCTGCTGCTGGACGAACCCTTCGGCGCCCTCGACGCCCTGACCCGCCAACAGATGCAGGACGAACTGCTGGCGATCCGCGAGCGGGCCAAGATCACCACGGTGCTGGTGACCCACGATGTCGAGGAAGCGATCTTCCTCGCCGACCGGGTGGTGGTGATGGAGCCGCGCCCGGGGCGGATCAAGCGCGTGGTCCAAGTGGCCTTGCCGCACCCACGCCAGCGCAGCAGTTTCGACTTCCACCAACTGCGTGAAGAACTGCTCCACGAACTCACCAGCGATGATCACTACCAGGCGCCGCAGCCGGTGCAGATCCGCGACCTGCCCTTGACCTTCATTGCTTGCTGAACAGGAGTGACTCGATGCCGCAACGTCCCAACTTTCTAGTGATCCTGGCCGACGACCTGGGCTTCTCCGACCTCGGCGCCTTCGGCGGTGAGATCGCCACGCCGAACCTCGACGCCCTGGCCGCAGGTGGCCTGCGCCTAACCGATTTCCATACCGCCCCCACCTGCTCGCCGACCCGCTCCATGCTGCTCACCGGCACCGACCACCACATTGCCGGGATCGGCACCATGGCCGAAGCCCTGACCCCCGAGCTGATCGGCAAGCCGGGCTACGAGGGTTACCTCAACGACCGCGTGGTGGCCCTGCCGGAACTGCTGCGCGAGGCCGGCTACCAGACCCTGATGAGCGGCAAATGGCACCTGGGGCTGACTGCCGAACGCGCGCCCCATGCCCGGGGCTTCGAGCGCTCGTTCTCGCTGTTGCCGGGGGCGGCCAACCACTACGGCTTCGAGCCGACCTACGACGAGCACACCCCCGGGCTGCTCAAATCCACGCCGGCGCTGTACATCGAGGACGACCGCTTCATCGATGAACTGCCAGCGGATTTCTATTCCTCCGATGCCTTCGGCGACAAGCTCTTGCAGTACCTGAAAGAGCGCGACCAGAGCCGGCCGTTCTTCGCCTACCTGCCGTTCTCGGCGCCCCATTGGCCGCTGCAGGCTCCGGAGGAAATCGTCGCCAAGTACCGGGGCCGCTATGACGCCGGCCCCGAAGTGCTGCGCCGCGAGCGCCTGGAAAAACTCCAGGCCCTGGGCCTGGTGGACCCGCAGGTCGAGCCCCATCCGCTGATCAACCTGAACGCCGAATGGAACGCCCTCAGCGAAGAACAGCGCCAGGTGTCGGCACGGGCCATGGAGGTGTATGCGGCGATGGTCGAGCGCATGGACTGGAACATCGGCCGGGTGGTGGACTACCTGCGCCAGCAAGGCCAGCTGGACAACACCCTGATCCTGTTCATGTCCGACAACGGTGCCGAGGGCGCGCTGCTGGAAGCCTTCCCCAAGTTCGGCCCGGAGCTTTTGACCTACCTCAACCAGCACTACGACAACCGCCTGGAGAACATCGGCCGGGCCAACTCCTACGTCTGGTACGGCCCGGCCTGGGCCCAGGCGGCCACTGCGCCATCGCGGCTGTTCAAGGCCTTCACCACCCAGGGCGGAATTCGCGTGCCGGCGCTGCTGCACTACCCGCAACTGCCGCTCAAGGGGCAGATCAGCCACGGCTTCGGCACCGTGATGGACATTACTCCGACCCTGCTCGACCTGGCCGGCGTGCGCCACCCGGGCAAGCGCTGGCGCGGGCGCGATGTGGCGCCACTGCGGGGCAAGTCCTGGCTGGGCTTTCTCTCCGGCGAAACCGCCCGGGTGCATGACGAACAAACGGTAACCGGCTGGGAGCTGTTCGGCCGCCGGGCAATTCGCCAGGGCCAGTGGAAGGCGGTGTACATCCCCGGCCCCGTGGGCCCGGCGACGTGGCAGCTGTACGACCTGGGCCAGGACCCGGGGGAGATTCACGACCTGGCCCACAGCCAGCCGGAAAAACTGCGCACCCTGCTGGAAGAATGGCAGCGCTACGTGGATGAAACCGGAGTGATTCTCAGCGAATCACCGTTCCAGCCGGATTGATCTTGCAGGAGCTGGCTTGTCTATGAACCGGCCCCTGGAGGAGCCTGCTTGTGTAGGAGCTGGCTTGCCAGCGAAGGCGTCCTCCAGAACAACACAAGTCTCCAGGGCCCTTTCGCCGGCAAGCCGGCTCCTACGGGGTGCGTTTGGGTTGTCGGTGAATACACCGGGCTGCGCCAGGCGCTGGCCTCAGCCTCGGGTGATGCGGCAAGCCGGGGTATTCGGCAGTTCCTTGACCACGACGTAATGCCCAGCCCGGTTTTTCTCGACCCGCAACGGCGAAGCGGCCAAGTAGCTGCCGCGCAGGCTCTGGTCGACAAAACAGATGGCGATGCCCTGCTTCCCCTGCTCCATCACTCTGACGCTGTAGACCCAGCTTTGCTCTTCGTCCACCGCGCTGTAGGTGCCCTCGGCGCCTGCGGCCTTCTCGTAGATCCGATAGGGCGTCTGGCCCAGCGTGGTGCCGTCCGGGTAATGCCGCGGCCGCAAGGAATTGCGAAAACCGTTCACTTCCAGATGCTTCAAGATACTCAACGCCAGTGCCTCGTCACTGCCCTGCGCCACCGAGTCGGCCAGCGACACGCTGCCCACACTCATCAAGGCAACGGCGATCAATCGCCTTACCGCACTGCTCATACTGTCTCCCTGTCGTTGCCTCTTCGCGGATTCCGGGCGTTTCCCGGCACTGCGTAACCTTGGCTTAACGTTATCGGTCCTTGGGTATTTAACCAGAAAGACAGTCCGCCCCCTCAAGCCCGGGCGTTATGCGCCGGTTGCATCGCTTCGCGCTCCTGCCGGGTAAAGCGGTTGGCCCGGGCAAAGGTGCCGAAATCGTTGAAGCGCACGCCCATCTCGGCCATCACTTTATGCGCCACCGATGCCGTCATCTGGCGGATGTAGAACGGCTCCCTGACCACGAAATGGTGGATGCCGTGGGTGCTGCCGAAGTTGCAGCAGAAGGCCTGCAACGGCCACATCCACCAGGGGTTGAGCACCTGGGTCTGCTGGATCACGTTGCCCGGCTCGATGTCGCCGTAGTAGTGCATGTTGGAACTGACAAAGTGCAGGCAGAAGGTGCGCAGCACGTTGGGGCCGATGATCACCACCACGGCGATATCGACGTATTGCATCAGCGACGCGGTGTCTTGCGACCACTGGATCGGGCTGCCCAGCAGGGCGGCCACGCCGTTGGCCCCATGAAAGCCCAGGAACACATACCAGGCGCCCCAATGCAGCAATGCCAGCGGCGCGTACACCGCCAGGGTACGAACGAGGATGCCCAGCTTGCGCCTGGCCCCCGGCGCCCGCAGCAGGCGGATGAAGGCCGCCATCATGTTGTCGCCGACCATCAGCAGGCGGGCAATGCCCCAGGGCTCGCCGTTGGTGATGGCGCGCTCCTCGATGTCGCTCTCGCTGCCGGACACCTTGTGATGATTCAGGTGCAGGTGGCGGCGCACCCAGGGGTTGATGGTACTCGGCCGCGCCAGCCACACCAGCCCCAGCATCAGGTTGTGGGGCAGGCGCTGCTTGCGAAAGTACATGCTGTGGATCAGGTCGTGTTCCAGCTCGTGAGTCAGGGAGGCGAAGAACGCGTTGAGCAGCAGGCACGCCCACCAGGCCAGGTGACCCGTGACATAGAGCAGCGCTGACCCCAGCATCCCCGACAGAGCGAACACAAGGATCCCCGCGCCCAGCGCGTCCTGGTGCCGCAGCAAGGGAAAACGCCGGCGCAGTTCATCACCCCGGGCCAGGACCACCTGGCGTACATGCGCCGCCCGCTGCTGTGCGTTCATCCGCTCGGGGCTTGCAGAAATACCCTGCATGATTCCATCCTCTGGTCAGTGATGTGTGCATCCTGCCCCGAGCCCCGGCTCCGGGCGCTAGCCGTAAACGCCAACCTGTTGACCGGACGCGCCAATCGCATGACCGAAGCCACCTCCCTTGCCAGCTGGACCCGCGCCTTGCGCAAGCAACTGGACGCTCTGGACCTCGACAGCGCCGCACTGTGCCGCGAAGCCGGGCTCGACCCGCAATTGATGGACGACCCCAACGCCCGCTACCCGCTGTCGGCCACCACCCGCCTGTGGCATCTCGCCGTGCAGGCCAGCGGCGACCCGGCCATCGGCCTGCGGGTGTCGCGCTTTGTCAGCCCCACCACCTTCCATGCCCTGGGCTACGCCCTGGTGGCCAGCGGCAGCCTGCGGGAAGTGTTCGAACGCATCGTGCGTTATCACCAGGTGGTCAGCGATGCCCTGGAACTGGCCCTGACCCGGGAAGCGGACCGCTACCGGTTCTTCCTCAAGGTGCCCGAAGGCGCGCCGCAACCGGCCTTCGAAGCCATCGACGCCTTTGCCGCGATCTACGTGCGCACCTGCCGCAACCGCCTGGGCCGTGACTACGCGCCGTTGGCCGTGCAATTGCGGCGCCCGGCCCCGGCGGACCCGAGCCAGTGGCACAAGGTATTCCGCTGCCCGGTGCAGTTCGCCGCCGTGGACGACTGCCTGGAGTTCGGCCTGCACGATTTCGACAGCCACCTGGACGACGCCAACCCGGAGCTGGCCGAGCACAACGAAGCGGTGCTCAAGCGCACCCTCCTGCAACTGCGGCCCCTGACCTGGGAGCGCAAGGTACGCGGGGTGATCGAAGCCCAATTGCCCGAAGGCGAACCTTCGGCGGAGCGAGTGGCCCAGGCCCTGCACCTGAGCCTGCGCAGCCTGCAACGGCACCTGGCGGATGAAGGCACGCGCTTTGACACCCTGCTCAACGAATGCCGGGAAAACCTCGCCCTGCTGCACCTGCGGGACCTGGAATGCTCCCTGAGCGAGATCAGCTACCTGCTGGGCTTTGCCGATGCCAGCAGTTTCAGCCGGGCATTCAAGCGCTGGACCGGGATGACCCCGGGGCAATTTCGCGACGGCCTGCGCTAAGCCCCAGCAGCCTTGTAGCCGCTGCTGAGCCTGCGAAGCTGCGAACGACCGCAACGCGGGCGCAAATACTGCAGGCCGCTGAAGGCCTGGCGGCCTTGTCGCAGCCTCGCAGGCTCGGTAGCGGCTACAGGAGGGGGAAGCCCAGTTCGAATACCGTGGCCTGCTCATCGCTCGTGACCCGCACCTGGCCGCCATGCAGCAGCATGATCGAGTGCACGATGGCCAGCCCCAGGCCCCCGGAGTCCCCCGGCTCGGCTCGGGACGGGTCGACCCGGTAGAAACGGTCGAACAGCCGGGGCAGGTGCTCGGGGGCGATCGCCGGGCCCTGGTTGTGCACCTGCAACCAGCACCAGCCCGCTTCGTCGTGGCGCCGCAGGCGGATCAGCGACCCTGCATCGGCATGACGCACGGCATTGGCCAGAAGGTTGCCCAGGGCCCGTTGCAGCAATTGCTGGTCAGCCCGCAGCTCGCCGGAAAAACCGTTCTCCAGGCGCAACTGGCGGTCGTCGGCCAGGGCTTCGAAGTAGTCGCACAGTTGCGCCCCGACACCGGCCAGTGACAGTACCTGCAGGTCCAGCACCGCATCGGCCTGCTCGGCCCGGGCCAGGAACAGCAGGTTCTCGGCCATGCGTCCCAGGCGCTCGAACTCTTCCATGTTGGAGGCCAGCACTTCCTGGTACTCCGCCGCACTGCGCGGCTGGTTCAAGGCCAGGCCATTGCTGCCCAGGAGGTTGTGCAACGGCGTGCGGATCTCGTGGGCCAGGTCGGCGGAAAATTGCGACAGACGCTCAAAGCTCTCTTCCAGGCGCGCCAGCATGGCGTTCAGGGCCTGCACCGGCTCGTGGAATTCCGCCGGGATGCCGTTGGTGTGCAGGCGCCGGTCGAGGCTGCGCAGGTCGATCTGGCGGGCCGCTTCGCTGAGCTGGCGCAAGGGCTGCAAGCCCCGGCGCAACAGCAGCAGGCCCAGGGCGAAGGCCAGCAAGGCCCCCAGCCCCACCGCCAGGTACAGGCGCAGGCGGTAACTGGCGAGCATCTGCTCGCGCTCGCTGAGAACCTTGCCGGCCACCACGGTCAGGGCTTCGCCCTTGGGCCCCCGGGCCTGGCCCGCCAGCAGCGCCACCGGCACATCGTCCGGCCCCGGCCAGAGGCGGACATCGGTGCGTTGCGGCGCCTGTTGCAGCGCAATGGGGTCGAGCGCGGGCAGGGGCTGCCGGCGCGGGTTGATGTCGATCACCGTCGAGCCATCGGCCCGCAGCACCAGCAGCAGGCTTTCCTGGTTGCCCAGCATGTTCTGGTACAGCCGGGGCCGGGCTTGCAGGGCATCCAGGCTGTCGCTGTCCTGCAGCAGGGCCCGCACCTGTTCCAGGCGGCCGAGCAGGGCCAGGTCGTCGCGGTAGGCGATTTCCCCGGCCAGGGAACGGTAGAGGAACACCCCGATCACGCTGAGCACCAGGGCGCAGACCGCGGCAAAGGCCAGGGCCAGCCGCCAGGCGATGGAACTAGAGCGCTTCATCCGGGGCTTCCAGCTGGTAGCCGACGCCACGCACGGTGTGGATCAGCTTGGGCATGTAGGGGTCGTCGACCTTGGCCCGCAACCTTCGTACCGCCACTTCCACCATGTTGGTGTCGCTGTCGAAGTTCAGGTTCCACACCTGGGAGGCGATGAGGGTCCGCGACAGCACTTCGCCCTGGCGGCTGGCCAGCAGGTGCAGCAGGGCGAACTCCTTGTTGGTCAGGGCGATGCGCTGGCCGCCACGGCTGACGCGACGGCGCAGCACGTCGATCTCCAGGTCGGCGATGCTGAAGGACTCGGCCTCGCGCAGCGGTCCGCGGCGCAGCAGGGTGCGCACCCGGGCCAGTAGCTCGGCAAAGGCGAAGGGCTTGAGCAGGTAGTCGTCGGCGCCCAGTTCCAGGCCGCGGACCCGATCTTCGATAGCGTCGCGGGCGGTGAGGAACAGCACCGGGGTGGCACCGCGCTGGCGCACCAGTTGCAGCAACTGCCAGCCGTTGAGGCCGGGGAGCATGACGTCGAGGATGATCAGGTCGTACTCCTGCTGCTCGATGAAATAGCGCCCGTCCAGGCCGTTCAGGGCCACGTCCACGGCAAAGCCGGACTCTCCCAGGCCCTTGGCAAGGAAATGGGCGGTCTTGGCTTCGTCTTCAACTACCAGCAAACGCATGGCGCACCTCGGAAATGATCGGCACAGGCTAGGCGCCCGGCGCGCGCTTGCCCATTACAAACTTGTAATCAAGACGACGGAGTTCTGACGGAGTGCGCTGGCTAAGGTGGCCACCGGTCTTTATGGAGCTCGTTCGATGATCTGCAAACCTCTTGTCCTGGGCCTCGGCCTGAGCCTCGCCGGCACGGCCCTGGCGGCGCTCGAACTGCCGCGCCATGCCGAACTGGACCTGGCCGCCGCCCGTCAGTTGGCCGATGCCAGCCTGGCCCAGTGCACCGCGGCGGTATCGGTGCTGGACCGTGGCGGCAACCTGCTGGTGGCGATGCGCGGCGATGGGGTGGGCCCGCACAACGGCCCGGCCAGCCAGCGCAAGGCCTACACCGCGCTGTCGACCAAGACTTCGAGCCGGCTGTTCGCCGAACGGGCGCGCAACAACCCCGAGGCGGCCAATCTCAATACCTTGCCGGAGCTGTTGTTGCTCGGTGGCGGCCTTGCGTTGTTTGCCGGCAAGCAGTTGGTGGGGGCCATCGGGATTGCCGGGGCCGGTGGCGCAGCGCAGGACGAGGCGTGTGCGCTCCAGGCCGCGCAGCGGGTGGGGTTGGCTACCGAGGCCGGGCGTGAGTGATCGTGAAAGCCTGCGCCCGCGTTGCGGTCGTTCGCAGCCTCGCGGGCTCGGCAGCGGCTACAGGTTGTGTTGTTTGTTCAATCGAGAAAGGAGTGGGGCATGAATGTTTTGCGTAATAGTCTGGCGGCCATCGGCCTGTGTGGTTTGTCGAGCCTGGCCCTGGCGGCAGGCAATCCGTTGAGCGTGCACGTGCTGAACCTGGAGAACGGCCTGCCATCGCCGGGGGTCAAGGTGACCCTGGAGCAGCAGGTGGGCCAGGACTGGAAGCCCTTGTCCGAAGGGGTGACCAATGAGCAGGGGCGGATTGCCGAGCTGTTTCCGGCGGGCCGGGCGCTGACGGCCGGCGAGTATCGGGTGGTGTTCAAGACCGGCGAGTACTTCAGGCAAGCCAAGCGCGAGACCTTCTTTCCGGAGATCCCGGTGATCTTCGAGGTCAGGCAGACCGAGCAGCATTACCACATTCCGTTGTTGCTCAGCCCTTATGGGTTCTCGACCTATCGTGGCTCGTAGGAACCGGCTACCGGCGAAGGCGATCTTGCGGGCCTCTTCGCTGGCAAGCCAGCTCCTACGGGAGGCAGGAATATCGCGGGGGCTTCTATGGCGAGGTCAGGGCGCGCAGGCGCTCGGTGTCGAGGATTTCGATCTCGCCGTAGCTCAAGCGCAGGATGCCCTGGTGCTGCAGGTCCTTGAGGATCTGGTTGGTGGTCTGGCGCGACAGCGAGAGCATCAGCGCCAGTTGTTCCTGGGGCAATTGCAGCACGCGGCGGGCCTGGGCCACTTCACCGTAGCCGGCGGCCATCGCCAGCAGGCGGCTGGCCACCCGCGCCGGGGCCGGCATCAGGCTCAACTGCTCCAGGTTGATAAAGGCCAGGCGCAGTTTGTGGCTCATCAGCAGGGCGAACTGGCGCCAGTATTGCGGCTGCTGCTCCAGTAGTTGCAGCAGATTCGCCTGCGGCACCTGGAGCAGGGTGCAGGCGCCCTCAGCGTAGGCATCGTGGGTACGGGGCTGGCCGTCGAACAGGCAGATCTCGCCGAACCAGTGGGGCGCTTCCATCAGGCTCAGCAAGGCCTCCTTGCCCTGCTCGCTGACCGCGCCCACCCGCACCGTGCCCTCGAGCACCGCGTACAGCCCACAGGGCGGATCGCCGCGCCGGAACAGGCACTGCCCCGCCGTCAGCCGGCGCAGGCGCGCACTGTCGAGCAAACTATTCTGTAAGGAAGCCGGCAGGTGGCTGAACCACTGGCCGGTCATCAGGCATTCACGCCACTGGTGCAGGTCCATGAACAGGTCTTTCCCTCAGGGCATCGCAATGATTGTCGCCTAGCTGACAGAGCCGAGCACCGCCGCCGGGCATGATCGAGCCACCCTAACGGAGGAACAACAATGAAAAGCCTCGTTGATCATCTCAGTCAATACGCCGCCTACCATCGCGATCCGCGCAATATCGCCAGCCACTTTATCGGCATTCCGATGATCGTGGTGGCGGTGGCCGTGCTGTTGTCGCGTCCCGCCTGGAGCATGGCCGGGCTGTCGTGGTCGCCGGCGTTGCTGCTGGCCCTGGCCGCGTCAGTGTTCTACCTGCGCCTGGAAGTGCGCCTGGGGGTGCTGATGACGGTGCTGATGGCGCTATCGGTGTGGGCCGGCCAGGTGCTGGCGGCGCAAAGTACCGGGCTCTGGCTGAGCAGCGGCCTGGGCCTGTTCGTGATCGGTTGGGTGATCCAGTTCATCGGCCATTACTACGAGGGCCGCAAGCCGGCCTTCGTCGATGATCTGTCGGGTTTGATCGTCGGTCCGCTGTTCGTGGTGGCCGAACTGGCGTTCCTGCTGGGGCTGCGCCACGACTTGAAACAGGCCATCGAGCAGCGCTCGGGCCCGGTGGCCCTGCGGCACAAGAAAGCCATGATCTGAAGCCCGGGAACGCTTCGGGAATATTGGGCCGGCCCCCGCAGGAGCCGGCTTGCCGGCGAAGAGGCCTTCGAGCCAGGTGCAAACCTGAAGGACGCTTTCGCTGGCAAGCCAGCTCCTACAGCGAGCGTGATGTCGGCGGGGTCAGAGGCTGGCGTGTTTCTGCCAGACCTTGGGCTTGAAGAACAGGGTTTCGCCACGGGCCAGGCCGATCAGGCTGTCGTGGTCCTTCACCACTTCGGCTTCGATCAGTTCGCTCTGCCCTTCCACCTTCAGGGTCACCCGGGTGGTGGCCCCCAGCGGACGGATATCCCGCACTTCGGCGGCGTGGTGGTCTTCCAGTTCGGAACGCGACAGCGACACTTCGTGAGGCCGGAACAGCACGTGGTTGTCCTCCCCCAGGTGCAGGCGGTTGGAGTCGCCGAGGAAGTGGTAGACGAAGTCGCTGGCCGGGTTCTCGTAGACCTCGCCCGGGGAACCGATCTGCTCGATCACGCCCTTGTTCATCACCACGATGCGGTCGGCCACTTCCATGGCTTCTTCCTGGTCGTGGGTAACGAATACCGAAGTCAGGTTGATGTCTTCGTGCAGCCGCGCCAGCCAGCGCCGCAGCTCCTTGCGCACCTTGGCGTCGAGGGCGCCGAAGGGTTCGTCCAGCAGCAGCACCTTGGGCTCCACCGCCAGGGCGCGGGCCAGGGCGATACGCTGGCGCTGGCCGCCGGAGAGCTGTTCCGGGTAACGGTCGGAGAGCCAGTCCAGCTGCACCATGTTCAGCAGCTCGTGGACCTTCTCGGCGATCTTGCTCTCGCTGGGGCGCTGGTTCTTCGGCTTCATGCGCAGGCCGAAGGCAACGTTGTCGAACACGCTCATGTGGCGGAACAGGGCGTAGTGCTGGAACACGAAACCGACGTTGCGATCACGCACGTCGTGGCCCGAGACATCCTCGCCGTGGAACACGATGCTGCCTTGGTCCGGGGTTTCCAGCCCGGCGATGATCCGCAGCAGGGTGGTCTTGCCGCAGCCGGACGGGCCCAGCAGGGCCACCAGCTCGCCGCTCTGGATGTCCAGGTTGATGCTGTTCAGGGCCTTGAAGGCGTTGAAGTTCTTGCTGACGTTACGGACTTCGATCGACATGACTTATTCCTCCGCGGCGCTGGCGCGCAGGCGGTTGATTCGGGATTCGCTCCACTGCTTGAGCAGCAGGATGAACAACGCAAGGATCAGCAACAAGCTGGCGACGGCAAAGGCGGCGACGTGGTTGTACTCGTTGTAGAGGATTTCCACGTGCAGCGGCAGGGTGTTGGTGACCCCGCGAATGTGCCCGGAAACCACCGACACCGCGCCGAACTCACCCATGGCCCGGGCGGTACAAAGCACCACGCCGTAGATCAGGCCCCACTTGATGTTGGGCACGGTGACGTGCCAGAACATCTGCCAGCCATTGGCCCCCAGCAACCTCGCGGCCTCCTCTTCCTGGGTGCCCTGCTCCTGCATCAGCGGGATCAGTTCCCGGGCAACGAAGGGCACGGTGACGAAGATGGTGGCCAGGACAATGCCCGGCAAGGCGAAGACGATCTGGATGTCGTGGTCCGAAAGCCACGGGCCGAACAGGCCCTGGGCGCCGAACATCAGCACATAGACCAGGCCGGCGATCACCGGCGACACCGAGAACGGCAGGTCGATCAGGGTCACCAGGATGCTCTTGCCGCGGAACGAGTACTTGCTCACGCACCAGGCCGCGCTGACCCCGAACACCAGGTTCAGGGGCACCGAGATCAGCACCGCGATCACCGTGAGTTTCAGCGCCGACAGGGCGTCGGGCTCGAAGATCGCATCGAAGAACGCCCCCAGGCCGAGCTTCAGGCCCTGGGACACCACGATGAACAGCGGCAGCAGCAGGAACAGGGCGAAGATCAGCCAGCCGAGGCCGATCAGCAGGCGCCGCGAGGTGGCGCTGCCACGGCGGGCGGCGTTGGCGGAGGACGCGGCGGAAATGGACGATTGGGACATGGTCGCGCCTCCTTAAGGTCGTTCGATGCGCCGCTGCAGCAGGTTGATCAGCAGCAGCAGAATGAAGGAAACCACCAGCATCAGCACGCCGATGGAAGTGGCGCCGGTGTAATCGTACTGGTCGAGCTTGACCATGATCAGCAGGGGCAGGATCTCGGTCTTCATCGGCATGTTGCCGGCGATGAAGATCACCGAACCGTACTCGCCCACGCCCCGGGCAAAGGCCAGGGCAAAACCGGTGAGCCAGGCCGGCAGCAGGGCCGGTACCAGGATATGGCGGAACACCTGCCACGGCTTGGCACCCAGGCAGGCGGCAGCTTCTTCCACTTCACGGGGGATGTCCGCCAGCACCGGCTGCACCGTGCGCACCACGAATGGCAGGGTGACGAAGGTCAGTGCCAGGGTGATGCCCAGGGGGGTGTAGGCGATCTTGAAACCCAGGTCGGTGGCGAACTGCCCCACCAGGCCGGTGGGCGCGTAGAGCGCGGTCAGGGCAATGCCCGCCACGGCGGTGGGCAGGGCGAATGGCAGGTCGATCATGGCATCGATGATCTTGCGCCCGGGGAAGCTGTAGCGCACCAGGACCCAGGCCAGCAGGGTGCCGATGACGCCGTTGATGATGGCCGCATACAACGCGGTACCGAAGCTCAGCTTGAGTGCGGCGAGCACCCGTGGCGCCGAAATGATCGCCCAGAACTGTTCCCAGGTAAGTTGCGCGGCATGCACGAACATCGCCGCCAGGGGGATGAGCACAATCAGGCTGAGGTACACCAAGGTGTAGCCCAGCGTCAGCCCGAAGCCGGGTATGACGGGGGAGATACGACGCGACATAAGAGTCCTTGGTTAACGGAACGGATACGCAAAACCCGCAACTCAATGCGGGCTCTGCCTGGTAGGAGCCGGCTTGCCGGCCAAAGGGCCCGCAAGTCGTGCTTTGCCCTCAGGGGCGCCTTCGCTGGCAAGCCAGCCCCTACAACAGGGTTATTGCGCCGTGTAGATCTGGTCGAACACGCCACCGTCATTGAAGAATTTCGGTTGGGCAGTTTTCCAGCCGCCGAAGTCCTTGTCGATAGTTACCAGGTCCAGTTTCGGGAACTGCTGGGCATATTTGGCGGCGATGTCCTTGTCCCGTGGGCGGTAGAAGTTCTTCGCGGCAATTTCCTGGCCGGCCGGGCTGTACAGGTGCTTGAGGTAGGCCTCGGCGATCTGGGTGTTGCCTTTCTTCTCGGCGTTCTTGTCCACCACCGCCACTGGCGGCTCGGCGAGGATCGACAGCGAAGGCACGACGATATCGAACTTGTCGGCGCCGCCGTCTTCCTTGAGGGCCAGGAAAGCTTCGTTTTCCCAGGCCAGTAGCACGTCGCCCTGGCCGTTGTTGACGAAGGTGATGGTCGAGCCGCGGGCCCCGGTATCCAGCACCGGTACGTGCTTGAACAGCTCCTTGACGTATTCCTGAGCTTTGGCCTCACTGCCACCGGCCTTCAGGCCGTAGGCCCAGGCGGCGAGGAAGTTCCAGCGTGCACCACCGGAGGTTTTCGGGTTCGGGGTGATCACCGAGACGTCTTTCTTGATCAGGTCGCCCCAATCCTTGATGCCCTTGGGGTTGCCCTTGCGCACCAGGAACACGATGGTCGAGGTGTAGGGCGTGCTGGCGTCGGGCAGGCGCTTCTGCCAGTCCGCCGGCAGGGTCTTGCCGAGCTTGGCGATTTCGTCGATGTCACCGGCCAGGGCCAGGGTCACCACGTCGGCGCGCAGGCCGTCGATCACCGCCCGGCCCTGCTTGCCCGAGCCACCGTGGGATTGCTGGATCTTCACGTTGTCGCCCGGGTGGTCCTTCTTCCAGAAGCTCACGAACTCGGCGTTGTAATCCTGGTACAGCTCACGGGTCGGGTCATAGGACACATTGAGCAGCTCATAGTCCTTGGCAACGGCGGAACCGGCGAAAACGGCGCTGGCGAGGGCGGCCAGGGCATAACGGCGAATCGACGACATGGTGAAGCTCCTGAAATTTTTTAAGGTGCTGGCATTTTTCTTATGGCGATTTCAGCCCGCATTCGAAAAGGAACGCTGGGATTCGTGCAGGGGGTCATGGATGACGCCCTCCGGTTGACCAGTCGGGCCTCTCGTTCGCGAGAGGGTGACGCGGTGTTCAGCGAGGTACTTTCAACTCGGTTTGTGGCCGGGCTGCTGCAGACGGAATTTTTCCTTGCGTTCGATCTGCACGACCTGGGCGTTGTGCACGGTGATTTCCACCGCACCGAAGCGCAGGTCGCGCAGTGCGCTTTGAATTTCCCGCAAGATGGTTGCTTCGTCCTGGCCGTCAACGCTACGTAGAGATGCGCTCATGGTGTTGCTCCTGAGTGGGATGTGCCTGGCAGTGGCGGCACTGCTTGCGGCGTGGGAGCAATACTAGATAGGGCCGGATATTCTTAAAAATACTATTTAAGAATGTTTATATAACCAGAAGAAATTATTCGAGCTGACAGCAGCTTAGCCCCAACCCTGTAGCCGCTGCCGAGCTTCAGCGAGGTTGCGCAAAGGCCCCCAGGGCCTTGCCTGGCGCCCTTGCGCCAAACCTCAACACCGCGCCTGCCACGTCGGTATGCCGCCCAAACCGTTCGCAGCCTGCGGCAGCGGCTACAGGGATCAACGGATCTGCGGGGCGTTGCTCCAGACCAGTTGCGCCGCCGGCATCGGCCGGCCGAACCAGTAGCCCTGGCCCAGGTCGCAGGCGTGCTCCAGAAGGAAACGCGCCTGTTCCACCTGCTCGATACCCTCGGCATGCACCTGCATGCCCATGCTCTGGGCCAGGGCAATGATTACCCGGGATATCGCTGCATCGTCCTCGTCGAACGGCAGGCCGGCGACAAAACCCTGGTCGATCTTGAGCTTCTGCACCGGCAGGCGCTTGAGCCGCAGCAGGGAGGAGTAGCCCGTGCCGAAGTCGTCGATGGCCAGGCGAATACCCAGCTCGCGCAAACGGTGCATCTGCTCCAGGGCCACTTCGGGATCGTCCATCACCGCGCTTTCGGTGACTTCCAGCTCCAGGTAGGCCGGGTCCAGCCCGGTCTCGTGCAGCACCTGGGCCACCTGCTGGTACAGCTCGCTGCGGGCGAACAGGCGGGTCGAGACATTCACCGCGATAAACGACAGCACCACGCCATCGGCCTGCCACTGGCACATCTGCCGGCAAGCCTGCTGCATGACCCAGGCATCGATCTCGGCAATCATCCCGGTGCGCTCGGCAATCGGTATGAACTCCGCCGGCGACACCAGCCCGCGCTCGGGATGCTCCCAGCGCACCAGGGCCTCGACGCCTACCAGGCGGCTGGTCTTGAGGTCGTGCACCGGCTGGTAGTAGACCCGCAGTTCCTGCTGGTCCAGGGCGCGGCGCAGCTCGAAGGCGATTTCCACCCGCTGCTGGGCATGGGCGGTGAGCTCCTCGGTGTACAGGGCGTAACCGTTGCGCCCGGCGCTTTTGGCCTTGAACAGCGCCGCATCGGCGTTGCGCAGCAGTTGGCTGGCACTCAGCGCGTCGCTGGGAAACAGGCTGATACCGATACTGGCGTTGATCACCACCTGCTGCTCGCCAAGCTGGAAGGGCTCCTTGAGGCCGTCGATGATGCGTTGGGCCAGGGCCGCCGCCTGCACCAGCTGCGGGCAGCTTTCGGCCAGCACCGCGAACTCGTCGCCGCCCAGGCGCGCCAGGGTGATGCCCGGGCCGAACATCCCGCCCAGGCGCTCGGCCACCGCCTTGAGCAGTTGGTCGCCGACGTTGTGCCCCAGGCTGTCGTTGATCATCTTGAAGTGGTCCAGATCGATCATCAGCATGGCGCAGCCGCGCTTGTGGATCTGCGCCGAAGCCAGGGCCTGTTCGGCACGGTCGGTGAACAGCAGGCGGTTGGGCAGGTCGGTCAGCGGATCGTGATGGGCCAGGTGAGCCAGCTCGTGCTCGGAATCCTTGATCGCGCTGATGTCGGAAAATACCGCAACGTAATGAGTCAGCTCGCCCTGCTCATCGCGGATCGCGCGGATGGTCTGCCATTGCGGGTAGATCTCGCCGCTCTTGCGCCGATTCCAGATTTCACCGCTCCACTCATCGGTCTTCTGCAACGAGTCGAACATCGATTGATAGAACTGCGCCGAATGATGCCCGGACTTGAACAGGCTCGGCTGGCGGCCCAGCACCTCTTCGCGCTGGTAGCCGGTGATTTCGATGAAGGCGCGGTTGACGTGGACGATCTGCCCCTGGGTATCGCTCACCAGCACCCCTTCGCGGGTGCAGTCGAACACCGCCGCCGCCTGGCGCAGGCGCTCGCGGTCCTTCTGCTGGTGGCGCAGCCAGCGATCGGCCCCCAACACCCGCAGCAGACGGGCCCGGGCGAAGAAGATCAGCACCGCGCTGACCACCGCCCAGGCATAGCCGCCAACCAGTTGCCAATGGGCCCGATCGGAAAACTCATCGAAGAAACTGCTCAATAAGTAACCACTGAACTGCAACCAGACCAGCGACAACAGCAGATAGAGCAGCGCGGCACGCAAACCATTGCGATAAGAAACCGACATAAGTCCGTCTATTTCCACACGAAAAGTTTGGGATTATAGAGGAAGAAACATTCCGCCACTCTTATCTGAAAGGGCGACTGGTTTTCTCAGTGGGCTTAGTGATAATGCCTGGGCTGTTTTTTTCTTTATCGAGGGCCTTATCGCCTATGTGGTACGAAGGTTTACTTGGCTTGTCCGCCTGGCAACTGGTGGCAGTCACCCTGTTGATGACCCACGTGACCATTGTCGCGGTCACGGTCTATCTGCATCGCTATTCCGCGCACCGTTCCCTGGAACTCAACGCCGGCCTGAAACATTTCTTCCGCTTCTGGCTGTGGCTGACCACGGCGCAGAACACCCGCGAGTGGACCGCCATCCACCGCAAGCACCACGCCAAGTGCGAAACCGCCGACGACCCCCACAGCCCGGTGGTCAAGGGCCTGTCCACCGTGCTGCGCAAGGGCGCCGAGCTGTATCGCGAAGAGGCGAAGAACCCGGAGACCCTGCGCATCTACGGCAAGAACTGCCCGGAAGACTGGATCGAACGCAACCTCTACAGCCGCTACAAGCTGGGCGGCGTGGCGCTGATGGCAGCCATCGACCTGCTGCTGTTCGGCACCATCGGCATCACCATCTGGGCCATCCAGATGATGTGGATTCCGTTCTGGGCCGCCGGGGTCATCAATGGCCTGGGGCATGCGGTGGGCTACCGCAACTTCGAATGCCGCGACGCCGCCACCAACCTGGTGCCCTGGGGCATCATCGTCGGCGGCGAAGAGCTGCACAACAACCACCACACCTACCCCAACTCGGCCAAGCTCTCGGTGAAGAAGTGGGAGTTCGACCTGGGCTGGGCCTGGATCAAGGTCTTCAGCTTCCTGCGTCTGGCCAGGGTCCAGCGCGTGGCGCCCATCGCCCACCGGGTCGAAGGCAAGGGCCACCTGGACATGGACACCGCCATGGCCATCCTCAACAACCGGTTCCAGATCATGGCCCAGTACCGCAAGCTGGTGATCGGCCCGCTGGTGAAACAGGAACTGGCCAAGGTCGATCATTCGGTGCGCCACCAGTTCCACCGCGCCAAGCGCCTGCTGTCCCGGGAAACCAGCCTGCTGGAGGACCGCCACCACCTGCGCATCCAGAGCATGCTGGAGCACAGCCAGGCCTTGAAGGTGATCTACGAGAAGCGTCTGGCCCTGCAGCAGATCTGGGTCAAGACCAGCTCCAACGGCCACGACATGCTCGCGGCCATCAAGGATTGGGTACACGAGGCCGAGGCCAGCGGCATTCAGTCCCTGCGTGATTTCGCCCATCAGCTCAAGACCTATTCCCTGCGTCCCACCACCGCCTGACCCCAGCCCCTCGCCACTCCCGTGGCGAGGGGCTGCCCTTCTGAAATCAAGCCTTGCAGGCCCCTCTCGACCGTCTGGCGGGCGCTCGCGCTATCGCTGTAGCGGCCGGGAACTTAGCGCCCGATCCCCTATCTCAAACAACACTTCGCCACCCAGGCGGGCTTGGTTGTAGCCGCTGCCTAACGGCGCGCGGCACGCCCTTTGAGATCTGTGCCGATGGTCAACAAGAACCCACACACTCCCTCTGCGCTTCCACAGTGGCCCGAAGCCGCGCAAACCCTGATGGCCCTGATGCATGCACAGGGCGAAGTGGCCCGCCTGACCGAACGCGAGCAGCTGTTCAGCTCGCTGCTGGTCAGTGTCAACGCGGTGCTCTGGGCCTTCGACTGGGACAGCCGCCAGGTGCTGTACGTCAGCCCGGCCTATGAACGGATCTTCGGTCGCCCCGCAGGCCTGCTCCTGGCGGACTGCAATCAATGGCGCGACAGCATCTACCCCGATGACCTGGAGTACGCCGAGCGCAGCCTGGCCCAGGTCCTGGAAAAGGGCGCGGTGGAAGATCGCGAATACCGCATCATCGATGCCCAGGGCCAGGTGCGCTGGCTCAGCGACAAATGCTTCATCAACCGCAATGCCGAGCCCGGGCAACGCCTGATCGTGGTCGGCATCGCCGAAGACATCACCGAAAAGAAGCAGCTGGAAACCGAGTTGCAACGCCTGGCCACCACCGACGTGCTGACCCAGAGCAGCAACCGTCGGCACTTCTTCGAATGCGCCAACCGCGAGTTCGAGCAGGCGCGCCTGCAAGGCTCGTCCCTGGCCTTCCTGCTGCTGGATATCGATGACTTCAAAGTGATCAACGACACCTACGGCCACCCCGAAGGCGACATCGTCCTGCAGCGCATCGCCGAAAGCGGGCGCGCGGCCCTGCGTCGCGGCGACCTGTTCGGGCGGATCGGTGGCGAGGAGTTCGCCGCGGTTTTTCCCGGCTGCACCGCGGACATGGCGCGCCAGGTGGCCGAGCGCCTGCAACGGGAGATCCAGCGCCAGAATTTCAGCCACCAGGGCCAGACGTTCACCATCACCGTGAGCCAGGGCCTGACCGGCCTGCTGGCGGAAGACGAAAGCCTGGACAACCTGTTCGCCCGCGCCGACAGCGCCATGTACGAAGCCAAGCGCCAGGGCAAGAACCGCATCATCACCGGATAAACCCGCGATCACTCGCCCGTAGGAGCTGGCTGGCCCGCAAGGCTTGCACAAGACTCGAAGGCCTCTTCGCCGGCCAGCCGGCTCCTACAGTGGTTCAGCCCTTGCGCAGGCGGGTCAATTCCGGCAGCCCGACCTTCAGCAGCCGCGCGGTCTTGCAGCGCGCGATCTCTTCCACCCCTTCGTGCTCGGTCAGCCGCGCCAGCTGCGCCGCCAGGTTCATCACCAGTGCCTCGCGGGAATACACCCCACCGCCCAACTGGTAGATCGAGGCAATCAGTTCCCGCAGTTCAAGGGGCATGCGCCAGCGGGTCCGCAGCGCCGAGCCGTAGGCCGCGCCAAAGCGCTCCAGGGCATCGCCGATTTCTTCCTGGTCGTCCAGCTCGCCGCCGGCCTGTTTCCACTCCTGCAGGCAACGCAGCAGCGCCAGGTCGCCCAGACGATGCAGTAGCCCGGCGCAGTAGCAGCGCTCCTGGTCCAGGTCCAGCAAGCGCGCCAGGGTCCGGCCGTATTCCGCGGTATGCAGGGACAGCTCCCAATAGCGCTCGGCATAGTCGGCCAGGGCCGGATCGCTCAGGCGCGCGCTGCGCTTGAGGGTCAGGCCGAGGATCAGGTTCATGCTCTGCCCGGTGCCCAGCCGATGCAGGGCCTGGGACAGGGTCTGCACGCCGTCGCCATGGTGCTGCGCGGCGCTGTTGGCTGCAGCGATCAGCACCGCGGTGACCTGGGGATCGGTGCGGATCTCTTCCTCCAGCACCTTGAGGTCCAGGCCTTCGGGGTTGAGGCTGCGCTTGACCGCCAGTTGCACATCGGTGAGCAGCGGCGCGCCGTCGGCCACATCGCGCCGGCGTTCGAGAAAGGGCCACAGGGTCATGCCCGGCGCCAGGGCCGGCACCTCGCAGGAGACTTCCTGGCCGGCGTCCAGCAGCAGGCCCTGCAGGCGCTGGGTCAGCCCTTCCATGTTCAGGGGCTTGGTCAGGTAGGCAGTGGGCGCCAGGGGCAAGGCCTCGCGCACGCTGGCGCTGTCGCTGCGCACGCTCAGCAGGATGAACGGCTGCACCGGATTGCGCTTGCGCTGGCGCACCGCGCGCAGCAGCGACAGGCCATCGATGCCCGGCAGCTCCCAATCGGCAATGATCAGGTCATAGGGTTTGGCGCTCAGCAGGTCCATGGCCTCCTGACCGTCGGCACACAAGTCCAGACGCGCATCACAGCGCACGTTCAACAGCACTTGCTTGAGCAAATCACGAGACCAGGGATCAGCCTCGGCAATCAGCACGCGAGGTACAGCGGGTAAATCAACAGCGGTCATGCAGCACGCTCCCTAGGCAATCCCTTGCACCTTAGTCAATGCGCGGGCTTCCATACAACGCAAATCCCCCTGGAGCCGCCTGAGGGCGAAAAAAAACCCGCCGAAGCGGGTTTTTCTGTCGATCAGGTCACAGCGTCATCAGAGTTCAGCGAAGCACTCTTCGATGATGGCCAGGCCTTTGTCCAGCTGGGCATCCGGCGAGGTCAGCGGTACCAGAACCCGCAGAACGTTGCCGTAGGTGCCGCAGGACAGCAGGATCAGCCCCTTGTCGCGAGCCTTGGCCACGACCTGGGCCACGGCAGCGGCGTTCGGCTTGTGGCTGTCGCCATTCTCGAACAGTTCCACCGCGATCATCGCGCCCAGGGCACGCACTTCACCGATCACCGGGTACTTGGCCTGGATGGCCTTGAGGCCGGTCACCAGGCGCTCGCCAACAGCCTTGCAGCGATCCAGCAGGTGCTCTTCCTCGAACACTTCCATCACCGCCAGGGCCGCCGCACAGGCGATCGGGCTACCGGCGTAGGTGCCGCCCAGGCCGCCTGGAGCGATGGCGTCCATGTACTCGGCCTTGCCGCAGACACCGGCCAGCGGGAAGCCGCCGGCGATGGACTTGGCGAAGGTGGTCAGGTCGGCGGTAACGCCCATCTGTTCCATGGCGAAGAAGGTGCCGGTACGGCCAGCGCCGGTCTGCACTTCGTCAGCGATCAGCAGGATGCCGTGCTGGTCGCACAGGGCGCGCAGGCGCTTCATGAACTCTTTGGGCGCGACGTAGAAGCCGCCTTCGCCCTGCACCGGCTCGATGATGATCGCGGCGATATCACGAGGCTCGGCGTCGTTCTTGAAGATGCGCTCGATGCTGGCGATGGAGTCGTCGATGCTCACGCCGTGCAGTTCATTCGGGTACAGCGCGCGGAAGATGCCGCCTGGCATCAGGCCCATGCCGGCCGAGTAAGGCACGACCTTGCCGGTCAGGCCCAGGGTCATCATGGTGCGGCCGTGGTAGGCGCCGGTGAAGGCGATCACGCCGGCGCGGCCAGTGGCGGCACGGGCGATCTTCACGGCGTTCTCTACGGCTTCGGAGCCGGTGGTCACCAGCAGGGTTTTCTTGGCGAAATCACCTGGCACCTTGGCGTTGATTTTCTCGCACAGCTCCACGTAAGGCTCGTAGGCCAGGACCTGGAAGCAGGTGTGGGTCAGCTTGTTCAGTTGCTCGGTCACCGCGGCGATGATCTTCGGGTGCACGTGACCGGTGTTCAGTACCGCGATACCGCCGGCGAAGTCGATGAACTCGCGGCCTTCAACGTCGGTGACGGTGGCGTTCTTCGCGCTGTCGGCGAAGATCGGGTGAATCTGGCCAACACCGCGCGGTACAGCGGCTTCACGGCGTTTCATCAAAGATGCGTTGGTCTTGCTCATAGTGTCCTCATTCACCGCTGCGGCAGCGGTGTGATTCAAGGGTTGCGGGGCGGGGAAGCGCCTGCGACAGCATGCGATGATCGACTGTCGGAGCGGTCCCGGGCCACCTTGAAAAGTGCGTTTTTTAAAGCTGCGCAGGGGGACAGCGCTCTCGTGCCCCCGGCGCTTGAAACCGGATCAGATACCCAGGCAGAGGTATTTGATTTCCAGGTAATCCTCGATCCCGTACTTGGAACCTTCACGGCCCAGGCCCGAGGCCTTGATGCCGCCGAACGGCGCCACTTCGTTGGAGATCAGGCCGGTGTTGACCCCGACCATGCCGTATTCCAGGGCCTCGGCCACACGGAACACACGGCCCAGGTCGCGGGCATAGAAGTACGAGGCCAGGCCGAACTCGGTGTCGTTGGACATGGCGATGACTTCGGCTTCGTCTTTGAAACGGAACAGCGGCGCCAGTGGGCCAAAGGTTTCTTCCTTGGCCACGGCTGCATCCTTGGGCACGTTGACCAGGATGGTCGGCTCGAAGAAGTTGCCTTCCATGGACTTGCCGCCGGCCAGCAGGGTCGCGCCTTTTTTCAGGGCGTCGGCGATGTGTTCCTGGACCTTGGCCACGGCTTTTTCGTCGATCAGCGGGCCAGTGGTGGTGCCTTCTTCCAGGCCGTTGCCGATCTTCAGCTTGGCCACTGCTGCCTTCAATTTCTCGGCGAAGGCGTCGTAGACCGAATCCTGGATGTACAGGCGGTTGGCGCAGACGCAGGTCTGGCCGTTGTTGCGGTACTTGGAGATGATCGCGCCTTCGACGGCCTTATCCAGGTCCGCGTCGTCGAACACGATGAACGGCGCGTTGCCGCCCAGCTCCAGGGAGACTTTCTTGATGTCCTTGGCGCATTCGGCCATCAGCTGGCGACCGATCTCGGTGGAGCCGGTGAACGACAGCTTGCGCACGATCGGGTTGCTGGTGAGCTCGCCGCCGATGTCGCCGGCGCTGCCGGTGACCACACTCAGCACGCCTTTCGGGATGCCGGCACGGTGCGCCAGTTCCACCAGGGCCAGGGCCGAGAACGGGGTTTGCGAAGCGGGCTTGATGACCATGGTGCAACCGGCGGCCAGGGCCGGGCCGGCTTTACGGGTGATCATCGCCGCCGGGAAGTTCCACGGGGTGATGGCCGCGGTCACGCCGATCGGCTGCTTGATCACGATCAGGCGCTTGTCGGGCTGGTGGCCGGGAATCACGTCGCCGTAGATGCGCTTGGCTTCTTCGGCGAACCATTCGATGAAGGAGGCGGCGTAGGCGATTTCGCCCTTGGCTTCGGCCAGCGGCTTGCCCTGCTCCAGGGTCATCAGGCGACCCAGGTCGTCCTGGTTCTCGATCAGCAATTCATACCAGCGGCGCAGCTTGGTGGCGCGCTCCTTGGCAGTCAGGGCACGCCAGGCCGGCAGGGCCTTGTCGGCGGCCTCGATGGCGCGGCGGGTTTCGGCAGCGCCCATCTTTGGCACGGTACCGAGGATTTCACCGGTAGCGGGGTTGTTGACCTTGATCGTCTGGCCGTTGTCCGCGTCGACCCAAGCTCCATCGATGAAGGCTTGTTGGCGGAACAACTGGGCGTCTTTGAGCTGCATGTCGGCTTCCTTAACAGCACCGCGCATACGCGGGGCGAATTGTGATTGTAGAAAGGCGCCAGGTCAGGAGGAGAGCGCCGGGGCGCTGTCACCAGCCCGTGGCCAGGCTGCCGTCAGGAAAATCGTTCACTGGGTAAAAGCACGAAAAAGTCGCACACAAGAATAGACGTGCGTTTGGGCACCCAGGCAAGAGCGTTTGAAATCTCAAACGAATCCTAGGGTCAACGGGGGTAAAGGACAATAGGCTGTTCGAAAAAAAGAACGTAAAGGCGCCTAGCGGTAAAAAATCCGCTTCAACCTCCCATGCCGCCGGGCAAAAGACAACGCCCCCGCAGCCTATGGCAGGCGGCGGGGGCGCTGGCATGGCGCCTGGGGAACGGTCAGCTACTGAACGACTTGAGCACCGTCAACAGGCTGGTGAGGTTGTCGGCCACACCGCCCTGGGCGACTTTCTCGGTGGCCGACGCACCGGCGGTGGTGTCGACGCTGTAGATCTGCATCACGCCCTGGTTGGTGGCCGCCTGGGCCAGGGTGTTTTGCTGCTGCTGCGCCGAAAC
>NZ_JBXAMM010000009.1:0-89362 GCF_058800645.1 Pseudomonas sp. GW822-FHT04H02 | reverse complement strand
GGTGTCGACGCTGTAGATCTGCATCACGCCCTGGTTGGTGGCCGCCTGGGCCAGGGTGTTTTGCTGCTGCTGCGCCGAGACCGAGTTCTGGAACAGGATCGCGGTGGCCTGGGCCATGGATTGGTAGATGGTGCCCATCGCCATGGCCGGCGCTTCGGCGACGACCTTGACGTTGGTCTGGGTGACGGCATCGGTGATTTGTTCGTTTACAAGTGGCATGGCTCAACTTCCTTTGTTAGGCACACGGAGCATTCCGTGTCATTGAGTGAACGTGGCAGCCCTGATGCTGTGAAGCGGGGCTTGAACGGCCTTGCGGTTATTTCAGGGGGCCCTTATTGCCCACCGCCGGCGGTCAGTTGCTTGAGGGTGTCTTCGACTTTCTGCGACAGCCCGGCCATCCGCGCCTCGACCGCGGCTTTCACCTCCTGCTGGACCAGGGCGCTGATCATTGCCTTGAGCTGCGGATCGTCCGCCGGGAAGCTGGCCGGGGACAGTGCCGGCGCCAGCGCCGCCGCGGCGGCTGCAGCGGCGGCGGTCGTCACCAGGCCGGCCCCGGGGGGCGATACCGACAGCGGCTCCTCGGACTCGGCGGCCGCCAGCAATTGGCGCAGCACCAGCTCCCGCGCCTGGGGATCGGCCTTGCCCGCGGCGGCGGAACCGGCCAGTTGATCGATGATCTGCCGGGTGCGCAGCCCATCGGACTGCATCAGCTCCGTGGCCCGCTGCCGCGCCTGATCGACGCTCTGTTGCGCGGCCCTGGACATGTCCAGCGGCTTGTCCTGGGCAAATGCCTCCAGTACCTGGCGCTCGACCTGGGTCAACGGGCGTTTCAGATACTTCTCGGCAAAGCCGAATATCGTCGCCATCGGGGTCTGCTCTTCATTCGCCATTGCATGCTCCTTACTCAATGAATGACGTTGAAGGGCTGGGCACCGGGTCCGTCGAACTTCAACGCCAGGGGGAAAGCCTGTGTCGCGGTCATGCTCCTGGCCGTGCAGGCCCCGGGCACCTGGCGCGCCCGGGGCGCTTGCTCAGGAGGACGGTGTGCGATTGGCCAGGGTGCTGCTGTACTTGGCGATGCTCTGGTCGATCTTGTCGATGGCCACGCCGGCCGCGTCGGCCTCCATGGCCCCGGCAGCCGCCGCCACCGCTGCCGCCGCGCCCACCAGCAGATCGGTGACCAACGCGCCCAGGGCATCCTCGGCAGCCCCCTTGACGTTCTCTTTGACGATGTTCTCGGTCATCTGCTTGAGCAGCACCGCCTGGGCCGCCAGGGCCAGCTTGCTGACCCCGTCGAAATACCCCGCCGCCGACTGCGCCACCAGGCCGGCGGCCTGGCTGATCATCATGTCCGGCGCTGCTGCGATCTGCGCCGGGGCATAGCTGAAGGTCTGGGCATTGCTGAACTGCACCGCCTGGACAATCTGGCTGTTCAGGGCATCGGTGCTGTCGCTGCTGGGCGTGCCGGCCTGCTTGAGCAGGTGCGCGTTCATCGTCTGCATCATCGAGGGCTGCGCCGGGCCTGCAGGCGATGGCGCAGGATCGGGCGCCGGCGCGCTGGCTGTCGAGGCGGCGTCACCGGCCATCGCCGAGGGTGCCTCAGGCTCGGCGGCTACTGCAGCGGCGCCAGGGTCGGCCGCCGCGCCGGCGCTTTCATCGGCCGCAGCTGCGGGTGGGGTTTTCTTCTTGAACCAGGCCATGACGATTCTCCCGGGCGGTCAGCCCTACTCGCCAATCGCCATGATCAGCGCCACGGCCTTGGACACCACCGCATTGGAGATCTGGTTGAGCGCCTGCTGGCTGTTGACCGCGTTCTGCAGCGACAGGCCGGCCGAGTGGCTGGCCACCTGGTACAGCGAGGCGATGGCCTGGGCCGGTGCCTCGGCCACGACCTTGACGTTGGTCTGGGTGACGGCATCGGTGATCTGCGAGTTGACCATTGGATCGGGCATACATCTCTCCTTAGATGGAATGGCCCACCGCAGAAGGCGGCGGCACCGGCTACAGCATCGAAAACAGGCTCACTGAACAGGAACGCCCGAGCGAGCCGGCTGTGAAACCTCAGGCCACATCAACGCAACTGCGCCCGCAACAGCTGCACATACTTGCGCGCCAAGGGCTGGTTCATGCCCAGCTCGGCGGCGATGTGGGGATAGGGCAGGTCGTCGACAAACTTTAGTTCAAAGAGGCGGCGCTTCTTCGGCGGCAGTTGCGCCACCCGTCGACTGAGCAGGGCCAGGGTCTCCAGCAATTCCACCTGGTCGAGCACCGACATCTGCGGGGCCTCCAGCTGCTGCAGCGGGTCATCCTCGAGCCCGGCGAAATCCACAAACAGGCGCTGCTCCCGGGCCTGCCGGCGGCAGCTGTCGACAAACACATGATCGAGCACCAGGAACAGAAAGCCCTGGGGGTCGCGAATCCGCTCCGGCGAGCGACGAAAGAACAGCAGCGCCTTGATCGCCGTGGCCGCCAGCCACTCTTGGGCACCATCGGCGTTGCCCCGCGCCAACTGCCGGGCGCGGCGCTGCAAACCGGGCAATACCGCCCTCCAGCTGGCTTCGAACAGTTGGTCCGGCAGGCCCGCTTGCAGGCCGCCCGGCATGGAACAGTTCATCTCCTGCACCTCCCTGTGCCCCGTGATTGCACGGTTCTGGCTGCAGGTTGCGCGCAGGTACGAAGAAGCTTCAGCAGGAAAAACTGCCACTACGGCCCGGGTTTCCGGGGGTTGCGACGGACAAGCACCAGCCGATGAAAACCGGCGTGGACGCCCCGAGTCGACATAGGTATGATGTCGCCCGCACTGCACTCGTAGCTCAGCTGGATAGAGTACTGCCCTCCGAAGGCAGGGGTCGTGGGTTCGAATCCCGCCGAGTGCGCCATCTTCAGCGAAAAAGCCCCAGGTCTTACGGCCTGGGGCTTTTTTGTTGATCCGCGATGCAAAACGGCGCGATGCCCGGACGGCACCCCGCACACATGACGGCCCTGGGCTGTCCTGGCGAAGCGCAACTTGCTACATTCGCCGCCCCCGGACAGGAGGTCCCGATGCTGCGCCATCCCCTGCACAATCAACCCTTCGAGCCCCAGATACGCGACTGGGTCACCTGGTTCATGGGCTATGACATGCCCCCGGCCCTGGATGCCGAACTGAACCGCTACAACCCCAATGACCCGGACGACCGCGAATACCTGGTCCGCCACTACGGCCTGATGCGCCACGGTTCCCGGGAAAATTTCCGGCATCGACAGCGGCTGGTGGAGGTGCTGCAAGCGGCCCTGGATGACCCGGACTACGACTTCGAACAGATCTGGGAGCCCATCGAGGACGACTACGAATACGATCAGTGGCCCAGCAACTGGCCAGGGGTGATCGACAACAGCCGGGACCTTTTCCAGCGCCTGCTGAACGCGGCACGGGAGCGCTGGCAGGAAGACCTGGTCCGCGCGCAATTGCCTTCGCTGGCAGAGTGCCGGGCAATCCCGCACCGTGAGCGTTTCGGCGGGGATTGGCTGTTCGGCATCGACAACCCTGAAGCCTGGCGGGCCGAGTTCGATGTGACCGCCACGCCCTATGACCTGGAGACCCAGGGCCCGCAGTTCCAGGGCGAGCAACTGAGCCTGCACCTGAGCGGTGAACTGCCGCGCTTGTCTGTGCCTGCCAGCTGGCCGGTGATCGAGGCGGCGACCCACTGCAGTTTCGTGCTCAAGGTCCAGGGCATCAGCGAACTGGCGGTCAGCGGCACGCGCTTCGACGGGCGCATGCGCACCCAGCTCACTCGCCTGGGCCCCGGTTATCACCTGCGCCTGGAAATCGGCTTCGATTGCGTGATCGAATGCGTGGCGTTATCTGTGAGCATCGCCGACGTCAAGGGAACACCCGATGAAAAGCAACTTTGAAGTGGCTCTGGAGCGCGAGGAAGTGCTGCAGTTCTTTCGCGGCCAGGGCCAGTACCTGACCCGGGACGGCGATTGGGACGAGCACCTGTACTGCATCAATTGGCCGGGGATCTTCGCCTACTTGCGGGACAATGCCGACGGCGCACAGCAACTGAGTGCCAGCTTCGAGCGCTACGCGTACAGCGTCGAGGAAAGCATTGAGGACTGTTTCGGCCTGCGGGAAAACCTGTTCTGCTACTACTCGACCCGAGCCCGCTGGGCGCCCGAGAGTGTCGACCTGCTGGGGCAATTGCCGGAGCCCTGCCGGCGGCGGATCGTGCAGCGCCTGAGCTGGTATCGTTGGCAAGTGGAAAACCACGCCCGGCTGCTGCCGGAACGGGCCCGGCGCATGACCGCGGACGGTGCCTGCGCCGAGTTCATCGAGTTGCCCGCCACCCCCTACGCCTGAGCGCTGGGGCTGCCGGATCACTCCTCCTCGACGGCGTCGGAGTGCGGGGCCGCCTGATCGTCTTCGTCGTCGGCCTGCTGATCGAGGTCCTCGCCCTCTTCAAGGCCAAAGTCCTTGCGGCTTTCCTTGATGGCCTGGCGCAGCTCCGCGCCCTTGATCGGGCAGTTCAACATTGCAGCAATACGGTCGATGCGGGGTGCCATGACCGGCCTCTCACTTTCTGGAAACTGGGCAGATAGTGCGCGTTTTCCGCTGCGACAGCCAACCCCCGCACCTTATTGACGACGCAAGGCTTGCAGGCGCGCGTCCAGATCCTCCTGTGGATAAGTTTCCTGCAGCTGGAGCAGCAGCTCGGCCGCCGCGCGGTTCTGGCCCTCGTCCCATAGACGCAGCACTGTCTGCAGTTGCTCATTCAATCGCTTGATCGCCCGGGGCGCGGCCGGCGCCGACATGCGCTTGGCCAGCTTGCTCGACTCGGCCCTGGGCTTGGCCATCGCAGGTGGCGCTGCATCAGCGGACGCTTCCATCTCCGGCGCCGCGGCAAAACTGCCGACAGGGGCCGCCGGAGCGATGGGCGAAGGGGCAGCCGGCTCAGGGACGCTCAAGGCCCCGGCCAACTCGGCGGAACGTGGCGCCGCCTGGCGTGCCATGGGCGCAGCTGGGGCTGGAGCGGGCGCAGGGACAAAGGCCTGCTCTTGTGGATAGTGCTCCGGGGAAGGCCGCAGCAAACCGATGACCAGCGCCACGCCAAACAGACTGGCAAAAGCCAGTTGATAACGCGGCCGCAGGCAGGCCTGCATCCAGCGTTGCCAGAAGCCGGGCTTGGGCGCCGGGGCTTCGCGGCGGGCAGTGGCCAGGATCAGGGCGTCGAGATGGGCCGGTGGCTCCTGGGTACTGTGTTGGCGGATATGCGCCAGCATCTGCTCTTCGGGGGTTGGGGTCTGTCGGGCGTCAGTCATGTGAGTACCTCCTCGGCCAGGAGCCGACGCAATTTTTTCAACGCATAGCGGAAACGGCTTTTCACCGTTTCCAGGGGAGCCTGGGTCAGGCTGGCGATTTCTGGCAGTTCCAGGTCGCCGTGGGCCCGCAGCAAGAACACCTCGCGCTGGTCTTCGGGCAGGTCCTGCAGGGCGGCTTCGATACGCTGCTGGTCGCGGCACAGGCTCAGTTGCTGTTCGGGGCCGGGGGCTTGGTCGGCTTCACCGTGCAGTTGTTCGTCATAGCTGTCGTGCAACGGGTTGCGCTGGCCGTGCTTGCGCCAGTGGTCGATCAAGCGGTTGCGGGCAATCTGGTACAACCAGGTCCGGAAGCTGGCCCGGCCCTGGGGCTGGCTGGTGCTGCGGATCAGGCTGAGCCAGGTTTCCTGGTAGACCTCATCCGCCAGCTCGGCCTTGCCACACAGGCTCAGCACAAAGCGATACAAGCCCTGGCGATGGCGCTGGTAAAGCACCTCGAAGGCCGCGGGGTCTCCGGCACGGTAACGCGCCAGCAGCGTTTCATCGCTGCTGGCGTCGCTGGTGGATTGGGCAGCAGACATAGGGCGGTTGAACTCCTGTTCACTGCGGGTCTGAGGTCTACTCAAGGCGGCTCTGCACTTGGCTCAAGTCCACGGGCTGCGCCGCCTGGGCTTTCGGCGCCTGAGTTTGCAGGCTTTGCGCCAGCTCCACCAGCTGTACGAACTCGCCTCGCAGGCCGTAAGGGTCGGCACCCTTGGCGCCCTGGGCCAGCTTGACCGTGTCGGCCAGGCTGAAGTTGCCGGTGTAGCGGCCGTCCTTGAGCTGCTGGGAGAACGCCGCCACGGCTGCGGCGAAGCGCAGGTCGGGGCTGGCCGCCGCCAGGCTGCCCGGCTGCTGGGCACTGATGGGCCGTTCGATCAGGCGGCTGCTGCCGCCTTCCGGCGCCTTGTAGCGCAGCCGCAGCATGGCCAGTTCGCCCTGCTTGCCACTCTGTTGCGGCGCCTTGGCCTGGGTATAACGCAGCGGCTCCAGCCAACCCTTCTCGCCAGCCGGGACAATTTCATACAACGCGGTAACCGTATGCCCTGCACCGATTTCCCCGGCGTCGACCTTATCGTTGCTGAAGTCTTCTCGCTTGAGTGCACGGTTCTCATAACCCAGCAGGCGGTATTCGCTGACCTGGGCCGGGTTGAACTCCACTTGCAGCTTCACGTCCTTGGCCACCACCGCCAGGGTCGAGCTGAGCTGGTCCACCAGCACCTTGCGCGCTTCGCGCAGATTGTCGATGTAGGCGTAGTTGCCGTCACCGGCATCGGCCAGTTGCTCCATCAGGTGCTCGTTGTAGTTGTCCACGCCGAACCCCAGGGTGGTCAGGGAGACACCACTCTTGCGCTTCTCGGCGGCCATGGCCTTGAGGCTGTCGAAGTCGCTGACGCCGACGTTGAAGTCGCCGTCGGTGGCCAGCAGGATGCGGTTGATGCCCTGGTCGATAAAACCCTGCTGGGCCATCTGGTAGGCCAGCTGGATACCCGAGGCGCCCGCCGTGGAACCACCCGCGGTGAGCTGGTCGATGGCAGTGCGGATCTTCGCCTTGTCACGACCGGACGTGGGCTCCAGCACCACCCGTGATTCACCGGCGTAGACCACCAGCGACACCCGGTCCTGGTCCCGCAGTTGATCCACCAGCAGCTTGAGGGTGCTTTTCACCAGGGGCAGGCCTTCACGGCGATCCATGGAGCCGGAGACATCCACCAGGAACACCAGGTTGGCCGGGGCCAGCTCCGCCACCGCGCGATCCGATGCCTTGATGCCGATGCGCAGCAGGCGGGTATGGGGATTCCACGGCGACGGCGCCAGCTCGGTGGTCACGCCAAAGGGCGAGCCGTCCGTGGGCAGGGCGTAATCGTAGGGGAAGTAGTTGACCAGTTCCTCCAGGCGCACCGCGCCCTCCGGCGGCAGGCTGCCCTGGTTGAGCAAGCGGCGGACGTTGGCATAGGCACCCGTATCGACGTCGGCGCTGAAGGTCGAGACCGGTGCTTCGGCGACGCTGTGGATCGGGTTGTCCGGCAGTTTCTGGTACTGCTCCCGGGGCTCGTCGCGGTAACCGGCCACCAGCGAATCCCGTGAGCTAATGGGCGCCGGCATCGGCGCTGACAACCTCATGGGATGCACAGCGCGCTTGGCCATGGTGGCATCGGCATGCTGCACCTCGTACTGCGCTTGAGGCGCAGCCTGCAATGCTCCCTGGGTTGACGAGCCGGCAGCGGATTCGGGCTTGGACGACACACCACAGCCGGCAACTGCCAGCAACAGGCCGGCGGCAAAACCCTGGGCGGCCGGACGAAGGAAATGCACGGGAAGGGACATGGGGCTGACCTCGGAAAGAAATGATCCATTCCCCCCTTCAGACGAAGCCCCTGGGCGATTCGGGTTAAGCCTTCGAAAAAAATTTCACTCAGCGGGAATAGCGGCGCACCACACTGCTGTTGCGCAGTACGTGACCGTTGATCTTTTCCAGCAGTTGGGCGCGGGTCAGCCCGGCGGGCAGGGCTTCCGGCGGCAGGTCCAGGGCGTAGATCTGGATGATGTAGTGGTGCGCGCTGTCACCCACCGGCGGGCACGGGCCCATATAGGAAGTACCGTTGCGGCTGTTGAGGCCGGCCAGCCCTTCCAGGTTCGGCTTGTTGCCGGCACCGGCGGGAATCTGCCGGGTGGTGGGCTTGATGCCGTAGTGCACCCAGTGATCCACGCCCTGGCCCTTGGCCCCGTCCGGGTCGTGCATGACGATGGCGTAGCTCAAGGTCCCGGTCGGGCCGGCGGTCCAGTTCAAGGCCGGGGAATTATTGTGCCCGCCACAGCCCTTGGCATCGCTGGCATTGCCCGTGGTGAACAGCCGGTCATCCGAAACCCCGGGAATGTTCAGGGTAAAACGCTCCTGTGCCTGCACGGGCAAGTGCAGGCACAGCAACGCGGCACCAACGGCCAGCCAAGTATTGCGGGAGGCAAAGCGAGACATACGAAAGCACCTTATTTGCGGATGAGGTCAGGGTGAGCACAAGACTATAGCCTGCACGAAAGAGCGCACTCCTTCGCACCAGGCAAGGGAGCAGATTGAGCTTGAGGACGGGGGTAGTTGTAAATGAATATTTCAGACAGGAATCGCAATGGCGACCACCCTCCACGGCCGGCCGGAAAGAGCGGCGGGCCATCCGCCCGCCTCCTGAAATGATGCACAGGCCTCAGTCCCGGTGGGCCTGCATGTACTGGCGCAGCAATTGGTTGATCCGCGTCTGGTAACCCGCGCCCTGGCCCTTGAACCACTCCAGCACATCGGCGTCCAGGCGAATGGTCACGGCCTTCTTGCCCGGCAGGTGCACCTCGGCGCGGCGAAAGAAATCGTCATCCAGCTCGGGGATATCAGAAGTATCGATGCCCTGGTCATCGGTTTTCGCCAGGCGATCCCAATCAGTTTTCGATCCGTTGGACATAATATTTAGCCTCCCGCTTAGTGGCTTTTCGCGCCGAGATGATGCGCACCGCATGACCCCGCCGCTCGGTATGGACCACCACGCCCACCAGGGTCCTGATCCAACCGAGGCTGGCCCAGCGCTCCTCGCCGTAGTCCAGGCGCTCATCGCGCAAGGACAGCACCGGGCGCTGGAACATCAGCACCGCATCGTTGAAATCGATGCCGTGCTTGAGCATGTTGGCGTGGTTCTTGGCCTCGTCCCATGCAACGTACATGAGCAATTCCGTATTTACAAATGTACATACAGGCTAGCCGACCGTTCGCCAAAAGCGCCCTGGCTAAACACCTGGAAATACAGTCGCAAGCGGGATGGATGTGTACGGAAAAAGCCCTACAACGCTCTCGGAAAAGACGCCACCACACTTGCCTTGCACCCTCGCAAGCCCGCGGCTTATAGTCCGGCCGTCGCCCATATGGCGACCTGGTTTGGCGACCGGAGTAACGAGTACATCGATCCATTAAGCGAGGTGTACTAATGAACCGTTATATATCCCTAACCGGCCACGACTGCCTGATTCCTTCCCTGCTGATCGACACCCAGGCGCCCATCGATGTGTTGCACGACGCCGCAGCCTTTCGCATCCGCGCCGCGACCCAACTGCTGGAGAACTTCGCCGCCGAGACCCTACGCAGCGAACCGGTGCTACTGCAGGAACTGACCCTGGTGTGCAGCATCCTGCTGCGCGATGGCTGTGATCTGCTGGATGTGACATCACGGCGTTTGCAACCGCAGGCCAAACTCTAAACACCCCAGGGCGGCTTCCCGGCCGCCCATTCTTCATAAGGAAATGCCATGCATAAACCCGCAACAGAAATCCCCGAGCGCCAGATCCGCGCGCTCTACGACGCCGACACCATCCGCGTCTACCAGGCCTACTCCGACAGCATCGCCGACACCGCCCTGGCCCACGGCACCTTCGTCTCCCCACCCTTCAAGATGGAGCGCATGACCTGGATAAAGCCGTCCTTCCTCTGGATGATGTACCGCGCCGGCTGGGGTTTTAAGGACCCCGGACAGACCCGCATCCTGGCCATCGACATCAGCCGCGAAGGCTTCGAATGGGCCCTGGCCAACGGTTGCCTGAGCCATGTCGACGAGTCCATGAGCAAGGAAGAGTGGTTGAAGTTGAAAGACCAGTCGCCGGTGCGGATTCAGTGGGACCCGGAACGGGATCTGTACCTGCGGCCCCAGGAACATCGGGCCATTCAGATTGGCCTGAGCAAGGAGGCCGTGCAGTTGTATGTGAACCAGTGGATCAAGCGCATCACCGACGTCACGCCCCTGGCTCACGAGATTCATCGACTCATTCAGGAAGGAGACTTGGAAGGAGCCAGCAGGCTGCTTCCGCAGGAGCGGGAGTACTCTATGGGGTTTGATGTATAACCTGCACTTTCGGAAGTTGCAGCTAAGTTACTGGAAGAACTCACTCATTCACCTTAGAGGCTTAGCAAACAACAATCGTCATCTGATCAATCCCACTTAAAATCAGGTGTGATGGTACATAAAACCCCTGCGTGACCAAGCATTTTCCTGACCCGCGAGACCTCAACAGCCTGCCCGGAGAACAGAAGAAATTGGCCTTTCTGCAGTGCTTTTCTGGACATCAAAAAATTATAACCTGCCACCTCGGATACAACTCGCACATGTGCTTCGCTTTTATAATTACCGCTACAAAAAATTTTATATTCTCGCTCATCGATTTTAATGTCTGAAATATGTGTAGTAACCAAGGACCAGCCACAACCGGAACACCTTAACCCTTGGGTAGAACCCTCGTTAAACACATCGAGCTGTTCTTCACACGATGTACATATTAGAGGAGATACTTCTTTCATCATGGCTTACCAGATTAAAACACTTTGAAAACCGTGGATTACTAGGAAATCATCTACTGCTCAACGGTCACCAGTTCCTTCAAAGAAACACAAAAGTCATCTACCGCTAAAAAATCAATACCAGCCTCGAACCCAAAATATACATTCGAAGATTCTTCGTAACTACTTCCAAGGTTAAATAAAAAACCTATGGAAAAGTATCCATCTTCCATGCTTTCAGCCTCCCCGGCCATGAACCTTATTTGAAAGTCGCTTTCCAAAGGCATATAAACCAGTGACTCATTAACCTGATTAGTAAGCACTGACAATTTATGCCTATAGAAATAATCAACAAGCCTATTTATATCATCAAAATTCAAACTACAAAAGAAATCAGCCGGTAAACAGCCAGAATATTTATCATACCAAATACTGACAATATCGAAGTCAAAAAAAACTATCCTTAGCCTTCATATTTTTGACAATAAACTCTAACACTCCCGCCTCTGTCTTAAGTTTAATGCTCATGCTACATCTCACTTAAAAATGCAAAATACATGCATACATATCTCTGTACCACGCGCGATTACACCATAATATATTTTCTTCTTCACTCTAAAAACTTATCACTTACGTGACTCTTACTTAATATATAGCCCACTATGATCCGAAGGCTGACAAACTAGAAAAAACAAACTTGATGCAGGTCACAGCAGAGCTTTTTTTCAAACCTTATTTCAATCTTGAAAAAATCAAAGACTCAGGAGTTAGTGAAAAATCATCTGAGTCATCATGCAGCCCATGAGCTATCCTTCACCTACAATGACTTTTCGCAACCCAACTAAAGCAGTTCTTATCAACTTAACTTCATAGTCCGCATTCAAAGTTATCTTTACGCCTGCCAGCATCGAGCTCAATTTCTCTTTCGGATAAACATCCGCCATTGAATACAACTCTTGGATCACCCTATCAATCAAGCCTACAACTACATCAGCATACTCTTGGCTTTTCAGAAATTTATCTAGCTGCAGATCAATACAACCAGGGCCGCCATACGAAATCGAATCGACCCAAGAATCAAACATATAGTCCAATGCTTCCGAGCTTACATATTTTCCGGACTCTATTACTAGAAAGCAGGCAATACTCAAGTCCAGATCATGAATCCGCGTAAACTGCCCAGAAAACTCTAAATTCGAATAAGCCAAATCAAACTCTCACTCATTGTAAGTATGAAACAGAGCCCTGCCATCTTGGGATTCTTTATTCCGCTCTAATAAACCCAAGCCACCCTACACCAACAACCAGGTAACTAGTCAGAAGATTTTCAACATCAGCCTCTTCGGAAAACTAGAAATTTCCGATACATAAAGGAAATTCTACAAACTCTTGTCGATGCGACTTAAATACTAGACGATGCATGTTTTTTGCATCCCCAACATTTCTATGCAGAATTTCCTGCAGACTTGATTCATATTCAGCATATAACACAGCGCCTTCACATACTCTTACTTCTCTCACAAGCTTCCGCGCACCATACTTTAAAAGAATCGAATACACTCCTTTACTTTTCGCTTCGAAACCAACAACTATTAGTTTCACAAACTACTGCTCAAAAATTAAATAAGAACCCCATGTTCCTTGAGGCCATTTCATTTCCATTTTTTGCTAGTCCCTTTACACAGTTCACAAATCATCACACATCCACAACTATTCAAACCATCGACTAAAATCCAGCATCCTATTTCATTACCTCCTTCCCAAAGCTGAGCAACCACGAGCCTGTTGAGCTCAGCGCATAAAAAATCCCAATATTTCCGTTTCAACATAAGAGCAAGTCTTCTTACGAGAGCCAGACCATCTAACTTCTAAAAAACAAAACAACTTCTTTTGTCCTCCGTCTCATAACGCCAAGATTTTATAATGCCCTCTTTTGAGACAAGTATTGAGTAACGACAATCCATAAGCCACGTAATGTAGTAGCGCTTTTCACCTGCCTCTTCATCCAAAACTTTATCAAAAGCTGCATTCTTATTGCTGGGCGACCAATATTGATGCAAACAATCTGGCAGGCATCTAGGGGGCCAAAAGTGCGACTCAAACGGAGTACCAACCAACCCATTGGTAGCACTAACCCAAGTCGAATAAAAAGGTGACGAGCATCCTATAGCAAAGAGACAGACCAAAAATACATTAATTATTTTTTTCATCTTTCCTCACTGCATCAGTTAGAGGCCTATATTTATCAATGATTGCCCCGTAATTGACTATTAATGCGGGCGGCATACTACCAATATTTTCAAAAATACTCATATCAGGCTTTTCGCCTAAAGAACCTCCCAGTTGCCAGCTCAACTTTTTCAGCTCGATCAGTCTATTCATCCAAGTATCATGTAAAGTCGCAAATGCATTAACACCAGGAACATTACTTAAAAAATTACTAAGAGGCATTCCGTGACAAATAGCCAACAAGGAAGTACACGTTTGATTTAGACCAACATTATTTCCTTCTCGCTCTATTCCACTGACAGTAACGCGCGGCACAAGCCCCCCATCTAGCTCTTGAAAAACATTGCTTCCAGGTCTCTCCACCCCAGGCCTAACATCCGGGTCTCGACCCGCCGAATACTGATACAACTCCATCAACGCCCCAGTCGCTGCAATACTCAACCAAGTGTCTTTGTCCTTACCACTCAAGGCCCCCTTCAGTGCGGTATTGGCTGCATAAGCCTTCAAGCGCCCGGCATAGTCATCGCCATAAACATAATTACCTTCCGCACTTAAAGTCCGCCCCATCTCGTTGGTAAAGGCCGCACCGAAACCAGCAATCACCGCACCGGTTGCGTAGCCTTTCAAGCTGTTTTCACTGAATACGTCCTTCACCACATTGCCCAGATTGCCCTTGTTGTTGATAGTGCTAGCCGCAGCGGTGCCCGCCATCGAAGATAACGCCGTAGTAACCATCGCATTACCCCACCCCGCCGCCGCAGTGCCGACTGCCGTTCCCGCCTGAACCATCGCTGCATTTCCCGCAGCCGCCATTGCCGAACCGGACCCAGCACTCGCCCCCGCAGCCGTACCTATAGCACCGCTGGCGGCACCCGCCGTAAAAGCGGCGACGACGATGACAATCGCCAGCATCGCCCCCTGACCAAGACTTGAATGGCTGTACTTGAAGCTGTCATGAATCTCCTGCACCTTGCGCCAGTCCACATCTCCTCGCTGCTCTGCCTCCTTGAGCCAGGCCAGTTGCGGGTCGGCCTTGACCATCGCGTCAATGCTCTGGCTGATGGTGCCCTGGTCGATCTGCTTGATATCGATCTTCAGTCCATCCAGGGCCTTGATCGCTACCTTGCCTTGAGCTAACAACGCTGTCTGGCGCAAGGTCTCATCGGTGTTGCCCTTCCCTTTGGCGCTGGTCCAGGCCAGGCTATTGTTGCTCTTCTCATGACTCTCTTGATGCAGGTCCTTCACCCCTTCAAAGGTGATGGCTCTACCGCTATCTAGGGTGATGTCCTTGTCACTCTCCAATTTGGCGACCTGATACTTCTGATCGCCACCACTCACCAGAGTCAAATTACCACCCGTACTGATTTCGCTGCCCACATGGGTAACCTGAGTGACCTCATCGCGCTGGGTCTTCTTGCTACCCCAACTACCCTTTTTCTTCATGTCATACAGCGAGTAATTGCTGTCTTGAGCCGCCAGCAGATTCAGTTGGTTAGCGGCCACCAGATAAGCTTCATCCCCGGCTGTCACACGGCTGGAGATCAAGGTCAGATCCTCACCCGCAGTCAGCGAAACATCTCCCCCCGCCGTCACCGTGGAAGCAACCTGTTTGACATGATCTTCCTGGCTTTTGACCTTTTTGGTCTTGCTGTAGAAGTGCGTTTCATTGGCCACCGAAACCAGGTTCAGATTCTCGGTGGCCACCATCGCCACATCGCGCTTGGCTTCGATCTGGCTGGCGATGGCGGTGATGTCGCGCCCGGCGCTGATGGCCAGGTCGCGACCGGCCTGCAGGCTGGAGCCGTTCTGGGTCACGCTGAGGTCGTTGTAGCGCACGCCGCGGTCGTTGCTGACCACCTGTTCCACAGCGCTCAGGTTGACGTCGCGACCGGCCTTGAGGCTGGTGTCGGCTCCGCTCTTGAGTACGCTGCCGTTGTTGTTGATGTCGCGCCCGGCACTGATCACCAGGCTGTTCGCCGCTTCTACCCGGGCGGCGTTGTCGACGAAGTCGCGCTGCTGGGCGTAGCTGCCGTTGCTGCTCTGGTGCGAGGTCAGGGTGCGCTCGTTGATGACGTCGCCCCGGGTTGCGGCGAGGCTCACGTCACGCCCGGCGATGATGCCGCCGGCCTTGTTCACCAGGTCGTTGCCGGCCAGCAGGTCAAGGCGACTACCGGCTTCCACCAGGCCGCTGTTGATCAGGTTCTGCCCGGCCTGGGCCGACAGGTTGTTGGTCGCGCGCAGGGTGCCGACGTTGTTCAGGTCCTGGCCGGCGATCAGGTTGACGTCGTTACCCGCGATCAGGGCGCCGTTCGGGGCCAGTCGGTTCTTGGCCTGGGCCAGGTAGAGCACGGGCACCAGCACTTGTTCGCCGTTCACTTCATGGCTTTCCAGCCAGACGATGTCGTGGGTCAGGGCCGCCACCTGCTCGGAGGTCAGGGTCACGCCCACCGACAGGTTGAGCTGTTGCCGGCTCTGGATGGCGTTGTCCATCAGGTACTTGAACAGCTGTTCGTCGCTGTTCTGGCCGTCGATAAAACGCTGGCCGGTACGGGCTTGTACCGCTTGTTGAATCAGCTTCTGCTCGTAGAAGCCATCCCCCAGGCGTTTGGCGCTGTCGTCCGGGTTGAAACCGAGGCTGGACAGCAGGTAGTCCGAGCTCATGAACTGCTTGAGGTCGGTGAGTACCGGGTTGGTTTCTATCAGGTACTTGTGCGGCCGGGTAAGGTTCGCGGCATCCGGCAGGCCGGCGATCTGCGCCGGAGCTGGTGCGGCGCTGCTGCTCTGACCACTGAGGCGGAACAGACCGTTCTGCCCAGCGGGCAGACTAAAGCCAGGCAGGGCCAGGGGGTTGACCTGTTGCTGGGTCAGGTCTGGGGGCAGTTGCGGGCTGAGGCTGATGCGAGTGGCGAAGGCGGTACCCGGTACTTGGGTATCGGTACGCGCACCGCTGCCGACATAGGTGTAACCCGGACGGACCACGCTGCTGTCGAAGCCATTGCCGGCCTTGATGCTCACCGCTCCCCCGGCCTGGATCACTGCGGCATAGCTTTGATCACCACCGGCGAGTTTTTTCGTCGTCCCCAGGCCGACCCACTCACGTTCGGTCATGCCGATAAAACCGGCCAGCGCGCCTTCCAGACCACCCAGGTCATCAGGCGTATAACCCGCACTCTGGAACCAGTATCGGTTGGTGACAGCGTTAGCGACGTTGTACCAGGCACTGGCATTTTTGGTCCGCGCCGACATGAACACCCGGGTGGTTTCGGTCTCGCCGGTTTCCACGCCGCTGTGGGTCAAGTTGTTGACCGTGGCCATCAGGTTGCCGGCCGCGCTGATACTGCTGCTCTGGTTCAGCAGGTCGCCGGCGTTGATATTCAGGTTGACGCCAGCGGCAATGCTCGACGCCGCACTCGCTTCGGTGACTTCAAATTTGTCGCGCTGAACGATCTCCCACACGTGATTGCGTTTGCCGCCACAGTCACCGGCGTTGTAGCCCTCGATGCAGGCGACTTCAGCGATTCTGGCGGTGTAGATGCCGCCGTTGTTGGTGGCCAGCACATCGCGCATGTTCTCAAGGGTGCTGGCTGCAAGCGTCATGGAACCATCGCTTTGCAGGGTGCCGGAACGGTTGGCGATGCGGCTGGCCAGAGCCCCCTGACCATCGCGATCGATCGTCAGATGACCGAGGCTGTAAACGTTGCCGTAGCTGTTGGTCAGGGTGTCGACCCGCAGCCCCATGTCGTCGCCACTGAACACCAGCCCGTGATCGTTGAGCAGGCCGCCGGTGGTCAAGGTCAGGTTCTGGGCAGCCCCAAGGGTGCCCTGATTGTTGATGCCACTCGCGTTGAGCGTGAGCCCGGCCGCAGCGCTCAGGCGCCCTGCGTTGTTCAACTGGCCGAACACCGAGACTGTGGTGTTGCCGCCGCCAGCAATACTGGCACTGTCTGCCAGGTCCACTTGGGCAGCTTTTAGGTCCAGTTGCCCAAAGCTGCTGAGTCGGCCCTTGCTGCTGTAATGACCACTGAGGTCGATATTGACGCCTGCATCACTGCCGATCAGGCCGTCATTGATCCAGTTCACGCCGCTGCCTATCAGGCCATTGCCGGCTAGGAGCTGGCCCGTACGGGCCTGGGTCAGGTGGTTGACGTTGACTGTCAGTTTCCCGGCCTGGATCGAGCTGCTGTTGGTCCAGCGTTCGCCTTCCAGGATCAGCTGACCGGCGGTTTTCAGGCGCCCGCCCACATCCTCGAGGTTGGCCATGGACAGGCCGAACAGGCCGTTGCCGCTGTGCAGCACGCTGCCGCCACGGTTGTTGAAGCTGCCAGCGTCGAAGGCCAGGTTTTGGTTGGCGGTTTCCAGAGAGCCATCGCGGTTGTCGAACAATCCGCCGAGCTCCAGCCGTGTATCGCCACCGTCTCCCAGGGCGCGCAATTGGCCGGTCTGATTGTCGAGGCTGGCGGCCTTGATCGTCAGGCTGCTGTCGCTTTCGATGATGCCCTTGTGGTTATTCAGAGCGCCGCTGAGGTCGAAATTAATCTGCTGGCCGGCGATTTGCCCGTTGTTGCCGCTGTTGTCGAAATGGCCGCCGCTAACTTTGACAAGGCCCTTGGCGTAGAGGCCACCGTTGCGGTTATCGAAATCGCCGGTGGTGATCAGCGCATCGCCGCTTTGCGCGGAAATCCGCCCGCCGTCGTTGTCTATGCCAGCCAGGGCCTTGAGGGTCAGGCGCTGGGCCTGGGTCACGCCGCCCTGGCGGTTGTTGCTCGGGTCGTAGCCGTTTTTCAGCACGCCGCGAAGATCGGCGGTCATCGCGCCTTGCACGCTAGAAAGCACGCCCCCACGGTTATCCAAGTGGCCGGCGCCGATGTTCAGGTTACCGTTCCTGGCCAGGATGCGACCACTCTGGTTGTCGATGTCGCCGGTGCTCAGGTTCAGAGCGCCTTGGCTCTGCAGGGTGCCCTTGCCATTGGTGAGGCTCCCGGCCTGAACGTGCAGGCCGCCGGTCTGGCTGTAGATCAAGCCATCACCGCTGTTCTGCAGTGCGCCGTCCAGGGTCAGGGTCAGTGGGTCGTTGGCCATCAAGGTCCCACGGTTACGATTGTCCAGGCTGGCAGCGAACAGGCTCAGCAGGCCCTGGCTGGCCATCTGGCCACCCCGATTGTCGATCTGCCCAGCGCGTTCGATGCGCAGCGGGCCGCCGCTGGCCAGCTTGCCGTGGGTATTGTTCAACGCGCCCAACAGATTAAGGGTGACGGCGGTTTTGCCGGTGAAAGTGCCGGTGCCATTGTCCAGGTCGGTGCCGGTAAAGGTCAGGTCACCCGAGGCGTCAAGGGTGCCGCCGTTGTTGCCCAGGGTCATGGCCTGCAGGGTCAGGGTGGCGGCGCTGTCGATGGAGCCGCCCTGGCTGTTGTCCAGCCGGTCGCTGAGTTTAAGGCTCTGTGCACCCGCGCTGGAGATCATGCCCTTGAGGCTGTTGTCGAGGCTGGCGGCCTTGACGTCCAGGGCCTGCTGGCTGACCAGGCCACCGCCCTGGCTGTTGTTCAAGGCGTCGCTGAGGGTGACCTCGACACCGCCTTTGAGGCTGGAGACGGTGCCTTTGTTGCTGTTGTTCAAGCCTGTGCCGTTGAGGGTCAGGCCCTGCCAGCCCGACAGCAGCCCGCCCTGGTTGTCCAGCTCAGCGCTGCCGGTGATGGTCAGGGTCTGTTGCGCCAGTACCACGCCGGTGAGGTTGTCCATGCCGGCCAGTACCAGGGTGCTGCTGCCCTGGCTGGACAGCTCGCCACCGCTGTTGCCCAAGTGGCCGAGGGTGGCATTGAGGGACTGCTGGCTCTTGATCAGGCCGCCCTGGCCGTTGCGCACTTGCTCGGCATCGAGTTGCAGGCGCTCGGCGCTCAGCAGCTTGCCCTGACGGCTGTTATCCAGAGTCCCGGCACTGACCGTCACCTGGCGCTGCCCGCTCAGGGTGCCGCCCTGGTTGTTCAGGGTCTGGGCCGTGTTCAGGGTCAGGTCGCGGCTGGCGACAATGCTCTTGCCGCGGTTGTCGAGATCCCGGGCGTTGAGGCTGATGTCGCCGTTGGCGTTGCGAGAGTTATCGGCATTGACCCCGGCTTCGATGATGCCCTGGTTGCTCAGTTGGCCACCGCTGTCCAGCTGGATGCTGTCGCGGGCGGCGAGGGTTTTCTGGCTGCTCAGGTCGCCCTTGGTCTGCACCTTGAGTTCGCTGCCGGCGTAGACCGCGCCCTGGGCCTCCAGGCTGCCGGCCTTGATCGCCACCGCGCCCTTCTCGGCAGTGGCGTCGGCCATGCGCAACTGGCCGTTGGCATCCAGTTGGATATCACCGCCACTGGCGATCAGCTTGCCGTCGAGCTTCACCCCGACCCCGGCCTCGGTGCCCACCAGCTTGATCGCCCCGGCGTACATGCCGCCCAGGGCTGATGAGTCGATGGCCAGTTGCGGTGCATCCGCCGGGTTGGCGGTGCGGGCCGTGGCGTTCAAGGTCTTGGCATCGACGTCGTTGGCCCCGGCGATCACCGCCAGGTGCCTGGCCTGGATCTCGGCGTTGATCTTGGCGCTGCGGGTGATGATTTCGAACTGGTCGATATTGCTCGCGTTGAGGCCCGCGCCCTCGATGGCGACGCTGCCCTGGTCCACCTGGTAACGCTGGACCTGGCCGTTCTCGATCACCGGCTTGCCGGTGGTCAGGGTGGCCTTGGGGGTGTTGATGAAGCCGCAGCCGTTGCAGGTCACGCCGTAGGGGTTGGCGACAATGACATGGGCCGCTTGCCCGGCCACTTCGGTGTAGCCCTTGAGCTGGCTGGGGCTGCCGCCGTTGACCTCGTTGAGGATCACATTGGCCGCGCGGCCACCCAGGTTGGAGTTGCCGAGAATGATTCCACCGAGCTGGGTTTCCTGGGTGCGGCCGGTGGCGTTGTTGAGGATCAGCCCCTGCTGGCCGACGTTGTAGTCGCTGAACTTGTTGTGCGACAGGCCGCTGCCATTGGGCGTGGCAATGTTGACGATGGGCACGCCATTGCCGGCCTGTCCCAGTGTTGTGCCGCTGTCGTTGACCACGATGCCGTCGGCCATCGCCACCAGCGGCTGCCAGAACATCATGTTGGCCAGGACGAACGCCAGACCGCGTTTGGACAGCCCCCAGAACGAATCCCGCGCTTGCAGGGTGGCGGAAGGCTGGCGGGCCAGAAAGGCGAGTTGGCGAACGTCCATGTCAAAAGCCTCAATGAATCAGTGCAATCAGAGATAGAAATCCAGGCGGAAATGGGTCGGGGTTTCCCGTTCACTCAAGGCTTCGGGACGTTCGAGGGAATGGGCAAAGCTCACGCCGGTGACAAGGTGGTTGCCCATCGGGCGAGTCCAGCGCAGATCGTTGCGCCAGCAGTAGCCGCTGTCGCCGTTCAGGCTCGGGTCTTTGTAGCCGCGGATGAAGGACTGGGCGCCCAGGTTGAAGGTGGTACCAGGCATCGGCGCGACAGCGGCGCTATGCAGCGCGCTAAACAGCAGCAGGCAGGACAAGGCACAGCACAACCTCATCCCGAGCGTGGAGAGAGACATATCCGATCCTTCGAAAGCGTGACGACAAGAGCTACGAAGGGCGTGACGCTAATAAGCTATTACTGCATCGTCAAATGACTGCCGCAGAATCGCCAATAACAATCAAATCGAACTTTCAAGCAACTTTACGAGATAAAAAACATGCAGCTCCATCATGGATCCGCCCATTTTAAATTTTGAAATATTTAAAGGAAAAATCATCTTAAAGCCTTTTAAATCAAGGCTATAGAGTTTTAAAAAGTTTTAGAAAAAGTTTGAGATTGCACACTTAGAAGAGCCAACGCCCGTACGCAAAAACCCTGGCTCTCACTCTCTCGCTACGATTAAAGAACAACTCACCCACAACCACATCCGTAGCGACAAACCCATGCAGAAACCCCAAATAAATCAATAACCCATTGATTTATTTACTGAAAATAGAATCAGACAATTCCCTCTGCAAATTCAGAAGAGCCGTACCCCCCAGGGCTCATCCCCCCTGGGCAATCAATCTTCTCCTGTCTTCTTGCCTTCATCCCCTTCCGAACGCAGATGGATCACCCGCGGCGGCGGTTCCACCCTCAGCGGCGGGTGCTGCTGGTCTTCGGGAAGAATGCGATAGAACTGCGTGGTGACGTGGCTGATACCGCCTTCCTCGTCGTTGTGCACGATCATGGTGCCGGGCTGGCGCATCTGGGCGAAGGTCGCGTCGTTGAGCTTGAAGGTTTCGCTCAGGCGCTTGTCGTCCACCACGGGTGCCGGCAGCCGGGGCGGGTAGCTCTTGTTGCGACGCTGGCGGTAGCGGGCCCAGGAAATCAGCAGCACCGCATTGAGTACCGCCACCCAGGCATAGAACTGCAGGGTGGTCAGGGCATCGAGCATGCCCGCTTCGATCCGCGGCCCTTCATGGCTGTCCAGCAGCGGAATGAGCCCACGAACCAGCAAGTACAGCAGGCCTACCCAGGCCAGTACGGTGAGGACAACGTCGACGATCACCATGAACGGACGCTGGCGGGTTCGGATGATTTTCATCAGCGCACCTCCTCTTCGTCATCGATGGGTTTGATGCCGCGGTCCGGGCTGACCCAGCGCGCGCGTTTCTGGTGTTCGCCAAACAGCACCCGGGGAAAGCTCACCAGGGTGGTGAACAGGCTGATGAACCAGAACACCAGCGGGTACCAGACCACCCAGAACATGGTTTTCCACAGGTCTTTTTCATAACGGCGGTCGATCAGGATACTCACCGCGAACTGGGTCAGGCAGACCATCGCCAGCACCAGCCCGGTGAAGGCCGGCGGGACGATGGTGTGCACCGCGATGGCCTCGGGCATGACGATGAACTTGCCCAGGGCCCAGAAGATCACCGACAGCAGGAAGGTGAAGGCCCAGCCGGTGGACAGGCAGTAGTCGAACAGCAGGGTCCAGAGGTAGCGGTGGCGCCACTCCCAGATCCCGCGGATGTTCTTGAACAGCACCTCGGCGCCGCCCTGGGCCCAGCGCAGGCGTTGCTTCCACAGGCCGCGCAGGGTCTCCGGCATGAGGATCCAGCACAGCGCCCGCGGCTCGAAGAACACGTACCAGTGGTCCAGTTGCAGCTTCCAGCTGATGTCGATGTCTTCGGTGATCATGTCCGGGCTCCAGTAGCCCACCCGGTGCAGGGCGGTGCGACGGAAGGCGACGATCACCCCGGAGACGGTGAAGACTTTGCCGAACACCCGCTGGGTGCGCTTGATCAGGCCGATGATCGAGGAGAACTCGCCCACCTGGACCCGACCCACCAGGGTCGAACGGGTGCGGATCCGCGGGTTGCCGGTCACGGCGCCCAGGCGCGGGTTGTCCAGCATCGGCGCCACCAGGTAGGCCGCCGTGTTGGGCGCCAGCAGCGCATCGCCGTCGATGCACACCAGGTATTCGCTGTGTGCCGCCACCGCGCCCATGCGCAGGGCCACGGCCTTGCCCTGGTTCTGCGCCAGGTGCAACACCCGCAGGCGCGGGTCCTGGGCGGCAAGGCGGTCCAGCACCTCGGCGGTGCTGTCCTTGGAGCCATCGTTGATGGCGATCACTTCGATGTTCGGGTACTGCTGGGCCAGGGCCGCATGAATAGTGTCGGCGACGTTGTCGCCTTCGTTGTAGCAAGGAATGAGGATGCTGATAAGCGGCTCACCGGCCAGGGGCGGCGGCAGGGTGTCGTCGCTCCACGGCCAGTGGCGCTCCCAGTGCATCCAGTAATACAGGCCGCCGGCGATCCACAGCGCCGACATGAACAAGGGGTAGTAGAAGACGAAGTCCATGAGGAATTCGCCGGTCAGCACGAAGATCAGCCCCAGGGGCACGCCGAGAACGAGCGCCAGGACCACCAGCGCAAAGATACGATCCACCATGATTCAAGGGCTCCATTTGTTGGAGAGCGCGGGCCGCAGAGTCTTCAGGTCCGGTGAGTTCTCGAGGAAGTTGTCCGGGTAGTAGCCGAAATTGGTCGCGCCCTGGCGCTTGAGGCGGCCCATCCAGTCCGCCAGTTGCTGGGCGGAGAGGTCGCTGGCGGGCTTGCGGGCCCAGTCCCGGGCCTGCAGCTCGAACACCGTGCGCTGCAAGGCACCGGGGCGGGCGCGCACCTGGTCCACCAAGGCTTCGAGCCAGGGCCCGGAATGCCGCTGGCTCTGGCCTTCCATCAGCGGCATGGCCATGGGCGCGGTCCAGTCGTAGCTGACCAGGAAATCATCGAGGTTCTGGGCGAACCAGGTTTCACTCTGCGGGTTGATGATCGGCTCGGCGAACAGGTTGCGCGCGGTCTGCACCTGCGGCCCGCGAATCGCCCGGACCTTGGCGGCCAGCTCATGGGTGAAGTCGATCAGGTAGCGGCTCTTGAAGCGGGTCCAGCGCTGCAGGGTGGCCGGATCGTCGCGCAGGGCGGCCATGGAACCCGGCAGGCCCTGGGCCGCATAGGCGCGCAAGGCCCCGGGGCTGGCGTCTTCGAAATCCGAGAGCACGGCGTCGTCGTGGAACAGAATGCCGTCCACCGACGTCATGCGCGCCACGTCCTCGTAGAGGTCGCCGATCTGCCGGCGCACATTGGGGTCGAAGGGCGACAGCCGCTGGTACTGCTTAGGATCGATGGTGCTCTGGCCGGTGGCCGGATCCCAGCGCGTGACCCGGGGCAGCCGGGCGTCCAGGGCGAAGCTGAGCACCGGCATCCAGGCATAGACCTTGACGTGGGCCCGGGTGCGCAATTGCCAGGCGACCCGGTCGAACAGGTCGGCGCGCATCGGCAGGTGCCGGTTGGGGAAATACAGCGACTGCACTAGGCCGTCGCCCTTGGGGTCGGCGAAGGCCTGGAGGAATACGGTGTTGGCCCCCAGGTCGGCCATGCGCTGCACCAGCTTGCCGAGGTTGACCTCCTGCTGCTTGGGGTCCGGGTCGTAGACGTTGTCCAGGTCCACGTGCACCACGCGCATGGGCGCGGCGGTCTCGGCACCGACAATGCTGTTGGAGAAGTGCATGCCGTCCGGGTCCGACACCACCAGGAAACGCGGGCTGCTCATCAGGTTGTCGAGTGTGTCCAGGCCGTCGTCCAGGGTCAGGGCCAGCTTGAAGCCCTGGCTGTCCACCACTTGCAGGGTAGAGCCGTCGGCCGTGCCGTAGGGCCAGACCCAGATCCGCGGGCGATAGCCGGCCACGGCCAGGATCTTGTTCGAGATGGCGGTCACGTCCTGGCGCATCCGCGCCTGGAAATCCGCCTCGCTTTCATAGCGCCCGGAGGCGGCGTCAAAACGGCGGGTCGCCGCCGCCGGCTGCAGGTTGCCCTGAGGGTTGGCAAGAATGCCCAGGTGGCTGTGGTCGGTATGGGCGGCGATTTCCACCAGCCCGGAACGGGAGATTTCCCGGACCTGCGCCCAGGTCAGGAACTGAGAGCGGGGCCGCAGCTCGCCGGCGAAGTTCACCGGCTGGTCGGCCGGGGTGTCGATCCAGGTGCCCACCGGCGCCAGCACCGCAGGCCAGTGATAGCTGCGCAGCACCGGCAGCACCCGGGTGTAGAAGCTCGAATAGCCGTCATCGAAGGTCAGCAGGATGGCCTTGGCCGGCAGTTCGGGGCCGCCGTTGCGCGCCGCCAGGATCTGGTCCACGGTCACGGGCCGGTAGCCGTTTTCCCGCAACCAGGCCAGTTGCTCGATCATCCGCTCGGTGCGCACCGCCACCACCCGTTGGTCCGGGTCGCGATCCTCGATGTCGTGGTAGGCAATGCCCAGCACGTGGTTCTTCGGCCAGGGCGCCTCGGTGTTGGGCAACGGCCGTTGCGCCGGGGCGAGAAAGTCGGCGGCGGGCTGGGAACAGGCGCTGAGAACCAGGGCTCCCAGCAGGAGGATGCAACGGTTGATCAGGCGCATCGTCACACTCTTCTCTAGAAGCGATAGGTAAGGTCGACAGCCAGGCGCAGGTCGGTTTCCCGATCACCGTCGTAAGGCCGGTTGATCACGCTCAGGACTCCGCCGATGTCGAACACGTCGTTCCAGCTGTAGCGCTGGCCGTAGCTGAGCAGCCCCACCGCTCCAGTGGAGTAGCCGCGTTCGCTGTAGGTACCGGCGCCGGCCTGGAACTGTTGGCTCCAGGAGGTCTGATAGCGGTGATAGAGCACGTGGTTGACGGTGACGGTGGGCAGGACGCTGAGGTCCGCCTCGGGGTTGTAGTAAGGGGTGTCTTCCAGGGTGTTGTGGCTGGCGCCCACTTCCAGGCCGAGGTCGACCTGCACTTTCGGCGAGCGGTAGACCCCTTCGCGGCCCGTGAGCAGGGCCTCGAACCTATTGTTGCCGTCGCTGAAGTGCGACGGGCTGAGGGACAGTTTCCACTCGCGGCTTTCATTGGCCCGCCAACGCAGGAAGGCGCTGCCGCCGTTGGCGCTGATATCGCTGTTGAGGGCCCGCAGCGGGGTGTTGGCAGAGAGGTAGTCGAGGCTGCCGCCGTATTGCCAGTGATCGTCGATGTCCCGCGCCAGCGACACCCGGGCACCGGTCTTGTCGCCGTAGCCATAGGAATGGTTGGAGACTTCCGCTTCCAGGGTCATGTCGCGGGTGCGCCGCTCCACCCCCAGGACCTGCCAGCGGTGATTGCCGATCCCTTCCGAGAAGTCCCCCATGGCATAGCCGATGCCGCCGAACAGGCGCCAGTCCTCGGCGATCGGCGGCGTGTAAAGCCGGCTTTCGATGCCGAAATCACGGCTGCCGGATACCGCGCCGGCACCATTGCTGCCACCGCCGTAACTCTTGCCGCCATAGGTCATGACCCGCAGTTCGGCCATGTCGTGCACTTCGCGCTCGCGGGCCAGGCGCTGCACCTGGCGGCTCTCCGGAAAGCGCTCCACCACGTCGTCGGTCAGCGCATCCAGTTGCCGCCATTCCTGCAGGTCCTGGGCCGTATGGCCCTGGGACACTTCCAGGCTGACATCGCGCGGGGCCACACTCTCGGTTTCCTTGAGCAGGCTTTCCGAAAGCCGGGGCCAGTCGCGCACCCGGTACAGATCGGCCTGGGCCAGGCGTACGCTGATGTTGCCCGGGGCCTGCCCCGCCAGGGTCTCCAGGCGCTGCTCGGTGCCCGGCAGGTCAGCCCCGGCCGTGCCGTCGGCACCGGCCTGGGCCGCCAGCAGTTGGGCATCGACCCAGTCGTCATTGGGGTCGCCCACGGTTTGCCCGGTGAGCTGAATTCGCTGCGGCACACTGTCGGCCAGGTCATTGGCGAGTTTCAGCGCCTCTTCCGGGCGTTCACTTTCCAGCAGCGCGTAATACAGCGCGGTGGTGTCTTCCAGGCGGTGGTCGGCATCACCATCCGGTGCCGAAAACACACGCCGATACAGGTCCGCGGCGATTTCCGGCTGGCGCTGGTCGAGGTAGGAAGCCGCCACCCAGCGCAGGGCATACGGGGGAATGGCCACGCCGGCAGCGGTGAGCTGCTCGTATTCGCTGATCACCTCTGCGGTGCGCGCCCGGGACTTGAGGGCGCCCAGGCGGTCGATGCGCCAGCGGGTCAGGTCGTCCTGGGCTTGAGGGTCCTTGCCCCAGGCGGCGAACAGGGTGTCGTAGTCGGCCAGGGCACGGTCGGCCACCACAAAGCGCTCTTTCTCACTGCGGCTGGCCAGCTCCGAGAGGCGCACCCGTTCGGCGGCGAGGTCAGCCTGGATGCGCCGCTGGATCACCGGATCGATCAGCCCGGGGTGCTGCCGGGCCAGGCGCAGGGCCGGTTCCGGCAGGCGCGCCCGCTGCAGGGCGTAGATGTATTCGCGGATGACTTCGGGCTTGTCGCCAGCGCGGATAAACGCCTGGTCGTATGCAGCCAGGGCGTCATAAGGCTGGTTGGCGCGGGTCAGCGCGTAGCCCAGGGCCAGGCGCCGGTTCGGGTCATCGGGCTTGGCCGCCACCAGGGCCTTGGCCCGGGCCACGGCTTCGACCGGCTGGCCGGCATCGGCCTGGGTCAGGGCCAGCCCCAGCTGCAGGTCGGCGTTCTGCGGGTCGCGCTGCAGGGCCAGGCGATAGACCTGGGTGGCGTTGTCCCACTGCTTGAGGTTGCGATAGGCACGGGCCGTGGCGGCCAGCGCCTGCGCCGGCAGCACCCGGTTGTGGCCCTGGGTCTCGTAGACCTTCACCACCTCGGCATCGAGGCCGGCCCAGCTGGCGATCTGCAGGTGGTCGCTGACCAGCCCGTTGTTCAACCGGTCCGCCGGCACTTGGCGCAAATGGTTCAGCGCCGGGGCGTAGCTGCCGGCCCGGGCCTGGATGATCAACTGGTCATAGGCCGCATCGGCGAACGCCAGGCCCGGCCATAACAGTTGGCTGCACAATGCCAGGCGAAACAGCGGACGAAGGCCGTAGCGGCGAGCGGGATGAACAGTGCGTTGCATTTCGTCAGCATCCTTACGTGGCTAGCCGGAGTTATGCGCCCCGCCCTTACGCCCCAGCCCGGACGATCAGAAGATCGACAGAGCGTCTGGGAGAATTCTTCCACGAAGGTTAGTTCAGAATTTGCAGCGCCATATTTATTCAGAATCAGATTCTGCGGGGCCTGCAGCCGCCCTCACCGCCTTGCTCCAGACAGCACAACGCCCGACCTGTGGGCTGCACAGGCCGGGCGTCAGGGGTTGCACAAGAAGGGCCGCGCAAAGCGGCCCGTGCACCTTTACTGCTGGGCGCCTACGCCCCCCAGCTTGCTCATGACCAAACCGATGAACTGCTCAACGGTCATTTTCTGGCCATTGAAGTTCACTTCGTTATTGGCATAGTGCAGGGCCGACACCACGTCATTGCCTTCCAGCTTGGCCAGTTGGGTGGACAGGGCCATGGCACTGAGCATTTCTGCAGTGGCCGCGCTTTGCTCGGCGATCAGCTTGGCATCGGTCTGGCCTTCGACCTGGGCCTGCAGGGCGGCGATGTCTGCCACCATCGGCTTGGACAGCGACAGCTTGGCATCCAGCTGGCTGACCAGCTGCTTGCCCAGCTCAGCCGGCGGCAGCTCCAGGCTCTGCGGCTTGGCCAGATCCAGGCTCAGGCTGAAACGGCTTTCACCACCGGCGGTCTTGAATGCCAAGCTTTCCAGGGCGATCTGCGGCTTGGCTTCCAGGACCTTGTTCACGGCAGCCCGTACCTTGACCTGCTCGGCGTCGGACATTTGCAGTTCCGGAGCCGGTTCACCCTCGGCAGAGGCCTCGGTGGCGGCCTTCTGATACGGCTGCAGCACGTTCTGGTAGACCTGGACCAGATCGAGCATGCCCTGGCTGTCGAGGCTCTTCATGCTCCAGAGCATCTCGGCCGAACCCACGGTCTTGCCGTCGAAGGCGATTTCGCCCACTCGGTAATCCGCACGGCCCGCCACTGTGCTGCCGGTTTCTTCGCTGAAGGTCTTCTGCTCGAAGTGCTTCAGGGTCAGCACCGACTGCTTGTCGCCGAAGGTGGCCTTCAGGCCGCTGAGCTCCAGGGTGTTCTGGCCCAGGAAGTAGTCGAAGCTGCTTTTCTGCAGGTTGCTGGCCAGGGTCAGGCCGTTGATTTCCAGTTTGAGCGGGGCCTTGTCCGGCGAGCTGAGGAACAGGCTCAGGCTGTCCATATAGCCATCGACCTTGGCCTTGCGGCGATTGTCGCCGACGCTGAAAGTGGCATTCAGGCCGGAGAACTTGAGGTTGTTCAGCTCATCCAGGGCCAGTTCCATCGGAGCGAAATCCAGGGTGCCCTCCGCGGACAGGTCATAGCCGACATTGACCACGCCCTTGAACGGTGCAGCACCCTTGGTGGCGGCAAACCACTTGTCGGTCTGCCCGTTGTTCTCCAGCTCGTAATGACTGGACGCCATGACTGGCAGCCACTTGAGGCGGATCAAGCGCGAGAAAGGCAGCGGGCCGTGTTCGATATGGTCGGCGATCATCAGTTCCAGCCCACCGTTGAACACCTCGCCCTGGGTCTTGAGGCGGTAGCGGGCATTGCTGCTGAACACGCCACGCTCCAGGGACACCAGCTCCAGAGTGGCGGTGGCGTCATAACCGATCAGCGCCGCTTGCAGCTCCTTGTTGCTTTCAATCACCTGCTGCTGCAGGACCCCTTCCAGCTTGGTGCCGGTGTACCAGGCACCGCCGGCACTGATGGCACCTACTGCGACGACGATTCCTAACAGTACGCCTGCTGATTTATTCATGTCTGACCCGATCAATATCCGTTGTTTGAAGGTGTGGTCGTCTTCCCTGAACCCATGACGGGTTGCGGCTCGACTCCGCGTAAAACCGGCGCAGATTACCACTGGCGGCTAGGGCGAGCCCAATCTTTGAATGTGAAAAACCGTGGAGCGCGGGGAGATGGCCAGGGCAGCGGCTGCCGCAAACCGGCAGCCGCCGCTGTTACAGGGCCAGGGGAAGGGGCTTTTAGGAGTATTCGATTTCCAAGGCATCGAGCTGATGATCGAAGCTCTTGAGCCGGGCGCTCCAGGTGTACACCAGGACCTCGAAATCCCGGTCGATCACCGCGCTGTTGCCCCGGGATTCGCCCCGTGGGTCGCAGAAATCCAGCTGGTAGCGCTCCCGCGCCATGGCGGTGGCGACATCCGACAGCTCCCGGGCATTGCTCAGCCAGTGGTGACCGTCCTCGGCCTGCTTATCCAGCAGCATGCACTGCTTCTTCAGGGCCTCCAGGCTCTTTTCCAGCGGGGTGCCGGTGAGTTCGCCCATGACTTCGGCGAAGGTCCGCCCCGGTTGCCAGTAACTGCCCCAGAAGTAGCGGTCGAATACGGTTTCGACCCGGCGCAAGGCCACCTTGGTGTCCCAGATGACCACCAGGGTCTTGCTCTGTTCGAGCTGTTTCTTCTTGATTTTCTGGCCCTGAAAGGAGGCCCAGGCCACCACACCGATGGCCATCACCGCGATCAACGCGCTGGCGCTGTCGAGGAACACCAGGGCCTTGTCGATCTGATGGGCCAGCATGATGCCGTAGAAGTAGGTGGCAGACAGCAGCACCAGGGCGCAGAGCGCGCACCAGAAGCCCGGAGCATAAGGGTTTTTCATTATTGGAATCCCCATGACCATCACATGCTTTGATCGGTTGGAAGGCACGTTGCACAAGGCACTTTTCCAACTGATCAAAGCATAGCAACCGCCTCAGGGTTTCGCGTGTTCTGGGCCTTGCGTTCGTCCGCTTTCCCAACCGCCGCCCAGGGCCAGGAACAGATCGATCTGGCTCATGGCTACCTGGGTGTTGGCCGCCGACAGTTGCGCGCGCATATCGGTGTAGGTGCGGGTAGCCTGCAGGTCGGCGAGGAAGGACGCGCGCCCGGCCTGGAAGAAGCGGTGGGTCTGGTCCGCCGCCAGTTGCGCCGACTGCTCGGCATCCGCCAGGGCATCGCGGCGCTGCAGCTGCGCGCTGTACTGGGCCAGGCCGGTCTGGGTTTCGCGGATGGCGTTGAGCACCACCCCATCGAAATGCGCCAGGGCGCCCTGGCTGGCGGCCTCGGCTTCATGAATGCGCTCGCGGGCGCCATTGGCCGGCACCGTCCAGCTGATCAGCGGGCCGAAGCCCCAGCGATTGGTGGAAGGCTTGCCGAGGTTGTCGAGGATGCCCACGGTGCCGACCGTCGCGCCGATGCTGATATCCGGATACAGGGCCCCGGTGGCCACGCCGATTCGCGCGGTGGCGGCGGCCAGCTGGCGCTCGGCCTGCCGTACGTCGGGGCGGCGCTTGAGCAGCGCCGCGCCATCGCCCACCGGCAACAGCTGGGTGATATGCGGCAACTGGGCGCAACTGTCGGTGCCGGCGGGCAATTGATCCAGCGGCTTGGCCAGCAGCATCGACAGGCGGAACAGGCCCGATTGGCGCGCCGCCTCATAGCGCGGCAGTTCGGCACGCAGGGATTTGAATTGGGTCTGGGAACGGGTGACCTGGGTTTCGTCGCCGCGCCCGGCATCGCGCAGGCGCTGGGTCAGCTCGGTGCTCTGGGCTTGCAGGCTCAGGGAGTGCTCGGCGATTTCCCGTTCTTCGTTGGCCGCGCAAACCTGGGTGTAGGCCCGCACCACGTCCGCCACCAGGGTGATGCGCGCGGTATCCGCCGCAGCCTGGGTCGCGTCGGCAGTGGCCTGGGCCGCCTCGATGCCGCGCTGCAAGGTGCCGAACAGGTCGAACTGGTAGGAGGTGCTGATGGACAGGTTGCCGACGTTGGCCACTGGCACCTTTTCCGGCAGCAGGAAGGCTTCGCCGGATTCCTGCAGGCGCTCGACCCCGGCCTTGACCCCACCGCTCCAGCCACCGGCGGCCTGGGCTTCATCCACCTGGGCGCGGGCCCGAGCCAGGTTGGCCGCCGCCACCCGCAGGTCGGTGTTGGAAGCCAGGGCCTGCTGCACCAGCTGGTCCAGGCGCGGGTCCTGGTACAGCCGCCACCAGTCGGCAGGCACCGGCGCCGACACCACGTTGGCGCCCTTGGCGCTCAACTGACCCTGCAAATCCTTGCGCTGCACCGCAGCATCCCCGGGCACCTGGTAATCCGGCCCGACCATCTGGCAGGCCGAGAGCAGCAGGCCGAGCCCGGCCAGGGCCAAACGCGCGCCGTTGTTCATTGGCCGGGCTCCTGCTTGGCCTGGTCGTCGAGGATCGACACCGTGGCGGTGCGCCCGGCGATCATGCGAAAGTCCGCCGGCACATCGTCGAAGGCGATGCGCACCGGAATCCGTTGCGCCAGGCGCACCCAGCTGAAGGCCGGGTTGACGTTGGGCAACAGGTTGGAGCCGCTGCTGCGATCACGGTCCTCGATCCCGGCGACGATGCTTTCCACATGCCCGCGCAGCCGCGCACGGTCGCCGATCACACGGATATCCACGGCCTGGCCGACATGGATGCCATCGAGCTTGGTCTCTTCGAAATAGCCATCGATGTGGAAGGAGTTGCTGTCCACCACCGACAGCACCGGTCGCCCGGCGGTGACGAATTCCTGGGTGCGCGGTGCACGGTCGTTGACGTAGCCGTCCACCGGGCTGCGTACCACCGAGCGGTCGAGGTTGAGCTGGGCGCTGTCCACCGCCACCTGGGCCTCGGCCAGGGCCGACTGGGCGCGGGCCTCGCGAGACTGGCTTTCTTCCAGTTGCTCGCGCGGCACCAGGTTGCCCAGGCCACGGTTGCGCTTGGCCTCGCGCTGGGCCTGGGCCAGGGTTTCCTGGCGGTCGGCCAGGGCCGCCTTGGCCTGGCGCAGGGCCAGCTTGAAGCGGTCCTGGTCGATGCTGAACAGCACCTGGCCGCGTTGCACCAGTTGGTTGTCACGCACCTGCACTTGCTGGATCAGCCCGGATACGTCCGGGGCGATCTGCACGATATCGGCGCGGATATGCCCGTCCCGGGTCCAGGGCGCGAACATGTAGTACATCACCATGCGCCAGACCACCACGACCGCGAAGGTCACCACCAGTAACGTCAGGACCACACGGCCAATGGTCAATAAAGGTTTTTTCATGTCATCAGGTATCGACTGAGAGAGTCCACGGCGCCCAGTAGCAGAGCGTAGAGACCCACGTTGAACAGCGCCCGGTGCCAGACCAGACGATAAAAGTGCAAGCGCGTCAGCACCCCGTGCACCAGCAGGTACAAGCCATAAGTGATGCCCATCAGCACCAGCAGCGTGGGCAGGAACACCCCGCTGATATCCAGATCACCGATCATAGGGGCGCTCCATCGATGCCATGGGGAAGGGGTTCTTCAAGCTCGCCGGTGGCGACGAATTCCACCCCCGGCAACAGCGCCAGGCGCAGGCCGCTGAGGGCGTGCAGCAGGTGCAGGCGGGTTTCGTGGTCGCCTTGCAGGCCCTGGCTGCCGAGGGCGCGGCGGGTACGGTCGAGGGTCATCAGCAGCCCGCTGGGGGCCGGCAGGCGTTCGCCGGCCTTGAGGCAGGCCTTGAAGTACTCGCCCACCTCGGCCACCACCTGGCGCAGCAGGCTCTGGGCCACGCCCTGCACCCGCGGTGCGTAGGCCAGCAGGTCCAGCATATTGAGCGCCACGCGCAACTCCCGCAGGGCTATGCCGGTGTCCTGCCCGGTCATGGCCAGGCGCGGCAGGTGCTGCATCAGGCGGTCGAGCATCTGTGCCCCCATGTGCCGGTGTTCGGCCAGGGTCGCCGGTTCGCTGAGGCTGACGATGTCGCGCCAGCTGAAGCGGGTCAGGCGCTTGGCCGCCAGTTCGGAGCCGAACGGCCGGGCGATCAGGGTCCAGACAAAGGCGAACAGCAGGCCCATGGGGCCGGCCAGGTTGGAGTTGGCAAAACTCAGGAAGTCCGCGTCGTAGGCTCCCTGGATGCTGATGAAGGACGAGGTGTTGACGATGGTCAGCAGCATGCCGAGGTAGAACCGCGGCTGCACCGTCAGGGTGCCGACGCAAATGAACGGCACGGCAAAGGCCAGCACCAGCATCGGGAAGTCGTGCAGGTTGGGCAGGATCAGGAACAGGTAGAGGCTGGCGAACAGCACCGACATCGCGGTCCAGAAAAAGAACCGGTAGATCTGCGGCGCCGGGTCGTCCATGGAAGCAAAGAAACTGCAGGCCACCGCCGCCAGGATCACGGCGCTGCCGCCGTCGGTCCAGCCCAGGAGAATCCACAGCACCGAGGCGACGATGATCGCCAGGACCGTCGAGCCCGCCGAGTACAGCATCAGCCCGCGATCGAGAAACGGCGTCAGCCGGCCCAGCCGCCAATGCCGGTAGACCGCGCGCCAGGGCGCCTGGCTTTCACTCTGGATGGCGTGCTGCAGGCTGCGGCAGTCCTGCCACAGGTCGATCCACTCGCCGAGGCGATACAGAGCGTTGGACATCAGCAGCTGGCGCCGGTCATCCAGGGCTTCGGGGCTTGGCTGCAAGGCTTCGAGTTCATCGCGCAGGGCCTGCCAGCGTTCCACCGAAGCATCCCGGGCGGTGCCTTGCAGCCATTCATCGGCCTTGGCCAGCAAGGGGGCGAACTGCGCCACCAGCTCCGGGGTACGCCGTTCCAGGGCATACAGGGCATCGTCCAGGGCATCCACCACCGGCAGCAGATTGATCATCCGCCCGCGCAGCTCCTTGGTGTTGCGCACGGTCTGCGGCCGGGCGCCCTCGTGGGGCAACTGGCCGATCATCAGTTCCAGGGTGTTGAAGGTGCCCACCATGGACGCGCGCAGGGCACTGACTTCCTCGGGCTGGACGTTGCGGGCCAGGAAGCGCTGGCTGTAGAGCGCGGCATCGGCGAACCACTTGGCGGCGGAATCGACGAACACCGGGGCCAGCCGCCGGGGCCAGAACATGCTGCCGATCACCGCGGCGCAAACGATGCCGAGGAAGATTTCCTCGGTCCGCGCCTCGGCGACGTCCCAGACCCCCAGGGGGTTGTCCACCACCGGCAGGGCGATCAGCGGCAAGGTGTAGCCGGCCAGCATCAGGGCGTAGTTGTTGGCAGTGCGCAGGTGCATGGACAGGAACAGCAGGATCCCGGTCCACAGGGCGATGATCACCACCAGCAGATAGGGGCTCTGCACGAACATCGGCACGAACAGCACCGCGGCCGCCGCCCCGAGAAAGGTGCCGATCGCCCGGTACAGGGCCTTGGAACTGGTGGGGCCGACGTAGGGGCTGGAGACGATGTACACCGTGGCCATCGCCCAATACGGACGGGGCATCTGCATCAGCATGGCGATGTACAGGGCGATCATCGACGCGGCGAAGGTACGTACGCCATAGAACCAGTCCCGCGCGGGAGGCATGCCGGTAAAGAAGCCTTTCAAGATGGCAGCACCGGTACATGACTGGCGGACTCGAACGCGCGGATCACCCGCAACGCCGCTTCCAGGTCGGCGCTGCCAATGCCTTCCAGCACTTCATGGCGCAGGCGCACCAACTCGCTTTCCACCGCCTGCACCAGCTCGCGACCGGTGTCGGTCAGGCTCAGGCATTTGGCCCGGCGGTCGTGGGGATCTTCGCTGCGGCACACGTAGCCGGCGCTGCACAGTTGATCCAGCAGGCGCACCAGGGACGGGCTTTCCATCCCTGCGGCCTGGGCCACCGTGACCTGGCGCACGCCCTCGCCCAGGCGCCCGATCATCAACAGCGGCACCGCGCAGGCTTCGGAAATGCCGAAGTTGACCAGCGTGGTCTGGCAGATCCGCCGCCAATGCCGGGACGCGACCACCATGCCACTGCTGATATTCATGTGGAGTGATTCAAGGGAGCTGGACACAAGATTGTTCGCACACTGTTAGTTTGCTAACTATCAATATGTCATTGACGGATAAATCCAGTCAAGTTTTGTAACAATTGCCTGAGAGTGAAGATGCACAGCTTGCCAGCGAACCTCAGCGTTTCCTGGCCTGCTCGTAAACGGTTCCACGCTCGCGCTTGCCGACCGCAACCACGCAAACCACGACGCGCTCTTCGATCACTTGATAAACCAATCGGTAGCCCGAAGCCTTGAGTTTAATTTTGTAGCAATCGGGAAGCCCATGCAGGGCATCAGCAGGGATTCGCGGCACCTCAAGCCGTTCGGCGAGCTTTTTCTTGAATTGCTCTCGAAGCGTATGCCCCAACTTGTTCCATTCCTTGTGTGCCGAAGGCAGGAACTCAAGGCTATAAGTCATCCAGACTGACCGGAACGGGCGTCTCATGGCTGCGCTCGCGGATGATTTCGGCCAACTCCAGATCATCCAGGCGTTCCATCAACGCTTCGAAAACCTCGGCCGGAACCATGTAGCCCATGACACGATTGTGATTCAACACCGCCACTGGCCCGCCCTGGGCACCACTCAAGACGGCAGAAGGGTTTTTCTTCAACTCAGATACGCTGACGGCTTTGTCAGCCAGAATACTCTGCATAATCATGACCTCAATTCAGGTCGTGATTCTGGTCTAAATACTCCATATCAACAACTACAGCTCATCAGCCCCCGCGCCCCTTCCTCAACAACACATCCAACTGATCCACCACCTCGGCCCAATCCGCATCATCGAGCACTTCCGTGCGCAGAAAGTCGGCCTGGCTCTCGCTCCAGAAAAACGCGTCCGCCAGGTGCAGCTCCGGTTTGAGCGGCGAATGCGTGGCGATGAAACGCTCGATGCTCACCGGGTCATCGGCCAGCCCCAACTGCTTGAACAACGCCGGCAGGCTGTGGGTCGGTGCTTCCATGGTCGGGCTCCTGATCAGTGCGAGACTTCGCAAACCTCGGCGTGGGGCACCAGCTTCAGGTACTGGGCCATGCTCATGTGCACCAGGTTGTGGTGGTTGCCGGCTTCCAGGTAGATGTCTTTCTGCCGGGTCAGCAGCGGGTCGATCACCACGTCCAGCCCATAGGACTCGCCCAGGGCCGGCACCGCGCCGCGCTCGCAGTCGTTGAACAGGTGGGCCAGGGTGCTTTCCCGGGTGACCTGCCATTCGCCGCTGCCGCGCACCTTGCCGAGGTCCAGGTGCCGACTGGCCGGCAACACCGCCATCAGGTAATGGCCGTGGTGATCGTCGAGGATCACCGACTTGGCCACTCGCTCCGCCGGTACCCCCGCCACCCGCGCCGTTTCCAGGCTGCTGGCGGAATGGGGATGGCTCACCAGATCAAACTCGCAAGCGGCTTGTTCCAGGCTGCGCTGCACGGTTCTTGCCATACGCATGATGCACCTCGGTGCCCCGCAAGCGGGGACAGGACTGTGACTCCTGATGCAAGTCTAGGTCGCGCTGCAAGACACAAGGCCTCGAACTTCCGAACGGCACCCTGCGCGTTCATTGCCCGGCACAGGAAGCGCCGGCTGCCGAGCCACAGAGGACAAACAAGCGGGCCCGAGTACCACCCGCGGCGAACTGACCGACTTTGTGCCACCCCTGGGGCAATGGCGCGAATTCCTCGGACTGATCGTCCGACCCCACCAGCCAATAGCGTCCGCTGCCCACTGACAAGGCGCTCAACTGATCCAGGTAGACCTGATCCGGGTGGTCGATCAGGGTGCCGAAGCCGTAGGCGTTCGGCCTGCTGGAGGTGCCTCCCGGCAGCGGCGGCGTATAGAGCATCGGCTGGGCGTCGGTGCGGTTGTAGTAGACGTAGCTCAAGTACCAGAGCATGTCGCTGATAACGATGCGGTCGCCCGCGACGTAGTGCCGGTTGACGTAGTCGACCATCACGCTGATCTGGTCGTTGGCGTCGACATCGATGTTGTTTTTCAGCCCCACCGCTTCCAGCCCCACGAACCCCAGTAGCAACGCCAGCGCCACCAGCCGGGCAGTCTTAAGCCAGCGATCGATGAGCACCGCCATGATCATCGGCAAGCCCAAGGCATACGCGGTCAGGTAGCGTTCGATAAACACTGGCGAAGCGAACGACACCGCAAACACCAACAACAATGGCAGCAGGGTGAAACTCGCCAGCAGCCCGCCGAACCTGGCAGGTGCACCATCACGCCAGGCCAGGACGCTACAGACCGCCAGCAACAGCAGCGGCATGCCCACGAACAGCGCACCTGGCAGGTTGTCGCCTTCGTCCTGGATCAGCAATTGCCAGACCATCGCCGGCAGCGAAGACCAGGTGACCACCGGCTCCCAGCCGACATCGCCATTGGCCTTCAACTCGTCCATGTGCCGCAGCAGGTCGAGCAACTCCGGAACCCAGGGCAGGAACAGCAGCACGATCGCCGCATTCGCCAGCCACCAGGCCGGGCGGGTGACCAGGCGCCCGCCACCCTCGGCGCGCACGCCCGAAACGGCCAGGTACAGCCAGTGCGCCAGCACGCAGAACACCGTGAAGTAATGGGTGTAGAAGGCCAGGGTCATCAGCAGCGCGTAGCTCACCAGATAGCCCCGACGCGAGGGCTGGCGCAGCCAGTACACCAAGGCCAGGGTCGCCCCCAGCAGCAACAGGCCGAGCAGCGCATACATGCGCACTTCCTGGCTGTAGCGCACGGCCGTGGGCAGCAGGGCCAGCAGCACACCGGCGAGAATCGCCGCGCGACGGGTCGCCAGCAGCGCCACCAGCCACATGCCGAGCCCTACGGTGACTATCCCTGGCAGCGCGCTGAGGGTGCGAATGGAAAAAATCCCGTCGCCGAACAGTTCAATCCAGCCACGCAAGAGCATGAAATACAGCGGCGGATGGACGTCGCGGGCCGCATGAAACCAGATTTCGCTCAGCGAATACTGGCTGAGCACCAGGCTGGAACCTTCGTCGCCCCAGATGGCCGCGGCGGTCAGGTCATAAAAGCGAACGGCCGCAGCCAACAGCAACACCGGCAGCAACCAATACTCCAGCGCCAAGCGCATCAGCCGCTGCACACCTTGCTCCCGAGGCACGACGGCCTGCTCTTGCAAACGCCCGATCAACTCCGGCGCTCTGCGAAAATCCATTCCTTGCTCCCCATAAACTCGCCTGATCTGGTCGCTCAAACCCCGATAGCATCGTCCTTTGCCTGGAAAACCGCAAAGCACAGACGCAAGGGTAAAAAGCCGCTCCTCGAATGCCATGTGCGACTCTTGCCGATAGCCCTCGGGGACCGCGGTACGGGGTCAGGCCCGGCCATCACCGGCAATGGATGAACATAGACCGGAGGACAGCAAAGGCGCGTCACAGAACGGCGGATTTTCTAACCAGCGACGTAGGTGCCAGCCGGCGCCTTCTGTATGATTTTCGCCACACTCGGAACCTGCCCTCATGGCTTTTCTGAATTAAGGACAATTCATGCGCAAGCTTCTGCTCTCGGCATTGACCCTCACCGCCCTGTGCGCCGGCCAGGCGCAGGCCAGCTCGGATGACATCTGCTCGCCGACCTGGTCGCTCTACTCAAATCGCCTGGACGGTTGCAGCAACCTGCCCTTTCTCAGCCCGGGCAACGACAGCCGGGTCAACTTGCGGCTGCTGCTGGCCGACCAGGGCAGCCTGCCCCTGGCACCCCGGGCCCTGACCCAGGATGAGCTGGGCATGGGCTACGGCCCTGTGCCCTTCATGCACTATCGCCTGCACCCGGCGCAGCCCGAACTCGATCCCGACACTGGCAACCCACCCAAGCCCGGCCCCTCGCCCGCCACCGAGCAGCTCGACAGCCTGCTGCAGGCCGTAGGCCTGCGTCGCGATAGCAAGGAAGCCGCCGGAAACGGCTTTCTCTCCGGAGAAGGCAGCCGCTGCCGCAGCAACTCGGACGCCAGTGCCCTGGCTTTTGTGGAGCAGCTCGACCAGGCGCCACTGAGCCCCGAAGAACGCCAGGCCCTGGCCGAGGCCCGGGTGCAACTGCTGGCCAGCTGCGACTGGAACGCCAGCGAAATGAGCAAGCTGCTGCCGGCCAACCTGAACTCGGCGGCGGCCAAGGCGTTCGCCAGCTACCTGCAGGCCGCCGCCGACTTCTACAGCGGCCGCTTCAACGAAGCCGGCAACGGTTTTGCCGCGCTAAAGGACAATCCCCAGCCCTGGCTGGCCGAAACCGCGGCCTACATGAGCCCGCGCACCCTGCTCAACCTGGCCCAGCAGAACGCCTTCGATGAATGGAGCATGGTCAATCTGGAGCATGTGGATAAACCCGTGCTGCAACAGGCCGGCGCCGGTTTCGAGGCCTACCTGAAGACTTATCCACAGGGCCGCTACGCCGTTTCCGCCAAGGGTCTGATCCGCCGTGTGCACTGGCTGACGGGCGACACCCAGGCCCTGGCCGAGGACTACGCCTGGCAACTGACCCAGGCTCCCGGCACCCCGCGCAACATGCCTCTGGACGACCTGGTGGAAGAAGTCGACTACAAACTGCTGAGCCTGCCCGAAGACCACTTCAAGGCTCCGCTGCTGCTGGCGGTCAAGGACCTGATGCGCATGCGCGACGCCCCATCGGCGCCCCTGACCCGGGACGCCCTGCAACAGCAGAAGGCCCAGTTCGCCAGCCAGCCGGCGCTGTTCGACTACCTCCAGGCCGCTTTCAGCCTGTATGTCGAAAAACAACCGGCGGCGGCGCTCAAACAATTGCCCAGCCAAGTGCCTGCGCAACTGGACTACCTGAGCTTCAGCCAGCAGATCCTGCGTGGCCTGGCCCTGCAGGCCCAGCAGGACTGGAAAGGCGCCGAGGCGCTGTGGCTGCAATTGCTGCCCCTGGCCCAGCAACCGCTGCAACGTGAACAGTTGGAACTGGCCCTGGCCTACAGCTACGAGCGCAGCGGGCAACTGGCCAAGGTGTTCGCCGACGGCTCGCCGATCAAGGCTGCCCAGGTGCGCGCCATTCTCCTGCGCCAGGTGGCCTCTCCCCAACTGCTGCGCCAGCAAGCGCAGAAGGCCGAGTTGCCAGCGGAACGCAACGCCGCGCGTTTTATCCTGCTGTACAAGGACCTGACCCGCGGCCAGTACGCGGCCTTCGGCAAAGACTTCGAGCAACTGCCGCCCACCCTGCCCGACGCTAGCCTTGCCGCCAGCCTGGGCTACATCTACCTCGATACCCCGCCGTTGCAGGACTTCCACTGGAATGGCCCACAGCCCGAAGAAGAAAAACCCGACTACCGCTGCCCAAGCCTGTTGGAGACGGCCGCCCTCCTGCAGCGTGACCCGAAAGCCCCGGCCGGGCTGCTCTGCCTCGGCGAGTTCATGCGTTTCAGCGGCTTCGACCGCATGCCCCTGGACACCCCGCCACCGGCCCAGAACCTGGGCGGTACCCAGGACACGTTCCCGGGCAAGCCGTTCTCGCGGCTCGACGGCTATCAGGTGGTGATCAACAACCCCAAGGCCAGCCGTGACGATCGCGCCTACGCGCTGTACCGAGCCATCAACTGCTACGCCTCCTCGGGCCATAACAACTGTGGCGGTGCCGGTGTCGAGCCCGCCGTGCGCAAGGCCTGGTTCCGCCAGTTGAAGACCAAGTTGGGGGATACCCAGTGGGCCCAGTCGCTGCGTTACTACTGGTAGGCAAGCGCCTGGGCTATGGCCTGCTGCTGTGGCTGTGCTGGGCAACGCCGGCCAGCGCGGCAGTGGACGCCGCCGACTACGACGCCTTCTGGCTGTGGAGCGGGGTCAAGACCCAGCCGGTGCTGGGCCAGGCCAGGACCCTGTACCTCCTCCAGGGCCAGATCAGCCGTTCGCGGCGCCATCCGGCCAGCGGCGTCCAGCTCATCGCCCAGGGCCTGCCGGTGTCGCGTCTGCACCAGGAGCAGGTGTGGGTGGTCTACCGCGCCCACACCCTGGCCTGGCCCGAACCGCTGTATGACCAGTTGCTGGGCCAGGTCCGGCGTTGGCAGGCCACGGGCACCCAGGTGGTGGGCATCCAGATCGATTTCGACAGCAGCACCCACGACCTGGAGCGCTATGGCCACTTCCTGCGCGACCTGCGCCAGCGCCTGCCGGCGCACTACCGCCTGAGCATCACCGGGTTGATGGACTGGGGCAGCAACGCCGACCCGCAAGCCATCGGCCAGCTCAAGGGCGTGGTGGACGAAGTGGTGGTGCAGACCTACCAGGGCCGCCGCAGCATCCCCAACTACGCCAGCTACCTGCCGCGCCTGGACCGCATGGGCCTGCCCTACAAGGTCGGCCTGATCCAGGGCGGTGAATGGCAGGAACCCCAGGCCCTGCGCGACAGCCCCTGGTTCAAGGGCTACGTGGTTTTCTTGCAGAATCCTCAGTCCGGGCCCTGAGAGCGGTGCAATAAGTGCTCACAGTAATGCCCATCAGTGCCCTTGATCCTCGAAGCCTGCTGAGGCAAAACGGTTCCCGCGGAGTTGATATGCCAAGCAGCCATTGGTGATGCCTCTCTCGTCGGACAAGGATTGACCTCGACGAATACAGACACTAGGCTCGACCTCACAACTCAACCCCGTACGCAGAGATTAAGTTCGCTGGCCGTTGGGGTGAAAAAACCGGCCCAGGCCGGTTTTTTCGTTTCCAGGGAATGGAATAGTGCGCACGGCCTTCTTTGTCGATGGCTACGACCTGTTCTACGGGTTGCTGGCCGACACCCCATTCAAGTGGCTCGACCTGCCCGGGTTGCTGACCCATATCGTGCAGATCGAGAACCCCGCCAGCCGACTGGCCTCGGTGGACTACTTCACTTCTTCAGTCAAACCCCGGCTGGCCACCCGCGGCCGGGCCTCCAAGGAAGCGCAAGACACCTACCTGCGCGCCTTGAAGGCGTCCCAGGTCAATGTGCACCTGGGGCGCCATCAGCTTGAACCGGCCAAAGCCCCACGCTTCATCAATAAAACCGTAGGGGCTTCACGCCAGGACACGGTGGACATCTGGAAACTTGAGGAAAAGGAAACCGACGTCCATCTGGCGATCAGCATGTACCGCCTCGCAGCCAGGCAAGCCCTGCATCCTCCAGATGAACGCATCGAGCAACTGGTGCTGGTCTCGGGAGACACCGATATGGCACCAGCGCTGCGGGCCATTCGCGAAGACTTCCCGGACTTGACCCTTGGCGTGATCCTGCCTCACCGCACGCAGTATCAGCGCCCGCAACCCGGCTCACTGAAAGCCCAGGCCCACTGGATGCGCCGGGTCGTCAGCGCAGAGGAACTGTGCAAGCACCAGTTCCCCGAACGAGTGGCGACCCGCAAGGCGCCCGCGATCAAGCCGGACTACTGGTGAGCCCAGCTGCTGCGGCCTTACCAGTCATAAGTCAGGCTCGAGACCATGGTCCGGCCTTCGCCGTAGTAGCAGTCCCAGATGCTGGTGCAGTTGGCGACGTAGGTCTTGTCGGTGAGGTTCTTCACGTTCAGCGCCAGCTTCACGCCCTTGAGCTGCAACGGCGACTTTTCAAGGTCGTAGGTCAGGCCGGCGTCGTACACGGTGTAGGAAGGGATCTGGAAAGCGCCGTCGTAGTCGGTGCCGTAGCTGCCCTTGACGTAGCGGGCGCCGACGCCCGCTCCCAGGCCTGCCAGGGGGGTGTCGCCCAGGATGGTGTAGTTGAGCCACAACGCAGCAGTCAGGGGTGGCATGCCCGCCGGGTGGCGACCCTCGCGGCCATCGTTGTCCTTGGTGTACTTGATGTCGTTGCGCGACGCCGAGGCAATCACGTCCAGCGACTCGCTGAGGCTGGCCTTGGCTTCAAGCTCGATACCCCGGGAGCGCACCGCGCCGCTCTGGATACTGAACCCGGGGTTGGCCAGGTCGGTGGTCAGAATGTTCTCCTGGTCCAGCTGATAGGCCGATACCTGGACGAAGCTCTCCTGGCCCGGAGGCTGGAATTTCACCCCCACTTCGTACTGCTTGCCGGTGGAAGGCTCGAACGCGCTGCGCTGGAAGCTGGTGCCGCTCAACGGCAGGAAGGATTCCGAGTAGCTGACAAAGGGCGCCAGCCCGTTGTCGAACAGGTACACCAGCCCCCCGCGCCCGGTGAAGGACTGGTTCTTGACGTTGGTATGGGCCCCACCCAGCGGCGCCTTGTTGTCGGTTTCCGCCCAATCGTTGCGACCGCCCAGCACCAGCACCCACTTCTCGTACTTGATCTGGTCCTGCACGTAGAGGCCGGTCTGGATGATGGTGTTGTCCCACTGGTAAGCGTTGCCGAAATTCAGCGACTGGCCGTAGGTGGGGGTGAACATGTCGAGAATCGGCGGGTTGTAGTCGTACTTGCCGTGGTATTTCGAATTGAAGTGGTAGTAATCCAGCCCCACCAGCACCGTGTGGTTGAACGGCCCGGTGTCGAACTCGGCCTGGGCGATGTTATCCACGCCGAAGACCTTGTTGTGCTGCTTCCAGTCGACCCCGTAGCGGGTCATGTAGCGCTGGTCGTCGAGCCCGGTCTTGGGGTTGGTGACGAACTTGTAGCCGTGCAGCGGCGCACGGTAACGGTCGTCGACATCGGCGTAGCGGGCATTCTGCTTCAGGGTCCAGACATCGTTCAGGCGATGGGAGAACTCGTAGCCCACGACGAACTGGTCACGGTCGTAGGCATTGACCCCGGGCTCGCCGAGAAACAGGTCGCGGTCGATCTTGCCGTTGGGGTTGGCGAACACCGTGCCCACGCTGGGCAGGCCCTGGGCCTCGGGCACGTCGTTGTCCTTCTGGAACTGGGCAAACACCGTCAGTTGGGTGTCGTCATCCGGCCGCCAGGTCAGGCTCGGGGCGATGAACTGACGCTGGCGCTGCACGTAATCGATGGCGTCCTGGCTGTCGCTGGCCAGGCCGGTCAGGCGATAGAGGAACTGCCCCTGCTCATCCAGCGGGCCGCCCAGGTCCAGGGCGATGCTCTTGTGGTCGTAGCTGCCGGCTTCCACTTTCAGCTGATGCACGGGGGTCTCGGTGGGCCGCTTGCTGACCATGTTGACGATCCCGCCCGGCTGGTTCTGCCCGTAGAGCACCGAGGCCGGGCCCTTGAGCACTTCGATGCGCTCCAGGGAATAGGGCTCGATCTGCAGGGCACCACCGGTACTGCCACCGCCATAGGGCAAGTGCAGGCCGTCGAGGTACAGCGGAGTCGGTGAAAAACCACGGGAGGTGGGTTCGTCGAAAATCTTCACCCGGTCGGAAAAGCCGCCGCCGGTCATGCCCGGGGTATAGAGCAGCGCCTCGGTCACGCTCTGGGCACCACGGGCGCTGATCTCCTTGGCGCCGATCACGTTGATGGTCTGCGGAATCTCCACCAGCGCCGAGTCGGTCTTGCTGCCGGTGGCGCTGCGCTTGGCCACGATCCCCGGCACCGCGCCCCAGGCATTTTCATCCACTTGGGTGGCGCCGATGCGGGTTGGCCCCAGCTCCAGCGCAGCGCCCTGGGCCACTGGCTGCAGCCCCCAGCTGGCGCCACTCTGGGTGGCTTGCAGGCCGGTCCCCGCGAGGAGCTGGTGCAGCCCTTGCGCCACTTCGTAGCGACCTTGCAGGCCCTGGCTGTGCTTGCCGGCCGTCATGCTCGCATCCACCGACAGGAGAATCCCCGCCGCACTGGCAAAGCGGTTCAGCACCTGGTCGAGGTTGCCGGGGGCGATCTGGTAGTCGCGGGCCTGGCTCTGGCTGCCCGGCTCGGCCTGGACAATGCCTGGCAGCACGGGTGCCACCGCCAGCAGCGCAACAAAGGCTCGGCGGCGCGCGGTAGCGCCCAGGGTCAAAATGGATGCAGCGGTCTGGTAAGGCATTCCTGAACTCCCCATGAGAATGCGTCTTGATCGGCTTTCATGGGGTATCCCGAACGGCGCGCCGGAACCGACAACCGCCTGACAAAATATTTTTGCATTCAGCCTCGCGGCTTGAGGGTTACCCAGTAGCGGGTCACCGCATGGGCCCGTACCGGTAGCGAGCGCTCCAGGGCGGCGAGCACCGCATCGCTGTCGGCCAGGGGAAAGACCCCGGTCAGCAGCAAGCCCGCCACCTGCTCATCGCAGCGCAGCACCCCTGGCCGATACCGTGACAGCTCAGCGACGAACTGCCCCAGGGGCTGGCGTTCGGCAATCAACCGGCCCTCGCTCCAACTGCTGGCATTGACCTGGGCCACTTGCCGGGCCGACACCCGGCCGGCGTCGAACCACAGGCGTTCGCCGGCATTCAGTTGCAGGGCCTGGGTGTGACGGGGGCTGATCCGCAGGGCCCCTTCGTAAAGATCGACCCGGGTGCCGCCGTCCAACTCGCGCACGGCGAAACGTGTGCCCAGGGCCTGGATATCGCCGGCGGGGGTTTCCACGATCAGCGGCCGCGACGGGTCATGCCCGCTGGTCAGCAGGATCTCGCCCTGGATCAGGCGGATGCGCCGTTCGCTGGCGCTGAACAGCAGGTCGACGGCGCTGGCGCTGTTGAGGTCCAGGCGGCTGCCGTCGCTCAGGGTCAGGTGGCGTACTTCCCCGGTGGCGCTGCGCTGCGCGGCGAAGGCCGCTCGCCAGGGCTGGCTGTCCTGCACCAGGTAGCCGCTGCCACCGGCCACCAGCAGCAAGCCGAGCAGCTTCAGTGCGGCGCGGCGCTGCTGGTCCGGCGCCTTGGCCAACAGTACATGGGTGCTGTGTTCCGGCACGCCTTGCAGGGTCTGCTGCAGTTGCTGCAGGCGTTGCCAGGCTCGCTGGTGCTCGGGATCGGCCTGCTGCCAGGCGTCGAAGGCGCTGCGCTGCTGCGCGCTCAATTCGCCGCCCCAATGCAGCATCAGCCACTCGCTGGCCTGCTCGACAACGCTGGGGGCAATGGGTGCTTGATGAGGTTTCATTCTGCGTAGAGCACCTGGTAACAGGCCTGGATCGCCCGGGTCATGTACTTCTGCACCGAGCTGACGGAAACCTCCAGGCGCTCGGCAATCTGCGCATAGCCCAGCCCCTCGAACTGCGACATGACAAAGGCCTGGCGCACTTTGTCCGGCATGCGGTCGAGCATGGCGTCGATCTGCATCAGGGTTTCGAGAATCAGCGCGCGGCTTTCCAGGGAGGGGGTCTGCGGCTCCGGCAAGTGGGCGATGCTTTCCAGGTAGGCGCGCTCGATGCGCGCGCGCCGCCATTGGTCGACCACCAGGTTGCGGGCGATCTGCGCCAGGTAGCTGCGGCTTTCCTGCTGCCCGGGAAAACGCCCCGAGAGCAAGAGGCGCAGGAAGGTGTCCTGCGCCACGTCCGCGGCATGCTCGCGATCGCCCAGGCGCTTGCGCAACCAGCCCTGCAACCAGCCGTGATGATCCTGATACAGACGATGGAGTTGAGCGTTGCCGTCAGTGGTGGCTTGCATGAATGAAACTGCGCACATGATTGAGAGCAATTATCATTACACTTTTTTCTCAATCCAGGCAAAACGCTTTTCAACGCGGCTGGCTGGCAGCCTGCAATGGATAGACCGACTGCCAACCACCCCCCAGCGCCTTGTACAGGCCAACCATGGCCAGGGACACTCCGGCCGAGCTTTCCACCAACTGCTCCTGGGTTGCCAGCAAGGCCCCCTGCACAGTCAGCACGTTGACGAAATCCACCACCCCTTCGATGTACTGCTGCTGTGCCGTGCGCAGGGCGATCTGGTTCTGCCGCACCGCTTCGGCCAGGCTGTCGCGGCGCAACTGGCTGGCGTTGTAGCGGGTCAGTTGGTCGTCGATTTCGTGCCAGGCCCGCAGGACCGTCTGCTGGTAGGCCAGGGCTGCTTCCTGCTGCTGGGCCTCGCGCAACTGGAGCATGCCCCGCAGGCGGCCGCCATCGAACAGCGGCAGGCTGAACTGCGGGCCGATGCCGAACTGCCGCGAACTCCAGGAACCGAAGTCCGCCAGTTGCAGGGCCTGGGAGCCGAAGTTGCCGGACAGGGTAATGCGCGGATAGAAATCGCCCTTGGCCACACCAATGCTGGCCGTGGCTGCATGCAGGCGCGCCTCGGCCTGGCGGATATCCGGACGCCGCTCGGCCAGTTGCGAAGGCAGGCCGATAGCCACCTGGGATGGCGGTTGCGGCACTGGCGCATCGCTGGCCAGTTCCTGGTGCAAGGCCTGGGGTGGCTCCCCCAGCAGCAGGCTGAGGGCATTGATCAACTGCGCCTGGCGCTGTTGCAGCTCCGGCAGTTGCGCCTCGATGGTGGCGACCTGGGCGGCGGCTTCGGCCACGTCCAGGTCGGTGGCCACGCCGTCGGCCAGGCGCAGTTGCGAGAGCTTCAGGCTGTGCCGGGCGACCTCGAGGTTCTGCTCGGTGACCGCCCGGGTGCTCTGCACGCCGCGCAGTTGGATGTAGTCCTGGGCGGTTTCCGCCAGCACCGACAGCAGCACCCCGCGCCGGTCGTTCTCCGCCACTTCCAGGGTCGCGTCGGCGGCCTCGGTTTCGCGCCGCACCCGGCCCCAGAAATCCAGCTCCCAGGAGGCGGAGAAGCCCGCTTCCCAGAGATTGAAGGCCGATTTTCCGTTGTTCCCCGAAGGGTCGTTCAGGCCCTCGGCACTGTTGCGCTTGCGCCCGTAGCCGCCATTGGCCGAGGTGCTCGGATAGCGTTCGGCAGTAATGACCTGGCGCGCCGCCCGGCTCTGCTGCAAACGGCTGGTGGCCAGTTGCAGGTCGAGGTTATCGCTCAGGACGCGATGGCTCAGGGCCGACAGTTGCGGGTCGTTGAACACCTCCCACCAGCGCTCCTGCATGGCACTGTCCACCGCCTGGCTGGCAGCGGCCTGGGCCGGGGCGGACCAGGCCTGGACCTGGGTCGCCTGGGGCCTCTGGAAATCCGGGCCGACATTGCACGCGGCCAGGGACAGCAGGCTCAGCGCCAGCAGAGTGCGGAGCCCGTGGGAGCGTCTGTGACGGCTGCGTTCGCGGCTCATCGCTGGGTCACCTCGCGGGCGCTGGTGGCAGAGCTGTGGGTGTCCACGCTGGCTTCCACCGACATGCCCACCCGCAACCGCTCGGCCAACGGCTGGTTGGGTTCCAGAAGGATCTTCACCGGAATGCGCTGCACCACCTTGGTGAAGTTGCCGGTGGCGTTATCCGGCTTCACCGCGGCGAAGGTCACACCGGTGGCCGGGGCCAGGCTTTCCACCCGACCATGCAGGGTCTCGCCGCCCAGGCTGTCGACCCGCACCTCCACCACCTGCCCGGCATGCATGGCCGTCAGCTGGGTTTCCTGGAAGTTGGCCAGTACATAGGCCTGCTGCAGCGGCACCACGGCAAGGATCTTGCTGCCCGGGGTGACATAGGCACCGACCCGCACCGCACGCTCGCCGACCATGCCGTCCACCGGCGCCACGATGCGCGTGTAGGACAACTCGTAGCTGGCCATTTCCAGGGCCGCCTGGGCACGTTTCAAGCCACCTTCCGCGGCGTCGCGCTGAGCGGTGAGGATCTCCACCTGCTTGCGCTCCGCCGCCAGGGCTGCGGTGGCGGTGGCCAGCCGGGCGCTGGCCTGGTCGATGCGGGTCCGGGCCTGCTGGGCGTTCTGCACCGTGCCGGCGCCGACCCCGGCCAGGTGGTTGTAACGGTTCAGTTCATGCTCGGCAAAGGCTCGCTCGGCCTGGGCCGCGCTCAAGGCAGCCTGGGCCTGGGCGATCACCGAACTCTGCCGGTCCAGGGTCGCCCGGGCGTTCTGCAACTGCGCCTTGGCCACCAGGGTCTCGGCATCCGCCGCCTGGGCCGCGGCGCGCAGGTCACGGTCGTCGATCAGCGCCAGCAGTTGCCCGGCCTTGACCTGCTGGTTGTCCTCCACCAGCACTTCCTTGATGAACCCCGCCACGCGCGGGGCCACCAGGGTGTAGTCGGCGGCGATGAAGGCGTCGTTGGTGGTCTGCTCGCCGGCGCGGCCGAACAGCCCCGGCAGCGCCAGGTAGGCCAACACGCCAAGGGCCGCCACTGCCGCTACCGCAATGGCGATTTTGTGTTTGTTCTGGGTCGTCATGACAAAGGTCTCGTTCAAGTCGGTGCCCGCGGTGGGTAGATCCGCGTCGGCAGCCAGAAAATCAGCAGGATCAGCACAGCGGCCAGCCCTGCCATGCAGTAGTAGAGGTCGGCGGAGGTCAGCACCACGGCCTGCTGGTGCAGGCGCCGGGCCAGGCCGGCGACGCCGTCGTCCACCAGAGGCGAGTTGCCCAGGCTGTCCACCAGCATGGTCGAATGAAAATGCAGGCGGCGGGTGGTCAGCACATCCAGCACACCGGTGGCGATCACCGCCGCCAGGCCTTTCACGGTGTTGAACCACGCCGAGGCAAAAGGCCCTTCCATCGGGGTGATACTGCCGGTGGAAAGCATCAGCAATGGCAGCACTGCCATGGGCTGGCCGAAGATCTGCAGCAGTTGCAGCACATAGAAGTCGTCACGGATCCAGGCCGAGGTCAGGTGCGTACCGCCCAGACAGGACAGCACCAGCATGCCCAGGCCGATCCCCAGCACCCAGCGGCAATCGACCCAGCGCAGGTTGCACAGTGCTGCCACCAGGGGCAGCGCAAGCAGTTGCGGCAGGGCCATCACCAGCATCACCGGCGCGGTCTGCAACGGCCGGTAGCCCTGGACCTGAGCCAGATAGGCGGACGGGATGATGATCACCGCCGTCAGTACCACCAGCACCCCGGCCAGGGTCAGCAGGGCGAAGGACAGGTTGCGGATGCCGAGCATCTGCAGCTTGAAGAAGGGAATCGGCTGCGACCATTCGTTGATCATGAACAGCACCAGCAGCACCAGCCCGCCGGCCAGCAGCACACAGATCAGCGGCGACTCGAACCAGTCCAGGCGGTTGCCCTGCAGGATACCGATCACCAGCATGCAGATCGCCGGAAAGCCCAGCAGCAGGCCGCGCCAGTTGAACTGCTTGAAACGCTCCAGGCGCAGCGGATCCTGGGGCAGGCCGTAGGCCACTGCCGCCATCGCCACCAGGCAAGGCAGCACCACCTGCCAGAACGCCCATTGCCAGCCCACGTACTCGGTCCAGAGTGCCGCCAGGGGCGTGCCCAGGCTGGGGCCGAAGGTGGCGGTCAGGGCATAGCCGGCCAGGCCGTAGAGCTTGACGTTGGCCGGCAGGAACCGCAGGGCCACGGTCATCAGCATCGGCGGCAGCGCGCCGCCGGCCAGGCCTTGCAGGGTGCGCAACAGCAACAGGCTTTCGTAGTTCGGGGCGAAGGGGCACAGCACCCCCAGCAGGGTGAACAGGCCAATGGCACACAGGGTGAAGCGCCGCAGGGAAAAGGTCACCGAACACCAGGGCGCGAAGGCCATGGCCGCCACCGAGGTGGCGGTGTAGCAGGCCACCAGCCAGGTGCCTTCGTCGTAGCCGATGAACAGCGCACCACGAATGTCCGCCAGGGCGATCTTGGTCACCATCTCGTTGAGGCCCGAGACCAGCACCGCCAGCAGCACGCCCACCAGGCCGATGATGATCCGCGGCCCGAACACCGGCGGTGCAATGGCTGCCGGCTTGCTGGCGGCTTCAACCGAAGCAGGCGCAGCGACAGCGAGGGAACTCATGGAAATACTGCTCCAGACAAGAAAACCAGAGCAGTTTATGAACAGCCGATGCTGACGAAAACTGACTTATCGACAGTTTATAAGTGCGTCAGACGCAATGATTCACCCTGTTGACCGTAGGAGCTGGCTTGCCAGCGAAGGGGCCCTCAAGACCGCTTTCGCCGGCAAGCCGGCTCCTACGAGGACGTCGGCTGGGCTTCTTGCCAGGTGGCCTGGCAGGAGGTGCGCAGGGTTTCGCGAAACCACTTGTGCGCCGGGTCCTTGTCGTAGCGCGGATGCCAGGCCTGGGTCAAAACCAGGGTCGGCAGGGAAATCGGCAGCACGAACGAACGCAAGCGCAGGCCCAGGCGCGAGACGCTGAGCAGGGTTTCCTGGGGCACCGGCAAAATCAGGTCCGAATCCGGCAGCATGAACATGGCGGCGTGGAAGCTCGGGGCAATCAGCGGCACCCGGCGCTCCAGGCCCTGCTCGGCCAGGGCCGCATCGATAGGTCCACGGGCTATGCCCCGGCGAGACATGCTGATATGGGGAAACGCGGCAAAACGCTCGGCGGTGATGTCTTCGTCCAACAGCGGGTGGCCTTCGCGCACCAGGCCGACAAAAGCGGTGGTGAACAGGTTCTGCACCTTGACTTCCGGGGTCAGGGGCCGGGTGTTGCTAATCCGCAGGTCGATCCTTCCCTCCCGCAGGGCCTCGTCATCGCCATCGCCTTCGGGCACGAAGCGCAGCTCGCACAAGGGCGCCTGACGCTCCAGGGTATCGATGAGGCGACCGCCATACACGCCGACGAAAAAATCGTTGGCGCGCACGTTGAAGCGCCGCTGCAGGGAACCCAGGTCGACCTTGTCCGCCGAGCGGAACACCAGCGCCGCCTGCTCCACTACATCGCGCACCTGGCTGCGCAGTTCCAGGGCCTTGGGGGTGGGCACCAGGCCGCGTCCGGCACGTACCAGCACCGGGTCGCCGAGGGCGTCGCGGATCCGCGTCAGGGTCCGGCTCATGGCCGCCGGGCTGAGGTTCATGCGCCGCGCCGCGCCCACCACGCTGCCCTCGTCGAGCAGGGCGTCGAGGGCCACCAGAAGGTTCATGTCCGGAAGTTGCATGCTGAGCACTCGTGACTGGTCAGGGATGATCCAGGCGCAATGCTAGCAGGCTTGGCGCCGAGGAAAATGAGGGAGATCAATCCTTACCCGTGAACCCACTAGCCGCGTAGGAGCCGGCTTGCCGGCGAATGAGCCCTCGAACCTTGCATAGCCCTTGAGGACGCTTTCGCTGGCAGGCCAGCTCCTACGGTCGGGGGGCTGGCGGACGAGGTAGCTCAGCGCTGCATGCCCCAGCGTTTTACCGTGATCCGCTCCAGGGTGTCGAAGATCAGGTTTTCCACCAGCAGGCCGATGAGGATCACCACTGCCAGCCCGGCAAACACCTTGTCGGTGTACAACTCATTGCGGTTCTGGAAGATGTACCAGCCCAGGCCACCCTTGCCGCTGGTGGCGCCGAACACCAGCTCGGCAGCGATCAGGGTGCGCCAGGCGAAAGCCCAGCCGATCTTCAACCCGGCGAGAATCGACGGCAGCGCCGCCGGGATCAGGATGAACAGCACCAGGCGCAGGCCCTTGAGGCCGTAGTTGCGCCCGGCCATGCGCAGGGTTTCGGAAACCCCGAGAAACCCGGCATAGGTGTTCAAGGCCAAAGCCCAGAGCACCGAATGCACCAGCACGAAGATCAGGCTGTTCTGCCCCAGGCCGAACCACAGCAGCGCCAGGGGCAGCAGGGCAATGGCCGGCAGCGGATTGAACATCGAGGTCAGGGTGCTCAGCAGGTCACGGCCAAGCCGGGTCGAGACCGCCAGGGTGGTCAAGGCAAACGCCAGGACGATGCCGATCAGGTAGCCCTTGAGCAGCACCACCAGGGAAATGCCCACCTTGCCCAGCAATTCGCCGCTGAGCAGGCCCTGGTAAAGAGCGCTGGCAGTTTGCAGAAAACTCGGTAGCAGCAGGTCGTTGTTCTGGTAACGGGCCACGGCTTCCCAGAGCAGCGCCAGCAGGACCAGGATCAGGCTCTTGCGCAACCAGCCTTGTTGCCAGAGGCGCTGCCCCAGGGGCAGCTCGCGCTCCAGGGGCACTTGCAGCAAGGGCTGCAGGACAACTTCGTATTCCTCGCGCGCAGGGGATGAGTGGCTCATCGGGCATTCCTCGTTCAACGGTGGCCTGACGGCTCAATAAGCGATACGGATATCGGCGAAATCCAGCTCGGTTTCAGTTTCCGGCGATTGGCCTTCATCGAACAGCAAGCGGTGGATGCGCCGCGCGGTCTGCTGAAAGGCCACGCCACCGAGGCTCTGCAGGTCGTACTGGTGGCTGTGGACTTCCGCCCGCACGCGCCCCGGATGAGGCGACAACAGGAGGATGCGATTGCCCACCACCAGCGCTTCCTCGATGGAGTGAGTGACGAACAGCAAGGTGAAGCGCACCTCCTCCCAGAGCCGCAGCAACTCCTCCTGCATCTTGCGCCGGGTCAGGGCGTCGAGGGCGGCGAAAGGCTCGTCCATCAGCAGGATCTTCGGCTGCATGGCCAGGGCACGAGCGATCGCCACCCGGGCCTTCATGCCACCGGACAGGGTATGCGGATAGGCATCGGCGAAAGCCGCCAGGCCGACTTTTTCCAGGTATTCCAGGGCACGCTCTTCGGCCTCGCGGCGGCCGAGGGTCTTCGACGCCAGCAAGGGAAACATCACGTTCTGCTTCACGGTTTTCCAGGGGGGCAACTGGTCGAACTCCTGGAACACCACGATACGATCCGGCCCGGGCTGGCTGACGCGCTGGCCTTGCAGGCGAATCTCGCCCTCACAGGGCTGGATGAACCCGGCCACGGCCTTGAGCAGGGTCGACTTGCCGCAGCCTGAAGGCCCCAGCAGGATAAAGCGGTCGGCCGGATCAACCTCGAAACTCACCTGGTGGGTGGCCCGCACCACCCGCTGCGGGGTGCGGTATTCCAGGCTGACTTGTTCCACCGCCAACAGCGCCGGGGCGATGGCAGCGCGATTGCTGGCCGTGTGGCCTGGCAAGGGGGCGTTCATGGCGATCAGCTCCCCTGCAACGGTTTGGCATCCTGGAAGAAGTAGTCCTTCCACGACTCGGGCTTGTTCTTGATCGCACCGACCCGGTAGAGGAATTCCGCCAGTGGGTAGGTGTTTTTTGGTGTCACGCTGAACTCGAACTGCGGGTTGTCGATGATCTTCAGCAAGGCGGCGCGGTCGATCTTGGCCTTGGTCACGCGCAAGTAGGTATCGGCGGCTGCGCCCTTGTCGTGCTGGGCGAACTCGGCCGCTTCGGCCAGGGCTTCGACGAAGGCCTTGTAGGTCTTGGGGTTGTCGTTGCGGAATTTCTCGGTGGCGAACAGCACCGTCGGCGAGTTGGGCCCCAGCAGGTCGTAGGTATTGAGCACCACGTGCACATTGGGGTTCTCCAGGGCCTGGTCCTGGAATGGCGGGTTGGAGAAGTGCCCGGTCAGCTCGGTGCCGCCGGCAATCAGCGCGGCGGTGGCGTCCGGGTGGGGAACGGCGATGGTGTACTTGTCCAGGCGATTGAATTCCTTGTCGCCCCATTGCTTGGCGGCGGCGTATTGCAGGAAGCGCGACTGCACCGAGACCCCCACCGCCGGTACCGCAATGCGGTCCTTTTCGGTGAAGTCGGCGATGGTCTTGACCTTGGGATTGTTGCTCACCAGGTAGTAGGGAAAGTTACCCAGAGAGGCTACGGCCTTGACGTTTTGCCGGCCGTGGGTGCGATCCCAGATGGTCAGCAGCGGCCCGACGCCGGCCCCGGCAATGTCGATGGAGCCCGACAGCAAGGCGTCGTTGACCGCCGCGCCGCCGGACAGCTGGGTCCAGTCGACCTTGATGTCGATGCCCTGCTCCTTGCCGTGCTTTTCGATCAGGTTCTGGTCGCGCACCACATTGAGCAGCAGGTAGACGATACCGAACTGTTCAGCGATGCGGATCTCGCCTTCGGCCTGGGCCGGCGCAGGCGCGACCAGGCTGCCGGCCAGCAGGCTGAAACCCAGGCCGATGGCCGTGGCCAGCCTGCCGAGGCGGGGAATGAAGGGAATGAATAAGGACATGCTGGTTCTCCTGCCGTGCCTGGCTGATCAGTAAGGGGCGTCGCCCTGGATGGTGGTGCGATACAGCTTGCGGCGCAGATGGCTCGGGCAACCGGCGGCCAGGTGGATCAGCGAGCGGTTGTCCCAGAACACCAGGTCGTGGGGCTGCCATTGATGGCGGTAGATGTTGTCCGGCAGCACGCTGTGGGCATACAGCTCGGCCAGCAACTGGGCGCTTTCGTCTTCCGGCAGGCCAACGATGCGGGTGGTGAAGCCTTCGCTGACGAACAACGCCTTGCGGCCGTTTTCCGGGTGAGTGCGCACGACCGGGTGCACCACCTCGGCGACCTGGGCCAGTTGCTCCGGGGTCAGGGTCGGGCGCCAGTTGCCCTCGAACTTGGTCTCGCTGTAGCGCGCCGTGTAGGAGTGGGCGGCGCTGCGCCCCTCGACCGCCTTGCGCAGCGCCTCGGGCAAGTTGTCCCAGGCTTGGTGCATGTTGGCGAACAGGGTGTCGCCCCCTTCGGCTGGCAGTTCCTGGGCGTGCAGCATCGAGCCCAGGCTCGGCAGCTCCTTGTAGGAGAGGTCCGAGTGCCAGAACTTGCCGGCGTCCCCCAGGCCGATGGACTGGCCGTTCTCGATGATGTTGGAAACGATGAGGATTTCCGGGTGCCCGGCCAGCAGGAACTGCTTGAGCACATGAATCTGCAACACACCGAAGCGACGGCTGAAGGCAATCTGCTGTTCGGGGCTGATGCGCTGGTCGCGGAACACCACTACGTGATGGTCCAGGTGGGCGCGGTGGATGCGGGCGAAGTCCTGGTCGTTGACTGGCCGGGACAGGTCGAGGCCGACGATCTCGGCGCCTACAGCCCCATTCAAGGGCCGGATTTCGAAAGCTTGTGCGGCAATGGAGGCGGCACTGGCTGATGCAGACATGACTGAAACTCCCGCGCAGGCGCGCCCAGGGCGCGCGCGTCGATCAGAAACTCACGGAGATCCCGTGTGGGTTCATTTCGTGCGGCGCGCCGATTGGTCGGCAGGTACGCAGGGAGTCAACTTTATAGATATAAGAAAACGAATTTAAATACCGTTAGTGAATAACGATATGTTGATTCAACCGATGGACCGCTTGGGGACGGCACGCCGACGAAGGCGCTCTCAAGGCCCCTCCGCTGGCAAGCCAGCTCCTACAAGGCTGGCAGGTGGTTTCTTACATGGATCAACGTTCGTGCAGGGCTTCGGCGCGGGCGCGGATGATCGGCTTGAGCAGGTAGCTGAGGATGCTTTTCTTGCCGGTGATGATGTCCACCGAGGCCACCATCCCGGGGATGATCAGCAGCGGCTTTTCATCGGTGCCCAAGTGGCTGCGGTCGGTGCGCAGCTTGATCATGTAGTAGGTGGTCTTCTTGTCTTCATCGGTGATGGTATCGGCGCCGATCTGTTCCAGGCGGGCCTTGAGACCACCGTAGATGGTGTAGTCATAGGCGCTGAACTTGACCACCGCTTCCTGCCCCGGGTGCAGGAAGGCGATGTCCTGGGGACGGATCTTGGCTTCCACCAGCAGGGTGTCGTCCAGGGGGACGATTTCCACCATGTCGCTGCCCGGCTGGATCACCCCGCCGATGGTGTTGACCATCAGCTGCTTGACGATACCGCGTACCGGCGAGGTCACCAGGGTGCGGCTGACCCGGTCTTCCAGGGCCTTGCCGGTGGCGCTGGCCTTGTTCAGTTCGGTGCGCGCTTCGTTGAGCTGGGTCAGGGCCTCGCTGCGGAACTTGCCGCGGGTTTCATCGATCTTGCGCTGCACTTCCTTGATCGCCGATTCGGCGCGGGGGATCGCCAGGGTGGTGGCGTCCAGCTGGCCACGGGTTTCCACTTCGGCACGCTTGAGCCGCAGCACTTCCACCGGCGACACCGCGCCCTGGGCCACCAGCGGCTCGGACATGGCGATTTCCTGGCGCTGCAGGCCCAGTTGCTGGCGGTATTGCGCCTGCTTGGAGGTGAACTCGCGCAGTTCCTGCTGCTTCTGAATCAGCTGTTCCTGGAGGCCACCGATCTCGTCATGCAGTTGCTGGCGACGGCTCTGGTACAGGGATTTCTCACTGGCCGCCTGGCCCGGCGCTTCCTTGACCGCCTCGGCGGGGAAATTCAGCTCGCGTTCATCCACCTCGGCGCTCAGGCGCTCGACCCGCAGCAGCATGGACAGGCGCACGGTCTCGGTCTCGCCGACGTTGGACTGGAAGCGCGTGTCGTCGAGGCGAATCAGCGGCGCGCCGGCCTCGACTATCTGGCCTTCCTTGACGTACAGCTCGGAGACGATGCCGCCTTCCAGGTTCTGGATCTTCTGCAGCTTGGAGGAAGGAATCGCCTTGCCCTCGCCCTTGGTTACCTCGTCGATCACCGCGAAGTTGGCCCACAGCACCAGGAACAGGAAGAACGCGATGATGCCCCAGATGGTCAGGCGGATAACCCGCGGCGCATCTTCGATCAGTGCCTTGTTGACCTCGGGCAGCGGCTGCCCCTGGAGCGAATCGGTGCCTTTGAAATAGCGACGGATCGAGTCCTTGAATCCCGACTTAAGCAACACTGATCTGCCCCTTCTTCAACGCTTCCATCACCACCGCTTTCGGGCCATCGGCCAGGATTTGTCCACGGTCCACCACCAACAGCCGGTCCACCAGCGACAGCAACGACGCCCGGTGGGTGACCAGTACCACGGTCTTGCTCTGCACCACCGCCTCCAGGCGCTGTTTCAAGCGCTCTTCGCCGGTGTTGTCCATGGCGCTGGTGGGCTCGTCGAGCAGCAGGATCTGTGGGTTGAGCAACAGCGCGCGAGCCAGGGCGACGTTCTGCCGCTGGCCACCGGAAAGGTTCTGCCCGCGCTCGCCCACCTGCAATTCATAGCCCTGCGGGTGCAGCCTGGCGAACTCATGGACCCCCGCCAGCTCCGCAGCCTGCAGTACCAGTTCGTCCTCGACGTAGCGGGCACCGGAGGTCAGGTTGTCACGCAGGGTACCGGCCAGCAGCTGGATGTCCTGGGGCACGTAGCCGATGTTGTGACGCAGTTCGCTGACGTCGATCTGGCGGATGTCCACACCGTCTACCAGCAGGGCACCGGAGTCCGGCTGGTAGAGCCCCACCAGCAGCTTGGCCAGGGAGCTCTTGCCGGAGCCGCTGCGGCCGATGATGCCGACCTTTTCCCCCGGCTTGATCATCAGGTTGATGTTCTTCAGCGCCGGGTTCTGCTGCCCCGGGTAGGTAAAACTCAGTTGCCGACACTCGATGGCACCCTGCAGCACGCTGCGGCTCAGGGGGCGCTCGTCGAAATTGCGCTCCTGGGGCAGCTCCATCATCTGGTCCACGGAGGTCATGGTGACCCGCGCCTGCTGGTAGCGGGTCAGCAGCCCGGACAGCGAAGCCAGCGGGCTCAGGGCCCGACCGCTGAGCATGTAGCAGGCGATCAGGCCGCCCATGCTGAGGTTGCCGTCGATGATCTGGTACACGCCGAAGATGATCATGATCACCCCGGCCAGTTGCTGGATCAGCAAGGTGATGTTCATCGCCAGGCTGGACAGCATCTTCACCCGCAGCTCAAGCCGGCTGAGGGTGCCGATGGTCTGCTCCCACTGGTACTGGCGCTCGCTCTCGGCGTTGTTGACCTTGACCGCGTCCAGGCCGGCCAGGGTCTCGATCAGGCTCGACTGGCGCTCGGCGCCCAGAGCCATGGTCTTCTCCATGGTCGCCACCAGCGGCTTCTGCAGGGCATAGCCGATGCACAGGGCAATCGGGAAGGCCAGCACCGGAATCCACACCAGATGCCCGCCAAGGATGGCGATCACCAGGAAGATCAGCAGGGTGAACGGCAGGTCGATCAGGCTGGTGAGGGTCAGGGATGCGAGGAAGTCCCGCAGGCTCTGAAACTCATGGATGTTCTGGGCGAAGCTGCCGACCCGTGCCGGGCGGTACTTCATGGCCATGCCGACGATGCGCTCGAACAGCGTGGCGGAAATGATCAGGTCGGTCTTCTTTCCCGCCAGGTCCAGGCACAGGCTGCGCAGGCCCTTGAGGATCAGGTCGAAGATGTAGGCGCCGATGATGCCGATGGACAGCACCCACAGGGTCGAGGTGGCCTGGTTCGGCACCACCCGGTCATAGACGTTCATCACGAACAATGGCGCGGCCATGGCGATGATGTTGATCAGCAGGCTCGCGGCAATGGCGTCGGCATACAGCCAGCGCGAGCGCTTGAGGGTGTCGCGGAACCAGGAACGGGCGCGGGGGATCAGCGACCCGTGGTTGACGTCGAACTTGTGCTGGGGCTGGGCGAAGAACACCTGGCCGCTGTAATCGTCGGCCAGCAACTGGCGGTCGACACAGACTTCGCCGCCATCGCTTTCGCTGAGCAGCAGCCGCGCCTGGTCTTCACCCTGCCAGCCCAGCAGCACCGCGCTGCGACCGTCCTTGAGCAGCAACAGGGCGGGCATGGCGATGGCTGGAATCTGTTCGAGCTTGCGCCGCAGCACCCGGCCCTGCAGCCCGGCCCGGGCCGCGGCCCGAGGCAGCAGCTCGGCGCTCAGGCGCTGGGATGGCAAGGGCAGGCCGGTGGTCAGCATCGCCGCACTGGCGGGCTTCTGGTGCAGGAAACAGAGGGTCAGCAAACCATCCAGAAGGGGATCGTCATGCATGCCGCGTGGATCATGACTGAGTTGCACACTGACTTCTGATTCCACGCTCGACACTCTTGACTGGCTGGTTGGATGAAATTAGCTCAATTCATCCCGGGCAGCTGGACCTTGGGCTTCACATCGCTTTGCACGACGGAGGCCATAGGTGCCACCACTCCCTGGCTTTTGAGCAACTCGCCCATGGTCGCCTTGATTCGATATTGAGTAAATAACTGAATGTTCTGGATCTCGGCCAGGCGCCGGGAGGCGGTGAACAACTCGTTTTCACTGTCGAGCAAGTCCAGCAGGGTACGTTCACCCAGGCTGAACTGCTTCTGGTAGGCGGTCCGCACGCTGGTGCTGTGATCCACATATTGCTGGGCGATCGGCACCTGGGCGTTGGCGTTGTTCAAGGCGTTCCAGGCCAGGCCCAGTTCCTCGTTCAGCACCCGCAGGGCGTTGTTGCGGATATCCAGCGCCTGGTTGGACTGGTAGGCCTTGGACTCCAGGTCGGCCTTGTTGCTGCCGCCGGCGAACAGGTTGAAGCGCATGCGCAGCATGGCCTGCCATTCATTGTTGTGGCCGTTCTGGCCGTCCAGGTCGTTGTCGGCAGTACGCCCCAGCTCCGCGTCGAAGCGCGGATAGAACGCCGACTTGGCGGCATCGTACTGCTTCTCGGCAGCGACGATATCGGACTCGGCGGAACGCAGGATCGGGCTGTTTTCCAGCATCTGGTGCCGGGCCTCGTCGAGGTTGGCCGGCAACAGCGCCATAAAACTGGCAGGGCGTTCCAGCTGGTCCGGCATTTCTCCGACGGCACTCAGGTAGTTGGTCTGGGCGTCGGCGAGGTTGGTCTGCTCGGTGATCAGGTTGTTGCGGGCCTGGGCCATCCGCGCTTCAGCCTGGTCAAGGTCGGCGCCGCTACCCACGCCACGCTGGGTGCGCAGCTTGATCTGGTCGTAGATACGCTCGTGATTGCGCAGGTTGTCTTCCGCCAGTTGCACGAATTGACGGCGGGTCAGCACATCCAGATAGACCTGGGCCACGGTCAGGGCCGTGCGCTCGGAGGTGCCCAGCAGGGAGTAGGCGCGGGAGTTGACGGTGGCTTGTTGACGCCCGACTTCGCTGGACGTGGCAAAACCGTCAAAAACCATCTGTTGCAGACGCAAACTTGACTCGCCGCGGTTCAAGGTTTCCCAGTGATTGCTGCCTGTACCCGCACGGGTCGTAGGGTTATCCGTCCCTTCACGACCATAGCCAGCTAGCATGTCCACTCGTGGCAGATAGCCACCTTTGGCGGCTTTCAACTGGTAGTCAGCAGCCAGACGGCTGTTCACGCCGGCTTGGATTTCCGGGTGCACATCCAGTGCTTTCTGCATGGCTTCAGGAAGGGTTTGAGCCTGCACAAAGCTGGCGGCTAAGGCAAAGGGCAGGGCCTTGAACAGATGAAAACGCATGGTAAGAATTTCCCTCGGACAGCGTGTCCAGAATCACGTCAGAACGTGGCACCACATCGATTTAGTACAACCAAAACAACCGTCCGTCGGAAAGTTCAAACTAAGAACTGGTTCACATACTTCAAGTCAGGTTACCGCGTGAATATCAATGTGACATTAATTCGGCGATTGTTTAGGATGGCGTCCATAAGGTCAATAGTTTGGCATAAAGTTAATACCCAAAAAATATAGCCAAACTTTTGACGGTAGATCTGTCAATTACCCGTTCCCAATTACACACCTAGTACGTCCTGACTGAGTTGCGGCCCGCGCCCAAGCCGGTACATGGAAGTCGACTGAGCGGTACACCGGAGAGTCCCCAATGAGCAGTGTTGTTGCCATCGTCAAAAGCATTGTCGGCCAAGTTTTCGTGGTTTCCCCGGAAGGGATCCGACGCGTACTCATTGAAGGGGACCGCCTGTTCGTGGGTGACCAGGTAGACACCGGCCCGGCCGGGGCCGTCACCCTGGAGTTGACCGACGGGCGTACTCTGGACCTGGGGCGTGACACCCAGTGGAGCGGTGCCGCACCGGACTCCAGCACGGACCTGGCACAGGCCACCGCTCAGGCCGCCCCTTCGGTGGCAGAACTGCAGCAGGCCATCGCCGCCGGCGCCGACCCGACCACCGACCTGGAAGCCACCGCCGCCGGCCCGACCGCCGCGGGGAATGGCGGCGCGGCCGGTGGTGGCCACAGTTTTGTGCAGTTGGAAGAGACTGCGGGCCGGGTCGACCCGACCATCGGTTTCCCCACCGCTGGCCTGGGGCTGGCCAATTCGACCCAGGACAACACCTTTGGCGGCCTGACCAACAATGGCGGCCTGGGCAATGGCAACGGCAATGGCAGCGGGAGTGACTCCCTGCGCCCGGCCACCCTGACCCTGGGCGCCACCCCAACCATTACCGAAGCCGGTGGCACCCTGGTGTACACCGCGACCCTGACCCAGGCGCCACTTACCGACCTGACTGTGACCCTGTCCAATGGCGCGGTCATCGTCATCAGCGCCGGCCAGACCACTGGCAGCGTGCAGGTGCCCCTGGCGCCCCAGGACAACGTCTATATCGACCCGGGCCAGATCAGCGTCAGCGTGACCGGCACCACCGGCGGTGGCGGCCTGCTGGTAACGGTCAACCCGACCCCGGCGGTCACCCAGGTCACCGACACCATCGACACCACCACCGTCAGCCTGACCGCTGATGCCAGCGTTACCGAGGGCGGGCAGATCACCTACACCGCCACCCTCACCAACCCGGCACAGACTCCGGTGACCATCACCCTGTCCAACGGCTCGGTGATCACTATCGAAGCGGGCAAGTCCAGTGGCTCGATCGACGTCCCGGCGCCAGCCAATGACGTCTACAAGAACGGCGAGACCATCGAAGTCGGTATCACCAAGGCTGAAGGCGGCAACTTCGAGAACCTGCAACCCAGCCCAGACAAAGCGGTCACCACCGTGACCGACAGCATCGACGACACCGGCCTGAGCCTGTCGGCCACCGATACCGTGGCCGAAGGCGGCTCCATCGTCTACACCGCGACCCTGACCAACCCTGCGGGCACCCCGGTCACCGTGACCCTGAGCAACGGCGCGGTAATCACCATCGCTGCCGGTGCCACTACCGGTACTGCCACCGTCGCCGCCCCTGCCGATGATGTCTATAAAGACGCCGGCAAGGTTGAAGTCACCATCACCAAGGCCGATGGCGGCAATTTCGAAAACCTGGTCACCGACCCGGCTCCGGCTGTGACCGACGTCACAGACACTATCGATACTTCGACCGTCAGCCTGACCGCAACACCAAGCGTGGCTGAGGGTGGCACCGTCGTTTACACCGCATCGGTGACCGCGCCAGTGACCGGTTCGCCAGTGGTCGTCACTCTGTCCAATGGCCAGACCATCACCATTCCAGTGGGCGAGTCGTCCGCCAGCGTCAACTTCACCGCACCAAACGATGCGTTGGCGGGCGGTAGCTCCCTGAGCACCACTATCACCAAGGCGGACGGCGGTAACTACGAGAAGCTGGAAATTAGCGACAAGCCGGCAGAGACCTCGGTTACTGATACTCCGGATACAACGACCCTGAGCGTGACCGCCACCGATACCGTGGCCGAGGGTGGCTCCATCGTCTACACCGCCACCCTGACCAATGCCGCGGGTACTCCAGTCACCGTGACCCTCTCCAACGGCGCGGTGATCACCATCGCCGCTGGCGCTACTACCGGCACCACCACCGTCGCGGCCCCGGCGGATGACGTCTACAAGGACGCCGGTAAAGTCGAAGTCACCATCACTAAAGCGGACGGTGGCAACTTCGAGAATCTGGAGACCAATCCGACTCCAGCCGTCACCGATGTCACGGACACCATCGACACCAGCACCGTTTCCCTGACTGCCACGCCGAGCGTGGCTGAGGGTGGCACCGTCGTTTACACCGCGTCGGTGACAGCGCCAGTGACAGGGTCGCCGGTAGTCGTCACTCTGTCCAATGGCCAGACCATCACCATTCCGGTGGGTGAGTCGTCCGCCAGCGTCAACTTCACCGCGCCAAACGATGCCCTCGCTGGCGGCAGTTCGCTGAGCACGACCATTACCAAAGCCGACGGTGGTAACTACGAGAAGCTGGAAATCAGCGACAAGCCGGCTGAAACCAGCGTTACCGATACCCCGGACACCACCACTCTGAGCCTCTCGGCTACTGAGTCTGTAGCTGAAGGCGGTTCGATCATCTACACCGCCACATTGACCAATGCCGCTGGTACTCCAGTCACCGTGACCCTGAGCAATGGTGCAGTGATCACCATCGCTGCCGGTGCTACCTCGGGTACAGCGACCGTCGCGGCCCCGGCTGACGACGTGTACAAGGACGCCGGCAAAGTCGAAGCCACCATTACCAAGGCCGAAGGCGGCAACTTCGAGAACCTGGAGACCAACCCGACTCCAGCTGTGACTGATGTCACCGATACCATCGACACCAGCACCGTTTCCCTGACTGCCACGCCGAGCGTGGCTGAAGGCGGCACTGTGGTTTACACCGCCTCGGTGACAGCGCCGGTAACCGGCTCGCCAGTCGTGGTGACCCTGTCCAACGGCCAGACCATCACCATCCCAGTGGGCGAGTCTTCCGGCAGCGTGAATTTCACTGCTCCCAACGATGCATTGGCGGGCGGCAGTTCGCTCAGCACCACCATTACCAAAGCCGACGGTGGTAACTACGAGAAGCTGGAAATCAGCGACAAGCCGGCTGAAACCAGCGTGACCGATACCCCGGACACCACTACCCTGAGCCTGAGCGCTACCGAGTCCGTGGCCGAAGGTGGTTCGATTGTCTACACCGCGACCCTGACCAATGCTGCGGGTACGCCTGTTACTGTCACGCTCTCTAACGGCGCGGTGATCACCATCGCCGCTGGCGCCACTTCCGGTACTGCCACCGTCGCGGCCCCGGCGGATGACGTCTACAAAGATGCAGGCAAAGTCGAAGCCACCATTACCAAGGCCGAAGGCGGCAACTTCGAAAACCTGGAGACCAATCCAGCCCCGGCGGTAACCGATGTCACTGACACCATCGACACCAGCACTGTTTCGCTGACAGCTACCCCTAATGTCGCCGAAGGCGGCACTGTGGTGTACACCGCTTCCGTGTCTGCGCCAGTAACCGGCTCGCCGGTCGTGGTCACTCTGTCCAACGGTCAGACCATCACCATCCCGGTGGGTGAGTCTTCTGCCAGCGTAAACTTCACCGCACCCAACGATGCGTTGGCTGGCGGTAGCTCCCTGAGCACCACCATCACCAAGGCGGATGGCGGTAACTACGAGAAGCTGGAAATCAGCGACAAGCCGGCTGAAACCAGCGTTACCGATACCCCGGACACCACCACTCTGAGCCTGAGTGCGACCGAGTCCGTGGCCGAAGGCGGCTCCATCGTCTACACCGCCACATTGACCAATGCAGCTGGCACTCCGGTCACTGTGACCCTGAGCAATGGCGCGGTAATCACCATCGCCGCCGGTGCCACTTCCGGTACTGCCACCGTCGCCGCTCCGGCTGACGATGTGTACAAAGACGCCGGTAAAGTCGAAGCCACCATTACCAAGGCCGAAGGCGGTAACTTCGAGAACCTGGAGACCAATCCAGCGCCAGCGGTGACTGATGTCACTGACACCATCGACACCAGCACTGTTTCGCTGACAGCTACCCCTAATGTCGCCGAAGGCGGCACTGTGGTTTACACCGCGTCGGTCACCGCCCCCGTGACTGGTTCCCCGGTCGTAGTGACTCTGTCTAATGGCCAGACCATCACCATTCCAGTGGGCGAGTCGTCCGCCAGCGTCAACTTCACCGCGCCAAACGATGCGTTGGCGGGCGGTAGCTCCCTGAGCACCACCATCACCAAGGCGGATGGCGGTAACTACGAGAAGCTGGAAATCAGCGACAAGCCGGCTGAAACCAGCGTGACCGATACCCCGGACACCACTACCCTGAGCCTGAGCGCTACCGAGTCCGTGGCCGAAGGCGGTTCCATCGTCTACACCGCGACCCTGACCAACGCCGCTGGTACTCCGGTCACCGTGACCTTGAGTAACGGTGCCGTGATCACTATTGCTGCCGGTGCCACTTCGGGCACGGCAACCGTCGCCGCGCCAGCTGATGATGTCTACAAAGACGCCGGCAAGGTTGAAGCCACGATCACCAAGGCCGAAGGCGGCAACTTCGAGAATCTGGAAACCAACCCGACTCCAGCTGTCACCGACGTCACAGACACGATCGATACGTCGACGGTCAGTCTGACCGCCACTCCGAATGTGGCTGAAGGCGGCACCGTCGTTTACACCGCATCGGTGACTGCGCCAGTGACCGGCTCCCCAGTCGTGGTGACCCTGTCCAACGGACAGACCATCACTATTCCGGTTGGCGAAAGCCAGGGCTCGGTGAACTTCACCGCGCCGAATGATGCCCTCGCTGGCGGCAGTTCCCTAAGCACCACCATCACCAAGGCGGATGGCGGTAACTACGAGAAGCTGGAGGTCAGCGACAAGCCCGCTGAAACCTCGGTAACTGACACACCAGACACTACCACCCTGAGCCTCTCGGCTACTGAGTCCGTGGCTGAAGGTGGTTCGATTGTCTACACCGCCACATTGACCAACGCTGCCGGTACTCCGGTCACCGTGACCTTGAGCAATGGTGCCGTGATCACTATTGCTGCCGGTGCCACCACGGGTACCACCACCGTGGCCGCACCTGCCGATGACGTCTACAAGGACGCCGGTAAAGTCGAAGCCACTATTACCAAGGCCGAAGGCGGCAACTTCGAGAACCTGGAGACCAATCCAGCGCCAGCGGTGACTGATGTCACTGACACCATCGACACTTCGACTGTCAGTCTGACCGCCACCCCGAATGTGGCTGAAGGCGGCACCGTCGTTTACACCGCCTCCGTGACTGCGCCAGTGACCGGTTCGCCGGTAGTCGTCACTCTGTCCAACGGCCAGACCATCACTATTCCGGTTGGCGAAAGCCAGGGCTCGGTAAACTTCACCGCACCCAACGATGCGTTGGCTGGCGGCAGCTCCCTGAGTACCACCATCACTAAGGCCGACGGCGGCAACTACGAGAAGCTGGAGGTCAGCGACAAGCCCGCTGAAACCTCGGTAACTGACACACCAGACACTACAACCCTGAGCCTCTCGGCTACTGAGTCTGTGGCTGAAGGCGGCTCCATCGTCTACACCGCCACCCTGACTAATGCCGCAGGTACTCCGGTCACCGTGACGCTGTCCAACGGCGCAGTGATCACCATCGCCGCAGGCGCCACTACCGGCACCACCACCGTCGCGGCCCCGGCGGATGATGTCTACAAAGACGCCGGCAAGGTTGAAGCCACCATTACCAAGGCCGAAGGCGGTAACTTCGAGAATCTGGAGACCAATCCAGCTCCAGCAGTCACCGACGTGACTGACACCATCGACACTTCGACTGTCAGTCTGACCGCCACCCCGAATGTGGCTGAAGGCGGCACCGTCGTTTACACCGCCTCCGTGACTGCGCCAGTGACCGGTTCGCCGGTAGTCGTCACTCTGTCCAACGGCCAGACCATCACTATTCCGGTTGGCGAAAGCCAGGGCTCGGTAAACTTCACCGCACCCAACGATGCGTTGGCTGGCGGCAGCTCCCTGAGTACCACCATCACTAAGGCCGACGGCGGCAACTACGAGAAGCTGGAGGTCAGCGACAAGCCCGCTGAAACCTCGGTAACTGACACACCAGACACTACAACCCTGAGCCTCTCGGCTACTGAGTCTGTGGCTGAAGGCGGCTCCATCGTCTACACCGCCACCCTGACTAATGCCGCAGGTACTCCGGTCACCGTGACGCTGTCCAACGGCGCAGTGATCACCATCGCTGCCGGTGCTACCTCAGGCACAGCGACCGTCGCCGCGCCAGCTGATGACGTCTACAAGGACGCCGGCAAGGTCGAGGCAACGATCACCAAAGCCGAGGGTGGCAACTTCGAGAACCTGGAGACCAACCCGACTCCAGCCGTCACCGATGTCACTGACACCATCGATACCAGCACTGTTTCGCTGACAGCTACCCCTAATGTCGCCGAAGGCGGCACTGTGGTTTACACCGCGTCGGTCACCGCCCCCGTGACTGGTTCCCCGGTCGTAGTGACTCTGTCTAATGGCCAGACCATCACCATTCCAGTGGGCGAGTCGTCCGCCAGCGTCAACTTCACCGCGCCAAACGATGCGTTGGCGGGCGGTAGCTCCCTGAGCACCACCATCACCAAGGCGGATGGCGGTAACTACGAGAAGCTGGAAATCAGCGACAAGCCGGCTGAAACCTCGGTCACCGATACTCCTGACACTACAACTCTGAGCCTCTCGGCTACTGAGTCCGTGGCCGAAGGCGGCTCCATCGTCTACACCGCCACATTGACCAATGCAGCTGGCACTCCGGTCACTGTGACCCTGAGCAATGGCGCGGTAATCACCATCGCCGCCGGTGCCACTTCCGGTACTGCCACCGTCGCCGCTCCGGCTGACGACGTGTACAAAGACGCCGGTAAAGTCGAAGCCACCATTACCAAGGCCGAAGGCGGTAACTTCGAGAATCTGGAGACCAATCCAGCCCCGGCAGTCACCGACGTCACAGACACGATCGATACGTCGACGGTCAGTCTGACCGCAACACCAAGCGTGGCTGAGGGTGGCATTGTTGTTTACACCGCGTCGGTCACTGCTCCGGTAACCGGCTCGCCAGTGGTGGTGACCCTGTCCAACGGACAGACCATCACCATTCCAGTGGGTGAATCGTCCGGCAGCGTGAACTTCACCGCACCCAACGATGCGTTGGCGGGCGGTAGCTCCCTGAGCACCACCATCACTAAGGCCGACGGCGGCAACTACGAAAAACTGGAAGTCAGCGACAAGCCCGCTGAAACCTCCGTCACCGATACCCCGGACACCACCACTCTGAGCCTGAGCGCTACCGAGTCCGTGGCCGAAGGCGGTTCGATTGTCTACACCGCCACTCTGACCAACGCAGCCGGCACCCCAGTAACCGTGACTCTGTCCAACGGCGCAGTGATCACCATTGCTGCCGGTGCTACCTCGGGCACAGCGACCGTCGCAGCCCCTGCCGATGACGTCTACAAAGACGCTGGTAAAGTCGAAGCCACCATCGCTAAAGCCGAAGGCGGTAACTTCGAGAATCTGGAGACCAATCCGACTCCAGCCGTCACCGATGTCACTGACACCATCGATACCAGCACTGTTTCGCTGACAGCTACCCCTAATGTCGCCGAAGGCGGCACTGTGGTGTACACCGCCTCCGTGACTGCACCAGTAACCGGCTCGCCGGTCGTAGTGACCCTGTCCAACGGTCAGACCATCACCATCCCGGTGGGTGAGTCGTCCGCCAGCGTGAACTTCACCGCGCCCAACGATGCTCTGGCTGGTGGCAGTTCGCTCAGCACCACCATTACCAAAGCCGACGGTGGTAACTACGAGAAGCTGGAAATCAGCGACAAGCCGGCTGAAACCAGCGTGACCGATACCCCGGACACCACTACCCTGAGCCTGAGCGCTACCGAGTCCGTGACCGAAGGCGGCTCCATCGTCTACACCGCCACATTGACCAATGCAGCCGGCACCCCGGTCACCGTGACCTTGAGCAATGGCGCGGTAATCACCATCGCCGCCGGCGCTACTTCCGGTACTGCCACCGTCGCCGCTCCGGCTGACGACGTGTACAAAGACGCCGGTAAAGTCGAAGCCACCATTACCAAGGCCGAAGGCGGTAACTTCGAGAACCTGGAAACCAATCCAGCCCCGGCGGTGACTGATGTCACTGACACGATCGATACGTCGACTGTCAGTCTGACCGCAACACCAAGCGTGGCTGAGGGTGGCATTGTTATTTACACCGCGTCGGTGACCGCGCCAGTAACCGGCTCGCCGGTCGTGGTCACTCTGTCCAACGGACAGATCATCACCATTCCGGTGGGCGAGTCGTCCGCCAGCGTCAACTTCACCGCGCCAAACGACGCTCTGGCTGGGGGCAGTTCGCTCAGCACGACCATTACCAAAGCCGACGGTGGCAACTACGAAAAACTGGAAGTCAGCGACAAGCCCGCTGAAACCTCCGTCACCGATACCCCGGACACCACCACTCTGAGCCTGAGCGCTACCGAGTCCGTGGCCGAAGGCGGTTCGATTGTCTACACCGCGACCCTGACTAATGCAGCTGGCACCCCGGTCACCGTGACCTTGAGCAATGGCGCGGTAATCACCATCGCCGCCGGTGCCACTTCGGGCACGGCAACCGTGGCCGCACCTGCCGATGACGTTTACAAGGACGCGGGCAAGGTCGAAGCCACCATCACTAAAGCCGAAGGCGGCAACTTCGAGCACCTGGAGACCAATCCGACTCCAGCTGTGACTGATGTCACCGATACCATCGACACCAGCACCGTCAGCCTGACCGCCACCCCGAATGTGGCTGAAGGCGGCACCGTCGTTTACACCGCTTCGGTGACTGCGCCAGTGACCGGCTCGCCTGTGGTGGTGACTCTGTCTAACGGACAGACCATCACCATCCCAGTGGGTGAGTCCTCTGGCAGCGTGAATTTCACCGCACCAAACGATGCCCTCGCTGGCGGCAGCTCCCTGAGCACGACCATCACCAAAGCCGACGGTGGCAACTACGAGAAGCTGGAAATCAGCGACAAGCCGGCTGAAACCAACGTTACCGATACCCCGGACACTACAACCCTGAGCCTCTCGGCTACTGAGTCCGTGGCCGAGGGCGGTTCCATCGTCTACACCGCAACCCTGACCAACGCTGCCGGTACTCCGGTCACCGTGACCTTGAGTAACGGTGCCGTAATCACGATTGCTGCCGGTGCCACTTCGGGCACGGCAACTGTCGCCGCGCCAGCTGATGACGTCTACAAAGACGCCGGCAAGGTCGAAGCGACTATTACCAAGGCCGAAGGCGGCAACTTCGAGCACCTGGAAACCAATCCAGCTCCAGCAGTCACCGACGTTACTGACACCATCGACACCAGCACCGTTTCCCTGACTGCCACGCCGAGCGTGGCTGAGGGTGGCATTGTTGTTTACACCGCTTCGGTGACAGCACCAGTGACTGGCTCACCAGTGGTCGTCACTCTGTCTAACGGACAGACCATCACCATTCCGGTGGGTGAGTCTTCCGGCAGCGTGAATTTCACCGCACCAAACGATGCCCTCGCTGGCGGTAGTTCCCTGAGCACCACCATCACCAAGGCCGACGGTGGTAACTACGAGAAGCTGGAGGTCAGCGACAAGCCGGCTGAAACCTCGGTAACTGACACACCAGACACGACCACCCTGAGCCTCTCGGCTACTGAGTCTGTGGCTGAAGGTGGTTCGATTGTCTACACCGCGACCCTGACCAATGCTGCGGGTACACCTGTTACTGTCACGCTCTCTAACGGCGCGGTGATCACCATCGCCGCTGGCGCTACTTCCGGTACTGCCACCGTCGCCGCTCCGGCTGACGACGTCTACAAAGACGCCGGCAAAGTCGAGGCAACGATTACCAAGGCTGAAGGTGGCAATTTCGAGCACCTGGAGACCAACCCGACTCCAGCTGTGACTGATGTCACTGACACCATCGACACCAGCACCGTTTCCCTGACTGCCACGCCGAGCGTGGCTGAGGGTGGCATTGTTGTTTACACCGCTTCGGTCACTGCTCCGGTAACCGGCTCGCCTGTGGTGGTGACTCTGTCTAACGGACAGACCATTACCATCCCAGTGGGCGAATCCTCCGGTAGCGTGAATTTCACCGCTCCAAACGATGCGTTGGCGGGCGGCAGCTCCCTGAGCACCACCATTACCAAGGCGGACGGCGGTAACTACGAGAAGCTGGAAGTTAGCGACAAGCCAGCCGAGACTTCGGTTACCGATACCCCGGACACCACCACTCTGAGCCTGAGCGCGACCGAGTCCGTGGCTGAAGGCGGCTCCATCGTTTACACCGCAACCCTGACCAATGCCGCTGGCACGCCAGTGACCGTGACCCTGAGCAACGGTGCAGTGATCACTATCGCTGCTGGTGCTACCTCGGGCACAGCGACCGTCGCCGCTCCGGCCGATGACGTCTACAAAGATGCGGGCAAGGTCGAAGCCACCATTACCAAGGCGGAGGGTGGCAATTTCGAGCACCTGGAGACCAATCCAGCGCCAGCCGTCACCGATGTGACCGACACCATCGACAACTCCACCGTATCGCTGAAGGCCACGCCTTCGGCGGCCGAAGGTGGCAACGTCACCTACACCGCTACCGTCACTGCTCCAGTGACCGGCTCGCCTGTAGTCGTGACCCTGGCCAATGGCGAGAAGATCACCATCCCGGTCGGCGAAACCACCGGCTCGGTAAGCATCAGCGCGCCGAACGATGTACTGGTCGGCCATACCCCGCTGACCAACTCCATCACCAATGTCAGCGGTGGTAACTACGAGAACCTGGTCGCCGACAAGACTCCGGTCAGCACCACCGTGACCGACACCGTCGACACCACCAGCGTCAGCCTGACTGCCACTGGCACCGTCGCTGAGGGCGGCCAGATCACCTACACCGCCACCCTGACCAACGCCGCCGGTACTCCGGTGACCGTGACCCTGAGCAACGGTGCGGTAATCACCATCGCCGCGGGCGCCACTACCGGCACCACCACCGTCGCGGCTCCAGCCGATGACGTGTACAAGGACGCCGGCAAGGTCGAGGCCACCATCACCAAGGCCGAGGGCGGCAATTTCGAGAAGCTGGTGCCGAACACCACGCCGGCCGTGACTGACGTTACCGATACCATCGACAACTCCACCGTGTCGCTCAAGGCCACGCCTTCGGCGGCCGAAGGTGGCAACGTCACTTACACCGCCACCGTCACTGCTCCAGTGACCGGCTCGCCTGTAGTCGTGACCCTGGCCAATGGCGAGAAGATCACCATCCCGGTCGGTGAAACCACCGGCTCGGTAAGCATCAGTGCGCCTAACGATGTGCTGGTCGGCCATACCCCGCTGACCAACTCCATCACCAATGTCAGCGGTGGTAACTACGAGAACCTGGTCGCCGACAAGACTCCGGTCAGCACCACTGTGACCGATACCGTCGACACCACCAGCGTCAGCCTGACTGCCACTGGCACCGTCGCTGAAGGCGGCCAGATCACCTACACCGCCACCCTGACCAACGCCGCCGGCACTCCGGTGACCGTGACCCTGAGCAACGGCGCGGTAATCACCATCGCCGCTGGCGCCACTACCGGCACCACCACCGTCGCGGCTCCAGCCGATGACGTGTACAAGGACGCCGGCAAGGTCGAAGCCACCATCACCAAGGCCGAGGGCGGCAACTTCGAGAAGCTGGTGCCGAACACCACGCCGGCCGTGACTGACGTTACCGATACCATCGACAACTCCACCGTATCGCTGAAGGCCACGCCTTCGGCGGCCGAAGGTGGCAATGTCACCTACACCGCTACCGTCACCGCTCCAGTGACCGGCTCACCTGTAGTCGTGACCCTGGCCAATGGCGAGAAGATCACCATCCCGGTCGGCGAAACCACCGGCTCGGTAAGCATCAGCGCGCCGAACGATGTGCTGGTCGGCCATACCCCGCTGACCAACTCCATCACCAATGTCAGCGGTGGTAACTACGAGAACCTGGTCGCCGACAAGACTCCGGTCAGCACCACCGTGACCGACACCGTCGACACCACCAGCGTCAGCCTGACTGCCACTGGCACCGTCGCTGAAGGCGGCCAGATCACCTACACCGCCACCCTGACCAACGCCGCCGGCACTCCGGTGACCGTGACTCTGAGCAACGGTTCGGTGATCCATATCGAGGCCGGAAAAACCACCGGGACGGTCACCGTTGCGGCGCCGGCAGACGACGTCTACATCGACGCAGGCAAGGTCAACGCCACCATCACCAACGCCACTGGCGGCAACTTCGAGAAGCTGGTCACGGACACCACGCCAGCGGTGACCAACGTCACCGATACACTGGACACCACTTCGGTGGGTATCAGCGGCAGCGCCTCGGTCACCGAAGGCCAGACCGCCAGCTACACCGTGAGCCTGACTCACCCGGCGCAGACCGAAGTCACCCTGAAGATCAGCTACAGCGGCACCGCCACCGACGGTTCGGACTTCAGCGGCGTGTACACCGTGAAGATCCCGGCCGGCGCCAGCAGCGCCACCTTCAACGTCGCCACCATTGACGACAAGATCACCGAAGGCACCGAGAACTTCACGGTCAAGATCGACTCGGCCACTGGCGGCAACTTCGAGAATCTGGTGGTGGGCAGCAACAACAGCGTCACTACCTCGATCATCGATAACGACGCTCCGCCGGTCATCGACCTGGATGCCAACAACTCCAGCGGTGCTACCGGGGCCGACTACAAGGTCACCTTCACCGAAGGCACCACAGGCCCTGGCGTGTCGATCGCCGACACCGACCTGAGCATCACCGACCCGGACAGCACCCTGCTCACCGGCGCCACCATCGTGCTGACCAACCGCCAGCCGGGGGACTCGCTGAACCTGGGCAACAGCGTCAACGGCATCACCATCAATGCCAACAGCAAGGACGGTTCGATCACCCTGACCCTGTCGGGCAGCGCGACGCTGGCCGACTACATGCAGCAGATCAAGAACATCACCTTCACCAACAACAGTGAAGACCCGAGCACCACGCCACGGACCATCACCGTGACCGTGACCGACGGCGGCAACTACTCCAACGTCGCCACTACCACGGTCAACGTGGTGGCGGTGAACGACGCCCCAACTGCCACTGGCGGCGCCGTGACCGGCAACGAAGACACCCCGCTGGCACTGACCTGGTCGAACTTCGGCGTCAGCGACGTCGACAGCCCGGCGTCCAGCCTCGGCGTGAAGATCACCCAGCTGCCCAGCGACGGCAAACTGCAATACCTGGACGGTTCGACCTGGAAGGATGTGGCCAGCAACCAGACCTTCAGCAAGGCCGATATCGATGCCGGAAAACTGCGCTTCACACCGGACGCCAACGAATCCGGAACCAATGGCTACGGCGGCAACGGCGTGGGCAACCAGCAGGCCGATTACGCCCAGATCAAGTTCCAGCCAACCGACGGCCAGGCCCTGGGCAACACCGGCACGGTGACCGTCGACATCACCCCGGTAGCCGATGCGCCGACCCTGAGCGTGGCCGGCAACAGCGTGAATTCGGTGGGCCTGCTCAAGGAAGTCTGGACCAACCTCAGCGGCCTGGGCACCGACGGCAGCGGCGCTTCCGCCAGCACTCTGAAATCGGTGATCGACGCTGCCGGCACACCCAACAGCAGCAGCCTGGCGACCAACGTCCAGTCCGACGGCAATATCACGCCGGGCACCGCGTCGAAGACCTCAGGCCTGATCTACCTGGAAGCAGGCAAGGCCTATACCTTCTCCGGCACCGGCGACGACAGCCTGCTGGTGACCATCGGCGGCAAGAACGTGGCCAGCACCACCTGGGGCGCGGGCGGTAACCTCAACGGTACTTTCACCCCGACCACCAGCGGCTACTACACCATCGATATCTACCACCACAACCAGAGCGGCGCAGGCAACTACGACGTCAACCTCTCGGTCAACGGCGGGGCTGCGGTGGACCTGAGCAACGCCGGCGTGCCGCTGTACACCGGGGTCACCGACCTGACCAACGCCGGAGTCTCGGTGTCCGACCTGCACGGCACCAACGGTGAAGGCTACTACGACGGCTACAAGCTCAACGAGGGCGGCGAAGGCGGCAGCGTGCATCTGTCGAAGATCACCACCGGCCTGACCGATACCGACGGCTCGGAAACCCTCAGCGTGAAGATCAGCGGCATTCCGGCAGGCTCGGTGCTCAGCGATGGCGCCGGGCACACCTTCACCGCCACCGCGACTTCCGGTGAAGCCAACGTCACCGGCTGGAACCTGGGCAACCTGACGGTCACGCCACCGCCGTACTACAACGGCACCTTCAACCTGAACGTGACCTCGACCTCCACCGAGTCCCTGGGCGGCTCTGCCAGCACTTCGGCGCAGATCCCGGTCAAGGTCTACCCGGCGGTCTACAACTCGGTGGTCGCCACCTCCGGCGACGACACCGTTACCGGCACCGACGGCAACGACATCGTGGTTGCCGACATCGGCGGCCTGACCGTGGTCCCGGGCACCAACTACAACATCGCCTTCATGGTGGACAGCTCGGGCAGCATGAGCAGCGCCTCGATCACCGCGGCCAAGAACTCCCTGACCTCGGTGTTCAATACCCTGAAGAACAGCATCGGCAGCAGCAGCTCGGGGACGGTGAACATCTTCCTCGCCGACTTCGATACCCAGGTCAACAAGTCGGTGTCGGTGAACCTCAACGACCCGACCGCCCTGGCCCAGCTCAAGGCGGTGCTGGACTCGATGACGTCCGGCGGCGGTACCAACTACGAAGATGTGTTCAAGGCCACGGCCAACTTCTTCCAGAGCAGCCAGGCCACCGGCAACAGCAACGCCACCAACCTGACCTACTTCATCACCGACGGTAAGCCGACCTACTACCAGAGCGGCGAGCAGACCAACCCGACGCTGTACGGCAACGTGCGCCTCGACGATGTGGTGACCACCAGCAACTACAAGCTGGGGGATACCTTCAGCAGCTACATCGACAACACCCACTACCTCTCCGTGAACTCTAGCGGTTCGGTGGTCCTGCAGACCTACACCAATGGCTGGGGCTGGAGCAGCAAGACCCTGGGCACCCTGCACGCCCAGGGCGACGGTACCTACGAGCTGTCGAACCTGGCCGGCTCCGGCAGCAGCACCGACTACTACACCACCACCAACTCCAACAGCGGCTTTGCCCTGCTCAGCGGCCTGTCGAACGTCGAAGCCATCGGCATCAACAGTGGTGTCAGCCTCAACGACCTCAAGCCTTACGACAGCGACGGCAAGCCGCAGACCAACATCGACCCGAACGACCTGGCCAACTCGATCATCGGCCACACCGAAGCGACCATGCCGGGGGCCGACAAGGTCAGCGGCGGCGACGGCAACGACATCCTGTTCGGCGACCTGGTGAGCTTCAACGGCGTCGCAGGCGAGGGCTACCAGGCCATGCAGGCCTATGTGGCCAAGCAGACCGGGGTCGACGTGAGCAAGGTCACCACCAGCAACGTGCACCAGTACATCACCGAGCACTACACCGAGTTCGATGTGTCTGGCAGCCACGACGGCAACGACACTCTGCTGGGCGGTGCCGGCAATGACATTCTCTTCGGCCAGGGCGGCAACGACCTGCTGGACGGCGGCAAGGGCAATGACATCCTGCTGGGGGGAACCGGCAACGACACCCTGATCGGTGGCCAGGGCAACGATATCCTGATCGGCGGTTCGGGTGCCGACACCTTCGTCTGGAAGGCCGGCGACACCGGCAACGACGTGATCAAGGACTTCAAGGCCAGCGAAGGCGACCGCATCGACCTGCGTGACTTGCTGCAGGGCGAGAGCGCCAGCACCATCGACAACTTCCTCAAGATCACCACCGTGGACGGGGTCTCGACCCTGCAGGTCAGCTCCGAGGGCAAGCTCAACGCCGCCGGGGGCCTGGCCAACGCCGACGTGACGATCAAGCTGGAAGGCAACAACTGGTCCAACGCCAACATCAATTCGTTGATCGCCGGCAGCGACCCGACCATCAAGATCGATCACAACAACAGCTGACCGGTCCCTAGCGGCCACCCCCCAGGGTGGTCGCCGGGCCCCGGCAGGCAGCCCGCGGCGTGACGAGCGCCGCGGCGCACCGCATACTCGCGCTCTGAATGCTGCGTTGGCCTATGCTGCTGCCTGCCTGACGCCGGAAACACATGCCTGAGGGATTCGCCATGTTCTACGTGCAACGCGATGCACAGGGCCAGCTGATTCGCGTGGAAGCCGCCGCTTACGCCGAGGCCACCGAGACGCTGCCCGCCGACCACCACGAGATCCAGACCTGGTACGCCAACGAGGCGGTGGAAGTCAGTCTCAAGCAACTCAAGCAAAGCGACCTGGAAATGATCCGGGTGCTGGACGACCTGATCCAGCTCCTGACCCTCAAGGGCGTGATCCGCATCACCGACCTGCCGGCCGCGGCCCAGGCCAAGCTGATGGATCGCACCCAGGCCCGCGAGGCGCTGGGCGGTTTGAGCCGGTTGATCAATGACGATGAAACCGGATTGATCTGAACCCTTTTCGCCAGCCGACTCCTACTGTAGGAGCCGGCTTGCCGGCGAAAGCGGTTTAAAGGCCTGTAAGCAGGACCGCCGGCGAAAGCGGTTTCAACCCCAGGGCGCCGGCTCGCCGAACAGCTGGCCCTGCACCCCGTACAAGCCCATCTCGCGAATCACCTGCAGCTCGCCCTCGGTCTCGACCCGTTCGGCAATCAGCGGCAGGTCGATGCTGTGGGCCGCGCGCTGGATGGCTTCGATAAACAGGCGCTTGTCGCTTTCCTGATCGATGTCGCGGATGTAGCTGCCATCGATCTTCAGGTACGCCAGCCCCAGGCGCGCCAGGTTGCCGATCATGCTGAAGCGCCCACCGAAGCGTTGCAGGCTGAGGGAGAAACCCAGCTCGCGCAGGCGCCGGGTCAGCTGTTCCAGCATGGCCTGCTCGGGTAATTGCTCTTCACCGATCTCCAGGGTCAGGCGCGGGCCCAGGTCGGAATGCTGGCGCAGGATCTCGAACACCCGATTCAGGGCGTGCGGGTCCGCCAGGGTCGCCGCCGACAGGTTCAGCGCCAGGCAGTCTTCGTGGCTCGCCATCTGTCTCAGCACCTGTTCGAGCATCAGCAGATCCAGGCGCGAGGTCCAGCCGAAACGCTCCAGCCACGGCAGGAAACGCCCGGCCGGAATGGTCTGGCCCTGTTCATCCAGCAGCCGCGACAGCACTTTGTAGTGCAGCACCAGGTGGGTGTCCCGAGCGGCCACCACCGGCTGGAAGTACAGCTGGAAGTGCTGCTCCGACAGCGCCCGGTCCAACAGCCGGTGCCAGGCATGGTGGTCATCCCCGACCTGGGCACTGGCGCCTTGATCGAGGCAGGCCCAGCTGGTGTCACCCTGGGCTTCGGCCTGGGCCAGGGCCTGGTCGCCGAGGCTCAGCACCGCTTGCGGCGAATCACCGTGAGCAAACGCCGCCAGGCCGATGGAGGCCACTGAGGCAACATCGGTGGCGCCGGTGGCGTGCAGGTTGCCCAGGGCACTGTCCAGGCTCTGGGCCAGCTGGATGGCTTCCTCACGCACCAGCCCCGGCGCCAGCACCGCGAACTCGCCACCACGGACCCGGGTGACCAGGTTGTGGGTTTCCGGGTACTTGTCGCACTCGCGCAGCAGTTGTTCACCCACCGCCTTGAGCAACTGGTCGGTGCGCTGGCCGCCCAGGCGCTGGTTCAGCCCGGCCAGGTCCTTGACCCGCAACAGCAACAGGTAGCCGGAACTGGCCTGCTCGGGGTTGCTTACGCGGGCGTGCAGCTGCATTTCGAAATAACGCCGGTTGGCCAGCCCGGTCAGGCTGTCCTGATAGGACTCGGTGCGCAGTTTCTCGCTGCGCTCGGCCTGCTCCTGGAACAGCGCCTTGAGCTTCTCGACCATCTGGTTCATGGCCTGCACCACCCGCCGCAGCTCCGGAGTCCGGGGCAATTGCGGCAGGCTGAGGAATTCACGACGGGCAATGGCGTGGGACTGCTGGACCATGTAGTCCAACGGCTTGAGCTGGCGCCGCAGCAGCAGGGCGCCGAGCACCGCGCTCACCGCACCGCAGATCAACAGCCAGCCCAGGCTGCCCAGAGCGCTTTGCCAGAGCTTGGCCACGGCGAACATCGGGTGGCTGAGCACCTCGACCCGTGCCGCCTGTTCCCAGCCGCGGCTGACGATGGCATCGCCACCCGCCGGTTCCAGGCCGATCAGGCTGACAAACCACTGCGGCACGTTGCCGACTTCCGGGATGCCGCTGCGCTCGACAAGGGTCTTGTCGGTGGCCAGGTCCACCACCCGGATACTGGCGTAGTAGCCACTGTCGAAGATCGAGCTGACCATCAGCTCGACCATCGCCGGGTCGTCGATGTTCGGCGTCAGCGACAGTGCCAGGGCAGTGGCGGCATCCTGGGCATGGGAGCGCAGCTGATTGACATACTGGGTGCGCGAGCTTTCCAGGCTGACCATGAAGCTGCCGCTGAAGGCGACCACCAGGAACACACAGATTGCGATCAACAGTTGTTTGAACAAAGACATCTGAGCTCGTGCTCCTAGTTAGTCGTCTCGACCGGAAAACCTTCGGCCTGCATTTTTTTCAACACGTCCTGCCAACGGGACAGGCGCTTGGTGTCGCCCACCCGCTTGTTGCCTTTGGCCCCCGGTAGCCACAGACCCTCGGCATTGAAGGAGTACACCGGCAACAGGTCGGTACGCTCGCTGGCCGGGCGGATCGAGTCTTCCAGGCTGTCGAGCACCAGAGGCATGGCCTCCGGGCTGGAATAGTAGGTCAAGACCATGTGCGCACGGTTCTGGCGCAGGGCCTTGACGTAGGTGATGCGCAGTTTGTCACTGGAAACCCCGAGGTGGCGCAGGCTGAAATACTTGGCGATCGCGTAGTCCTCGCAATCGCCGGCGCCCTTCCACAATGCCTCGATCGGCGTTTCCCAATAATCCACCTGGTGCCACAGGTCGATGTCTTCCACGTAGCGCATGTTCTTGTTGAAGAACAGGTTGACCACCTTCAACTGTTCGCGCTCGGGCACCTGCTTTTGCGTGGCCAGCAGGTGCTGCCAGGCATCGATGCGCGGCTGCCCTTCGCCCAGCGGACCGTAGAGCGCCGTGGCACGGCGGCTGATCAGGGAGAAATCCCAGTCGGCGTGCAGGCTGCCCAGCAGTGCGCCGGCCAGCAGCAATGCCGCGCAGAACCAGCGCAGGGTCCGAGAAAGAGCTAAACGTGCCGCCAATGCAATGCGTCCATGGGAGCTGTCGTAAATCGGCTGATGGTGAAGGCTGGCCCGGCAAAAAACAATGGCACCTTACAATCACCAGCCGCCGGAAAAGAGCCGGCGCGAAACATTCAGAGCATAGCCGCAAGCCGCGTTCCGGCGACCGACAGCAACCGCCCGCCCGGCCCGGCACACGCGTACCTTCACGGACGACAGGCACTATGTTAGAAACCATCCGCAGACTGCGACGCCCTCTTCAGGCTGCCTCTGGCCGGCGCAGTGCCGGCCCACTTGCTTAAGGAAAAGCTGTGTACACCGACACCCGACAATGGACGCTGGTGATCAAACCCGGGCAAGCCACCCGGATCCGCCTGATCTGCTTTCCCCAGGCCGGGGCGGCAGCCGAGCAAATGCGGGTCTGGTCCAGTGGCCTGGCCGATCATATCGAGCTGGTGGTGCTCAACCTGCCGGGGCACGGTCCGCGCCGTGACGAAGCGCCCTGCGACAACTGGCCCAGCCTGCTGGAAAACACCTTCACCGCCCTCGACCCCTGGCTCGGCGAGCCCCATGCACTGTTCGGCCACGGCCTGGGCGCGCTGCTGGCCTACGAGACCAGCAAGCATGCCCAGGAACGCTTTCCCCAGCAGACCCGCCACCTGTTCGTCTCCGGCTGTCGCAGCCCGGACAGCCTGCCGCGCCGCCCCTTGCTCCACTCCCTGCCCATCGCCGCGTTTCGCGAGGCGATCCTGACCCTCGGCGCCAGCCCCCTGGAGATGCCCCGCGGGCAGAACGACCTGCAATCCTATGAACGCCTGCTGCGCAACGGCCTGAAGCTTTTCGAAACCTGGTACGACACCTCCAGCGGTTGCCTGGATGTGCCGTTGACGGCCTTCTACGGCAGCGAGGACCCGCTGGCCACGGCCAACCTCATGCTCAACTGGCGCGAGTTCACCGGCCGCGAGTTCGAGCTGATCGAAGTGGCCGGCAATCACTTCTTCATCAAGTCCCAGCGCCAGCGCCTGTTGCAGGTGATCAATACCCACCTGGGGCTGCTGGGCGACCACCCGGCCTGATCGCTACCCATGAAAAAGCCCGCCCTGCCGTGAGGCGGGAGCGGGCTTGAAAGTGACGCGAAACCTCAGATCTTGAAGCTGTCCACCAGTTGCTTCAGGCGGCTGGCCTGCTGCGACAGGGCATCGCAATCCTTCAGGGTTTCGTTGAGGTTGGCCACGCCCTGCTGGTTCAGCAGGTTGATCTGGTTGATGTCGACATTGAGGGTCTCCACCACGGCCGTCTGCTCTTCGGTCGCCGCCGCCACCGACTGGTTCATGCCATCGATCTCGCCGATCCGCTGAGTCACGCTGACCAGCCGCGCACCGGCCTGGTTGGCCACTTCGACGCTCTCTTCGCTGGACGCCTGGCTGGCGTTCATGGTCGACACCGCTTCACGGGAGCCGACCTGCAAGGAGGTGATCATCTTGTGGATCTCTTCCGCCGACTCCTGGGTACGATGAGCCAGGTTGCGCACCTCGTCGGCCACCACGGCGAAGCCACGGCCGGCTTCGCCGGCACGGGCCGCTTCGATGGCCGCGTTGAGGGCCAGCAAGTTGGTCTGCTGGGAGATGCCCTTGATCACATCGAGAATGTGCCCGATGTTGTCGGTGCTGGCGTTCAGGGTCTCGATCTGGGTGCAGGACAGGCTGATCTTCTGCGACAGCTCGGTCATGGCCTGGATGGTCTGTTCCACCACTTGGCGACCGTCGTCGGCCTGCTCGCTGGCGCCACTGGCGTGCTGCGAGGCATCGGCGGCGTTACGGGCGATTTCCTGGGTTGCGGCCCCCAGTTCGTTGATCGCGGCGGCCACGCTGTTGGTGCGGGCGCTCTGCTCGTCGGAACCGATGATCGAAGCGTTGGACGAAGCCATCACGCGCTGGGACAGGTCGTGTACCTGGCGGGTGGCCGAGGACACTTCGGAAATCGAGGCATGGATCCGCTCGACGAACTGGTTGAACGAGCTGCCCAGTTCGCCGAATTCGTCCTTGCTCTCCACCACCAGGCGCCGGGTCAGGTCGCCCTCGCCCTGGGCGATGTCCTGCATCGCACGGCCCATGGTGATCAGTGGGCGCATCAACACCTGGATCAGCAGGGTCAGCAGTACGGCGATCACCGCCACGGCGATAAACATCGCGATCAAGGCAGAAGTACGGAATTGGCTCAGCGGTGCGTAGGCCTTGTCCTTGTCGATGGACAGACCGATGTACCACTCGGCATTCGGCAAGCCGGTCACCGGGGTGAAGGAGAGGATGCGCTCCTGTTTGTTCAGGACCACTTCCTGGTTGCCGTTTTCGATCCGTACGTTGGCGCCGGGGTAGATGTCCTTGAGGTTCTTCATCACCTGGTCCTTGTCCGGGCTGACGATCACCTGACCGTCGGCACTGACCAGGAAGGCGTGGCCCAGGCCACCGAAATCCACCGAGTTGATGATCTTCACCAGGGTTTCCAGGCTCAGGTCGCCACCAACCACGCCCAGCAGTTCACCCTGCTTTTTCACCGGCATGGCGATGGTCACCACCAGGCCACCGACAGCCGCCATGTAGGGCGGGGTCAGCATGGTCTTGTCGGCGGCGACGGCCTGCTTGTACCAGGGGCGCTGACGCGGGTCGTAGCCGTCGGGCATCTTCGCGTCAGGGCGCTGGGTGAAGGTGCCGTTGGCCTGGCCGACGTAGGTGAACTGGAAGTTCGAGGTAAAGGCCGGTTGGTCCACCAGCCCTGGGAAATCTGCGTTCTGACCTTGGTGAGCAACGTTCTGCGCGAGGTTCTCGAGCACCAGGATCCGCCCGCTCATCCAGTTCTGCACACTGCTGGAGGTGAGCTCACCGGCCTGCTGGATAGAGGATTCGAGGTTCTGTCGGATGGTGTTTCGCTGCAGGTAGTCGTTGTACAAGGTGAACAACGCAAAAGCCAGAACCACTACGCCGGAGGCGGCCAAAAGGATTTTATGGCTGAACTTGAGATTCATTTCATGGGACTTCTTATGCCGAAAGTGGGGATGCGTCCGTAATGCAACATTCCATGTAACAGCGCAGGCGATGTTCTCTGACCGCTCTACTTTGGTGCACGCATGTCTTATCAGTCTTTCGGCAAGAATCTGCGAACCCTTAGAGATTTTTCTGAATTACTCGCCTGAATTTGCCTAATCCCGCCGAACGGTGTTCCAGAGCATCCGCAGCACATTTTCAGATGATCGACAGTGCGCTGCTTATTGCCAAATCGATAAAGCCTCAATGACAATGCGACTAATTATCATTAGTGACACTCAGGCAGTCCGCGTCCATGTCATCACCCGAGTTCGCCGTACAGACGCTCTACAGCCATCACCATGGCTGGCTCAACAGTTGGCTGCGCCAGCGCCTGGGCAATGCCGCGGATGCTGCCGACCTGGCTCAGGACACCTTCGTACGCCTGCTGCAGAAAACTGAACGTCTGGAACTCAAGGCCCCCCGGGCTTTTTTACGCACCATCGCTCGGGGGCTGGTAATCGATCACTGGCGCCGCGAGGAAATCGAACGTGCCTATCTGGAAACCATCGCCCACTTGCCCGAAGCCGAAACACCCGGCGCTGAAGCTCGGGCGTTGATTCTGGAGCTGCTGGAAAGCATTGCGCGGATGCTTGAAGGGCTGAAGCCGAAAGTACGTCAGGCTTTTCTCCTGGCTCAGTGCGAGGAACTTACCCACAAGCAGATTGCTCAGCAGATGGGCCTATCCCTGCGTACCGTCGAGCGTTATGTCGCCCAGGCGCTCTACCATTGCTACCTGCTGCGCTACGAGAGCTGAAGCCTGTGGATAACTTTCCCGCCAGCCTGCCGCTCAAACCCAATCCCGATCACCTGGTGGTCAAGCAAGCAATCAACTGGTTGCTGCGCCTGCGCAACAACGGTGCCAACCCCAAGCTACAGCAACAGTGCGATCTGTGGCGGGCGGCGCACCAGGAGCACGAACTGGCCTGGCAGCGGGTGCAATCGTTGCAGCAGGAACTCACGGCCAACCTGCGTTCGGTGCCGGGGGCTCAGGTGGCCTTGCATACCCTGGAACACAGCAGTCAGCGCCTGGGCCGGCGCCAGGCCCTGAAACTGCTCAGTGGCGCCCTGCTCCTGGGCTCCAGTGCCTGGGTCGGCAAGGATCTGCTGGGCTGGCAACAATGGAACGCAGACTTTGCCACCGCCGTCGGCGAGCAGCGGGGCTTCCAGTTGCCCGATGGCACCCGCCTGGAACTCAATACCGACAGCGCGGCGGACCTCAACTTCAATGCCGAGCAGCGCCTGATCAAACTGCGCCGGGGCGAGATCATGGTGTCCTGTGGAGCCGATCACGGCCCTGCCCGCCCGCTGCTGGTGGAGAGCCGCCACGCCCTGCTGGAAGGCTTCGACGCCCGCTTCGTGGTGCGCGTGGAGGATCGCTGCACGCGCCTGAGCGTGACCCACGGCAGCGTGGCCATTCATGCGCCGCACACCGCCGACGGCCGTAGCGCCCGGGTGGAAGCAGGTCAGAGCTATCAGATCAGCCATGGCCTGGCCGAACCTGCGGCCCCCCTGGCGATGGACCTCGGCGCCTGGGCCGATGGCCTGATCGTTACGCGCAACATGCGCCTGGACGACTTCCTCCAGGAGGTCGGCCGCTATCGCCATGGCTATCTGGGCTGCTCGGCAGCGGTTGGCAATCTGCGCCTTTCAGGTGTGTTCCGCCTGGAAGACACCGACAAGTTGCTGGCCATCCTGCCCCAGACCCTGCCAGTGCAGTTGCGCTACCGCACCCGTTGGTGGGTGACCTTGGGGCCAGTGGCTTGAAATTCACTGGGGTGATTTTTTTTGGCGGGTTTTGCCAGGACGTCCGGCTTAGTCAGTAAGCACTTCAATCTGCTTCCTGCGACTTCAACGGAACCTACCATGACTCTGCGCGACACCCGCCCAAGCTCTCCCTGCGCCCGCCCCTTGCGCCAAGCCATCCGCGCCGCCCTGCTGTGCTCCAGCATCGGCCTCGGCACAGTGGCGCCCCAGGTGCTGGCCGCCGCTAGCGCTGTTGATGCCCCGCGTCACAGCTACAGCGTGGCCCCGGGCAACCTCGGCGATGCCCTCAACCAGTTCGCCCGGCAGGCCGGGATCACCCTGTCCACCACCCCGGCCCTGACCCAGGGCAGGCAGTCCCCCGGGCTCCAGGGCGACTACTCCATTCCCCAAGGCCTGAACCAGCTGCTGCGGGGTTCGGGACTGGAGGCGGTCAGCCAGGACGGCGGCAACTACGTACTGCGGCCCCTGCCCCAGGGCAGCGCCCTGACCCTGCCCGCCACTGAGGTCAAGGGCTTCGCCCTGGGCAACGCATTGGGCAGCATGGAGGGCTACAACGCGACGCACAGTCAGATCGCCACCAAGACCAGTACAGCGTTGCTGGAGACCTCGCAAAGCGTCTCGGTGGTCACCCGTGAACAGATCGACGACCAGGGCGCGCAAACCGTCGCCCAGACCATGCGCTACACCCCCGGCGTGCTGACCAATCCCTATGGCGCCACCCATCGCTACGACTATGTAGCGATGCGCGGCTTCAACGATGGTTCGGTGGACAACATCTACCTCGATGGCCTCAAGTCCATGGGTGACAGCGGCACCTACAGCAGCATGCAGGTCGACCCCTACTTCCTCGAACGGGTGGATATTCTCAAGGGCCCCTCATCGGTGCTTTATGGCCGCAGTTCCCCTGGCGGCCTGGTGGCCCTGACCAGCAAAAAGCCTCTCTACGAGCCCTATCACCAGATTCAGGCAACCGTGGGCACCCAGGGCAAACAGGGCCTGGGGTTCGACTTCAGCGGCCCGCTCGATGACGACAAGCGCGTTGCCTATCGGTTGATCGGCCTGACGGACAAGTCCGACACTCAGTTCGACCACGCGAAGGAAAAACGCTTCGCCCTGTCGCCGACCCTGAGTATCGACTTCAGTGAAGACACCTCCCTGACGCTCCAGGCCTATTTGCAGAATGACCCCGATGGCGGCTACCACGGCGGCATGCCGGCCAATGGCACCCTGAACCAGCGCAATGGCCAGCGCATTTCCGAGCATTTCTTCGAGGGCGAGCCGGGCGTGGATGGCTACAAGCGCGATCAACAGTCCTTCGGCTATCAGTTCGAGCATCGTTTCAACGACACCTTCACCGCCCGCCAGAACTTCCGCTACCTGGACTCCAAGGTGAAGCTCGACCAGGTCTATGCCTATGGCTGGACCAATGCCACCAGCAATGACCTGAACCGCTATTACTCGGGTGGAGATGAGAAGCTCCACTCCTTCATCGTCGATAACATGCTGCAGGCCGAATTCCTCACCGGCGACGTCAAGCACACCTTACTGCTGGGAGCCGACTATCAACGGCGCAAGACCGTGGTCGACTGGGACCAGGGAACCCTGCAGCCGATCAATGCATTCAACCCGGTCTATGGCAACTCGACGATCAACTACTACAGCCACACCAGCTATTTGCGGCGCCTGGAACAGACCGGCGTGTACTTGCAGGACCTGATCGAGCTGGACAAATGGCGCTTCTCCCTGGGGCTGCGCCAGGACTGGGTGGAGACCTCGGATGAAAACCGCCTGGCTGAAGCCCAGCGCCCACTGGGCACCGAAATCAGCGACAAACGCACCAAGCTCACTGGGCGTGCAGGCGCGCTCTATCTGTTCGATAACGGTCTGGCGCCTTACGTCAGCTATTCCGAGTCATTCAACCCCAACTCCTACGCAGACAGCGCAGGCAATCCGCTGCCACCCACCGACGGCACCCAATGGGAAGTCGGGCTGAAATATCAGCCACCAGGTACGGACAACTTGTTCACTGCCTCGTTGTTCCGCATCGACCAGGAGAACCTGGCGTCGAAGCTGCCCCAGGAAAACTTCTATCGTGCGGTGGGTGCTGTTCGCTCCCAGGGGCTGGAGCTGGAAGCCCACATGCAGCTGACCGACAACCTGAAACTGCTGGGCAGCTATACCTTCACCGACATCCAGTATTCGAAGTCGATGACCAGCACCCTGAGCAGCGCCACCAACCTCATCGAGAACAAGGGCAACTCGCCTACTCAGGCACCGCGGCAGATGGCGTCGCTGTGGGCCGACTACAAGTTCGACAGCGCGGCGCTGGATGGCCTGCGCCTGGGCGGCGGTGTGCGCTATGTGGGCTACAGCTGGGCCGATGCCGAGAACACCATGAAGGTACCGGCCTACACGCTCTTCGATGCCTCCATCGGCTATGACCTGGGCAAGCTGGGCCTCAAGGGAGTGGATGTACGGCTCAATGCCAACAACCTGACCAACGAATCCTACGTCGCCTCCTGTGCAAGCTTGAGCTACTGCTACCTGGGCGAAGAGCGCAATGTCGCCGCCACGGTGAGCTACCAGTTCTGATCTAGGTTGACGCCAACAAAGCCAGCGCCTGTCAGCAGCCGCTGGCTTTGTCGTCTCTACGGGAAAATGTCATGCGCGCCATTCTGGTTCTATTGCACCGCTACATGGGCCTGGCCACCGCAGTGTTCCTGCTGCTGGCCGGGCTGACCGGGAGTGTCCTGGCCTTTCATCACGAGCTGGATGAGTGGCTCAACCCCGAGTTCTATCACACGTCCGGCAAGGGGCCGGTGCTGGCCCCCGGCTCACTGGTGGATAGCGTTCAGGCCGAGCACCCGAGGCTGCAGGTCTGGTACATGGAATATCCACAAGAAGCCGGGCATGCGGCGCTGCTGGCAGCGGTGCCACGCACCGACCCGGCCACCGGCCAACCGTATACCGAGCACAATCAGGTATTTTACCTTGACCCGGTTACGGCCCATCAGCAGGGGCAGCGCTTTTGGGGCGCCTGCTGCTTCCAGCGGCAGAACCTGGTGCCTTTTCTGCTGGAGTTCCACTACAACCTGAGCCTGCCCGGCAATTGGGGGCTATGGTTGATGGGGCTGGTGGCCATTGCCTGGGTCATCGACTGTTTTGTTGCCTTGCTGCTGACCCTGCCTCGTGGACGGCCGTTCTGGCGCAAGTGGGCCACGGCCTGGAAGATCAAGGGCGGCCATGCCTATCGGCTCAACTTCGACCTGCATCGCGCCGCAGGCTTGTGGTTATGGCTGCTCCTGCTGCCGATCGCCATCAGTAGCGTGGCCATGAACCTGCCGAGCCAGGTGTTCAAACCCGTGGTGTCATTGCTCTCGTCCATCGAACCCAGCGTCTATGAAGCTCGGGGACGAGCACCGGCGGCAGAGCTGGGGATAACCCGGCTGACTTATCAACAGGCCTATGAACGGGCTCTGGAAGAGGGGCAGCGGCTGGGCTTGAAGGAGACGATTGGTGAGTTGTATTACAGCTTTGAATACAACTTCTATGGAGCAGGTTTTGGTCGGCATGACAGCCAGGCCCATGGTAAGTCCTGGCTGTTCTTCCACGGTACGGATGGGCGCTTGCTGGGGCAGGAGATAGCGGGGCAAGGCACCCTCGGAGAGCGCTTCTACCGACTGCAACTGCCCATACATGGAGGCAGGATCATCGGTACCACGGGGCAGGTGATCATTGCTCTATTGGGCGTTCTGATTGCCGTGCTGGCACTGACCGGCATCTATATCTGGTGGCGTAAGTTAATGGCCCGTAGAAGCAGCAAGATGCGTAAGAACAGGGCGTAAGAGGCAAGCAAGTGTGATCTTGATGGCTGCTTACTCGATGCTGATAAAGCCCTGAATCCACCCTGCAATCTGCTTCTGCCACACAGCCCAGGCTTTATAGCGCACAAAAACAAAACCCCTGTCTGCGTGAGCAGACAGGGGTTTTGGAATTTGATCTTGACGATGACCTACTCTCACATGGGGAAACCCCACACTACCATCGGCGATGCATCGTTTCACTTCTGAGTTCG
>NZ_JBXAMM010000008.1:0-313611 GCF_058800645.1 Pseudomonas sp. GW822-FHT04H02 | reverse complement strand
GTCGGGGTAAGGGGATTCGAACTCCTGACATCCTGCTCCCAAAGCAGGCGCGCTACCGGACTGCGCTATACCCCGGTTTGAAATTGGCTCCGTGACCAGGACTCGAACCTGGGACCCAATGATTAACAGTCATTTGCTCTACCGACTGAGCTATCACGGAACTACATATTTCAAGTTACAACTTTTTACTTCATCCTCTTCGACTTGTTCGTATCGCTACGTTCATGTCTCTGAGGCGCGCTATTTTACAATCTTAAAAACCCCTGTCAACCCCTTAAATTGCTTTTAAGACAATGATTTGCGACTTCATTGCCGGTTTCTTCTTGATCAGAAAAAACCTCGGGGGTGACTGACTGCGGGGCGCACTTTACAAGCCTTTTCCTTACAGTTCAACGCCCTAGTGAAAAAAAAGGCCTCGCAATGCGAGGCCTCCTCTATAAACCCACCGATCAGTGATCAGGCGAAGACGATTTCGTCGTCCTGCACCGAGGCGGTAACCGTAGCTCCCGGCAGGAAACCGCCGGAGAGGATCAACTGCGCCAACGGGTTCTCGATCCAGCGCTGGATGGCCCGTTTCAGCGGCCGTGCGCCATACACCGGGTCGTAACCCACAGCGATCAGCTTGTCCAAGGCCTCGTCGCTCAGTTCCAGGCTCAGCTCGCGCTCCGCCAGGCGACTGCGCAGGCGACCCAACTGGATCTGCGTGATGCCGGCGATCTGATCCCGTGCCAGAGGCTCGAAGATCACCACTTCGTCGACCCGGTTGATGAACTCCGGCCGGAAGTGGGTGGACACCGCGTCCATCACCGCCGCACGTTGTGCCTCGCGATCCCCTACCAGCTCCTGGATCTGCGCCGACCCCAGGTTGGAGGTCATGACGATCACCGTATTGCGAAAATCCACGGTACGCCCGTGGCTGTCCGTCAGACGGCCATCTTCCAGGACCTGCAGCAGGATGTTGAACACATCCGGGTGCGCCTTCTCGACTTCGTCCAGAAGAATCACCGAGTACGGCTTGCGACGCACGGCTTCGGTCAGGTAACCGCCCTCTTCATAACCGACATAGCCTGGTGGCGCACCGATCAGGCGAGCCACGGAATGTTTCTCCATGAACTCGGACATGTCGATCCGCACCATGGCCTCTTCGGTATCGAAGAGGAATTCCGCCAGGGCCTTGCACAGTTCGGTCTTACCCACGCCGGTCGGGCCGAGGAACATGAACGAACCGCTGGGCCGGTTCGGGTCGGACAACCCGGCTCGGGAACGGCGCACAGCGTTGGCCACCGCCACCACGGCTTCGTTCTGGCCAATCACCCGCTCGTGCAGCAGGCTTTCCATCTTCAGCAGCTTGTCGCGCTCGCCTTCTAGCATTTTCGACACTGGAATGCCGGTCCACTTGGACACCACTTCGGCAATCTCTTCCTCGGTAACCTTGCTGCGCAGCAACTGGTTCTCGCTGTGGCCGTGCTGGTCGACCATCTGCAGGCTGCGCTCCAGGTCCGGAATCACCCCGTACTGCAGCTCGGCCATGCGATTGAGATCGCCTTTACGACGCGCCGCTTCCAGTTCCTGGCGCGACTGCTCGATCTTCTGCTGGATCTGCGCAGAACCCTGCACTTCGGCTTTCTCCGAGGTCCAGACTTCTTCCAGGTCAGCGTATTCACGCTCCAGGCGGACAATCTCTTCCTGGAGTTTTTCCAGGCGCTTGATCGCGGCCTCGTCGTCTTCTTTCTTCAGGGCCTGGGATTCGACCTTGAGCTGAATCAGGCGCCGCTCCAGACGGTCCAGCACTTCCGGCTTGGAGTCGATCTCCATGCGGATGCGGCTGGCGGCCTCGTCGATCAGGTCGATGGCCTTGTCCGGCAGTTGCCGGTCAGTGATGTAACGATGGCTGAGCTTGGCCGCGGCAATGATCGCGCCGTCGGTGATCGCCACCTTGTGGTGCACCTCATAGCGCTCTTTCAGGCCGCGCAGGATAGCAATGGTGTCTTCCTCGCTCGGTTCATCCACCAACACTTTCTGGAAGCGCCGCTCGAGGGCTGCGTCCTTCTCTATATATTGGCGGTATTCGTTGAGCGTGGTGGCGCCCACGCAGTGCAGCTCGCCACGGGCCAGGGCCGGCTTGAGCATATTGCCCGCATCCATCGAGCCTTCGCCTTTACCAGCGCCGACCATGGTGTGCAGCTCATCGATGAACAGGATGATCTGCCCTTCCTGCTTCGACAGTTCATTAAGCAAAGACTTCAGGCGTTCTTCGAACTCGCCACGGTATTTGGCACCGGCGATCAAGGCGCCCATGTCCAGGGACAGCAAGCGCTTGCCTTTGAGGCCATCGGGCACTTCGCCGTTGATGATCCGCTGGGCCAGGCCTTCGGCGATGGCGGTCTTACCCACGCCTGGTTCACCAATCAGCACCGGGTTGTTCTTGGTCCGGCGTTGCAGCACCTGGATGGTCCGGCGAATTTCGTCGTCACGGCCGATTACCGGATCAAGCTTGCCGTCTTCGGCGCGCTTGGTCAGGTCGACGGTGTACTTGTCCAGGGCCTGGCGCGACTCTTCGACGTTGGCGTCATTCACCGCCTCACCGCCACGCAGGTTGTTGATGGCGTTCTCCAGGGCTTTCTTGCTCACGCCCTGGCCCAGCAACAATTTGCCGAGTTTGCTGTTCTCATCCATGGCGGCCAGCAGCACCAGCTCGCTGGAGATGAACTGGTCGCCTTTCTGCTGCGCCAGGCGGTCGGCCTGGTTGAGCAGGCGCGCCAGATCCTGGGACATGTTGACGTCGCCAGTGGGGTTCTGGATTTTCGGCAGCTGGTCGAGCTCTTTGCTCAGTTCCTTGCGCAGGCTGTTGACGTCGAAGCCCACCTGCATCAGCAGAGGCTTGATCGAGCCGCCCTGCTGTTCCAGCAGCGCCTGCATCAGGTGCGCCGGTTCAATGGCCGGATGATCGAGGCCAACCGCCAGAGATTGAGAATCGGATAAGGCCAGCTGCAATTTGCTGGTTAATCGGTCTATACGCATTAGTCACCTTCCTTTTGAGCAGGCCGGAGCGATGGACACACCTAAATAGAGAAACCTGCCAGATGTTTCACTAGATGCGGTCGATTCTGGGAGATTCAAGCGTCAGCAGCTTGACACAAGTCAGATTAGTCTAGCGCTCAAGCCAGATAAGGGAGGCAAAACGCCCGGTGCGCGGGCTGCGCCGGTAGGAAAAGAAGCGGGGATCGCTGACGGTGCAGTAGCCGCCACCGTACACGGCAGTCACACCACAGGCAGCCAGTCGCAGGCGCGCCAGCTGATAGATATCGGCCATGAAGCGCCCGGCATTGGCGCTCGGCACAAAGGCCTGCTCGGCTGCCGGCAACTGGGCGACGAAGGCTTCACGCACCTCGGGCCCCACTTCAAAGCGCTGCGGGCCAATGGCCGGCCCCAGCCACACCAGCACCTCGGCGCAGGGCGTATGCAGGCTGTCGAGGGTGGCTTCCAGCACGCCCGCCGCCAACCCGCGCCAGCCGGCATGGGCCGCGGCGACTCGGGTTCCGGCACGGTTGCAGAACAGTGCCGGCAGGCAGTCGGCCGTCATCACCGCACAGGCAACGCCCGGGGTGGCGGACCAACTGGCGTCCGCGGTCGCGACCATGGAAGGGTCGGCGTGGGCCACGGCCACCCCGTGCACCTGTTGCAGCCAGGCCGGGGCGATGCCGAAGTGTTCGCTCAGGCGACGGCGATTCTCGGCCACTGCTTGCGGCTGATCGTCGACATGGTCGCCCAGGTTAAGGCTGTCGAACGGCGTCAGGCTGACGCCGCCAGCGCGGGTGGTAGTACAGGCTTTGACTCCGGCCGGCGCGGGCCAGTCGGGAATCAGCCAGTCATTCATCCGATGAACGCCTCACGGTCCTGCTTGAGCAGCGACAGCAGCCAGACGAAATCGTCCGGCAGCGGCGATTCCCAGCTCATGCGGATACCGGTGGTCGGATGATCCAGCTCCAGGAAGCGTGCATGCAGGGCCTGGCGCGGGAAGTTCTTCAGCGAGTCGACCATGGTCTGGCTCGCCGCCGGCGGAATGCGGAAGCGGCCGCCGTAGGCTGGATCCCCCACCAGCGGGAAGTTGATGTGGGCCATGTGCACCCGGATCTGGTGGGTACGACCGGTTTCCAGCTTGACCCGCACATGGGTGTGGGAACGGAAACGTTCCAGGACCCGGTAGTGGCTGACGGCCTGCTTGCCGCCCTCCATCACCGCCATGCGCTGGCGCTGCTGGCCATGACGGCCGATCGGAGCGTTGATCTTGCCCCCGGCGGTTACCACGCCGATCACGATGCATTCATAGATGCGGCTGACACTGCGGCTTTGCAGCTGGGCCACCAGTTGGGTCTGCGCCTGGATGGTCTTGGCCACCACCATCAGTCCTGTGGTGTCCTTGTCCAGGCGGTGGACGATACCGGCCCGCGGCACATTGATAATGTCCGGGATGTGATGCAGCAGGGCATTGAGCAGGGTGCCGTCGGCATGGCCGGCAGCCGGGTGCACCACCAGGCCCGCAGGCTTGTTGATCACCAGGATGTCGTCATCTTCATAGACGATATCCAGCTCGATATCCTGGGCGATCCACTCGCCCTGGGCCTCCTGCTCGGCAGTCAGCTCAAGAATGGAGCCGCCGTGCACGATGTCCCGCGGGCGGATGACCGCTCCGTCCACAGTCAGGCGGCCGTCCTTGATCCAGGCGGAAAGGCGCGAGCGCGAATGCTCAGCGAATAGTTGGGCGGCGACTTGATCGAGGCGTTGACCGCCCAGTTCGGACGGCACCTCTGCGCGAAGTTCAATTTTATCGGACATGCTCGGACTGGGCGTCGGCACAGCCTTTGGTTTCGGCTGCGCGCTTGTGGTTAAATACGGCGTCTTTTGCCCCGAGGCTTTCAACGGGGCGCTCATCATAACAGGACGGCCCCGCCCAAGACAGCGGCCGTCATAGGGACGCAAGCCGCCATGCAAGTGAAACACCTGCTGCTGATCGCCATCCTCGCACTGACCGCTGCTTGCTCATCGAAGGAAGTCGTTGACGAAAACCTGAGCGAAGTCGAGTTGTACCAGCAGGCGCAGACCGACCTGGACAACCACAGCTATACCAGCGCCACTGCCAAGCTCAAGGCCCTGGAATCGCGCTATCCCTTTGGTCGCTACGCCGATCAGGCACAGCTCGAGCTGATCTACGCCAACTACAAGAATGCCGAGCCGGAGGCCGCCAAGTCCGCCGCCGAGCGCTTCATTCGCCTGCACCCCCAGCACCCGAACGTGGACTACGCCTACTACCTCAAGGGCCTGACCTCGTTCGACCAGGACGTCGGCCTGCTGGCGCGCTTCCTGCCGCTGGACATGACCAAGCGTGACCCGGGTGCCGCCCGCGACTCCTACAACGAGTTCGCCCAGCTGACCAGCCGCTTCCCCAACAGCCGCTACGCGCCGGACGCCAAGCAGCGCATGATCTACCTGCGCAACCTGCTGGCTGCCTACGAGATCCACGTAGCCGACTATTACCTGACCCGCCAGGCCTATGTCGCCGCCGCCAACCGTGGCCGCTACGTAGTGGAGAACTTCCAGGAAACCCCATCGGTCGGCGACGGCCTGGCGGTGATGACCGAGGCCTACCAGCGCCTGCACCTGGATGAACTGGCTGCCACCAGCCTGGAAACTCTCAAGCTCAACTACCCCAACCACCCAAGCCTGGTGGACGGTCAGTTCGTGCCACGCGTGGCTGAGGCCGACAACCGTTCCTGGCTGAGCAAGGCCACCCTGGGCCTGATCGAGTCCCGTCCACCGCTGCCGCCGGGAGAAACCCGCGCCAACCAGGACGTGATGAAGCAGTACCAGGATGCCAAGGACGCCATTCCGTCCGAGCTCAAGCCTAAAGACAGCAACGGCGACGTGGTCGAGGAAGAAGAGCACGAGGCTGCCGGCAACAACAATAGCGACCGTTCCTGGTTCAGCTACATGACCTTCGGCGTGTTCGACTGATCACCCCGCAGGCCGGAAAGGGAGACTTGAAGTCTCCCTTTTTTATGCCCGCGCATTGATGGGCCTGTGCGCCCGACGGGCGCTTGGCTAAACTGCCCCCTCCCCCTTCAAAAAGCTGGTTGCCATGGTTCGTCTACTGTTCTGGATCGCTCTGATTGCCGCCGCGGTATGGTTCTGGCGCAAGTTCAAGCGTCCTGCCGCCGCCCCTCGCTCCCCCAATGAACCGGCCACTACGCCCATGGTGCGTTGCGCCCATTGCGGCGTGCACCTGCCCCAGGACCGGGCCCTGAGCCAGTCGCAACAGTGGTACTGCAGCCAGGCACACCTGCAACAAGGGCCGGGAAACCAGGACCGCTGAGCCGCCAGGCCCACTGCGGATACCCGAGGCAAGGAACTCGGGGGCGAAAAATGGCGTCTGACACGGACTATTCCAGGCCTTGGTCAGCGCATGAACCGGCTCGTCGCCCCCTTCCTCCCTCGCCTCTCCCAGGCTTCGAACCTCTACTCAGGAACGGGAAGGCCCAAGTGCCAACCCCGGCCGAACAATTGGCGACAAAATAGCCTGTGGGCGCCCACTCGCCGTTTCGCTCTCGGGCAGAGCGCTGTAGCCCCCCATCCACGGGCACCACAACGTCCCGACGACGCGCACCTTCAGGACGCCCGGCAGGATGACCAGTGGCCCATCCCCTGCGCCGCTACCCCGTCGGGCCTAGACTTGAGTTCACGCCCATCGGGCGAGCACTGTTGCCCGCTCCTCACTCACGGATGAAAACTGCAGCTGCCATGAACCCACGGCAATCGGTGCTGGTGGTCGATGACGCCACGGAAACCCGCGCCCTTGTGGAGATCACTCTGGGCCGAATGCGCTTGCACACCCAAAGTGCGCGCACCCTGCAGGAAGCCCGTGGCCGCCTGGCCCGTGAGCGCTTTGACCTGTGCCTGACCGACCTGCAGCTACCGGACGGCAGCGGGCTGGAGCTGCTGCGGCACATCCGCCAGTCCCACCCCAACCTTCCTGTGGCGCTGCTAAGCAACGGCGCCTGTGCACAGGCCAGCGCGGGCGCCCTGCAGGCCGGAGCCTGCCAGTTGCTGCACAAGCCTCTGGACCTCAAGCAACTGCGCGCTTGGGTAGGTGCCAGCCTGAAGCAGGCCACGGACTGCGCAACGGAGGACCCAGCCCGGCAATTGCTGGGAGACTCGGCGCCCATGAATGCCCTGCGTCGCCACATCGACAAGCTGGCCCACAGCCTGGCGGCGGTCTATATCAGCGGTGAATCCGGCAGTGGCAAGGAACGGGTCGCCCGTCTGCTCCACCAGCTTGGCCCCAGGGCCCGATACCCGTTCGTCCCGGTCAACTGCGGGGCGATTCCTTCCGAATTGATGGAGAGTGAACTCTTCGGCCATTGCAAAGGCAGCTTCAGTGGCGCCGTCAGCGATCAGCCCGGGCTATTTCTGGCCGCCCACGGCGGCACACTGTTTCTTGATGAGGTCGCCGACCTGCCCCTGGCCATGCAAGTAAAACTGCTGCGAGCCTTGCAGGAAAAATCCGTGCGCCCTGTAGGCAGCCAACAGGAAAAATCCGTCGACGTGCGGATTCTCTGTGCCACCCACAAGGACCTGAAAAACGAGGTAGAGACCGGACGCTTTCGCCAGGACCTCTACTACCGCCTGAACGTCATCGAGTTGCGAGTCCCGGCGTTGCGCGAGCGCCGTGGCGACATCCCCGCACTGGCCGGGCACGTCCTGCAGCGCCTGGCCAGGGACAGCGGCCAGCCTGCCGTCCAGCTACGTCCCGAAGCCCTGCAAGCCCTGGAGCGCTATGACTTTCCGGGCAACGTGCGAGAGCTGGAAAACCTGCTGGAACGGGCGCAGACCCTATGCGAAGGACGCTGGATAGAAACAGACGACCTGCAGTTGCCCAGAGCCGACAGCCTTGAAGCCCGATCATCGGCGGCGGCCACCCAGCTAGACCTGGCGCTGCACCTGCAACAGGTGGAGCGCCAGCTGCTGCTCCAGGCCCTGGAGGAAACCCGCTGGAACCGCACGGCGGCGGCCCGGCGGCTGAGCCTGTCGTTTCGTTCGATGCGTTACCGCATGAAGAAGCTCGGGCTGGACTAGATCCGACCTTCAGGCGCATAAGGCGCCGGGTCGATGATCGGCGGGTTCCCCAGCAGCAGGTCGCAGAACAGCTGGCAGGAGGCCGGCGCCAACACCAGGCCATTGCGGTAGTGCCCGCAGTTGAGCCACAGGCCTGCAAAGCCCGGAACCGGCCCGATGTAGGGAATGCCTTCCGGAGAGCCCGGGCGCAGCCCGGCCCAGTGCCCGACCACCTCGGCCTCGGCCAGTGCGGGAATCAGCTCGACCGCGGAGGCCTTGAGGCTCTCCAGGGCCGAAACGGTCGGGGTCTTGTCGAAACCTTCATACTCCAGAGTGCTGCCCACCAGAATGTGGCCATCGCGCCGCGGGATGGCATAGCGCCCCTTGGCCAGGACCATGCAGGACAGAAAGTCGGCAGCACACTTGTAGAGGATCATCTGCCCCTTCACCGGCTCCACCGGCAGTTCCAGGCCCAGGCTGCCCAGCAGTTCGCCACTCCAGGCCCCGGCGCAGAGCACCACCTGATCAGCGCGAACCTGGCCCAGCGAGCTATCGACCCCCACCACTTGCTGGCCTTCGCGGATAAAACCACTGACGGTGCATTGCTCATCGATTTGCACATTAGGCAACGCCTGTAACGCCGCCTTCAGGGATTTGACCAGGCGCGGGTTGCGCACGTTGGCCACATCGGCCATGTAGATCGCCTGTTGATAACCATTGCCCAGCACCGGCACCGCGTCATGCACCGCCGAGATATCCACAGCACTCAGCGGCCGGCCTTCACGCTTGGCCCACTCCAGGGCCTGGGCTTCATCCTCCAGGTCCAACCAGTAGAGGCCGGTGACATGCACCTGCGGGTCGACACCGGTGGCACTGAACAGTTGCTGGGCCAGTTGTGGGTAGAAATCCTGCGACCAGTGCGCCAGGGCAGTGACCGCCGGGTTGTAGCGCCAGGGGTAAAGCGGCGAGACGATCCCACCACCGGCCCAGGACGATTCACGCCCCAGGTCCGAACGTTCCAGAAGCCGTACCTGCTGGCCCTGGGACGCCAGATTGAAGGCGGTGAGCAGGCCGATCACCCCGCCGCCCACCACCAGCACTTGCTGTTGCTTAGCCATAGTCCGATCCAATCATGAGAAAGACAGTGGGCGCTGCGGCCCGAATCAGGTGCTCAGCGCCCCCAGCAATCCTTGGCGGTCAGCCCTTCGGCCTGGCCGCTGATGCGGGTCGCGCCGGTCTGGTCGATGCTGAAACTGCCGCACTTGTCCGCCGCCATCAGCCCATCGTCCTTCGGGGTCGCGGTCAGGGAGAAGCCGGTGTCGGTCAGGGTTGCGGCAATGCTGTAGTACTCATTGCCGGCGCTCAGGTCCGGGGCGTTGCTGTAGACCCCAGCCTTGGAGAAATGCCGTTCAAGCTGCTGTGCCTGCTCGGTAAGCAGTACCGCGATTTCACTGCGGTGCGGTTTTTTCACGTATTCGGTGATGCTGGGAAGGCTCAAGGTAAGGACCAGACCGATGATCGCAATCACGATCATGATTTCGATCAGGGTAAAACCTTGGTTGGATCTGCGCATGGTCAAGAATCTCGCTTACTGGATTTGTCGCCACAGGATGCGCCGGCTGCCACCGCCGGGCCTTTCCACCAGGGTGCTGATGCCACCCCTGGAGTCATTGATGATCTTGCGGGCGCCATTGCTGGCAACTCCGCCGAGGCTGGGCACGGTGCCGACGTAGCGCACGCCGCTGGAGGGCTGGTCCTGGTCATCCACGACCCCGTCGCCATTGGTGTCGAGCACCGCAGCGTCGAGCATCTTACCGCTGAACGCCTCCAGCTCGATCAATTTCCCACTGCCGGCACTCGAACAAGGGTCGTCGGGCTCCAGTTGCAGGGTGCTGAACACCACCCTGCCGGCCACCAGGGTCGCCTCGTTGAGCACCCGCTCGCCGGCTGCCAGGCCACCTTGTACCAGGGGCAGGTACCAGCCGCGCTGCGCCGGATAACGCACCTCGTTGAGGGTGCTGCGCAGGAAACTGCCGGCCGCCGCGCTGAACCCGGCCTCAAGGTGCTGCACCTGCAACTGACTTTCGCCAATGCCCCCAGGACCGCCCTCGGCGTCCCACACGCCATAGAATCCCTGGCGCGCCCGGCTTTGCTTGTCCCGGGTCTCGTTGAGCTTGCCCGTACCGAACAGCACCAATTGGCCACCACGGGGATGATCGAGCAGGCGCGGCGGTGCGCTGATCGGCTGGCTGGCGCCTCCCGCGGTGCGGAACAAGGGCTGCCCGGCAAATGCCAGATGCCAGCTGGCGCTATCGTTGCCGGACAGCTCGAATTTCCACAGTCGCCCCTTGAGGTCGCCCGCATAGGCCGCCTGCACTTCATTGCGTGCATTGACCTTGAGGGTGACGGACGACAGGCCATTGTCAGGCTGGTCGTCAATGGCGATCTCGCGAATCAGCGAGCCATCATTCAGGTCCACCACATACAGCGCTGCCACCCCGGAATGGCTGCCGTAGCCATTGCCGATGAAGGCCGCCCAGCGACCATCGGCCAAGCGCGCTACCTGTGGGCGGGCATAGGCATACCCCAGGTCATTGAAAGGATGATTGCGGTCCGGCTCGGGAGGAGCGCCGATTTCCCACAAGGCGCCAGGCGTATTGCCGTGCACGGCGTCGAACAGACGCACTGCAAAGAAACTCTTGCCGCCCGCCCCGACGCCCCCCAGGGCCAGGGTTTGCCAGGCACCGCCCCGCTGCCCATCGAACACCGCCAGGGGACCATCCACCAGATAGCGATGGCGCTCGCCCCGCCGATAACCGGGATCGGCGACCTGCGCCAGGGCGCCCAACGCGCTGGAGGGCATGTAGCCATAGAGGCGCTCACCGCTGGCCGGGTCCAGCACATTGAACAACCCGTCATTGCTGTTCACCAACAAGCGCGTCGCCATGGCCGTGGCTTTCTGTGCCAGGTAGCGGCTGTAGTCGCCCCCGGCAGCCCCATCGACAGCACTGCGCTGCCCGGCAGTTGCCAGCACCAGCGGCGAATTGACGATATCTCCCAACTGATAGCGGCGCTCCCTGAGCCCGCTCACGGAGCGGCCCTGGCTCCAGTCCAATAGTTCGGCGCCACTGACACCTGCAGGCAACGACTGCTCAAGTTCGCCACGCTGAGCGGTGGACAAGTTGCCGTAGGCCAGGCTCACCGGACGCCGGCTGGCAGTGTTCCAGGTCTCATGGATTACCGCCGCGCCGGCACCATCCACGCCACTATCGCTGCTCCACAACGGCGAACCGACAGCCACTCGGCCCTGATTGTCGATGCCGTAGGCGCGGATCGTGCCATGCCAATCGACCGGGTCGTACTGGCTCTGGTAATAACGACCACTGGCGGCATCCAGTACACCACTGCCGGCAGTCACGGCACTGGCTACGCCTTCGCCCAGAACGCCTGCCAGCACGCCTTCAAGGTTGCTGCGGGCCTGGAAATACTCACCCTGGCCGTAGTCCGCAGCACCCATCAGCAGAGGATTGTGGGCCTGGAAACCCACCGTGAAGGTATTCAGGTACTGACGGGGGAAATCCACCGCCGCCCAGCTTTTACCGGCCTCATCCACTCCTGGGCCACGCAAGTCGATATCGAAGGCGAACTTGGCCAGGTCATCGAGGAATAGAGTCTGCCCATCGCGCTCGCCACCATCGTTGCCGATCCCGTCCCAGTTGGGCAGGCGCCCCGCCCCCAAAGGGTCGTTGAACGGGAACTGAGTATCGTGATCCGCCGCGCCGGCACTGATCACCACTCCGTAGTTCTTCTGGCAACGGTATTGAATGGGGCTGCTGTAGAGCGCCGGTGAAAGGTTGTAGTACGGCACCATGCCGCGCAGGTAGCGGGTGATCTCGTAGTAGGTTTCCGCCAACGGCGTATGACCGCCGGCCTTGAGGCCGTTGATTGTCGCCAGCAGGGCCTGGTAATTGGCCTCGGCCTGGGCCGGGCTCACAGCGCCTTCAATGGCCGACAGGTCGCTGATGGGACGGGCAATGTAACCCCCAGGGCCCGGATCACCCGGGGCCGGCGGGTTGAAGGTGGCCAACCCCAGGCGCAGCCAGCGATACCGGGTAACCAGGGCCGTGGCCAGCCGCCGAGCCACATTCATCCGGTAGTCGTTGGGAATGGAACCGTCAGTGAAGTCTCGCTCCCGTCCCTTGGCCTGCGCCAGTAGCCAGGACAGGTAGTCCGCGGAGTACAGCGTATTTCCAGCCCCAACCGGGTCCGGCAGCTTCAGGCAGCGCACCCCACGCTCGGGATCATGGAAGCTGTGAAAGCCTGCCCGGCACCCCGACTCGCCGAGGCTGGACAAGGCAATCGCCTGGCCTGCAAGTCGCTCACCCCGAGCACACTCGCCCCCCACTCCGGCACAGCGCCAGACCGCAGCCCGGGCGAGCAGCGGATCGAACTCCCGGGCATGGACAATGCTGTTCATGCCCAGGGAGTCATCCAGCACCAGCATCACGTTCGGCGCCACCGCCGCGGCACCAAGAAGCGGGGTGCTGGCAGGGTTGAACGCCATGGCCAGAGGCACCGGCAACAGGCTCAGCAGCAGCGCGCCCAGGCTTCGCCAGCCGGGCCGACGCATGCCCCGATCAATACTTGGCATAGATGCTCTCCAGCACACTGCGCGATTGCCCGGCCAGACCGACAGCGGTCACGCGATACAAGGTGGCTGGAGTATTGCTCGGCACATTCACCGCATCCTGTGAAACACCGAGGTTCTGCACCCCGTAGAAGCCAGAGCCGCTAGCGATCCACAGCACCGCCGAAGCAGCATTGACTCCAGGAGCCTTGACCAGCGCTGATTCGGCGGGAGGCGCACACTGAGCAGGGCTGGCACATACCGGCAAGCGAAAATCATCCTGCTGCACCGCACTCTCCCCCACCCGCAGCGCGGCTTCGGCGGCCTGGAATGCGCGGTTGTGCAGAGCCAGGCTGGCGGCCATTTTTTCCTGCAGGGTGGCGTTCTGCAGCGACGAGAGCCCGATCAGGGTCAGCAGCAACAGGAACACCAGGCTGACCAGCAACGCCATGCCCCGCTGCCCGAGAGGAACCCGACCTCGCAAGCGCGTCATCAGGGCAACCTGTTGCGCAGGGCCGCGACCACGCTATAGGTCTGCGGGCGCACGCGGTCATGGGGGTCGACCAGGGTCAGGCGCAAGCGCACACTGCGGATCCGTTCCGGGTCCAACGGGTTGCGACTGTAGCTGGAGGCGGCAATGTCGGTGGCCGAACGGGCCATGCCGAAACTCACATCAAAGGCTTCGACGTTGTCCAGCAGCACCGCTTGCTGCTTGCCAAGGCCGCTGCCCAGCAGCAACTGGCGATTCTTCAGGCTGTAGAACAGCCGGCGCAGGGCGAACACCTGCTCAGCGCCGGCCCCTCGATGAGCGCCTGAATAGGCTACGGCGCTGCGCTGGCAGTCGCTGACCACGCTCCAGGTCGGCGTACCGCCATCGTCCCCGACATCGGCGGTGATCAGGGTCAGTTTCTGCTCGGCGTTGTCCCATTGGATCGGCGTCGCCGCATAGTGCGAGAACTCCCGTGCCGTGCTGGCATCACTGATGGTCCGCAGGCAACCGAACAGCCCCACCATGCGGATTTCCTGAAGCATCTTGCTCAGGACAAAGCGAGCATCCTCCTGCAGGTAGGCGGCAGCGCTCTGACTCTGGTAGGTGTTCTTCGCTGCAATGAATACCTGGGCCACCCCCAGTACCAGCACCAGGCTCAAGGCCAGTGCCAGCATCATCTCCACCAGGCCGAAGCCACTATCGGCCCGGTTCACGGCAAGCCTCCCGGTTGCGCTGCAACCCGGCTGCTGAGCTCCAGGCTACGCAGGCTGCCCTCCCGGCCTTCGGCACGGGAGTCGTCCCAGGTGATGCGAATGGTGTAGACATGCTGCTTGACGCTGATGCTGCCCTTGCCGCTGGGGCCGGCGAAGCTCGCGATATTGGCGGCGAAGTCGTACAGGTCCTGATCCCGCACATTGCCCGGGTTGCCCTCGGCCGGTATCGCCACGCTGTAGTCGGCGGCGGCGTTGGCGCGGATCCGGTCGAGCATGTCATAGGCGATAAAGCTGGCCTGGGTGGTCATCCGCGAGCTGTCGGTGTACTGCAGCGCCTTGATCTGCACCGCCGCCGCACCCAGCAGGCCCACCGCCAGTATCAACAGCGCCACCAGCACCTCGATCAGGGTCATGCCACCCTGTGCATCCCGCACGTTCATCCGCAGTTCTCCGCTGCTATCACCCGCCCATTGAGACAGACACTGATCACCCGCCGCTGCTGGTCCAGTCCATAGACGATGTGCAGCGCATCACTGGCCGCCAAGCCGCCGAGGCGATTGAAATCGATGCTGTGGTCATCTGAGGTTAGCGTCAGGGTGGCGCCCGGACTGATGGCTGGAACAACCCGCAATACATTGCCTCCGGGGTCCTGCCCCGCATACACCATCAATTCGCCGTTCCAGGGAGCGTCCTTGGCAGCCGGGCGAATCCCGACCCTCTGGCGGCGATTGATCGCTTCCAACCGTGCGTAAGCCAGGGCCTGACGTAGTTGATTGATCTCGGTGTCGGCACGCACTCGCTGCACGGTGGTGCGATAGGCTGGCACCACCAGGCCCAGAAGAAGGGCCGCGATCGCCAGGGCGACGAGCAATTCCAGCAAGGTGAAACCCTTTGTATGCAAATTCATGGCCGGCCTTGGAAGTGTCATCGGCTATAACAGGCAAGCGCCCGGACCCTACATAGACCGGCGCTTTGGCCATTTGCTCAATGAACACGCACGGATTGCGTGAAACCGTCGTCCCCAGGGAGGGAGACCCCATGCATGAGAAAGGCTTCAGCCTGATTGAACTGCTGACCGCATTGGTTCTGCTGGCCCTGCTGCTGCCGCTTTCCGGTAGCGCCATGAGTGAGCTGCTGCGCTCCAATCGCCAGCAGGACGCCGCGCAGATGCTCGCCAGTGGCCTGCGCAACGCCCGGGCGGCAGCGATCCTGCACCAGCGCACGGTCCTGATCCATGGTCTGGAGGACGACTGGAGCCGGGGCTGGAGGATCATCCTGGATATCAGCGGCAAGGGCGCCCAGGACGCACGCAACCCGCAACTGATCGAGCGCCAAGGCAGTGGGCAGGTATTGATCGTGGGCAATCGCCCGGTGCAGCACTTCGTGCGCTTCAGTGCCCTGGGCCATCCGCTGCTGCCCAGTGGCGCGTTCCAGGCCGGAACACTCCATGTCTGCCAGGCAGGCCAGGAGTACAGCCGCCATCAAGTGGTGCTGTCACGTAGCGGGAGGGTCAGCCTGCGCAGGGAAAACGCCGAGCAGGCCTTGTGTGCAGGCGTCGGCTGATCAGAGCAGCGAGCGAACCCGCAGCTCTTTGGGCATGGAGAAGGTGATGTTTTCTTCGCGGCCGGCCAGCTCATCGGCGCCGGTGGCACCCCAGGCCTGCAGTTGCTGGATCACGCCACGCACCAGCACTTCCGGGGCCGAGGCGCCGGCGGTAATGCCGATGCGCTCCACACCATCGAACCAGCTGCGCTGCAGGTCTTCGGCACCGTCGATCAGGTAGGCCGGGGTGGCCATGCGTTCGGCCAGCTCGCGCAGGCGGTTGGAGTTGGAGCTGTTGGGGCTGCCGACCACCAGCACCACGTCGCATTCGTCGGCCAGTTGCTTGACCGCGTCCTGACGGTTCTGTGTGGCGTAGCAGATGTCGTCCTTGCGTGGCCCGCCGATGGCCGGAAAGCGCGTGCGCAAGGCATCGATCACCCGGCTGGTGTCATCCATGGACAAGGTGGTCTGGGTCACGAATGCCAGGCGCTCGGGGTTGCGCACCTGCAATTCGGCCACATCCTTTTCGTCTTCCACCAGGTAGATGGCGCCGCCATTGCTGGCGTCGTACTGGCCCATGGTGCCTTCGACCTCGGGGTGGCCGGCGTGGCCGATCAGGATGCATTCACGGCCGTCGCGGCTGTAGCGCGCCACTTCGATATGCACCTTGGTCACCAGCGGGCAGGTGGCGTCGAACACTTTGAGGCCACGACCTGCAGCCTCGCTGCGCACCGCCTGGGAAACACCGTGGGCGCTGAAGATGACGATGACATCATCCGGCACCTGGTCCAGCTCTTCGACGAAGATCGCTCCACGATTGCGCAGGTCTTCGACGACAAATTTGTTGTGCACCACTTCATGCCGGACGTAGATCGGCGGCCCGAAGACTTCCAGGGCGCGATTGACGATTTCGATCGCCCGGTCCACGCCGGCGCAGAAGCCACGGGGGTTGGCGAGTTTGATTTGCATGCTGTGCCTCGTGTCTTGCGCGCAAGAAGTTAGATCGTTGTAGACAGCGGATCGCCGGCAGCCGGCTCCTGGATAATAGAAGACGGCATGCCGGCGATGCTTTTAAAGCGCTTTGACGTCGATGATTTCAACGTCGAAGGTCAAGGTCTTGCCGGCCAGCGGGTGGTTGAAATCGATGGTCACCTGCGCGTCATCGAAAGTTTTGACCACACCTGGCAACTCGGTGTTCGCCGCATCGTTGAAGATCACCAGCAAGCCTTCCGAAAGCTCCATGTCCTGGAACTGCGAACGCGGGATGACCTGCACGTTCTGCGGGTTGGGCTGGCCGAAGGCGTTTTCCGGTTCGATGGTCAGGTTGCGCTTGTCGCCGGCCTTGAAGCCGAACAGCGCCGCCTCGAACCCTGGCAGCAGGTTGCCATCGCCGACCTTGAAGGTCGCCGGGGCCTTGTCGAACGTGCTGTCTACGGTGTCGCCGTTCTCCAGGCGCAATGCGAAATGCAAAGTGACTTCCGTGTTCTGACCGATGCGTTGATCAGTCAATACCTGTTCAGTCATGAACGGCTTCTCCGGTTTTCTTGCTCTTGAACATATCCAGGGCCAGCATCACCGCGCCAACGGTAATGGCACTGTCGGCGAAGTTGAATGCCGGGAAGTACCAGCGGTTCTGCCAGTGCACCAGGATGAAATCAATCACATGGCCCAGGGCGATGCGGTCGTACAGGTTACCCAGGGCCCCGCCCAGCACCAGCGCCAGAGCGATGGCCAGCCAGGTTTCATTGCGCCCCAGACGCTTGAGCCAGACCACCAGCACCGCACTGACCGCAATCGCGATCAGGGCGAACAGCCAGCGCTGCCAGCCGGAGCCGTCGGCGAGGAAGCTGAAGGCGGCGCCGGTGTTGTAGGCCAGGGTCCAGCTGAAGTAATCCGGGACCACCACGATCTGCTGGTACATGCTCAGCGAACTTTCGAAGTGCAGCTTGCTGACCTGGTCGATGACCAGGACCAGCACGCTCAACCACAGCCAGCCCAGACGGCCGAAACGGCCTGCGGCGTTAGGCATAGTGACGGACCTCGCCTGCTCCGCTGATGTTGTCTACACAACGACCGCAGATTTCCGGGTGCTCAGGGTGCACGCCGACGTCTTCACGGCAGTGCCAGCAACGGGCGCACTTGGGGAAGGCCGACTTGACGACTTTGAGCTTGAGGCCCGGTACTTCGGTGGCCACGGCGTCCGCTGGTGCCTGGGCAAACGGGGCCAGGCTGGCGGTCGAGGTGATCAGCACGAAACGCAGTTCGTTGCTCAGCTTGTCCAGGTCAGCGGCCAGGCCATCCTCGGCAAACAGGGTGACTTCGGCTTGCAGGTTGCCACCGACGGCCTTGGCCGCGCGCTGAACTTCCAGCTCCTTGTTCACCGCAACCTTGACGGCCATCACGCCTTCCCAGTACTCGCGGCCCAGTTCGAAGTCAGCGGGCAATTCGGTCAGGCCTTCGTACCAGGTGTTAAGCATCACGGATTCGTTACGCTCGCCCGGCAGGTATTCCCACAGCTCATCGGCGGTGAAGGCCAGGATCGGTGCGATCCAGCGCACCAGCGCTTCGGAGATGTGGTACAGCGCGGTCTGCGCCGAGCGGCGCGCCTTGCTGTTGGCGCCGGTGGTGTACTGGCGGTCCTTGATGATGTCGAGGTAGAAGCCGCCCAACTCCTGCACGCAGAAGTTGTGCACCTTGGAGTAGACGTTCCAGAAGCGGTATTCGCCGTAGTGCAGCTCCAGCTCGCGCTGCAGCAACAAGGTACGGTCCACGGCCCAACGGTCCAGGGCCAGCATGTCTTCGGCCGGCAGCAGGTCGGTGGCCGGGTTGAAGCCGCTCAGGTTGGAAAGCAGGAAACGCGCAGTGTTGCGGATCCGCCGGTAGGCGTCGGCGCTGCGCTGCAGAATCTGGTCGGAAACCGCCATCTCGCCGGAGTAGTCGGTGGCCGAGACCCACAGGCGCATGATGTCGGCACCCAGGGTGTCGTTGACCTTCTGTGGCGCGATCACGTTGCCCAGGGACTTGGACATCTTGCGGCCGTTCTCGTCCACGGTGAAGCCGTGGGTCAACAGTTCGCGGTACGGCGCGTGGTTGTCGATGGCGCAACCGGTGAGCAGGGACGAGTGGAACCAGCCACGGTGCTGGTCGGAGCCCTCCAGGTACAGGTCGGCCCGCGGACCGCTTTCGTGGCCCATGGGGTGCGAACCGCGCAGCACGTGCCAGTGAGTGGTGCCGGAGTCGAACCAGACGTCCAGGGTGTCGCTGATCTTGTCGTACTGGGCGGCTTCGTCGCCCAGCAGCTCAGCGGCGTCCATCTTGAACCAGGCCTCGATGCCTTCCTGCTCGACGCGCTGGGCCACTTCTTCCATCAGCTCGACAGTGCGTGGGTGCAGGTCGCCGCTTTCCTTGTTCAGGAAGAACGGGATCGGCACACCCCAGTTGCGCTGGCGGGAGATGCACCAGTCCGGGCGGTTGGCGATCATCGAGTGCAGGCGTGCCTGGCCCCAGGCCGGTACGAACTGGGTGTCTTCGATGGCTTGCAGGGCGCGTTGGCGCAGGGTGTCGCCGGCTTCCGGCTGCTTGTCCATGCCAACGAACCACTGCGCGGTGGCGCGATAGATCAGCGGGGTCTTGTGGCGCCAGCAGTGCATGTAGCTGTGGCTGATGGTTTCGGTGTGCAGCAGCGCACCGACTTCGCTCAGCTTGTCGACAATGGCCGGGTTGGCCTTCCAGATGAACTGGCCGCCGAAGAACTCCAGCGATGTCGCGTAGACACCGTTGCTCTGCACCGGATTGAGGATGTCGTCGTTGACCATGCCATAACGCTTGCAGGTCACGAAGTCGTCTTCACCATAGGCCGGGGCCGAGTGAACCACGCCAGTGCCGGCACCCAGCTCCACGTATTCGGCCAGATACACCGGCGACAGACGATCGTAGAACGGATGACGGAAATTGATCAGTTCCAGGGCCGAACCTGGAGCCGTGGCAATCACCGAGCCTTCCAGGTTGTAGCGGGCCAGGCAGGATTCCACCAGCTCTTCGGCCAGCACCAGCAGGCGTGCGCCGGTGTCGACCAGGGCATAGTTGAACTCAGGGTGTACGTTCAGCGCCTGGTTGGCCGGGATGGTCCAGGGGGTGGTGGTCCAGATCACGATGGCAGCAGGCTTGGCCAGCTTGGCCAGGCCGAAGGCGCCGGCCAGCTTGGCTTCGTCGGCGACCGGGAAGGCCACGTCGATGGTCGCGGACTTCTTGTCCTGATACTCGACTTCTGCTTCAGCCAGGGCCGAGCCGCAGTCGAAGCACCAGTTCACCGGCTTCAGGCCCTTGAACACGAAGCCGCCCTTGACCATTTCCGCCAGGGCACGGATCTCGCCGGCCTCGTTGGCGAAGTTCATGGTCTTGTAGGGATTGGCCCAGTCGCCCAGCACACCCAGGCGGATGAACTCGGCCTTCTGCCCTTCAATCTGCTCGGAAGCGTAGGCGCGGCACAGCTCGCGGGTCTGGTCCGAGGACAGGTTCTTGCCGTGGGTCACCTCGACCTTGTGCTCGATCGGCAGACCGTGGCAGTCCCAGCCAGGAACGTAAGGCGCGTCGAAACCCGCCAGGGTTTTCGAGCGGATGATCATGTCCTTGAGAATCTTGTTGACCGCATGACCGATGTGAATCGAGCCGTTGGCATAGGGAGGACCGTCGTGCAGTACGAACTTGGGACGATCCTTGCCAATCTCGCGCAACTTTCCGTACAGGCCAATGCTGTCCCAACGCTGCAGAATCTGTGGTTCGCGCTGAGGCAGGCCGGCCTTCATTGGGAAGGCGGTGTCCGGAAGGTTTAACGTGGCTTTATAGTCGGTCATTTAAGGCTCTTCATTAGCGATTGGCGCTATGGATACGTGCCACTTGGGCACGGGCGGCGGCAACATCCGCATTGATCGCCGTCTTCAACGCCTCCAGGGAGGCGAAACGCTGCTCTTCACGCAGCTTGTGGTGGAAAACCACCGTCAAACGCCGGTCATACAGATCGCCGGCAAAATCTAAAAGATGTACTTCCAGGTGGGCCTTGCCATCACCTGCAACCGTGGGCCGCACGCCGATATTGGCGACGCCGGGCCAGGTCTTGCCATCGAGATCGACACTCACCAGGTACACCCCGGAAAGCGGCACGCGACGGCGCTTCAACTGCACATTGGCAGTGGGCGTACCCAACTGGCGCGCCAGTTTCTGGCCGTGCAACACCCGCCCGGCAATGCGGTACGGGCGACCCAGCAGGCGCTCGGCCAGATCGAAATCGGCGGCGGCCAGGGCATTGCGGACCTGGGTACTACTCACCCGCAGGCCGTCGAGCTCGACGGTCTGCGCCGCCTCCACGGTAAAGCCGTGGGTGGCTCCGGCCTGCTGCAGGAAGTCAAAATCACCGACCCGGTCGCAACCGAAGCGGAAGTCATCACCCACTTCCAGGTGCTGTACACCCAGGCCATCCACCAGAATTCGCTCGACGAACTCGCTGGCGCTGAGTTTGCTCAGGCGCTGGTTGAAGGCCAGGCACAGCACCCGGTCAACACCGGCGTCAGCCAGCAACTGCAGCTTGTCCCGCAGGCGGGCCAGACGCGCCGGAGCCGTCTCGGGGGCAAAGAATTCCCGCGGCTGGGGCTCGAAAATCACCACGCAGCTGGGCACGCCCAACTCGAGCGCACGTTCGCGCAGCCGGCCCAGGATAGCCTGGTGACCACGGTGAACACCGTCAAAGTTGCCAATAGTGGCGACGCAGCCCCGATGCTGGGGGCGCAGATTGTGGAGGCCTCGAACCAGCTGCATAACGCGCTTCTTGCTCATAAAGTGGTCGATTATAACCACACCCGGCGGCCGACGACAGGCAGCACCGCACCCAATGTGGTTGATCCGACAAAACCGATGCCTGCCCTGCCCTGGCGACTAAACAGCCGTCAGTTCAAGGCCTTGCGATTGAAGTCGCGCAAACGGAAGCCCAGCAGCGCCAGCATGCCGAAATATGCCACCACCCCAGCCACCACCAGCACGCCCAGGCGCAGGAACCGCTGGAGCATATGGCCTTGATCCCAGGCCGGCATGAAATGCATCAGGCCCAGCAATACCGCGGACATGACCGCTACCGCCAACAGCAACTTCAAGGTGAACCGCCCCCACCCCGGCAGCGGCTGGAACATCTGCTGCTTGCGCAACTGGTAGAACAGCAGTCCGGCGTTGATACAGGCCCCGGCGCTAATGGCCAGGGCCAGGCCCGCGTGTTTCAGGGGGCCGATAAAGGCCAGGTTCAGCAGTTGGGTGACGATCAGCGTAAAGATGGCGATTTTCACCGGTGTACGAATGTTCTGCTGCGCATAGAAGCCCGGCGCCAGCACCTTGATCACGATGATCCCCAGCAAACCCACGGCATAAGCCACCAGCGCACGCTGGGTCATGGACGCATCGAAGGCACTGAACTCACCGTATTGGAACAGTGACACGGTCAGCGGCTCGGCGAGGATACCCAGGGCCAGGGAGCACGGCAGCACCAGGATGAAACACAGGCGCAGGCCCCAATCGAGAATCCGCGAATACTCGTGGCGGTCCTTGCTGGCGTAGGTCTTGGCCAGGGTCGGCAGAAGAATGGTGCCCAGCGCCACCCCCAGCACACCGGACGGCAGCTCCATCAGGCGGTCGGCGTAATACATCCACGACACCGAACCGGCTACCAGGAAAGAGGCGAAGATGGTGTTGATGATCAACGAAATCTGGCTCACCGAAACCCCGAGAATCGCCGGCAGCATCTGCTTCATCACCCGCCAGACCCCGGTATCCCGCAGGTTCAGGCGTGGCAGCACCAGCATGCCGATCTTCTTCAGGTGCGGCAGCTGATACAGCAACTGCGCCAGGCCACCAGCCAGCACCGCCCAGCCCAGAGCCATCACTGGCGGATCGAAATACGGCGTCAGAAACACCGCAAAAATGATCATGCTGACGTTGAGCAGGGTCGGCACGAAGGCCGGCACCGAGAAACGATTCCAGGTATTGAGGATTGCCCCGGCCAGAGACGACAGCGAGATCAGCAATATATAAGGAAAGGTCACCCGCAACAGGTCAGAGGTCAGGGCGAACTTTTCCGGAGAGTCGACGAACCCCGGTGCCGTGGCCCAGATCACCCAGGGCGCGGCGATGATGCCCAAAGCCGTCACCAGCGCCAGGACCAGGGTCAGCAGACCCGAGACATAGGCAATGAAGGTACGGGTCGCCTCTTCCCCCTGCTGGCTCTTGTATTCCGCCAGGATCGGCACGAACGCCTGGGAGAACGCTCCTTCGGCAAAGATGCGCCGCAGCAGGTTGGGCAGCTTGAAGGCAATGAAGAAGGCATCGGTGGCCATCCCGGCACCGAAAGTGCGCGCGATGATGGTGTCACGCACAAACCCCAGTATCCGGGAAAGCATCGTGATAGAGCTGACGGCGGCCAACGACTTGAGCAGGTTCATGAAAAGGTTTTGCGCCTTGTAGATAAACAGCAGGCGAAAAGACACCCACTTATGCGATACTCCGCGCCGCAACAGCACAGAGCCAAAGCTCGCGAGTTTACAGGTCAAGCGCCGGAAATAAATATCCCGCCTCTTCAGATCGACCACTCAGCGGAACGCATCACCCGCCCTTGACAAGACTTCAACTCATCGGCATGATTCGCGGCCTATTTTGTTTGCTATTTCCCAAAAAGTCTTTCGAGGAGCTCGACGGTGGCCAACTCACCTTCCGCCAAAAAACGTGCAAAACAGGCTGAGAAGCGTCGCAGCCACAACGCCAGCCTGCGTTCCATGGTTCGTACCTACATCAAGAATGTAGTTAAAGCCATCGACGCAAAAGACGCTGAAAAAGCGCAAGCTGCTTATGTTCTGGCTGTGCCAGTTATCGACCGCATGGCCGATAAAGGCATCATCCACAAGAACAAGGCTGCTCGCCATAAAGGTCGTCTGAATGGCCACATCAAGGCTCTGAACCTTGCTGCTGCAGCCTAAGCGACACGCTTGTTAAAAAACCGACCCAAGGGTCGGTTTTTTATTGCCCGCGATTTACCCACCCAGCAAACCAGCCCCGCCTTCAACAGAGGGCCAGCATGCCAGGAGAAACTCCGTTACGGGTGCGGCCAGGGCAGGATCGGGATAGCCGTCACCGCATTCTGCGGACTACCCTCGATCAGGCGATCACTGTAGACCAGGTACACCAGGGTATTGCGCTTCTTATCCAGGAAACGCACCACCTGCATGGTCTTGAATACCAGCGAGGTGCGCTCCTTGAATACCTCGTCGCCATCCTTGAGCTCACCCTTGAACGCAATAGGCCCCACCTGACGACAGGCAATGGAGGCTTCCGCACGATCTTCCGCCAGGCCCAGGCCACCCTTGAGCCCACCCGTCTTGGCTCGCGACAGATAGCACGTCACCCCATCGACCTTGGGATCATCGAACGCCTCGACCACGATCCGGTCATTCGGCCCGACAAACTTGAACACCGTGGACACCTGGCCAATCTCCTCGGCCGAAGCCATGAACGGCATCGCCAAGAGCAAGCCCAACAATCCTTTTGCTACGCGCATACGCTTTTCCTTACGCCACTTACACCAGAATCAGGTTATCGCGGTGTACCAGTTCAGGCTCCGCCATATACCCCAGGACACCGACAATAGCGTCGGACGGCTGACCAATGATCTTCTGCGCCTCAAGCGCACTGTAGTTGGCCAGGCCACGAGCAATCTCACGACCATCCGGCGCTACGCACACCACCATCTCACCACGCCGGAAACCACCCTGGACCTGCTTGACCCCCACCGGCAACAGGCTCTTGTTACCCTGGGACAGAGCCGACACCGCCCCCTCATCCAGCACCAGGGTGCCGCGGGTCTGCAGATGCCCGGCCAGCCACTGCTTGCGCGCCGCCAGCATGCCGCGCTCCGGCGACAGCAAGGTGCCGATGCGCTCGCCAGCCTTGAGGCGGTCCAGCACGCGATCCAGACGCCCACCAACGATGATCGTATGCGCCCCGGAACGCGCAGCCAGCCGCGCCGCACGCAACTTGGTCTGCATGCCGCCACGCCCCAGCGCACCGCCCGTACCACCGGCCACCGCATCCAGCGCCGGGTCGTCGGCCCGCGCCTCATAGATCAGCTGGGCATCAGGATTGTTACGCGGGTCGGCATCGAACATGCCGTCACGGTCGGTAAGAATCACCAGCAGATCAGCCTCAACCAGGTTGGCCACCAGCGCCGCCAGAGTATCGTTGTCGCCAAAGCGGATCTCGTCGGTCACCACGGTGTCGTTCTCGTTGATCACCGGGATCACCTTGAGCTCCACCAGGGCACGCAAGGTACTGCGAGCATTGAGGTAGCGCTTGCGATCGGAGAGGTCGTCATGGGTCAGGAGAATCTGTGCAGTATGCCGGCCATGCTCGGCAAAGCTCGACTCCCAGGCCTGCACCAGCCCCATCTGGCCGATGGCCGCAGCGGCCTGCAACTCATGCATCGCACTCGGTCGTGCGGTCCAGCCCAGGCGGCTCATGCCGGCCGCTACAGCACCGGAGGAAACCAGTACCAGCTCGACGCCGGCCTCATGCAAGGCCACCATCTGCTCCACCCACACACCCATTGCCGTGCGATCCAGCCCCTTGCCGTCCGCCGTCAGCAGCGCACTGCCGATCTTAACGACCCAGCGCTGCGCACCTGTCACCTTGCTCCGCATCTTATTCAACCTTTGCCAGCGAGCGACGCGACCGAGCGCCACTCATGGGGTTATTCGTATTTGTATCCTGCAGACACCAAAACGCCGCTCAAATGAGCGGCGCCTTGGAAGCTGGCTTGGCTGCGATGATAACACCGCACCCTGCCAGATAAACCGTCTTCGCGGGGCAAGCCCGCTCCTGCCGAATCAGTCGCGGACGTAAATGATTTCCGGACCATCTTCATCGTCAACGTCTTCTTCGTCCCAGTCATCATCACCGATGTCATGGACACTCTTCACGCCACTGCGGCGCAGAGCACGCTGATCGTCGAGGGCTTGCAACTGGGCACGCGCCTCGTCTTCGATGCGCTGATCCAGCTCAGCCAGCTCGTCGGCATAGGCAGGGTCGGCTGCCAGGCGATCGGCACGATCCTCCAGGTAACGCATGATGTCGCGGCTCAGGCGCTCGGTACCATCCTTGGAGATGGCCGAGATCACGTATACCGGCCCCGTCCACTCCAGGCGATCAACGATTTCCTTGACCCGCTCTTCACGCTCTTCCTCGAGGATCTGATCGGACTTGTTCAGCACCAGCCAGCGCTCGCGCTCGGCCAGGGACGGGCTGAACTTCATCAACTCATTGACAATCACCTCTGCCGCATCCGCCGGGCTGCTTTCATCCAGCGGCGCCATGTCCACCAGGTGCAGCAGGATGCGCGTACGCGCCAGGTGCTTGAGGAAGCGAATCCCCAGGCCGGCACCATCGGAAGCACCCTCGATCAGACCCGGAATGTCGGCGATCACGAAGCTCTTCCAGCGATCGACGCTGACCACACCCAGGTTCGGCACCAGGGTGGTGAACGGGTAATCGGCCACCTTCGGCTTGGCCGCGGACACCGAGCGGATAAAGGTACTTTTGCCCGCATTCGGCAAGCCCAGCAGACCCACGTCCGCCAACACCTTCAGCTCCAGCTTGAGATCACGCTGCTCACCCGGCTTGCCCGGAGTGGTCTGGCGCGGCGCACGGTTGGTACTGGACTTGAAACGGGTGTTGCCCAAACCGTGCCAGCCGCCCTGCACCACCATCAACCGCTGGCCAGCCTTGGTCAGGTCGCCAATGACTTCCTGAGTGCCCGCATCAATGATCGTGGTACCGACCGGAACCCGCAGCTCCAGATCCTCACCCTTCTTGCCGGTACAGTCGGTACTGCCGCCGTTGGAGCCGCGCTCGGCATCGAAGTGCCGGGTGTAGCGGTAGTCCACCAGGGTATTGAGGTTTTCGTCGGCGACCATGTAGATCGAGCCGCCATCACCACCATCACCACCGTTGGGACCACCGTTCTCGATGAACTTTTCCCGACGGAAACTCATGCAACCATTGCCGCCGTCGCCAGCCTTTACTCGAATCGATACTTCATCAACAAACTTCATGTTCAAACGCCTCTCGCCACACGGGCGAGCTGAAAAGCACTAAGACATAAGACTCTTGCAAAAATGAGCGCAGCGACCTCAATCAACGACCGAAACATCCAACGCTGGCAGCTCGTACAAACAGTTTTGCAAGAGACTCATCCCACAAACGAAAAAGCCCCGTCGCGAGACAGGGCTTTTCCAGCGATCGCGCAATTAAGCTGCGACGACGCTCACGTAACGACGACCGAAGGCGCCTTTTACTTCAAACTTGATCACGCCTTCGATTTTCGCGAACAGGGTGTGATCTTTACCCATGCCAACGCCGTAGCCAGCGTGGAATTGGGTGCCGCGCTGACGCACGATGATGTTGCCGGCCTTGATGACCTGGCCGCCATACATCTTCACGCCAAGGCGTTTGGCTTCTGAGTCGCGACCGTTACGGGTACTACCACCAGCTTTTTTGTGTGCCATGAGTTCAATTCTCCTAGTGAGGAATTAGGCTGAAATTAAGCCTGAATACCGGTGATTTTGATCTCGGTGAACCACTGGCGGTGGCCCATACGCTTCATGTGGTGCTTACGGCGACGGAACTTGATGATGCGGACTTTATCGTGACGACCTTGGGAGATCACTTCAGCCTTGACGGTTGCGCCAGCAACAACAGGTGCGCCGATGTTCACGTCGTCGCCGTTGGCGACCAACAGAACGCGGTCAAAAGTCACGGATTCGCCAGTAGCGACTTCCAGTTTTTCGATCTTCAGGTATTCACCTTCAGCGACCTTGTATTGCTTACCGCCGGTAACGATTACTGCGTACATGGTATTTCTCCGATAATCCTGCTCACCCAGCTCTTTATAAGAAGAGGTATTGGCTGGCATGGCTGCATGGGGCTGGAACGGCCCAAGTGCAATTGCGTAAGGCAGGTGCTGCCCAGGAAGTTCAGGGTGCGCGATTGTACGCAAGGCTCAATGGCCTTGCAAGTGCCGTTCAGGCCACGTCGGACAACGCTGCCAGCCCTGGCGCCGGGGACCTAACCCCCTGAAACCTGGGTTTAATGGCAGCACGCGACTATACCCCAGTGTTTTACCCTGACAAATTACAGCCCGTCGGGGCTTTAGCCGTGCGGGACCGCGCCTTGACACCCGCGGACGTGGGTCCTAGCATGCCGCGCAACCCTTCTGGAGCACCTGTCGCTGATGCAACCCCAAGCTTTCTACCGCGCGGTGGCGGACGATTTTAGCGCCGTCGACGGCATCATCAAGAAACAGCTGACCTCCCGAGTTCCGCTGGTTTCCAAAATCGGCGATTACATCACCTCGGCCGGAGGCAAGCGCCTGCGTCCTTTATTGGTGCTGCTGTGCGGCAAGGCCCTGGGCCGTGAAGGCGACGACCTGCGCCTGCTGGCCGCCACCATCGAATTCCTGCACACCGCCACTCTGCTGCATGACGACGTGGTCGACATGTCCGGCATGCGCCGTGGCCGCTCAACCGCCAACGCCATGTGGGGCAACGCTCCCAGCGTACTGGTGGGCGACTTCCTGTACTCGCGCTCGTTCGAAATGATGGTCGAGCTGGGCTCGATGCCGGTCATGCGCATCCTGTCCCAGGCCACCCGGATCATCGCTGAAGGCGAAGTCCTGCAGCTCTCCAAGGTGCGTGACGCCAGCACCACCGAAGAAACCTACATGGAAGTCATCCGCGGCAAGACCGCGATGCTCTTCGAAGCCTCGACCCACAGCGCCGCCGCACTGGCCGGCGCCACCGAGGAACAGGCCGAGGCCCTGCGCACCTTTGGCGACCATCTGGGCGTGGCCTTCCAACTGGTGGACGACCTGCTGGACTACCGCGGCGATGCCGAGACCCTGGGCAAGAACGTCGGTGACGATCTGGCAGAAGGCAAGCCGACGCTGCCGCTGATCTACACCATGCGCGAAGGCACACCGGAACAGGCAGCCCTGGTTCGCCAGGCGATCCAGAAAGGCGGCATCGAAGATCTGGAAAGCATCCGTGCCGCCGTCGAGGCCTCGGGCTCCCTGGACTACACCGCACAACTGGCCCGCGATTACGTCGCGCGCGCCATCACTTGCCTGGAAGCCCTGCCACCGAGCGAGTACCGCGATGCCCTGGTGGAACTGAGCGAATTCGCCGTCGCCCGCACCCACTAAACAGCCCGGCTCCTGCTCATCACAGGAGCCGGCTCGTTGCCCTGCCCCCCCTTCATCCCCTCTCGCCCACAAAACCCTATACAATGTGCGCTTTTTAGCCATCCTGACTTTGAGGAGCTTAAGTGAGCACTTTGCCACCCTGCCCAAAATGCAATTCCGAATACACCTACGAGGACGGCACCCAGCTGATCTGCCCTGAGTGCGCCCACGAGTGGTCCGCCAGCGGTGAAGCCGAAGCCGTATCCGATGAAGCCGTGAAGAAAGATTCGGTGGGCAACGTGCTGCAAGACGGCGACACCATTACCGTGATCAAGGACCTCAAGGTCAAGGGCACCTCGCTGGTGGTCAAGGTCGGCACCAAGGTCAAGAACATCCGCCTGTGCGATGGCGACCATGACATCGACTGCAAGATCGACGGTATCGGCCCGATGAAACTCAAGTCCGAGTTCGTCCGCAAGGTCTGAATCCCCCCCTCTCGCGCCCGCCGCGAGAGGGTCCCCCCCCTACGCCCCTCCCCGCTCGGTCAACCCGCAACCTTGCTAGCAGAAAGCCAGTCGATTTGATCGAAAACAATTTCTGCACAGAAAAAAGCAGAAACCGCCAATAGGCACTTGCTATTCATTGAATAAGAATTATTCTCATTGAACCCCATTCAAGGAGATGACGACCATGACTTATTTGATTGATGCCTGGCTGGACCGCCCACACCCTTACCTGCGAATCCTGCATCGGGAAACCGGGGAAGTCTGTGCGGTACTGGAAGAGGAAGCCCTGAACGAGCTGCAGGACCAGGGAGATCTGGACCTGAACGGCCTGAGCTCCAGCGAACCGCTGGTACTCAAGGAATTGGTGCGCAACCTGTTTTTGTTCTGCTACGCCAGAGCCTTGCGGCCGACCGGTACCGATTGTCAAAGCCTGGGCGCAAAAATCCGTCTATGAAACCTAAGCCGATCAAGGGGCAAGCTTGCCGGCGATGAGCAGACCGCGAGTGCGCAGCCTTCATCGCCAGCAAGCTGGCTCCTACAGGGGTTACAGAACGTCCAGCAGCTCGACGTCGAACACCAGGACGCTGTGCGGCGGGATGCTGCCCACGCCTTGTGCGCCGTAAGCCAGTTCGCTCGGCACGTACAGACGCCATTTGCTACCGGCGTTCATCAGTTGCAGCGCTTCGGTCCAGCCAGCGATCACGCCGCCAACCGGGAATTCGGCAGGCTGGCCGCGCTCGTAGGAGCTGTCGAACACAGTGCCGTCGATCAGGGTGCCGTGGTAGTGAGTGCGAACGCTGTCTTCACGGGATGGCTTGGCGCCTTCGCCCTGGGTCAGCACTTCGAACTGCAGGCCGGAAGCCAGGGTGGTGATGCCTTCACGCTTGGCGTTTTCCGCCAGGAATGCCAGACCGGCACCGGCAGCCGCTTCAGCCTTGGCAGCGGCTTCAGCCTGCATGATTTCGCGGATGACTTTGAAGCTGGCAGACATTTCTTCCTGACCCACACGGCTTGGCTTACCGGCGAAAGCGTCGGTCAGACCGGCCAGGATTGCATCCAGGCTCACGCCCGGTGGCGGGTTGTCACGCAGTTGGTCGCCCAGCTGACGGCCGATGCCGTAGCTGACGCGGGTTTCGTCGGTGGACAGATTTACTTCGGACATGACACTGCTCCGCTGTGCGGACGGCTCGGGAAAGGCCGTGGAAACACAGCACCTTCCGGAGCGCCCGGAACCAAAAGGGCGAGCAGACTAGCACAGAAGTCCGGCGACAATCAGCGCAACCCCGGCGCTACCAGCCGGAGTGCAGGGTGATCGGCACCTTGAGGCTTTCCTCGGCGCTGGCAGACAACCCGCACATCTCGTCATGCACCGAGGTGTGGATCAGGTTGAACGGCAGCTTGGGAAACGACTGCAGCACTTCACGGGCATGCTCCACCGAACGCAGATGAAACATCTGCCCATGGGCGTCGCTCAACGGGTATGCAGCCCCGTGCATGCGCGCCTCAAGCAGGTAGATTCCGCCTTCCAGCGAAATCAGGTTCAACTCATCGACTTTTCCGGCAATGGCGTAGGCATTCATTTCCTGCAGGTTCATGAGCGCACCTCGTGCAATTGAAAGCCATGACCTCTACAGGCATATGCCCCGCCCGGAAAAAGCACAAGCCACAAACAACGCCGCCCGTCCGTTTCGCAACGGCCGGGCGGCAGCTGTCCGGTGGGCAGGGGGCGGTCAGTGCTTGGTCAGCTTGTCCAGGTACCCCATGGCAAATGCCGAGATCACGAAGGTCATGTGGATCACCACGTACCACAGCAGGTACTCGGTGGGGGTGTTCTTGGCGTCCATGAACACCCGCAGCAGGTGGATCGAGGAGATCGCGACGATAGACGCCGCCACTTTCATCTTCAGCGACGAAGAATCCATCTTGCCCAGCCAGCTGAGCTTTTCCTTGTCCTCATCGATGTCCAGTTGCGACACGAAATTTTCGTAGCCGGAAATCATCACCATCACCAGCAGGCCACCCACCAGCGCCATGTCGATCAGCGACAGGAGCACCAGGATCAGGTCGGACTCGGCCATGGAGAACACATTGGGAATAACGTGGAAGACTTCCTGGAAAAACTTCAATGCCAGTGCCAGCAGGCCCAGGGACAATCCGAAGTAGATCGGCGCCAGCAGCCAGCGTGAGGCATACATTGCATTTTCGATAAAACGTTCCATTGAATCTCGTACCCGGTGTAAAAACGGCGGCGAGTATATCAGCGCGCCAAAAGCCCATAAACCACAGACAATCCCCTGCCCCACGGGTTTTTCCAAACGTTTTTTCTGCTAGTGTCGAAGCCATTGCCACCGCCCACCGACACTGGACAGGAAGACTGGAAAATGGATTTGCGATTGCCTTTGGCCAGCTTCGGCCTTGGTCTGGCGCTGCTGATCAGCGGCGGCTGTTCACCCAGCGACGAAAAGAAGCAGGCCAGCCTCGAAGAGAGGACCGCACAGTTTGAAAAATCCCTGGACGCCATCCAGGACCCCAAGCTCAAGGACGCCATCGCCGACCTCGGCGGCTCACTGCTGCTGCTCGAGCGTGCGCAGATCAAGCTCGACAGCAAGCCGATCGAAACCGAATACGGTGACGACAGCCTGGCCCTGCTCAAGCACTACCCCACGGCCCAGGCGCTGGTGGACACCTACGTCAATGGCCTGTTCGTGCTGCGCAAGCCCTCCAGCTCGGACTACCTGACCGACCTGCAGCCGGTGTTCCCCTTCAGCTTCAACATGCCCGCGCAGTTCCCCTTTCCCCATGGCCTGGAGTGGCAGTCCGTCACCCTGAGCAACAAGAAGGTCATCCCCTTTCAGCCCGAATGGTCGGAAACCGACCCGGGGATTCAACTCAGCCCGTCCAGTTCCAACCTGACCAACCCGGATGACCTGACCGTGACCTATCCCTTCATCGAGGGCCTGGAAGTGGACAACAAGAACCAGCCGCAGCCGGTCTCGCTGCAGGGCAAGCTGGAAGTGATAGCTCCCGGCCGCACCCTGACCTTCGAACTGACCCGGGCCGACATCGGCAAGCCACGCCAGGACGGCAACATCAGCCTGACCTTGCTGGCGCTGGAAAAGAATGTCGCCGAGATCGAACTGAGCAATAACGCCGCCCTGCCTCAGGAAGCCGACGACGCCTCCCTCAACCCCTTGCTGGCGCAGGCTCGGGACAGCAGCGGGCAAATCCTCTCTCGGTCGGGCTCGATCAATGAGAGCGCCCAGCAGGTCGCCTTTTACCGCCAGCAACTGGCCGAGATGCAGAAGCAGAAGAGCTGGAGCGAGGCCTTCGAGAAGCAACTGGAGGATGAGCAGAAAGCCTTCGACCAGCAGCACACCCAGCATTACGCCAAGGTGTATTTCAACGGCCAGATCGACAAGCTGGAGGTCGCCGTACTCGACTTCGCTCAGGCCAGCGTGACCCGCAAGGACCTCGACCTGCCGGTACACCGCTTCGATCGGCTCACCACCGACAAGAACATCCAGCCACTGCCGATGCCGGTGGTGGTCTATGACGATCAGGCCGCCAGCTACCTCAAGGGCGCGGAGCTTGATGAGGATTCATTGAAAAAGTCCGTGACCATCAGCCAATCGGTGGAAGATGCCAGTGCAGCACGCATTGAGTTCAGCCATCCGCGGACCTTCAACGACGAACTGCTGGGCTCGGAGTTCAATGCCGGCGACACCCCGCTGACCTTCTTCACTCAGGACGACAAGGGCCAGCGTGGCGAACCGATCGAACTTCCGGACGAGGCCTTTGAAATCGACCCCATGCGTGGCGTCATCACCTATGACCTGAACCTGTTCCCGGAAACCCCGGCCTATGCCGTCGGCTCTATCCCGCTGTTTCTCGCCAACATCGAGAAAAAGACCATCAGTGCCCAGCAACTGCCCAAGGGCCTGGAGCTCAAGGGCAATGCCCTGATAGTCGACCAGAAGCTCTTTCCCGCGGATGCCTGGCGCTTCTATGCCAAGGACGACAGTGGCCAGTACCTGAAGGAGATCCTTGCCGTCAGCCACGGCGCCTCGAACAACGGGCCCGCGCTGTTCGACGTGCATTACTTCTACGGCCAGCCCAGCCAACTGGAAAGCTACGAGCGCAGCGAACTCAATGCCGTCGAATACGGCTTCGAGGTCAAACTCGACAAAGCCGAGCCGACACCACCCTAGCCATCAGTGTTCGGGATGGAACTGGAAATCCCCGGCGTGACGCCCCCGCTCACCGTTGATCTGCCGCAGTTGGGCCTGCAGATGCAGGCACCATATCTGCGGATCGTCGGCCAGTTGGTAACCGTGGGTAGTCAGGCTTTCAACGATCGAATCGAGGATCGATTCGGCCACCACAGGTCCGCAGAACGGCCCCTGGGACTTGATCGCCGAGGGTTGTTCACCGGCCATTCCGGCGGCGAAGAGAAGGGTCCACATACCGTTGTCCCCCGCCAAAGGGCGAACAATGCATTCGATACGGGTAACCAGGCCAAGGCATTGGCGAGTAAGGCAAAGGTTGCGCGACATGGCGGCGACCCTCGGTAGATCCACTATTCAGCCTTCAACGCAAGGCTGTTTCGATCCAGCGACGACTGTCGTTCTCCTTGCCCTGAGAATAGAAGAAAAGCCTGATAAACAAAGTTGACCGATCCAACAGGCGCCGAATGGTCTATTTTGAAAAATTGGCGTCAGCGGCCTGGCGCCGATGGCGAGGGAACACCCCCCTCGCCAACGAACAGCATCACGCCGGCTTGGTATCGGCCAACGCCTCCTGGGCCTGTTCCTTCTCGGCCTCCTTCAGGTCGTCTTCGCTGATCATCTCGGCAATCACCCGCAGCCGCTCCACCACACGCGCATTGACGCTGCCCTCGGGGAACTGCCCTTCGGCATCCGGCTCGCCAGCCGGCTCGCCCACCAGGAGGCTCAGGGCCTCATCGGCCTGGCGCACCGCATACACATGGAACTGCCCGGCTCGCACCGCCTGCAAGACCTTCTCGTCGAGCATCAGTGTGGCGACGTTGGCCTGGGGAATGATCGCCCCCTGCTCCCCGGTCAGGCCACGGGCCTCGCACAGACGGAAGAAGCCCTCGATCTTCTCGTTAACCCCGCCGACCGCCTGCACCTCACCAAACTGGTTGATCGAGCCGGTAATGGCGAAGCACTGCTTGAGCGGGGTTTTGGAGAGCGCCGAAATCAGCGTGCAGGCCTCGCCCAGCGAAGCACTGTCACCGTCCACATAGCCATAGGACTGCTCCAGGGCGATGCTCGCGGAAATCGCCAGGGGGAACTCCTGGGCGTAACGGCTGCCCAGGTAACCCGTGAGGATCATCACCCCCTTGGAGTGGATCGGCTGGCCGAGATTGACCTCGCGCTCGATGTCGACGATACCGCTGCCGCCGGGGTAGACCGTGGCCGAGATCCGCGCCGGCACGCCAAAGGCCGAGTCCCCGACCTCCAGCACCGTCAGGCCGTTGCACTTGCCTACCGCGGCACCATCGGTGTCGATGAGGATGATGCCCGCCAGCATGTCGTCGAGAATCCGCGCCGACACCCGCCCGGTACGCGTGGCCTTGGCCTTCAGCGCGCGCTCGATATGCCCGGCGTCGGTCATTTCATCCGAAGCCAGGTGCCGGATGAAATCGGCTTCGCTGACCAGTTGGAACAGATCACCGATACGCGCCGACAAGCGCCCCTGATGCTCCGCCAGGCGTGCACTGTAGGTGGCCAGCCGCGCCACGGCGTCGGCGGTCAGTGGCGCCATGCCCTCTTCCGAGGTGCGGGTTTTCAGCAACTGGGCGAACTGCTCCAGGCTTTCGTCCACCATCGGAATGTCTTCGTCGAAATCCACCAGTACCCGGAACATCTCCTGGAAGTCCGGATCCAGATCCTGCAGCGTGTAATACAACTGGCGGGCGCCAATGATGATGACCTTGACCTGCAGCGGAATCACCTGCGGCGTCAGGGTCACAGTGGCCAGGCGGCCCATCTCGCCCAGTGGCGACTCCATCTTCAGCTTGCGCGATTGCAGGGCGCGCTTGAGCGCGTCCCAGACAAAGGGCTCGCTGAGCATCTTCTCGGCTTCCAGAATCAGGAAACCGCCATTGGCCCGGTGCAAGGCGCCAGGGCGCAACTGCCGGTAGGTGGTGTAGAGCGCCCCCTGGTCGGTGCTGTACTCGATGCGCCCGAACAGGTTGTCGTAGGTCGGATGGGGCTCGAATACCACCGGGGCGCCACCGCTGGCCGGGTGACCGACCACCAGGCTCGGGCAGTACTGTTCTTCCAGCAGCTTGCGCGCCACGGCGTCGGTCTTGCTGTCGTCCACCAGTTGTTCGACCACGGTCTTCAACAGATAGACCTGCATGGCCTGCAGGTAACCGCAGACCGCGGCGTTTTCCGCGTACTTCTCGGACAGCGGCGCGAGCAAGGGCTGCAGGGCCAGGGTGATGGTTTCTTCATTGAGCTGGCGCAACTGGTTGCTCGACTCGCGCTTCCATTGCGGCAGGCTCGCCAGTTCTTCGTTGAGGCGCTCCTCCAGGGCGGAAATGTCCTCGTGGAAGCGTTCGCGATCGGCCTCGGGCAACTGGGCGAACTCAGCCTCGTCCAGGGCCTTGCCTTCGAACATCGGGGTAAAGGCGATGTTGCTGCTGTCGCGGTACAGCGCCACGTCCTTTTCCAGGGCCAGGCGCTCGATCACATCCAGGGCGCGGTCATAGCGCTGGTTGAAGGCGCGATCGATGGCGCTCTTCTTCTGCTGGTACGAAGGGTGCTCGAAGACCGCCGGAAAGGTGGCCAGCAGGTTATCGATCAGGCCGTTGATGTCGCTGATGAAACTGCCCGCGGCCCCCGCTGGCAGCTCCAGTGCCCGGGGCTCCCGGGGCTCGTCGAAGTTGTTGACATAGACCCAGTCCGACGGGGTCTGCAGGCGCTTGCCTTCGGCCTTCAGATAGCGTTTGACGAAAGAGAAGCGGCCGGTACCCGGCTCGCCCATGACAAAGACGTTGTAGCCGGGGCGCGGCATGGCCACGCCAAACTGCAAGGCTTCGACCGCACGTTCCTGGCCTAGCACACCGCGGAAGGGCTCCAGATCATTGGTGGTGGAGAAGCTGAACTGTTCAGCAGAGAAAGGACGGGTCAGCGCTTCAGGCGCAAGACGCAGGCTGGCAGCAACAGGATCAGGCATCGGGCTTCCTTACATCAGGCGGGGCAGATGGCGGCATTCTGGCGCCGGGTATGCCCGGCTGGCAAGGCGCGCCTCAGGGGAAAGCATAGCCAAGCCGCAGGCCACGACCCGCACCAAGTAAAACCAGCTGTTTCAGGTATTGTTTTGTAAATAGTTACGGAACCTGAGGAACCTGCCTAAACTCCAAACTGCGCGGCTGGATAGATAACCGGCCCACTGGCGCCCACACGGGCCAGTCTCCCTGTCCATTGGTATGCACACAAAGAGAACAACGCTATGAAACGGATTCTTCTCGGTACTCTTTTCACCGCTGTATCCCTCAACGCCATGGCCCAGGCGCCAGGCGGCCCGGATTGCGGCTGGGGCAACATGCTGTTCGAAGGCCAGCGCGGCACTCCGGCGCACTTCCTCGCATCCACCACCAACGGCACCTCAGGCAACGCCACTTTCGGCATGACCTCCGGTACCAACGGCTGCTCGACCAATGCCTCGCTGACCTATGGCGGCAAGTCCTGGTTCGCCATGAACGGCATGATGAACGAGCTCTCCGAAGACATGGCCAAGGGTCAAGGCGAAGCCCTGACCACCTACGCCGTGGTACTCGGTGTAGCCCCTGAGGATCGCGCGCACTTTGCCGCGGTTACCCACGAGCACTTCCAACAGATCTTCAGCAAGGCTGACGTGACCGCGGAAGATGTGCACACCAATACCCTGGCCGTGTTGAAAAACGACGCGCGCCTGGCCAAGTACGCAACCCCAGCTTAAGCTCGCCCCACCCGCTCCTCGCGAGGAGCGGGTTTTATTTTCCGGACCTTGCCCACCTTGGGTCTTTGTATTTCCGACTTAAGTTGCCCAACATGCTCAAACGCCTTGCCTACCTGGCGCTCTGTGTCTGCGCCCCGCTGTATGCCGCGCCTCACATCGACCCTCAACGTTTGCAGCAACTGGCCAATGACCCCTTCTGGATATCCATAGGTCACTACGAAACTGCCAAGCTCGGCGGCTGGCGCAGTTATGTCAGCGACCCGAAATTCTTCCTCGCTGCCGACGGTGCCCATCATCCCGACGCTGAGCTGGCCGCGACCCTGAACGCCCTCTACGCCCCCGCCGATGCGGGTGACCAGCATGCCCAGTGCGTCTACCCGTCCCGCACCCGCTGGCTCAAGGCGCAACTGGGCCTGAATGACTTGCCTGCGGTGGAGTGCGCCGAGTTCAAGCAATGGTTCAAGGATGTCTCGCCCCACAGCACGGTGATGATCTTTCCCGCGGCCTACCTGAACAGCCCCTCGTCGATGTTCGGCCACACCCTCCTGCGCATCGATCAGGCGGACGTACAGAGCAACAACACCGCGCTGCTCAGCTACGCAATCAACTTCGGGGCCTATATCGAGGGCTCGGACAACAGCATTCTCTACGCCTGGAAAGGCCTGATGGGCGGCTATCCGGGGCTGTTCGCTCTGGTGCCCTACCAGGAGAAGCTCTCGGAATACCGCAGCCTGGAAAACCGCGACCTGTGGGAATACCGCCTGAACCTGACCCAGGCCGAAACCGAACGCATGGTGGAGCATGTCTGGGAACTCAAGCAGATCAAGTTCGACTACTTCTTCTTCGATGAAAACTGCTCCTACCGGCTGCTGGAACTGCTGCAAGTGGCGCGCCCCAGCCTGCGCCTGACCGAACAGTTCCCGCTGACGGCGATCCCTACCGATACGGTCAAGGCAGTCAAGGACGCCGGGCTGGTGGAACGCATCGACTATCGCCCATCCCGGGAGCGGGAGCTGCTGAGCCGCGCCCAGCCCCTGGACCCGGAAGAACAGCAATGGGTGCTCAAGGTCAGCGCTGACCAGAAGCAACTGCAGGCCCCTGAGCTGAAGGCTCTGCCCCGGGATCGCCAGGCCTTGATCGTGGATGCCGCCTACCGTCTTGAACGCTACCGGGCCAACGGCCTGGAACGAGATGCGCAGCGCTCGCAACGCAGTTTCGAACTGCTGCGGGCAATCAACCAGAACCCGGCACCGGAGCTGCAGATCCAGCGCCCCGGCCTGCCGGAAGACGGCCACCAGTCGCGCACCTGGCAGCTGGGAGTCGGCACCCGGGACGACAAGGCCTTCGCCGAGTACGGCCTGCGCATGGCCTATCACGACCTCAACGACAACGCCGAAGGCTTCCCCCTGGGGGCGCAGATCGAGATCCTGCAGATGAAGCTGCGCCAGTACGAAGGCAACCACTGGCAGTTGCAACAGTTGGACCTGGCGACCATCCGTTCCCTGACCCCACGCAACGACCTGCTGCAACCCTGGTCCTGGCAGGTCACCGGCGGCCTGGAGCGAGTACCGGGCAAACACGACGACGAGACCCTGGTCAGCCACGTCAACGGCGGGGCCGGCGGCACCTGGCAGTTGGGCGAGGACACCCTGGGCTTTGTCCTGGGCACGGTGCGAGTCGAGCACAACGCCGACTTTGCTGGTTTCATCGCCCCGGCAGCAGGCTTCAACTCCGGGCTGCTGTGGAAAAACCCGCTGGGCAACTTCAGCCTTGAGGCCAAGGGCGACTACTTCACCAATGGCGAGGTACGCCGCAGCCTGAGCCTCAACCAGCAGTGGGAGCTGTCGCGCAACCTGGGCCTGCGCCTGAGCGCACAGCGGGAGTTCAGCCAACTGGCGACTCCGGTCAACGAGGTCATGCTCGAACTCAAGTGGTATCACTACTAAAGGCAGCCAGAGGCCGCTCTCAAGGGCCCTGGAAGGTGCTGCGAACCTTGTCGCAGCCTGCACCAGCGGCCACGGATAAATGGGTTGATCACCCGGCTTTCACGGCTTGCTGACAAACGCCCTTCTAGACTTCACGCAGAGGAAGCCTGGGAGACGAAAATGTGGCGGTACGGGTGGGCAGCGCTGTTGCTGGCGCTAGTCGGTGGCTGTGAATCAACCCATGAGCATCTGCTGGCGCAGGGCTATCCGCCGGCCTTTGCCGATGGCTTCGATGCCGGCTGCGTCAGCGGCCGCCAGGCGGCAGGCTCCATGAGCGGAGAGTTTCGCAAGGACGTACCGCGCTACCTCAAGGACGCGCAATACGCCGAAGGCTGGAACGATGGTTTCCGCCAATGCCAGGCCATGCTGGAGAACCAGGACCGCAACGAGTATCGAGAGCGGCACTGGGACGAGCGCGAGCGAGCCTGGCAGCAGGAAAAGGACCGCGATGCGGCCCGGGCCTATCGTTCGCCGTAGGTCGCTTTCAGGTAACCGCCCAGGTGAAAAGCCTGCAACCATGGTCCACCCGCCTCCCTTCAAGGAGAAAACCGTGAGCCGCGCTTTCGTCAATGAAGATCAAGCCGCCCAGGCCGAGCAGCCGGTGGAGCGCCAGATCAGCGCCCAGCCCAATTACGTCACGCCCCAGGGCCTTGCCGAATTGCAGGCCAGGGTTGCCCTGCTGCACAGCCAGCACAGCGAGCAAAACGACCTGGGAGATGACGCCGACAAGCAGCGAATGGCAGAGCTTGAGCGCGACCTGCGCTATTTCACCCAGCGCCTGCACAGCGCCCAAGTGGTGACGACGGCCAATTCAACCGACAAGGTGCAGATCGGCAGCCGGGTGACCTTCGCCGATGAACAGGATCGCCAGCAAAGCGTGCAATTGGTGGGGGAGGATCAAGCGGATGCGGCCAAGGGGCTGATCAACTGGGCCTCGCCCCTGGGTCGTGCCCTACTGGGAGCACAACCGGGGGACGAAGTCCTGTGGCAAAGGCCGGCGGGCAATCAGTTGATCGAGATCATCCGCATCGAACCGGCCTGAGACGGTTCAGACCACGCCCTGGGCCAGCATGGCATCGGCGACCTTGACGAAGCCGGCGATGTTCGCGCCCTTCACGTAGTTGATCCGGCCATTCTCTTCGCCATAGTGCACGCAAGCGTGGTGGATCGACTGCATGATGTTGTGCAGCTTGCTGTCCACTTCACCGGCGGTCCACAGCAGGCGCATGGCGTTCTGCGACATTTCCAGGCCACTCACCGCCACGCCACCGGCGTTGGACGCCTTGCCCGGGGCGAAGAGGATGCCCGCGTCGATAAAGATATCCACAGCCTCCAGAGTGGTCGGCATGTTGGCACCTTCGGCGACACAGGTGCAGCCGTTGCGCAGCAGGGTACGGGCCGCCTCGGCGTCCAGTTCATTCTGCGTGGCACAGGGCAAGGCGATATCGCACGGCAGGTCCCACGGAGTCTTGCCGGCACGGAACTCCAGGCCGAACTGGCTCGCCAGCTCGCTGATACGCCCACGCTGCACGTTCTTGAGTTCCAGTACCGCCAGCCACTGCTCTTCACTCAGGCCCGACTCGCAATACAGGGTGCCTTCGGAATCGGACAGGGAGATCACCTTGCCACCCAGGTCCATGACCTTGCGCGCCGCATACTGGGCCACGTTGCCGGAGCCGGAGATCGCCACGCGCTTGCCTTCGACCCGATCACCGCGGCGCTTGAGCATTTCCTCGGCGAAGTACACGCAGCCAAAGCCCGTGGCCTCGGGGCGGATCAGGCTGCCGCCGTAGCTGATGCCCTTGCCGGTCAGCACCGACGTGAACTGGTTGCTCAGGCGCTTGTACTGGCCAAAGAGGAAACCGATTTCCCGGGCACCCACGCCGATGTCACCGGCCGGGACGTCAACGTCGGCACCGATATGCCGGTACAGCTCGCTCATGAAGGCCTGGCAGAAGCGCATCACCTCGGCGTCGCTCTTGCCCTTGGGATTGAAGTCCGAACCGCCCTTGCCGCCGCCCATGGGCAGGGAGGTCAGGGAGTTCTTGAAGGTCTGCTCGAAGGCGAGGAATTTCAGCACGCCCATGTTGACCGAGGGATGGAAGCGCAGGCCGCCCTTGTACGGGCCGATGGCGCTGTTCATCTGGATGCGGAAGCCGCGGTTGACCCGGACCTTGCCCTGATCGTCGACCCACGACACGCGAAACACCACCGCGCGTTCCGGCTCGCAGATCCGCTCGAGAATACCGGAGCTCAGGTAGTGCGGATTGGCTTCGAGAAACGGCCAGAGGCTGCGCAGGACCTCTTCCACCGCCTGATGGAATTCAGGCTGGTCCGGGTCGCGTTTTTTCAGGCGGGCGAGGAAGTCTTCGACGGATTCGATCATGGGAAGTCTCGGCAAATTTATTGTCGTTAAGAAGAGATTTGCCCGGGACTTTATCAATTCAATCCGCACCGCGACAGCGCAAAATGTCGCAGATATGAATTTAAATGGTGCAATAAATATAAATAGCCCGGTTCTACAGGTGTTTTACGCACCGAATTGGTGACAAAAACTGACTGTTTTGCACTCACTTTGAACGTTGAGCCACGCCCCCGAATGAACCGCCCAGGTTTCTGCCAGGCATAAAAAAACGGAGCCCGAAGGCCCCGTTTTTTCAAGCAGCTAACCGATCAGGCCAGCTTCTTGTGCCGTACCCGGTGCGGTTGCGCCGCGGCTTCGCCCAGGCGTTTCTTGCGATCGGCTTCGTACTCGGTGTAGTTGCCTTCGAAGAACACCGCTTGGGAGTCGTCTTCGTACGCCAGGATGTGAGTGGCCACCCGGTCCAGGAACCACCGATCGTGGGAGATCACAATGGCGGCGCCCGGGAAGTCCAGCAGGGCTTCTTCCAGGGAGCGCAGGGTTTCAACGTCGAGGTCGTTGGAAGGTTCGTCGAGCAGCAGGACGTTGCCACCCTCCTTCAGGGTCAGGGCCAGGTGCAGGCGGCCGCGCTCACCACCGGACAGGTCCTTGACGAACTTCTGCTGGTCGCCGCCCTTGAAGTTGAAACGGCCGACGTAGGTACGCGACGGGATCTCGTAGTTGCCGATGCGGATCTGGTCGGAGCCGTCGGAGATCTGCTGGAACACGGTCTTGCTGCCGTCCAGGTCCTCACGGCTCTGGTCCACGCAGGCAAGCTGCACGGTTTCACCGATCTCGATGCTGCCCGAATCCGGGGTTTCCTTGCCCATGAGCATGCGGAACAGGGTCGATTTACCGGCACCGTTACCGCCGATCACGCCGACAATGGCGCCCTTGGGCATGGAGAACGACAGGTTGTCGATCAGCACGCGATCGCCGTAGCCCTTGGTGACGTTCTTGAATTCGATGACCTTGTCACCCAGGCGCGGGCCGGCCGGGATGTAGATCTCGTTGGTTTCGCTGCGCTTCTGGAATTCCTGGGACTGCATTTCCTCGAAGCGTTGCAGACGAGCCTTGGATTTCGACTGGCGGGCCTTGGCGCCTTTGCGCACCCACTCCAGCTCTTCCTTCATGGCCTTTTCATGGGCCGACTGCTGCTTGGATTCCTGGGCCAGACGGTCGGACTTGGCTTCCAGCCAACCGGAGTAGTTGCCCTCGTAAGGAATGCCGGCGCCGCGGTCGAGTTCCAGAATCCAGCCGGCAACGTTGTCCAGGAAGTAACGGTCGTGCGTGATCGCAACCACGGTGCCCGGGAAGTCGTGGAGGAAGTGCTCCAGCCAGGCGACGGAGTCGGCGTCCAGGTGGTTGGTGGGTTCGTCGAGCAGCAGCATGTCAGGGGCCGACAGCAGCAGGCGGCACAGGGCCACACGACGCTTCTCGCCACCGGACAGGTGCTCGACCTTGGCGTCCCAGGCCGGCAGACGCAGAGCGTCGGCGGCCACTTCCAGCTGGCGCTCCAGGTTGTGGCCGTCGCTGGCCTGCAGGATGGCTTCCAGCTTGGCCTGCTCGGCGGCCAGCTTGTCGAAGTCGGCATCCGGCTCGGCATAGGCGGCGTAGACCTCGTCCAGGCGCGCCTGGGCGTCCTTGATCACGCTGACCGCTTCCTCGACCACTTCACGCACGGTCTTGGCCGGGTCCAACTGGGGTTCCTGAGGCAGGTAGCCGATGTTCAGGTCCGGCATCGGGCGGGCTTCGCCCTCGAACTCGGTGTCGACGCCGGCCATGATCTTCAGCAGCGTGGACTTGCCCGAACCGTTGAGGCCCAGCACGCCGATCTTGGCGCCAGGGAAAAAGGACAGGGAGATGTTTTTCAGGATTTCCCGCTTCGGCGGAACAACCTTGCCCAGCCGATGCATGGTGAAGACGTATTGAGCCATGGTGAACCTAGCGTCAGTGACAGATGAATAGAACGGGCCGGGCCCGGGCCAGGCCATGCGCTGCGCCGGCATTGACCATGATCAATACCGACGGGCGGAAAAAGCCTGATTGTCTGGAGCTGGAACGCTCCCGCGTAACCGGCAAAACTACCTCAATGCACGATCCAGGTCCAGCCAGGCGGGACTGGCACTTTGCCACAACTCAAGGCATGCTAGCCGCCCTTCGGGCGTCCGGCTTATAGTGCACGTCGCGCCAGCCCAGCCAAACCGCAGGATCACAGCTTGTTCAACGTCACTTCGCCAAAGCCCGCGCGCGCCGCTGCCCCCGGGCCGGCCTATCCTATGCGTGGCACACTCAAAGGCGCACTGGCGACGCTGGTGCTGTTGCTGCTGGCCCTGTTGTTCTGGCAGTTGCTCGATCAACTGCAACAGACACGCCAGGACCAGCGTCAGCATGCCATCGACTACAGCGCCGACCTGGCCGACCACCTGAGCCTGAACCTGGCGCTCAACGCCCAGATCGCTCTCAATCTGCTGCCCATCATCGAGGCACCGCAAGACAGCCAGCAGCAACAGCAACTGCTTCAGAAACTCCAGCGCTCGCTGCCGGACGTACGCAGCTTTGCCCTGCTGGACAGCAAGGGGCAAATCCTCAGCGACAGCGCCACCGATAGCCAGGACGCCCTGTGGCTCGCCGAGCTGGTCCAGCGCAGCCGTGCCCAACGCTACTACTACAGCAACCCCGCCGATGGCTCGGTGGTGCATGTCCTGCTGCACCAGTCCAGCGGCGGGAGCCGCGGCTACTGGGTCCTGCGCCTGGCTCCAAGCTTTCTGCAGACCCTGGTGCGGCAAAGCGAAGAGGGCTTCAAGCCCACCTGGGTGATCGAGAACCGCCTCAGCCACCAGGTGATCAAGCGCGATGAGCGCAGCACTTCGACCCCAGGCATGCTGGATCCCGACGAAATGGCCAGCAGCGTACTGCTGGTGCCCCTGAGCAACAGCGACTGGCAACTGCGCGGCCTGTTCGACCAGCGGGCCGTGCTCGAGGCGCTGCTGCCGGCCTTCATTGGCAAGTGCCTGCTGGGCCTGGCCTTCTCCCTGCTGCCGGTGATCGCCCTGCTGAACATGCGCCGGCGCCAGCGCCAACTGCACGAAGGCCGGCGGCGCTATCAGGACATTTTCGAAGGCACCGGCGTGGCCTTGTGCGTCATGGATATCTCAGGGCTTCCAGGGTTGCTCGACAAGCACAACCTGCACAACAGCGACCAACTCAAGCGCTGGCAGGCCAGCGACCCTGGCCACCGCCTGCAACTGCTCAGTGAATTGCGCATCACCGAGGTCAACCAGGTTGCCCTGCGCCTGCTCAACGTCGAATCCAGCGAGCAGGCCTGGCAACTGCTGATCGAAGGCAGCCCGAAGAACGGCAACGCCATCGGCAGCCAGTTGCTCGAAGCCGTGATCAACCAGCAGAAACAGCTGGAACTGGAGATCAAGCTCAGCGACGCCCAGGGCAACGACCAGCATCTGTGGCTGGTCCTGCGCCTGCCCGAGGCCATCGCGGACTACAGCGCGGTGATCCTCAGCATCAGCGACATCACCAGCCGCAAGCTGATCGAACTTTCACTGCTGGAGCGCGAAGGTTTCTGGTCGGACGTGGTGCGCACCGTGCCCGATCACCTGTACGTACAGGATGTGATCAGCCAGCGGATGATCTTCAGCAACCACCATCTGGGCCAGACCCTGGGCTACAACAAGACCGAGCTGCACCAGATGGGCGAGTACTTCTGGGAAATCCTCCTGCACCCGGAAGACGCCGACCTGTACCACCGCCTGCGCCAGGAGCAGCGGCACTCGGCCTATGCCCAATTGCTGCAATGCCAGTTGCGTTTCCGCCACCGCAGCGGCCAGTGGCGGCGCTTCGAGATCCGCGAGCAGGCCCTGGCCCGGGACCGCTACGACCAGGTGACGCGGATCATCGGCGTAGCCAAGGACATCACCGACCAGATCGAGGCCAGCGAGTCCCTGCGTGACAGCGAGCAGCGCTACCGCATGCTCGCCGAAAGCATCAGCGACGTGATCTTCTCCACCGACAGCAAGCTTTCGCTGAACTACGTCAGCCCTTCGGTGCACGCGGTGCTCGGCTACGACGTGGAGTGGATCTTCCAGAACGGCTGGCAGTCGACCATCGCCAACCCGCAGCAGCTGAGCGGCATCTACACCCTCATGGACCGGGTCAGCAAGGCCCTGGACAAACCCGAGCAACTGGCGCAATTGCGCAGCCAGGTGCAGACCCAGCTGTTCCTGTTCGACTGCCTGCGGGCCGATGGCCGCAAGATCCCCATCGAACTGCGCCTGGTACTGGTGTGGGACGAGCATGGCGCCTTCGAGGGCGTGCTCGGGGTCGGCCGCGACATCAGCCAGCAGCGCCGAGCGGAAAAGGACCTGCGCATGGCGGCCACGGTATTCGAGCACTCGACCTCGGCGATCCTGATCACCGACCCCGCCGGCTATATCGTCCAGGCCAACGAGGCGTTCAGCCGGGTCAGCGGCTACGCGGTGTCCCAGGTGCTCGACCAGTTGCCGAACATGCTCACCGTGGACGACCAGCAGGAAGCCCACCTGCGCTATGTACTCAAGCAGTTGAACCAGCACAGCACCTGGGAAGGCGAAGTCTGGCTCAAGCGCCGCAATGGCGAGCACTACCCGGCGTGGGTCGGGATCACCGCAGTGCTCGACGATGAAGGCGACCTGGCCAGCTACGTGTGCTTCTTCAGCGACATCAGCGAACGCAAGGCCAGTGAACAGCGCATCCACCGCCTGGCCTACTACGACGCCCTGACCCACCTGCCCAACCGCACTCTGTTCCAGGACCGCCTGCACACCGCCCTGCAATCGGCAGAACGACAGAAGTCCTGGGTGGTGCTGATGTTCCTCGACCTGGACCGCTTCAAGCCGATCAACGACTCCCTGGGCCATGCCGCCGGCGATCGCATGCTCAAGGAAATGGCCACGCGCCTACTGGGCTGCGTCGATGACGACGACACCGTGGCACGCATGGGCGGCGACGAATTCACCCTGCTCCTGCAGCCGCGCTCCAGCCGTGAGATGGCCCTGAACCGGGCGATCCATGTGGCCGAGCAGATTCTCGCCAGCCTGGTCAAACCCTTCGTCCTCGAAGGCCGCGAGTTCTTTGTTACCGCCAGTATCGGCATCGCTCTGAGCCCCCAGGATGGCAACGAGCTGAGCCAGTTGATGAAGAACGCCGACACCGCGATGTACCACGCCAAGGAACGCGGCAAGAACAATTTCCAGTTCTACCAGGCAGACATGAACGCCAGCGCCCTGGAGCGCCTGGAACTGGAAAGCGACCTGCGCCACGCCCTGGAGCAGGAGGAATTCGTGCTTTATTACCAACCGCAGTTCAGCGGTGACGGCAAGCGCCTGACCGGCGCCGAGGCACTGCTGCGCTGGCGCCACCCGCGTCGCGGCCTGGTACCGCCGGGTGACTTCATTCCGGTGCTCGAAGAACTGGGGCTGGTGGTGGATGTGGGCGACTGGGTGATCAGTGAAGCCTGCCGCCAGCTCAAGTCCTGGCACCAGGCCAAGGTGCGGGTGCCGAAAGTTTCGGTGAACATCTCCGCCCGGCAGTTCTCCGACGGCCAGCTGGGCATGCGCATCGCCACCATCCTCAAGGACACCGGCCTGCCACCGGCGTGCCTGGAGCTGGAACTGACCGAAAGTATCCTGATGCGCGAAGTCAGCGAGGCGATGCAGATTCTCGATGGCTTGAAGAACCTCGGCCTGAGCATCGCGGTGGACGACTTCGGCACCGGCTACTCATCGCTTAACTACCTCAAGCAGTTCCCCATCGACGTACTGAAGATCGACCGCACCTTCGTCGACGGCCTGCCGTCCGGCGAGCAGGATGCGCAGATCGCCCGCGCCATCATCGCCATGGCCCACAGCCTGAACCTGGCGGTGATCGCCGAAGGCGTGGAAACCCACGAACAGCTGGAGTTCCTGCGCGAACATGGCTGCGACGAGGTCCAGGGCTACCTGTTCGGCCGGCCGATGCCGGCCAACCGCTTCGAGGCGCAGTTCAGCAACGACGCCCTGTTCATGTTCGACTAACATCCCCTGCTTGCGTAATTGCCGGCCTGCCGGCGAAGGCGGTCTCAGGGGCCTCTTCGCTGGCAAGCCAGCTCCTATACAAGCCCGTACCCAAGTGAAGGCCACTTGTCTGCGACATGATGTCCTTTCATATGCCATCTAAAACCCATTGGGTTAGAATGCCTCCCTTTTCTGCCCCCGATCCTTGAGGACCGCCATGTTCAGCCGTGATTTGACTATTGCCAAGTACGACGCCGATCTCTTTGCCGCCATGGAGCAAGAAGCTCAGCGCCAGGAAGAGCACATTGAGCTGATCGCTTCGGAAAACTACACCAGCCCAGCGGTGATGGAAGCTCAAGGCTCGGTACTGACCAACAAGTACGCCGAAGGTTACCCGGGCAAGCGTTACTACGGCGGCTGCGAATACGTCGACGTGGTTGAACAGCTGGCCATCGACCGCGCCAAGGAGCTGTTCGGCGCCGACTACGCCAACGTCCAGCCACACGCCGGCTCCCAAGCCAACGCCGCGGTCTACCTGGCCCTGCTGCAAGGCGGCGACACCATCCTGGGCATGAGCCTGGCCCACGGTGGTCACCTGACCCACGGCGCCGCGGTGTCCTCCTCCGGCAAGCTGTACAACGCTATCCAGTACGGCATCGACGCCAACGGTCTGATCGACTACGACGAAGTCGAGCGCCTGGCCGTCGAGCACAAGCCGAAAATGATCGTGGCCGGTTTCTCCGCCTACTCGCAGATCCTCGACTTCCCGCGTTTCCGCGAAATCGCTGACAAAGTGGGCGCCTACCTGTTCGTCGACATGGCCCACGTGGCCGGTCTGGTCGCCGCTGGCGTCTACCCGAACCCAGTACCATTCGCCGACGTGGTCACCACCACCACCCACAAGACCCTGCGCGGTCCACGTGGCGGCCTGATCCTGGCTCGCGCCAACGCCGACATCGAGAAGAAGCTCAACTCCGCCGTATTCCCTGGCGCCCAGGGCGGCCCACTGGAGCACGTGATCGCCGCCAAGGCCATCTGCTTCAAGGAAGCACTGCAGCCTGAGTTCAAGGCTTACCAGGAACAAGTGGTGAAGAACGCCCAGGCCATGGCCGAAGTGTTCATCGAGCGCGGTTTCGACGTGGTGTCCGGTGGTACCAAGAACCACCTGTTCCTGCTGTCGCTGATCAAGCAGGACATCTCCGGTAAAGACGCCGACGCCGCCCTGGGCAAAGCCTTCATCACCGTGAACAAGAACTCCGTGCCAAACGATCCACGCTCCCCGTTCGTCACCTCCGGCCTGCGCTTCGGTACTCCGGCCGTGACCACTCGTGGCTTCAAGGAAGCCGAGTGCAAGGAACTGGCCGGCTGGATCTGCGACATCCTGGCGGACCTTTCCAACGAAGCGGTGATCGACGCCGTGCGTGAGAAGGTCAAGGCCATCTGCAAGAAGCTGCCGGTATACGGCGCTTAATCAGCCCGCAGACCGCAGCAGAAAAAGCCCGGCCCAGCGCCGGGCTTTTTTGTGCCCGCAGGGCCGCGCAGACAGGCGGTGAAAGGAGCCTGCGAGGTCTTGCGAACGCAAGATACCCGGGCGGCTGGTCCGGCCGATCGCAGCCTGCGACAACGGCTACAGTGGCCAGGGGAGGAAAAACCACTGGTCAGACCGGTAAAGCCAATCTGCACCCTCCCCCTTGTAAACCCATAAAACCCGAGCGTAGACTGCGCCTGCACTGGACATACCGGTAAGACCACAATAATTAAGTCCTCCATCCGTTGCGCGTCCCCCGCGCACGGCAGACAGGACACCGACCAGGATTCCCCCCATGCTCAGATGGTGCTCGCGTTCGATTTTCCTCCAGGTTGTCCTCGGACTGATGCTCGGCATCGTGTGCGGACTCACCCTCCCCGAATACTCCTCCCAGCTCAAACCCCTAGGCGATGGTTTCATCAAGCTGATCAAGATGCTGATCGGGCTGATCGTGTTCTGCGTGGTCGTCAGCGGCATCTCCGGTGCCGGCGACCTGAAAAAGGTCGGCCGCATCGGCCTCAAGTCGGTGATCTACTTCGAGATCCTCACCACCGTGGCCCTGGTGATCGGCCTGATCATGGCCTTCAGCACCGGCATCGGCAGCGGCGCCAACATCCATCTGGAGCAACTGTCCACCGCGGACATGGGCGACATCGCCCAGCGTGGCCAGCACATGCACACCACCACTCAGTTCCTCATGGACCTGATTCCCACCTCGGTGATCGGTGCCTTCGCCGAGAACAACATCCTCCAGGTACTGCTGTTCTCGGTGCTGTTCGGCAGCGCCCTTAACCTGGTGGGTGAAGCCGCCTCGGGCATCTCCCGGCTGATCAACGAACTGAGCCATGTGATCTTCCGCATCATGGGCATGATCGTGCGTCTGGCGCCCATCGGCGTGTTCGGTGCCATCGCCTTCACCACCAGCAAGTACGGCCTGGATTCGCTGCAGCACCTGGGCAGCCTGGTGGGGCTGTTCTACCTGACCTGCTTTGCCTTCGTCGCGGTGATCCTGGGCCTGGTGATGCGTTTGTCGGGCCTGCGCATGCTGCCCTTTCTCAAGTACCTGCGCGAAGAGTTGCTGATCGTCCTCGGCACCGCTTCCTCCGACGCCGTGCTGCCGCAGATCATGCGCAAGCTGGAACACCTGGGGATCGGCAGTTCCACCGTAGGCCTGGTGATTCCCACCGGCTACTCGTTCAACCTCGACGGCTTCTCCATCTACCTGACCCTGGCCATCGTCTTCATTGCCAACGCCACCGGCACTCCGCTGTCCATGTCGGACCTCTTGACCATTCTTCTGGTGTCGCTGATCACCTCCAAGGGCGCCCACGGCATCCCCGGCTCGGCGCTGGTGATCCTGGCGGCAACCCTGACTGCAATCCCGGCGATTCCAGTGGTGGGCCTGGTGCTGGTGCTGGCGGTGGACTGGTTCATGGGCATTGGCCGCGCCTTGACCAACCTGATCGGCAACTGCGTGGCCACCGTCGCCATCGCCCGCTGGGAAAAGGACATCGACGTGCAGCGGGCCAACAAGGTGCTCAGCGGCCAGCAGGGCTACACCTTCCAGGCCCGAAAACCGGTGACCGGCGCCCACCAGCAGGAATTTTGACCCGATCTTGTGCCTGTCATCGGCAGGCACAACACTCGGCGCGGCAACAGCGCGCTATTAATCGTTCATGGAGTCAACAGTGATCAGCTCGTCAACAGTGGTGAATTCAGTGGTAGAAAAGCTCCGGGCCGCCCTGGCCCGCGGCCAGTGGCGCTCCGGCGACATGCTGCCAGGGCAACGCGAATTGGCCGAGCAACTGGGCATCAGCCGCCCCAGCCTGCGCGAAGCGGTGATCGTCCTGGAGACCCTGGGCCTGGTGCGCTCCATGCCCGGCAAAGGCGTGGTGGTGCTGGACACACCCTTGGACGAAGCGCAGGGCAGCGACAGTGCAGTGGCCGGGGCCAGCCTCGAAGACGTGCTGCAACTGCGCTACACCCTGGAGCCCTTCATCGTCGGCCTGGTGGCGCAATCCATCAGCAGCAAGGAAGTCGGCCAGTTGCGCCTGACCCTGATGGACATGCGCGAAGCCCTTGAAGCCGGCGACAGCGAAGCCGGGGTCAACGCCTACATCGCCTTCCACGAGGAACTGTTCACCCTGACCAGCAACCCGATCTTCCAGAACGTGGTGCAACAGACCAGCAATGCCCTCAAGCAAAGTGCACAGATCCTGCGCAATTCACCGGAGCACCTGGCCGAACGCCTGGAAGAAAACGAGGCGGTGGTGCGGGCCATCCGCAACAAGAACAGCGCCCTGGCCAGCGCCGAGATGCGCCGGCACATCCTCCAGGAAGGCCAGCGCATGGGCATCGAACTGAATATCCCGGACGATCACCTGGGCAACAGCGCCCAGTAATCCCCCCGAGTCAGCAACCGGACTGGAGACAGGCCATGGTCAGCTACGCCCTGAAAAACAATCCCTTCACCCGGGTGGCCAGCCTGCCAAGGCGCCCGCGGGGCGAAAGGAAGCTGCTGGTGGATGATGTCTACCCGCAGATCTTCGACGCCATTCTCGAACAGCGCATCGCTCCCGGCAGCCGCTTCACCGAAGACAGCCTGGGGCAGGCCTTCGGCGTCAGCCGCAGCATAGTGCGCCAGGTCCTGGCGCGGCTTTCCCATCAGCAAGTGGTGATCCTGCGGCCCAATTACCGGCCCCAGGTGGCGGCGCCGGACCTGGAACAGACCCGGCAGATCCTGCATGCCCGGCGCCTGACGGAAATCACCCTGGTGCGCCTGGCCTGCCAGCAGCCCCGGCGCCAGTTGCAACCCTTGCGCGAGTTGATCGCCCAGGAGCGCGAGGCCATTGCCCGCGACCAGCGCGGGCCGGCTATCCGCCTGTCCGGGGAGTTCCACCTGCAACTGGCGGAAATCGCCGGCAACGGGCCCCTGGCACAGTTCCTCGGCAGCCTGGTGCCCCTGACCTCACTGGCCATCGCCCAGTTCGAGGGCCAGGCCCGCAACTACTGCTCCTGGCAGGAACACTCGAAGATCATCGATGCACTACAGGAGGCCGATGCCGAAAAGGCCGAAACCCTGATGAACCAGCACCTGGCGCACCTGGAGCAGCGCCTGCTGGGCGGCCTGTAGCCGCCATCAGCCCGCGAGCATCCGCTCGAACCCCTGCCGGATCTTCTCTTCCGGCAGATCGTCGGCAATGAACACCATCACGCTCTCGCGCACTTCGCCTTCGGCCCATTCGCTGTCCCAATCGAAGCCATAGAGCTTGAGCACGCCCTGGAACACCATGCGCCGGGGCTCGTCGATAACGCTCAGCACACCTTTGTAGCGCAGCAGTTGCTTGCCGTGGTCTTCCAGCAGCTCATTCATGAATTCGCTCAGGCGATCCAGGTCCAGGGCTTGCTCGGTGCGCAGCACCAGGCTGGAAATCCGGTCCACTGACGGCGCCTTGCTCACTGGCCGCAGGCTGAGACCGCCCCCCAGGTCGGCATTGAGATTGAACCCCCGCACATCCAGCAGCTCGGCCAGGTCGATCTGGCCGTGCTCCACCAGGCGGATCGGTGCCCGGCGGTTGATCCGGGTCAGGCGCTGGCCGAGGGCTTCGAAAGTCGCCTCGTCCACCAGGTCACGCTTGCTCACCAGCAGCCGGTCGGCAAAACCGATCTGCGCCTGGGCAATGGTCTGGGTCAGGTGGAACTCGGCGTGCTTGGCGTCCACCAGGGTGATGATGCCGTCGAGGATATAGCGTTCGCGCAGTTCCTCATCGATGAAGAAGGTCTGTGCCACCGGCGCCGGATCGGCCAGCCCGGTGCACTCGATCACCAGCCGGTCAAAGGCGATCTCGCCGCTGTCCAGACGCTCCAGCAACAGGTACAGGGCCTTGGTCAGGTCGGTGTGGATGGTGCAGCAGACGCAGCCGTTGGACAGGGTCATGACCTGTACCGGCTGCTCGCCCAGCAACTGGGTGTCGATGCCGGCATCGCTGAATTCGTTCTCGATCACGGCGATCTTCAGGCCGTGCTCGGCCTTGAGCAGGTGGCGCAACAAAGTGGTCTTGCCGGCGCCAAGAAAACCGCTGAGCACGGTCACGGGAATAGGGTTGTGCAAAACAGGATCTCCCACGCATAAAAACGTAGAAGCCGGCTTGTCGGCGATGGCGTCCGAAGAACCGCTATCGCCGGCAAACCGGCTCCTACAGGGGTGTGGCTCAAACGCTGTGTTTCAACAGCACTTCGGACCGCCCTTGCCGCCGTATCGCGCCTCCTGGCGTTCCCGGAAGAACGCCTCGTACGACATCACCGGCTTGTCCGGGTGCTTGGTTTGCATATGCTCGACGTAGTTGTCGTAGTCGGGCATGCCGACCATCAGGCGCGCGGCCTGACCGAGGTATTTACCGAGGCGACTCAGGTCATTGAACATCGTTGCAATCCTCGAGTTACGCGTCCGGCACGGCCTGATAGGGCGATTCTTTATCCGTACGCTCCTTGCTGCCCCAGGCGGCGATGCCGACCTTGAGCGCGTAGAACAGGATGCTGAACACCACCAGCAGGAACAGGGCTGTCAGGGTCGCGTTGGTGTAGGCGTTGAAGATCACGTGCTGCATCTGCGTGATGTCCTTGGCCGGAGCGATGATCTGGCCGTTGGCCATTGCATCGCTGTATTTCTTCGCCAGCGACAGGAAGCCGATCGCCGGGTTGGCGTCGAACAGCTTGATGAAGCCTGCGGTGGTGGTGCAGATCAGCAGCCACACAGCCGGCAGCAGGGTGACCCAGATGTAGCGCTGGCGCTTCATCTTGATCAGCACCACGGTACCCAGCATCAGGGCGATACCGGCCAGCATCTGGTTGGAGATGCCGAACAGCGGCCACAGGGTGTTGATGCCGCCCAGAGGATCGATCACGCCCTGGTACAGCAGGTAGCCCCAGAGCGCCACGCAGCCTGCGGTGGCAATCAGGTTGGCGGTCCACGACTCGGTGCGTTTCAGCGCCGGAACGAAGGAACCCAGCAGGTCCTGGAGCATGAAGCGCCCGGCACGGGTACCGGCGTCCACCGCAGTGAGGATGAACAGGGCTTCGAACAGGATCGCGAAGTGGTACCAGAAGGCCATGGTGTTCTCACCCGGCAATACATGGTGGAGGATCTGCGCGATCCCCACTGCCAGGGTCGGCGCGCCGCCGGCACGGGCCAGGATGGTGTTTTCACCGATGTCCTTGGCCACCGCCTGCAGTTGGTCCGGGCTGATCGCAAAACCCCAGCTGCTGACAGTCTGGGCTACCGCCACCACGTCGCCGCCGACGATGGCCGCCGGACTGTTCATGGCGAAGTACACGCCCGGCTCGATCACCGAGGCCGCGACCATGGCCATGATCGCCACGAAGGACTCCATGAGCATGCCGCCGTAGCCGATGTAGCGGGCGTTGGCTTCGTTATCCAGCAGCTTGGGCGTGGTGCCCGAGGAGATCAGCGCATGGAAGCCGGAGACCGCACCGCAGGCAATGGTGATGAACAGGAAGGGGAACAGGCCGCCTTTCCACACCGGGCCGGTGCCGTCGGTGAACTGGGTCAGGGCCGGCATCTTCAGCTCGGGCATGGTGATCAGGATGCCGATCGCCAGAGCGATGATGGTGCCGATCTTGAGGAAGGTCGACAGGTAGTCCCGCGGTGCCAAGATCAGCCACACCGGCAGTACTGCCGCGACGAAACCGTAGCCGATCAGCATCCAGGTGATCTGCACGCCGGTGAAGGTGAACATCTTGCCCCACACCGGATCCGCCGCCACCTGGCCACCCAGCCAGATGGAGCCGAGCAACAGCAGCACGCCGATCAACGAGATCTCACCAATGCGGCCCGGGCGGATGTAGCGCATGTACACGCCCATGAACACCGCGATCGGGATGGTCGCCATCACCGTGAAGATGCCCCACGGGCTCTCGGCCAGGGCCTTGACCACGATCAGCGCCAGCACCGCGAGGATGATGATCATGATCAGGAAGCAGCCGAACAGCGCGATGGTCCCCGGGATACGGCCCATTTCCTCACGGACCATGTCGCCCAGGGAACGGCCGTTACGCCGGGTGGACAGGAACAGCACCATGAAGTCCTGCACCGCACCGGCCAGGACCACCCCGGCAATCAGCCACAGGGTGCCGGGCAGGTAGCCCATCTGCGCCGCCAGCACCGGGCCCACCAGGGGGCCTGCGCCGGCAATGGCCGCGAAGTGGTGACCGAAGAGAATGTGCTTGTTGGTCGGGACGTAGTCCAGACCATCATTGTTGACCACGGCGGGCGTGGCCCGGCCCGGGTCCAGCTGCATCACGTTGTTGGCAATGAACAGACTGTAATACCGGTACGCCACCAGATAGATGGCCACGGCGGCGACCACAATCCACAAGGCGTTGATCGCCTCGCCGCGACGCAATGCAACTACGCCAAGGGCGCAAGCTCCTACGATTGCCAGCAGCAGCCAAGGAACATGGCGCAACAGGCTATTATTATTTTTCATTTTTTTATTCCAGCCAGGAGGATAGAAAAACCGCGTTTCGAGTGTAGCGCTACTGCTCTTAAAGACCACCCCCCACGTTGGTCTAGAGCCTTCTTTTAACTTATGAGGGCGGTTTTTCTTGCTCCCGATCTGCCTGAGCGGCGCCCGCCAGGAAAAAACCGGAACCCTGGGCACTTGCCGACAGTCGCACGCTTGAGCCTTGGTGCAGGAACCTCCATGTCAACGCCACCCGAACAACCGCCATTGCCACCGCCACTCCTGTATTTACTGTGCCTGACCCTGGCGCTGTTTCTCAGCGGCTGGCTGCCCTTGCCGCTGCCGGTCAATAACGGCGTGCGCAGCCTGGCAGTGATCCTGATCGTCTTCGGGCAGGGCTTGTCGTTCTGGGCCATGTGGCGTTTCCGGCAACAGCGCACCACCTCCAGCAACTTCGACCAGCCCGACCAGTTGCTCCGCGATGGCCCCTTCGCCATCTCGCGTAACCCGATCAACCTGGGCGACACCCTGGGCTACTGCGCCATAGCCCTGCTGCTGGGCAACCTGTGGCCCTGGCTGTTGCTGCCGGGGCTGCTGTACCTGATGAACCGCACGGTGATCCGCCCGGACGAGAGACAACTGCTGGAGCTCTTTGGCCAGCCCTACCGTGACTACTGCCGCAAGGTCCGGCGCTGGTTGTAGCGACAGGCGCGAACCGGGGTCTATAGTTCAGGGCACCATGTAGAGGGCCAGCCCATGACCGAGCAACACGACGACCGCCGACGCTTCAAACGCATCGCCTTCGATGCCCGGACCGAACTCAGCCAAGGCACCCACCGCTGGCCGGTACGGCTGCTGGATCTTTCACTGAAGGGCCTGCTGATCGAGCGCCCCGACCCGTGGCTGGGCGACCCGGCGCGCCCCTTCGAGGCCGACATTCACCTGAGCTCCGACGCCGATGTGCGCATGGACGTACAACTGGCCCATGACAATAAGGGCCAACTGGGCTTCGTCTGCCTGCACATCGGCCTGGAGTCCATCGAGCACCTCAGGCGCCTGATCGAATTGAACCTGGGAGACCCCGAGGAGCTTGAGCGCGAGCTCGGGGCCTTGATCGATATCTGATGGCCTTTCAGGGAAACAGCGCGGGCTCGGGAAACTCGCTTTCCGTGTCCCAGTAACCCGCCTGCTGGCGCGTGGTGACAGTCCACTGGCCGTCGGCATAACGGAAGGTGCGATAGGTGGTAACGAACTCTTCGTTCTCCATCGATGAAGCGGACGACACCTGCTGGATGCTTTCCGTGCCGCCACCAACGGACGGTACGATCTGCCAGGCCGCCTTGCCGGTCTGGGCAAACAGCAGCGGCTGCTTCTCCGCGCCCTCCCCCTGGCACAGCACCGGGTCCAACTGATTCTGTTCCGGCATCAGCACTTGGGTGGCCGGGCCGCTGTAGCTGCCCATGGGAGCGGTCTGGTCGATGGTCAGGAAAAACGCCGGGGACGGCAGGCCGTTCAGCGGTGCCTTTTCCACGGTGGCCATCGGGTAGCCCAGGGACTTCTGCGCCAGTACCTCGCCGCTATCGGACACCAGGCGCGCCTGGGCTCCCAACGGCGCGCTCGGCTGATCCCCCTCCGGCTCGGCAAAGCTGTCGGCGTCCAGGCCATTGCCCCAGCTATCGGCATGCAACTGGGGGGTGATGCGCACATCCTCCAGCACCTCCAGCACCGAACCGTCGCCCACCAGCACCTGCTGGGCAATCCGATAGCCTTCCGGCACCTCGGCCGGCTGTGCCAGGGCCAGGCCGCAATAGCCCAGTAACCCCCAACCCAACACCCGCCCCCTGAATCCGCTCATGGCCATATCACCTGCTTCCTTTCAAAAAAGACCTGCATGCTTACTCGAAAAGTGCATCCAGCGCCTGCTCCAGGCGGGTCACGGCAATGATCTTCAAGCCCGGCGGCGCCTCTTTCGGCGCGTTGCCCTTGGGCACGATAGCTCGCTTGAAGCCGTGCTTGGCCGCTTCCTTCAAGCGCTCCTGACCGCTGGGCACCGGGCGCACCTCACCCGACAGGCCGACTTCGCCAAACACCAGCAGGTCATGGGGCAACGGACGGTTGCGCAGGCTCGACATCACGGCGGCCATCAACGCCAGGTCGGAGGCGGTTTCCAGCACCTTGACCCCGCCCACCACGTTGAGGAACACATCCTGATCGTGGGTGGGGATGCCGCCATGGCGATGCAGCACCGCCAGCAGCATGGCCAGGCGGTTCTGGTCCAGGCCCAGGGTCACCCGGCGCGGGTTGGCCAGGTGGCTGTCATCCACCAGCGCCTGGACCTCCACCAGCATCGGCCGGGTGCCTTCCCAGGTGGCCATCACCACGCTGCCCGGAACCTCTTCCTGGGCACGAGTCAGGAAAATCGCCGAAGGATTGGAGACCTCCTTCAATCCGCGGTCAGTCATGCCGAATACACCCAGCTCATTCACCGCACCGAAACGGTTCTTCACCGCCCTCAGCAAGCGCAGGCGCCCGTCGGATTCGCCTTCGAAATACAGCACGGTGTCCACCATGTGCTCCAGCACCCGCGGCCCGGCCAGGGCGCCTTCCTTGGTCACGTGGCCGACGAGGAAGATCGCCGTGCCGCTCTGCTTGGCGTAGCGCACCAGCAAGGCCGCGCTCTCGCGCACCTGGGACACGCCGCCCGGGGCCGACTGCAGTTGTTCGGTGAAAATCGTCTGGATCGAGTCGATCACCATGACCTTGGGTTTTTCTACCCGGGCCGTGGCGATGATGGTTTCGATGCAGGTCTCGGTCATCACCCGCAGTTGGTCCTGGGGCAGGCCCAGGCGCCGGGCGCGCATCGCCACCTGCTGCTGGGATTCCTCACCGGTGACATACAGCGCCGGCATGCGCGTGGCGATATTGCACAGGGTCTGCAGCAGGATGGTCGACTTGCCGATCCCCGGATCACCACCGATCAGCACCACCGAACCGTCCACCAGGCCGCCGCCCAGCACCCGGTCGAGTTCACCGGAAGCGGTGGAGAAACGCGGGATTTCCTCGACGCTGACTTCCGCCAGGGTCTTGATCTGCGCCTGCTGCCCGGCCCAGCCGGTGCGCCCGGCAGGTGCCGCCGCGCCGCCGCTTTCGATCATGGTCTCGGTCAGGGTGTTCCAGGCCCCGCACTCACCGCACTGCCCGGCCCATTTGGGAAAGGTGGAGCCGCACTCGGTGCAGCCGTACATGCGCTTGGCCTTGGCCATCTGAACCCCCGGCAAAAACCGCGATGATAGCTCAGCTGGCGCGGATCAGCGCGGTGCGGCGGTACGTATCTGCCCGCTGGCCAGGCGCGTGGCGCTATTGCCCAGGGGATCCTCGGCATTCAGGTCGGCGCCCTTGGCGGCCAGGGCGTCGAGCAATTCGACCCGCTTGAACAACCCGGCGTACATGGCGGCGGTCTGCCCGGCGCCATTGCGCTGGTCGGGGCTGCACTCGGCGGCCAGCAGGCGCCGGGCGATCTGCACCTCGCCCTTGAAGATCGCCCCCATCAAGGCCGTGTTGCCACGCTTGTCCTGGGCGCAGGCGTTGGCCCCAGCGGCCAGCAGGCGCTCCACCGCCGGGCCCTGGCCGTGATAGGCCGCGAGGATCAGCGCGGTGTAGCCCTTTTCATCCTGGGTATCGAGGGAATAGCCGGCCGCGATAAAGGTGTCGAGCATTTCCACATCGCCACGGCGGGCGGCATCGAAATAGTAGTTTTCCAGCTGGACCTTGACCGCCACCGGGTCGGCGGCGGCCGCTGCTTCGGCCGTAGGCTGCGCGTAGGCGGCAAACGACCAGGCCACTGACAGCAGCGCTATAAAAAGACGCATGGCGCGACTCCTCTGTCGGAAAAAGACGTCACGCCCGGGCGGGCGTGACGGGTAAGGCTCGCTCGATCAGTCGCTCAACTTCGCCGCCAGGGCCTTGACTCGGGCCAGGTCGCCCTTGGCCACCTTGGTCACCCCAGTGCCGTATTCAGGGTCGGCCTTGTAAAGGAACGACAGCATGATGTGCTTGCTCTCATCATCAGTGGTGGCCAGGGAGCCGCCGAAGCTGTCGATCAGGTCCTGGCGTTCCTTCTTGCTGAAGGAGCGATACAGGTCACCGGCCTGCTTGAAGTTCTGCTCGCGCTGGATCTTCGCCTGCTGGGTGCTGCCCGCCAGCGCCATCTGGCTGTAGCGCGCGGTCTGCGGCTCTTCGCGTGGCATCAGGCGGCTTGGCTGGTAGTTGACCCCCGTGCTGCTGTGGCCCAGGTTCATCGCGCCGTCCTGGTTGCCGTTGTTCACCGGGTTCTTCGGCGCGTTGATCGGCAGTTGCAGGGCATTGGCGCCGATGCGGTACATCTGGGTATCGGCATAGGAGAACACCCGGCCTTGCAGCAGGCGGTCTTCCGACGGTTCGATGCCTGGCACCAGATTGGCCGGCGCCATGGCCACTTGCTCGGTTTCCTGGAAGACGTTGGCCGGATTGCGGTTCAACACCATCTGCCCGACTTTGCGCTCGGGCACACCGGGCCAGATCTTGGTAGCGTCCAGCGGGTCGAAATCAAACTTGGCCAGGTCTTCGGGTTTCAATACCTGGACATACAAGTCCCACTTGGGAAAGTCCCCTTTATTAATGTGGGTTACCAAGTCATTAGTCATATGGCTGTAATCGCGCCCCTGTACCTCCACCACTTGTTTCGGGTCGAGATTCTTCAGACCCTGCAGGCTCTTCCAGTGGAACTTCACGTAGTGCACTTCGCCCTTGGCGTTGATCAACTTGTAGGCATGCACACCATTACCGTCCATTTCCCGGTAACTGGCCGGAGTGCCGGAGTTGGAATACAGCTCGGTCAGAGTACGGGTGGCTTCTGGAACATGGGAGAAGAAGTCGAAACGCCGCGAGTCATCGTCGAGATTGGTGCGCGGGTCGGGTTTGAACGCATGCACCATGTCCGGGAACTTGATGGCATCACGAATGAAGAAGGTCGGGAAGTTGTTGCCCACCAGGTCCCAGTTACCGTCCGCGGTATAGAACTTGGTGGCGAAGCCCCGTGGATCGCGCAAGGTTTCCGGGGAGTGGTTGCCATGCACCACCGCCGAGAAACGCACGAATACCGGGGTCACTTCGCCGGCGGCAAACACCTTGGCACGGGTCAGGTCCGTGAGGTTGTCGGTTACCGTGAAAGTACCGTGGGCACCCGTGCCACGGGCATGCACCACACGCTCTGGAATGCGCTCGCGGTCGAACCGCTGGAGTTTCTGAATCAACTGCACGTCTTGCAACAGCACCGGGCCGGTGGCGCCCGCAGTCTGTGAATTCTGGTTGTCGCCCACTGCCGCACCGTTGTCGCGGGTCAGCGTGGCGGCCTGTACGGAAAGGGAAAGCATACTGGCGGCAAGCACGCCCAGTACGCGTCGCTGGGAAAGACTCCCAAGGCCAAGAGAAGCGGTCATGTTGTATTCCTCTAGTTATATAAGGCGCATCTCGATGCGCCTGCTAGAGGCTAGTGACTAAATATTTGAAAGATAAATAGAAAGGCCGTAACCGCTCGATTGACAGAATGTACTGGTTATATCGTGGGGCGCGGGGTATATCGCGCGCGATTTGATGGCACTTTGAATAAACTATTTGCCTCTTTATCGGTCGATAACCCCGCGAGCTGTAAAAAGTTGTTTCGGCAAAATGCTTTTTGCTGAATTACACTGCCGTAACCAACCTCATCTGTAGCAAGGAATAACCTATGGGCGTGCTAAGTGAATTCAAGGCCTTCGCGGTCAAAGGTAATGTGGTCGATATGGCCGTCGGTATCATCATCGGCGCCGCGTTCGGCAAGATCGTCTCGTCCTTTGTTGGCGACGTGGTCATGCCGCCAATCGGCCTGCTGATCGGTGGGGTGAACTTCGGGGATCTGGCGGTCACGCTCAAGGCGGCTGCGGGCGATACGCCGGCAGTGGTCTTGGCGTACGGCAAGTTCATCCAGAGCATCATCGACTTCGTGATCATTGCCTTCGCCATCTTCATGGGGGTCAAGGTGATCAACCGTCTCAAGCGCGAAGAGGCCGTGGCCCCGACGCTGCCGCCGGTGCCGACCAAGGAAGAAGAGCTGCTGGGGGAGATCCGCGATCTGCTCAAGGCTCAGAACAACAAGCCCTGAGGCTGATCCCGCAATACGACAACGGCGCCCTGATGGCGCCGTTTTCATTACCAGTAGTTTTCCACCGCCACCTGCCCCGGTCGCCGGGTCAAGCTCAGGCTCATGCCCCGCTGCTTGAGCAGGGCGCGGGTGTCATCGATCATCTGCGGGTTGCCGCAGAGCATCACCCGGGAGTGCTCGGGGCTCAGCTCCACGCCGGCGGCACGCTCCAGCTCACCGTTCTCGATCAACTGGGTGATGCGCCCGTTGAGGCTGCCCGGATGCTGCTCGCGGGTCACGGTGCTGATGAATTGCAGCTTGTGGGCAAATTCCGCCAGGTATTCGCGCTGGGGCAACTCGGCCAGCAGGCGCTGATAGGCCAGCTCCTTGGCCTCGCGCACGCTGTAGACCAGGATGATGCGTTCGAATTTTTCCCACACCTCGAAGTCCTGGAGGATCGACAGGAACGGCGCAATCCCGGTGCCGGTGGATAGCAACCAGAGGTCGCGACCATCGACGAAACGGTCCAGGGTCAGGTAGCCAAAGGCCTGGCGATCCACCAGCAGGCTGTCCCCCACTTCCAGGCAGCTCAGCTCGCTGGTGAACTCGCCGCCGGGCACCACGATGGAAAAGAACTCGAGAAACTCATCGAACGGCGACGACACCATGGAATAGGCGCGCCACACCGTACTGCCGTCGGCCTTGGTCACCCCGAGGCGAGCGAACTGCCCGGCACGAAAGCGAAAACCCGCATCCCGGGTGGTGCGCAGGGTGAACAGGCTGGAGGTCAGGGGCTGGACCTCGAGCAGGGTCTGGCGGGTGTACTTTTCTTCACTGGCAGTCATGACAGGCTCCACAAAACCGATGCGCTAGTGTCCCGCAAAGCGCCGCGCAGAAACACCGGCGGTTTGTAGTGGCATAGAGCGCGGGCAATCAGCGACAAAAAAACGTACCATTTAGCCCCGCTTCGAACAGCCCGCGCTGCCGCTGTCCGAGGGTTCCCGTGCGCTCGACAGCCCCCACCGCCGGGACATTCACCGATTACCTAGAGTCCGCCCCATGCCCCTGCTTGCAAGCCCCTTCGCCCAGCTCGACCTGATCCGCCAGCCCGAACAGCAGAACGAGCCACTGCAAGCCTTCGACGCGGCGGACGAATACCTGCTCAATCACCTGGCCGAACAACAACCGGCCAGCGACACCCGGGTGCTGGTGCTCAACGACAGCTTCGGCGCCCTGGCCGCGAGCCTGCTGGGCAAGGTCCAGGTCAGCAGCAGTGGCGACTCCTACCTGGGCGCCCTGGCCCTGGAAAAGAACCTGGTGCGCAACGGCCTGCCCTTCGACGCCGTGCGCGTGGTGCCGGCCAGCGAGCCCCTGGCCGGCCCCTTCGACCGGGTGCTGATCCGCGTCCCCAAGACCCTGGCCCTGCTGGAAGAGCAACTGATCCGCCTGCAAGGGCAGCTGGCCCCCGGCGCCCAGGTGGTAGCGGCGGCGATGGTCAAGCACCTGCCCCGCGCCGCCGGTGATTTGCTGGAGCGCTACATCGGCCCGGTCCAGGCCTCGCTGGCGGTGAAAAAGGCTCGGCTGCTGATTGCCACGCCGCAAGACAAGCAGCCCGTCGTGTCGCCCTACCCGACCCGCTATCGCCTGGAACAGCCGGCCATCGAGCTGCTCAACCACGCCAACGTGTTCTGCCGCGAAGGCCTGGACATCGGCACCCGCGCCTTCCTCCCGCACCTGCCGCAGAACCTCGGCAGCGCCCGGGTCGCGGACCTGGGCTGCGGCAACGGCGTACTGGCCATTGCCAGCGCCCTGGACAACCCCCAGGCCCATTACACCCTGGTGGACGAATCCTTCATGGCGGTGCAATCGGCCCGGGAGAACTGGCAGGCCGTGCTGGGCGAGCGCGAAGCCCAAATGCGAGCCGGCGACGGCCTGGCCGGCCAGGCAGCGCAATCCCTGGAGGTAGTGCTGTGCAACCCGCCGTTCCACCAGCAGCAGGTGGTGGGCGACTTCCTCGCCTGGCGCATGTTCCAGCAGGCCCGGGAGGCCCTGGTGGTAGGGGGCGCACTGTACATCGTCGGCAACCGCCACCTGGGCTACCACAGCAAGCTGGCGCGGCTGTTCCGCGGCGTCGAGCAAGTGGCGGCAACCCCCAAGTTCGTCATCCTCAAGGCCCGCAAGTAAGGGCTCGCCAGAACACAGCGGCCTTTTCGACAGGCAAAAAAAACCCTCCACCAAGGGAGGGTTGAAACCGTGCCGCAAGGCAACGGGATGGGATGATCAGTGGGTGGTCAGGCCTGCGGCATTCATGAACATGCGCATCAGGCTGGCGACCACGAACAGGGCCAGGACACTGCCGCCCCAGATCATTACCAGCCAACCCAGGCGCTGCCACAGCGGCTTCTTTTCCGCCTGTTCGATTTCCTGCAAAGAGTGTTTACCGCTCATGACCTCAACTCCTGCCTAACCCGGATTCCCGTAGGAGCTGGCGTGCCAGCGAAAGCGACCGCAAGCTCGGCGCAAGGCGCGAAGGCCTCTTCGCCGGCAAGCCGGCTCCTACCTAGTGATAACCGTCTTCGTGGGTGACCTTGCCGCGGAACACGTAGTAGCTCCAGAAGGTATAACCCAGGATGAACGGGATGATGAACAAGGTACCCACCAGCATGAAGCCCTGGCTCTGCGGCGGCGCGGCGGCGTCCCAGATGGAGATCGACGGTGGCACTATGTTCGGCCACAGGCTGATGCCCAGGCCGCTGTAGCCGAGGAAGATCAGCACCAGGGTCAGCAGGAACGGCGTGTAGTGGGCGTTGCGGGCCACGGCGCGGAGCAGGCCGTACATGGTCACCAGCACCAGGATCGGCACCGGCAGGAACCAGAACAGGTTCGGCAGGGTGAACCAGCGCGCGGCAATCTCGGCGTGGGCCAGGGGCGTCCAGATACTGACGACGCCGATCACCGCCAGCACCACGTAGGCCAGGGGCCGCGCCAGGTCATGCATCTGCAGTTGCAGCTTGCCTTCGGTCTTCATGATCAGCCAGGTGCAACCGAGCAAGGCATAGGCCACCACCAGCGCCAGGCCGCAGAACAGGGTGAACGGGGTCAGCCAGTCCAGGGAACCGCCGGCGAACTGGCGGTTGACCACCGGCAGCCCATCGATGAATGCCCCCAGGGCCACGCCCTGGAAGAAGGTCGCCGCCACCGAGCCGCCGATGAAGGCCTTGTCCCAGATGTGGCGCTTGTCTTCCTTGGCCTTGAAGCGGAACTCGAAGGCCACGCCGCGGAAGATCAGGCCCACCAGCATCAGGATCAGCGGCAGGTAGAGTGCCGAGAGCACCACCGAGTAGGCCAGCGGGAAGGCGCCGAACAACGCCGCGCCGCCCAGTACCAGCCAGGTTTCGTTGCCGTCCCAGACAGGCGCGACGGTGTTCATCATTACGTCACGGTCGCGGTCGTCCTTGACGAACGGGAAGAGAATCCCGATCCCCAGGTCGAAGCCGTCCATGACCACGTACATCATGATGCCGAAGATGATAATCACGGCCCAGAGCAGCGGAAGATCAATACCCATGACTCAGTTCCCCTTGTTCAGGCGGGTGCCGTGGTCGGCGTCGTGGTCATCGTCGGCTGCGGACAGCGGACGGGCCGGGGTGCGTTTCTGGCCGGGGCCACCGTGGCTGGTTTCGGCACCTTCGTTGGTAACCGGGCCTTTGCGCACCAGGCGCATCATGTAGCCGATACCCACGCCGAACAGCGAGAAGTACACCACCACGAACAGCGCCAGGGTGATGCTCATCTGCACAAAGCTGTGGCCGGAAGAGGCATCCGCCGTGCGCATCAGGCCATAGACCACCCACGGCTGGCGGCCGATCTCGGTGGTGAACCAGCCGGCCAGGATCGCGATCAACCCGGACGGGCCCATCCACAACGCCAGGTACAGGAACGGGCGCGAGGTGTAGAGGGTGTCGCGCTTGCGCAGCCAGAGGCTCCACAGGCCGGTGAAGATCATCAGCATGCCCAGGCCGACCATGATCCGGAACGACCAGAAGACGATGGTCGAGTTGGGCCGGTCCTCGGGTGGGAACTCCTTGAGCGCCGGCACCTGCTTGTCCAGCGAGTGGGTGAGGATCAGGCTGCCCAGGTAAGGGATTTCCACCGCGAAGCGGGTTTTCTCGGCCTTCATGTCCGGCCAGCCGAAGAGGATCAGTGGGGTCGGCTCGTTGCCGACGTTCTCCCAGTGGCCTTCGATGGCGGCGATTTTCGCCGGCTGGTGCTTGAGGGTGTTGAGGCCATGGAAGTCGCCGATCACCGCCTGCACCGGCGCCACGATCAGGGCCATCCACATGGCCATCGACAGCATGCGACGAATGGCCGGGTTGTCCCGCCCGCGCAGCAAGTGCCAGGCTGCGGACGAACCGACGAAGAACGCCGTGGCGACGAACGCCGCTACAGCCATGTGCGCCAGGCGATAGGGGAATGACGGGTTGAAGATTACCGCCAGCCAATCCACCGGGATCACCTGGCCGTTGACGATTTCATAGCCTTGCGGGGTCTGCATCCAGCTGTTGGACGAGAGGATCCAGAACGTCGAGATCAGGGTGCCGATGGCCACCATCACCGTGGAGAAGAAGTGCAGCTTGCGCCCGACCTTGTTCCAGCCGAACAGCATCACCCCGAGGAAACCGGCTTCCAGGAAGAAGGCCGTGAGCACTTCATAGGTGAGCAAGGGGCCGGTGACGGACCCGGCAAAGTCCGAGAAGCGGCTCCAGTTGGTGCCGAACTGGTAGGCCATCACCAGGCCGGAGACCACGCCCATGCCGAAGTTGACGGCAAAGATCTTCGACCAGAAGTGGTAGAGATCGCGGTAGGTGTCGTCGCGGGTCTTCAGCCAGAGGCCTTCGAGTACCGCCAGGTAGCTCGCCAGGCCGATGGTGATCGCCGGGAACAGGATATGGAACGAGATGGTGAACGCGAACTGAATTCGGGCGAGATCAAGAGCCTCTAAACCGAACATAAGCTTTCCTCTATCAGGTAATACCGGCTGCCGGCCAGAGGCCTGCACCCACTGCCCCCACGGATATGGAGTGCGGCGAATTCGGATTCGTTCTTTTTTAAACCATCGCTACGCAGGGAGTCTGGCACTTGGGCCACCACATCAGCCTTTGCAAAAAGGTTTTGATCTGGATCAAGCAACGTTGAAAGAGTAGTCCTAATTTCGCCATGCAACTCTGTGGTTATTTGCCGCGTGACAGCTTGCCTCACCCTCTCAAGCCCGGGGTTTTCCCGGCTTTTCCCACACAAAACGCCTGTAGCCGCTGCTGAGCCTGCGAAGCTGCGAAAGGCCGGGCCGCGTTCGGTACGCAGGGCCTTGGCTGGCAACTTCCCGTCGAACCTGCGGCGTATTCAAGATCCTGGCGTCTCCTTCGGAGCCGTTCGCAGCCTGCGGCAGCGGCTACAGGGTTCGCGACCAGGTGTTCGAGCGAAAAACAAGATAGATGCGCGGCTAACGACTTTTCCCCGGGCCGCAACTATTGGTTACACCTTGGTGATAATCTCGTGGCACTCCCCGCTCAGATCTACCGCCCGATGCCCAGCCAAGACCCTCTGCTGCTCCGTCACCATCGTCCGTTCATCGCGTTCTGGCTGGCGCGGATCTTTACCGCCAGCGGCTTCCAGATGCTCACCGTGGCCATTGGCTGGAACCTCTACCAACTGACCGGCAATGTGCTGGACCTGGGCCTGGTGGGGCTGGTGGAATTCGCCCCGCGGGTGCTGTTCATGCTGCACACCGGGCATGTGGCCGACCGCTACGACCGGCGTCGGGTGGCGGCCATCTGCCAGTCGCTGCAAGCCCTGATCGCCCTGGCCCTGGCCGTCGGCAGCCTGACCGACAGCGTCACCCGGGAAATGATCTTCATCCTGGCCTTCCTGCTCGGCGGCGCCCGCTCCTTCGAAATGCCCACCACCCAGGCCCTGCTGCCGAGCATCGTGCCCGCGGCGCTGTTTCCCCGGGCGGTGGCCGCCGCGCAATCGGCGCAGCAGTCGGCGACCATCGTCGCCCCGGCCCTGGGCGGTTTGCTGTACGCCTTCGGCAGCGTCTGGGTCTACGGCCCCACCGTGGTCCTGTACCTGATCGCCTGCCTGCTGATGCTCAACCTGCCGGCCCGGCAGACCCCGTTGAACAAGGGCAAGGCCACCCTCGATTCGCTGCTGGCGGGCATCCGCTTCATCCGCAGCCGCCCGGACATCCTCGGGGCCATTTCCCTGGACCTGTTCGCCGTGCTGCTGGGCGGCGCCACCGCGCTGCTGCCGGTGTTCGCCAAGGACATCCTGCTCACCGGCCCCTGGGGCCTGGGGCTGCTGCGTTCGGCGCCAGCGGTGGGAGCCTTGCTGATGTCCCTGTGGCTGGCGCGTTTTAGCGTCGAGCGCAAGGTCGGGCGGGTGATGTTCACCGCGGTCGGGGTGTTTGGCGTGGCCACCATCGCCTTCGGCCTCTCGACCTCGTTCTGGTTTTCCCTGGCGGTGCTGGTGGTGCTGGGGGCGGCGGACATGATCAGCATGGTGATCCGCGCCTCTTTCGTGCAACTGGAAACCCCAGACGAAATGCGCGGCCGGGTCAGCGCGGTGAACGGCCTGTTCATCGGCGCTTCGAATCAGTTGGGGGAGTTCGAATCCGGGCTGACCGCCCACTGGTTCGGCACGGTGCCGGCGGTGGTGCTGGGCGGGGTCGGCACGCTGCTGGTGACCGGCGTCTGGATCAAGCTGTTCCCGACCCTGGCCCAGCGCGATCGGATGATCGAACGGCTCGAGCAACCCAAGGCCTGAAGCCGCGCCGGGCTGGCGCGGCCAGGTTCAAGCCTCAGTGGCTGGGCTGAGCTTCAGCAGCGGCTCGCCATTTCGCCGCCTCCAGCAGGTCGCAACCATCCTGGGTCAGTACATAGAGCACGTCGATGATGTGGGGGATGTCCTTCACATCGCCGTGGCTGAAATTCAGGCAGCAGAGGGTTTCCAGCAGATTGGCAGCCGTGCGCATGCGTTGCTCGGCGGCTTCGTGCAGCGCCTCAGGGGAGGCATTGGCGTTGATAAAAAACACACCTGGCCGGCTTATGTTGGATTTAAGCGGCACATAGTGAGCAGCAGTTTCCGGGGTATTCATCATTAGATCCTTCTTTATGAATGACCGCCCCAATCGTGACCAAACGATGGGTGGCGGACTGTGCACAGGTTGGTCAACCGGGAAGAAGGCACCCGGCACACCCGAAGGTGTCCCGCGCACAGCCCACCATTAAGCGTGCGGACACGAAAAAGTGCCTGCAAACCAGGGTGGCGCGTGCGCCTTCTAATTTCGGGTGACCAAACCCGGCCGCTGAATTGGCAGCGACGGCGCGAACTATAGGGGTGATGGGACGGGCGGTGCAAGAAGCGGCTGGTTAGCCTTTGTTACCCGTTCACAAGCCCCCGCCTGACTCCTTGCCGAACCGAGCTGCGACAGAGAAACGCCCCGTGGGGGGCCTCGTAACAGGTTGTTGATCATTCTCTGCAATACAAAACCGCTACGAAGCGTGTAAGGTATCGCCTTACACTCGCACCCCATGATCAAGTCCTTTCAGCACAAAGGCCTGCGCGCCTTCTATGAAACCGGATCGACTCGTGGAATACGGGCCGAGCATGCACGCCGGTTGGCCCGCCAACTGTCGTTCATGGATCACGCCAGCGAACCGGCAGACCTCAATCTGCCGGGCTGGCGGCTGCACCCGCTCAGGGGCGACCTGCTTGGCTACTGGTCCCTGGTAGTGTCCGGCAACTGGCGAGTGATCTTTCGTTTCGTAGGTTCGGATATCGAGCTGGTGGATTATCTGGACTACCACTGAACAGGAGGCAGGATCATGCCCATCCACAACCCGCCCCACCCCGGTGACACCCTGCGCCTGGATATCTTGCCCGAACTGGGCATCAGCGTGACGGAGCTGGCTCGGCATATCGGCTACGCCCGCCCGCACCTGTCCAAGGTGTTGAACGGCCATGCGCCAATCCGCGCGGAACTGGCGGTCAGGCTGGAGCGCGCCGGAATCGGCAAGGCCAAGGTCTGGCTGGCGGTACAGGCCGATTACGACATCTGGCACACCGAGCAGGAACTGCAACCGGTGATCAAGCCCATCGCGGCCCATGTTGGCTGAGCCCTAAACCAGCAGCTCTCCAGCCACCTTGGCGCGCTTGCCGCGACCGCACAGCGCTTCCACCAAGGCCAGGGCAAACGCCAGGGCCGCGGCGGAGCCCTGGGCGGTGATGCAGTTACCGTCCACCACCACCGGCTGGTCGACAAAGGTGCAGCCCAGCAGATGAAGGCTGGCGCTGGGCAGGCAGGTCATGCGCCGCTGGCGCAGCACGCCATACGCCTGCAAGGCCAGGGCCGGGGCTTCGGCGATGCCGGCGAACAGGCGTCCCGCTGCGGCCTGATCCTTGAGCAGTTGCTGCAGCGGTTGATGGGCCGCCAGGTGCTGGGCGCCCACCGCGCCGCCGGGCAATACGATCAGGTCGAAGCGCTGGGCCAGCACGTCCACCAGCATGGCGTCGGCGGTCAAGCGGGTGCCCCGGGCGCAGGTGAGCATGCGCCGGCCTTCGACGCTGGCGGCCAGCACTTCGACTTCGGCACGGCGCAATACGTCGATCAGGGTCACGCTTTGCAGGTCGTCGATGCCTTCGGCAAGGGTGACCAGGGCTCTGAAGGTCATGGAGATGACTCCGCGTGGAGGTCTTTAGAGCTTAGTCAGCTTTGCCGGCTGCCGTTCAGGGCGCCGTCACTTGATGTAGATCTGCGCGCCCAGGCTGTTGCCCGGGGCGTTGAGCGAGGTGTTGCGAAAGCTGAAGGTGCCCTCCTGCTTGCCCGCCAGGTCGAAGACATAGACATAGCCGACGGTAGTCCCCGAGTTGCCGCAGGGCACATAGCTGGAGCCGTCCTCGCACACCGGCGAACGGGTGCCATCGACCTCGAAGCCGTCCAGGGTCACATGGGGCTCGCGCCCGTAGCCGATCTCCAGCACGTAGACCTTGATGTTCGGGCCGTTGTGATCGCACTGGGTCCGTTCACGGCCGTCGGAGACATCCTCCAGGCCGCAGGAAGGTGACAGCACCTTGAGAATCTCCACCCGGCTCAGCGGCGGGGCCGAGCGCGCCATGGCCGGGGCCGCCAGCCAGCAGGCTGTCGCGCCGAGCAATGCCAGGGCTGTCATTTTCACTGTGCTGCGCATAAATCCCCCCTAAAACCAGGGCGCAGTATGCGCTACTTGCCAGCGCGGCAAAACATCGCCGACGATCGCAGCCATTGGCCCACGCTGCTGGTATGATGCGCGGCTTTTTCCGACCCAGAGCAAATCCGCAGGCACCTTATAAAGTCTGTGCTTTGCTGTTGGAGTCGATACATTCACGGCGCCCGGCGGCGCCACGGGGAGCAGACATGCTGGAAAGGCTGTTTCAACTCAAGGCACACAACACCAACGTGCGCACCGAGATTCTTGCGGGCGTGACCACCTTCCTGGCCATGGCCTACATCCTTTTCGTCAACCCGAGCATTCTCGGCGAGACGGGCATGGACAAGGGCGCAATCTTCGTTGCCACCTGCCTGGCGGCGGCCATCGGTTCCACCGTCATGGGCCTGATCGCCAACTACCCGATCGCCCTGGCACCGGGCATGGGCCTGAACGCCTTCTTCACCTACACCGTGGTCCTGCACATGGGCCACACCTGGCAGGTAGCCCTGGGTGCGGTATTCATCTCGGCGGTGCTGTTCTTCCTGCTGTCGATCTTCCGCATCCGCGAATGGATCATCAACAGCATCCCCCTGCCCCTGCGCTCGGCCATTGCCGCCGGTATCGGCCTGTTCCTGGCGCTGATCGCCCTGCATAACGCCCAGATCGTCGTGGGCAACGAGTCGACCCTGGTGGGCCTGGGCGATCTCAGCAAACCGGCCCCTATCCTCGCGGCCCTGGGTTTTGCCCTGATCGTGGCCCTGGAAGCCCTGAAAGTGCGCGGCGCGGTGCTGATCGGCATCCTCGCGGTGACCGTCGTCTCCATTCTCATGGGCGTCACCCCGTTCGGCGGCGTGACCTCGATGCCACCGTCCCTGGCCCCGACCTTCCTGCAACTGGACATCAAGGGCGCCCTGGATATCGGCCTGATCAGCGTGATCTTCGCCTTCCTGTTCGTCGATCTGTTCGACAACTCTGGCACCCTGATCGGCGTCGCCAAGCGCGCCGGCCTGATGGGCAAGGACGGCCACATGCCGAAAATGGGCCGGGCGCTGATCGCCGACAGCACCGCCGCCATGGCCGGTTCCCTGCTGGGCACCTCGACCACCACCAGCTACATCGAATCCGCGGCGGGCGTGAGCGCCGGCGGCCGCACCGGCCTGACCGCCATCGTGGTGGCGATCATGTTCCTGCTGGCGCTGTTCTTCTCGCCACTGGCAGCCAGCGTGCCCGCCTTCGCCACCGCACCGGCCCTGCTGTTCGTCGCCGTGCTGATGACCTCGGGCCTGGCGGAAATCGACTGGGAAGACATCACCGTCGCCGCTCCCGTGGTCGTCACCGCCCTGGCCATGCCGTTCACCTATTCCATCGCCAACGGCATCGCCTTCGGCTTCATCGCCTGGACCGTGATCAAACTGCTGTCGGGCCGTGCCCGTGAGCTGAACGCGCCCCTGGTGATCCTGTCGATCCTGTTCGTGATCAAGCTCGGTTACCCCGCATGACTTTTGACGCCGCAAGCTACACCACCCAGCTGAATGACAAGGTCGCGCGCTTGCGCGACCTGCTGGCCCCCTTCGATGCGCCCGAGCCTCAGGTCTTCGACTCGCCCCTGCAGCACTTCCGCCTGCGGGCAGAGTTCCGCCTGTGGCGCGAGGCCGGGGAACGGCACTACGCGATGTTCTCCCAGGACGACAAGCGCACGCCGATCCTCATCGAGGAGTTCCCCATCGCCAGCCAGCGCATCAACCAGTTGATGCCCCGGCTCAAGGCCGCCTGGCAAGCCAGCGCGCCCCTGAGCCACAAGCTGTTCCAGGTGGAGTTCCTCACCACCCTGGCCGGCGACGCGATGATCACCCTGTGCTACCACCGCCCGCTGGACGAGCACTGGCACAAGGCCGCGAGCCAGTTGGCCGCCGACCTCAAGGTCAGCGTGATCGGCCGTTCCAAGGGCAAGCGCGAGGTTATCGGCCAGGACTACGTGGTGGAAAAGCTCGAAGTCGGCGGGCGTACCTTCAGCTACCGCCAGCCCGAAGGCGCCTTCACCCAGCCCAACGGCACGGTGAACCAGAAGATGCTCAACTGGGCCTATGAAGCCCTGGGCGAGCGCCAGGACGACCTGCTGGAGCTGTATTGCGGCAACGGCAACTTCACCCTGCCCCTGGCCACCCGGGTGCGCAAGGTGCTGGCCACCGAGATCAGCAAGACCTCGGTGAATGCCGCCTTGAGCAACCTCAGCGAAAACGCTGTGGATAACGTCACCCTGGTGCGTTTGTCGGCCGAAGAGCTGACCGAAGCCCTGAACGAAGTTCGGCCGTTCCGCCGCCTGCAGGGCGTGGACCTCAAGAGCTACGAATTCGGCAGCGTGTTCGTCGACCCGCCTCGGGCCGGCATGGACCCGGACACCTGCGAACTGACCCGGCGCTTCGACAACATCCTGTACATCTCCTGCAACCCGGAGACTCTGGCGGCCAACATCGCCCAGCTGCACGACAGCCACCGCATCACCCGCTGCGCGCTGTTCGACCAGTTCCCCTGGACCCACCATATGGAATCCGGGGTTTTGCTGACCCGCCGCTGATTTGCCGTGCAATAGCCAACAGCCGTCCTCGTGACGGCTGTTTGCATTCTGCCGCCCTCCCACTCCGTAGGAGCCGGCTTGCCGGCGAAGGGGCCCTTGAGCCTTGCGCCAAACTGGCCGACGCTTTCGCTGGCAAGCCAGCTCCTACAGGGGGCGGTACGGCAATGGGGTTCAGCCCAGGGGGCGGAAGTAACCGGCCAGTTGCTGCAGGTCCTGTTCGTTGAGCAGGCCGGCGTAGTACTTGAGCTGGATCCGCGCCAAGAGGTAGGCATGACGGGCATCCGCCAGGTCGCGGCGGGCGGTGAACAGTTGTTGCTCGGCGTCCAGTACATCCAGGTTGACCCGCTCGCCGCCGTGCACGCTCTTCTGGGTCGCGGTCACCAGGGCCTCGGCGGAGCTGACGGCCATTTCATAGGCCCGGACCTTGGCCGCGGCGCTGGTGTTGAGGTTGAACTGCTTGCGCAGTTCGTTGAGGGTGGTGGCGGTCTTGGCATCCAGTTCGAACTGGGCCTGGGACAGCTGGCTGGCCGCCTGGCGGGTCGAGGCCGATACCGAGCCACCGGCAAACAGCGGCAGGCTGACCTGGATGCCCACGGTATTGGTGTCGTACTTCTGGTTGTAGGAGCTTTCCGAATCGGAACTGGTCTGACGGCTGCTGGCATACAAACTCACCTTGGGCAGGTGCCCGGCGCGCTTGCGCTCCACTTCATACTCCGCCACTCGCAGCGCCTGCTGCTGGGACGCCAGGTCCGGGTTGTTGGCCATGGCCAGGTCACGCCAGCTGTCGAAGCGGTTGGGCAGCAGCGGCTGGATCTGGAACTGCCGGGTCAGCGGATCCAGTTCGTCGATCTGCAACGGTTCGCCGACTATGGCTTGCAGCTCGCGCAGGGCGGCATCCTGCTGGTCCTGGGCCTCGATCTCCTGCGCCAGGGCCAGGCTCAGCCGGGCCTGGGTCTCCAGCACATCGGTGCGGGTGCCCTCGCCGCCCTTGAGCAGGCGCTCGTTGAGCTGCAAGCGTTCGGCGTAGGCACGCTTCTGCGCCCGGCTCAGTTCGATACGCTCCTGGGCCAGCAGCGCCTGGCTGTAGGCACTGAGCAGGCGCACCGCCAGTTCCTGGCTCTTGCCGCGAAAGCGTTCGTCGGAAAACAGCGCCTGGGCCGAGCCCTGGCGGTAGCGCGCATAGGCTTCGTAGTCCAGCAGCGGTTGCTGCAGGGTCAGGGTCGAGGCGTAGCTGCGGTAGTCCCGGTCATTGGTGACATCACCGCGAACGGTCTCCTGGGTCACTTCGGACTGGTTGCGCGAATTGTTATAGCTCCAGGACAGGTTCGGCAGCAGCCCGGCACGGCCAATGGCCCGGTTCTCTTCCCCGGCATCGCGCTCCTTGATCGCCGCCTGGAAGGTCGGGTCATTGCGCAAGGCCAGGTCATAGGCGTCCAGCAACCCCAGGGCCTGGACCGACGGGCTGCCCAACAGGCACAGCAGGGGCAGGTAGTAGCACCAGGCTCGAATCATTCTTCCACCAACGCCATGTGAGTCCGGTCCAGCAAGGGCTTGAACAGGTAATTGAGCATCGAGCGTTCGCCGGTACGGACAAAGGCTTCCACCGGCATGCCCGGGCGGATCTGCAAGCCCTGCAACTGCTGCATGCCCTGGGCGCTGACCGTGGCCCGCAGGGTGTAGTAAGGCTCCTCGGTGCGCTCGTCCACCTGCCGGTCGGCGGACACCAGGGTCACCTCCCCCGGCACCCTGGGCGTGGTGCTCTGGTTGAAGGCCGAGAACATCAGTTCCACTGGCAGCCCCGGGTGCACCTTGTCCACCAGTTGCACCGGCACCCGTGCCTCCACCAGCAACGGCTCGTCCTGGGGCACGATGTCCATCAGCGGCTGGCCCGGCTTGATCACCCCGCCCTCGGTGTACACCTCCAGCCCCACCACCACCCCGGCGGCCGGGGCGCGCACCTGGCTGTTGGCCAGTTCGAACTCGGCGGACGCCAGGCGATTGCGCAGGTCTTCGGTACGGATCCGGGTATCGGCCAACTGGCTGCGCAGGTCTTTCTGGAAATCCTCGGTGGTCTGGCGGATGCGCAGGCGCAATTCGAGGATCTGCCGCTGCAACTGGCCGATGCGGCCGAAGTCCTCGGCGATCGAGCCGTCGATCTGCGCGTACAGGCGCTCGCTGTCCAGCAGCCGGTTGCGCGGGATGTAGCCGTCCCGGGCCAGTTCCCGCAGGCCTTGCAGCTGTTCGTTCAAGGCACTGCGCTGTTGCCGCTTGCTGGCCTGGGAATCCCGAGTACCCCGCAGTTGCGCCTCGGAGCCGGCGATGGTCTCGGCGATCCCTTGCTGTTCCATGCTCAGGGCCTGGCGCCGGCTGCTGAACAGCTGCCGTTGCAGGGCCAGGCTGGCGGCCACGTCCGGCTCGCTGGCCAGGGCCTGGAGCTGCGGGTCGAAGACGATATCGCTGGCGCCATCGCGCTCGGCATTCAGCCGCGCTTCGCTGGCCAGCGAGCCCAGGTACTGGCTGCGCAGGGATTGCATCTGGGTGCGCAGCGGCGTCTCGTTGAGGCGCAGCAGCACCTGCCCGGCACTGACCCGGTCGCCCTCCTTGACCTCGATCCGCTCGACGATGCCGCCGCTCTGGTGCTGCACGGTCTTGCGATGGCCCGAGACCATGACCTTGCCCGACACCGCCACGCCCTTGTCCAGCGGCGCCAGGGCGGCCCAGCCGATAAACCCGGCAAAACCTCCCAGCACCAGGAGCCAGCCGAGCCGTGAGTACTTCCTGTCGTCCAGGGACAACACATTGCTGGCGGCCGGCCCCGCGACCGGCGCAGCAGGACCTGTGGATAAACTCGCCTTCATGCCTTTTTCCCTTCGCCGCCGGCCACGCCCAGGCGGTAGTTCATGTTCAAGCTGGTCACCGGGCTGCTCGCCGGATTGCTCATCGGTACAGCCGGCGGCGGCGCGGCCTTGGCCTTCTGGTTCGCCTCCAGCACCCGCGCCGTCGGGCCGTAGGCCTGCAACTGGCCGTCGCGCAGGATCATCAACTGGTCGGTCAGGGTCAGCACGTTGGGCTTGTGGGTGATCAGCACCAGGGTCCGCTGCCGCTGCTTGAGCTGGCTGATGGCTTGCAGCAGCGCCTGCTCACCGGCCTCATCGAGGTTGGAATTGGGCTCGTCGAGCACGATCAGCGCCGGCAGGCCATACAGGGCCCGGGCCAGGCCAATGCGCTGGCGCTGGCCGCCGGACAACCCGGCACCGCCCTCGCCCAGGCGCGTGTCATAGCCCTGGGGCAATTGCAGGATCAGTTCGTGCACCCCGGCCATTTGCGCGGCCTGCAGGACCTGATCCGAGTCCAGCTGGGCAAAACGCGCGATGTTCTCGGCGATGCTGCCGGCGAACAGCTGGATGTCCTGGGGCAGGTAACCGATATGCGGCCCCAGTTGCTGCCTGTCCCACTGAGCCAGGTCTGCGCCATCCAGGCGTACCTTTCCCGTCAGGGGCGTCCAGGCACCGACCAGCAGCCGGGCCAGGGTCGACTTGCCACAGCCGGAAGGGCCGATCACCCCCAGCACCTGGCCAGCCTCCAGGGTGAAACCGAGGTTGCTCAGGGCCGGGCGCCGGCTGCCAGGGGCACAGGCACTCAGCTGCTCGACACTCAACTTGCCCTTGGGCGTCGGCAGGCTCATGCGCGCCGGCCGTGGCGGGTTGGCTTGCAACAACTCGGACAAACGCTCGTAGGCCAGGCGCGCCGAGCTCCATTGCTTCCATACCGCGATCAACTGGTCGATGGGGCTGAGCACGCGGCCCATTAGGATCGAGCCGGCGATCATCATCCCCGGGGTAATCTGGCCCTGCACCGCCAGCCAGGCGCCCAGGCCCAGCACCAGGGACTGCAGGGCCATGCGCACGCCCTTGGACCAGGCGCTGATGGTGGCGGTCTTTTCGCTGGCCAGGTTCTGCTGGGCCAGAAAGCCCTGGTGGCCGATGAACCAGCGCTCGCGCAGGGCGCCGAGCATGCCCATGGCTTCGATCGCGTCGGCATTGCGCAGGTTGGCGGTGGCCTGCTGGCTGGTGATGATCGACAACTGGCTGGCCTGGGCCAGCGGTGCCTGGCAGATATGCTGGTTGATCCAGGCCAGCGCCACCAGCAGCACCGCGCCGGCCAGGGCCAGCAGGCCGAGCCAGGGGTGAAAGAGAAAGATCACCAGCAGGTAGACCGGAAACCAGGGCGCATCGAAGAACGCGAACAAGGCATTGCCGGTGGCGAACTGGCGCAGCGCGGTCAGGTCGTTCAAAGCCTGGCCGGCGGCCTGGGGGCTGCCCTTGAGCTGGGCTTCGAAAGCGGCGTCATACACCCGCTGGTTCAGGCGCATGTCCATCTGGGTACCGAGGTGGATCACCACCTGGCTACGCACCCACTCCAACGCCCCCATCAGGCCGAACAGGCCGAGGATCATCAGCGTCAGCATCAGCAGAGTCATCTGATTGCCCGAGGCCAGCACCCGGTCGTAGACCTGCAGCATGTAAAGGGCCGGGGCCAGCATCAGCAGGTTGATCACCGCCGAGAACAGGCCGATGTTGAAAAAGCCGCCCTTGTAGGCCGTCAAGGCCGCCAGCGTCTCGGAAGCGGCAAGTGGATTCGGCCTGCTCATCAAGGTGTCCTGTGGAGAGTTTAGGGTTATAGGGCCTTCCGCTCGGGCAGAGCGGAACGACAAGAGGCGCGCCCGGTGCGTTGACAGGCACCACGGCGCTCCCCAGAATTTGCCACCGCCGCCGCCCTGGCCTTCGAAAACTCGGGCGACGGAGGTGAGTCAAGCCAGCGAATGGAGGAGCGATCCTGCATTCGCTTTTTTATGCCTCAGGCCTGCACTCAGGCGGCCAGCGCCCAGTCCTGGGCCACGTCCTGCACACCCACCAGGCCAACATCGGCAGCGGCTGCGGCAGCCGGGTTGACGTGAGCAACGCCAGCAGCGGCCAGGTCGTCGAAGGTGGAGTTCACCGACAGGCTTGGGTCGATCGCCTTGAGCAGGGCATCGATCTCGCCGGCCAGCGCCGAGCTGTCGCCACTCATCAGGCCGTAGACCACCTTGTGCACTTCGCCTGCACGGCCTTCTTCCTTCAGGCTGTTGAGGCCCAGGTTGGTGAAACTGACTTCCTGGCTGACCAGGTTGTAGTTGCTGCCCGAACCACCGGCGAGGGTGTCGCCCAGGGAGATAGTGTCCACCGAGCCCCACAGGGTGTGGCTCGGGTTGCTGAACAGGGTGTAGTGCAGGTTGCCGTCGGCGACGAAGGCCGCGTCACTGGCGGTGCTCTTGATGGCGTACTGGGTACCGTCGAACGGGCCCGGGTTGAAGCCACCGGTGTTGGTGCCGTCGACCACTTCGCCTGGGCGGTGGTTGACGTCGCCGAAGTAGGCCGACCAGTCAGTCAGGTATTGCGCAACAGTATTACCGCCGTAGGTAGCGCTGTAAGAGATCGAAATGCTCATGCAAAACTCCAATACATTAGGGGGGTCATGTCCGCAGCACGCCACTGCCTGCTGCGGTTTTGCCCATCAATGGGCAAAAGCGGTCAGAACTGATACTCCACGGTGCCCTGCAAGGTCCGGCCACGGCCGAGGGTGAAGGCCAGGACATCGCCGAGGGGCACCAGGTAGGCGCGGTCGGTGACGTTTTCCATGGCCAGGCGCAGGGTCAGTTCTTCAGTGGCCCGGTAGCTGCCATACAGGTCGTAGACGGTGTAGGGCTTCCAGTCGGCCGGGTAGACGCCGGTCTGGCTCACGGTGCCGGTGGCGGAGCCGGCGATCGAATAGCCGGCGCTGTAGCGGGCCCGGGCGCCTATATCCAGCTTGCGGTCGAAAAAGCGTGCGCCCAGGGTCAGGGTGCCGCGGTCCATGGGCATGTGTTCGGCCGAACCGAGGATCGCCGCATTGCAACGGCTGGCGTTGTTGGCCGCATCATCGGGACGCATGCCGGTGACGATCGCGCCACGCCCGCTGCCATTCTTCACCGGCTGGGTCACGCCCCCCAGCCAGGCGATTTTCGTGCAGAAATCGTTGTCGCCGATCATGCGGGTGTAGTTCAGCTGGCCGTAGGCGCGGCCGGCGTCATAGTCCAGCTGGTACTCCACGCCCTTGAAGCGGGTGCTGCTGAGGTCGTTGACATAGGCACTGTTGCCGATGCCCGGCGAGCCGTAGCCAGGGGGCTGCACACCCATGGCCATATAGATGAAGTCATCGACCCGGGTATCGAAGTACGCCACCTTGATCCCCAGGCGGTCATCGTTGAACCAGAGGTTTTCCTTGAAGACGTTGACCCCCGCTTCCCAGGTGCTGGAACGCTCCGGCTTGAGGAAGGGGTTGGGGAAGGTGCTCTCCGAGCCGCCGCCGTGGGGCCGGCCGGTGATCATGGTTTCGGTCACCGCCGGTGGCCGCCAACCCTTGCCATAGCTGGCGAACAACTGCAGCCATTCGACGCCCGGCTTGACCGACAGGCCGAAGGTCGGCGAGAAGCGCCCTTCCTCGTTGTCGATGTCATAGGCCACCGGCACCGAAATCTGCTGGGGCGTCTTGCCGATCACGAAGGTGCGGGTGTTGATTCCGGTCTCGCCCCGCAGGCGGTAGCGGTCGTAGCGCAAACCGGCGTTGAGGTTCAGCCAGCCGTCGTAGTCGAAGTCCAGGCGGGTGAACAGGCTGCCCAGGGCACGATCGCCCTCGGGGGTCATGCTGGCCGCGGGCGAAGCGCTGACCGCCGACCCTTTGGGCACCGGCTGGCTGGAGTCGGGGCGGACCTTGTCATAGAAGAATTCCAGGCCGTAGTTGGCCTTCAGCGTGGCCAGCTCGCCGAGCGCGAAGGTCGAGGTGTTCTGCGCCTGAGCGCCATAGGTGTCGGTCTGGTAGGTGATCGAGTAGCCGGGGCTGCTGCGCCGGGTCAGGGTGCTCTGGTCGTTGCTGTTGTCGACGTAGTAGAGCTTGGCCTTGAAGTCGATCAGCGGGTTGTCCGGGGTGTAGCTGTAGTCGAGGCCGAAGTTCTGCGAGCGCACATCGCTGCTGCCGAGCTTTTCCCAGAGCTGTTGCTTGTTCTCGACGTTCATCATGTTGGCGTCGTCGTAGGACACCTGGGTGGTCAGGTAGCTCAGTTGCAGACGCTGGTCCTGGGGCAGGTTGAGCCCCAGCTTGGCCAGGCGCGAACGCATCACGGAAGCGGAATAGGCCACCTTGGAATTCTTCACCCGGTCATTGATCGACGGGTCCATCCAACTGCCGGTACGCAGCTCGCCAATGCCGCCCTTGGTCCCCGGGTTGTAGTCCCCCAGGTGCCGTTCACTGGCGGCCAGCAGCATGTCCCAGACCTCGGTGCCGATGGCGAAGGCGGTGCTGCCGATGAAATGGGTGCCGTTGCTGCGGCCACCCAGGCCGCTGGTCACGCGGATCCGGCCACCGATTTCCTGGCCGGGCTTGAGCAGGTCACGGGCTTCGACGGTGCGAAAATTGGCGACCCCGCCAATCACCCCGGCGCCGCCCATGGTCGAAGTGGCGCCCTTCTCCACCACCACCTCGGAGAGCAGCTCGGGGTCGACGTAGAGGGTGCCGTTGCGCTGCTGGTGGCCGCTCTGCTGGTAGTTCTGGCGCATGCCGTCCACCGACATGTTGACCCGGCCATAGTCCTGGAGGCCGCGGATATTCACGGACAGGCCCGGGTCCTGCTGGCTGACTGCCGAATACACACCGGAGGTTTCCTCCAGCATGTCGGCCGCGTGCCGGGGCGGGTTGCGATCGAGCTGCTCGCGGCCGACCACGCTCACCGAACGTGGCGCGTTATACACCCAGTCGCTCTGGCGGCCTTCGAGGTTGCCGGAGATGGTGGTGGGCGCCAGGGCCAGGGCGCCGTCACGGCCGGTTTCCACCCGGTTCAGGGTCACTTGGCGCTCGCCGGTGAAGCGGTACTGCACCGGCGCATTGCCCAGCAGCCGCGCCAGGCCCTCCTCGGCGCTGTAGCGGCCCTTGAGCGGCGAGCTGTGCAAGCCATGCAGGCGCAGGCTGTCGAACAGCACCTGCACCCCGGCCTGCTCGGCAAACACCAGCACCGCACTGCCGAGAGCCTGGGCGGGGATATCGAAATCCATCTCGCGTTGCTGCTGGGCGCTCTGTGGGGCTGCACCCACAGGCTCTGCCGCGTGCAGCAAACCGCCTCCTGCCAACAGCCCTGCGACGCCCAAGTGAATGGCCAGGGCCAAACGACTTGCTGCGTGAATTCCAGTGCGACTGCCTACCCTCATGTCCCTTGTTCCTGCGCTGGCTATCTTTGTTTATGCGAATGCATCTCAATTAGCTAGACGTGCCAGGCAGGAAAACTCAGTAAGGTTTTTTTGAATTATTTTGCACAAGGGTGGAAAAAGGCCCGCAGGCCTCAGTAAATCAGGCTGACGCCGGCCAGGTCGAAACGCTGCACCTGCAATTCCTGGGTCAGGGTAACCAGGGCTGCATCGAGCATGTCCAGGCGGAAGACACCGCTGACCTGACGCTGGGCCAGGGCACTGTTGGTCAGCACCACCCGCCCGGGCCGATAGCGATTGAGGCGCTCCACCACCAGGCCCAGGGGCTGGCGGTCGAACACCAGGACACCGCGCCGCCAACTGGTGGCCCGCTGCAGGTCGAGCCCATCAAGCGCCACCACCCCCGACTGCGGGTCATAGCGCACGCTCTGCCCCTCTTGCAGCACCCGCTCGGAGGCCCCGCGTTGCGCCGGGGCATCCAGGCTCACCGCGACACTGTGCTGCAACACGCCGACCCAGGCTTGTTGAGCGCTCTCGCGCCCGACCACGAAACGGGTGCCCAGGGCGCGGGTCTGGCCGCCGGCACTCTGCACGATAAAAGGTCGTTTTTCCTCGCCGGCCATGGGCGCCACGTCAAACACCGCGGAGCCGGCCAGCAATTGAACCTGGCGCTTGTCGCCGCTGTAGTCCAGGCGAATGGCGCTGCCCGAATCCAGCTCAACCTGGCTGCCATCGGCCAGTTGTACGGTGCGCACCTCGCCCTTGCCGGTAAGGTAGTCAGCCTGCAGGTACAGCAGCGCCTGCGGCCCTTGCAGCCAGCCCAGGGCCACCGCCAGTACCAGCATCGCCACGCTGGCGGCCCGCACCAGCCGGCGTCGACGGCGCGGGCGCGGTATTGTCGCCGCAGGCCGCGCCGCCTGGCGCCGTGGTGGGGCAGTGGCCGCCAGTTCGGGGTCCAGGCGCAACTCGCCCAGGGCCTCCCAGGTCTGCCGGGCAAACACCAGAGCCTGGGGATGACGCGGGTCGGCGGCCTGCCATTGGGCAAGCTGCGCCTGCTCGGTGGCGCTCAGGCCTCCCGCGTGCAAACGCACCGCCCAGTCGGCGGCGGCCTCGGTGATACTGCGCTCTTGCGGACCCTGGCTATTCACGTGTGAATCTCGATTTCTCGTTATATATAAGCAGTGACGTCTGACCCCGACTTTTACCGTAACTCACTCGTCGACCGGCCGACCGTCGGTAGCCTGCAAGCGCTGCATCACATAGGCCAGCGCCCGGGACAGGTGCTTTTGCACCGAGCTGTCGGAAATATTCAGGTGCCGGGCCACCTCGGCGTGGGTCATGCCTTCGATACGGTTGAGGCGAAAGATTTCCTGGGTCCGCGGGGGCAGTTCCATGATCGCCTGTTTCAGTGCCTTGCGCTGTTGCTGCGCCATCGCCTGAGCCTCCAGCCCGGCCGCCTCATCCTCGATGTCGGCCAGCACTTCATGGGGCACGGTCTCGGTCTTGCGCCGCGCCTCCTGACGTACATGGTCGATCAGCAGATTGTTCGCCGTGCGGTAGAGATAGCCCTGGGAGTTGTCGATACGCTCGCCGCGCGTGTGCTCGGCCAGCCGCAGGAAACTCTCCTGCACCAGATCAGCGGCCAACTGCGGGTCCCGTATCTTGCGCGCCAGGTACCCACGCAAGGCAGCGGCATGCTTGAGAAACAGTCCCTTGAGATCCACGTCCGACAAACCGACTCCCTGGAACATGAAGGAAATTGCCGGGCATCTTACGGTCAGTCGAGAATGATTTTCAATTGATATAAGCACTCATTGGCGGCAGCCTTGCACCTGCGAGCCCTACGCTGCCGTTCGATTACCGAACACTTAATCCGCCCGCCCCCCGTTGTGCATCTACCGCCAATTGACCAAATTAACCAGTTAGTACAATTTACCTTTCAACGCCTCGTACGCTCTCCCGAGGCCGACAATAACAACGGAGATTTACCCCATGCGTCCTATCGTTCTGGTGCTCAACGGCCCGAACCTGAACCTGCTCGGCACCCGCGAGCCGGCCACTTACGGCCACGAAACCCTGGCTGACATTTCCGCCCTGTGCGGCCGCGCCGCCGAGGAGTTCGGCCTCGCCGTGGAGTTTCGTCAGACCAACCACGAAGGCGAGTTGCTCGACTGGATCCACGGGGCGCGTGGTCGCTGCGCCGGCATCCTGATCAACCCGGCCGCCTGGACCCACACCTCGGTGGCAATCCGTGACGCCCTGGTGGCCAGCGAGCTGCCGGTGATCGAAGTGCACCTGTCCAACGTCCACGCGCGCGAACCGTTTCGCCATCACTCCTTCGTTTCCGCCATCGCACAGGCGGTGATGTGCGGCTTTGGCAGCCATGGCTATCGCCTGGCGCTGGAACACTTCAGCCAGCGGTTCAAGGAGCAAGGCGCATGAGCCGGCAAGCCAGCGTTCTGGCCGGGCTGATTGGCGCCGGCATCCAGGCCTCCCGCACCCCGGCCCTGCACGAACAAGAGGGCGATGCCCAGCATTTGCGCTACCTGTACCGCTTGATCGACCTGGATCAACTGGGCCTGGACAGCAGCGCCCTACCCGACCTGTTGCGCGCCGCCGAGCAGATGAGCTTCACCGGTCTGAACATCACCTTTCCCTGCAAGCAGAGCATCCTGCCGCTGCTCGACGAACTGTCCCCGGAAGCCCGGGGCATCGGTGCGGTGAACACCGTGGTGCTCAAGGATGGCAAACGAGTCGGCCACAACACCGACTGCCTGGGTTTTGCCGAGGGCTTTCGCCGCGGCCTGCCGGACGTGGCAAGGCGCCAGGTGGTGCAGATGGGCGCCGGCGGTGCCGGGGCCGCAGTGGCTCACGCCCTGCTGAGTGAAGGCGTGGAGCAACTGAACATTTTTGACGTGGAGCCGCAGCGGGCGCAAAGCCTGGCGGACAACCTCAACCAGCATTTCGGCAGCGCCCGGGCCCGGGCAGGCGGTGATCTGTCGAGTGCCCTGCACAGCGCCGACGGGCTGGTGAACACCACGCCCATGGGCATGGCCAAGCTGCCGGGCATGCCGGTGCCGGTGGAACTGCTGCGAGCGCAGTTGTGGGTTGCCGAGATCGTCTACTTTCCCCTGGAAACCGAACTGCTGCGCAACGCCCGGGCCCTGGGTTGCAGGACCCTGGACGGCGGCACCATGGCGGTGTTCCAGGCGGTCAAGGCGTTCGAGCTGTTCAGCGGCCAACGCGCGGACCCGCAGCGCATGCTGGCGCACTTTCACAGCATGAACGGCTGAGACAGGCTTCGGTAGCAGCTGCTGCCTTCAGGGCGCTGGCGAGCCTGCGGCAGCGGCTACAGCCTGCTTAGTCGGATTTGAGCTGCAGGCGCGAGAGCAGGCCGATCAGCAGCACATTGAAGAGAATCATCAGCAGGCTGCCGAGGATGCCCACCAGGCTGATCACCGACGACGGCAACCAGTCGAACATGCTGAACCCGGTGAGGGACAGCAGGCGCTCGCCGAACCAGAACGTGTCGACCACGATCATCAGGATCAGGATTATTTTCAGGGTTGGAACGGGGTTGCCCATGGTGCCTTCCTTGTCGTGGTGCAGGTTGCAGAAGCCTTGGTGGCGATGGCGATCTTACGGGCGCTTTCGCTGACAAGCCAGCGCCTGCCAAGCCAGCGCCTACAAAGAGTGGGATCAGGCCTGCAGGTAGCGCAGCACCGACTCGCAGATCATCTCCCGGTGGCGTTGCTTGATGCCTTCATCCGGCAGGTCGATCTGGAAGATCTCGCCAAAGGTGTGGCGGTTCGAGACCCGGTAGAAACAGAACGAGCTGATCAGCAAATGCACGTCCAGCGGATCCAGGCCGCCGCGGAACACGCCTTCGCGCGCGCCGCGCTCGAGGATCTCGCCCAGGGCATGGAGAATGGTGTTGTTCATGGCCTTGATCACGCCGGACTGCTTCACGTACTCGGCCTTGTGGATGTTCTCGATGCTGACGATACGCACGAAATCGACGTTGCGGTCGTGGTGATCGAAGGTGAACTCCACCAGCCGGCGAATCGCTTCCTGCGGCGCCAGCTCTGCCAGGTGCAGGCGGCTCTCGGTGCTGCGGATATCGCCGTAGAGCTTCTCCAGCACCTCGACGTACAGCTGCTCCTTGCTGCCGAAGTAGTAATAGATCATGCGCTTGGAGGTATGGATGCGTTCGGCGATCGCATCCACTCGCGCGCCGGACAAGCCCTGCTGGACGAACTCGACAATGGCTTCTTGAAGGATGTTCTCGCGGGTCTTTTCCGGGTTGTTCTTGCGACTCTTGCGCGGTTCGAGAGCAGGCTCATCGGGCGCAATCGAGCGTTCACTGGTCATTGTCATTCTGGGCTCACGGCCATCACTGCACACGCGGGCGATTATGGGCCGCGTCACCCTGCGAAAGAAAGCGCGACGGCGGCCGTTACCGCCGTCGTTAACAATCTTCTACAACTTGGCCTGGCGCACGGCACCGCTGCGTGATTTGGCCATGGCCGCCAGGCGCACCGCGACGTTGGCCGCACCGTAGCCGGCATAGCCGTTCTTGCGCTGGATGATCTCGAAGAAGAAGCGCCCTTCGAAGGGCTCGGTGTAGACGTGAAACAGCTCGCCGCCCTGGGCATCGCGGTCGTAGAGGACGTTGTAGTAGGCCAGTTCGCTGAGAAATTCGTCGTCGAAATCAAAGCGTGCCGCCAGGTCGTCGTAGTAGTTGAGCGGGATGTCCAGCAGCGGCACGCCAGCCTCCTTGGCCCGGCTGACTTCGGCAAAGATGTCGTCGCAATCGAAAGCGATGTGGTGCACCCCGGAACCGCGATAGCTGGACAAAGCATGGGAGATCGCAGTATTGCGGTTTTCCGAGATGTTCAGTGGCAGGCGGATCGAGCTGCAACGGCTGCGCAGGGCGCGGCTTTTCACCAGGCCGTAGGGGTCGGGCAGCACCACTTCGTCGTCGGCCTCGAAGTCCAGCAGGCTCTTGTAGAACAGCACCCAGCTGTCCAGGCTGTCCGCCGGCAGGGCCATGGCCATGTGGTCGATGCGCTTGAGGCCGCCCTTGGCCACCACGCCGCTGTGCATATTGAAATCGGTGTCGTACAGGTGCTGGCCGCCCTGCTGCTGATCCACCAGGTAGATCAGGCTGCCATCGGGCTCGCGCACCGCCGCCAGCTCCAGCTCATTGGGGCCCACCAGGCCGCGATAGGGCTGGCCCTTGTAGGCCACCGCCCGCTCCAGGGCCTTGGCGCTGTCCTTGACCCGGATTGCCGTGGCACACACCGAAGGGCCGTGGGCCTCGAAAAAACTGTGGGCGAAGGAATAGGGCTCGGAGTTGAGGATCAGGTTGATATCCCCTTGGCGCATCAGGCTGACGCTCTTGGAGCGATGCTGCCCGGCCCTGGCGAAACCCAGGCGCTCCAGCCAGCCGCCGAGCTTGGCGCCCAGGGCCTCGTCCACGGCGAACTCGAGAAACTCGGTGCCGCCATAGGCCTGCACCGCAGGCGGCGCGAACAGGGTGTCGATGTTCGCCACCGGCTGGCCTTCCTGCAGCAGGCGCTCGCGGGTCTTCTCTTCCAGGTACAGCAGCGAGCGCAAGCCATCGGCGGCGTTGGCCCGCGGCGGCGCGGCGCGAAAGCCGTCGTTGAAGATCTCCAGGGACAGCGGCCCGGTGTAGCCGCTCTTGATGATCGGCGCCAGAAAGCCCGGCAGGTCGAATTCGCCCTGGCCGGGGAAGCAGCGGAAATGCCGGCTCCACTCCAGCACATCCATGGCCAGGATCGGCGCATCGGCCATCTGCACGAAGAAGATCTTGTCCCCCGGAATCTCGGCAATCGCCGCCGGGTCGCCCTTGAGCGACAGGGTGTGGAAGCTGTCCAGCAACACCCCGAGGCTTGGGTGATCGGCGCTGCGCACGATGTCCCAGACCTGTTGATAAGTATTCACGTGACGGCCCCAGGCCAGGGCTTCGTAGCCGATGCGCAGGCCCCGGGCACCGGCCCGCTCGGCCAGCAGGTGCAGGTCGTCGATGAGGATCTGCCGGTCCCCCAGGCTGTCCGCCGAGGCGTTGCTGCACACCAGCACCAGGTCGGTGCCCAATTCCTGCATCAGGTCGAACTTGCGCTCGGCGCGCTCCAGGTTGCGCGGCAGGCGGTCGCGACGGCAGCCCTCGAAATCCCGGAATGGCTGGAACAGGGTGATGGCAATGCCCAGGTCGGCGCACATCTGCTTGATTTCCCGAGGGCTGCCGTCGTAGTAGAGCAGGTCGTTCTCGAAGATCTCCACGCCGTCGAACCCGGCGGCGGCGATGGCTTCGAGTTTTTCCGGCAGGGTACCGCTCAGGGACACGGTGGCAATGGAACGCTGCATGATTCGACTCCCGGGTAAGGACGGCCAGTCGGGCACAGGGGGACCGCGGCTTTTTATTGGATGTTGCGGATTATTCCACAGGCCTTGTTAAAGTGTACGAACCAGTTAGTTTTGTGTTCGATTATCGAACAAAATACAGATTGGCGAATTGACGATTTTTCAGCCACTGCGCACCATCGATAGCACGTTGAGCCGGCCCCAAACCCCCGGCTTCAATCACCCAGACCCAGAACACACCATAAAAATTTCAAAAATCGGGTACACCCTCATGCTTGCACTCAACGCCCTTCACTGCTGCACATCCCTTTGGCTGATACCGCCAACGGCCTCAACCGGCACCCTGGAATACGCCGCGCTACAGCCCTGAGCTGCAGCCGACCCGATGGCGTTCGCCTGCCCGGCATCTGCCGCAGCGACGCGCCGCCCCAGCCGATCAACCCGCAGGTTCCCGGGCTGCCATGCCCCCGCCGACGGTTGATCACGCGCCCTTGAGTTCCGACGAGCCCCGGCTCGCCAGTCACTGAACGGATGGCCCACATGACTCCTTCCCAAAGCTCTCGCATCGCCCCGAGCCTCAGCGTTGCCGGCGGCATCGGCGACAAGATCCGCGGCGCCATGGCGGTCGGCAAGACCCGCTGGGGCATGCTCGCCCTGGTGTTCTTCGCCACCACCCTGAACTACATAGATCGCGCCGCACTGGGCGTGATGCAGCCGATCCTGGCCAAGGAAATGAACTGGACGGCGATGGACTACGCCAACATCAACTTCTGGTTCCAGGTCGGCTACGCCGTGGGCTTCGTGCTCCAGGGCCGCCTGATCGACCGGGTTGGGGTGAAGCGGGTGTTCTTCTTCGCCGTGCTGTTGTGGAGCCTGGCCACCGGCGCCCACGGCCTGGCCACTTCGGCGGCAGGCTTCATGGTCTGCCGGTTCATTCTCGGGCTCACCGAAGCCGCCAACTACCCGGCCTGCGTGAAGACCACGCGGCTGTGGTTCCCGGCCGGCGAACGGGCCGTGGCCACCGGGATCTTCAACGCCGGGACCAACGTCGGCGCAATGTTCACGCCCATGCTGCTGCCGCTGATCCTCCACGCCTGGGGCTGGCAGGCCGCGTTCCTGTGCATGGCCGCGCTGGGTGGCATCTGGCTGCTGTTCTGGGGCCTGAAGTACTTCAACCCTGAAGATCATCCAAGCGTCAAAGCCTCCGAGCTGGCCTACATCCAGCAACAGGTGGAGCCGGAAGAAACCCGCGTGCCCTTCAGCCGCATCCTGCGCATGCGCGGCACCTGGGCCTTCGCCCTGGCCTATGCGATGACCGCGCCGGTGTTCTGGTTCTACCTGTACTGGCTGCCGCCGTTCCTCAACCAGCAGTACAACCTGGGCATCAACGTGACCCAGATGGGCATCCCGCTGATCATCATCTACCTGACCGCCGACTTCGGCAGCGTCGGCGGCGGCATCCTCTCTTCGTTCCTGATCGGGCGCGGCATGAACCCGATCAAGGCGCGGCTGCTGTCGATGTTCCTGTTCGCCTGCTGCATCATCGGCGTGATCATGGCCGCCGGCACCGCCAACCTGTGGCTGGCCGTGTTCGCCATCTCCCTGGGGATCGGCGCGCACCAGGCCTGGACCGCCAACATCTGGAGCCTGGTGATGGACTACACGCCCAAGCACATGATGAGCACAGTGTTCGGCTTCGGCGGCATGTGCGCGGCCATCGGCGGCATGTTCATGACCCAGATCGTCGGCCACATCCTGACCGTGACCAACAACAACTACACCCTGCTGTTCACCCTGATCCCGGCGATGTACTTCATTGCCCTGACCTGGATGTACTTCATGGCCCCGCGCAAGATTCCCCGCGTAGAAGACTGATGCTCCTTTCACGCAGGCCCACTCCGGGCCTGCGTTTTTTTATCTGCTCGCCCTCCCCCCCTTTTGTTTTTCCAGACTCGGAGATCGTCCCATGACGCTCGGTAACCTGAGCATCGCCCAACGCGCCGTGATCAGCTTCGGCGTGATTGCCCTGCTGGTCCTGCTGCAGGGGCTGTTCGCCCTCAAGCAAGTGGCCGAAGTCCGCGCCACCGGCCAACACACCGAAAACATTTCCCTGCCCAGCACCCGCTACCTGGGAGAAGTGCGCGACTACGTGTTGAGCATCCGCGTGCTGAGCCTGCGCATGGCCCTCAACCGTGAACCGCAAGTGCTGGAAAGCACCATTGCCCGCCTGCATCAGGTACAAGCCTGGCTCGACCAGGCCCTGGCCAGGTTCGCGCCGCTGGTGGGCGATCACAATCGGGTGCCATACGAAGCATTCCTCGCCACGGTCAAGAGCTACCAACAGGCCCTGGCCCAGTACGAAGCCCTGTCCCGGGACAACCGCAGCAGCGAGATGACAGCGCTGCTCAACGGCAAGATCCAGGATTACTCGACCCAGACCGGCGACCAGTTCACCGAGCTGATGAACCTGACTGCCGAGGAAGTCAGCCAGTCGGCGCAGCATGCCGACGCGCTGTACACCCAAGTAAAAATCACGGTGATCGGCGCCCTGATCGCCGTCGCCCTGCTGACCCTGTGCCTGGCCTGGCTGTTGATTCGCAGCATCGTCGTGCCCATCCGCCAGGCTGTGAGCGTGGCCGAGCAAGTGGCCGCCGGCGATCTCGGCCGCCCCATCCACTGCGAGGGCAGCGATGAAACCGCGCGCCTGCTCAAGGCCCTGGCCAGGATGCAGGCCAGCCTGCGTGAAACCCTGCAACTGATCAGCAGCACCTCGACCCAACTGGCCGCCGCCGCGCAACAGATGAGCCAGAGCACTTATCAGGACTCCAGCCGGCTGCAGCAGCAACACAACGAAATCGAGCAAGCAGCCACGGCCGTCAACGAGATGACCGCGGCCGTCGAGGAAGTGGCACGCAACGCAGTGTCCACCTCCGACACCACCCGCCAGTCCACCGCCCAGGCCACCCAGGGGCAAGCCCGGGTGACCCAGACCCTGGACGCGATCCAGGCCATGAGCAGCGATGTCGGCATCGCCCTGCAGCAAGTGCAGACCCTGGCCGAGCAGTCACGGGAAATCGGCAAGGTGCTGGACGTGATCCGCGCCATTGCCGAACAGACCAACCTGCTGGCCCTGAACGCCGCCATCGAGGCCGCGCGGGCTGGGGAAGCCGGCCGTGGTTTTGCCGTAGTGGCAGACGAAGTGCGGGCCCTGGCCCATCGCACCCAGCAGTCGACCCAGGAAATCGAACAGATGATCGGCCGGGTCCAGGGCGACACCGACAGCGTGGTGCAGTCCATGCACGGCAACAGTCAGCGGGTGGCCCAGACCCTGTCCATCGCCGAGCAGGCCGGGCTGGCCCTGGGGGAAATCACCCGGGCCATGGAACAGATCCACGAGCGCAACCTGGTGATCGCCAGTGCCTCGGAAGAACAGGCCCAGGTGGCCCGTGAAGTGGACCGCAACCTGCTGAACATCCGCGACCTGTCCCTGGAAAGCGCCGACGCCGCCACCCGCACCAACGCCACCAGCCAGGAGCTGTCGCACCTGGCGGCCGGCCTGCAGAACCTGGTGGTGCGCTTGCGCTTTTGAGCCGTCTCAGCGGTGGCGTTGCTGCCAGGCCGCCGCCAGCCCGCTGAGGCAGATCACGGCGATGCCCACCTGGGTGATCAACGACGGCGCGTGGCCGAACAGCAACCAGCCCAGCAACCCGGCAAAGACAATCTGGCAATAACCGAAGGGCGCCAGCAGCGCCGGCGCCGCATGACGAAAGGCCTGGGTCAGGAACAGGTGGGCACTCATGCCGCAGGCGCCCAGTGCCAGCATCAGCAAACCATGGAGGAACCCGGGGGTCTGCCAGAAGAACGGCACCAGCGCCGTCATCACCAGGGTGTTGCACAGCCCGGCAAAGAAGTTGCTGGTGGTGGGGCTGTCATGCTCGGCCAGCTTGCGCGTGAGCAGTTGATAGAAACAGAAGAACAGCGCCGAACAGAACGGCAGCAACACCGCCGGCGTGAACAGCTCGCCGCCCGGATGCACGATGATCAGCACCCCGACGAAACCGCAGATCACCGCCAGCCACTGGCCGCGCGTCACCTGTTCGCCGAGCAAGGGCACCGACAATGCGGTGACCAGCACCGGGGCGAGAAAGTTGACCGCCGTGGCTTCGGCCAGGGGAATGAACAGCAGCGCCGAGGTGAACAACAGGCTGGTGCTCAGCAAACACAGAGCCCGCAGCAGTTGCAGCAGCGGTCGCTTGCTACGTAGTACCCGCAGGCCGGATTGCGGCAGGAAGATCCCGGCCATCAGCAGGGTGTGGATCAGGTAACGGGCCCAGACCACCATGATCACCGGAAAGAATCCCGAGAGGTATTTGGACAGGGCATCGTGGCTGGCGAACAGAAAGGTCGCCAGAACGATCAGCACAATGCCCTTGAAAGGGTGGTTGGTCCCGGAAAGGGGCGTGCTGCGGGTCATGGGCTTTCCTTGGGGCAATTGTAGAAACGGCTTCGCCGGCCAGCCGGCCCCTACCGGAAGTTGGCAGGAGCCGGCAGGCCGGCGAAAAGGCCTGCGCGGCTTCAAATCCGAGCCAGCAACTCCCGGGTTCTGTCCAGGGCCATCTGTGCTCGCTGCAAGGCACTCACGCCCTGCTCCAGCAATTGCACCGTAGGAATCTCCAGGCTCAGGGGCAGGTTTTCCGGCAGGCACTTGAGCAGCCCCGCCAGATCGCAATCGCCCTCCCCCGGGAAACGCCGCTCGTTACGGGCCTGGCGCAAGATTTCCTGCATATCGTCCGGCCGCGGCCCGGCCACGTCGCACAACTGGGCATACCGCAACCGCGCCGGAGCCACCTTGGCCAGGTCCTCCAGGCGCGATCCCGAGCGGTCGAAGTGAAAGGCGTCCACCAGCACGCAGCCGTTGCTGCGACCGGCGTTCTCCACCACGCGCACGGCTTGCTCCAGATTGCGCGCATCGGTCCAGGGCATGAACTCCAGATGGGGGTGCAAGCCATACTGCGCCGCCAGATCACACAAGGCGGCAAAGTTGTCGGTCATGCGGGCTTCATCCGGGTCATTGCCCGCCACCAGCAACTCGCTGGCGGCAAACTCGGCGCCCACTGCCAGCACGCCCTCGAAGTCCTTGATCCGGGTCTGCGGCTTGAGCCGCAGGATTTCCACATCCAGCACCCGCACCCCGGTATCACGTAACCGGGCCAGGGTCTGGCGGCGTAGATCGGCATCCGCCACCAAGGGAAAATGGTGCTCTTGCGGCGTCGCCGGCACCAGCCGCAGGCCAACGTGGCTGTAGCCGGCCTGGGCCGCCACCTCGACCATCTGCGGCGGGGAAAGCTCCAGCACGGTCAGGCTGGCCAGGGAGAAAATCCGCTCACTCATGCGTTCTTCACTCAATCAGGGTTGGGGTGCAGGCACGGCCGGTGGCGGCGGCCTCTCGAATCGCTTCAATCAGCGCCAGGGTGCGCGCGGCATCGGCGGCACTGACCAGAGGCTCGACTTCCCCCCGGGCCACTTGGACAAAGTGCTGCAACTGCAGGCGCAGGGCTTCGCCCGGGTCAAAGGCCTCCTGCTCCATCAGCAGAGGCTCATGCCAGCCGGCCCCGGCTTCGGCGTAGTGCCAGCGCTTGAGTTGGGGAATGCTCAAGGCGCCTGCGGTCCCGGCCAGCAGGTAACAGGGCTGGTCCGGCTGGCGCGGGTACACCGGGTTTTCCCCGGAATCCAGCTCCCAGCTCCAGGGCGCGGCCGCGGCGTCGGAACCGGTCAGGCTGCCCAGGGCGCCGTTGTCGAATTGCAGCAGCACCGCTGCGCAATCCTCGTTGGCGTAGCCGCGCACGCTGTTGCTGGTGATGGCCTGGACCTGGCGCACCTCGCCGCACAGGTGGCGCAGCAGGTCCAGGTCGTGGATCAGGTTGGTCAGCAACATGCCGGCCCCGGCCTCGCGGCGCCAGGGAATGTCGAAATAGTGCTCGGGCTTCTGCAATTGCCAGAGTGCGGTGACGTTGGTCAGGCGCCCCAGGGCGCCGCTGCGCAGCAGTTCATGGGCGCGGGCGATCAATGGGTTGTGCCGTCGATGATGCCCCACCAGCACCGGGACCCCAGTGGTCCGCGTGGCCGCTACCAATTCGCGCACTTCATCCAGATGCACGCCCACCGGTTTTTCCAGCAGCACCGGCACGCCTGCGGCGAGGCAATCCTGGGCGGTGCTGACATGGAGGTTGTTAGGGTTGGCAACGATCACCGCATCCGGGCGGACTTCCCGGAGCAGGGTCTGGTGATCGGCAAAGTGCGGCACCTGCCATTGTGCGGCGACAGCCGCCGCCTGGGGGCCGGGATCGGCCACCGCGCAGAGGCAGGCCTCGGCCAGAGTCTTGAGGTGCTGATAGTGCTGCTGCCCCATATTGCCGACGCCGATCAGGGCGATGCGCAGTGGCGTGCTCAATGGAAGATCCTCTTGTGATTGTTATAGGGACACTGAATTTCAAATATTTAGAACTCAGTTCCACTTTCACACAAGAGGGATAAAAAATACCGTCCGATTATCGAACAGCTTTGTGCCGAGTCGAGGTCTACGTAGCCGCTGCCGCAGGCTGCGAACGGCTGTGATACAGACGCGGCGGTATCAAGGCCACCACCGGCCCAGCGGCAGATCGCCAAGCAAGGCCCCGCGGCGTTATCTCAATTGAACAACTCGGACGCCTGGCTGGCGGCCGACAGTTCCTCGGCAAACTGCAACAGCAGTGGCGCCAGTTCGTGCAGCCGCGCCAGAGGCAGGCGTGCGCTGGGCCCGGCAACGCTGAGCACGCCCACGACCCGGCCATCAATGGGATGGCGCACCACCGCGGCGATCGCCGAGGTGCCCACGGCGGAGCTTTCTTCGACCCAGGCATAGCCCTGCTCCCGGGCCAGGCGCAGGCGCTCCAGCAGTTCGATGTTCGAGCGCGGAGCGTTGGGCCCCAGGTCCGTCGGGGGCTCGGCCGCCTGGCGCTCCACCAGGGACAGGGCCTCGGCATCACTCAGGGTGGCCAGCCAGGCATGCCCGGAGGCGGTATAGAACAACGGTGCCTCACGGCCCATGTCCGGGTCGTAGCGCAAGCCGGAACGGGCGCCCTGGGACTTGGCGATCCAGGTCTGGCGCTCGCCCTCGATCACGCCCAGGCGCACCAGCTCGCCGGATTCGACCGCCAGGCGGTCCAGTACTGGCTGAACGATATCGGCGCCGCTGGCGGACAGGTAGCGAAAGCCCATGGCTACCAGCCGCGTGGACAGCTGGTAGCGCAGGTTGTCCGGGTTCTGCCGCACATAACCCAGGCGGATCAGCTCCGCCAGCAAGCGGTGGGTGGCGCTTTTGGGAATCTCCAGTTGCTCGGCCAGGGTCTGCAGCGGCAGCCCACGGGGATCAGCGGTAAGACGTTCGAGAACACTGAAGACGCGTTCGATTTGACTGCCAGCCATGGTCGGGTCCCGACAAAATTTGGCCGATTCTAGAGACAAGCGGCCGGTTGGGGAACCGGGCGGCGGTGTTCGATTACCGCCCGAAATCGGCGCCGATCGAGTCTTGTACCCGGCACGGCGCCTTGTGGCAGGGTAGCCGAGCTCGTATATTTTTTGGAACCCGCTTCCATAAAACGCAAAATAACGGCTTGCCCGCCGCATCGATTTTCCGGGCATTTTCCGCCCGCCAATGCTGTCCAACCTTCAGCAACACCCCCGCAGCCCGGATCGTCACTCGCCCCTCAACCGGCTGTGCTCTTTTATCCACAGGGAGATTGCCCATGCCTCATACCCTTGACTGCCCCGTCCTCACCCACAGCGGCCTGCACATGCCCAAGCTCGGCCTGGGCACCTGGCCAATGCTCGACCAGGAATGCACCCGCGCCGTGGAACAGGCACTGGAACTGGGTTACCGGCATATCGACACCGCCCAGGCCTACAACAACGAAGAAGCGGTGGGCCAGGCCCTGGCCAACACTCCTGTGCCCCGGGAGCAGATCCACGTCACCACCAAGGTCTGGTGGGACCAGTTGCAACCCACCGCCATGCGCCACTCACTGGAGCGCAGCCTGAAAGCCCTGCAAACCGACTACATCGACCTGTTCCACATTCACTGGCCCACCAGCGACTGGGAACTGGAACGCAGCATCGAAACCCTGGTGTCGTTCAAGGAGCAGGGGCTGGTGAAACACATTGGCGTGGCCAACTTTCCTCTGGCCCTGCTGCGCCGAGTGATCGAAGGGCTGGGCGCGCCGCTGTCGGCGATCCAGGTGGAGTACCACGTGCTGCTGGGCCAGAGCGGCCTTCTGGACTACGCCCGCGAGCGCGACATGGTGTTGACCGCCTATACCCCGCTGGCGCGCAACAAGGTCTCAGAGGTGGCCGAAATCCAGCAGATCGCCGCCAAGCACGGCGTGCTGCCGACCCAGGTGGCCCTCAAGTGGCTGCTCGACCAGGACAATGTGGCAGCCATCCCCAAGGCCAGCAGCCGGGCCAACCAACTGGCCAACCTGGAGTCCCTGAAGATCCACCTGGACGATGCAGACCGGGCGCTGATCGCCGCCCTGCCCAAGGACCAGCGTCAGGTCAGCCCGGATTTCGCTCCGGTGTGGGACCACTTCGACCACTGAAACGAAACGCCCCCTGACACCGCAGCGTGGCGTCAGGGGGCGGATTCTCGAGCGCTGGCCATCCCTGGCTTGGCGATACTTCAGAAATCGAAGAACACCGTCTCGCCTTCACCCTGGATGCGAATGTCGAAGCGATAGGCGCGCTGGCCATTCACCTCGCAAGGATGGGCCAGCAGGGTTTCCCGGCGCTGGGGCTGTTCGATCAGGTTCAGCACCGGGCACTGGGCGTTGGCTTCCGGCTCATCGGCAAAGTACAGCCGGGTGTGCAGGTGGATATTGATCCCCCGGGCAAACAGCGACAGGTTGATGTGCGGCGCCATGGGCACGCCAGCTGCGTTGTTCACCACCCCGGGCTTGACCGTGTTGAGTGTCCATTCCCCGGCATCGAAGGTGGTGGCGGTGCGACCGAAGCAGTTGAACGGCTTCTCCGTATCGAACACCGGGTCGTAGACCCCGGCGTGGTCGGCCTGCCAGAACTCCAGGAATGAATCGCGCACCAGGTGGCCATTGCCATCGTAGACGTGGCCGATCAGCAGGATCCGCTCACCCGGCGCATCGGCCTTGGCCATCTGGTTCCAGATTTCCTCGGGGCGCGGCGGGTTTCCCGCGGCCGCCAGGGCCAGGCCGATATGCACATAGGGGCCGGCCGTTTGCGAGGGGGTTTCAGGCAGCAGTTGAACAGGCATGTCAGGCTCCTCAGCAGTTCTCGAAGTGGGTCTTGCGCTGGCCGCGCAGCACGATGTCGAAGCGGTAGGCCAGGCAATCCATGGGGTTGGCGCCGCCCATGTCCAGGCGCGCGATCAGGCTCTGTACCGCGTCCGGGTTGGCGATGGACTTGACGATCGGGCACAGCGGGATCAGCGGGTCGCCTTCGAAATACAGCTGGGTGATCAGGCGCGTGGCGATCGACGGGCCACTGATGGAGAAATGGATATGCGCCGGGCGCCAGTCATTGGGGCCGTTGCGCCACGGGTAGGGGCCGGGCTTGATGGTGCGGAAACTGTAGTAGCCATCACGGTCGGTGAGGGCCCGGCCGACGCCACCGAAGTTCGGGTCCAGGGGCGCCAGGTAGCGGTCGTTCTTGTGCCGGTAGCGGCCGCCGGCGTTGGCTTGCCACATTTCCACCAGGGTATGGGGAATGGGTTTGCCGTACTGATCGCAGACCCGCCCGGAAACGATGATCCGCTCGCCCACGGGCAAGCCACCATTGTTGAAGTTGAGCAGCAGGTCGTTGTCGAAACGCCCGGTGCGCAGGTGGGAAAAGTCCGGGCCTGTGGTTTCACTGACCGATTGTGGAATGCTCACCAGCGCCTGGCGCGGGGAGCGAGTGACGGAGGTCTTGTAGTCGGGGGTCAGGGCCTTGGGGTGCCAATTACGGTCGCGAATCACGAAGCGACTGCTGTCTGCATCAGACATGTCGATCTCCTGTTGTTTGATTTATGGAGCGCAGCCGGCGCAGTTTCAAACAAACCAGGAGCGGGGAAAATTGAAATGCCGCCCTCAATCAATAACCAAATGGTTATGGATAACTGCCCTCGCGATAGGCCAGCCCCACTTCCCGGAGCACCTCCACCGCCCATTGCGCCGCCAGGGACAAAGGCAGGCTGGCATTGCTGGAAATCCCCACCGAGCCACCGGGTTCGCGCAGGCCCAGGTCCAGCTCCCGCAGTTCACCATTGGCCAGGTCCAGGCGCACGGCATCCAGCGGCGCGATCCACAGCGCATCGCTGGACAAGGTGTAGCGTCGGCTCAGGGCCACCGAGAGGGTTTCCAGACGCTGCTGCGACGGGGCAATGCCGCACTGGATGAACAGGCTGTCGGCGTGCTTGCGAATGCTGGTGCCGGCCAGGGGCAGCACCAGGGGATAGGCGCTCACCGCGTCGCGGTCCAGAGGGCCGGTTGCCAGTGGATGCTGCGGACGGGCCACCAGGGTCATGGATTCGCTGTACAGGTGCTCGAAGCTCAGGCCGTGGATCTCCGGGCTCTCGGTCATGCGCCCCACCACCAGGTCCAGGTCGCCGACCCGCAATTGCGACAGCAGGTAAGCACTGGGGCCGGTCAGCACACTCACGGTCAGCGCCGAATGGCGCTGATGCAGGCGCCGCATCACCTCCGGCAGCAGCAGGCTTTCCACCGTGGAAAGCACACCGATGCGCACCAGCCCGGCGGCGTACTCACCGCCGCGCAGGCTGCTGACACCTTCCCGCAGGGCCTGCACCGAAGGCCCGGCATAACGCAGGAAGGCCCGCCCGGCCTCGGTCAGGCTGAGGCCGGCCTTGCTCCTGGCAAACAGCCGGGTCTCCAGCAACTCTTCCAGTTCCTTGAGGGTTTTCGACATCGCCGGCTGGCTCACCGCCAGGACATCGGCCGCCCGGGCCAGGCTGCCCTGGCGGGCCATTTCAAGAAAACACACCAAGTGACGGAATTTGATGCGGGTATCGATGTTCAATAGGGAGCCCCGAATGCACCTGGATCGGATCGATCCGTAACCGGGCCATGGTAGCGTGCAGAAAAATCCCTGACGACCGGACTGGCGCCGGTTCGAGCCACCAGCAACACTGACCAGCAGAAAAAACGAGGACACCCCCATGCTTTGGAAAAAAGGCCGGCGCAGCGACAACGTCGTGGACGCGCGAGATGACAGCAGCGCCGGCGGTGGCGGTGGCATGCGGTTCGGTGGAGGCAAGGGCTTGAGCCTGACGGCGATCGTACTGATCGTCGGCATCGGCTGGGCCACCGGCCAGGATCCGCTGCAGATCCTCGGGCAACTGCTGGGCCAGCAGAGCGGGCAGACTTCAGCGCCGGCCACCACCCAGGCACGCAAGGCACCACCGGCCAATGACGAACAGGCAGAGTTTGTCCGCGCCATCCTCGGTGACACCGAAGACACCTGGGGCCAGATCTTCCAGCAAGCCGGCCGCCAGTATCAGCCGCCCAAGCTGATCCTGTTCCGGGGCCGGGTCAATTCCGCCTGTGGCGCGGCCACTTCCGCCAGCGGGCCCTTCTACTGCCCCGCCGACCGCCAGGTGTACCTGGACATGGACTTCTTCCGGGAGATGGCCCAGCGCTTTTCCGCCGCCGGCGACTTCGCCCAGGCCTACGTGATTGCCCATGAAGTCGGGCACCACGTGCAGACCCTGCTCGGGGTCTCGGCAAAAATCCAGGCCGCGCGCCAGCAAGGCCAGCAGATGCAAGGCGATGGCGGCCTGCTGGTACGCCAGGAGCTGCAGGCCGACTGCTTTGCCGGGGTCTGGGCCTATCACGCACAGAAGCGCCTGAACTGGCTGGAACCCGGGGATGTGGAAGAAGCCCTGAACGCCGCCAATGCCATCGGTGACGACCGCCTGCAGCAGCAAGGCCAGGGCCGGGTGGTGCCGGACTCCTTCACCCACGGCACCTCGGCGCAGCGAGTGCGCTGGTTCAAGACCGGCTTCAGCCAGGGCCAGGTCAGCCAGTGCGATACCTTCAGCGCCAGGAGCCTGTAGATGCGCCGCTTGCTGGCCCTGCTGCTGTGCCTGGGTGGCTGCGGCGCCCAGGCGGCGGAACAGGGGGTCAAGGTCATCAGCCCGCAACGCCTGCCCCTGGAGGGCGGGCAACTGGCGCTGGGCCTGAGCCAGGATTGGCGCCAGCCGCTGCCGGGCGTAGAGCGGGCCCTGATCATCGTTCACGGCCGGCTGCGCAACGCCCAGACGTATCTGCACAGTGGGCAAAGCGCTGCCGGGCAGGCCGGGCAAAGCACAACAACCCTGGTGATCGCCCCGCAGTTTCTCAACCAGAGCGACATCGCCCGCCATCAATTGCCAGACGCGCTACTGCGCTGGAAGGGCAATGGCTGGATGGCCGGCGAGCCTTCAGTGGGCCCGCAGGTCGTCAGCTCCTATGCGGTGCTCGATGCCATCCTCCAGCGCCTGGAAGACCGCAAACGTTTTCCAGCACTCAAGGAAGTGGTGATCGCCGGTCACTCCGGCGGCGCCCAGGTGGTGCAGCGCTATGCGCTGAGCACCGGCAGCCACCCCGAGCTGGAAAAGGCCGGGATCGGCCTGCGCTACGTGATCGCCAATCCGTCGTCCTACGCCTACTTCGACGCATGGCGCCCGGTGGCATTCGAACCGGCCAGTTGCCCGGGCTTCAACGACTGGAAGTACGGCCTGAACCGGCTACCGGCCTATGCCGGCGGCCATTCCCCGGCGCAGCTTGAACAGGGCTACGTGACGCGCGACATCACCTACCTGCTGGGCCAGCAGGACACCGATCCCAACCATCCCGCCCTGGACAAGAGCTGCGCCGCCGAGACCCAGGGCGCGTACCGGTTGATTCGCGGGCACAACTACTTCGACTACCTGGTGCGGCGTCATCCGCAAGGCTTGCTGCAACGGCTGGTGGAAGTGCCCGGGGTCGGGCATGACGGTGACCGGATGTTCACCTCGCCCGAGGGGCAGGCGGCAGTGTTCAAGTAAAGAAAGGCGCTGCCTGGAATGACGCTTTCGCCGGCAAGGCTCCGACGGGAGCCTTGCCGGCGAACAGGGCCCTCAGGCCGACAGCAGGTCGCGCAACTGCGCACAATCCCGGGCATGCCAGTCGGTCAGCTCCGGCCAGGGGTTGTCCGGCAGGTTGACCAGCACCGTATGGGTCCCGGCGGCCCGCCCGCAGTCCAGGTCGAAGCGATAGTCCCCCACCATGACCATCCGTGACGGCGAGACATCCCAGGCTTCGGCCAGCTTCAGCAAACCGCCCGGATGGGGCTTGGGCGGTGCTTCGTCGCGGCCCAGCACGTCGGCCTCGGCAAAGCAGTCCGCCAGGCCGATGGCCTCCAGGGTCACATGGGCCAGCTCTCTCGCATTGCGGGTGAGGATGCCCAGGCGATAACCGCGCCCGGCCAGTTCCCGCACCAGTTCCACCGCACCCGGCGCCGGGCGCGAACCCTGGGCCAGGTCGCGCTCGTGTTCCAGCAGCCAGGCATGCTTGGCCGCGGATTCGTCCGCCGGCAAGGCCGCCAGGTGTGTGAGGATGTCATCCTCGGCAGGAATCGACAGCGCCTCGCGGATCGCCGCGAAATCATGCACAGCGATGGTCAGGGTGCCGTCCATGTCGAACACCCAATGTTTTATCTCTGAAAGACTCATGCCCAATCCTTGCGATGGCGGATCAACCCTTCCTGAGTCACCGAGGCCACCAACTGCCCGGCACGGTTGAACACGCTGCCCCGGGAGAAGCCCCGGGAGTTTCCGGCCCAGGGGCTGTCCATGGCATACAGCAGCCAGTCGTCAGCACGCAGGTCGGCGTGAAACCACAGAGCGTGGTCGAGGCTGGCGACCTGCATGTCCTTCTGCCACACCGACTTGCCGTGGGGCAGCATCGAGGTGGTCAGCAGGCCGAAATCCGAAGCGTAGGCCAGCAGGTACTTGTGCAGCGCCGGGCTGTCGGCCAGGGCGCCGTCGGCGCGAAACCAGACGTACTTCACCGGATCCATGGGCTGCGGGTTATAGGGGTCCTTCTCGGTCACCGGGCGCACTTCGATCGGCTTGGGGCACAGCAGCTTCTCGCGCATGTGCTCGGGAATCAGGTGGGCGCGCTGGGTGGTGATCTCCAGCTCCGATGGCAGGTTTTCCGGCCCGACCACCTGGGGCATGCTGTTCTGGTGCTCGAAACCCTGTTCGTCGTACTGGAACGAGGCGCTGCAGGTGAAGATCGGGTTGCCTTTCTGGATCGCCGTCACTCGCCGGGTGCTGAAGCTGCCGCCGTCGCGCACCCGGTCCACCTGGTAGACCACCGGCAGCGCGGCATCCCCGGGGCGCAGGAAATAGCCGTGCATGGAGTGCACATGGCGCGCCTCCTCCACCGTCTGACTGGCCGCGGACAACGACTGGCCGAGCACCTGGCCGCCAAACAGCTGGCGAAAACCGAGGTCCTGGCTGCGACCGCGAAACAGGTTTTCTTCGATGGCTTCCAGGGTCAACAGATCGACCAGATCATCCAGCACATGACTCATTCAGACTCTCCTCACACAGAGCAAAACCGCGCAATCTCGGCTGCGGCGGTCAAATCAATTGGGGTCGCACCTCATCGGCACATTCTAAACGTGCGCGCTTGCTATCCATGCAAGGTTTCCAACCATTGTTCGCGGGTAATGCGGTACAGCACATGCTCGCGCAGCGGGTGATCGCCAGCGAGGTTCGGATGCTCGAAGTCGTCCTCGGCAGCGTGATGCATACCAATGGCCTGCATCACCTTCTGCGACGGCAGATTGGTCCGGGTCGTGAACGCCACCACCTCCTCCAGCGCCAGACGATCGAAAGCGCAGCGCAGGGCGGTCCAGGCGGCCTCACTGGCGTAACCCAGGCCCCAGTGCTCGCGGGCCAGGCGCCAGCCGATTTCCACCGCCGGCGTGAAGGGCGCTTCGAAACCCACGACGCCCAGACCGGTAAAACCGATGAACTCACCGCTATCCTTACGCTCCAGGGCCCAGAGTCCGAAGCCATGCTCGGCGAAATGCCCGCGCACCCGGCCGATCAGCGCCGCGCTTTCCAGACGGCTCAAGGGCGCCGGAAAGTAGCGCATGACCTGCGGATCGGCACACATCGCCGCAAATGCCGGCAAATCATCGTCGCGCCATTGACGCAGCAGCAGGCGCGCGCTTTCGAGTTGCAGTATCGGCTCCATCAGTACCCTCCGTTTCCGTGGGTGCAAGTCTACATCGCTGGTAGGATCCTTCACGGGTTCCTCTAAGAAAATGCCATGCCATTGCCATTGATCTATCACGACGACTACAGCCCCGAGTTCCCGGCGGAGCACCGCTTCCCCATGGACAAGTTCCGCCTGCTGCGCGATCACCTGGTGGACAGTGGCCTGACCCGGGACGACGACCTGCTGCGCCCCGAGCTGTGCCCGGCAGAAATCCTCGCCCTGGCCCACGACCCGGCCTATATCGAACGCTACATGAGCGGCGAGTTGTCCCGGGAGGACCAGCGGCGCCTTGGCCTGCCCTGGAGCGAAGCCTTGGCCCGGCGCACGGTGCGTGCGGTCGGCGGCTCCTTGCTGGCCGCCGAACAGGCACTGGAACATGGCCTGGCCTGCCACCTGGCCGGCGGCACCCACCACGCCCACTATGACTACCCGGCGGGGTTCTGCATCTTCAACGACCTGGCGGTGATCAGCCATTACCTGCTGGAAAGCGGGCGCGTGGGCCGGGTGCTGATATTCGACTGCGATGTGCACCAGGGCGATGGCACCGCGCGGATCCTGCAACATACCGCCGACGCGGTGACCGTCTCGTTGCACTGTGAAAAGAACTTCCCCGCGCGCAAAGCCCAGAGCGACTGGGATATCCCGCTGCCCATGGGCATGGGCGACGCCGACTACCTGAACGTGGTGGACGACACGCTCAACTACCTGCTGCCCCTGTACCAGCCGGACCTGGTGTTGTACGACGCTGGGGTCGACGTGCATCAGGACGACGCCCTGGGCTACCTCAAACTCACCGATGCCGGCTTGGCCGAACGCGACGAACGGGTCATGCGCCATTGCCTGGGCCGCGACATCCCGGTGGTCGGCGTGATCGGCGGCGGCTACAGCAAGGACCGCCAGGCCCTGGCCCGGCGCCACGGCATTCTTCACCACAGTGCCCAGAAGGTCTGGGAATCGTCAGGGTGCTACTGACATCCGCAGGCCTTACCCACATCCACTGTGGAACCGCTTGTGGATAAGCTGGGAGAAAGCCTCTGCAGCCCTTGTCCCACGGGGCCTCAAGGCCATCGCCTGTTTTTTGATCAGTGACATCAGATGGTCATACAGTTGTGAGCGGCTTACCCCCAATCCCTGTGGAGCCGCCTGTGGATAACCTGCGCGAAAGGCGCTACAGCCTTGGCTCCACAAGGCCTGCAGACCGATGTTCACTTTTTGAACAGTACAGCGCTCCGCTCACAAACCTCTTCGTCACGCCGTCTTGCCGGCAACAGTTTGAGCCAACGACCTGGTTCTTTCAGACGTCGAACTGGCGAAGACCTTGACGAGGCTATCGGACATTTCACCGAATACAGGTAAAATGTCCCGTTCAATGACGACAGATTCGGCGGCGACTGCGGTATGCAGCACTCGGGGGGAGAAGTTTTGACCGCATCATTCGCTGCAGCCTCTCGCTGCAAAAGCGGTATTGCCATGGCCGGCTTTGACGCCGATCTGCTTCTCATAGGCCCGTCCAACCTGCACTCGTGCACAGGTGGGAACAGCCAATCCGGCATTTGCCTCAATAACCGCGAACGACTGACAGCGGACGCCTGGTGTGCCAGGCCGATCAGGGCCACCGATTTATTCTCAGTGTGCCGCGCTGTCACCAACGGAGCTCACGCGAGGAGCCTTGCGAAAGACATGCTGGAGGCCGAGACCGCCTTATGCATCTAGTTCGAGGCAGACTTGGGTTTTAATAATTGTTTTTTACTTAATAAAATTAAAACTTCCAGCCCCACGACAACTTAAAGTTAAACACTTATTCAATATTAAGACGAAAGTCCAGTCGGAGTTTTAATTGATGTCAGACATCAAACAGGCAAGCATTGAAAAATTCAAGAGCAGAGAAGCTCTGATCGGTATTATCGGGCTTGGCTATGTCGGCTTGCCGTTGATGTTGCGCTACAACGCAATTGGTTTTCGCGTGCTGGGCATTGATGTCGACCAGAACAAGGTCAATCAGTTGAATGCCGGCCAAAGCTATATCGAGCACATTCCTGCCAGCAAGATTGCTGCAGCCCACGCCAGTGGCTTTGAAGCGACCGTGGACTTCAGCCGCGTCAGTGAGTGCGATGCGCTGATCCTGTGTGTCCCAACTCCGCTGAACAAGTATCGCGAGCCGGATATGAGCTTCGTGATCAACACTACTGACTCGCTGAAGCCCTATTTGCGCGCCGGTCAGGTGGTCTCACTGGAAAGCACTACCTATCCCGGGACCACCGAGGAAGAACTGCTGCCTCGCGTTGAAGAAAGCGGGCTCAAGGTCGGTGAAAATATCTTCCTGGTCTACTCCCCAGAACGCGAAGACCCGGGCAACCCCGACTTTGAAACACGCACCATCCCGAAAGTGGTTGGCGGCCATACCGCAAGCTGCCTGGAGGTAGGTGTTGCGCTGTACGAACAGGCCATCGACCGCGTAGTGCTGGTGAGTTCGACCAAGGCTGCGGAAATGACCAAGCTACTGGAGAACATTCACCGCGCGGTCAACATTGGCCTGGTCAATGAAATGAAAGTCGTCGCCGACCGCATGGGCATCGACATCTTCGAAGTTGTGGACGCTGCGGCCACCAAGCCCTTCGGTTTCACCGCCTATTACCCAGGCCCCGGCCTGGGCGGCCACTGCATCCCAATCGACCCCTTCTATCTGACCTGGAAGGCGCGGGAATATGGCCTGCATACCCGCTTCATCGAACTCTCCGGCGAAGTCAATCAGGCCATGCCCGAGTATGTTGTCAGCAAGCTCGTGGATGCTCTGAATGATGACTGCCGCGCTCTGAAGGGCAGCCGTATCCTTGTACTGGGCATCGCTTACAAGAAGAATGTCGATGACATGCGTGAGTCACCTTCCGTCGAGATCATGGAACTGATTGAAGCCAAGGGCGCCATCGTCGCCTACAGCGACCCTCACGTGCCTGTCTTCCCGAAGATGCGCGAACACCATTTCAACCTCTCCAGCGTGCCTTTGACTGCCGATACCCTGGCCGGCTTCGATGCTGTTGTTCTAGCCACTGACCACGACAAGTTTGACTATGAGTTGATCAAGTCCAGCGCCAAACTGATCATTGATAGCCGTGGTAAATACCGCCAGCCTGAAGCCCACATCATCAAGGCTTAATTTTTTCAGTCCTGGTCTATCCGAGACAATGTTATTTGGAGCGTTCTAGTGAAACGTTTTGCCCTGATTGGTGCAGCCGGCTACATAGCCCCACGCCATATGCGAGCTATCAAGGACACCGGTAATGAGCTGGTTTGTGCCTATGACATCAACGATTCGGTCGGCATCATCGACAGTCTCTCCCCGCAAAGCGAGTTCTTTACCGAGTTCGAACGTTTCTACGATTACGCCTGGCGCCTGAAGCGTGATCCAGCCAAGGCACTGGATATCGTGTCCGTCTGCTCTCCCAACTACTTGCACCATCCGCATATCACTTCGGCCCTGCGCATGGGCTGCGATGTCATCTGCGAGAAACCACTGGTTCCAACCATCGCCCTACTGGACGACCTGGCCCTGACCGAACGCGAGACCGGCAAGCGCCTCTGGAACATTCTCCAACTGCGCCATCACCAGGCGATCATTGACCTCAAAGAGAAAGTCCAGAACGAGAAGCGTACCCACAAGCATGAAGTCGAACTGACCTACATCACTTCCCGTGGTAACTGGTACATGGAGAGCTGGAAAGGCGACCAGCGCAAGTCATTCGGTGTAGCCACCAATATTGGTGTGCATTTCTACGACATGCTGCATTTCATTTTTGGCAAATTGCAGCGCAATGTCGTGCACCACAGCAGTGCTTACAAGGCTGCAGGGTATCTGGAATATGAGAACGCCCGAGTACGCTGGTTCTTGTCCATTGACCAGAATGATCTGCCTGATGCCGTCAAGGGAAAGAAGCCAACCTACCGTTCGATCACCGTTGATGGTCAGGAAATAGAGTTCTCCGAAGGTTTTACCGATCTGCACACCGTCAGCTACCAGGCAATCCTGGACGGCAAGGGTTACGGCATCGAGGACGCGCGGCACTGCGTCGAAACCGTAGAGGTTATCCGTTGTGCTACGCCAGTCACGTCGCAGGACGGCGAAGGGCATCCATTCCTCGCCAACCTGGCTCGCTGAGGTTCCCATGCCCTATCAAGCTCATCCCAGCGCCATTGTCGATGACGGCGCACAGATCGGCGAAGGCTCTCGCATCTGGCATTTCGTCCATGTCTGCGGCGGCGCGCGCATAGGCAAAGGGGTGTCGCTTGGGCAAAACGTCTTTGTCGGCAACAAGGTAGTGATTGGCGACCAGTGCAAGATCCAGAACAACGTGTCGGTGTACGACAACGTCACCTTGGAAGACGGCGTGTTCTGCGGGCCGAGCATGGTCTTCACCAATGTCTACAACCCCCGCTCCCTGATTGAACGCAAAAACCAGTACCGGGACACCCTGGTGAAAAAAGGCGCGACGCTGGGTGCCAACTGCACCGTCGTCTGTGGCGTGACCATTGGCGAGTTCGCCTTTATCGGCGCTGGCGCGGTGGTCAACAAAGATGTACCTGCGTACGCCCTGATGGTTGGGGTTCCGGCTCGGCAAATTGGCTGGATGAGCGAGTTCGGCGAGCAACTGGACTTGCCCGTGGAAGGCCAGGCCAGGGCTATCTGTGAACATACCGGGGCTCATTACAGCCTGCACGGGAAACTATTGAGCAAGGAGGAGAGCTGCGCATGATCGAATTCATCGACCTGAAAAGCCAACAGGCACTGATCAAAGAACAGATCGACGCAGGCATCCAGCGAGTCCTCTCCCACGGCCAATACATCCTCGGGCCTGAAGTTGCCGAGCTCGAGGAAAAGCTCGCCATATCAGTAGGGGCCAAGCACTGCATTACGTGCGCCAATGGTACCGATGCCCTGCAGATCGCCCTGATGGCGCTGGGCATTGCCCCCGGCGATGAAGTCATCACACCTGGTTTTACCTACATCGCCACCGCAGAAACGGTGGCCCTGCTAGGTGCCAAGCCGGTGTACGTGGATATCGACCCTCGCACCTACAATCTCGACCCAAAGCACCTGGAAGCGGCAATAACTCCACGAACCAAAGCCATTATCCCAGTCTCCCTGTATGGTCAGTGTGCGGACTTCGACACGATCAACAGTATCGCCGCCAAATACCATGTACCGGTGATTGAAGATGCCGCACAAAGCTTCGGTGCAAGCTATAAAGGCAAGCGCTCCTGCAATCTGACGAGCATCGCCTGCACAAGCTTTTTCCCAAGCAAACCCTTGGGCTGCTATGGCGATGGCGGCGCAATGTTCACCAATGACGATGACCTGGCGGTGATCCTCCGGCAAATCTCTCGTCATGGACAGGATCGTCGCTACCACCATGTCCGGGTTGGCGTAAACAGCCGCCTGGATACCCTGCAGGCAGCAATTCTGTTGGCCAAGCTGGAGCTTTTTGAAAAGGAAATCCTGCTGCGTCAACAAGTCGCCAACACTTACGAACAGTTGTTGACTGAGGCCGGTATCAAAACGATTCCCTACGTCGAGCCCCACAACACCAGTGTCTACGCGCAATACACCATCAGGGTAAAAGAGCGAGACACCGTACAGGCGAAGTTGAAGCAACAGGGCATTCCAACCGCCGTGCATTACCCGATTCCCCTGAACAAGCAACCGGCTGTCGCGGACAGTAGCGCCCGTTTGCCTCTGGGTGATGAAGTTGCAGAACAGGTAATGAGCCTGCCCATGCACCCCTACCTGACGATCGAAGATCAGGTAAGGATCGTTGAGTGCCTGGTAGCGGCTGGCGTTGCGAATCAATGAGCGACAGTAGAAAACTGGTGAGTAACACGGCCATTTACTTCGGGGCGAATATCCTGAATGCGGCCATACCATTTTTTCTCCTGCCCATTCTGACCCGGGTATTGAGCCCGGCGGACTACGGCACCATCGCCATGTTTGGCATTTGCTTGAGCATTATCAGTGCATTCACGGGCCTGAGCGTCCATGGAGCCATTGGGGTTCGTTACTTTCAGCTCAACAAGGAAGAGTTGGCCGAGTACGTAGTGACATGCATGGGGATCCTGGTCGTCAGTACAACGACCATCTTCCTTATAACCCTCGCCCTTCGGCCCTGGCTCGCACCGATCACTGGCCTGCCCATGGACTGGCTGTTGGTCGCCGTAGTGGTTTCAGGCTTCCAATTCCTCGGTAACATTCGCCTGTCTCTCTGGCAAGTTGCCGGTGAGGCGAAAAAATATGGTGCGTTTCAAGTCACGCAAAGCCTTCTGAACGCGGGCGGTTCACTCGTGCTCATACTTTTGGTCGGCATGGCGTGGGAAGGCCGGGTACTGGCACAAAGCATTGCCATAGCCCTGTTTGGCGTAATCGGATTGTTCTGGCTGTGGAAAGACGGCCTGCTGAGAAAACCCGTGGTGTGGCGAGCCCACTGCAGGGACGCGCTGAAGTTCGGTATTCCACTGATTCCGCATGTCATTGGCGGGCTGCTCATTGTCGCCACCGACCGGCTCATCATCGTCAAGTTGCTTGACGTGGGACAGGCAGGTCTTTACATGGTTGCCCTGCAGTTTGGACAAGTGATAGGCCTGGTTACCGAGTCCTTCAATAAGGTCTATGCACCCTGGCTGATGAAAAACCTGGCAAGCAAGGAAGAGATACCGCGCTCGCGCATTGTGGGCTTTTCTTATTTATACATGGTGTTCCTGCTCGTCATGGCCACCACCTTTGGCTTGCTCGCCCCATGGGTCATGAGCTTCGTGGTGGGCCACGAGTTCAAGGCCTCAAGCGAACTGGTGATCTACATTGCGATTGGCTTCGCCTTTGGTGGCTGCTACTACATGGTCACCAACTATGTCTTTTTCGAAAATAAAAATTCGATTCTGGCACTGATCACCCTGATCACTGGATTGATAAACATTCCACTGATGTACTTCCTGGTAGAACGTAACGGATTGGTAGGTGCAGCCCAAGCATTCATGCTGACTCAATGTTTCTCTTTCGTTGGCACATGGTGGCTTTCAAACAAAGTGCATCCAATGCCTTGGTTCAACTTCAAAGCTTAAAATAGGATTACAGTTCATGCTCACCGACCAGACCATTCTTATCACTGGTGGCACAGGCTCCTTCGGGAACACCTTCGTGCCGATGACCCTCGCCAAATACAATCCGAAGAAAGTCATCATTTTCTCTCGTGACGAAATGAAGCAGTGGGACATGGCGAAGAAGTTCGAAGGCGACCCTCGCGTGCGCTTCTTCATCGGCGACGTTCGCGACAAAGACCGTCTGTATCGCGCCCTTGATGGTGTGGACTATGTCGTTCACGCGGCTGCCACCAAGATTGTCCCGACGGCCGAGTACAACCCTTTCGAATGCGTGAAGACCAATATTAACGGCGCCATGAACCTGATCGATGCCTGCATTGATAAAGGCATCAAGCGCGTTGTCGCCCTGTCCACGGACAAAGCCAGCAGCCCGATCAATCTATACGGTGCCACCAAACTGGCTTCCGACAAGCTGTTCATCGCTGGGAACTCCTATTCCGGTGGGCACGAAACCCGCTTCTCCGTCGTTCGTTATGGCAATGTCATGGGTTCTCGCGGCTCGGTGATCCCGTTCTTCATGTCGATCAAGGATAAAGGCGTACTGCCAATCACCGATGAGCGCATGACTCGCTTCATGATCTCCCTTGAAGAAGGTGTGGAGTTGGTATGGCATGCCTTTGAGGATATGGAAGGCGGTGAAATCTACGTTAAGAAGATTCCATCCATGAAGGTCACCGACCTGGCTCGTGTCATTGCCCCAGATGCACAGCAGGAAGTAGTGGGTATCCGTCCTGGCGAGAAACTGCACGAGCAGATGATCAGCGTCGAGGATGCTTACTACACCTACGAGTACCCGGAGCACTTCAAGATTCTGCCAACAATCAACAACTGGTCGACCTGTGAAGAGCGCATCAAGGACGGTCATAAAGTCCCCGAAGGCTTTGTCTATGCCAGTGACAGCAACAGCCAGTGGATGACCGGTGAGGCGCTGCAGGCATGGATAGATCTCAATCGCGAAAAAATCGGGAGTATCTGATCCATGATCCCCTACGGCCGCCAAGACATTACCCAAGCAGACATTGATTCGGTAGTGGAGGTATTGCAGTCCGACTTTCTCACTCAAGGCCCTATGGTGCCGCGTTTTGAGCAAGCGGTAGCAGCACATGTTGGTGCTGAGCATGCTCTGGCGCTGAACAGCGCGACATCTGCGCTGCACATCGCCTGCTTGGCGCTGGGAGTAGGCCCTGGAGATTGGCTCTGGACCACTCCAATCACCTTTGTCGCCTCGGCAAACTGCGCGCTGTACTGCGGCGCCCAGGTGGACTTCGTAGACATCGACCCCGTCACCTACAACCTCTGTCCACGGGCATTGGAGCTCAAGTTGGAGCAGGCGGAGCGCGCAGGAAAACTGCCTAAAGTGGTGGTTCCCGTCCACCTTTGTGGCCAGCCCTGCGATATGCAGGCCATCCATGCGCTAGCCAAGCGTTATGGATTCAAGGTCATCGAAGATGCATCGCATGCCATCGGCGGAAAGTATCAGAACGAGTTCATCGGTAACTGCCGATTTAGCGACATCACGATATTCAGCTTTCACCCGGTCAAGATCATCACCACTGCTGAAGGCGGTATGGCCCTGACCAATAACGGGGAGTTGGCCGAAAAGATGGCGCTGTTGCGCAGCCATGGTATTACCCGTGATCCGGCCCAGATGACTCATGAATCTGATGGCCCTTGGTACTACCAGCAGATCGCTCTTGGCTACAACTACCGTATGACCGAGTTGCAAGCGGCTCTGGGCGTTAGCCAGGTTCAGCGCCTCGACCAATACGTGGCCCGACGTCACGCATTGGCCCGACGCTATGATCAATTGCTGACTGAACTGCCGGTGACTACGCCTTGGCAGCATCCAGACAGTTATTCCGGCCTGCACCTGTATGTAATTCGCCTGCAGCTCGAGAAGATCGACAAGACACATGCCCAGGTATTTGAATCCCTGCGCGAGCAAGGCATTGGCGTGAATGTGCACTACATCCCGGTGTCCACCCAGCCTTACTATCGGCAGATGGGTATCAAGCCTGAAGATTACCCGGAAGCACAGGGCTATTACCGCGAAGCCATCAGCCTGCCGATGTTTCAGACGATGACTGAGCAGCAGCAGGATCAGGTTGTGCTCGCACTGCGCAAGGCTCTCTCGGCATGAACGTCGCAATCATCCCTGCTCGCGGTGGCAGCAAGCGTATTTCACGCAAGAACATCAAAGAGTTCTGCGGCAAGCCGATGATTGCCTGGAGCATCGAGGCAGCGTTAAAAAGTGGCTGCTTTGAACAGGTCATCGTCTCTACGGACGACGCCGAAATAGCTGAAGTTGCTGTTCAGCATGGGGCTAGCGTACCGTTCATGCGGCCAGCGGAGCTATCCGATGATCATACGGGCACTACCCCCGTAGTGCGTCACGCCATTGAATGGTTAAACCTTCAAGGTTCTAACCCTCAATATGTTTGCTGCCTTTATGCCACCGCCCCTCTTATCGACAGCCAGGACATCCTCAAGGGGTTGAATGCGCTGGATAAAGAAGGAGGGGATTACGCTTTTTCGGTCACCAGCTACGCATTTCCAATCCAGCGCGCCATCCGCATAAATGAGGATGGTCGCGTTGATATGTTTAACCCCGAGTACTTCGCTGTCCGCTCTCAAGACCTTGAACATGCCTACCATGATGCCGGCCAATTTTATTGGGGAACATCCGCCGCATGGCTGGAGAATCGGGTCATCTTTGGCAAAAGATCGCTACCGATCATACTGCCGCGGCATCGCGTTCAAGATATCGACACGCTAGAAGACTGGGAAATGGCTGAATATCTTTTCAAGGCCGTGCGGCTTCGGGATAGCAGCCTGTAAATTTGTTTTTCGAGAGGACGTTAAAAGATGCTGACTTATTGCAAGCGCTGCGTAATGCCAGACACCAAACCTGATCTCTATATCGATGATGAGGGTATCTGCAGTGCCTGCCGCAGCTATGAACAACGAAACGAAGTCGACTGGGACCAGCGCAAGAAAGAACTGGCGGTCATTCTCGACAAGTACAAGAACAAGACCGGTGACAACTGGGATTGCATTGTTCCTGTCAGTGGTGGGAAAGACAGCACCTACCAGGTAATACGCATGCTGCAGCTGGGTTTGAACCCCCTGTGCGTAACCTCGACGACTTGCGACCTTTCTGACATTGGCCGCAAGAACATCGAAAACCTGAAACACCTCGGTGTCGACTACGTAGAGATGTCCCCCAACCCAAGGATCCGCGCAAAGCTGAACCGAATCGGCCTGACCCAGGTGGGCGACATTGCCTGGCCCGAGCACGTAGGGATCTTTACCATCCCGGTCCGAGCCGCCGTTCAGTTCAACATCCCGCTGATCGTATGGGGAGAGAACTCGCAAAACGAATATGGCGGCCCCGCAGCTGCGGCCAGCAATAACGTCCTCAACCGTCGCTGGCTGGAAGAGTTCGGTGGCCTGCTGGGCATGCGTGTTTCCGATCTCATCGGCACCGATGGCATCGAAGCCAAGCACTTGATCTCGTACACCTACCCCAGTGACGAAGATCTGACCCGTGTGGGCGTTACCGGCCTGTTCCTTGGCCACTACATTCCGTGGGATGGCCTGTCCAACTCGCTGATCGCCCAGGCACATGGTTTTCATACCTATGAAAAAGTGGCCGAAGGATCCATGGTCAACTATGAAAACCTGGACAACCACCAACACGGCATTCACGACTACTTCAAGTTCCTCAAGTTTGGTTTCAGTCGCGCTACCGACCACGCCTGCCTGCACATTCGCCGCGACCGCCTGACCCGCCAGGATGGCATGGACATCGTCAAGAACCTCGACGGCAAGTTCCCATGGGAGTACCTGGGGAAAAGCCTCGAAGATATCTTGCGTCCACTGGACATGACCGTGGACGAGTTCATCAGCCTGTGCGACAAGTTCACCAACAAAAAAATCTTTAAACGCGACGCAAAAGGTGCGCTGATTAAAGATAAAGATGGCAACCTCACCAAGGTCAACTACGACAACATATGAAGATCGGTATTATTGATTATGGGGTCGGCAACCTCGGATCGGTGATGCGCGCCATTGAAGCTCTGCGCGTTACACCGGTTCTGGTGGATCGCGCCACTGACATGCACACGGTCGATCGGCTCCTTCTGCCAGGCGTCGGCAATTTTGCCGATTGCGCACAGCTCCTGCACCAAGGGGGTTGGGTCGACGCTTTGCATGAGGAAGTTCAACACCGCGGCAAACACCTGCTAGGAGTTTGCGTCGGCATGCAACTTCTTGCCACCACCAGCATGGAAGGCGCGCAAAGTGATGGCCAGGGGACAACTCCCGGGTTGAACCTGATACCCGGCAAGGTCGAACATCTTAGTTCACTGGGCTGTACCCTGCGCGTGCCTCATAGTGGCTGGAACAATGTTTCGGCCTGCGCTGCAGAACGTGAACTGTTCGATGGCATACCTGATGGCACGGACTTTTACTTCGTGCATAGCTATGCATTCACGCCAGAAGACAGCGCCGATATTCTGGCTGTTACCGATTATGGTGTTCCGGTTGTCGCCGCCGTCAGACGTGGACGCGTCTGGGGTACACAATTCCACCCAGAAAAAAGCTCCAGGGCCGGGTTTCGGTTGCTGCGAAACTTTGTAGAGGCACCAGAATGCTGAAGGTTCGCGTAATTCCAACCCTGCTGTGGAAACAACTTGGCTTGGTAAAAGGCATCGGTTTTGACAGCTGGCGAAGGGTGGGATCCGTCATGCCCGCCATCAAAGTCTATAACCAGCGCGAAGTTGATGAACTCATCCTGGTGGACATCGTGGCGCACAAGTCAGATGAAGATCTGGATTTCGAGTCTGTCGATGATTTTGGCCAAGAGTGTTTCGTTCCATTGACCGTGGGTGGCGGTATTACCCATATCAACCAGGTCCAGCGACTGCTCCGTGCCGGTGCGGACAAGGTCAGCATCAACACAGCGGCCTATACCAACCCGGAGCTGCTGACTGAGATTGCCAAGCGCCATGGTGCACAGTCCGTCGTGGCAAGCATCGACGTGCGCAATGAGCCGGACGGTAGTGGCTGGCAATGCTTCAGCCATGCGGGAAAACAGGCTACTGGCCGTAAAGTGGCTGACTGGGCGCGCGAGGTGGAAGCCAGAGGCGCCGGTGAAATCCTGATTACATCGATCGATCGGGACGGTACTCAATTGGGGTATGACCTGGCGTTGATCGAGGCCGTGGTCAGGGCGGTCAACATTCCGGTCATCGCTTCGGGTGGCGCGGGCAACTACCAGCACATGGTAGAGGCTGTAACTCAGGCCGGCGCTTCGGCAGTGGCCGCAGCCAGCATGTTCCATTTCACCGAACAGACACCTGCTGGTGCGAAAAACGCCCTGGCCGCGGCGGGTGTGCCCATTCGCAAGCCGTACCTTGATTCGGCTGGGTCTCGATGATCGAGCGCGTTGCGTTTCGTGTCGATGCCTCGGTGAACATCGGCATTGGCCATGTGATGCGCTGTCTCACATTGGCCGATGCCCTGTCCATGGGCATGGTTGAGTGTCACTTCATCTGTCGTGGCACGCCCGAGAGCGTGTCGGCACTGATTGCGGACAAGGGACACCATGTTCATGCGCTCCCCGCCCTCACCAAGGGTTCGGTGCAGGCGCCTGCTTCGAGCGTATTCAAGGAACATGGACCGCAGCTTGCCCATTGCCAATGGCTGGAAGTTTCCCAGCAACAAGATGCCGATGAGTCGGTAGTTATTCTGCGAGAGTTGCAGCCTGACTGGTTGATCGTCGACCACTACGCTCTAGATGCTCGCTGGGAACAGGCCGTCAGACCACTGTGCGGCAAACTGATGGTCATTGATGACCTCGCCGACCGCGCGCATTGCTGTGACCTGCTACTGGATCAGAACCTGGGACGCCAGGCCGCAGACTACCGTGCTTGGGTGCTACCTCACTGTGAAGTGCTCGCGGGTTCGAAATATGCGTTGCTGCGACCAGATTTCGCACAACTACGCGACTACAGCATCGAGCGTCGGGCCACCCCACGGCTTGGACAATTGCTGATCAGCATGGGCGGAGTCGACAAGGACAATGTCACCGGTCGGGTACTGGATGCCCTGAAAAACTGCGCCCTCCCAGACGACTGCCGCATCTGGACAGTGATGGGCGCTGCGGCCCCATGGCTAGATAGCGTAAGGGAGCAATGTGCGAGGATGCCGGTGCCGACCGAAGTGTTGGTCAATATCAGCGACATGGCACAACGAATGGCGGACAGCGATCTGGCGATAGGTGCCGCAGGTGGCACGTCCTGGGAGCGTTGCTGCATGGGACTCCCCACCTTGACGGTGGTTATTGCCGAGAATCAATGGCCTGGGGCCCGCGCCCTGGCCAATGCCGGTGCCGGGGAGCTGCTGGGAACCGTGGAGCAGATCGCCGACCGCCTGCCTGTTGCCCTGGCCAACCTGCAGCAGGACTCCAGACTGGTGCAGATGATCGGAGCAGCCATTGGCGTTACCGACGGTTGCGGTGCACGTTATGTCGTAGGAAGACTGGAGCAGCTCGCTAAATGACCAGAGAACGCAACAGCCAATGCCTGGTACGCAGGATGACGGGCGACGACATCGATCAAGTGCTCGCCTGGCGCAACCACGAAGAGGTGCGCAGCTACATGCACACCCAGCATGAGATCAACCGTGCCGAACACGCTCGCTGGTTCGAGCAGGCATCAGCGGACCCCCGCCGCGCGCTGCTGATATTCGAAAGCCAAGGCGCCGCACTTGGCTATGTGAACTTCCACCAGACGACACAAGGCCGTACCGCTGACTGGGGGTTCTATGCCGCACCGCAAGCTCCGAAAGGCACAGGCCGCACGATGGGCCAGGCGGCTTTGCGCTATGGGTTTACAGAGTTGAACCTGCACAAGGTCTGTGGACAGGTGCTGGCTTACAATGAGCGCTCATTACGGATGCATCGCAGCCTTGGTTTTCAACAGGAAGGTGTCCTGCGCGAGCAACATTTCGATGGCCAGAGCTATCACGACACTGTGTGTTTTGGCCTCCTCGCCGCTGAATGGCAACCAAATACTTGAGAGACACCGACGTTATGTCAAACAATTACAGTATCAACATTGCCGGTCGCCGCATTGCTCAGGACGCGCCTCCATACATCATCGCCGAGCTTTCCGCGAACCATAACGGGAAGCTGGAAACTGCGCTGAAAATCATTGAAGAGGCCAAGAAAGCAGGCGCTGACGCCATCAAGTTGCAAACCTATACCGCCGACACCATCACCTTGAACTGCGACTCCGAGGAGTTTCAGATACGGGGAGGTCTCTGGGATGGCAAAACCCTCTATCAGCTTTATCAAGAAGCCCATATGCCATGGGCCTGGCATTCGCCGCTGTTCAAGCATGCTGAAAAACTGGGCATTACCATTTTCAGCTCGCCATTTGATAACACCGCTGTAGACATGTTGGAAGATCTCAATGCCCCGGCCTACAAGATCGCCTCTTTCGAAGCCGTGGATCTGCCCCTGATCAAATATGTCGCAAGCACCGGCAAGCCCATGATCATTTCCACCGGCATGGCTGACGCCGAGGAAATCCAGGAGGCCATAGATACCGCAAAATCCGCCGGCTGCAAGGAACTGGCAATTCTTCACTGTGTAAGTGGCTACCCTGCGCCGGCCAGTGATTACAACTTGCGTACCATTCCTGAAATGATTCAGCGATTTGGATTGGTCACCGGCCTTTCCGACCATACACTGGACAACACCACAGCCATTACCAGTGTTGCCCTGGGCGCTTCGATCATCGAGAAACACTTCACTCTCAATCGAAGTGGTGGCGGCCCTGATGACAGTTTTTCGCTGGAACCTGCCGAACTGGCCGAGCTCTGCCGTAACAGCAAGACGGCATGGTCGGCCATGGGCAAGGTCGACTACGCACGCAAGTCGAGTGAACAAGGCAACGCAAAATTCCGCCGCTCCTTGTACTTTGTACAAGACTTGAAAGCCGGAGAATTGATTACCCCGGACGCGATACGCAGCGTACGCCCGAGCTATGGACTTCCACCCAAGTGCTATGACCTGGTCATTGGAAAGCGAGTGACTAGAGACATAACCGCCAATACAGCTGTCAGTTTCGAAGTAATTGCGGAGTAACGCCGGGTGGGGGAGTTAGAAAGCAATCTTGCACTTGCTGTCAGTGAAAGAAATTTTCTTGACGTATTGTGCACGCTTGAAAAAAAATATGATGTTTCGTCACTGCGCTATAAGGGCACGCAATACTGGCCCTTGCTGCGGATGATGCTCGGTTTTGAGAATGATCCACTGGTTCCGCCCGCCCAGGAAAAAGCCGGGATCAAAGATCGGTTTAGAAAATACCTATACGCGCTTAGTTCGTTTTTTGAGAGTTTCATTGACCCGAAGAGCAACCTGGGTCGAAGTGGACCATCTGATGTCTACTATCTGACGCACTCGACCTGCCGCAGCTTGAAAATTAAGGGCAAGTACTTCGACGCATTCTTTTCCCCTTTGAGGCATTGGTGTGAGGCGGCGAACAACCAAATCAGCTTCTACGCCGAAGAGTTTGTCCCTGGCGCTGAGTACCGCACTCCGAGGTCGGAAAAGACAGCCTATATACAAAAATATCTGACGTTAATTTCTCTTCTAGGTGGATCCCGAAGCAAATCCACAAAACTGGAAGAGAGTGATATTGCGCTGATTGAGAACCTGAAGAGCGAGATTGAGTTGCAAGGCTTCACCGCCCGCTCAATCAACTTTCCTGCGATCCAGAAAGCCCTTACACAGCTAGATTTGCATAAAGAGCGTTTTTCAAAAGTCCTGAAATCCACACAGCCGAATATTGTACTGGTCGTCACTTACTACAACATTCTCGGCTTTTCCTTGATGGCGGCGGCCAATGCACTTGGCATAAAGACCATTGATCTGCAGCACGGCGTGCAAGGTCCCGGGCATTTTGCATATGGAAATTGGGGCCGGGTTCCTGAGGGTGGTTGGGACATGCTGCCTCGATTATTCTGGAACTGGACGGCTGAGGATGTAGTCAATGTGAACTCATGGGGAGGCCAGGCTCACACAGGGATATTGGGAGGGCGAATCTTCAGCCAGTACTTGAGCGAGGTGGATGTTGAGTTCTCCGAATATAAAACGTTGACATCTCGCATCAAGAACTCCGGCTGTGAACGAGTCACTCTGATCACCTTGCAGCCCATAGAGTGCGAGGATTTCCTTCAAGCCCTGCTCGACGCGATGCAGAGCCCTGAATGCGAATCCGTATTCTGGTTGTTTCGGCTACACCCGGCAATGATGGACAAACAGGATATCTATTCAGCTCGATTCAAAAACAAGTGCAGCGACTTGGATTTATGCTCCAACCTACCTATCGATTACGTTTTGAAGCTGGCTGATCTACATGTCACCCTCAACTCTTCAGTTACTATCGAAGCCGCACTTGAAGGCGTCCCTACACTGCTTGATCACAACTGCAGTTACTACATGGAGTGGCAAAACCTGGGGATTGCACAACGCAGAGAAGAAGGACAAGCATGGGCTGTAGCAATTGCAAACCATTTGAACAACGGTAATCGATTCCTTAAAGCCCAGGACAAGCCTTCTGCAAAAAAAATGATTCTCGAGCTGACCTCAAACTGAATCTGCATGCTCAATTTTTAGTGGCTAACTACTATGAACAACCCCAAAGACTATTGGCAAGACAAAACCAATAGCGGACATCGCTTCTCCAGCACCGAATACTTCAGGAAGAAGGCACTTGAATGTGCGCAGGTCATGGAGGAGTTCGGTTCCACAGGCGAAATCATCGACCTGGGCTGCGGCGCAGGAGAGTTGCTGGAGCAACTCATACCCTTGGCAAGAATTTCCAAGGGAATTGATTACTCCCCCTCCATGATCGAATCTGCCAAGCAGCGCCTCAAGGACATCGATATCGATCTGGATGTGGCTGACATCTTCGAGATCCTTCCCCAGTCCAGCTTCCCAACCTGGACCACGACCGAAGCCTTGAACCAGTACTTGAACCCAACAGAAATGGCTAGGGTCATCGGACTCTTTGCACGCAATGAACAGGCTCATGCTTTCTACTTGTTCGACTGCGTGGATCCGATCCGCTACATGACACTGGGCATGGGATCCTACTACTCGACACAACCAGAATCTGCGCTGAATGGGCTGACAGCTCGAACCAAGTCGATTGCCAGAGACCTGATATCCTGCGCGAAACTGGCCAGCTTCAGGTTAGGCCGGCAACAGTGGATCAAGTGGAAAGACCAAGGTATGGGATTCGCCTACACCCCTTACTTCTGGTTCGAGACATGCAAGAAGCTGAACCTTGAAATAAACTTCATCAGTTCAAAGTACTATGAGTACCGTTATCACGCAATCATACGTAAACTCCCAAGAGCTGATAGTAGAGCGCAAAACTTTTAACTGAGCAAATTCGCTCTTCACTCCACGTCAAAAAGCATTGAAATATACCGTATCGAGGCAAGTACTTTAAAAAGCAAATCAAATGTACTTTCCACAACTAAATTCAAACTGATGGCTTTCTGTATGCAGCAAAAAAAGAAACTCTACAGGGATGCTTGCATAGCAGAAAAAACAATCCCTATATTCAGTCAGGCCTGGTGGCTCGATGCTACGGCGGGCGCAGAAAACTGGGATGTAGCTGTCGTTGAAAAAGGCGGCAAGCTCATGGCTGCCTTGCCTTACCTGACTAAAAGGCAGCGCTGGTCCACGTTGCTGACCCAACCTTCTCTGACTCAGTTCCTCGGCCCATGGCTGCGGGAGAGTAATGCGAAATATGCGAAGGCTCTGGGGCAGCAAAAGGACCTGATGGAAGCTTTGATCGATCAGCTTCCCAAGTTCGATCAGTACAGCCAGAACTGGCATTACCAACAACAGAACTGGCTGCCCTTCTTCTGGCGAGGGTTCAAACAGACCACACGCTACACCTACGTCCTGCCTGAACTGACGAATGAGGAAGCGCTGTGGCAAGAGGTCCAAGCCAACATTCGAACCGACATACGCAAAGCCAGCGACCGCTTCAATGTACGAGTTCGCGACGACCTCGGCATCAAGGACTTTCTGGCCCTCAATCGCCTGGTCTTCACTCGTCAGGGGATGCCGCTTCCCTATTCCGAGAGTTTTGTCGAAAACCTCGACAAAGCATGTGTTGCACACAGCTCACGCAAGATATTCATCGCAGAAGACCCGCAGGGGCAACGGCATGCTGCTGTCTATTTGATTTGGGACGAAAACAGCGCCTACTACCTGATGGGCGGCGGCGATCCTGAACTACGCAACAGCGGAGCCACCAGCCTGTGCATGTGGGAAGCGATCAAGTTCGCCTCGACCGTGACTAAGCGCTTCGACTTTGAGGGTTCGATGATAGAACCGGTTGAACGCTTTTTCAGAGCCTTCGGTGCAATACAGACGCCCTATTTCGCGGTGACAAAAACACCCTCCAGAATGATTAGAACAGTACAATTCCTCAAAGAACTGAAAGTAGGGAAGTAACGATGCAAAGTGCATGGCCGAACCAATCCATTTTCAGCTGGCTCCAACAGGTTCTGGCTGAACGTTTTGGCCATACCTTTTCTATCAGTTCTACTGAGTCCGACACACTCTGGCTGAGCTATCAGGAAAGCCCCGTACAGATACTACTGTCGATTGACCCTATCAGCTTCAATAAAGCCAATTCAGATTTGCCTTTCACAACATGGGATGCAACTGGAGATGGGTGGGCCTCACTCCTGGACCGCCCGTTACCCGCGCCAGGGGCCAGTACTCTATCGTCGCCATTGATCGAGCCCATACAAAACGGCTACCGCATCAACTATGACATCCTCGGGCTGACTTACTGGATGCTCTCACGCCTGGAGGAAACCAATCGCACGAACTTGGATACCCACCAGCGTTTTGCGGCAACTTCTTCCCACGCCTTCAAGCACGGTTATCTTGAGCGCCCCGTGGTAGATGAGTGGCTGGGCATTCTTGGGCAAGTCATACAAAAAGCCTGGCCCAATTTACAGCTCAAGCAGCAGCAGTCCGGCATGAAAGTCTCCCATGACGTCGATATGCCTAGTCAGTATGGATTTCGCTCGCCAGTAGGCATTGCTCGAGGGATGGTGGCGGACGCACTGAAACGCCGAAACTTCAAAGGGGTGTTTCTGGCACCCTGGATACGCTTCAATAGCCAGACGTCACTGCATCCCGCCGACCCTGCAAACACTTTCAACTGGATCATGGATGTGTCGGAGCGCTATGGACTGGTCAGTGCTTTCTACTTCATCTGCGGCAGAACTGATCGCGCTAAAGACGCCGACTATGAACCGGAGCATCCAGCTATTCGAGCCTTGATGCACGATATCCACAGGCGCGGCCACGAGATAGGCCTACACCCCAGCTATAACTCTTTTCAGAATCCGCAACAGATTCAAGCCGAGGCTCAGCGCCTGAGAAGAACATGTGAGGAAGAGAATATCCGGCAAACCGTCTGGGGTGGCCGAATGCACTATCTGCGATGGGAGCATCCCACTACAATGCGCGCCTGGGACGCAGCGGGTCTAACTTACGACAGCACCCTGGGTTACGCTGACTACGTCGGTTTTCGTTGCGGAACCTGCCACGAGTACCCGGCTTATGATCCAGTCGAAGGCAAACAGTTGAATTTGCGTATACGCCCATTGATTGCCATGGAGTCAACCGTCACGGCGCCACACTATATGGGCTTGGGCGTAGGCGAAGCGGCGTTGAAAAAGTTTCAAGACCTGAAAGAGACCTGTCTTGCGGTAGGTGGATGCTTCACCCTGCTGTGGCATAACTCACAGTTCGACAGTGAAGCAGAACGAGAGTTATACAAGGCTGTCGTTAGTTATAAACAAACGCCACTGCCTTGCCAAAGCAACTCTTAAAATCAAAATCGATTCACTTCGAAGTACACCGTTAGATTGAGGGCTCACATGCATCTGGTTTCATATTTAATCCCCTTGTACAACAAGGAGGAGTATATAGTCGAAGCAATTGAGTCAGTCTTGAAGGAGGCCAGCGAATATCTGGACGTTGAAGTCTGCCTCGTCGATGACGGTTCGACCGATTCCTCACTGTCTGTGGTGCACTCGCGATTTGCTGAAAACCCAAAGATCAAGATACATGCATTCTCGCAAAACAAGGGCAAGAATGCGGCCTTCAACAGTGCCTTTGAAATGGCTGAAGGCGATTTCATCTGCCTGCTCGGCGCAGACGACTTTTTAGTTCCAGGAAGGACCAGAAGGCTCTTGGATGAAGCCCTGGCGACCGAAAAGTCGGTTTACGGCGGCCTGTTCCGCTATGACAACGACGCTAAGGCCGTTATCGGAACAGCATTACCTGCCCAGCCCAACTACTTGAAAAACCTATTAGGAAGCAGCCTATCCGGAGGCTGTGCCATGCTGTGGAAAACAGACGCCAAGAGCATCTTCCCACTGCCTGAACATATCAAGTTTGAAGATTGGTGGATCTCCTTCTTCCTGCTTAAAGACAACAGGGTCGCCGTGGTCACTGAACCGGTTCTGTACTACAGGCTACATGCGGGAAATGACTGCGGGACGGTTGTTCCCACGCAGGACTCGGTCGCCAGAGACTACGCGCGGCATTATGACTTTTTCTCGGCCATAAAACCTTACATCAAGGGGTTCTGGCCAAATGCCTACTTCAGGAAGTCCATTGCCTTGAGGGATGCCTTCTTTGGCAGGGGAAAACTGAAATATTTCTTTTACTTTCCGATAGATGCGGCATGGCTGAAAACCGTGTCCTTCATGGTTTTTGGTACCTCTTTCGTCTATCGGGTAAAAAGCCGGATGGATCGTCGACGTAACACGGCGGTGGACCAATGATCAGTGTTGTTATGGGCGTCAGCAGATTCGACGAGTTTGTTCCTTTGGCCGTCGACAGTGTTCTCTCTCAGACATTTTCCGATTTCGAGCTGATCATCGTCGCCAATGGCCCCTCTAGTGATGAGGTTGAATCCCGCCTCAGCGAGCTCTACAGCAGTGAACCGCGCTTGCGAGTGATCAAGAGCAGGATCCCACAATTGGCCTGCGCGCTGAACATCGGGCTCGACGCAGCCAAGTTCGACTATGTTGCGAGAATGGATGCGGATGATGTCTGCTGGCCCGATCGCCTGGAAAAACAGTTTGCCTACATGCAAGCCAACAATCTGGACTTCGTAGGCTGCGACCTAAGGCTCATTGATCCCAAAGGTGCCGTACTGGGGACCAGGATTTACCCCAAGGGCGCCCGAATAGACAAGATGCTCCGGTATAAAAACTGCTTTGCGCATAACACCATCATTTATCGAAAAGAGTTGATTATCAAAGCCGGCGGATATAACGCTGGCTTCAACTCTGAAGACTATGACCTGTGGCTAAGACTCAAGCGGTTTGGCGTCAAGTGGGCAAACATGGATGAAGTGCTACTTGATTACAGAATACACAGCGGTGCCTCACAAAGAAAACTGCTGGGATATGCCGAAGCGACAGGGTTGGCTGCGCGGGAATTCGTCTTGAATAAAAGCATTAAAAACCTATTGGCGGTGCTGTATCATTTTTCAAAGTCAATCATCAGGTCCAGATAATACTGCGATCGCACTGTCAGCATTCACTTGAAGTAGGATCAAAACTATGCGGTTCTTAATAACTGGCGGCGCAGGTTATATTGGTTCACACACCTTGCTGGAGTTGCTCCAGGCCGGCCACCAAGCCGTGGTCCTGGACAACTTGTGCAACAGCTCCATGTCATCGCTACAGCGCGTGCAGCAAATAACCGGAGGTACACCGGTATTTATCCAGGGCGATGTTTGCGATCGGGCCACCCTTGACCGCATTTTTGCCGAACATGAGATTGACGTGGTGTTGCACTTTGCTGGCCTGAAAGCCGTCGGAGAAAGTGTAAAACAGCCGTTGTCCTACTATCAGAACAACCTCAGTGGCAGCATCACCCTGTGCCAGGCCATGGCAGCCGCAGGTGTATACCGCCTGGTGTTCAGTTCTTCCGCCACCGTGTACGGCGATCCGGTGCAGATACCGATTGTCGAGAGCTGCCCACTGGGAACACCCACCAACCCCTATGGCTGTTCCAAGTTAATGGTGGAAAAAGTCTTGCAGGACATGGCGACCGCCGATCCACGCTGGTCAGTTGCGCTGCTGCGTTACTTCAATCCGGTGGGCGCGCATCATAGTGGCCTGCTAGGCGAGGACCCAAATGGCCCGCCGGAGAACCTGTTGCCCTACATCAGCCGTGTCGCCGTGGGAAAACTCGAAAGGCTCTCCATCTATGGCAACGACTATCCGACGCACGATGGCACCGGTGTTCGGGATTACATCCATGTCGTTGATCTTGCCAAAGGGCATCTAGCCGCCGTGGACTACATTTCCCAACACTCCGGCATAAACGCCTGGAACCTGGGGACGGGTGTGGGTTACTCAGTACTGGAGATGATCCGGGCATTCGAAGCGGCCTCTGGCTGCAGCATTCCCTACACCCTCTCCCCCCGTCGGCAGGGCGACATTGCGCAATGCTGGTCAGATCCGTCCAAGGCACTTCACGATCTGGGCTGGAAGGCAGAACTCGGTTTGAAAGAGATGATGGAAGATACGTGGCGCTGGCAGTCGAACAATCCAGATGGATACAGGTAGTTTCAAATGAAGATTGCGCTGGTCGGAACGACTGCTGCGTGCGTTTACGGATTTCGTGCAGATCTGATCAAGGCCCTGGTTGCTGCCGGCCATGAAGTCTATGCATTGGCATTGGATTACGACGAAAAGAGCCGGGAAAAGGTCCAGAAACTTGGAGCCCTTACTGTCGACTACAGCTTCAGCCGCACTGGCTTGAACCCGTTTTCCGATATTGCCAACACCCTCAAACTGGCAAAGATCCTCAAGCAGATAAAACCGGAACTGGTGTTCTCCTATTTTTCCAAGCCGGTGATATTCGGGACCTTTGCCGCAGTGCTGGCTGGCGTCAAACGCCGGGTCGGCATGCTTGAGGGGCTAGGGTATGTCTTTACCGACACACCCTCTGGAACCGGCTACAAACTGAGGGTACTAAGGCAAGTCCAGGCACTTCTTTATCGCCTGTCTTTTCCCTTTCTCGAGAGGATTATTTTCCTCAACCCGGATGATCCGGTCGACCTGATAGACAAGTACCGCATCACTGTAAAAAGAGTTGATGTGCTGGGCGCCATAGGCCTGAATCTTCAAGACTACCCCTACTCTCCCACCGTCGCTAAAGCACCCATTTCCTTTCTGTTTATCGGCAGGTTGCTTGCGGAAAAAGGCGTGAACGAATATGTGGCAGCGGCTCGACTGGTAAAGGAGCGCTACCCGCAGACTCGGTTCGTGATGCTGGGCGGGCTGGACGAAGAAAACCCCGGCGGCCTATCGGCGGCGACGCTCAAACAACTGGTCGAAGATGGGCTGGTGGTACACCCAGGACATGTCTCCAATGTCGTGGACTGGATTATCGAATCCGACGTGTTCGTCTTGCCGTCCTACTATCGAGAAGGTGTTCCTCGAAGTACGCAAGAGGCGATGGCCGTGGGGAGAGCCGTAATCACGACAGATGGGCCAGGCTGCCGTGAAACGGTGGTCGATGGCGTAAATGGCTTTCTAGTGCCACGTTGGTCGGCGCAAAAGCTCGCAGAAAAGATGCTCTTCATCATCGAGCACCCCGAACGCCTGGAAAAAATGGGCCAGGAAAGCTATCGCATGGCCCAGGAAAAGTTCGATGCGCAAGAGGTCAATCAGCGACTGTTGAACCTGTTGAATATCTGATGATGAATCCGACGGCATGCACTCCATGCCAATGGCCGGCAACTTATCCAGAGGAAGCTGCTGCGACGCAGCCAGCCTGAATGATCTGCACGGCCCGTCGGCCATCAGGAGAACTGCGGTGACGGCACCTCAAGATAGGTGACTGCTCCCTAGCATTGCTTACAATATCCCTCCCCCCATTTTCTAGGCTTATTGATGCCCTCCTCCCCTCCTTCCCACGTCGCGATTATCGGCGGTGGCCCCGCCGGCCTGATGGCCGCCGAGGTACTGAGCCAGGCCGGGGTTCGGGTCGACCTGTACGACGGCATGCCATCGGTGGGCCGAAAATTCCTCCTGGCTGGGGTCGGTGGCATGAACATCACCCACTCCGAAGCCTATCCGGCCTTCCTTTCCCGCTACGCCGAGCGGGCGCCGCACATCGCCCCGTTGCTGCGGGAATTTGGCGCCGAGGCGCTGTGCCAGTGGATTCATGAGCTGGGTATCCAGACGTTTGTCGGCAGCTCCGGCCGGGTGTTTCCTACCGACATGAAGGCTGCGCCGCTGCTGCGCGCCTGGCTCAAGCGCCTGCGCGATGCCGGAGTCGTTATCCACACTCGGCACCGCTGGCTGGGCTGGAATGCCGACGGCAGCCTGCGCATCCGGCATGCCGAGGGTGAAAGTGCGGTACGGGCGGATGGGGTCCTGCTGGCATTGGGCGGCGGTAGTTGGGCACGCCTGGGTTCCGACGGGGCTTGGCTGCCCCTGCTGGAACAGCGCGGTGTACAGCTCGCACCCTTGCAACCGAGCAATTGCGGTTTTGAGGTCAGCGCCTGGAGCGAGCTGCTGCGCAGCAAATTCGCCGGCGCGCCGCTGAAGAACGTGGCCATCGGCCTTGATGACGACGCACCACGGCTGGGTGAGTGCGTGATCACCGCCAGCGGCATCGAGGGCAGCCTGATCTATGCACTGTCGGCGCCGATTCGCGAATCCATCAACCGGCACGGGCAGGCGACGATCCATATCGACCTGCTACCGAACAAGCCCCTGGACAAGGTCCAGGTCGCCCTTTCCAAGCCACGCGGCTCGCGGTCCATGGCCAAGCACTTGCAGGGCCAGTTGGGAATCGAGGGGGTGAAGGCGGCGTTGCTGCGGGAGCTGACCCCGGCAGAGAGCTTCAACGATCCGGCGCTCCTGGCAGCAGCCATCAAGGCCCTGCCCCTGACGCTGATCAAGCCTCGCCCACTGGACGAAGCCATCAGCAGCGCCGGCGGCGTAATGTTTGAAGCCCTGGACGACGACCTGATGCTCCGGCAGTTGCCTGGAGTGTTTTGCGCAGGGGAAATGCTCGACTGGGAAGCGCCGACCGGCGGCTACCTGCTGACCGCCTGCTTTGCCAGCGGGCGCCAGGCGGGGCTGGGGATGCTGAAGTGGTTGCGGCGCCAGCCATAAACAGCTTCGCCGGCAAGTCGGCACCTACGCAAGGGTAGGAGCCGGCTTGCCGGCGAAGGGCCCGGCGCGATGTCAGATCAAGGCTTGCGCTTGCGCGGCCCGGTGTTGAAAGCCGGCACCTTGCGCACCGGCTTCACCGCCGGGGCTTCAGCCACTTCGCCACTGTCCACCCACTTGCCCAGGTTGCGCTTGCCGCCACCGCCGGAGGTTTTCGGCTTCTTGGGCTTCTTCGGCTTTTTCACCACCTGGCCACTGGCGTCGGTTTCCGGCACCCGGTGCTCGGGTTCGAAATCCTGTTCCTCATGGCGCTTGAGGGTCTGGCGGGTGAGCATCTCGATCGCCGAGAGCAGGTTCACCTCGTCGGCGCACACCAGGGAAATCGCCTCGCCGGTGGAACCGGCACGGCCGGTACGCCCGATGCGGTGGATGTAGTCCTCGGCCACGATCGGCAGGTCGAAGTTGACCACCAGCGGCAGGTCTTCGATGTCCAGGCCGCGGGCCGCCACATCGGTGGCCACCAGGATCTGGATCTCACTGGCCTTGAACCGGTCCAGGGCGCGCTGACGCGTGGCCTGTGGCTTGTCGCCATGGATGCCGTCGGCATTCACGCCCTGGCCCTGGAGTTTCTCCACCAGTGCATCCACACCGTTGCGGGTCTTGGCGAACACCAGCACCTGCTTCCAGCGATTCTTGCGCAGCAGGTGGCTGAACAGCTCCGGCTTGCGCTTCTTGTCCACCGGCACCACCCATTGCTTGACCGTGTTGGCAGCCACGTTGCGCGGGCTGACCTCGATGCTCAGCGGATCGTTGAGCATCTGCCCGGCCAGCTGGCGGATGGCGTCGGAGAAGGTGGCGGAGAACAACAGAGTCTGGCGTTTCTTCGGCAGGGCCGCGTAGATGCTCTTGAGCTCTTCGGAGAACCCCAGGTCGAGCATGCGATCGGCCTCATCCAGCACCAGGGTCTGCAACTGGCTGAACTTCACCGCATTCTGACGGAACAGGTCCAGCAGACGCCCCGGAGTCGCCACCAGCAGGTCCACGCCTTTGCGCAGCTTCATCATTTGCGGGTTGATGCTGACCCCGCCGTACACCGCATAGGTGCGCAGCGGCAGGTGTTCGGCGTACTGGCGCACGCTTTCGTGGACCTGCTCGGCCAGTTCCCGGGTCGGCACCAGGATCAGCGCGCGTACCGAGTTGCTATCGACTTTCGGCCCTTCCAGGGTCAGCAACTGCAACAGCGGCAGAGCGAAACCGGCGGTCTTGCCGGTGCCGGTCTGGGCCGCGGCCATCAGGTCACGCCCGCCCAGCACTGCCGGAATGGCTTGCGCCTGCACCGGGGTCGGGGTCTGGTAGCCGAGGGTTTCGAGGGCGCGCAGCAGGGGTTCGATCAGGCCAAGAGTGGCGAATGTCATGGGGGTACCGTAGGAAAAAGTCAGCACAGGGACGCAATGGGCGGCAGTTTACCCTAATTCAGGGGCTCGCTCCCGGGCCGCCCCAGGCCTGCCAAGCCCGCCCCGGTGAGTGTATGCTCGCCCCACTGTTTGCCACGGGTCGCGCACAAGGGCGGCGCAACACCCGAGTTGGCACTCAACCGCCCCTTTGCCCTTCCCAAGGAGCCTCACCGCGCATGGACAACCAAAACCCCTTCCAGGCCCCTGCCGCCGAACTCCTGGCCAGCAAGCCAACCGATCAGAGCCTGTGCCTCTACAGCGTGGCGGCCATTGGCCTGAGCACCTTCATCGGCACCTCCGTGGCCGGCGCCTATTTCATCAGCCAGAACCTCAAGGCCATGGGCCGCGAGAGCGAAGTGAACAAAGTCTGGGCCATGGGCATCGGCCTTTTCATTGCCATGAGCGTGGCAGGCTTTTTTCTTCCGGAAAGTATCCCCGCGGTGGTGTTCATCCTGCCGCCGATCTACGGGATGAACGCCTACGCACGCCAACTGTTCGGCCCCCAGGTGATAGAGCACAAGGCCGGTAACGGGCGCTTCTTCTCGCTATGGCGAGTGGCGGGAATCAGCCTGCTGTTTTCCCTGGCCCTGGCGGCAGCGTTATTCGCCCTCGTCCTGCTGAGCGGGTTCGAGTGACCCGTTCAGGCTGAAGCCACCGCGCCGGGCATTGCCCGGCGTTTTTTATTGCAACCACGCTGTCTCCCCGGCCGTTCTGGCCAACTCGCCGGCCCTTCTGCACCCTCCGCCGGCAGCACCCGACACACGGCAAACGCTCCTGGCACAACAGTGCTCTTGCCCTTCGTACGGGCAAGTTCCCTAGGACAGGTACTAAAAGCCAGGCTTCGAATATACGGCACCAGCGCCGCTGCCTATGATGCCCGCCGCCGGCACAACTCCTCATCCACATCATCAGCGCGGACGCTTTCACGATCCTGTTCGCCAGGTTTGCGCCGCGCTGTGTATATCCAGGAATGGTTATGCCGACCTTCAGATTGAACACCCTGTCCCGTGCCACCCGCCTTTGTGTGGCCAGCCTGGGAACTGTCGTATTGCTACCCATGACGGGCCTGGTACAGGCCGCCGATGAACCTGCCGATGCGGCCCTGCCACGCGCCGAAAGCGCGGCCGACGGCCCCTTCATCAATATCCAGGCGCTGATGGCCAATCCGGCCCAGCGCAACATCGCCGACGCGGGAACCGAACGTCTGCAGCAGGAAATCGGCATGCGCCTGCGCAGCCTCATTCCGGACCGGAACGACAGTTTCAAGGGCCTCAAGGTCATGGTCGGCACGCTGCAAAGCAACAACCGCTCCCAGAGCGCCGCACAGGAAATGTTTGTCGCCGCCCGTGGCGACGGCAGCTTCATCGCCCTGATGCCTGACAGTAATCTGATGATTCGCGGCAACGCCAGTGGCGAACAGTCGCTGATTCGCCTCAACAACCAGCACTCCTTCGACCCGCGCAATATCGACTCCGTGCCCAACGAAGGCAACGACGTACCCAACCTGATCGAGACCCAGAGCGGTCAGCGCAGCTACCTGACCCACCGCAACGCCCAGGGCGAGATCGTCATCGATCTGCTGGCAGGCTTCACCCAGAAAGCCGCCAACTACATCGGTGACCATGAGGCCTACGCCCTGGCCCAGGTCGCCTCGGTCAACCGTGCCGTGGAAAACTCGCAGATCAAGAATGTGCGTGTGCGCCTGGCCGGCACCCAGGTGATAACCAACGACTACCCGATCACCACCCCGGTGCTGGCCGATGTCAAAAACCTGTTCGCCGATGGCATGCGCAAATACAGCCCGGACCTGGTCGCCGCATTCACCGTTGGCACACCCGGGGTGGACACCGCCGCCGGCTGGGCCTACGTGAACGGCCGCTACTCGGTCAACGCCATCAGCGCCTCGGCCGCCTTCCGCCACGAACTGGCGCACAACATCGGCGGCAGCCACTGCAACGACGGCAACGACAACTACCGCTTCGGCCACAACAACGGTCGGGTCGGCACCATCCTCTGCGGCAACCACGTCGGCTACTTCTCCAACCCGGACCTCAAGGACCACCTCGGCGTGCCCCTGGGCGATGCTCGAACGGCGAACATGGCCCGGGTCTGGCGCGAGAACGCTGCGAAGATTTCCGCCTACGCCCCCTCAGTCGTGCCGCTGGACAGTGAAAACCTGATCACGATTCTCGAAGAACGGATCAACCAGGCCAAAGGCCAGACCCGCTACTTCCCACTGGATGTACCGGCAGGCACCCAGCGCCTGGCCTTCACCGTGGTGCCCGGCACCAGTACCAACAAGGGCGGCCAGGTCCAGTTGTCGCTCAAGTATGGCGCTCAACCAACCACCACCAGCTACGACTACCGCTCGGCCCTCAGCCAGATAGTCGGTCTCGGGGCCAAGGATCCAAAACCGGGCCGCTGGTACCTGGCTATCAGGACCGAAGGTATGGCGGCTGAAGACCTGATCCTGCAAGGCAACGCTTACGGCCACACCCGGGAAACGGCCCAAGGCACCTACCTGAAGCTCGTGGCGACCTCTTCGGTGGACGGCAAGAACAACGCCAGCATCGCCGAACTGATGCTGGCCAGCGCCAAAGGCGAGCCCCTTCCTCGAAACAGCTGGCGTGTCCACTCAACCAGCAGCGTGGCATCCGGCACCACCTCGGGCTCGAACGTGCTCGATGACAACCCCAACTCCTACTGGAGTTCGGCCGCCGACGCCCGTTATCCCCACCAGATCGTGATCGACATGGGCAGCAATAACAGTTTCTCTCAGTTGCGCTACCTGCCACGCCAGGGCCAGGCGGGTAATATCAAGGGCTACCAGGTGTACTCCAGCCACAGCTTCAATGGCCCCTGGAGCTTGCTGGCAGACGGTGAGTTCAGCGCCGACAACCAGGTCAAGGTGACCTCGCTCAAACCTGTGGATGCCGGCACCCCGCCAGTGGCCGTGATCCGCGGCAAGACTGAAGCCAATGCAGGTGAACAGATCGTGCTGGATGCGTCCGCCTCCAGCGACCCACAAGGCGCGGCCCTGAGCTTTGCCTGGGAAGCCTCGCCCAAGCTGGACTTTACCTACGACGGTCCGCGTATTGCCTTCACCGCACCAGAATTGGCTGAAGACACCCGCTACCGTTTCACCCTGAGCCTGAGCAACGGCAAGCAGAGCACCCTCAAGACCCACGAAATGCTGATCAAGGGCAAGGCCGGCAGCGGCAGCTGCAAGCCCCAGTGGCAGGTTCGCGGTACCTATGTAGCCAAGGACCAGGTGCAGTGGAAAGGCCGTCAATACGAAGCGCGCTGGTGGACCCAGGGCAGTGAACCGGGCACCCCGGCCTTCACCGGGCCCGATGGCTCCGGCAAGGTCTGGCGTGACCTGGGTCCGTGCGCCAGCGAAGGCGAACAGCCGGCGGTCAAGCCGCCACTGGCCAGCATCGACGGCCCGGGCCAGGCCAAAGCCGGAGCAACGGTGGTGCTCGACGCCAAAGGTTCCAGCGACCCTGCTGGCCTGCCGCTGAATTACCGCTGGAATGTGAACCCGAGCGTGGACTTCCAGGCGGCCGGGACCTCGATGAAGTTCGCCGCCCCCAAAACAGCACAAGACGTCACCTACCGCATCACCCTGAGCCTGGGCAACGGCCATCACAGCGTGACTCGCGAGCACAGCGTGACGGTCAAGGCAGAAAGTACCGCTTGCCAGGGCCCATGGTCGGCCCAGGGCACCTATGTGGCGAAGGACCGAGTCAGCCATAACGGGCGCTTTTACATCGCTCGCTGGTGGGTCAAGGGCAATGAGCCGGGCAACCCGGCGTTCACCGGGCCAGATGGTTCCGGTAAGGTCTGGCTCGACGCCGGAACCTGTAACTGATGCGAAGTGGGTGACCGCCAGCTGCACAATTGGGTCACCCTTTCCCGGCAATGTGGGTTAAAAGGGTGGGCGGCGACTGCCCCGGTCGTCGCCCACCCACTGCCGTCGATCGCCGCTCGATTCCACCCAGCGCGCCCATTGGCAGGCCACTGACGTTTTTCCCATGGAGTTCTTCAATGCCCAAGATTGCCCTGTCCGCACGGATGCTAGCGGGCCTTTCACTCTCCCTGTTCCTGCCCCTGGCCTGCGCCGCCGAGCTCGTCGGTTTTCGTGAAATAACCCTGCCCGATGCAAGCAAACAGCGCCCCCTGCATGTCGCCCTCTGGTACCCCACCGAAACCGCCAGCCCGCTTCTGGTATCGGCAGAGAACCCGGTCTTCCAGGGCCTGCCCACCATCAAGGATGCCTCTCCTGCCCCTGCGGCCCATCCCTTGGTGGTCCTGTCACACGGCTATCGCGGCAACTGGCGCAACCTCAGCTGGCTGGTCACTTCGCTGGTCGGCCAGGGTTATGTGGTCGCCGCCCCTGACCACCCGGGCACCACGAGTTTCGACCAGCGTCCGGAAGAAGCGGCGAAGCTTTGGCAGCGTCCCCGGGATCTGAGCCGGGTCATAGACGCACTGAGCGCAGACAAGTCCCTGGCAGGCGCGGTCGACCCGCAGCGCATCGCCGCCATCGGCCATTCGCTGGGCGGCTGGACGGTCACCGCATTGGCCGGCGCCCGCTATAGCCCGCAACGCTTCCTTGAGGAATGTCGGCTGCATCCCAACCCGCGTCTGTGCGGGCTGGCTCCGGAACTGGGGATCGCGCCGCAAAACCAGGACTCTCTGGGCACCGACCTGCGGGACCCGCGAGTCAAGGCGGTCGTCTCCCTGGACCCGGGGCTGGTCCGTGGGTTCACCCCGCAAAGCTTGTCAGCGGTGCAGACGCCAACCCTGATCCTGGGAGCAGGAGTCGATATTGCCAGCATGCCGGTGGAGCAGGAGTCGGGCTACCTGGAAACCCACCTGCCGTCGGCCACCTCCAGCCTGCTGGTGATCGCCGATGCCAGCCATTTCAGCTTCATGCAAATCTGCAAGCCAGGCGCCACGGCCCTGCTCCGGGAAGAGAACCCCGAGGATGAAATCATCTGCCGGGACGGCGGCCAGCGCAGCCGCGAAGCGATTCACCAGCAAGCGAGCCAGGTCATCGGCGACTTTCTCCAACGGAGCCTGGCCGGCCTACCACCGGGACAGTGATCAGGCCGCCTCTTCCTGGGCCGCGGCCTTGGGCTTGCGCCATTGGGGCAGGCCGATCAGCACTACGGCACTGATGATCACCAGCATGGCCATGGCCTCCTCGATGCCAATGGTTTCGCCGACGAAGACGATGCCCAGCAGCACCGCCACCGCCGGGTTGACATAGGCGTAGCTGGTGGCCGCGGCTGGGCGCACGTGCTTGAGCAGGTACATGTAGGCGTTGAAGGCGATGATCGAACCGAAACCGGCCAGGTAGGCCAGGGCCAGCCAGCCTTCCATCGGAGGCAGGGTGTCCAGATGCTCACCGCTCAGGGCACTGCCGATCATCAGCACCACGCCACCGACGAGCATTTCCGCGGCACTGGCCATGGCGCCCTGGGGCAGCGGCAAATGCTTGCTCCACACCGAGCCGAAAGCCCAGGCCGCCGCAGCGAACAGCAGCAAGGCAGCGCCCGTCGGGCTCGACTGCAGGTTGGACCCCAGGTTGAGCATGCCGATGCCAATCATCCCGAGGACGATCCCGGCCCACTCCAGGCGCGTGTTGCGTGCACCCCAGAAATACCCGCAGAGCAAGGTGAACAAAGGCACCGTGGCCACCGCCAGCGCCGCGACGCCGGAGGTCACCCCGGAGTGTTCGGCCAGCGTTACCGCGCCATTGCCACAGCTCAACAGCAGCACACCGATGATCCCTGCGGCCTTCCATTGCGCCCAGGTCGGCGCCGGCACCCCGCGCCAGCGCAGAAAGGCGTACATCAGGCTACCGGCGATGATGAAGCGAATGCCGCCGAGCATCAGTGGCGGCCAGTATTCGACACCGATGCGAATCACCAGGTACGTCGAGCCCCAGATTACATAGAGGGCAAAAAAGGCGGCGATCAACGGCAGCGGAAAACGGCTTTGGCCAGGCATGGGAGGCGGCTCTGAGGCAGGCAGGGGGAGGTCTATTCTAGAAACTCGGCCCAGGGAACTTAAGTTACAAAACCTGTTTATAACGCCCGTACACTTTCCAAAAGATGGAGATAAGGGCTATATACCGTGCTTTCGAAAGCTGGATAGATCGAGAGCCTTCCATGGACAAGTACGACCGCATGCTCCTGGCCAGCCTGCTGGAAAATGGCCGGGCGAGTTACGCCGAGCTGGCACGCAAGGTGAATCTCTCGGCACCGGCGGTGGCCGAGCGCGTGGCCAAGCTGGAGGCCTGCGGAGTGATCACCGGCTACCAGGCCAAAGTCGACATGGCCAAGGTCGGTTTGCCGATCCAGTGCGTGATCGAACTGCGCCTGGCCCAGCACGGCAACCAGAAGGCCTATGACGAACTGATCAAGATTCCCCAGCTCACCGAGTGCCACCGGGTCACCGGCGACCCTTGCGTGATCATGCAGGCCGCAGTGGGATCGATGCCGGAGCTGGAGGAGTTGATCAACCGCGTGGCCCAGTTCGGTTTCAGCAAGACCTCCATCGTGCTCTCCAGCGCCATTGAACGGCGCGTGCCCCTGGGGCAACTGGAAAGCAAATGAACCTCGGGGCTCAGAACCCGCGGTGGCGCTTGAGGTGTTCGGGGACTTTGGCCGCGGGAACCTTCTGCAGTTTGCACAGGAAGTCATGGGACAGCTCGCGCAGGCCATGCTTGTGCCTCAGTTCGCCGGCCAGGTGGGCCACCAGGTTGGCTGCCATTTCCGCATCGGCCATGGCCCGGTGAGCCTGGCCGGTGTGGGGCAGGCCGGCGAATGAGGTCAGGGTGCCCAGCTTGTGATTAGGAGCCGCCGGCATCAGGCGCCGCGCCAGCAGCAGCGAACAGGCGAAGTTCTGCAGGCGGGTGCGCTTGATCCGGCCCAGCTCGAAATCCCAGAACTTCTGGTCGAAGGCCGCGTTGTGCGCCAGCAACGGCGTGATGCCGACGAACTCGTTGACCTCGTTCATCACCTGCTCTGCCGGGGGTGCGCTGCGCAACATGGCATTGCTGATGCCGGTCAGTTGCTCAATAAACGCCGGCACCCGCACGCCGGCGTTCATCAGGCTCTGGTAACGCTCGACGATGCGCCCCTGCTCAAGGATCACCACGGCGATTTCCGTGGCCCGGCAACTGCTGCTCGGGGAGATCCCGGTGGTTTCAAAGTCGATGACGGCAATGCGTTCCAAACCTGTCCTGCTCCGTATGAAAATTGATCAGCTTTTAAGCAGCAAGGCGCCTTCGATCGGCACATAGCGCGTAGCCGCGCGAATCAGCGAATTGGCGGTCAGCCCCGGCACGCCATAGGCCACCGCGCTGACCCCGTGCTTGTGGATGATGCGCTCCAGCAGCAGGTCGAAATCACCGTCGCCGGAAGCCAGCACCACTTCGTCGACATGGGCCGCAGCGTCCATGATGTCGATGGTGATGCCCACGTCCCAGTCGCCCTTGGCCGAGCCGTCGCTGCGCTGGATATAGGGCTTGAGTTTTACCGTGAAGCCCAGGTTGCGCAGGATCTGCTGGAACTGCTGTTGCTTGCTGTCACCACGGTCGATGGCATAGGCATAGGCTTCGACTATCTGCCCTTGCTTGCTGATATCCGCCCACAGCGCCGCATAGTTGAAGTGGCAACCATAGGCCTGACGAACGGTGTAGTAGAGGTTCTGGACATCGGCGAACACAGCGATTTTCTTCACCGCTAATCCTCATGGCGCAGCAGCGCAAGGGCTGGATCGGGCCTCGGGCCCCGAAAAGTCGCCCAGTATGCCAGTCGCAGGGATTGTTCCGCGAATAATCGGTCCGGGGCAGGTGTTTGCCCCGGACCGACGCAGGTCAGACGAAGGAGTCGTCGTCGGAGAAGAACGAGCTGTCGTCGTTGTCGTAGTCGGCGTTGCTGAAGCCACCCTGGTCGTTGTTGCCCCAGGAATCGTTGTTGGCCAGGCGCTGGTCGTCATTGCCCCAGCCACTGTTGTCGCTGGCCGGCGCCGGTTCTTCCTTGATGACTTCGACGATTTCCTGGGGCTGCTGGTTGTTGTGGAACAGGCTGCTGATGCCCTGGGCCAGCATGACCCCGCCCGCAACGCCGGCGGCAGTTTTCAAGGCGCCGCCCAGGAAACTGCTACCCGCCGCCGGTGCCTGCTGCGGTGCATAGTTCTGTGGCGGTGCGGCGTAATTCTGCTGCGGCGCACCGAAGTTCTGTTGCGCGGGGGCGCCAAAGGAAGAACGCGCTGGTTCACGCCAGCCACCACCGGACGACGGTGGCGGCGCGCTCTGGCTCGGTGCCGGCTGTGGCTCGCGGGAACCGCCGAAGATGCTCGACAGGAAACCGCCACCGGCCGCCGGTGCCGGAGCACTGGCCTGGGCCCGGGCCTGTTGCAGGTCAGCCTGCAATTGCTGGACTTGCTGGGTCAGCTGCTGGTTCTGCTCGTTGAGGCTCTTGAGTGCGGCCTCCTGCACCAGGATCGCCTGGGTCATGAAATACCCGGCCGCAGGCTGGCGGGTCAGATGCTCCTTGATCCGCGCCTCTGCCTGGGCGTCGCGCGGGGCTGAATCCGTTTCGGCTTGCTGCAACCGTGAAAACAGTCCATCGATCAGGGTTTGCTCTTGGTTGTTCATGGCGACCTCTTTAGATTGCCGGTAGAAATCTGGTCCGCCACTCGGACAGAGCGGTGGTACGCACCAGTTATGGGGCTGGTGCGACGACTTTCAATGGTCTTTACCCAAGGTTTACGTTTGCTCGGGCGGGGCCTGCATCGGTTAAAGTGTGCAACCGCTTCTTCAACTGCGATCTCATCGAATGAATCCGTTAGATGTACTGCGTGACTCTCTGTATTTCTTCCAGCGCAACCTCGGGCAGATCGCCCAGCTGTGCCTGCCGCTGGTGATTCTCGAAGCCTTGCTGCAACAAGGGGTCAACAGCGCCCTGGGCCCCGATACCTTCCCGGGCTACAGCGTGGTGGTGGGCCTTCTGGTGTATCCGTTGTACACCGGTGCGCTGATCCTGTTTCTCGACGCCCGCACCCGGGGCGAGTCGCCGCGGACCCGGGACCTGCTGGCCATGGCCCTGACCCTGTGGCCGCGTTTTGCCCTGCTGACGGCGGTCAGCACCCTGCTGATCCTGCTGGGGTTGTCGCTGTATTTCCTGCCGGGGCTGTGGCTGATGGTGGTACTGGCTTTCGCCGAGTACCTGCTGGTGCTCAAGGGCATGGCGCCGCTGGCGGCCATCAGTGAAAGTTTCCGCCTCAGCCGTGGGCACTTCCTGCGGATCCTGGTGTGCATCCTGGCGGTAATGACCCCGCTGTGGCTGCTCAAGGGTGCCAGTGAAGCGGCCTATTCCGAACCGCTGAACCCGCTGCTGTCCCTGGCCATCGACAGCGCCTACAGCTTTCTGCAGCTGTTCACCAGCGTGGTGCTATTCCGCCTGTTCATGCTGATCAGCGAGCAGCCGGACAAGCGCTAAATCCTCCCCCGGCCGCTCTGCCCCTTGGGTGACGGCCGTGCTCTCGGTTATGCTCCGGGGCCATCCTGCAACGCCATAAGCCGAGCCGATGATCCGTCTACTTCGCATCACCCTGTTGAGCCTGTTGTTGATCGGTCTGGTGCTGGCCGGGCTGGTCTACAGCCTGACCTGGCGCCCGGAAGCCAAGGAAAGCCTCGCTGTCAGTTGCAGTGCCCAGGCCGCGCCGCTGGTGCCGGGCCAGGCCCTGAAAGTGATGACCTGGAACCTGCAGTACCTGGCGGGCAAGCGCTATGTGTTCTGGAACGACCAGGCACAGGGCGAGGACGAGCAGCCGACCCTGGAGGACATGGCCTTCAGCCTCGACGAAGTGGCTCGCGTGATCCGCGACGAACAACCGGACCTGGTGCTGCTGCAGGAAGTGGACAACGGCGCCAAGGCCAGCGCCTACCAGGACCAGCTCAAACTCCTGCAGGAACGCCTCACCGATCTCTACCCCTGCAGCACCCAGGCTTACGACTGGAAAGCCGATTTCGTACCATCGCCGCATATTTTCGGCAGTGTCGGCCGACAACTGGCCACCCTCAGCCGCTATCGCATCGATCACGCCGAACGCCTGCAACTGCCCACAGCCGAACACGGCTTCATCGGCCGGCAGTTCCAGCCCAGGGAGGCCCTGCTGCTGAGCTACCTGCCCCTGAACGACGGCGGCCAGGTGGCGGTGCTCAATACCCATCTGGAACGTGCTCGCACGCCTGGCCAGACGCAATCAAGGCAGGTCGCAGCCATTGGCAAAGTCCTGGATAAACTCGAAGGCCGCGGCACGCCCTGGCTGATTGGCGGGGATTTCAACCTGTTGCCCCTGGGCCAGTACCAGCGACTGAGCGACGTGCAACGGGCGCCCTACAGTGCCGACAGCCCGCTGCACCTGCTGTGGGACAAATACCCGATGATCCCCAGCAACACCCAGGCCAGCGGCGTCGACCGCGCGCATTGGCTGACCCACTACCCCAACGACCCGAGCCTCGACGGCCCGGATCGCACGGTGGACTACCTGTTCTACAGCCCGCGGCTCAAGCGAGTCGAATCCCGGGTGCGCCTGGACGACACCTTGCGCATCTCCGACCACCTGCCGGTGCTGGCCCGGTTCCTCTTGCCGGCGCAATAAACCCCAGAGCGGCTACAGGGCAGTACGGGAGTTCGGGTTATTTGCGCGGTTTGACCCGCGCCGTGGCTTCGGCGATCAGCGGGTCATCCGGCCAGTAGTGCTTGGGGTAACGGCCCTTGAGGTCCTTTTTCACCTCGGCGTAGGTGCTGCGCCAGAAGTTCGCCAGATCCTGGGTGACCTGTACCGGACGTCGTGCCGGAGACAGCAGGTGCAACTTGACCACCTGGCGGCCACCGGCAATGCGCGGTGTTTGCGCCAGGCCGAACAGCTCCTGCAGGCGTACCGCCAGGATGGGTGGATACTCGCTGTAGTCCAGGCGAATCGACGACCCGGAAGGCACCGTCAGGTGATGGGGGGCCAGCTCATCCAGGCGCTGAGGCAGTGGCCAGGGCAGCAGGTTGTGGATAATTCCGGCCAGTTCCAGGTTGGCGAAGTGGCTGAGCCGCGAGACCTTGCCCAGGTAGGGCTGCAACCACTGCTCCAGCCCCTTGAGCAAGGCCCCGTCACTGACATCCGGCCATTGGCTGGCGCCCGTGGCCTCCAGGTCCAGCTGGCGCAGCAACGCTACCCGGGCCTGCCACTGGCGCAGCTCCGGGGTCCAGGGCAGCAGCTCCAGGCCTTTGCGCCGGACCAGATTGACCAGGGCCTGGGTGCGGGCGGACTCATCCAGCCCGCTTAGCGGTTCGCGACTGAGCACCAGTTCGCCGACCTTGCGCTGGCGTTCGGCCCGCAACACGCCTTCGCGTTCGTCCCAATCCAGCTGATCGACTTGCCGCACCTGCTCCGCCAGTACCGAATCGAACAACACCGGATCGAAATCCGCCGCCAGGTAGATGCGCTCCTCGCGCTGCCCCTGGCGGCTGCCCAGGTCGGCGATTACCAGCCAGGGTTGCTTCATCAGGCTGTCAGTTTCGCTGAACAGCGCCGCGCGGCCGTTGGCCAGGCGGTATTCGGCACCGCCGGGGCGCCGCTGCTGGGCCACCCGGTCGGGATAGGCCAGGGCCAACAGGGCGCCGAGCCAGCGCGGGTGCTCGGGGTCGGCCACCGCAGCCTCGGGCTGCCCGCGCAGATAGCCCCGGTACTGGCGCGCCAGTTGTCGGGCACGCTGCACCCCGCCCTGGGCTCCGCGAGCGGCACGCTCTTCCCCGCCAAGCAGCACCAGGCGGCTGTGCAGGTCGGCGCCGGCGCCGCGCAGGATATCCCGTTCCCCCAGCAGCGCCGCGACATCGCAAGCCATCGGCGCCAACCCCAGGGACTGGCCGCGCAGCAGCAGATGGGCGATGCGCGGGTGAGCCGGCAACTCGGCCATGGCCTGGCCGTGGCGGGTCAGGCTGCCATCGTCATTCAACGCCCCCAGGCGCACCAGCAAGTCCTGGGCCTGGGCATAAGCGGCACTGGGGGGAGCGTCCAGCCATACCAGTTGATTTGGCGTCACGCCCCAGCGCGCCAGTTGCAGGGCCAATCCGGCCAGGTCCGCCTGGAGGATTTCCGCACTGGCATAGGCGGCCAGTTGCTCCTGTTGATCGGCCGACCACAAGCGGTAGCACACGCCGGGCTCCAGACGCCCGGCACGCCCGGCGCGCTGGGTGGCGCTGGCCCGGGAGATACGCTGGGTATCGAGGCGGGTCATGCCGCTGCCGGGATCGAAACGCGGCACCCGCGCCAGCCCGGCATCCACCACCACCCGCACGCCATTGATGGTCAGGCTGGTTTCGGCAATGTTGGTGGCCAGCACCACTTTGCGCTTGCCCGACGGCGCCGGGTCGATGGCTGCGCGCTGGGCTGCCAGGTCCAGCTCGCCATGCAACGGGCAGAGCAGGATCTCACTGCGCTCACCCAGGGCTTCGGCCAACTGCTGGTGCACCCGGCGGATCTCCGCCTGGCCGGGGAGGAACACCAGCAGGCTGCCGCTTTCATCGTTGAGGGCCTCGAGCACGGTCTGCACCACCCTTGGCTCGATGAATTCACCGGGCTGGAAGGGTCGGCCCCAGCGCTGGGTCACCGGGTACATGCGCCCTTCACTGCGCAGGATCGGCGCATCGCCGAGCAGGGTCGACAGGCGCTCGCCTTCCAGCGTCGCCGACATCAGCAGGATCTTCAGTGGCTGCTCGTCACGAAACAGCTCGCGGCCATTGAGGCTCAGGGCCAGCGCCAGATCGGCGTCCAGGCTGCGTTCGTGGAATTCATCGAAGATCAGCAGGCCGACGCCTTCCAGGGCCGGGTCATCCTGCAGGCGCCGGGTGAGGATGCCTTCGGTGACCACCTCGATGCGGGTACGCGGGCCGACCTTGCTGTCCAGGCGGATGCGATAACCCACGGTCTCGCCGACTTTCTCTCCCAGCTCGCTGGCCAGGCGCTCGGCGGCGGCCCGGGCGGCCAGGCGCCGGGGTTCGAGCATGAGGATGGTCTGTCCGGCCAGCCAGTCCTGGTCCAGGAGCGCCAGGGGCACGCGGGTCGTCTTGCCGGCACCGGGCGGGGCTTCGAGCACCGCTTCATGGCGTGTCGCCAGGGCGGTACGCAGTGCAGGCAAAACTTCATCAATTGGCAAAGAATTCATGCTGGCTCCAAAACAGAGGCGCGAGTATAACGGCGAACTGCCTGGGGTTAATCATGGTCTGAGTGCTGATCGACAAGACTCAACACCCCGCTTCATCCCTCGTTGCTTTCGTGCTTGCTAGGAGATTTCCATGCGTATTTCCCACCGTGTCATCGGCGGCGTTCTGGTGGCCACCCTGCTGACCCAACTCACCGCCTGCGGCTCGATCTTCTTCCCCGACCGGCGCGGCCAGATCGACGGCAAGATCGATCCCCTGGTGGCTGTGCTGGATGCCGTTGGCCTGCTGTTCTACGTGATCCCAGGGCTGATCGCCTTCGGCGTCGACTTCGCCACCGGGGCCATCTACCTGGAGCCGGGCAAGACCGCGCAGATCGCGCCGGAAAAACTGCAACAGGCCATCGGCGCCGACGGTAAAGTCGACAACCGCAAGCTGCAGGCCATCCTGGAAAGCGAACTGGGGGGCAGCTTCCCCCTGGATGACCCACGCCTGATCCAGCACAAGGGCAGCGTGCAACAACTGGCGCTGTACGGCCTGCAACCTGCTGCCTGATCACTTTTACCCAGGAACCCGCCGTCGATGACCGCCAACTCGGAACACGCCCGCCTCCTGCGCCTGGCCACCCGCGCCTCGGTCACCGTGGCGGGCATACTGATCGTGACCAAGGCTGTCGCCTGGTGGCTGAGCGGCTCGGTGAGCATGCTCGCCGGGCTCACCGACTCGGTGCTGGACGGTTTCACCTCGCTGCTCAACCTGCTGGCAGTGCATTACGCCCTGCGCCCGGCAGACGACGACCACCGCTATGGCCACGGCAAGGCCGAGTCCCTGGCGGGCATGGCCCAGGCATTGTTCATCGCCGGCAGCGCGGTTCTGATTGCCTTCCAGGCGGCGCAACGCCTGCAACATCCGGAACCGGTAGGCGCGCCCTGGCTGAGCATCGGGGTGATCGTCCTGTCGCTGGCGCTGACCATCGCCCTGCTGCTCCTGCAGCACCGGGTGATCCGGGCGACCGGATCCAATGCAGTGCGCGCCGACTCCCTGCACTACCGCTCCGACCTGATGCTCAACGGCAGCATCCTGCTGGCCCTGGTGCTGGCGGCGTTCGGCCTGCATCAGGTGGACGCCTGGTTCGGCCTGGGAATTGCCGTCTACATTCTCTGGAGCGCGATCCAGATCGCCCGGGAGAGCTTCTCGGTGCTGATGGACCAGGAGCTGCCGCCGGACGTCAGCCAGCACATGCTGGAGCTGGCGTGCAGTGTGCCGGGAGTACTGGGGGCCCATGACCTGCGCACACGGATTTCCGGCAGCCACTGGTTTGTCCAACTGCACCTGGAATTACCCGGGGAACTGACCCTTTCGGTGGCCCATGGCATCAGCGACCAGGCCGCCGATGCCATCCAGAAGGCCTATCCACGGGCCGAAGTGCTGGTGCACGCCGACCCGCAGGAAGTGGTGAAGGCAGCCAGGGCTCAGTAGGTCACCTGATAGCCCCGTGAGCTCAAGCAGTTGCCCTGGGCCTGGCGGTAGGCCTGGACCACTTGCGGGGCCGGCTGATAGGTCACGCTCGCAGGATCGAAGCCGCTCTGCTGCACCGCCCAGCGATAGCAGTCGTAACGGTCCTGGTCGATCTGCTGCGGCGACTGGCCGTTGACCGGGTAGGCCAGCACGTCATAGCCATTGCCGCTCTGCTGCGGGTCCGCAACCGGCACGCCGGCAGGTGGCTCGACCACCACGTACTGCTGGGTGTTGGCTTCGTAGGTGTAGTAAGCCCCTGCCGCCAGAAAGAACAGCGCGCTGCCGATCCAGACTTCCCGCGCATAGTCGGGCAGGTACGTCACACGAATGCCATAGGGCGGGCGCACCACCACATAGCGCGGGCCTTGCGGGCGGTACCAGTAACCACCGGAAAAAAAGTAATCCTGGCCGCGATAGGCGACCCGGTCATTGCGCCCGGGGAAGCGGTCGATCACATACCCGGGGCGGTACTGCGGCCCGGGGCCCCAGCCATTGCCATGGCCATCGGGGCGGCCCGGCCAGCGGTAGTCGTTGGGATGGCCGCCACCTGGCCGAGAGCCCGGGCCGCCAGCCTGCCAATGCTGGTTGTAGTCGTTGCGCCGGGGAATGTCCTGATAGTAGCCACGCTGTGGCTCCTGGGTCTGGCGCACGGTGTCGGGGCGGCCCTGGATCGGCAGGTTGTTCGGCTGCTGCACCTGGGGTTGTGGCACAGGAGCCGGGCGAACCTGCTGATTGGGATCGTGCTGAGGCCGGTTCTGCCACTGCCCTCCCGGGTTCTGGCCGTTGTGCTCGAACTGACGGCTGTTATCGCCGCGAATGATTTCATTCTGCGGCCGCTGTGGCTGCGCACTGGGTGGTGGACGGTTGGGAACATTGGCGGGCCGCGGCGGGGCATTTTCCGGGCGGCCCTGGCCTTGATGCTCTCGCTGCTCGCCCCCGGGAGCGCCATGCTGCACAGGCGGCCGATTCTCGTCTCGCTCATCGGCGAGCAACTGAGCGTTGACGCTCAGGCACAACACACCAACACCTGCCATACGCCAGATGCGCGACTTCATGCTATTCCTCACTGCGGATAGGGGGGGCCTGTACATAAGACTGAAAAAGCCCTGGGCGGTTCTGCATCAGGTTATCAGTCACGAGACTTATTTCGCAGGCAATAAAAAAGGGCGGCCCGTCGGCCGCCCTTTGAGATTTTGTCCGTGCTCGGCGCTTTTGACGCCGGCTCACCTCACTCCGTCTTCTGGACAGTGTGTAGCCCGGGGGCCGGCTCAACCCTGTGGGATTGGCGGCCGCGGCAGGCCTGATTCGGCGGGCCGCAGTGGACTCTATGTCCGGGCAGTGATTCTGGTGATAAGAATAGGCGCGCAGCGAAGACAGAGGATTGCGAAGATTGCTTGTAAAAACACCACTTGCGCAATTTTTAACTCAAGATAGATAATTCAACGCAATAGTTACGACAAAGGCCTGATTGATGAGCAAACTCGACCGCTACGACCTGAGCATTTTGGCGGAGTTGCAACGCGACGCCCGTATCTCCAACCAGGAACTGGCCGAGCGCATCGGCCTGTCGCCCTCCCCTTGCTCGCGCCGGGTCAAGCAGCTGGAGGACGATGGCTACATTTCCCGCCAGGTCGCCCTGCTGGACCGCAAGATGCTCGGTCTGAGCCTGACCGCCTATGTCCTGATCGGCATGGACCGGCACACGCCGGAACGCTTCGAGAATTTCGAAGCCGCGATCCGCAGCCTGCCCCAGGTGCTGGAGTGCAGCCTGGTGACCGGGGTCGATGCCGACTATCAGCTCAAGGTGGTGGTACCGGACATGGACCATTACCAGAAGCTGCTGCTCGGCCATCTGACCCGTATCGAGGGCGTGACCAGCGTGCGTTCGAGCTTCGTGCTCAATCAGGTGCTCAACAGCACCGAACTGCCGCTGACCCACCTGCGCAACTGAATCCCGGCCCCCGCTGTGGCGACATAACGCATGCAGATCAATGCTTGGGCCGCGGGCGTTGGCGTATACTCGCCCGGCATTTTTTGCCCTGCCTGCACTGGAGATGAGTGATGGACCCAGCAGTATTCGAAGAGTGGATGATGACCGGCCTGGTCAGCATCCTGATCATTTTCATGGGTTTCATCGTCTGGGACCTGGCCAAGAAGTCCAAGGCCGGGCGCTTCGGCTCGTTCATCCTGTTCTTCGTGCTGGGCCTGGGCGTTGCAGCATTCATCATCAAGAGCGTGGTGATCGGCCTGATCGAGTCCGGCGCCTTATAAGCGCGCAGCCACCTCTTTCCACTGGCCCTGCTCCAGGCCGTCCAGGGTCCAGTCGCCGATCCTGACCCGCACCAGGCGCAAGGTCGGTAGCCCCACCGCAGCGGTCATGCGCCTTACCTGGCGGTTGCGCCCCTCGCGTATCACCAGCTCCAGCCAACTGGTGGGCACGCTCTTGCGAAAGCGCACCGGCGGGTTGCGCGGCCATAGCGTCGGTTCTTCGAGCTGACGCGCCTCGGCCGGCAGGGTCATGCCGTCATTCAACTGCACACCTTCGCGCAAGCGCTGCAACTGCTCGGCACTGGGCTCGCCCTCGACCTGCACCCAATAGGTCTTGGCCAGCTTGTGCTTGGGATCGGCGATGCGCGCCTGCAACTGCCCGTCATTGGTCAACAGCAGCAACCCTTCACTGTCGCGATCCAGGCGCCCGGCCGGGTAGACCCCGGGGACCGCAATGAAGTCCTTGAGCGTGGCCCGCCCCTCGCCATCGCTGAACTGGGTCAGCACATCGAAAGGCTTGTTGAACAGGATCAGCTTCGGCTCGACCGGCGCGGCCTTGGCCACACGCTTGGCGGGAGAGGAGGAAAACGGCTTGGCGCCAGGGCGGCGGGAAGCGGGACGGGGCGGACGGGACATGGGAGCAGGAACATTCAGCGATCAGGACCGACAATGCTAGTGGCCTGACCGCCAAATGACCATGGCTTAAACGCTTAGCGGAAAGGCGGCTCGTCGAAGCTGCGCAGTTTGCGCGAGTGCAGGGAGTTGAGCTCGCTGCGCATCAGGTCCACCGCTTCGATACCGATCTTCAGATGCTGGCTGACCGCACGCTCATAAAAGGCGTTGGCCGCGCCCGGCAACTTGATTTCACTGTGCAATGGCTTGTCCGAGACACACAGCAAGGTGCCGTATGGTACTCGCAGGCGATACCCCTGGGCGGCGATGGTGCCGCTTTCCATGTCCACCGCCACGGCCCGGGACAGGTTGATCAGCGGACGTTCTTCGGCCCAACGCAACTCCCAGTTGCGGTCGTCGTAAGTCAGCACGGTGCCGGTGCGCAGGCGTTTCTTCAGTTGTTCGCCCTTTTCCCCGGTGACATTGGCCGCCGCCTGCTGCAACGCCAGCTGGACTTCGGCCAGGGCCGGAATCGGAATGTTCGGCGGCACCACGCGGTCGAGAATGCCGTCGCGCCGCATATAAGCGTGGGCCAGCACGTAGTCGCCAATGGTCTGGGACTGCCGCAGGCCGCCGCAGTGGCCGATCATCAGCCAGCAATGCGGACGTAGCACCGCCAGGTGGTCGGTGATGTTCTTGGCGTTGGACGGGCCGACACCGATATTCACCAGGGTCACGCCGTGGCCATCGCTGGCCTGCAAGTGGTAGGCCGGCATCTGGTAGCGGTGCCAGACCACACCGGCGGCGATGGCCGAGGCCTCGCCGTGATCCATGCTTTTCTCGATGATCACGTTGCCCGGCAGGACCATGCGCACAAAGCGCGGATCGCTGCGCAACTGCTCCAGGCCATGAACGATGAACTGGTCCACATAGCGGTGATAGTTGGTCAGCAGGATCCACGGCTGCACATGACGCCAGTCGCTACCGGTGTAGTGCACCAGGCGCCGCAGGGAGAAATCCACTCGCGCGGCATCGAACAGCGCCAGGGGCAGCGGATGGGTATTTTCCCAATCGTAGAGGCCATCGGCGATGCCATCGGTGGCGGCCGACAGGTCGGTACTCGGGAACACCCGCGCCAGCGCCGCAGCGGTCACGCCGGAACCTGCCAGCTCGTCGCCCTGTTCCACGACATAGGGATAAGGAATGTTCTGCTCACTGACGCCCACTTCCACCGTCACGGTGAAGTCGTGCATCAACGGCACCAATTGTTCGAGCAGGTAATTACGGAAGGCTGCAGGATGGGTCACGGTGACACTGTAGGTGCCCGGCAACTGGACCTTGGCATAGGCCCTTGTGGTCTGTGGGACTTCGCCGTGGCAGTGGTAGGTCAGGCGCAACTCAGGGTAGCGAAACAGTGCTCGTTGCTCGGCATCCGGCTCGACCCGGTCCTTGAGATAACGCTTGAGCGCCTGGCTCAGCGCCGTGGTGGCCCGCTCATGCAGGGCGGCAAGCCGGTCCACGGCTTGCTCGGCGGTTTGAACGACAATAAAAGCTTCGGTCACGATAAGCATCCTGTGTTCTGAACTTGCAGGCGTTCATCTTGCCTGCAAGACCGTCCCACGGGAACAGCGCAATCACCGCAGGCGCCGGGAAGCCGGCGCCCAGGGAGGGTCAGAAGCCCTGAGGGGAGGAGCGGGCGACAATGGCTGCCACGTCCAGGCCACGCGGCAAGGTGCCGTAGACCCGCCCGCCCTGGCCGCCCAGGCGGCTGGCGATAAAGGCGTCGCTGACCACCTGGTTGCCTGCTTCCAGCAAGAGCTTGGCCTGCAGGCCCAGGGCAATGTCCTCGGTGAGTTGACGAGCACGGTATTGAATGTCGCCGGTGTCCTTGAAGCTCTCCTTCAGCCCGTTGATATGGGCGGCCAGGCGCTTGTCGCCATGGCCATCGCCCAATTCGGCGAACAAGGCGTCCAGCACGCCCGGCTCCTTCGACAAGGCTCGCAGCACATCCAGGCATTGCACGTTGCCGGAGCCTTCCCAGGTGGAGTTCACCGGCGCCTCGCGGTACAGCCGTGGCAGGATGCTGTCCTCGACGTAACCGGCACCGCCCATGCACTCCGCCGCCTCGTTGATCATCGCCGGGGCCCGCTTGCAGATCCAGTACTTGCCCACCGCCGTCACCAGCCGGGAAAACTTCGCCTCCTGGGCATCGTCCAGATGATCCAGGGCCCGCCCCATGCGCATGCTCAGGGCCAGGGCCGCTTCGCTTTCCAGGGCCAGGTCGGCCAGCACGTTCTGCATCAGGGGCTGCTCGCTGAGCACCCGCCCGCCCACGGTGCGATGGGCACAGTGATGGCTGGCCTGGGTCAGGGCCTGGCGCATCAGGGAGCTGGAGCCGACCATGCAATCGAAACGGGTCATGGCCACCATCTCGATAATGGTCGGCACGCCGCGGCCTTCCTCGCCGATCATCCAGGCCAGGGCACCGCGGAACTCCACTTCGCTGGAAGCGTTGGAAAGGTTGCCGAGCTTGTTCTTCAGGCGCTGGATATAGAACTGGTTGCGCGTGTCATCGGGACGGTGCCGGGGCAGGAGGAAGCAGGTCAGGCCCTTGTCGGTCTGGGCCAGGGTCAGGAAGGCATCGCACATCGGCGCCGAACAGAACCATTTGTGGCCCACCAGCTCGTACGCCTGCCCGGGGCCGCCAGCCCCCACCGGGTAGGCCCGGGTGGTGTTGGCACGCACATCGGTGCCGCCCTGTTTCTCCGTCATGGCCATGCCGATGGTCAGCCCGGCCTTGTGTTGCATGCCGACATTTCGCGGGTCGTACCGGGTGGCAAGGATCTTGGGCAGCCACTGGTCGGCGATATCGGGTTGCAGCTTCAAGGCCGGTACACAGGCGAAGGTCATGGTCAGCGGACATCCGCTGCCGGCCTCGGCCTGGCTGTGCAGATAGGTCATGGAGGCGCGGGCAACATGGGCCCCCGCTTGCGGATCGGTCCAGGGCAGTGAGGTCAGGCCGGCTTCGATCGCCGCCTGCATCAATTGGTGATAGGCGGGATGAAACTCCACCAGATCGATCCGGTGGCCAAAGCGGTCGTGGCTGGAAAATACCGGTTTGTTCTGATTGGCCAGGAACCCCGCCTCCATCAACGGACCACCGGCCAGGGCGCCATAGGCGTCGACCCGCGACTCGGCCCAACCGGCATCGAAACGGCGCATCCATTGCTGCAGCGGCAGGTCGATCCGATAGAGATTGGCGCCGTCCAAAGCTGGCGGCTGGTTGGTGACTTCGTGGGTTTCAGCGAACTGGTGGAGGTTCATCGCGGGGCTCCTTCAGGGTGTGCCAAGACCCCAGTTAAGCACCGCCCCCACCCCGAACAAAGTGGCATACCTGCCTAAATGTCGGCGCTTTCGCCCTGCTCCACAGAGAGCACATATCTCGACAATGCCGTTTGCAAGGCCTCAAACTTCACCGGTTTAGCCAGATAGTCGGAGCCAGCCCCCGCCGGGCAGCCCTCTTTGCCGGGCACGCAGGCCAGCAGGATGGGCAATTGGGAATAGCCGGGCAGCGCCTGGGCCTGCAAGCGAAACGCCCCCAGTTGCGCCGTGGACATCTCGCCATCGATCAACACCGCACTGACCAGCTCACGCCCGAGCAATTGCAGGGCATCAGTAGGGCTACCGGCGGTGCGCACCTGGTAGCCCAGCTTGAGCAGCATGCCCCTGACCACCAACTGATTGACGTCGTTGTCGTCCACCAGCAGCACGGTGCAGTCCCGGGGCAAGCGTCGCGCCACTGCCACCGGCGAGCGCGGGGCGGGTTCCTGGGCGTCGAACTCCACCAGCAGGCGGAAACAACTGCCTCGGCCGGGCGTGGATTCGTGGGTCAATTGCCCGCCCAGCAACTCCACCAACTGCCGACAGATCGCCAGGCCGATACCCAGCCCGCCATATTCGCGGGTCATGGAACCATCGAGCTGGAAGAAACGCTGATACAGGGTCGCTTCATCCAGGTTGACGAAGCCAATACCGCTGTCGATCACCTCGAAACTCAGGCTGACCCGCTGCGCCGACACGGAACGCGTGAGCACCCGCAGCACCACGCTGCCCGAAGGGGTGAACTTGATGGCATTGTCCAGCAGGCACTCCAGACAATGGCTGAGTTTGCAGCGGTCGCCCTGCAAGCGATCGGGCAGCCCGGCGCTCAAGTCGATCTGGAAAGCCAGCGACTTGGCGGCGGCACTGGCGCCGTATTGGGTCTGCAGTGTCGTCAGCAGGGAGCGCAGGCTGAACGGCTGACGCTGGGCACTGAGCTTACCGGCCTGCAGCTCGGTCAGGGTCAGAATGCCGTTGACCATGCGCATCATGTCCCGCGCCGAGCCGGCCGCTGTCTGCTGGTATTGCTCCAGCTCCGGATCCAGTTCCAGGGTCTGCATCAGTTCCAGGGAGCCGATGACGCCGTTCATCGGGGTCCGCAGCTCATGGGTCAGGGTGGCCAGGAATTCGTCCTTGAGCCGGTTGCTGTGGGCCAGTTGCTGGTTCAGCACTTCAAGCTTCTGCCCGGCTTCGAGCAGTGTCTGGGCCTGTTGCTCACGCATGGCATTGATGCGATCGGCCAGGGCCAGGGACAGCAACGCCACTTCGATCGCCGAGCCGATCTGGCTGGCGTACATGGTCAGGAACACATTCGGCAGGTAACCCAGCACCATCAAGGTGTTGATCACCCCTCCAAACAAAAAGGCCGACCAGGCGATGATGAAGTAACGCGCCACCCGCAACCCGCGACACCAGGCGACGATCCCCGCCACATAAATCACCACGGTAAACAGCAACGCCAGGGTGGTGGCCAGGCGCAATGCCAGGGCATAACTGGTCATCAGTGAAAGCGCCATGACCAGCGCGCCAAATGCCATCAAGGCCAGTAGTACGCGGTCGACCCAGGGGCTGTGGCGGGAAGTCTGCAGGAAGCTGCGGGCGAACTGGCTGCCGAACAAACCTGCCGAACCGATGAAGAACGGTGTCGCGGCATTGGCCCACCAGGGGCTGTCGGGCCAGAAGTACTCCACTGCGGCGCCGTTGACCGACAGCTGATAGAGACCGAAGGAAGCGATATAGAAGATGTAGTAGAGGTAGCTGGTGTCCCGCACGCTGAGGTAGATGAACAGGTTGTACACCAGCATCCCCAGCAGCACGCCGTAAATCAGCCCGAGCACATACAACCGCACCGGCTGGGCTTCCAGGTAAGCACTGCTGGACCACAGGCTCACCGGCGCCTGGATCGAGCCTTCACTGGCCAGCCGCAGGTAGACGGTCTTGTGCTCGTGGGGAGAAAAATTCAGGTTGAACAGGTAGTTGTTCTGGCGAATCTCTCGACTGTCGAAGGGCAAGGCATCCCCGGTACGACCCGCCAGGCGATAACCACCAGACTCGTCAGGGACGTACAGTTCAAGGTGGTCCAGAGGCGGATAGGCCAACTCCAGCAACCAGCTGCGTTGTGCGCTCGGGTTGGCGGGGCGATAGTCGAGGTCGATCTTCAGCCAGAACGCCGAGCGCGAATAACCGGCGTTGAGGGTGTCTTTGTCGTGGGGTCTGAATTGTTCAGCCAGAGGCCCCGAGCTGACATCGGCAATGGTCGCCTCACCCCCCGCGTCTTCGAGTACTTGCATCACTCGGCCCAAGGGCAGGCGTTGAGTGAACTCGTCGAACTCGGCGGCGCCAGCCAGCATCGGCAAGCTCAACAGCAACATCAGCAAATAGTGCATAAAGCCCCAGCGTGGCTTGTCCGGTGGTGTCAGGAAGTCCCCCATTTCCCTTGAGCAGACGTAGAACCGGCATGACCTGTTATTGATTTGAATCCACTCTAGCATAGCCGCTGATGGCCATTGAACACCATTGTAAGTTTTAGTCTAAAGGCTCTAGAACGGGGCTTTCAGCGCAATCCAGCGGGCTAGAGCTGTTGCTTCGGTCAAGTGGGCTGGCAGGCGCCAGACCGCCCCTCTCTTATATGTCGAGCGCCGCGAAAAAAAACGTTTGGTGGTAAGCTCGCCGCCCATGAATATCTACAGCTCTCGCCCCGTTGTCCTCTGTCTCTCCGGCCACGACCCCAGTGGTGGCGCCGGCCTGCAGGCAGATATCGAAGCCCTGCTGGCTCAGGGTTGTCATGCAGCTCCGGCTGTCACCGCGTTGACCGTGCAGGACACGGTCAATGTCAGCGACTTCCGCGTCCTGGATCGCGAGTGGGTATTGGCCCAGGCCAATGCGGTGCTCAACGACTCCACGGTAGCGGCGGTCAAGCTGGGCATGCTCGGTTCCCTGGAAATGGTCGACACCGTGGTCGAGCTGCTCCAGGCCCACCCGCACCTGCCAGTGGTCTGCGATCCGGTGTTGCGCGCCGGCGGCGGTGGCCGGCTGGGCAAGGATGAAGTCGGCTACGCCATGCGCGAGCGCCTCCTGCCCCTGGCAACCATTGCCACCCCCAACCTTCCCGAAGCCCGAATTCTCGCGGAACTGCCTGAAGGCAGCGCCGACCAATGCGCCGAAAAACTTCTGCCCTTCGTCAAGCATTTGCTGATCACCGGCGGCCACGGCGATGAACACGAAGTCCACAATCGCCTGTACAGCCGTGACGGCCTGCGCAAAACCTATACCTGCCAGCGCTTGCCGGGCAGCTACCACGGCTCCGGCTGCACCCTGGCCAGCGCACTGGCCGGCCGCCTGGCCCAAGGTGAACACCTGGCCAGTGCGGTGAAGTCCGCCCTGGATTACACCTGGCGCACCCTGCGCGATGCCGAACAGCTTGGCCGTGGCCAGTTCGTTCCGCGCCGCTTGCCGCTGGATTTCTGCTCGTAATGTCATGAGGCCTGCTCAATGAAACTACGTGGTCTGTACGCCATCACCGACAGCCAACTGTTGGCCGGCAAGTTTCTGAAGTACGTGGAGGCGGCGCTGGAAGGCGGTGTCACGCTGTTGCAGTACCGCGACAAAAGCGACGACCAGGCCCGCCGACTGCGGGAAGCCGAAACCCTGCTGGCCTTGTGCGAGCGCTACAAGACCCGTTTGATCATCAACGATGATGCCGAGCTGGCGGCGCGTATCGGTGCCGGCGTGCACCTGGGCCAGACTGATGGCCCATTGACCCCGGCCCGAGCCTTGCTGGGCCGCCAGGCGATCATCGGTGCCACCTGCCACAGCCAGTTGCCACTGGCCGAGCAAGCCGCCAAGGAAGGCGCCAGCTATGTCGCCTTCGGCCGTTTCTTCAATTCCACCACCAAGCCCGGCGCGCCTGCGGCCAGCCTGGAGCTGCTGGACCAGGCCCGGGCCAGCCTGCACCTGCCGATCTGCGTGATCGGCGGCATCACCCTGGACAACGCCGCGCCACTGGTGAACCACGGCGCCGACCTGCTGGCGGTGGTCCACGGCCTGTTCGGCGCCGAGAGCGCCGAAGAAGTGACCCGCCGCGCCCGCGCCTTCAACGCCCTATTCAACAGCTGATTTTTGAGAGCCCGATCATGTCTCGTTCCGAAACCCTGTTTGCCAACGCCCAGAAACACATCCCGGGTGGCGTCAATTCGCCTGTCCGCGCCTTCAAGAGCGTGGGCGGCACCCCGCTGTTCTTCAAACACGCAGAAGGTGCCTACGTCACCGACGAAGACGACAAGCGCTATGTCGACTACGTTGGCTCCTGGGGCCCGATGATTCTTGGCCACAGCCACCCTGATGTCCTGGACGCCGTGCGCACGCAACTGGAACACGGCCTGTCCTACGGCGCACCGACCGCCATGGAAACCGAAATGGCCGACCTGGTGTGCTCCATCGTGCCATCCATGGAAATGGTGCGCATGGTCAGTTCGGGCACCGAAGCCACCATGAGTGCCATTCGCCTGGCCCGTGGCTTCACCGGCCGGGACAGCATCATCAAGTTCGAAGGCTGCTACCACGGCCACTCCGACAGCCTGCTGGTGAAGGCTGGCTCCGGCGCCCTGACCCAAGGCGTGCCGAGCTCCGCCGGTGTGCCCGCGGCTTTCGCCAAGCACACCCTGACCCTGCCCTTCAACGACATTGCGGCGGTGGAAAAAATGCTCGCCGAAGTAGGCCAGGAAGTGGCCTGCATCATCGTTGAACCAGTGGCCGGCAACATGAACTGCGTACCCCCGGCACCGGGTTTCCTCGAAGGCCTGCGTCGCCTCTGCGATCAGCACGGCGTAGTGCTGATCTTCGACGAAGTGATGACCGGTTTCCGTGTTGCCCTCGGTGGCGCTCAGGCCCATTACGGCGTGACACCCGACCTGTCGACCTTCGGCAAGATCATCGGCGGCGGCATGCCGGTAGGCTGCTTCGGCGGCAAGCGCAAGATCATGGAGCACATCGCGCCCCTGGGCCCGGTCTACCAGGCCGGCACCCTGTCCGGCAACCCGCTGGCCATGGCCGCAGGCCTCACCACTCTGCGCCTGATCAGCCGCCCGGGCTTCCACGCCGAACTGAGCGACTACACCAGCCGTCTGCTCGAAGGCCTGCAACAACGCGCCGATGCAGCAGGCATTCCGTTCGTCACCACCCAGGCTGGCGGCATGTTCGGCCTGTACTTCAGCGGTGCCGATGACATCGTCACCTTCGACGATGTGATGGCCAGCGACGCCAACCTGTTCAAGCGCTTCTTCCACCTGATGCTGGAAGGCGGCGTGTACCTGGCGCCGAGTGCCTTCGAAGCGGGCTTCACCTCCATCGCCCACGGCGAGGCCGAGTTGCAGCTGACGCTGGATGCGGCAGAGCGGGCATTCGCCGCCCTGAAGTAAGCGCTGGACGGCGGGCGTGTGAAACATCACGCCCGTTGTAGTCTTTACTTGAATTTTCTGCAGTGAAACCTGCAAATGCTGATGAATCCTTGGGATATAGCGCCCACGCAGCAGAAAAACGAGTAAAGACTTTGTAAGGTGGGCCCTGCTTATTTCATAATGCGCGCTTATTGGGCCCCACGCTGGGCCCCGCGCCCCTCAGAGGTAAGTCGATTCCCATGAACCGCACCGGCCGCGCCCTGACACTGGGCTGCCTGTTGCTCCTTCAGCCCCTGCTCGCGCATGCACAAGCAGGTGGCAACTCGTTGTTGATCCCGGCGCTGGGTCGCTGCACCCTCGATCCCCAGGCTCAGGACCAGGCCGAGGCCCTCACCGCCTGCCAGAAGGCCGCCGACGAGGGGGATGCCGAGGCGCAATACGAGTTGGGCGAGTTCTACTACGAGGGCAAAGGTGCGCCGCAAGATTTCAATCAAGCCCTGAGCTACTTCGAAAAGGCCTCCTTGCAAGGCCATGCCCAGGCGCAATTCAAGCTGGGCACCATGTTCTTCCACGGTGAAGGCGTGCCGGCCAATAACGTCCAGGCTTACATCGTGCTGAAGATGGCTGCGGTCAATGGCGCCGAAGACGCCCTGGACACCGCCGACGAAGTCGCCGAGCACATGCAGCGCGACGAACTGGAAGTTGCGACCCAGGTGCTGGGACAGATTTTCCGCAAATACCTGATGGAACTGCAGAGCGCCGATGGGCGTTCACCCTTCTCGCCCCTGCCGTAGGCATTTGCGCCTCAGTCGCCGGTGAGCCGGCTTCCACACAGACAACCGCCCTCCCGGAAAGACGGAATCGGCCAGGCTTACTTTTCCGGCATCGGCATCGGGAACGGCATGACGTTGCTCACCCCGCGGGCCTCGCTGATCTTCGGCGTACCCAGGCGCTCGACTTCATCGATGCGCACGATCGAATGCATCGGCACAAAGCTGCGCACTACACCTTCGAACTGGGCCTTGAGCTTCTCCTCGCTCGGGTCAACGACCACTTGCGTGCGCTCGCCAAAGACGAACTCTTCCACTTCCAGGAAACCCCACAGATCACTCTGATAGATCTGCTTGGCGTACATTTCGAACACCTGGCCCTGGTTGAGGAAAATCACCTTGTAGATTGGAGCTTCACGTTTGGTCATGGCGGGCGGGTAACACATCGGGGGACAAAAATAGGGCGCGAACTATAGCATAGCTACCCGATGCACAACCCTAGGAACCTGTGGGCATGGCCCCTATAATGCGCGGTTCTTTGAATCACGTGATGATCCCGTCCATGGCCAAGAAGCTTTACATCGAAACCCACGGTTGCCAGATGAACGAGTACGACAGCTCGCGCATGGTGGACCTGCTGGGCGAACATCAGGCCCTGGAAGTCACCGCACGCGCCGAAGATGCGGACGTCATCCTGCTCAACACCTGCTCCATTCGCGAACGCGCCCAGGACCGGGTGTACTCCCAGCTCGGGCGCTGGCGTGAGCTCAAGCTGGCCAATCCGGACATGGTGATCGCCGTAGGCGGCTGCGTGGCCAGCCAGGAGGGCGCGGCCATCCGCGACCGCGCACCCTATGTGGACGTGGTCTTCGGCCCGCAGACCCTGCACCGCCTGCCGGAAATGATCGACGTCGCGCGCATCACCAAATTGCCGCAGGTCGACGTCTCGTTCCCGGAAATCGAAAAGTTCGACCACCTGCCCGAGCCCCGGATCGATGGCCCCAGCGCCTATGTCTCGGTGATGGAAGGCTGCAGCAAGTACTGCACCTTCTGCGTCGTGCCCTACACCCGCGGCGAAGAAGTCAGCCGGCCCTTCGACGATGTGATCGCCGAGATCATCCACCTGGCGGAAAACGGCGTCCGCGAGGTGACCCTGCTGGGCCAGAACGTCAACGGCTATCGCGGCCAAACCCACGACGGGCGCATGGCCGACCTGGCCGAATTGATTCGTGTGGTTGCCGCGATCGATGGCATCGAGCGAATCCGCTACACCACCTCACATCCGCTGGAGTTCTCCGACAGCCTGATCCAGGCGCATGCCGAAGTACCAGAACTGGTGAAGCACCTGCACCTGCCGGTGCAATCCGGCTCGGACCGGATCCTCGCGGCCATGAAGCGCAATCACACCGCCCTGGAGTACAAGTCCAAGCTGCGCAAGCTCAGGGCGGCTGTTCCGGGAATCTGCATCAGTTCGGACTTTATCGTCGGCTTCCCAGGCGAGACGGAGAAGGATTTCCAGCAGACCATGAAACTGATCGAAGACGTCGGTTTCGACTTCTCCTACTCCTTCGTCTACAGCCAACGGCCGGGAACACCGGCCGCCGACCTGGCCGACGAAACACCGGAGGCGGTGAAAAAGGAACGGCTCAACGCCTTGCAGCACCGCCTCAACCAGCAAGGTTTTGAAATCAGCCGACAAATGGTCGGCTCTACCCAGCGCATCCTGGTGACCGACTACTCGAAGAAAGACCCGGGCGAACTGCAGGGACGGACCGAGAACAACCGCATCGTCAACTTCCGCTGTGACAATCCCACGCTGATCGGCCAGTTCGCCGACGTGTACATCGACTCGGCGCAGCCTCACTCGCTGCGCGGCTCCCTGCTGCAATAACCTGGCAGGGAAAAGCCCCAGCAGCCCTTGCTCCGCATAAGAGCTTTCGCACCCAGGCTGCTGGCGTTATCCTTGAATTCATCTTAATTGCCGTTGGGCGGCTAAAAACGACCTTGAACGCACCCATAGAACCTCATCGTTTCATCCTCGAGCCCTTCGAGGCTCGCCGCTTCGCCAATCTGTGCGGGCAATTCGACGAGCATCTGCGCTTGATCGAACAGCGCCTGACGATCGAGATCCGCAACCGCGGCAATCAGTTCGAACTGATCGGCGAACCCAAGCAAACCACCTCCGCGGAAAACCTTCTGCGCCGTCTCTACCGGGAAACCAAGGGCACCGAGCTGTCGCCGGACCTGGTCCACCTGTTCTTGCAGGAGTCTGCCGTGCAAGAGCTGGACAACCCTTCGGTAGCCGATGCCGCCGTGGCCCTGCGCACCAAGAAAGGCATGATTCGCCCCCGCGGCCTGAATCAGCAGCGCTACGTCAAAGAGATCCTCGGCAACGACATCAACTTCGGCATTGGCCCGGCCGGTACCGGCAAGACCTACCTGGCCGTGGCCTGCGCCGTGGACGCCCTGGAACGCGAGCAGGTGCGACGCATCCTGCTGGTGCGCCCGGCGGTAGAAGCCGGCGAAAAGCTCGGTTTCCTGCCCGGCGACCTGGCCCAGAAGATCGACCCCTACCTGCGCCCGCTGTACGACGCCCTGTATGAAATGCTCGGCTTCGAACACGTGGCCAAGCTCATCGAACGCCAGGTCATCGAGATCGCGCCCCTGGCCTACATGCGCGGCCGCACCTTGAACAACAGCTTCATCATCCTCGATGAGAGCCAGAACACCACGGTGGAACAGATGAAGATGTTCCTGACACGGATCGGTTTCGGCTCCACTGCGGTGATCACCGGCGACATCACCCAGGTCGACCTGCCCAAGGGCACCAAGTCCGGCCTGGCCCATGTGATCAACGTACTCAAGGATGTGCCTGGTATCAGCTTCACTCACTTCATGCCCAAGGACGTGGTGCGCCATCCGCTGGTGCAACGCATCGTCGAAGCCTACGAGCGCTTCGAACTGCACGCTGCCGACGAGGCCGCCAAGGCTGCCGCAGACCGAGGCAACCGCCACGATGCTTGAGCTTGACCTGCAGCGCGCCAGCCAACAGCCGGCCCCCAGCGATGAACAGTTCCGCCAGTGGTGCGAGCTGGCCCTGCGCCAGCGCACCGCCGATTCGGAACTGACCATCCGCCTGGTGGACGAAGCAGAAGGGCGTGAGCTGAACCACACCTGGCGTCATAAAGATTACGCCACCAATGTGCTGTCATTTCCTGCCGATGTACCGGATGAGCTGCTGGATATCCCATTGCTGGGGGACCTGGTGATCTGCATTGCGGTGGTCGAACGCGAAGCGGCTGAACAAGGCAAGGAACTTCAGGCCCACTGGGCCCATCTGGTGATTCACGGCTGCTTGCATCTGTTGGGCTACGACCATATAGATGACGACGAAGCCGAAGAAATGGAAGCGCTGGAACGAACGTTGCTTGCAGAACTGGGTCATCCGGACCCTTATGCAGATGACGAAAGCTGATCAACAACCCCCTGTAACAACCAAGGATTCAGAGCAATCGCTATGAGCGAAGATCGATCGAGCAACGGGCAAAAGTCATGGCTGGGCAAACTGACCCAGGCTTTTGCCCATGAGCCGAAAAACCGCCAGGAGCTGCTGGAGCTGCTGCGCGAAGCCCATCAGAACAAGTTGCTGGACAGCGAAGCGCTGGCCATCGTCGAAGGCGCCATCCAGGTCGCTGACCTGCAAGTCCGGGACATCATGGTTCCGCGCTCGCAAATGATCAGCATCAAGGCGACCCAGACCCCTCGGGAGTTCCTGCCCGCAGTCATCGATTCGGCGCACTCGCGCTACCCGGTGATCGGCGAAAGCCATGACGACGTGATGGGCGTCCTGCTGGCCAAGGACCTGCTGCCGCTGATCCTCAAGGAGAACGGTGACAGCTTCAACATCAAGGACCTGCTGCGCCCGGCGACCTTCGTCCCCGAGTCCAAGCGCCTGAACGTGCTGCTGCGCGAGTTCCGCGCCAACCACAACCACATGGCCATCGTCATCGACGAGTACGGCGGCGTGGCAGGCCTGGTGACCATCGAAGACGTGCTGGAACAGATCGTCGGCGACATCGAGGACGAACATGACGTCGAGGAAGACAGCTACATCAAGCCACTGCCCAGCGGCGACTTCCTGATCAAGGCGCTGACGCCCATCGAGAACTTCAACGAGTTTTTCGACAGCGACTTTTCCGACGACGAATTCGACACCGTAGGCGGCCTGGTCATGAGTGCGTTCGGCCACTTGCCAAAACGCAACGAAATCACTGAAATCGGCGCCTATCGCTTCCGCGTGCTCAACGCCGACAGCCGGCGGATTCATCTGCTGCGCCTGACCCCCATTTCCCGCTGAGGAAACGGGTCATCTGCCCTCCCCCGCACCGCGATATCGTCTTGAGGCCACTTGCCTGGCCTCAAGCGATACAGGGCGGGGACGCATCGGCCGAGCAGCGCTGCGTGACTCGACGCTCATCTGAAACAACCCAACCATTCTCCTCGTGCCTCGCCCGGTACGACACAGGAAAGAGCTGATGAAACGCCTCTTGCAGCGCTCAACCCGCCCCGGCTGGCCCGGCAACCTGCTGGCCGTGATCGCCGGCGCCATCACCACCCTGGCCCTGGCCCCCTACAACATCTGGCCTCTGGCGCTGCTGGCAGTCGGCCTGTTCTACGCCGGGCTGCGCGAGCTGACACCGCGCCAGGCCCTGGGCCGCGGCTGGTGCTTCGGCTTCGGCCTGTTCGGGGCCGGCACCAGCTGGATCTACGTCAGCATTCACACCTATGGCGGCGCCTCGGCCCTGCTTGCCGGCCTGCTGATGCTGGCCTTCATCGCCGCCATCGCCTGGTTTTTCGCACTGCCTGCCTGGCTCTGGGCCCGCTGGTTGCGACGCAATGAAGCGCCGCTGGCGGACGCCCTGGCATTCGCGGCCCTGTGGCTGGGCCAGGAAGCCTTTCGCGGCTGGTTCCTCACCGGTTTTCCCTGGCTGTATTCCGGCTACAGCCAGCTTGACGGCCCACTGGCCGGGCTTGCGCCGCTGGGCGGCATCTGGCTGATCTCCTTCTCCCTGGCCCTCACCGCAGCGCTGCTCTACAACCTGCCGCGACTGATCAAGGCCGGGCGCAAAGCCTTCATCGTTGCGGGCGTGCTCCTGTTGGCAGCCCCCTGGGTCGTGGGCCTGGCCCTGAAAGGCCATGCCTGGACCAGCCCCGCCGGAGAGCCGCTATCGGTCGCCGCCATCCAGGGCAATATCGAACAGAGCATGAAGTGGGACCCGGCCGAGCTCAACGCCCAGCTGGCGCTGTATCGCGACATGAGTTTTCGCAGCAAGCGCGTAGACCTGCTGGTCTGGCCGGAAACCGCAGTACCGGTGCTCAAGGAGTCGGCCGAAGGCTACCTGACGATGATGGGCAACTTTGCCGCCGACCGTCATTCCGCGCTGATTACCGGCGTTCCGGTGCGCCAACTGGTACGCCATGAAAAACGCTACTTCAACGGCATCACCGTGACCGGCGAAGGGGACGGCACCTACCTCAAGCAGAAGCTGGTGCCTTTTGGCGAGTACGTGCCCCTGCAGGAAGTGCTGCGCGGCCTGATCGACTTCTTCAACCTGCCGATGTCGGACTTCGCCCGCGGCCCGGCCGACCAGCCGCTGCTGCAGGCCAAGGGCTATCAGATAGCGCCGTTCATCTGCTACGAAGTGGTCTACCCCGAATTCGCCGCCAGCCTTTCGGCCCGTAGCGACCTGCTGCTGACCATCAGCAATGACACCTGGTTCGGCACTTCCATCGGCCCCCTGCAACACTTGCAGATGGCGCAGATGCGCGCCCTGGAAGCCGGGCGCTGGATGATTCGCGCGACCAACAACGGCGTCACCGGGCTGATCGATCCGTTCGGCAGGATCACGGTGCAGATTCCCCAGTTCGAACGCGGCATTCTGTACGGCGAGGTCGTGCCCATGCACAACCTGACGCCGTATCTGCAATGGCGCTCCTGGCCGCTGGTGGTGCTCTGTACCCTGCTGTTTGGCTGGGCCTTGCTGGCCAGCCGTATTGCCAAGACCGTTTGAGGGCCCTCGCTGGCAATCCGGCTCCCGAGGGAGCCGGATTGCCATCAGCGATAGAACAACCGGTAGCCCAATTGGCCCACTGCCTCATTGAGCAACTGGCCACTCTGCCAGATCGACTTGAACTCAGGCATCCAGCCTCCCAGCGGACGGGCGTTATCCACTCCCAGGAACCCCACGGGTGCAGGCACCACTTCAAACCCGGCGTGCTCGAAACTCCACACCGAGCGGGGCATGTGCCAGGCCTGGGTCACCACCACCACACGCTTGATCCCCAATGGCAGCAGGACCTCGGCGCTGAACTGCGCGTTCTCCCAGGTAGTGCGGCTGCGGCCTTCCTGCCAGCGCACCGTCACGCCAAAGTCATCGAGCAGGGATTGCGCCATCAACGCAGCCTCGGTGGGCGGCGTACCGTAATGCAGGCCGCCACTGGTCAGCACCGGCAGCCCGGAGGCCTTGGCCAGGCGCGCGGCATAGCGTTCGCGCTCCAGGCCCACGCCGGTGGGCTGGTCGGAGCCCCACGCCGGATCGCCCCGCTCCCGCCCCGAACCCAGCACCACAATCACATCCGCCTGCTCGGCCAGGCTCGCCCATTGGCTTTGCGGCAAGGGCGGCAGGCGCTCCAGACCGCGCGCGCCCCACTCCACCATGACCGGCAGGCTCATCAGCCAGAAACCGCCCAGCCCCAAGGCAAAACACCAACCTGCCAGCCGTGGCCGGGAACGGCGCAAGCCCCAGGCAAGCAGCAGCAACAGCAATAGAATGCCGGGCGGCAGCAGCAACTGTTTGATGAAATAGCGAAAAGGCATCGAGCATCTCCAACAAGATGCCCGAAGCCTAAAGGGGATACCTGTCCGGCAACAACCAATGCCTGGTATTTTTGCTCCCGAGGTCCTCGGCCGCGACCTCGCTCGACCCGATAAGGGGCCCTGGGACCTACTTGAACTGCTGAGATCGGACTTTCACCGATGCCTTGACGGGCGCCTGATCCTTCAGCCAAATGATCTTGGCCGAACGAGGCACCTCCTGGTGTTGCAGACTGCCCATTGGATTGATCTGCATTTCACGTTGATGGCGGGCCAGATAGGCCCTGATCAATTCAAACTCCGCCCGGCTCAAACCCCGCAGCTCCAGCTCGATAGGCCGCTCATTGCGCAGTCGATCCGCCGTTTTTGCCGCATCCAGGGCCAGAGCCAGTCGATTGAGGAGCCTTTCATACACCTCCGGTTCTGTTGCTTTTCGCTGCGATTCAAGCATCCGTTCACCTCATCGAAGATAAGACTCACTCCCCTTTTTGAGCTTAGTCGGACAGCCGAAAGCGACGCGCCGCCGCGACCAACGGCCCGCCCGAGCAATCAGGGTTTCCCTCGGCAGAGTGCGGTCATGTATGCTACGGCGCTTCCTGTAACTCCACTTCCAGCTCCATCGGGCACTGAAAAACGCCGCATTTGGCGTCATCGCCACCCGAAGTTGCGTTGAAGAGGATTAGGCCACCCCTATTCAGTACAAAAGTAGCCATGCACGAACACTATCAGCCCCGTGAAATCGAAGCCGCCGCCCAGTCGTTCTGGGACGAGCAAAAGTCCTTTGAAGTCAGTGAACAGCCAGGCAAGGAAACTTACTACTGCCTATCGATGTTCCCTTACCCCAGCGGCAAGCTACACATGGGGCACGTGCGCAACTACACCATCGGCGACGTGATCTCCCGCTACCAGCGCATGCAAGGCAAGAACGTTCTGCAACCCATGGGTTGGGACGCCTTCGGCATGCCGGCGGAAAACGCCGCGATGAAAAACAACGTGGCTCCCGCCAAGTGGACCTACGAAAACATCGCCTACATGAAGACCCAGCTGCGCAGCCTGGGCCTGGCGGTGGACTGGTCCCGCGAGGTCACCACCTGCAAGCCGGACTACTACCGCTGGGAACAGTGGCTGTTCACCCGTCTGTTCGAAAAAGGCGTGATCTACCGCAAGAACGGCACCGTGAACTGGGACCCCATCGACCAGACCGTGCTGGCCAACGAACAGGTGATCGACGGCCGCGGCTGGCGTTCCGGCGCGCTGATCGAAAAGCGCGAAATTCCGATGTACTACTTCAAGATCACCGCCTACGCGGATGAACTGCTGGAGAGCCTCGACGAACTGCCGGGCTGGCCCGAGCAGGTCAAGACCATGCAACGCAACTGGATCGGCAAGTCCCGTGGCATGGAAGTGCAATTTCCCTACGACCAGGCCTCCATCGGCGAAGCCGGGACCCTGAAAGTCTTCACCACCCGTCCAGACACCCTGATGGGCGCGACCTACGTTGCCGTGGCAGCCGAGCACCCGCTGGCCACCCTGGCAGCACAGGACAACCCCGAGCTGCAGGCCTTCATCGCCGAATGCAAGGGTGGCAGCGTCGCCGAAGCCGACATGGCGACCCAGGAAAAGAAAGGCCTGCCGACTTCGCTGTTCGTCGAGCACCCGTTGACCGGTGAAAAACTCCCGGTCTGGGTCGCCAACTACGTGCTCATGCACTACGGCGACGGCGCAGTCATGGCGGTACCGGCCCACGATGAGCGCGACTTCGAGTTCGCCACCAAGTACAACCTGCCGATCAAGGCCGTGGTACGCACCAGCGCTGGCGATGAAACTCCGGCGCCCTGGCAGGACGCTTACGGCGAGCATGGCGAGCTGATCAACTCCGGCGAGTTCAACGGCCTGGACTTCCCTGGCGCGTTCGATGCCATCGAAGTGGCGCTGCTGAAGAAGAACCTCGGCCAATCGCGCACCCAGTTCCGCCTGCGGGACTGGGGCATCAGCCGCCAGCGCTACTGGGGCTGCCCGATCCCGATCATCCACTGCGACAGCTGCGGCGATGTACCCGTCCCGCAAGAGCAGTTGCCGGTGGTATTGCCGGAAGACGTGGTTCCCGATGGCGCCGGTTCGCCACTGGCGCGCATGCCCGAGTTCTACGAGTGCAACTGCCCGAAATGCGGAGCACCTGCCAAGCGCGAAACCGACACCATGGACACCTTCGTCGAGTCCTCGTGGTACTACGCCCGTTACGCCTCGCCGCACTATGAAGGCGGCCTGGTAGATCCGGCCGCGGCCAACCACTGGTTGCCGGTGGATCAGTACATCGGCGGTATCGAACACGCCATCCTGCACCTGCTCTACGCGCGCTTCTTCCACAAGCTGATGCGTGACGAAGGCCTGGTGAGTTCCAACGAGCCGTTCAAGAACCTGCTCACCCAGGGCATGGTGATTGCCGAGACCTACTACCGTCGCGAAGCCAATGGCAGCTACACCTGGTACAACCCGGCGGATGTCGAGCTGGAGCGTGACAGCAAGGCCAAGATCATTGGCGCCAAACTCATCTCCGACGGCCTGCCGGTGGAGATCGGTGGCACCGAGAAGATGGCCAAGTCGAAGAACAACGGTGTAGACCCGCAATCGATGATCGAACAATACGGCGCCGATACCTGCCGCCTGTTCATGATGTTCGCCTCGCCGCCCGACATGAGCCTGGAATGGTCCGACTCTGGCGTTGAAGGTGCGCACCGCTTCCTCAAGCGCGTCTGGCGCCTGGCCCAGGCCCACGTCAGCCAGGGGCTGCCGGGGGCTCTGGATGTAGCGACCCTGAGCGACGAGCAGAAAGCCATTCGCCGTGCAATCCACCTGGCCATCAAGCAGGCCAGCCAGGACGTAGGCCAGCATCACAAATTCAACACCGCCATCGCCCAGGTGATGACTCTGATGAACGTCCTGGAAAAAGCGCCGCAAGGCAGCGAACAGGACCGTGCACTGCTGCAGGAAGGCTTGCAGACCGTAGCCCTGTTGCTCGCCCCGATCACTCCGCATATCAGCCATGAGCTGTGGGGCCAACTGGGTCAAAGCGGCGCGATCATCGATGCCGGCTGGCCAGCATTGGACGAAAGCGCGCTGGTGCAGGACAGCCTGCAACTGGTGATCCAGGTCAACGGCAAACTGCGTGGCCAGATCGAGATGCCAGCCAGCGCCAGCCGTGAAGAAGTCGAAGCGGCCGCTCGCAGCAACGAGAACGTACTGCGCTTCACCGAAGGTCTTACGATTCGCAAGGTCATCGTGGTGCCGGGCAAACTGGTCAACATCGTCGCCAGCTAATTGGATCAGGCGCCCGGTCCGGGATCGGGCGCCGAATAAAACCTCCAGGGCCACAAGGTTGGCCCATCTGGTTTCAAGGGGAGCAATACATGATCAAACGTAATCTGCTGGTGATGGGCCTGGCCGTGCTGCTGAGCGCCTGTGGCTTCCAGCTGCGCGGCACAGGCACCAACGAGCTGACAGTCAAAGAACTCGACCTGAGCGCCCGGGATGCCTACGGCACTACCGTCAAGATGCTCAAGCAGCAACTGGAATCCAGCGGCGTCCAGGTCCATGCCGGTGCACCCTATAAGCTGGTACTGCTGAATGAGGAAAGTTCTCAGCGCACTCTCAGTTATACCGGGGGGGGCGCCTCCGCAGAGTACGAAATCGGCACCACTCTGAGCTACGAGATCCTTACACACGACAACCTGCATCTGCTCAGCGACAAACTGGAAGTGCAGAAAGTCTTCCTGCACGACGGCAACAACATCACCGGCTCCGACCAGGAGTCTGCCGAGACCCGCAAGGAAATGCGTCGCGACCTGATCCAGCGCATGCTGATTCGTCTGCAATTGCTGACCCCGGACCAGCTTGCCCAACTGCAGGCGACCGCCGAAGCCAAGGCCAAGGCAGAAGCCGACGCCCTGGAAGCCGCACGCAAGGCTGAGGCGGAAACACCGCAACAGTCCCCTATGGAACTGCCGAACCAGTAAGCCATGCGGGGCGTTCCGGCGCCCCCCTGGCACCCGCCTATGAAACTCGCCCCTGCCCAACTCGGCAAACACCTGCAAGGCACTCTCGCGCCGATCTACGTGATCAGCGGCGATGATCCCCTGCTTTGCCAGGAAGCCGCCGACGCCATTCGCTCTGCCGTACGCCAGCAGGGGTTCGATGAGCGCCAGGTATTCAGCGCCGACGCCAGTTTCGACTGGGGCACCCTGCTGCAAGCAGGCGCCAGCATGTCGCTGTTCGCCGAAAAACGCCTGCTGGAATTGCGTCTGCCCTCGGGCAAGCCTGGTGACAAGGGCGCAGCAGCGCTGATCGAATACTGTTCGCGGCCTGCCGAAGACACAGTGCTGTTGATCAGCCTGCCCAAACTCGATGGCAGCGCGCAGAAAACCAAATGGGGCAAGGCGCTGGTCGAGGGTACCCAGACTCAGTTCGTACAGATCTGGCCGGTGGATGCCAACCAGCTGCCGCAGTGGATTCGCCAGCGCCTGTCCCAGGCCGGCTTGTCCGCCAGCCAGGATGCCGTCGAATTGATCGCCGCCCGGGTCGAAGGCAACCTGCTGGCTGCCGCCCAGGAAATCGAGAAGCTCAAGCTGATGGCCGAGGGTGGGCAAATTACCGTCGAAACGGTCCAGGCGGCGGTGGCCGACAGTGCCCGCTTCGACGTATTCGGCCTGGTGGACGCCATCCTCAATGGTGAAGCGGCCCATGCCCTGCGCATGCTGGAAGGCTTGCGCGGCGAAGGCGTGGAACCACCGGTGATTCTCTGGGCACTGTCCCGAGAACTGCGCCTGCTGGCCAACCTGGCCCTGCAGTTCAGCCAGGGCGTGCCATTGGACAAGGTCTTCAGCCAGGCTCGCCCGCCCGTCTGGGACAAACGCAAACCCCTGATGAGCAAAGCCCTGCAGCGCTACTCCGCACAACGCTGGGGCCAACTGCTGCTCGATGCCCAGCGCATTGATGCGCAGATCAAGGGACAGGCCAGTGGCTCGCCCTGGAGCAGCCTGAGCCGCTTATCGCTGCTGATGGCCGGCCAGCGCCTGGCGCTTGCGGCCGAGTAAAGCGGCCACCCCGTCACGCTTACAATTTTCTGCATCCATGATGCTGGACAGCGGCCCGACTCTGGCCGATGATCTGCGCCGCAACACCTCCCTCCCAAAGTGAGTATTGAGCATGAGCAAGCCATCCAAGCATGGCCCCAACAAGGCCAAATCCATCGTCGCCCAACCACTGTTCCGCAGCCGTCAGGAACGCCCGGCCAAGGGCAAAGGCAGCTACCGCCGCGAAGCCTTCCAGTCTAAAAGCTGGGAGGCTTCTTACTTTCTGGCTGCCTGAAGCCCAGAACCCCGCCGGCATGATAAGGTCTGCACCTGATTGTTATTCTCTCTGGACCCGTGCATGCCCTTTTGTCTTTCCCGTCGTTGGCACATGCGCCAACTGATCGCTGCCTCCAGCCTTATTCTGCTAGTCGCCTGCGCGGAAAAACCCACCGCCGCCGACGCCCAGCCACTGCCCAGCCTCCAGGCAGCCCCTCTTGCCGCACCTGCCACTGTCGCGCCCCTGACCGTCGACAACCTGGATATCCAGCCCACCCAGACCTTTGACCAATGGTTGAACGCCTTCCGTGCCGAAGCCTTGGGCGCCGGTATCCGTGCCGAAGTATTTGATCGCGCCTTTGCCGGCGTGACCCCGGACATGAGCGTGATCAAGGCCGACCGCAGCCAGCCCGAGTTCAGCCGCCCAGTATGGGAATACCTGGAGGGGGCGCTGTCCCCGGTCCGAGTACGCAAGGGCCAGGCACTGCTGGTGCAGTACAGCGACATCCTGCAACGGATCGAACAGCGCTACGGCGTCGACCGCCAGGCATTGGTGGCGGTGTGGGGCATGGAAAGCAATTTCGGCGACTTCCAGGGCAACAAATCGGTCATTCGCTCCCTGGCCACCCTGGCCTATGAAGGTCGGCGCCCGGCCTTTGCCAACAGCCAATTGATCGCTGCGCTGCAGATCATCCAGCATGGCGATATACAGCCCGAGAAAATGCTCGGCTCCTGGGCCGGAGCCATGGGCCAGACCCAGTTCATTCCCACCACCTACAACACCCACGCCGTGGACTTCGACGGCGATGGCCGCCGGGATATCTGGAACAGCCCGGCCGATGCACTGGCCTCCACCGCGCACTATCTGCAGAGTTCCGGCTGGCAGCAGGGACAGCCCTGGGGTCTTGAAGTACAGCTCAACAGTGGTTTCGACTACGCCCTGGCCGACGCCTCCACCCGCAAGAGCGTGGGCGAATGGATGCGCCTGGGCATGACTCCTGCCAATGGCAAGGCCCTGCCTTACGGCTCGGAACATCTGTCGGCCTCACTGCTCTTGCCAGCGGGTTACCGCGGCCCGGCGTTCCTGATCCTGGACAACTTCCGGGCAGTGCTCAAATACAACAACTCCTCGTCCTATGCCCTGGCGGTGAACCTGCTCTCCGAACGCTTCGGCGGAGCCGGCCAGATCAGCGGCAGCTGGCCCAAGGACGACCTGCCCCTGAGCCGCTCCGAGCGCATCGAGCTACAGACACTGCTCAGTGCCAACAGCTATGACGCCGGCAATCCCGATGGCATCATCGGCGCCAACACCCGCAAGGCCATTCGCAATGCCCAACAGGCACTGGGCTGGCCCGCGGATGGCTATCCGACCCACAAGCTGCTGGAAAGCCTGCGCAATCGTTAGGAGCCGGTCCGGCGCAGGGGAAACACTCCCCTCGCCGGCCCTGCGATTACTTGAAGACCACATCCTGCGCCAGAGTCAGTTCTCGGGCTCCCGCATCCAGCCTGACCAGCGCGCCCATGGGCAAGGTCAGGTTGGGGTCGCAGTGACCACTGCGCCATCCCGCCAGCACCGGAATCCGCAGCGGTTCGAAGGTCTGCTTGAGCAAAGCGCACAACGCCGCAAAATCCACACCGGCCACATCCCCCACCAATACCCCACGCAGATTTTCCAGCTTGCCGGCCAGACGCAGGTGATTGAGCAGGCGATCTATGCGGTACAGCGGCTCATTGACATCCTCGATAAACAGGATGATGCCGTCGGTATTGATCTCATACGGGGTGCCCAGGGTACTGGCGATCAGCGACAGGTTCCCGCCCAGCAGGGAGCCCAGCGCAATACCCGGCTCGATGGTGGTCAAGGGGAAGGCCACGGGATGGGGCAGCAGGCTGCCAGCCCGGGCCTGGCCTCGAAGCAGATTGAAAAAGGAGGCCTCGGTGGGCGCCTGCTTGTCGCCCAGCAGGTCGGCGTTGAGCATCGGCCCGTGAAAGCTCACAAAGCCGGCATAACGGTTGATCGCCAGGTGCAGGGCGGTGATATCGCTGTAGCCGACAAAGGGCTTGGGATTGCGCCGCAACAGATCGAAATCGATCTTGTCCAGCAGGCGGGGGCTGCCGTAGCCGCCACGCAGGCACAGAATGGCGTCTATGTCCGTGTCGGCGAAAGCCTCATGCAGATCCTTGAGGCGCGCTTCGTCGCTACCGGCCAGGTACCCCTCCTGCAACCCGACACCCGGGAAGATCCGTAGGCTGTATCCCCTGGAGCGCATCCATTGGTGGGCTTTTTCAGTATCCAGCGCTGCGGGACCGGCAGGTGCAATAAGGCCGATAACGCCTTCTGCGGCCAGCGCCGGCACCGGCAGGTGGGCGTTCAGCGCAGCAGTCGGTTGGATAGGCATGCAGATTCTCCCTGTGTGAATTCACCCAAGCACAGTAGCCATGAATGGTGTCAAACAGAAGAGGCGGGATTTAAAAAGCGGCGGGCGCTGCGAAAGTGCTCGAAAGAGCCGGGGAACTGCCCGCAAGACGTGCGCCTTGCGGGCAGGCAGATCAGGAAACCAGGCCTGCCTTGGCCAGTTTCGCTTGTTCGTCGGCATGGTACGAAGAACGTACCAGCGGGCCGGAAGCAACGTTCTTGAACCCCATCCGATAACCTTCCTCGGCGAACCAGGCGAAGGTGTCAGGGTGCACGAAGCGCTGGACCGGCAGGTGGTTGCGCGACGGTTGCAGGTACTGGCCAAGGGTCAGCATGTCGATGTCGTGCTCGCGCATGCGCTTCATGACCTCGATGACTTCGTCATCGGTTTCACCCAGGCCCAGCATCAGCCCGGACTTGGTGGGCACATGCGGCACCAGTTGCTTGAATTTCTGCAGCAGGGTCAGCGACCACTGGTAGTCCGAGCCAGGACGGGCGGCCTTGTACAGGCGCGGCACGGTTTCCAGGTTGTGGTTGAACACGTCCGGCGGCGTGGCGGCGGTGATTTCCAAGGCAACATCCATGCGGCCACGGTAGTCGGGAACCAGGGTTTCCAACTGCACGTTCGGCGACAACTTGCGGATTTCACGGATGCAGTCGGCAAAGTGCTGGGCACCACCGTCACGCAGGTCATCGCGGTCCACCGAGGTGATCACCACGTATTTCAGGCGCAGATCGGCGATGGCCACCGCCAGGTTCATCGGTTCGTCGACATCCAGAGGCTTCGGACGGCCATGACCAACGTCACAGAAGGGGCAGCGACGGGTGCAGATGTCGCCCATGATCATGAAGGTCGCGGTGCCACCGGAGAAGCACTCGCCCAGGTTCGGGCAGGACGCCTCTTCGCAGACGCTGTGCAGCTTGTGCTTGCGCAGCAGCTGCTTGATCCGATCGACTTCCGGGGAGACGGGGATGCGTACGCGAATCCAGTCCGGTTTCTTCGGCAGTTCGGTAGTCGGAATGATCTTCACCGGAATGCGCGCGACCTTTTCCGCACCGCGCAATTTGACGCCGGTTTCAACTTTCGGACGGGCCGCTCGCTCGGAGATATCCAGCGTCGGGATCAGGGTTTGAACAGCGTCTTGCGCAGTAGTCATATCAGTCGATTCCGCCCGTTAGGGTCGTCTGCTCAGCATAGTCGAGGTGTTTGACGAGCTGCGCACGCAGCCGGGCACTTACCTCGGCAAATTCAATCGGCCCTGCATGGTCGCTCAGCTGGGTCATCGCCAACCCGGCATAACCACAGGGGTTAATCCGTCGAAACGGCTGCAAATCCATGTCCACGTTCAAGGCCAGACCGTGAAAAGAGCATCCGTGACGGATACGCAGGCCCAGGGAGGCGATTTTCGCCCCATTGACGTAGACGCCCGGTGCATCGGGCTTGGCCGCCGCCGGCACGCCGTAGCTGGCCAGCAGCTCGATCAGGCAGTGCTCCATGCGGTTGACCAGGTCCCGCACACCGAAACCTAATCGGCGCACATCCAGCAGCAGGTAGGCCACCAGCTGGCCAGGGCCGTGATAGGTCACCTGGCCGCCGCGGTCCACCTGCACCACGGGGATATCCCCCGGGAGCAGCAGGTGCTCGGCCTTGCCGGCCTGGCCCTGGGTGAATACCGGTGGATGCTGCACCAGCCAGACTTCATCCGGTGCATCGCTACCGCGTTCATTGGTAAAGCGCTGCATCGCTTGCCAGACCGGCTCGTAAGCCATCTGGCCAAGCTCACGAAAGCCCAGCGTCTGTGGCATCACAGCACCATGTGGACGACACCGGTAGCACGCAGGGCACTATTGATATCACGCAATTGGTCTTCACCGGTGGCGGTGATGTGCAGTTGTACGGTGGTGTACTTGCCGTTGCTGCTTTGACGCTCGGCCAGGGACTTGATGTCCAGCTTGGCGTACTTGGCAAGGATCTCGATCACGGTGTCCTTGAAGCCGACAACCGTGTCACCGATCACCTTGATCGGATAGTCATCGACGGGAAACTCAATCTTGTGCGACTTAACGTCAGTGTCTGTCATGGCAGTAACGGCCTCGTATAGCCGGACGACGGACATGGCCCCCGCTCCACTGGGGAACGAGGGCCACGCAGGTCGACAATATCAGTTGAACAAGCCGTAGAAGAATAGACGGATGCTATCCCACATGCGACGGAAGATACCACCTTCGTCGACCGCTTCCAGGGCGATCAGATCAGCGCTGTGCACCACCTTGTCGTCCAGTTTCACTTCGACTTTACCAATCACGTCGCCCTTGGCGATCGGCGCGACCAGTTGCGGGTTCATGGTCATGCTGGCGGCGAGCTTTTTCAATTGGCCTTTAGGCATAGTCATGGTCAGGTCTTCGGCCAGACCGGCCTTGACCTGATGAGTGGTGCCCTTCCAGACCTGGGCCTGGGCCAGCTCGGTGCCCTTCTGGTAGAAGGTCTGGGTTTCGAAGAAACGGAAACCGTAAGTCAGCAGCTTCTGGGTTTCAGCAGCACGAGCCTGTTCGCTGTTGGTTCCGAACACCACGGCGATCAGGCGCATGCCATCACGCACCGCCGAGGACACCATGCAGTAGCCGGCTTCGTCGGTATGGCCGGTCTTCAGGCCATCAACGGTCTTGTCGCGCCACAGCAGCAGGTTGCGGTTGGGTTGCTTGATGCCGTTCCAGAAGAACTCCTTCTGCGAGTAGATCGCGTAGTGCGCAGGGTCTTCGTGGATGATCGCGCGAGCCAGCACCGCCATGTCGTGGGCCGACGAGTAATGCTCTGGGTTCGGCAGGCCGGTAGGGTTCATGAAGTGGCTGTTGCTCATGCCCAGGTCGGTAGCCGTCTTGTTCATCATGTCGGCGAACGCGTCTTCGCTACCGGCGATATGCTCGGAAACCGCGACGCTGGCGTCGTTGCCCGACTGGATGATGATGCCGTGCAGCAGGTCGCTGACGGTGACTTGCGAACCCACCTTGATGAACATCCGCGAGCCGCCGGTACGCCAGGCGTTCTCGCTGACGGTCACCGGATCGTTCTCGCCGATCTGGCCGCGACGGATTTCCAGGGTCGCGATGTAGGCGGTCATCAGCTTGGTCAGGCTGGCCGGCGGCAGGCGCTGGTCACCATTGTTCTCCACCAGCACGTTACCGCTGCTGGCGTCCATGAGCACATAGGATTTGGCGGCCAGTTGCGGTGGCGACGGCATCGCTTCGACCGCCCAGGCGGCGGGCGTGATGATCAGCGGGACAAGCAGGCACAGGCGTTTGGCAAAGGTGGTGATGTTCATCCGTCTCTCGAAGTTGCTAATGGAAACTTGCCCTTGCGGGCAAAACTATTTCAGACAGCCTTCTAAAGGGCTGTCGCGTGTGCAGTTGTTCACTCACTGACCCTTGCCGGGCTTTTGTTGTTCGACGAGCCAACAACCAGGACCCACCCCCCAATACCGCAAGCGGATCTTCAATCTTCAGTATTCTTACTCGGCAGAGACCACGCTGGCCTGCCCAAGGTTCGCCAGGCGTACGCTGTTCTGCGCTTGCTGGGCCTCACCCGGCGTGCCGAATGGCCCCAGGCGGACCCGATGCAGCGTCTGTTGATTGCGGACGATCGAGCTGATGAACACCGGGGCGCTCACCATGCCACTCAATTTCGACCTCAACAGCTCGGCAGCGTCAGGGTTGGCGAAGGCGCCCACCTGCAGATACTGGCCAGAAGCTGCTGCCGTGTTTTTCACTTGTACGGGAACCACAGCCGCCGCGTGCTGCTGGGGCGGCGGGGTCCATTGTTCGACAGTGCCGGCCGAGGCCGTAACCACCGGCGCGCTATTCTGCGCCACTTGCGGCTCGTTGAGCATCAGCGGCGCCGGACGGCCACGCTGAGCCCACCATTGCTGCGGATCAATGCCCTCGACCTTGACCCGGGCGGTGCCGGTCTCGGCATAGCCGAGCTTCTTGGCCGCGGCGTAGGAGAGGTCGATGATCCGGTCGGAATAGAACGGCCCACGGTCGTTGACCCGCAGGATCACGCTGCGATTGTTGTCCAGGTTGGTGACCTTCACGTAACTGGGCAACGGCAGGGTCTTGTGCGCGGCACTCATGCCGTACAGGTCATAGACCTCGCCATTGGCGGTGTTCTGGCCGTGGAACTTGGTGCCATACCAGGACGCCGTGCCGGAGGCCACGTAGTTCTTCGATTCCTGGATGGGGAAATAGGTCTTGCCCAGTACCGTGTAGGGGTTGGCCTTGTAGGGGCCGGTATGCAGGGTCGGGGTCGCATCGGGGATGCGCGAAACGTCGACATCCCACCACGGCGCGCCATCCTTGTGGGCGCGGTTGACGTCCAGGCCCGGCATGGAACGCACAGCGGTGGAAGATTTCTGCTGCGGCGAGCGACTCGTCGAGCAACTGACCACCAGCAAGGACAACGCGGCAAAAGCCACCAGCTTCAGGGGTTTGCGAATTGGCATTGCCAGCATTACTTGACGCCCCGTGCTTGGACCAGCTGTTCAGACAACTGATGTACGGCCATGGCGTACATCACGCTGCGGTTATAGCGAGTGATCGCGTAAAAATTCTTCAGGCCCATCCAGTATTCCGGGCCATTGTCACCTTCCAGACGGAAAGCGGTGACCGGCATATCATCGCGCAGCGCATCATGACTCGACCAGCCCAGGGCCCGCAACTCCCCGACGGTTTTCGTCGGTTCGATCCCGGTGGTCAAGCCTTCATCTACCCGATCGCCACGCACATCGGCGCGACTGACCACCGGTTCGCCGGCCACCCAGCCGTGGCGTTTGAAATAGCTGGCCACACTGCCGATGGCATCATCGGGGTTGGTCCAGATATTGATGTGGCCGTCACCGTCGAAGTCCACCGCATAAGCCCGAAAGCTGCTGGGCATGAACTGTGGTAGGCCCATGGCTCCGGCGTAGGAACCCTTGAGGCTCAATGGATCGACCTGCTCCTCACGCGCCAGCAACAGAAACTCGCGCAGTTCCTTGCGGAAGAACTCGGCACGGGGCGGATAATCGAAACCCAGGGTGGACAATGCGTCGATCACCCGGTAATTCCCGGTATTTCGACCGAAAAAGGTTTCAACGCCGATGATCGAGACAATTACCTGGGCCGGTACGCCATATTCCTGCTCGGCGCGGGCCAGCACCGCTTCATGCTGGCGCCAGAAATCCACACCGCGGGCAATGCGCGCGTCGGTGATGAACATCGGCCGGTATTCCTTCCACTGCTTGACCCGCTCGGCGGGCCGCGAAATGGCGTCAAGAATCGACTGCTTGCGCTCGGCCTCGCGGAACACAGCCATCAGCTGCTCCCCGGCAAAACCATAGTCCCGAGTCATTTCGCCCACGAATTCGGCCACCTGGGGCGAACCTTCGTAATCACCGGCGAACGCGGGCTGCGCTGCACCAAGGATGCTTACCAGACCGACCCACGGCGCCTGCCGAGCGGCCCAGCCACGCATTGCTTGCATTGAATTCTTCACCTTAATCAAACCTGCGCGATCCACTTGCGATGGGTATGGATCGACATCAAAACCCCAAACGCTGACAGTAGCGTCACCAGCGAAGTTCCTCCGTAGCTAATGAACGGCAACGGAACCCCTACGACCGGCAACAAGCCACTGACCATACCGATGTTGACGAAAACGTAAACAAAAAACGTCATGGTCAGGCTGCCCGCGAGCAATTTGCCAAACAGTGTCTGGGCCTGGGCGGTGATCACCAGCCCGCGCCCGATCAGCAGCAGGTAGATCAGCAGCAGCGCACAGATGCCCACCAGGCCGAACTCCTCGCCCATGACAGCGATAATGAAGTCGGTGTGGCTCTCCGGCAAAAAATCCAGGTGCGACTGGGTGCCCAGCAGCCAGCCCTTGCCGAACACCCCACCGGAGCCGATGGCGGCCTTGGACTGGATGATGTTCCAGCCGGTGCCCAGCGGATCGCTCTCCGGGTCGAGGAAAGTCAGGATCCGCTGCTTCTGGTAGTCGTGCATGATGAAGAACCACATGGCGATGGCCACGGGAACCGCAGCCGCCAGCACGCTGAGGATCCAGCGCCAGCGCAGGCCGCCCATGAACAGCACGAAGGTGCCGCCGGCCAGGATCAGCAAGGCCGTACCCAGGTCAGGCTGACGCACGATCAGGATGAACGGAATGCCAATCAGCACCAGGCTGATCCCCACATGCTTGAGATGGGGTGGCAGGGTGCGCTTGGACAGGTACCAGGCGATGGTCGCCGGCATGATGATCTTCATGAACTCCGACGGCTGGAAGCGGATCACCCCGGGGATGTTGATCCAGCGGGTCGCTCCCATGGCGTTGTGGCCCATGACATCTACCACCACCAGCAGCACCACGCCGAACACGTAGCCCAGCGGCACCCAGCGGGCCATGAAGCGCGGCTCGAACTGGGCGATGACGATCATCGACACCAGGCCGATACCGAATGAAGTGGCCTGTTTGGCCAGCAGGTCCCAACTCTTGCCGCTGGCGGAATACAGCACGAACAGGCTGCCGGCAGCCAGGGTCAGCAGCAGCACCAGCAGCGGGCCATCGATATGCAGGCGCTGCAACAGCGTCGCGCGACGACGCATCACATCCTCACTGGAGAGGATGCGGTCAAAATTACTCTTCACGGGCCGTAGCCTCCGCACTGATAGGGCTGGCGAACTCGGGCTTGAGCTGGCCGTCCTGGCCGAGAAGCCAGGCATCCATCACCTGACGCACTACCGGTGCCGCGACGCCGGAGCCCGACTCACCGTTCTCGACCATGACCGAGACCACGATCTTGGGGTTTTCCGCCGGAGCGAAGCCGACGAACAAGGCGTGGTCACGATGCCGTTCCTGGACCTTGGAGCGGTCGTACTTCTCGCCCTGCTTGATCGCCACCACCTGGGCGGTACCACTCTTGCCGGCAATCCGGTACGGCGAACCGGCCGCAGCCTTGCGCGCGGTGCCCCGGGCACCGTGCATCACCTGCTGCATGCCATGGTTGACCTTCGTCCAGTCCGAGGGGTCACGCAGGACAATGTCCGGCATCGGGTTGTGATCCACCGGCTTCTCGCCCTCGATGCTTTTGGCCAGGTGCGGCCGGTTCCACTTGCCCTTGCTGGCGACCAGGGCGGTGGCCTGGGCCAGTTGCAACGGCGTGGACTGCATGTAGCCCTGGCCGATCCCGAGAATCAGGGTCTCCCCCGGGAACCAGGCCTGGCGCCGGGTGGCGCGCTTCCATTCGCGGGTCGGCATCAAGCCCGGCGACTCCTCGAACATGTCCAAAGAGACCTTCTGGCCGATACCGAACTTGCTCATGTAGGCGGACAGCCGGTCGATCCCCAGCTTGTGGGCCAGGTCGTAGAAATAGGTGTCGTTGGACCGCATGATCGCGGTATCCAGGTCGACATAACCGTCACCGGTACGGTTCCAGTTGCGGTACTTGTGGTCGTAGTTGGGCAACTGGTAGTAGCCCGGGTCGTAGACCCGGGTCGAAGCCGTGACCACGCCGGCATCCAGCCCGGCAATGGCCACCGCCGGCTTGATGGTCGAACCCGGCGGATAGAGGCCACGCAGCACCCGGTTGAACAGCGGCCGGTCGATGGAATCGCGCAGCTCGGCATAGGCCTTGAAGCTGATGCCGGTGACGAACAGGTTGGGGTCGAAGCTCGGCTGGCTGACCATCGCCAGCACTTCACCGGTACTCGGGTCCAGGGCTACCACCGCGCCACGGCGCCCGCCCAGGGCCAGTTCCGCGGCTTCCTGCAACTTGATGTCCAGGCTCAGGACAATGTCCTTGCCGGGAATCGGGTCGGTGCGCTTGAGCACCCGCAGCACCCGGCCACGGGCGTTGGTCTCGACCTCTTCGTAACCCACCTGGCCGTGCAGCTCAGGCTCGTAGAAGCGCTCGATGCCGGTCTTGCCGATATGGTGGGTACCGCTGTAGTTCACCGGATCGAGGGACTTGAGCTCTTTCTCGTTGATCCGCCCCATATAGCCCACGGAGTGCGCAAAATGCGCACCCTGGGGGTAATGCCGGACCAGCTGGGCCACCACTTCCACACCGGGCAGGCGGAACTGGTTCACCGCGATCCGGGCGATCTGCTCTTCCGTCAGCTCGAACAGGATCGGCACCGGCTCGAAAGGCCGACGCCCCTGCTTCATGCGCTTTTCAAACAGCACCCGGTCTTCCGGAGTCAGCTCCAGCACCTCGACGATCACGTCGAGCACCTGCTGCCAGTCGCCGGAACGCTCGCGGGTCATGCTCAGGCTGAAACTGGGCCGGTTGTCCGCCACCACCACGCCATTGCGGTCGAAAATCAACCCGCGAGTCGGTGGAATCGGCTGCACGTGGACCCGGTTGTTCTCCGAAAGGGTGGAGTGGTAGTCGTACTGGATCACCTGCAGGTAATACAGCCGGGCAACCAGCACACCGATCAGGCAAACCACCATGATGGCGCCGAACACGACACGGCCACGCACCAGACGGGCGTCTTTTTCGTGGTCCTTGATGCGGATCGGCTGGGACATGAGGGGCGCGGGCTACTTGTGGTAAGGGTGCCCGGACAGCACGGTCCAGGCGCGATACAGCTGTTCACCGATGAGAATCCGCACCAGCGGGTGCGGCAAGGTCAGCGGCGACAGCGACCAGCGCTGATCCGCCCGCGCACAGACCTCCGGCGCCAGCCCTTCCGGGCCGCCGACCATGAAATTCACGGTGCGCGAATCGAGACGCCAGCGATCCAGTTCCACCGCCAGTTGCTCGGTGCTCCAGGGTTTGCCATGCACCTCGAGGGTGACGATGCGCTCGTTATGCCCGACCTTGGCCAGCATGGCCTCGCCCTCCTGACGGATGAAGCGAGCCACGTCGGCGTTCTTGCCCCGGGTATTGAGCGGAATTTCCACCAGTTCCAACGCCAGCTCGGATGGCAGACGCTTGGCATACTCGTGCCAACCCTCTTCCACCCACTTGGGCATGCGTGAACCGACAGCGATCAGACGCAGGCGCACAGCCGTCCCTTATTGCTGGTCTTTGTTGAGCTTGGTGAAGTGCTCGTGGCCATGCTCCGGGCTGTGGTGCTTGCCATCGGCCGCGCGGCTCTGCTCGGCGCCCTGCCACAGACGCTCCAGGTCGTAGAACTGGCGGGCCGAGGCGGTCATCATGTGCACGATCACGTCGTCCAGGTCCAGCAGCACCCAGTCGCTGTCGCCCTTGCCTTCTTCACCCAATGGGCGCACGCCCTGGGCCTTGACCATTTCACGGACCTTTTCCAGCATCGCGCCGATCTGGCGGTTGGAGGTACCGGTAGCGATGATCATGTAGTCAGTGATGCTCTGCTTGTCGCGAACATCGATCACCAGGACGTCCTGGGCCTTGACGTCTTCCAGCGCGGCGACAGCCACCTTGACCAGATCTTCGCCTTTCATTACTTGGTTAGTCATATAAAACTCGTTTAGCTCGTATGTTTGGAACGCCGCTCAGCACAGGCCGGCAGCGCTCCTTCAGTTCGGCGCACGGTAAAGCCCGTGTGCATCGATATAGGCCAGGACCGCGTCAGGCACCAGGAAACGTACCGACTTACCGCTGGCCAGCAGTTGACGGATCTGGGTGGCGGACACCGCAAGCGGCGTCTGCCAGACGAATGCAATGTGTCCCCCAGGCCCTTGCAGGGCCAAAGGGTCGCTCACCGAACGCGCTGCCAGCAGGTTGCGCAAGGCATCCGGCGGTTCGCTGTCGGCATCCGGGCGTTGCAGCACCAGGATGTGGCAATGCTGGAGTAACTCTTCCCAGCGATGCCAGGTGGGCAGGCCGCAAAACGCGTCCCAGCCCAGTAACAGAAACAACTGGTCATCTGCGGCCAGCTCGGCCCGCATCTGTTCCAGGGTGTCGATGGTGTAGGACGGCTTGTCCCGTTTCAGCTCACGGTCGTCCACCACCAGGGGTGAAACGCCCGCCACCGCACACTCGACCATCGCCAGACGATCGAGGGCCGACACCTGCGGTGTATCCCGATGGGGCGGCCTGGCACTGGGTACCAGGCGCAGCTCATCGAGTTGCATGGATTCCGCCACCTCCAGCGCGCCACGCAAGTGGCCGATATGCACTGGATCGAAGGTGCCGCCCAGCAGACCGATACGTTTGCCCATCAAGTACGCACGTGACCGTCGCCAAAGACTACGTACTTCTCGCTGGTCAGCCCTTCCAGCCCAACCGGGCCACGGGCGTGCAGCTTGTCGGTGGAAATGCCGATCTCCGCGCCCAGGCCGTACTCGAAGCCGTCGGCAAAGCGCGTCGAGGCATTGACCATGACCGAACTGGAATCCACTTCGTTAAGGAAGCGCCGGGCGTCACTGAAGTTTTCGGTGACGATCGAGTCGGTGTGGTGCGAGCCATAGGTATTGATGTGCTCGATGGCCTGCTCCAGGTTGTCCAGCACGCGGATCGAGAGGATCGGCGCGGTGTACTCGGTGCGCCAGTCTTCTTCGGTTGCTTCCAACACACCGGCACCGAGGAGTGCGCGGGTTTGCGCACAGCCACGCAGCTCGACGCCCTTGTCGCGATAGATCGCGGCCAATGGCGGCAATACGCGCTCGGCAATGGCGGAGTGAACCAGCAGGGTTTCCATGGTGTTGCACGGTGCATAGCGCTGGGTCTTGGCGTTGTCGGCAATGCGAATGGCCTTGTCCAGGTCCGCCGCGACATCGATATACACGTGGCAGACGCCGTCCAGGTGCTTGATCACCGGCACCTTGGCGTCACGGCTGACCCGCTCAATCAGGCTCTTGCCGCCACGGGGCACGATCACGTCGACGAACTCGGGCATGGTGATCAGCGCTCCAACCGCAGCGCGGTCGGTGGTTTCCACTACCTGCACCACGTGAGGCGGCAGGTCGGCCGCCGCCAGGCCCTGCTGAATGCAGGTGGCGATGGCGCGGTTGGAATGGATCGCCTCGGAACCGCCGCGCAGGATGGTGGCGTTGCCCGACTTCAGGCACAGGCTGGCCGCATCGATGGTCACGTTCGGGCGCGACTCGTAGATGATGCCGATCACCCCCAGGGGCACGCGCATCTTGCCCACCTGGATGCCCGACGGCAGGTAGCGCATGTCGCGGATTTCACCGATGGGGTCAGGCAGCTTGGCCACCTGACGCAGGCCTTCGATCATTTCGTCGATACGCGCCGGGGTCAGCGCCAGGCGATCCAGCAGAGCCGGCTCCAGACCATTGGCCCGGCCGTTGGCCAGGTCCTGCTCGTTGGCCGCAGTCAGTTCCGGTCGTGCCGCGTCCAACGCATCGGCAGCCGCCAGCAGCGCACGATTCTTTTGCGCGGTGGTGGCACGGGCGATCACCCGGGAAGCCTGGCGGGCAGCGCGACCCAGGCGGGTCATGTAGTCAAGAACGGACTCAGTCATGGTCTGGTGTGGTCTTGGCAAAGAGGAAAGCGGCTGATTATAGCTGTCGCGCCGGCCCACGGACAGCGGTCACGGGCGGATGGTCGAAATGGAGTGCAAATACCCGGCGTTCAGCCTGAATTAAGCCTGGAGTTGTTACCATTGCGTCACCTTTTCCGCCATAACCCTTCGCCACCATGTCCATTCTGACCTCTGCAAAACTGCCAAAAGCCCTGCCGGACGGCTTTTTCGACCGTGATGCCGAGCTTTTGGCCCGCGAACTGTTGGGCAAAGTCATCCGCCATAAAGTCGGCGATCTGTGGCTGTCCGCGCGCATTATCGAAACCGAAGCCTATTACTGCGAGGAAAAAGGCAGCCACGCCTCCCTCGGCTACACAGAAAAGCGTAAGGCTTTGTTTCTGGACGGCGGCCACATCTATATGTACTACGCCCGCGGCGGCGACTCCCTGAACTTCAGCGCCCGGGGCCCTGGCAATGCCGTACTGATCAAGTCCGCCTATCCCTGGGTCGATGAAGTCTCCGGCCCTGCCAGCCTGGCGCAGATGCTGCTGAACAATCCGGACGCCAGTGGCCGGCCGCGCCCCGCGCAAAAGCTCTGCGCCGGCCAGACCCTGCTGTGCAAGGCCCTGGGCCTGAAGGTTCCGGTCTGGGATGCGAAACGCTTCGATCACGAGATTCTCTTCGTCGAAGATGTGGGTGCCGCCGTGCCACACATCCTCCAGACCACCCGCCTGGGCATCCCCCATGGGCGTGACGAACACCTGATGTATCGCTTTGTCGATGCCGCCTACGCCCCCTACTGCACGCGCAACCCTTTGCGTCGCGGCCAGGTCGAAGGGCGCGACTACCTGGTGCTCGGCTGACGCCACCGTCCCACCTCAGCAAAAAACAACAACGGAGTTGAATTTATGGGCCCATGGCTCGACAGCGTGACCGCCTGGCTAACCAGCAACCCCCAATGGCTGGCAGCCGCAGTGTTCATCGTGGCCTGCATGGAATGCCTGGCGATCGTGGGCCTGATCGTGCCGGGCACGGTCCTGCTGTTCGCGATTGCGGTACTGGCCGGCAATGGCGCCCTGTCACTGGGGGAAACCCTGCTCCTAGGTGCTGCCGGCGGATTGCTTGGGGACGTGATGTCCTATCTGCTGGGACGGCATTTCCACCAAGGCATTCGCCGCTTGCCCGGCCTTCGTCATCACCCTGAATGGATCAGCGGTGCGGAAAGCTACTTCCAGCGCTATGGCATCGCCAGCCTGCTGGTGGGCCGCTTCATCGGCCCGCTACGACCGATGCTGCCGATGGTGGCCGGAATGTTCGACATGCCGTTCCCACGCTTCCTCGCCGTCAGCCTGCTGGCGGCGGCGGGCTGGTCGCTGGCCTATCTGCTGCCGGGCTGGGCCACGGGCGCGGCGATTCGCCTGCCCCTGCCCGAAGGCTTCTGGCCCCAGGCGGGCATCGTCATTGGCAGCCTGGTGGTGCTTGTCGGCCTGAGCGTCAACAGCAGCCTTCGGCGCCATCGCCGGGCAACCCTGTTGATGTCCGGCCTGAGCCTGCTGATTCTGGCAGGGCTGTTCATCGGCTATCCGTACCTGACGCAGTTCGACCAGGGCCTGATCGCCCTGGTACAGGAGCACCGGGACCCGGCTCTGGACAAGATCATGGTCATGATCACCCAGATCGGCGAGTTCCGCGCCATGTTCATCCTCAGCGCAGTGCTGACCCTGCTGCTCCTGGCCCTGCGCCAATGGCGCCAGGCCGCGTTCGCCGGAGCGACCCTGCTGTGTACTGCCCTGGCCAACACCGGCAGCAAATGGTTCTTCGCACGGGTACGCCCTGAAGTGCTGAGCGAGCCTCTCACCAGTTTCAGCATGCCCAGCGGTCACTCTTCCGGCTCCTTCGCCCTGTTCTTGACCCTGGCAGTTCTGGCCGGCCGTGGCCAGCCACCCCGCATGCGCCTGACCTGGCTGTTGCTGGGCTGCCTGCCGGCGGCTGCCATTGCCTTGTCCCGGGTCTATCTGGGGGCCCATTGGCCAACCGACATTCTCGCCGGCGCCATGCTCGCGGCCTGTGTCTGCGCCGCCAGCCTGACCCTGAGCCAATGGCAAGGCCCGCTCAAGCCGATGCCGGCCAGGGCCTGGTGGCTGCTACTGCCGGTCATGCTGTTGATGTGCGGATACATGGCGACACGGCACTTGCCTCACGCCCTGCTGCGGTACGCCTATTAAAAACGCCAGAGGCAAGCTGCGGCCGCCACTACAGGCTGCGGCTCAGGCGAAGAGTTCGCCTTGCAGCTCGTCCAGCAACTGCTGGATGGCATCCAGACGCTGCTGCGGGTCATCCAGTTGCAGCAGGTCGATCTTGTCCTGTTCGGAAAAAGGCAGCAGGTAGGCCAACTGATTGGCCAGTGACAGCTGCCCCGTAGCCTCGACCCCCATATCCAGGGCCTCGACCATCGGATGTTCGGCCAAGGCCTTGAGCAGCGCAATCAGGTCCGCATCTTCATCCTGCAATGGCTGTTCGGGGGCCTCTTCAAGCCATTGCACCCGGGCCACCGTCAGTTGGTCTTTCTGCACTTCGCTTTGCAGAATGCGAAAACGCCGACCGCCCTTGACCCTGATTCCCAGCAGCCCGTTGTCCTGCTGGTGGAAGTCGGTGATCAAGGCTTCACAGCCAATTTGCGCATAGCCCTGGGCGGCCGTCCCGACCTCCTCCCCTTCAAGGATGCACACCACCCCAAACCCGCTGCCCTGCTTCATGCAGCGCCCGATCATGTCGAGATAACGCGCCTCGAAAATCTGCAGATCGAGAATGCAATCGGGAAACAGCACGGTATTCAGAGGAAAAAGCGCCAGGTTCATACTTCCTTCCTTAAACCAGCAACGACACCGCCAACGGCAGCAACACCGCCGTGGCCACGCCCATCAGACTCATCGCCAGCGCCGCAAAGGCGCCGCACTCCTCACTTTCCTGCAGGGCCACCGAGGTGCCCACTGCGTGGGCGGTCATGCCCAGGGCCATGCCTCGCGCTTCCGGGCCATGCACCCCCAAACGGTTGAGCAGCCCCGGGCCAAATATCGCTCCGATCACTCCGGTAATCAGCACGAAGACCGCCGCCAACGCCGCCACGCCACCAATCTGCTCGGCCACCAGCATGGCAATGGGCGAGGTCACCGACTTGGGCGCCATGGTCATTAGGATCATGTGCTCGGCACCAAACCACCATCCCAGCAGTACGCCCAGGCTGGTAGCCACGACGCCGCCCACCACCAGCGTAGCCAATATCGGCCAGAACAATTGGCGGATCCGTCGCAGGTTGAGGTACAGCGGCACAGCCAGGGCTACCGTCGCCGGGCCCAGCAGAATGCTCAGGATTTCGGTGCTCTTGCGGTACTCGGCATAGCTCAGGCCGCAGCCGAGCAGCACGCCGATCACCAATAGCATGGACACCAGCACCGGCTGCAGGAACATCCAGCGGGTCTTCTCGAACGCCGCCAGCACCAGTTGATAGGCACCCAGCGTGATGCCGATGCCAAACAGCGGGTGATGGATCACCGCGGCCCAGGCCCCCTGCCAATCGAAGATCATTGACTGTCCTCCTGCCGGCCCTGGCGCTTGACCAGGCGCTGCATCAGCACGCCGACAAAGGCCATCGAGATCACCAGGGACAACACCAGCGCGCCGGTAATGGCCCAGAAGTCCGCGGCGATGTCCCGGGCATAGACCATGACCCCCACCGCAGGCGGCACCAGCAGCAGCGGCAGGTAACGCAGCAGGCTGCCAGCCGCGAGATTCAGCGGCTCGCCCACTTCACCGCGCACCACCAGGAAAACCAGCAGCAGCAACAGGCCGATGATGGGCCCGGGAAGCACGGGCAACAGCAGGTGATTGAGCGCCGTTCCGAGCAATTGGAACAGCACCAGCCATGTCAAACCGCGTAACAACATACCGCCTCTCCAGCCAGATCCCGTCGCGCATTATAAGCACGCAGGTGCTATGAACCGGCATTCGCCAAAAGCATGGATGTTTACCGGGAAGGATCGCCATGATGATCTAAAGTGGAAGTTTCAGAGCGCACCACACAACGTCGAATACTAATAAATCGTTGATCCAAGGAGAGTCTCAATGCCCCATGTTCCTGTTGCAGAGCTCAAAGATTATGTCGGGAAGGAACTCGGACGTTCCCCATGGCTCACCATCGACCAGGAGCGCATCAACCTCTTCGCCGAGGCGACCGGTGACTTCCAGTTCATCCACGTGGATCCGGTCAAGGCCGCACAGACCCCGTTCGGCAGCACCATTGCCCACGGTTTCCTGACCCTGTCGCTGATCCCCAAACTGATGGAAGACATCCTCGTGCTGCCCCAGGGCCTGAAGATGGTGGTCAACTACGGCCTGGACAGCGTGCGTTTCATCCAGCCGGTGCCAGTCAATTCCAAGGTGCGGCTCAAGGTCGACCTGACTGAAGTCACCGAAAAGAAACCCGGTCAGTGGCTGCTCAAGGCGACTGCCACCCTGGAAATCGACGGCCAGGAAAAACCGGCCTATATCGCCGAGCCGCTGTCGCTCTGTTTCGTCTGAAATCCCTCCGATGCGAAACAGCTCACGCTGTTTCGCTCAACCTCTCTATATATAAGACACACCGCTGCGGCATACTCGGTCCCCTAATTATCCGGAACCCGTTATGCGCCCACTTGCACCCCTGGTTTTGACCCTATTGCTCAGTGCCTGTGGCGACGGCGAATCGCTGTTGCCGCCCGATGCCCGCCTGCCGGATGGCGGGCGCTATCGAGGCGACCTGGTCAATGGCCTGCTCCAGGGACAAGGGCGCATCGACTACCCCAACGGCAGTTGGTACGCCGGCCAGTTCGACAAGGGCCAGTGGCATGGCCAGGGGGAATGGCACGGCAGCAACGGCGAGGTCTATCGCGGCCAGTTCCAGCAAGGGCTGTTCCATGGTCAGGGCACCCTGACCACCAAGGACAGCAGCTACAGCGGCGGCTTCAAGCTCGGCCGCCGGGATGGCGAAGGCACCCTCAAAGAAGACGGCATGACCTACCGCGGCGAATTCAAGGCCGACCTGTATTCGGGCCTCGGGCGCCTGGAACTGGACGACGGCAGCCAGTACCAGGGCCAGTTCGCCAAGGGCAAGCCCAATGGCGAAGGCCAGCGCAGCGACGCCAGCGGCAACCAGTTCACCGGCAACTTCGTCAACGGCCAGCTGGAAGGCAACGGCACCTTCAACAGTGCCGAAGGCGACATCTACGTCGGCGGCTTCAAGCACAACCAGCTCAACGGCAAGGGCCGCTACGAAAACTCCGACGGCGACGTCTGGATCGGCCAGTTCAAGGAAGGCGCCCTGAGTGGCAAGGGCGAACTGACCGGCGCCGACGGCAGCCACTATGTCGGCACCTTCAGCGACTGGCGCTTCAGCGGTGAGGGGCGGCTAAATCTCAGCGATGGCAGCTTCTACGTTGGCGGCTTCGACAGTGACAACTACCAAGGCCACGGCGTACTGGTACTGCGCGATGGCAGCGTGCAAAGCGGTGTGTGGAACAACGGCCTGCGGGTTCGCGACGCCGATGGCAAGCTACTGCCAGACCCGCTGGAAACTGCGCTGCTGGTCCAGGGCCGCTTGCTCAAGGAAGCCCTCGATACGGTGCCCGCCTCCACCCCGGCCATCGAACTCTACAGCCTGACCCTGGCCGGCGACGGCAAGCAGAGCGTGTTCCTGCGCGAGGCCGACTATGTCAGCAACATGCTCGCCAGTCGCTTCGGCGCCTACGGCCAGATCCGCCTGGTCAATCACCGCGACCACCTGATGAACCGGCCCATGGCCACCCGGGAAAACCTGCGCCGCGCCGCCCAGACCCTGGCCGAACGCAGCGGCCCGGAAGACCTGGTGTTCATCTACCTCACCAGCCACGGCACCAGCGCCCACGAACTGGTGCTGGACCAGCCGCGCCTGGAGCTGGCAGACCTGCCCGCCGATGAACTGGCCACCGCCCTGGCCCCGCTGAAGAACCGCGACAAGATCATCGTCATCTCTTCCTGCTACTCCGGCGGCTTCATCCCGGCCCTCAAGGATGAGCGAACCCTGATCATGACCGCATCTCAGGCAGACCGAGTGTCCTTCGGCTGCTCGGAAGAGGCCGACTTCACCTACTTTGGCGATGCCCTGTTCGCCCAGGCGCTGAACCAGACCGACGACCTGGAGCATGCATTCAAGCTGGCCCGGGGCATCGTTGCCGAGCGTGAGCAGGCAGACGGCTTCGAAGCGTCGGAGCCGCAGATCTGGGCGCCCAGAGGCGTCATTGCCCATTGGCAACAATTGCGCAAACAGCAGGCACGAAAGGCCCTGCAGAGTGTCTCTATAAGCAGCAAGGAAGCACAGAGCAACTAAGCTGAAACAGTATCAAGGGGGAATGACCATGTACTTGACGCCTCAGCATATCCTGCTCGCCGGCGCCTCCGGCCTGACCGGGGAGCAACTGCTCGATCGTCTGCTCAACGAGCCCACCATCACCCGCGTCCTCGCGCCCAGCAGACGCCCACTGAGCGAACACCCACGCCTGGAAAACCCGGTCGGCGACCCCGCCGTATTCCTGCCGCAACTCAGCGGCAAAGTGGAAATCGCCTTCTGCTGCCTGGGTACCACCCTCAAGCAGGCCGGTTCCGAAGCCGCTTTTCGCGCGGTGGACCTGGACATGGTGGTGGCCTTCGGCAAACGCGCGCGGGAGCTGGGCGCACGGCACCTGATCGTGATCAGCGCCCTGGGCGCCGACCCCAAGTCGTCGATCTTCTACAACCGGGTCAAAGGTGAAATGGAAGAAGCGCTGAAACTGCAGGGCTGGCCACAACTGACCATCTGCCGGCCATCACTGCTGCTGGGGGATCGCATCGAGCCGCGCCTGGGCGAACAGCTGGCCGGACCACTGTCGCGGCTGATACCGGGCAAGTACCGCGGGATCGAAGCCTGCCAACTGGCCCGGGCCATGTGGCGCCTGGCCCTGGAAGAGCAGACCGGCACGCGGATCGTCGAGTCCGACGAACTACGCAAGCTGGGCAAATGAATCGCTCGCCCGCAAGCCGCTCCTGCACGTACCTGTAGGAGCCGGCTTGCCGGCGAAGCACTACAACCCGCCCGTTGCCTGAAACCCCACCCCCAATACCGTCAGCACCGACAGCGGCAGCAACAGGGTATCGAGCAGGGCACTGGCTGGCAGATCCACGCCAGGATAGCTCGGTGCCTCAGCGCCAAAGCGGTCCATGGCGCAGCACCCACCCTGCATCGCATACAAGTCCAGGCGCGTCCCCGAATACACCACCGGCGCCCCGGGCTGGGCGGCATTCAAGGTCCGGGCCGTGGCACAGCCGCCCAGTTGCAGGGCGGCCAACAGCACCAGCAGGGACTTACTCATCGCTGCTCAGATGATGCTCGCCCCAGCGCGGCAACATGTCCTGCGGGATGTTCAACAGATTGAGAATCCGCGCCACGACAAAATCCACCAGGTCATCGATGGTCTGCGGCTGGTGATAGAAGCCCGGCGAGGCCGGCAGAATGGTCACGCCCATGTTCGACAACTTGAGCATGTGCTCCAGGTGAATGCTGGAGTACGGCGCCTCGCGAGGCACCAGAATCAACTGCCGGCGCTCCTTGAGGGTCACGTCCGCGGCGCGCTCGATCAGGTTGTTGCAGGCACCGGTGGCAATCGCCGACAAGGTACCGGTGGAGCACGGCACCACTACCATCGCCGCCGGCGAGCCGGAGCCCGAGGCCACCGGCGACATCCAGTCCTCCTTGCCATAAACGCGGATCTGCCCCGCCGACGCACCGGTGTATTCGGTGAGGAAGGCCTGCATGGTCTGCGGCTTGGGCGGCAGGGTCACATCGGTTTCCGTGGCCATGACCAATTGCGCAGCCTTGGAGATCAGAAAATGCACCTCCCGGTCCTCACGCACCAGGCAGTCCAGCAGGCGCAAGCCGTACTGGGCGCCCGAGGCACCGGTCATGGCCAGGGTGATGCGTTCCGGGCCGTTGTTCATCGCAGCGCCTCGGCCAGTTTGCCGTGCAGGCCGCCAAAGCCGCCGTTGCTCATGATCACCACCTGGGTGCCCGGCTTGGCCTGGCTCTTCACCCGCTCGATGATGCCTTCCAGAGAGTCGCTGACAATCGACGGCACCGTGCACAAGGCCGCCGTGGCGGCCAGGTCCCAGCCCAGGTTGGCCGGGGCATACCAGATCACCTGATCGGCCTGGTTGACGCTTTCCGGCAGGCCATCGCGGTGCGCGCCAAGCTTCATGGAGTTGGAGCGCGGCTCGATGATGGCGATCACCGGGGCATCGCCAACCCGCTTGCGCAAGCCATCCAGCGTAGTGGCGATGGCCGTCGGGTGATGGGCGAAGTCATCGTAGATGGTCACGCCATGCACTTCGGCGACTTTCTCCATGCGCCGCTTCACGCTCTTGAACGCGCTCAGGCCGGCAATGCCCATCGATGGCACCACGCCCACATGGCGTGCCGCAGCCAGGGTGGCCAGGGCATTGGCGACGTTGTGCTGGCCGGTCAGCTCCCACTCCACCACGCCCTGGCTCACGCCTTCGAACATCACCTCGAAGGCCGAACCGTCGGCGCTCAGCAACTTGACCTGCCACTGGCCACCGGCGCCGGTAGTCTGCACCGGGGTCCAGCAGCCCATCTCGATCACCCGCTGCAAGGCAGGCTCGGTGGTGGGATGGATCACTAGGCCTTCGCTGGGAATGGTCCGCACCAGATGGTGGAACTGCCGCTCGATAGCCGGAAGATCAGGGAAGATGTCCGCATGATCGAATTCCAGGTTATTGAGGATCGCGGTCCGTGGGCGGTAGTGGACGAACTTCGAGCGCTTGTCGAAGAAGGCGCTGTCGTACTCATCGGCCTCGATCACGAAGAACGGCGTACCGCCCAAGCGCGCGGAGACGGCGAAATTCTGTGGCACGCCGCCGATCAGGAAGCCCGGGCTCATGCCCGCATGCTCCAGGACCCAGGCCAGCATGCTGCTGGTGGTGGTCTTGCCGTGGGTCCCGGCCACCGCCAGTACCCAACGCCCCTGCAGCACATGGTCGGCCAGCCATTGCGGGCCGGACACATAGGGCAGGCCCTTGTTCAGCACGTACTCCACCGCCGGGTTGCCGCGGGACATGGCATTGCCGATCACCACCAGGTCCGGCGCCGGGTCCAGCTGGGCAGGATCGTAGCCCTGGGTCAGCTCGATGCCCTGGGCCTGCAACTGGGTGCTCATCGGTGGATACACGTTAGCGTCGGAACCGGTGACGTGATGGCCCAGCTCTTTGGCCAGAACCGCCATCGACCCCATGAAAGTGCCGCAGATACCGAGAATATGGATGTGCATAGTCGACCTCGAAAAACATCGGCGCAGGTTAGCGTAGAGGGCTGCAAATCGCACCCATTAGCTGACCGGGAGGTTGCTGCTGGCCTGCGCCGGCGCAAGCCCGACGGGCCAGCAGCGGCCGGCAGCTCGGACTAGCGCGCGATGCCGTGCTTGCGCAGCTTTCTATAGAGGGTGTTGCGGCTCACGCCCAACTGCTCGGCGGTATGGGTCATGTGCCAGCGCTGCTGCTCCAGGGCCGCCAGCAACGCCACCCGCTCTGCATCCTCCAGTGGCCGCTCCGGCACCTCTGCTTCCGCTTCGCCCAGCGGCGCCGGGCGGCTGTGGCGGATCAGCGGCGGCAGATCATCCAGGCCAATGCGGCCGTTTTCACACAAGGCCGCCAGGGTACGCAGCACGTTGCGCAATTGCCGCACGTTACCCGGCCAGGAATAACTCAACAGGCTCTGGCGCACCGCGTCCTCCAGCATCACCGGCTGGCCGCCCGCCTCTTCGGCCAGGAGGAAATCCAGCAACTGGGATTTGTCGCTGCGATCGCGCAAGGCCGGCAAGGCGATCTCCAGGCCATTGAGCCGGTAATACAGGTCCTCACGGAAGCTACCGTCGCGCACCCGCTCCAGCAGGTCACGGTGGGTCGCGCTGATGATGCGCACGTTGACCGGTTGCGGCTCGCCGCCGATCGGCACCACCAGCCGATCCTCCAGTACCCGCAGCAAACGGGTCTGCAGGGCCAGGGGCATATCGCCGATTTCATCGAGGAACAGGGTACCGCCATCAGCCTGCTGCAACTTGCCGCGCATGCCCTCCTTGCGCGCCCCGGTAAAGCTGCCGCCGCGATAACCGAACAGCTCGCTCTCGATCAGGCTTTCCGGGATAGCCGCGCAGTTGAGCGCGACAAAGGCCTTGCCCGCCCGCGCGCTGCCCTGGTGCACCGCCTTGGCGAAGGCCTCCTTGCCGGAGCCGGTCTCGCCATTGATCAGCAACGGCACATCGCGCTCGAACACTCGCGAGGCGCGGCGAAAATCGTTCTGCAGGCCGTCATCCCCCAGGCAGATCCCCGAGGGCCGCGCCGGCGCAATGGCCTGCGGTGCCCGCAGCACCGCTGGTTGTGCGGCCGGCTGTGGCTGGCCGCGCAACAAGGCGAACAGGCGTCGCCCGTCCCGGGTGCGCAATGGCCAACTGGCGCTGGCATTGATACTGGCGCGGCCGAGCAGTTCATCCAGGGAGCAATCGAAAAAGCTTTCCACCGGCTTGCCCAGCAACCCGCCGCGAATATGCCCCAGCAGGTTCAGGGCGCTCTGGTTCACCGCACAGATCCGGCCATCGCCATCGAACGCCAGCAGGCCCTCGCTGAACAGCCCCACCGACTCCGCCTGCAGATGAAAGCGCAGCAGCCACTGGTTCTCGAAATAACGCAGGAAATAGCAGCTCTCGATCATCTTCGCCGACAGATTGACCAGGGCCATGGTGTGGAACTGGCTCTGCCGGGACACGTCCTGGCGCGCCGACGACACATCCAGCACCGCCAGCAACTCGCCATGGGGGTCGAACACCGGGCTCGCAGAGCAGGTCAGGCCGGTGTGCCGACCACGGAAATGCTCGCCCTGGTGAATGGTCAGCGGCTGGCGCTCCACCAGGCAGGTGCCGATGCCGTTGGTGCCCTCCCGGGCCTCGCTCCAATCGGCGCCCAGCCACAGTCCGGCATGCTCGAAGATCTTGCGTTCGCTGGGGGCGGTAATGCAGTTGAGGATCACGCCCCGGGCATCGGTCAGCAGCACCGCATGCCCGGCGCCGGACAGTTGTTGGTGCAGGTTGGCCATCTCGGTGCCGGCAATCTGCAAGACATCTTGCAGGCGCTCGCGGCTTTCCAACAGGCGGCCATGCTCAAGCACCGTAGGGGCCATGACCTGGGCCGGGTCGAGATGATAGTCCTCGAGGCAGCGCAGCCAGGAGCGGGCAATGGAAGGATCGCTGCCCGGGCCCTGCAAATGAGCCTTGCCCTGGGCCACGGTGAGCACCTGCTGGGCATGCCGGCTCAAGTAATTGCTAGTGTGCATTTCTTATTATTCTCCTGCTGCGCTGTCACGCTCAGACGAAATACTGTCGCCACTGCCGGGCTGCAATCGACTACGAAGGAGGAATGCTCATCAGACTTGTCCGACAAGATTCGACACGCGAACCAGCATCCTCCAGGCGCTGCTGCATTGCAATGCCGGCTTGACTCCCGAGTCACAGGTTGTGCCACTTAGGTTACAAACTGTCACTCAAGCCTGTACCGGATCCGTCACAGCGCCCCGTAGCGGTCCCCTCGAAACATCCGCAAACCCTTGATGCATATGGCCTGTAGCACGCTGGCCCGACCTTTGCTCTACGCTTGATATGCGCTACGGCGCGTCCTCCCCCATAAGCATAAAAGCCAGGAGATACCCACCATGCGTTACGCACACCCCGGTACTGAAGGCGCTATCGTTTCGTTCAAGAGCAAATACGGTAACTACATCGGCGGCGAGTTCGTCGCGCCTGTCAAAGGCCAGTACTTCACCAACACCTCGCCGGTCAACGGCCAGCCGATTGCCGAATTCCCCCGCTCCACTGCCGAAGACATCGACAAGGCCCTGGACGCCGCCCATGCCGCCGCTGACGCCTGGGGCGCGACCTCGGTGCAGGCGCGCTCGCTGATCCTGCTGAAGATTGCCGACCGCATCGAACAGAACCTCGAACTGCTGGCCATCACCGAAACCTGGGACAACGGCAAGGCCGTGCGCGAAACCCTGAACGCCGACATTCCCCTGGCCGCCGACCACTTCCGCTACTTCGCCGGTTGTCTGCGGGCCCAGGAAGGCAGCGCTGCGGAAATCGACGGCAACACCGTGGCCTATCACATCCATGAACCCCTGGGCGTGGTCGGGCAGATCATCCCGTGGAACTTCCCGATCCTGATGGCCGCCTGGAAACTCGCCCCGGCCCTGGCAGCGGGCAACTGCGTGGTACTCAAGCCCGCCGAGCAGACCCCGCTGGGCATCACCGTGCTCATGGAAGTGATCGGCGACCTGCTGCCACCCGGCGTACTCAACGTGGTGCAAGGTTTTGGCCGCGAAGCCGGCGAAGCCCTGGCCACCAGCAAGCGCATCGCCAAGATCGCCTTCACCGGCTCGACTCCGGTGGGCTCGCACATCATGAAGTGCGCCGCCGAGAACATCATTCCGTCCACCGTGGAACTGGGCGGCAAGTCGCCGAACATCTTCTTCGAAGACATCATGCAGGCCGAGCCCAAGTTCATCGAAAAGGCCGCCGAAGGCCTGGTGCTGGCTTTCTTCAACCAGGGTGAAGTCTGCACCTGCCCATCCCGCGCCCTGGTGCAGGAATCGATCTACGACGAATTCATGCAAGTGGTGATGAAGAAGATCGAGCAGATCAAGCGTGGCGACCCACTGGACACCGACACCATGGTCGGCGCCCAGGCTTCCGAGCAGCAGTTCGACAAGATCCTCTCCTACCTCGACATCGCCAAGAATGAAGGTGCGCAGCTGCTCACCGGCGGCAAGGTGGAAAAACTCGAGGGTGACCTGTCCAGCGGCTACTACATCCAGCCGACCCTGCTCAAGGGCACCAACAAGATGCGCGTGTTCCAGGAGGAAATCTTCGGCCCGGTGGTCAGCGTCACCACCTTCAAGGACGAAGCCGAAGCCCTGGCGATCGCCAACGACACCGAGTTCGGCCTGGGTGCCGGGGTCTGGACCCGCGACATCAACCGCGCCTACCGCATGGGCCGCGGGATCAAGGCCGGCCGCGTCTGGACCAACTGCTACCACCTGTACCCGGCCCACGCCGCGTTCGGTGGCTACAAGAAATCCGGCGTCGGCCGTGAAACCCACAAGATGATGCTCGACCACTACCAGCAGACCAAGAACCTGCTGGTGAGCTACGACATCAACCCGCTGGGCTTCTTCTGATCGATCCTCCCGGCGGCCCAGGCCGCCGGGAGGCCTTTTCGCGGCCTTGCCGCACAGGTTCACCTGCTCTGATCCGGTGCCGACGGCTTGCCGGACGGGACACTGCTGTCGGAAGTTCTGCGCCAAACCAGTCGTGCACAGACCCTGCTTGAAAAACAATAACAAGGGACAAACGCAATGGATCAGATCGGCAACTACGTGCTCTACCTCATCATGCTCTGCGCCGTACTTGGCGCCTTCGCCGCCATCTATGACAGCGAGCGAGGCCTGGGCAAGGAATTCATGGAAGGCATTCACGCCACCGGCTACATCTTCGTGCCGGCCGCGGGCATCATGGCCTCCATCCCCTATCTCACCGTGGTCATCGAAACAGTCTTCGGACCGTTCTTCAATTCCCTGGGAGCCGATCCGGCCCTGGCGGCGACCATGATCATCGCCTCGGACATGGGCGGCTATCAGCTGGCCTCGGCCCTGGCCGCCAGCAAGGAAGCGCTGGTAATGGCGCTGATCACCGGCTTCATGGGTGGCGCCACCATCGTCTTCTCGATCCCCATGGGCCTGGCGATGCTCGACAAGCGCGACCACAAGTACATGGCCCTGGGGATCATGTCCGGGATCCTCACCATTCCCGTGGGCGTAATGATCGCCAGCCTGATCCTGGCCTTCAGCAACCCGCAGGTACGCGAACTGGTCAGCACCAGCGGCGAAGCCAGCTACCAACTGGCCCTGGGCCTGGGCAGCATCTTCGCCAACCTGCTGCCGATCCTGATCTTCGTCGTGGCCCTGGCCCTGGGCCTGCGCTTTTTGCCGGACATGATGATCAAGGGTTTCATCATCTTCGGCCGGGCCATGGACGCGGCGATCAAGCTGGTACTGGTGTTCTCCATCGTCGAGTACTTCACCGGGGCCTTCTCCGCGGTGTTCGGCGGCTGGGGCTTCCACCCGATCATCGCCGACGCCGAGGACCAGACCCGCGCCCTGGAAACCGCCGGCTACATCGGCATCATGCTGGCCGGCGCCTTCCCCATGGTCTACCTGCTGCGCAAGTACCTGGGCAAGCCCCTGGAAAACCTCGGCGGCAAGATCGGCCTCAGCGCGGTAGGCAGTGCCGGCATGCTGGCCACCATCGCCAACATCCTGGCCATGTTCCGCCTGGTGCGCTTCATGCCGCCCAAGGACAAGGTGGTGAACATCGCCTTCGGTGTCTGCGCCGCCTTCCTGCTGGGGGACCACCTGTCCTTCACCGCCAACTTCCAGCCGACCATCATCCTCCCGGTATTGATCGGCAAGATCAGCGCCGGCTTCGTCGCGGTGGGACTGGCCTATTGGCTGTCGGTACCCAAGGCCCTGCAACTGGAAGCCCAGGACCGGGCTGCCGGAATCATCGGCGAAGGCGAGTACCTGGGCGGCACGGCCCTGGAAACCCCGGAACCGGCAGGCCAGAAGGCCACGGCCTGACTCCGGCGCGGCGAGGAACGCCTGCATGCAAGCCTTCACCGGCGGCGCCCAGGTCTTGCTGCTGGGGCTGGACTTCGGGTCCACCACCAGCAGCGTGCTGATTGCCCAGGCCAGCCTCAGCAGCCACTGCATCACCGGGCGCATGGCCCTCAACGAACCCCGGGTGCTGTTTCGCGGCGACCCGGTGTTCACGCCCTTCAAGGATGAGGTCATCGATGAAGCCGCGATCCGCGGCCTGATCGAAACCTGGCTTGAACAGGCGGACGTGCGCCCGCAGCAGTTGTTTTCCGGCGGGGTGATCATCACCGGGCTGGCGGCCCGGCGGCACAACGCCCAGGCCCTGGCGCAACTGGTGGGGCAACTGATCGGTAACGCACTGATCACCCGTGCCGACGATGGCGGCCTGGAGTCCTGGCTGGCGTTCATGGGCAGTTGCTCGGCCCTGAGCCGCTTTCACGCGCAGCAGCCCATGCTCAACCTGGATATCGGCGGTGGCACCACCAATGCCGCCTGGGGCCTGGAGGGCAATGTGCTGGCCAGCGGTTGCCATTTCATCGGTGCCCGGCACCTGCAATTCGAGCCGGGCAGCTATCGGCTCAGCGGAATGTCGGAGTTCGGCCGGGCCCTGCTCGATCACCTGGCGATTGGCAAAACATCCGGGCAACTCCTCGACAGCTCACAACTGCAGGCCGTGCTGGATTGGTACATCGACGCCCTGCTGGCGCTCGTGTCGGGGGACCGAGCGTTCTTCGCCAGCCCGCTGGGCCGGTTGACGGAGCAACTGCCGCTGAACCTGCCGGCTCACGAACCTGATGTGGCGCTGACCTTTTCCGGTGGCGTCGGCGAGTTGCTGTATCGGCACTTGCAGGGTGAAACCCTGCCCGGCACCACCCACTACGGCGACCTGGGCATCGACCTGGCCCTGGCCATTGCCCGCCAGCCGCGGCTGGTGCGTGACGCCCGCCGCCTGGTCCCGGAAAACCGTGGCCGGGCCACGGTCTACGGGCTGACCCTGCACAACACCGAAATCTCCGGCAGCACCTTGTTCCTGCCCCGGCCCGAAGCACTGCCGCTCAAGGACCTGCCCATCGTTGCCCGTCTATCGGTGCGCGCCTCCCGGCAGCAACTGGAGGCGGCCCTGGAACTGGCCCTGAGCAGCCGCGACGGTGCCTGCCTGCAATTGCTCGATGGCGGCCAGGCGCCAGGCCTGGAAGAAATACGCCACCTCGGCGCCCTGCTGTGCCGGGCCCTGGGCACTGCCCGCCCGGCGCCCCAATGGCCGCTGGTGCTGCTGTTGGAGAGCAACGTCGGCAAGGTCCTGGGCAACTACGCCACGGATTGGGGGCGCAGTTCTTGCAACCTGATCGTCATCGACGAAGTACGTGAACGCTCGGCGCACTTCATCAATCTGGGAACACCCCATCAGCACATAGTGCCCGTCGCCTTTTACGGTGTGCACTGATGCCGATGCCGGCCAAGGAGAGTCTTGCCATGTCACTCACCGAACTGCAGCACATCCGCCTTCCCGTCGTCCCGGCCGAACGTGGCTACAGCACCCGGGTGCTGGATCGCCAGATCGCCTTCGACAGCCTCAAGGCGGTGCTCGGCGCCGCCGACATCAGCAAGGCCGGGGACCGTGTGGCGGGGCTGGCCGCCGTGGATGAAATCACTCGCGAAGCAGCGCGCAAGGTGCTCTCGGAACTGACCCTGGATCACTATTTCCAGCACCCGCTGACCGACCGCCACGGCCATATCGACAGTGTCATGCAGGTCAACTACGACATCGACCACGAAGTGTTCGGGGAAATCGCCCCTCTTACCCTGGGCGCCCTGAAAGATCGCCTGCTGCGCAGCCACGGCACCGAAATACGCCGCATCGGCCGCGCCCTGACCGGGGTGATGGTGGCCGCCCTGGCCAAGCTGCTGGATGTGCATGAACTGATCCTGCTGTCGAAAAAGCTCAAGAGTGGCGCGGCCGCCAAGGCCCGAACCCTGGTGGGCCTGCCCGGCACCCTGTCGTCGCGCTTGCAGCCCAACCATCCCACCGACAACCTCAGCGGCATCACCCTGCTGGTCTACACCGGCCTGAGCATGGGCTCGGGGGATGCACTGATCGGCCTCAACCCGGCCATCGACACCGTGGACAACATCAGCGCCACGCTTCACCACCTGGACAAGCTGCGCCGGGAAACCGGAGCACCCACCCAAATCTGCGTGCTGTCCCATATCAAGACCCAACTGGCCTGCCTCGACCAGGGCGCTCCAGTAGAGATCATGTTCCAGAGCCTGGCGGGCACCGAACGTACCCTGACCGACGAGTTCGACGTTACCGTGCAACTGCTGGACCAGGCCTGGCAGACCATGGCCGAGCGCGGCCCGCTGCGGGACGTGGCGGAAAACTTCATGTACTTCGAGACTGGCCAGGGCAGCGAGCTGACCTACGGCAAGCACGAAGGCATCGACATGACCACCTGCGAAGCCCTGTGCTACGGGCTTGCCCGGCGCTACCGGCCGTACATGGTGAACAACGTCACCGGCTTCATCGGCCCGGAAACCCACCTCGACAACTTCGAGATGACCTATTCCTGCCTGCAGGACCAGTTCATGGGCAAGTTGCTGGGCCTGCCCATGGGCATGGCCCCCTGCTACACCCTGCACTCGCAAGTAACCCTGGAAGGCCAGCAGATGGCCACCGAGTTGCTGACCGCGGCCGGGGCCAACTTCTTCATGGACGTGTACCTGAGCACCGACCGCATGCTCGCCTACTTCGACACCAGCGCCCACGACAACCAGACCCTGCGCGAGGTGCACGACCTGGCACCGGCCCCGGAATACCTGCGCTGGGCCCTGGGCAAGGGGATTTTCCAGGAAGACGCCCACGGCAACGTGGAACGCGGGCCGAACTGGGGCAACCCGAGGATTTTCTGCCAGTCGGACATCGACTTCCAGCGCCTGCTGGAATCCACCCCGGCCACCTACGGCTTCGACAACGCCGGGCCGCGCCCGGCCAACAGCGTGTCGCGTACTGTACGCGCCAACCTGGCAGTGGCCCGCGAGGCAATCTACGTCGACTTGCGCCCCACCGAAATCGGCGCCATTCCCCTGCGTGAGTTGCGCACCGCCGCCCCGGACAAGCTGGCCCATCTGCAAGACCCGGAGCTGGGCGCGCGGCTGACCGAGGAAGTGCTGCGGCGCCTTAAACCGGAATACAACGACGTGCAGATCGTGATTTCCGACGGCCTCAGTGCCGAGGCCATCCACCACAACATTCCCGAGCTGCTGCCGGTGCTGCTGGACGGCTTGCACAGCCGCGAGCTGCGCATCGGCCAGCCGATCCTCGCGCCCTATGGCCGGGTCAAGCTGGCGGAGTCGGTGGGCGAGGCCCTGCAACCCCAGCTGATCATCGTGCTGATCGGCGAGCGGCCCGGCGGCGATGCCCTGGCCTCACGGAGCATGTCCGCCTACCTGGGCTACCGCCTGCCGGACGAGCAGGCGCGCCGCGCCGCCGCCCAGTTCAGCGGCAATGCCGACATTCGCTATGAATACACCGTGATCTCGAACATCTACAGCGGTGGCCTGCCGCCGCTGGAAGGCGGCAGCCTGGTGGCGGAAAAGGCCTTTGCCATCCTCCATCACCGGGCTGCCGGCAATCGTCTGGAAAACCTGCTGAAGAAGGTGGCATCCTGATGATCCGCCAGCACTCGGCAACGCCCCTACATCGTTGAAACGGAGACTGAGATGGCCCAATTTTCCCACAGCGTAGGTTCTCAGACCTATCGCTTCGACAGCCTCAAGGACGTCATGGCCAAGGCCAGCCCGGCCCGTTCCGGCGACTTTCTGGCCGGGGTTGCCGCCCTCAACGACGGCGAGCGGGTTGCCGCCCAGATGACCCTGGCGGATATCCCACTCAAGCACTTTCTCGAAGAGGTGCTGATTCCCTATGAGTCCGACGAAGTCACCCGGCTGATCATCGACACCCATGACCGCGAGGCCTTCGCCACCGTCAGCCACCTGACCGTGGGCGGCTTTCGCGACTGGCTGCTCAGCGACGCCGCCGACGAACAGAGCCTGCGGGCCCTGGCGCCGGGCCTGACCCCGGAAATGGCCGCCGCGGTGTCGAAGATCATGCGCGTGCAGGACCTGATCCTGGTGGCGCAGAAGATCCGCGTGGTGACCAAGTTCCGCGGCACCCTGGGGCTGCGTGGACGCCTGTCCACCCGCCTGCAGCCCAACCACCCCACCGACGAGCCGGCGGGCATCGCCGCAAGCATTCTCGACGGCCTGCTGTACGGCAACGGCGACGCGATGATCGGCATCAACCCGGCCACCGACAGCATCGCCTCGATCTGCGCCATGCTGGAAATGCTCGATGCCATCATCCAGCGCTACGAGATCCCCACCCAGGCCTGCGTGCTGACCCACGTCACCACCTCCATCGAGGCGATCAATCGCGGCGTGCCCCTGGACCTGGTCTTTCAATCGATTGCCGGCACCGAAGCGGCCAATGCCAGCTTCGGCATCAACCTCAACGTGCTCCAGGAAGGCTACGAGGCGGGCCTGAGCCTGAACCGCGGCACCCTGGGGCAGAACCTGATGTACTTCGAGACCGGCCAGGGCAGCGCCCTGTCGGCCAACGCCCACTTCGGCATCGACCAGCAGACCTGCGAAACCCGCGCCTATGCCGTGGCCCGGCACTTCAAGCCGTTCCTGGTCAATACCGTGGTCGGCTTCATCGGCCCCGAGTACCTGTACAACGGCAAGCAGATCATCCGTGCCGGCCTGGAAGACCACTTCTGCGGCAAGCTGCTGGGCGTGCCCATGGGCTGTGACATCTGCTACACCAACCACGCCGAAGCCGACCAGGACGACATGGATAACCTGCTGACCCTGCTGGGGGTGGCAGGAATCAACTTCATCATGGGCATCCCCGGGTCCGACGACATCATGCTCAACTACCAGACCACGTCCTTCCACGACGCGCTCTATGCCCGGCAGACCCTTGGCCTGAAACCCGCTCCCGAATTCGAGCAATGGCTGGCCAGGACCGGCATCTTCACCCAGGCCGACGGCAAGGTGCATTTCGGCAACAACCTGCCGCCGGCTTTCCGCCAGGCGCTGGCCCAGTTGGGATAAGGAACAGGCTCATGCAAAAACACCCCACCGATTCGCAGAACCCCTGGCTGGAACTGCGCCGCCTGACTCCGGCACGCATTGCCCTGGGCCGTACCGGCACCAGCCTGCCCACCGATGCTCAACTGGACTTCCAATACGCCCACGCCCAGGCCCGGGATGCGGTGCACCTGCCCTTCGACCACGCCGGCCTGAGCGCCCAATTGGCCGAGCGCGGCCGTGACAGCCTGCTGCTGCACAGCGCCGCCACCGACCGCCACAGCTACCTGCAACGCCCCGACCTGGGACGCCGGCTCAGTGAAGACTCGGCCCAGGCCCTGCGCGACTATGCCAGCGCCCATCCCGGCGGGTTCGATCTGGCAGTGGTGGTAGCCGATGGCCTGTCGGCCCTGGCGGTGCATCGCCATACCCTGCCATTTCTGGCACGCATGGAGGAACAGACCGCCGCCGAAGGCTGGTCGCTGTCGCCCGTGGTGCTGGTGGAACAGGGCCGGGTGGCGGTGGCCGACGAGGTCGGGCAACTGCTGGGGGCGAAGATGACGGTGATCCTGATCGGCGAACGCCCGGGGCTCAGTTCCCCCGACAGCCTGGGGCTGTATTTCACCTACCAGCCGAAAATCGGCCTCACCGACGCCTATCGCAACTGCATCTCCAATGTGCGCCTGGAGGGCCTGAGCTACGGCATGGCCGCTCACCGCCTGCTCTACCTGATGCGTGAAGCCTGCCGCCGCCAACTGTCGGGGGTGAACCTCAAAGACGAGGCGCAAGTGCAGACCCTGGACAGCGACGAGCCGGCAGATATGAAGGGCAACTTCCTCCTGGGCCCGCCCCAAGCGTGATTTTGCAAGACGATTGCGCTTTTTCGCCGCTTTGGGCAGCATCGCAACACGGCTGCCCGAGTCATCCAACCTGTGCCGTCACATCCACTTGAAGTTGAGAGCCACCATGCGGATTACTCAAGCAACCCTCGAGCACCTGGATCTGTTGACTCCCTTATTCGTCAAATACCGCGAATTCTATGGCGCACTGCCCTACCCGGATTCGTCCAGGGCCTTCCTGGAAAAACGCCTGCGGCGCAAGGAATCGGTGATCTACCTGGCCCTGGCCGACGACGACAGCAACAAATTGCTGGGCTTCTGCCAGCTGTACCCGAGCTTTTCCTCCCTCTCCCTCAAGCGTGTGTGGATTCTCAACGATATCTACGTTGCCGAAGACGCCCGGCGCCAGCTGGTGGCGGACAACCTGATGCGCACCGCGAAGAAGATGGCCAAGGAAACCAACGCCGTGCGCCTGCGGGTGTCCACCAGCAGCAACAACGAAGTGGCACGCAAAACCTACGAGTCCATGGGTTTTCGCGAAGATACCGAGTTCAAGAACTACGTCCTGCCCCTCAGCGACGACTGACTCTGCAGACAGCGGCCCCAGGGCCGCTTTGGTATTTCCGCCCCTGACGCGCGCCCTCCCGGCAACCTACCAAGCACCGGCCAAGCCGAAACGCCCCGCTACAATCTGAACACGCATTTCACTTGTCAGCCCTTATAATGCCGACCTTTTCGGATCGTAAGAAAAGCTACACACCCCTGTAGTCCCTTTCTCCGAGTCATCGCACAGGCCTGCCGAGCCAGGCTGTCATCACAGGTGCCCCAATGGATTTCAACCCGATCGACCTAATCCTTCATCTCGACGTTTATCTCGACATGCTGGTGACCAACTACGGGCCCTGGATCTACGCCATCCTGTTCCTGGTGATTTTCTGTGAGACGGGCCTGGTGGTAACCCCCTTCCTGCCCGGCGACTCCTTGCTGTTCATCGCCGGCGCGGTGGCCGCAGGCGGCGGCATGGACCCGGTGCTGCTGGGCGGCCTGCTGATGCTGGCGGCGATCCTTGGCGACAGCACCAACTATGTGATTGGACGAACGGCAGGGGAACGGCTGTTCAGCAACCCCAACTCGAAGATCTTCCGCCGCGACTACCTGCAGAAAACCCACGACTTCTATGAAAAGCACGGCGGCAAGACCGTGACCCTGGCGCGCTTCCTGCCGATCATCCGCACCTTCGCGCCCTTCGTCGCCGGCGTGGCGCGCATGCCTTACCCACGGTTCTTCGCTTTCAGCGTGGCCGGCACCATCCTCTGGGTCGGCGGCCTGGTGACCCTGGGCTACTTCTTCGGCAACGTGCCCTTCATCAAGAAAAACCTCTCGCTGCTGGTGGTGGCCATCATCCTCCTGTCCCTGGTGCCGATGATCATTGGCGTACTGCGCAGCCGTTTTGGCCGCAGTACCGAAAAAGCCGAAACCCGCTAAGCACCATGTGGTCCCTCAGCGCCTGGCGCCGCAAGCGCCGGCTGGCCAGGCACCCGGTCAGCGATGAAACCTGGCAGCGGGTACGCCAGCACCTGCCCTTCCTCGACGGCATCAGTGCCGCCGAGGACCAGTGGCTGCGCGAGGCCAGCGTGCTGTTTCTCGACGACAAGCACCTCACCGCCCTGCCCGGGGTCGAGCTGCATCAGGAACAGCGCCTGCTACTGGCGGCCCAGGCACAGCTGCCGCTGCTGCACCTGGGGGACCTGAACTGGTATCAGGGCTTCCACGAAATCATCCTTTACCCCGACGACTTCCTCAGCCCGCAACGCCATCGCGACGCCAGCGGTATCGAGCACGAATGGGATGGCGAGCACAGTGGCGAAGCCTGGCAGCAGGGGCCGGTCATCCTCGCCTGGCCCGGAGTCCTGGCCAGCGGTGGCTGGGAAGCCTACAACCTGGTGATCCACGAACTGGCCCACAAGCTGGACATGCTCAACGGCGACGCCAACGGCCTGCCGCCGCTGCACAGCGACATGCGGGTCAGCGAGTGGGCGCAAGTGATGCAAAGCGCCTACGACGACCTCAACCACCAGTTGGACCGCAATCCGGACGCAGAAACCGCCATCGACCCCTACGCCGCGGAAAACCCGGCGGAATTCTTCGCCGTCACCAGCGAATACTTCTTCAGCGCCCCGGACTTGCTGGTGGCGGCCTATCCGAAAGTCTATGCACAACTACAGCTGTTTTATCGGCAGAATCCACTGGCCCGGTTACAGCAACTTCAAGCAGAAGATCCGGTCTATCAAACGCACCACTAATGTCCTGTCGCGCTATTTAAGCTGTTCATCTGAAGACCGGTTACCTGACAACCAGGCCGCCGGTCGCTCGGCAAACCCGAACACGCCCGCAACACAGTACAACCAAGGTTCTACGACCCTTGGCACGTGGCATCGGTAGCGGAGTGTGTCTATAATCGCCGCCACTTTTTGGTCAATCCGGCCAAGTCATTTGGTCAACTAACGGGGGCAACGCCCAATGAGCTACAGCAAGATTCCGGCGGGCAAAGACCTGCCGAACGACATCTACGTCGCTATCGAAATCCCGGCCAACCACGCGCCGATCAAGTACGAAATCGACAAAGACAGCGACTGCCTGTTCGTTGACCGCTTCATGGCCACCCCGATGTTCTACCCGGCCAACTACGGCTTCATCCCCAACACCCTGGCTGACGACGGCGACCCCCTCGACGTACTGGTCGTGACCCCTTACCCAGTAGCGCCAGGCTCGGTGATCCGTGCCCGTCCAGTGGGCATCCTGAACATGACCGACGACGGCGGCGGCGATGCCAAAGTGATCGCGGTACCACACGACAAGCTGTCCCAGCTGTATGTCGACGTGAAGGAATACACCGACCTGCCAGCCCTGCTGCTGGAACAGATCAAGCACTTCTTCGAGAACTACAAAGACCTCGAAAAAGGCAAGTGGGTGAAGATCGACGGTTGGGGCAATGCCGATGCAGCCCGCGCCGAGATCCTGAAGTCGGTTGCTGCCTACAAAGGCTAAGAAGCAACTGCACGCTTGGAGCAACAAGCTTCAAGAAAGAGCCCCGGTCATCCGGGGCTTTTTTATGCCCGCACGCAGCACCAGTTGCCTGCTGGCGCCGGCTTGCCAGTGAACCGCTTCCTCGGCCGACCACGCATCCAGCAACATATTCTTCGCACTTTTTACTGCTTCAAGGCCTCTGGAACGCGCTTCGCACTGGGAATTCCCGGCGAATATGCGTATGCTGCGCCCCACATTTGCGCATCGACCCTTCAAGCGGTCAGAGCGCCTGACGAAGCGGATGACTTTCTCGCCCAGTCCCACAGCCAGCCGCAAGAGCTGGGTGTACGTTTTGAAGGCTGGTGCGGTTTACCAAAAATGAACCAAGCCAGTCCCCGAGAAGCCGGCCACAAGCCGGCTTTTTAATTGCCCGAAATAATCCTATCCCATCCGAAAGCTCACCTGCTAGCTTAGCTATTACGCAGGTTTAAGGCATTTCCTTGTCCAATGGTGTTCAACGTCATTTGACCTCATCCGACAATGAGGTGGGGGGACAGGTGGGGGGACAAAAGGAACAGCAAGGGGAAATCAATGGGTAAGCTAAACCCGAAACAAGTCGAAAACCTGACCGAACCTGGTACCTATGAAGATGGTGATGGGCTACGGCTGGTCGTCAAACCTACCGGGCGTAAATCATGGCTACTCCGCTTTCAACTGGCGGGCCGTCGCAGAGAGATGGGTCTGGGCTCATTCCCTGAGGTCAGTCTCAAGAAGGCCAGACAAGATGCCAGTGCTAAACGCAGCCAACTGAGTGATGGCATCGATCCCTTGGCTGCCAGAGACGTAGAGCGAGCGACCCAACGGGAAGCCCAGCGTGCAAGTGAAGCCAAGCAACTGAGGTTCGAAACGCTCGCAATGGAATACCGTGATGCTCACGGTGCCGCTTGGTCAGAGAAATGGCGTAAAGGCTGGCTGCGAAAGCTGGAGCTGTATGCGTTTAATCAAATAGGGAAGCTGTCAGCCGAAGACATTGGTACTCCTGAAGTGCTCAAGGTTTTACAACCTATCTGGGCCACCAAGACCAGAACCGCTGACGAGGTTCGCGGCCAGATTGAGCAAGTTCTGGATGCAGCCAAGGCACGCAACCTGCGACAGGGTGAGAACCCTGCTCGCTGGCGCGGACATTTGGAGAACCTGCTGAGCCGTTCTGAAAAGAGGAAGGCTCGGAAGCGTGAGCACTTTGAAGCCTTGCGCTGGCAGGAAGTGCCCGATTTGATGGTAAAACTCAGGGCGAACTCAACACCTCCGTCTCAGGCGGCTCAACTCCTGATCATGACGAGCGCACGCGCCCACATGGTCAGGTTTGCTCGTTGGGATGAGTTTGATCTAGCGGCCGGAACTTGGTCACTCCCAGAAGAGCGAATGAAGATGCGAGTAGCTTTCGTGATTCCGCTTTCCAAAGAGGTCGTAAAACTTGTGAGGAGCATTCCGAGAAATGAAGGAAGCGCCTTTCTATTCCCTGGTCAAGGCAAGACAGGTGTCATGCACGCAAACGCAGTACGAACGCTCTTACATTGCATGGGGTACAAGCACATCACAAGACACGGCTTTCGTTCCTCATTTCGAGACTGGGCTGGGGAATGCACCCATTACCCACGCGAGGTGTGTGAGATGGCGCTTGCGCATGATGAACGTGACCAAACCGAAGGAGCCTACTCACGCTCGGATTTCCTGGATAAGCGTCGCGCCCTGATGGACGACTGGAGTGACTTTTTAAACACTGTCATAAAAGCCTCCAAACCCTGAGCGTGATTCGCCCCCACTATCACCTGCAAAAGTAGTACGTTGCTCTCCAAAACCACAAAAACTAACGAATTGCGCGACACTCTATCAATGAGCATCGCCAAGGATTGCACAATGACCAAAGCAACTCAGCCACTATTTCCACCACATCAAATCACAGCGAGCATGAATGAAAGCGTAGGCAACACTACAGTTGTTGAAGCTATTGCTAGAAACCACAGCATGCTTCGAGATCACTTTTTTGATTCGTTACTTGACCTCGATCACTATATTCAACTACTGGAGGACATCCGCACGGTCACAGGCAACCCAGGACTACAAGCCGAACTAGAAACCCGATGGGAAAACGAAGACATACAACGGGATGAAGCAATCAAAACACTGCTACATCACGTGAGATATGCCTGCCTGTACCTCGAACTGGGGAGCGACGCTGAGGCACAAAAAAACCGTGCCCGGGCATGGGCTTTCACCAACTATGCAAGTGTGATGGTCGGCGAGATCATAGAAAAGTCTGCAGCCATCCTCAATGCAATGAAAGCAGATGATCGCTCAAACCAGAACACTATAAATGCTCAAGGACGAAACAAATCTACCCTGCTGGTAAAAGAGGAGGCAGCAAGACTGCTAAAGGATAGGCAACCTAAGGACGGTTGGCCAACTAAAGTTAAAGCCGTTTCCGACCTTGAAGGCCCCTTGGCCGAGTTTATTGAAAAAAATAAAATCCCTGCTTTACAGATCTCAAATATTGAGAAGTGGCTGACCGCATGGCTACGTGAAGACGAACTCGTTAAGCAGGCTTGGAAAAATAGTAAGCGCGTTAAAATACGATGAACGTTAGACTTTACACTATTGGATTTGCGTCATCGACTATTTGGCCCTCAGTGCCTCTAAGGGCCTACTGCTGTGATGCCCCTAGGCCATCCCTCCCTCGCGGCGAAACAGCCCTAGGCCTACCACGGGTGCCTTTGGGGCCGGGGCTTAACCCTTTGCCCATACCCCTGCCTTCAGTTTGCAGTTTCATGTAAAGGTCCGTTTTCGTGAGGTACACCACTGCGCCTCGCAAAGCCTCACGTAGCGCGGACTGACTATGGTCGATCATCCCGACCCCACAGGTCTTGTAGCCGTGCTTGTTCGCATTACAGTTGAAATACAGACCACGCCCTTTCGTGACTACATCCGACCAATACTCACCCACCCGCCGAGCGACAGTCACGTCTTCTTTAGGTGAACACCATCGACCTACGCAATGGCATCAGGAACATGTCTCGCCCTAACTGTTACCGGCGACCGGCTCTACGGGCTGGGGCAACTGATCCGAGATAATATACGATAAAAATGCTGTCCACTATCTTGACAAATATGGGGGCCATCAGGAGTCTTTACAGACTGGATGGCTAAGGCTTAACTAGCGCCTGATAACGATATATCTTGCCGCGCATTGGACGGTGATAGTTTTCGTTATTCGACGTAAGCATCTATACGTCAGATCACAAGCTCCGGTACGCCGAGTAGTGCCCCCCCCAATATCTTAGAACCATTACCAGAGTTCGTATTTAGCTTTAAGTGTGCCTGCCGTACCTTCGCGCTCACCTGCATAGCCCTGCACACCAAAATCAATACTCAGTGCCCCGTTGGCGGCCAGTGGGTTCATCGTTACGCCGACCTCAAAGACCCCGGCGTTACCGCTTAGCGACGGCTTCTCAATGGACATTCCATAAGCACTGCCTGACACATCGCCTTTGAACTCGCGCTCATAGGCAGCACCCACATAGGGTTTGATTTTCTGCGTATAGGCGTAGCTATATCGGCCACCCAACCGAAGGCGAGAGCTTTCAGAGGCGTTAAAACTGAGCTTGTCTTTACCGATACTGACTGTGTCCGCATCCATACGGGTCCAGGTGTAGCGGCTATACACATCGAGCGACCGTTTTTCATCGAAATTCAAGACGTAACCTATACCACCATGCGCACCGTAGTACTTAGACTTCCGGCTGTATTTACCACGAATCCCTTCGGCATCCGTAAGGTCAGTACTGTCAAAGCTCATGTCGGCATTACCAGTACGCACCGACCCATCTATGTATAGCCCCTCATGCCCGCGCTTACTTGAAGAGGGAGTCTTAGTCATAGCAGTCCCGGCAACTGCCATGTGGAACAGCGCGCCACCACCGGAATAGCGCACATTGCCAGTCCCATGCACGGAGCCGTAATCAGACAAGTTATTGTAACTATCGTAATTACCATCACCACGCTCAGCAAAAATACCAACGGTGATAGCACTTCAGTCTTGAAGCTCGAGGCCTGTGGCTACACCAAAGAGCATGTTGAAACCACGCACATCAACGTGCGACCCCGTGTTGTAAGGGCTAGAACCACCATTGACCACAACAAATGGCGTCAGGTTAATTCCTTCCTGCTGCGCTCGCTTAACATTTGAATCAGCTGCATTGATTCCGTGATCACTGATCAGATCAGCGCCTTGATTGGTGAAGGCAAGAGACGCCGCCCCACCCTCTAGAAAGGCTTTTGAAGTGGGGTTGATTCGTCCAGCAGGTGTAGAATCCTGCTTTCCGTCAATACTCAAAACAAGGGCGTCATTGATAGTTTTGAGGTTTGCATCGTAAATGATGAAATGACCTTGTTTAACCTGCTTACTCGTAAGAGTCGGAGTGCCCTCAGCCTTATCGACAAGCGTTACGATGTCACCTGCATTAAGGCGATTGCCATCGTTCTCCATCGCCACAGTGTGCTGAGTGTCATCAAGCTTGACTTTGTCGGCACCTGTTATACGGATCAAAGTGTCGTTGTTGACCACGTCTTTAGGAAGGATCCAGTTAAAATTCTCGAAATTGTAGATGCCAGTCAGTGACCCTCTATACCCATTAAGATTTAGAGTGTTACCTGAAAACGCTCGACTATTTTGAACGGTGCCATCGCCATCAATGCTATAACCACCATAAACCGAGCCAGCAATCGTTAAATCAGAGCCTTCAAGCGCAACGGTATTATTGATGACTTTACCGCCATCACCTGCGACTCGACCAACCGCTGCTGCCCCCCCATGACTGTAGCCGCCATATATATCACCGGAAATTACTGACCTACCTGAAAGATAGACTTTATTGTCAACAACATCCCCACCTTTACCCCCACTAGCGGAAATGTCTTTGGCGCTAGGTCCTGCCGCGCCACCATAGCTCAAACCGCCAAAAATAGATCCCCCGGCCATACCGCCTGCCCCAGGTCCACCACCCCGAACACTTCCACCACTTCCACCACTTGCACCAGTGAGAGTTACATCAGTCAGGGAGATGGTGTTTTTTGACACATTCCCTCCGTTGCCGCCGTTTGAAGATAAAGCCGTGACGGATAACGCTCCTCCGGAGCCGCCATAGCTTGCGCCACCGAAAACGGATCCGCCTCCCATACCTCCGGCGCCGCCGCCACCGCCGGCGAGGGTGGTTTTGTCGCCAGGACCACCATTGCCACCACTTCCACCTGCGAGGTTAACACTGGTAAGTGTAATCGAGTTTTCTGTGATATCTCCCCCGCGACCTCCGTCAACGAAGCTGCCGGCACTTGGGCGCCCTCCCACACCGCCAGCGCTGTACCCACCCAAAACGGAACCTCCGCCCATACCTCCTATGGATCCACGAGAACCAGCACCACCATTACCCCCTTTTAAAACAACATCAAATAATGTAATGGTATTTTTTTAACATCACCTCCATTGCCACCGAAACTTGAGGCAATGACGGAGTTAGGGGAAGAACCGCTTGCACCGCCCGAACTCAAACCGCCTAGAACAGATCCTCCGCCCATACCTCCCGCGCCACCGGAACCACCTGCTGAAGTTCCGCCGTCACCGCCGCTGGCCCCAACCTGAGTAACCCCGATGATGGTGATGCTATTACCTATAATAGAACCTCCGTTTCCGCCACTAGTGTGCGATGAAACGCGATTCGCATTTATTAGACCTCCTGCGCCTCCATAACTAACACCACCTAAAACGGAGCCGCCCCCTATACCTGCATCTCCATTTGCAGAAAGCCGCGCTGAACTCCCTCCGCCTCCCCCGTTTTCACCTTCTAGTACTACATTATTTAGTACGACTGTATTGCCTATGATATCTCCACCGCTTCCGCCATTGGCGTAGCCTGGGAGTAGAGAATCCATCGCGAGGGAATATCCCGCGGCTCCGCCATAGCTAATTCCGCCCATAACAGAACCGCCGCCAGCGCCCCCAGCACCACTGGCACCACCAGCTGGTAAGGATGGACTACTGGCACCACCAGCACCACCAGCACCACCAGCACCACCACTTAATGTTAACCCGGATAGTTTGATAGTATTGTCTGTCACATTACCGCCGCTGCCACCGCTGGAATTGGTGGCGGGAACAAGACCTTGCCCCGCAGCTCCGCCATAGCTAATTCCCCCGAATACAGAGCCTCCACCCATGCCTCCAGCGCCCCCACCACTTCCGCTAGTACCACTTGTTGTACCTGCACCGCCAGCGCTTGCGCCATTGGTGACCGAAGTTATTTCGTGCCCAGATATATTGTTACCACTTCCACCGCTGCCATCGAGCCCATTAACGCCGCTATCGCCCTCACTATAGTTTATATTTCCGGAGTAGTCGCTGGAACCGATCGCCCCCCCATCCGCGAATGCTCTGGAAAGGGAGAGAGATTCAGAAAATGAGAAAGCAAGAGCAAAAAAACTTAAAAAAATCTTTTTCATAGGAAAACCCAAAGCACCATCAAAGGATACGATAAATTTGGTTAAGACATTCAAAACTTACGAAATAAAAAAACCCCACGCGATAGCCGAAAAGCAGTAAAAATATCCAATATTGCAAACTATCATTAGCAATATACTTCCAGGAGCACACCAATAAACTCGTCGAAGGTCATTGCCGAGATATTAATTCGAACAGAAACAGACATTCTTTTTGTTGAACACCTGACCGACACGCCCCGCTAGCTGGTAATTAAGCTTTATAAAGCTGCGCCCCTGCCAGCTGATATACACCGAACATATAGAATGCCAACCATAAACATCAGAAGCACAGCACTAACTTCCAAACACACCTCCAGAGCCGCACCAAGAACGTGATGGGTATTACTCCATTAGTTTCAATGCAAACATATTGATGCACTACGTTTAGAGCTAGAACACAAGCCGCACTCGACTGAAACTTTTTTCAAATACCACCAGTAAAAAACATTAAAAATCCTAAATTACCGACACCGCAATTTATATAAGACGAATCTGAAAATAAATCTAAGCTCTCAGCTGGCTTGGGATTGCGGACACAATCGACCTTAATGCCAGGGTTCGGAAGGAGTGTTCACCGTTCTTTTACATCGCTTTGACGCAATTGGCGGTTTTGAAGCGGCTTGGTGAAACGCCTCAACGTGCAGCGGGACCGTATTGCTTTAGAAGCGGTACGTCACACCAATCACGCCCTCTGTCTCACGATAGTTGTCCGAGCCCATCTGACGGCCCAGAGAACTCCAGGCGCTGAAGTTATCAGTGAACTTTCCTTCAAGACCTATCTTCATCTCTCCGATATTACGGCTGCCTTCGATGAAGCTGCTAACCCCGCCCATCTCCGCGCCGTAAAGTTTTGTGTCATGCAGCCAGTTCGTTTCAATGAATGGTTCAAGGCCATAGGAAGCCTGACGATCAACCGGCGAGAGCGATATGCGAGAACCAAGGCGGGTCTGTACATTGCCCTCACCAAGGCCCGAAACCTGTGTTCCGTTAATCTCGGTATTGTCGTTGGCACGAATGCCTGACCAGATCACCTGAACCTGAGGACGGATAACCACGTTGCTTGCAACCCCACCAAGGCCATTAACCGTTCCGGCAAGGAAGTTATATCCGCCTTCGATGGATGCGGAGAAACCCTTGCTCTTATAGCTCTCCCTGCGAAGTTCTTCACCTTTGATGGTGTTGTCGAACCAGCTGTAGAGAGCCCAGCTGTCGACATAAAGGCCGCTGTGATCATGAGCGTTTTGGAACCAGGTGCCATAGAGGCCGACCGAGTAGCCACTCACCTTGGCATCCGAGCGATAGCCTGAGATGCTGTTGCGGGTTGTTGTGTTTTGATAGCCGCTACCACCCATTACACCTAGGCGCCACTGATCGGTGTCGTTGAACGAGCCACCCAGCATATCGCCACCCATCTGGAAGACTGTGCGGTTAGCCTTGTTGTCCAATTGACCGCCAACCATCTGGTTGCGGCTGTGTTTGCCTTCATAACGAAGCCAGATATTGCTCGTACGACGCTCACCCGCCGAGCGATCAACATAATATCCTTCACCCTCACGGTCATTCAGACGAAGATTGAACATCGTTGCTGAAGCCGCAAGATTGCTCGCATATCCACCAGCCTCTGGGCGATAGGTGTTAATGTTGTCTGTAAGCTTGCTGGTCAGATACCAGTTACTGGTATTTACACCTGATGCCGTTCCCTGCTGCAGGGAGTAATCATAGCTGCCAGCAACAATACGGCCATCCTGCACAAAGGCGCCTGCACTGGAACTGCCTGTTCTGATCAGCTCGATCCCTTCGAACGTCTGTGCGCCTGCACCACCTTCGTTTGTGACTTTAACCTTGGTCGTGCCACTCGCATCGCCTGTAATGATCAACTTGTCGGTCTGACTGCTATCGCCACCAAGAACAGTCCCGAAGCTCACAGTCCCACCATTGCCCGTCCAGCTCCCATCAACCTCCAATGTCTGCCCTGCACAGGTTGTGCAATTGTTGATGACAACAGTCCCGCGATTGATCACATCACCTGTGATCACCACTGGAGAAGTCAGCAAGGCTGCATCCCAGTCATTGATCAGAACCGTACCGGCATTGTCTAACGTAGCCCCTGCGCCCAGCTTTTGACTGTAACCGCCAAAATTAAGCGTAGCGCCCGAAGAAACACCGACACCGGAGGTACTTGCAAAGGCATCTGCAACGCCTGTCTTAAGCGCCCCATCACTGACAGTGGTCGAGCCTGTATAGGTGTTTTTTGCATTCAGGATCAGCGTACCAAGGCCATCCTTGGTCAGGCTCTTGCCGTCCCAGTCATTCGCATTGCTCGCTGTCACCGTCGCGTTATCAGCCAGAGCAACGCCAAGCGTAAGGCTTGCACCGTCCTTGAGATCAAAGGTGCCATAGGCATCCTCTGCACTATTGCCCAAATCATTCCATTTAAGGCCGTAAGAAAGGTCTCTGCCGCGATTGGTGATAATCACCCCGGCATAGCTCTTGGCACCATCTGCCAGAAGGTCGTTCTCCGTCTTGTCGCTATAGGTTCCGCCAACCCCATTTGTCGTAGTCGCCAGCGTGTAATCGGTTTGGTTCCATTTGGTGATGTTGCTTCTGCCCTTAATGTCGGTTCCACTAAAGGACAGGCTGTTGGCCGAAAGGGCTGTTCCGCCGACAAGGCTACCAAAGGTCAGGCTGGTCTTATCACTAAAGCTGGCATCGCCGGTAAAGGTTACAGTTTTTCCCGAAAGGGATACGCCCGTATAGGCACCCGCAGTCAAGCCACCATTAATTGGTGTGGCTGCTTCGCTGATGATGGACAGCGTGTTGGTGCTTGTCGCATTTTGCATACCAGACAGAAAAACATCGCCCGTAATTTCAGAACCCGTCTTCAGCGTCAGCTTGTTAACGCCATCTTCCAAACGGATTGCTGCGCCAGATGCGCCGGTAGTGCCCGCGCCACCTACAGGAAAACCAACTCCGGCATCGCCTCCAGCAGCACCCTCACCTCTGGTAATCTTGCCACTGTTGACAATAGTAAGCTTGCTGCCATTTATAGCGTCGCCCCCCATGCCCCCCACGCCACCCGTGCCACCCGGAGCACCGCTGGCCCCACTGCCACCGGCGCCACCCACACCACCCGCACCACCGTGTATTTCGCCGGCGTTATTATTAACAATAGTTATATTGTCGCCGCTGATAGCAGCCCCACCAATGCCGCCGGTGCCGCCGGTGCCGCCGATGCCCGAACCACCATTGCCACCCTTAGTGCCGGCGCCGCCCTGTATCGTACCTCCGCTGTCGTTAGTGATGGTCAGATTATTACCGCTGATACCAGCACCACCGGCACCACCACTGCCGCCAGTGCCTCCGCTACCTCCTCTGCCAGTACCGCCAGTACCGCCAGCACCGCCAGCACCGCCCAGTATCGCACCGCTATTGGTAATGATCAGATTGTCACCACCAACACCTGCACCACCTGCACCACCTGCACCACCTGCACCACCTGCACCGCCCGCGCCACCGGCAACAGCCCCGATCCATAGGCCGCCATTTCCGCCATTTCCGCCATTTCCGCCGGTAATAGATGCTCTATTAACAACTGACAGTTTTTCGCCACTAACACCAGCACCGCCGCGGCCGCCAATGCCGCCGTCGCCGCCAGAAGACAACGGGTTTGTGACAGCATTAGCACCACCAGATGGTCCCAAAAGCCCGTTGCCGCCGACGCCCCCCAGAATCACGCCACTATTGGCGATGATCAGATCTTTGCCGCCAATAGCAGCACCGCCGTCGCCGCCGTTGCCCCCTCTTTTATTAATATCGTTACCAATACCGCTGGGGCCGCCGTTGCGGCCGTTGCCGCCCCATATCGCGCCACCGCTCTGATTCGTAATGGTCAGATTGCTACCGTGAATGCCAGCCCCCCCTTTGCCCCCGGTGGAGCCGTTACTGCTGCTGTACCAGCCAGCGCTGTTTCTTACACGGCCTACAGTTCCGCCAGCACCGCCGTTGCCGCCCTGTATCGCGCCGCTATTGGTAATGATCAGATTGTCGCCATTAATAGCTGCACCACCCTCACCTCCGGTGCCGCCACTCGTGTTGGTAGCAGTAAGGACGCTTTCAAAGCTGATACCGCCAGCGCCGCCAGCGCCGCCAGCGCCGCCCCATATAGTAGCGCCGTTGTTGTTAGTGATCGTCAGATTACTGCCGCTGATGCCCGCGCCACCGGTGCCGCCGGTACCGCCGGTGCCGCCGGTGCCGCTGACGATGCCCGCACTGGCGATACCGCCGCCGTCGCCGCCCCTTCCGCCGTCGCCGCCCCGTATAGTGCCGCCGTCGTTGTTAGTGATGGTCAGAGTGTCACCTGTAATGCCCCCACCACCGGCACCACCGGCGCCACCGGCGCCACCACCGTTGCCGTCAGCCCCCCCCCCGCGGCCACCACGCCCCCCATTTCCGCCAGTGAGGGTGGCGCCTACTGAAAATCGGTTCTGTTCTTGGGTTGTTCCTATTGTTGCATTTAAATTATAGGATTCAGTTCCATTCCTGCCTGCCGCCCCATCCTCCCAACTTGCAGTAGGCGATCCATCCGTTCCATCCGCTCCCGCCTCCCCTGTATTTTGGGCAGCGGGATATGTGCCGCCGCCACTAGGGAACATGTGAGATACGGTTTGGGCCAATGCTGAACTTGTTTGGATTACTGCGAAGACACATGCAGTGCTCTGCATCAACGTTGCAATTCGCTTGAAAAACATCCCATTGAAATGTTTCGCGTGACTATTCTTGTTCTTGCCCATGGCGATTTTTACACCCCGCCCACCTGCTAGATGATCTTCCAACAAAGTGAGTAATTATGCGATCTGGTGCCGTACTCTCGCGAAATACGAAAACTCGCAGCTACGACGCTAATTAATAGCTATCATCTAATTCCTTGATCTTTGACTCAACGAGAAAATTCTTAAACTCCGTTCGAGGAAGGGCCTTGAGCGAACGGCAGCGATGCTTACTCGGCTTGCTCACGAATGCTTGGCGGGAAGTGCATGTGCATATGGCTATCGTAAAATTCACTATGTCCTGCGGGAGCGGGGTGAGACCTCCGGGCGAAATAGATCCGGGCGCTTGACGTAGGTAAAGGACAGCGATCGTAAACGGGCTATTGTTGTTATCTAAGATTTTATGTCGCGACGCCAACTGTCCACTCGCTTATCCACATTGCAACTTGGACTGCCCCCGCCCCCATAGACATCTTCCAGCCTCAAAGTGAGGCTCTTTCAAAGGCCTCAGGACTGACGCCGCCCAGGTGGCTGTGACGACGCGTTCGGTTGTAAAACGCTTCAATGTAATCGAATACGTCGGCCCGGGCCATGTCCCGGGTTTTGTAGATCCGCTTACGGATACGCTCTTTTTTCAGGCTGCTAAAAAAAGACTCCGCTACCGCATTGTCCCAGCAGTTTCCTCGCCGGCTCATACTCGGCTCGAGGTGGTTGGCCAGACAAAAACGTTTCCAGTCATCGCTGCCATATTGGCTCCCCTGATCCGAATGCACGATGACTCTGGTTTTGGGTTTACGGCGCCATACCGTATGCGTCCGGCAAAGTCATCTAGCCGACTCCTTTAAGCCCAGACATGGTGTGCACTTAAATTTAGGTGGACACCATCGCCTTAAGCGATGGCATCAGGAAGGTGTGTTGCCCGGACGGTTACGCCATACCGCCATGAGCAATGCATCCAATGCCAGCTCCTTGCCCAGCGTTGGCTTCATTGACCAGCCGACCACCTTGCGAGCATACAGATCCAGTACAACGGCCAGATATAACCAGCCCTGCCACGTCCGGACGTAAGTGATATCGGTCACCCAAGCCTTATTAGATGCGTCGACAGTGAAGGCCCGGTTGAGATGATTGGGGGCAATGATCGATGGTCTGCCTTTGATTGTGCGCGGGGCTTTATAGCCTCTGAGCGCCTTAATTTTATTGGTGCGCATCAATACCGCGACACGGTGCTTGCCGCAACTTTCTCCAGCCTCGCGCAAGTCAGCAAACACCCTCCGTGCGCCATACACACCTCGACTGGCCGCATAGGAGTCGCGGATCAGCCCTAACAGCCGACCATTCTCTTTTTCGCGATCAGAAACAGGCTTGTGTAGCCATTGATAGAACCCGGCACGAGCAACTTTCAACACCCGACACAGCGTAGTGACCGCGTATTGATGTCGGTGCTCGTTCATGAAGCGGTATTTCACTCGGGTTCCCTGGCGAAGTACCGCGCTGCTTTTTTAATATGTCGCGCTCTTCTTCCAAGCGTCGCATTTGGGCTCGCAGCCGTAAAATCTCACTTTTGACTTCGAGCAACTCGCTGGCCTGTTTCTCGGTTTTGTCAGGCGTCACGGCTTTGACCCATTGGTAGAGGCTGTGGGTCGAAACACCGAGGCGCTCGGCTGTTTCCGCAACGGAGTATCCGCGCTCAATGACTTGCCTAACGGCCTCTGCCTTGAATTCCGGCGTGAATCGTTGGGTGCTCATAAACTTCCTCCTATGCTCCGATCATAGGCTGGAGATGTCTACGGTGCCAGGGGGCAGTCCAATGCTCCTAGGCTGCGCACTCCCTCGCGGCGAAACAGCCCTAGGCCTACCACGGGTGCCTTTGGGGCCGGGGCTTAACCCTTTGCCCATACCCCTGCCTTCAGTTTGCAGTTTCATGTAAAGGTCCGTTTTCGTGAGGTACACCACTGCGCCTCGCAAAGCCTCACGTAGCGCGGACTGACTATGGTCGATCATCCCGACCCCACAGGTCTTGTAGCCGTGCTTGTTCGCATTACAGTTGAAATACAGACCACGCCCTTTCGTGACTACATCCGACCAATACTCACCCACCCGCCGAGCGACAGTCACGTCTTCTCGAACCTTGGATCCATCAAAGAAAAACATCATGTGGTAATGGAAGCCCTTCTCCGGCCCGTGCTCCAGCTTCCAGATGTAGCCCACCATATCGTCAAACAATTTGTTCGACCTGGCGTTCCCGAACAGGCGCTCTCGATCTTGCTTAGCAACTGCCTGCGTAGTTTTGGAGTTCTCTTTCGAGTAAGAGAGGTCAACCCTCACCACCATCAGCCTGGAGTAGCGCTCAAATAATGCGTCAACGTACCCGGTGAGCTCCTTATAGTTTTTGTTGCTTGATCGCTGATAGCTATTGAGCCGTGCTTGGAAAGCTTTAGTCTTGACACTTTTACGAATCTGATTCACACACTCATTTAAATGCTTCATGAGCATTTCAGCTTCATTAATAGGCCTTTCAAACCTCCAGGTCATGCAGTGGTAGTACAGATCAAACTCTTTAACCTTACTCATCGCCATCTCCAGATATGGCTCAAGCGTATAAAGAGCGTTGAACCGGTTATCGTCCGGCATGTGTAGCCTTACCAACCTGAGCAACAATTTACCGGAAGGGTAGCTTTCCAGACTTGCGTTACCAAACTCATCTGTCGCAGTTAGTCTGAACGCATCTCCTTGCGACCTTACTAGCCGTCCTACAAAGGAAGAAGCGTCTTTCAATGTACAGATCAATCCTGCGTCTACAGCTCCTACCTGACCGACACCTTTTATGTGTACGTCCATCTTACTCACGAGCGCCGTATAGCGCTCCTCAATGTCAACACTCATAAGCGCGCACCATCACTTCTCCAGAGACTCGTTAATCAATTGAAATTACCGACCTACTTGGTTACTGACCAATCCCATCCACTTCGCTTGTCTAAACAAACCTCCTACTCACATACTCATGCACATCAACAGTCACAGGTTGTCATTAAGAATGACAATACCTACTCACTAACAACACTACTAACAACACTACTAACAACACTACTAACAACACTATCAATACACTACCAATTACCAATTTACCAATAACATATAAACCAGAAATAATAGCGCGACAAAGTCCTAACCAAAGCACTACCGACAACGGGCCTTTCAATCTAAACAGAAGAGAACTTTATATACGAAGTTAGTGCGAGATCTCAACACAAAACAGCTAAGGCCTTTTCAGCTCTACAACTTAATAACGCTCCAGCTCAATACTCAGCACGCCTCCTTAGCAGACATTCGCTGCTCAATCCAGGTGGTGATTTCGGAGTCAATCCAGCCGATAGCCGCGGCCCCCAATTTGATCGGTTTTGGAAACGTAGCGTCGTACCTTGGTGACTGGGCGTCCATGCGGTCATAGATCGTTGACCGGCCTAGACCTATGCGTTCGCTCAGCTGCTTGAGACGTAAAACTCTCGGGTAGGGAACAGATGTTGAATTTGTCACTTGCCTTCTCGCTGTTGGCTTGGGAGTGATGGAACTTTAAATCTCTCTCAATCCAACAAAAAGGTCGGCAGCGACGAGTATTTTTTTTCTGAGCTTGGGATAGATTTTCTGATTCAAACTGAGCAAGTGCTTCGCTGTAGAAGTCGTATACCGGCCTACTGCTTGCAACGACGATAGGTCACCTTTACCGTGGGTCTCTGGGCCCCTGACATGCCTTGAGCTACCCCGGACACTCAGCAGCTTCTCGTGCATCCAGGCACTGCTCAGCTTTATGGGGGCTGTTCTGATCTTTCAGGTGGATGACTTAATGTGGGCCGGTGCGTATGCCATAACGCATCCGGGTAGTTTTTCCCCAGCGAACCACTCCAGCCGAAAATGCAGTCAAAAAGCGCCGCAAAGGCGAGCAAAGAACTAACTCTGCACATCGAGCACTGGAGTCGTTTTCAGCAGGAACTAACGCCGTATAGCATTTACAGAAAATTGCCGGTTTTTGGCACCGCCACAAGGTGCACACCTGCTCTTCCCCGAAAATTAGAACGGTTTTTAAGCCTATATCACGACACTGAACATCCACCGTGGAATCCAAAACCATGTCATTTCAGTGCCCTCGCTGTAACTCCAAAGAGATTGCTTTCCTCAGAACAGCCATGACGATCGGGGCCAGTGTTGGTGCCGTAGGCGGTGCTGCGCGAGGAGCGAGTAATGTACTCACGGGTAGCCAAATAGGCGCCACTGTCGGCGCGCTTGCCAGACCGCTCGGCATCACCATCGGTACAGTCTCGGGCGCCCTGCTTGGCGGACTCGGTGGCGGTGTAGGTGGTTGTGCCATTGGCGCCCAGCTCGGCGAAAAACTGGATCGCCATGTATTGGCAAATAACCACTGCTTGGTCTGCGGGCATCGCTTCAACCTGCCTACTTAAATCCCCTCTTTCCTCAACATTAAACCCGGATCGTGCTGCGCTCTGTGCAGCACTTATGCCGACCTGCACTCAAAGGAATCTTTCCCATGGCTCACCTCATTGAACAAATGGCTTACGTTGGTGCTACTCCTTGGCACGGCTTGGGCAGTCGCCTTACCGAAAAACAACCGCTGGAAGTCTGGCAGCAAGAAGCGGGCATGAATTGGCAGATTCAGGACAGTCCGGTTCATTTCAAAGCCGAGGCTACCGGTCACTTGGGCAGCATTCACACGTTCCCGGAACAAAAAGTGCTGTATCGATCAGACACCAAAGCACCGTTGTCAGTGGTCTCCAATCGTTATCAGGTCGTGCAACCCCGTGAGGTGCTGGAGTTCTACCGAGACCTGACGGAGTTCTCAGGCTACGAACTGGAAACCGCTGGCGTGCTCAAAGGTGGACGCAAGTTCTGGGCTCTTGCCAGAACTGGTCAGGCTGCAACGCTGAAGGGTAATGATCAGGTCAATGGCTATCTGCTGCTAGCAACCTCCTGTGACGGCACACTGGCGACTACCGCCACTCCCACCACAGTGCGGGTGGTTTGCAACAACACCTTGAGCATTTCTCTCAACGGCACCACTCACGCCATCAAGGTGCCGCACAGCACGCGCTTTGATTCTCGAAGTATCAAAAAGCAACTGGGCATCGCCGTCTCGCAATGGGACGAGTTCATGTATCGGATGCACATCCTCGCCGAACGCAGAGTTCAGACCAAAGAGGCCCTAGGTTTCTTTATGGACGTACTGTGCGACACCAGCGCGCACGCCCCCATCCCCGAGGTACTGCCCAACAAACGAGCAATGGAGAAGGTGCAAAGCCTGTATGAAGGAAAAGGTCGAGGTGCTGATCTAGTGTCCGCGCGCAATACCGCCTGGGGTTTGCTGAACGCGGTAACGGAGTACGTGGATCACGAGCGACGAGCCCGAAGCTCGGAGTACCGAATGGATTCCGCCTGGTTTGGTCAAGGTGCGGCGATCAAACAGAAAGCCCTGAATGCCGCACTGCAACTCGTGGCGTGAGCCTTGGCGCATGCATCTATTCAAGCTCTATGTAAACGACATCTCTCAAGACCTGGAAACCAGCTAGCCCTATCACAACCAGACATGGGAAAGACGCTCGCAGCCTGGTAGGTACCTGGACTCTAGACCATGTTGCTATCGGTGCAGAAGTCCACGTATCACTCGCCGAACCCCGTTTTTCTAGACGCCACCCAATAAACATACCCCCCCGTGACTCCCACTTAAAGGTCCCAAGACAGGAAATACGTCTATGACAGTACTTCGATTTTTCCTCACGTTGTTCACGTTCATTTGCCTGCTTGCCGGTAGCAGCATCGTGGTAACGACCATTTGCCTGATGTTGCGCTTCCCACCTCTACTGTTTGCCATCGTGTTGGGCTGTGTTCTGTTGGTCATCATTCTAAGAAAAATTCGCGCGCATTACCGCACGGCGGTTTGATACCCATAACGACATGCTCAGCACTGCATTCACTTATTCAGATAGAGGCCTCGTATGAACCCACACTGCTTCATATGTGAGTCTTCAGCTGTCCTTAGCCAAGACAGCGCCAAGGCGATCGCTCAGTTCTTTACTGTGCTAAATAGCTTCGCTCGCGAAAGGCAAACAACCCCTTCCACCAAGAGCATGCACACAGTGGAGCCTATGGCGTGGTTTCTGCAGAACATGACGACGGCGGTGACCAGAGCCACCTCAGCGTTCAGCGCCAGTGACAGGTCTATTCAGAACATGCACAAATATCAATTCGGCTCCTTTACCTATTTTTGCTTACGCTGCGGCACCCACTTTGATTCCGTCGCCCCATGATCATGCTTTAAGTCGATTAACTAAAAGCTCGACCAGTTCGACCACCAATTGTCTATCGGACTGATTCAAAGATGCCAATAAATGACTGATCCGACTCGCCTGGTCATCGACCAGTGGGCTTACTTCACTCAGTAAGTCAGCCGCCTCACAGCCAAAAATGTCGGCGAACTCCAAAAGCCGAGTGATATTTGGCATCACGATCCCTCGCTCAATGCGAGAAACCGCCTCGTTCCCCACCCCCAACTGTTCTGCAACCGCCTCCTGGGTTAGTCCGCTACGCACCCGCTGTTTAGATATGGCGCGCCCTACTGTGCCCGCCAATTGCTTCTGATCAATTTCAACCATTTTGCCCTCCCATCTCAACCTAGATGGTTGGGCATCACCTCATTGACATGAAGAACATCAAAAGTTGAAAATCACCCTTAAAGGTTGTCACCCATCCTAAAACTACACATTAGCCTCCTTGAGAAGGAACATCCCCATGAATACTAAAACCCTACTAATGGTGGCGCTAAGCGGCCTGGCTGCAAATACCGCCTCTGCCGGAACCAATATTTGGACCTCGGGCTGGGCGATGGGCACCGCCGAATATGCCGTCGACGACGGTAACGGCAACGAATTAGTGATTGCATGCCCCAGTGATGACGACCGCTATGTCTCAGCCAGCGCCACCGTAAGTGGCCGGGGGTATAGCTCAGAAGACGGACGAGGTTTTGACCTCATCGTGGATGGAAAAACCTTCCATAACCCGTTTTACACAGACTGTCGTGCCTGCAGCAGCATCTTCACTCATGAGTTCTGGGGGGCCTTGCGCAACGCCAATCGGTTGCAGTTCAGCGCTCAAGGCAAAGTCTTCAACCTACCCACTGAGAACCTTAAGACGGCATTGCCAGCTCTGAACGACGAAAACAACAGCTGCTTGGCTGCCTGGTAACTGATCTGCCAATCATCACAAAAGGAGAATCACGTGTCTCAACAAGGCGAAAACCCACAGAGCAGCGTCAACGAAGAAGACCGTAGTACAAGCAGCATCAGCCCAGCCATGATTGGCTGGGGTGTGGCAGCGGCGGTGTTGGCAATAGTGAGTGTGACCTTCAATACCTCGTCCATGATATTGAGCGCAGGCTGGTTTGCTAAATGCGTGGCCGTTCTGGTCGGCGCGATCTTGGGCTGGCTGGGTGCCATGGCCGGTGATGCGATCCGTAAATTCGCTCATCCAGATGCAGTCTTCACCAATGGTGGCATCCTGAGCCTAATTTGGATCAAGGTGTTTTGGGCGGTTGGCCCGCAAGTACTTGGCTTATGTGTGGGCGTATTCTTCGGCTGCGCCATGGTGCTACGCTGATGCACGGAGTCAGCCCGCACCCAAAATGCAGTACAATCGCTGCACTTTTGCTAGTGGTAGGTTGCTCTGATGAAAATTCGCACGCGAGAGGGGAATTCCTTTCTGGATGCGTACAAAGCGGGGCGCCTAAAGCTATTTGCCAGTGCACCTTTCAGAAACTGGAGGCGAAGTACTCTCCAGCGCAGCTTCGCTCGAGTAGTAATCCTGACAAGCTGCTTCAAGACGTAATGATTGCAGCACGCATCTGCCAGAAAGAGTGAACGTCAAATCTCACCATCAGAGACCCGAACGGATAGCTAACAAATAAGCCTGAAGAACCGGCCTCAAAAATGGGTCGTTTCTTCAGGCTTTATTTTTGAATTATGCCGATTAGTTAATCACCTCGGACTCTTTAGACATAAAAATAACTCTATTGAATTAATGCGGTTCTGATAAATCCGCCTCATCCAGTCTCTACAATGCGATTAGAGCGCCCTAAAGGCTCAAAGTGCCAGAACTAGATCTGGCTTGAGCATCTGCATCATACGGCAAGCTCTCGAAGGATGTTGACGCAAGGCTTCATTGTGGGGATAAATGGGGGGACAAAATACATACTTTCAGGAATACTCAATAAAATCAGTAAATTGCAAGATAATAACGCCGCCCACAAGCCGGCTTTTTAATGCCTGGAACCCGGGCACGGGAAGGACCGGCCACTCCTACAGCAGGTGCAGGATGCACGACCTACGCAGCTTTGCAGCTCCCACAAGATCCCCTGCGGTGAATTTTCAGCCCCTGCGGCGAGCCATCAACGGTGCATTGCTGGCGGCGCTGACAGCCCTTGGCCTTTGCGGGTGCGTGGGTGCCTGGATGGATATGCCCGAAAGGCAAGTCACCAAGACCGACGCTCACCAAACGCTGGTGGGCCACTCCATGACCCCGGTCATCACCCGCACGCAGAAGAGCCCCGCCGAACGCCAGTGGTGCGGCACCACCGTTTTGCTCGTGATCCTGCCAATCCCGCTGAAACTGCCGGTTTGCGAGTCCTACAGCGCCACCTCGTACGGCAACGATATAAACGGCGCCGAAGCTGCGTTGCTGTATGTGAACCAGAAAGTCAGTTCGGACTTCTACGCCTGTGGCCCATTCATGTTCCTCGGGCCAATCGCGCACGGTTACCAGGGCAACGCGCTTTGCGGGAGGTTCCGCTAGGCCCTTCACTCCTTGCCCCCCCCACACCAAGGCCCTCACGTTCTCGCTACAATCCCGCCCATTGATGGCAATTCGCCCGCTCTGCAGCGGCCGGCTTCGACTCCTGCCCCTTGAGCGCGACGTTAACGAGAATTCCGGACATGGCCCTGCACATCCCCACCCTGCTCGTAGTCTCGGTGTTCATTTTCTTTCTGATGAGCCTGCTGACCTTCCACGCCTGGCTACGGGAAACCCGTGAGCGGCCACTGGCTTATCTGGGCGGCATGATGCTGCTGGCGGCGGTGGGCGTGGTGCTGGTCAGCCTGCGCGACACGGGCATGGACTTCGTGCCGAAAATCCTCGGCAACGTGGTCCTGCTGCTGAGTGCCGGCCTCAACTGGACAGCGATGCGGGTCTTCGCCGGGCGTCGCCCCCATGTCCCGGGCCTGCTGGCCGGGGCCGGCATCTGGCTGATCCTGTGTGTGGTGCCGGCGTTCTACCAGTCAATGCCGGTTCGGGTCTCGGTGTATTCGCTACTGGCGGCGGCCTATGGCGTGCTGACCCTGCTGGAGTTCTGGCGCAGCCGCCAGCAGTTGGAGGTCGCCTATATGCCGGCGGTGGTCCTGACCCTGCTGCACACGACGTACTACATCGTGCGTGCCCTTATTGACCAGGGTGTGGCCATGGATCAGGCGCTCAAAGGCTACGGTGCCGGGGTGCCACTCTTCTCCTTCATGCTGTTCGAATCGATGCTGTATGTGATCGGCATTGCCTACGTGACCCTGTGCATGGTCAAGGAACGAGTCGAACTGCGCTTCAAGGCGGCGGCCTTCTGCGACGCCCTGACCGGTATCGGCAACCGCCGGGCGTTCATGGTCAATGGCGAGCGGATGCTGATCGAATGCCAGCGCCGGGGCTCACCAATGGCCCTGCTGCTGTGCGATCTGGACCATTTCAAGCGCCTGAACGACGCCTACGGTCATCAGACCGGCGACCAGGTGCTGGTCGCATTCAGCCAGGTACTTGCAGAAACCCTGGGTACAAAAGACGTATATGCCCGCATTGGCGGTGAAGAGTTCGCCTGCCTCCTGGCCGCGACCGATGAGCAGGCCGCAGTAACGGTAGCCGAGCGGGTTCGCCAGGCTTTTGCCCGCTTGCCTCTGCTGGAACCCGGGTTGCTCAGCGTCAGCATCGGTGTGGTCAGCAGTGAAACCCGGGGCTACGACCTGCCGCGCCTGTTGTCCCTGGCCGACGAAGCCCTGTATGACGCCAAGCACCAGGGGCGCAACCGAGTGCACACGGTATCGCGCAGCGCCCTGGAGTTGCAGCCGGACTGAACGGCCAAGCCGCCTGGCTCCTGCGTGGTTTTGCCAATCAGCGGGATAACTGTGATACGCCCCCCAAAGGCGGCAAATAAGGCACTTAGCCAGTATTTCCGGCGCCCTTGGGCAAGAATAAACTCGCCGCTCTCCAGGACTCTCGGATGACAAGGAATGTGGAATAAAGAAGCCGCTATCAGTCACTTGAACGCTCACGCTCACGCCGGTAGTACGGGGCGCTGTGCGGCCTATACTCGCCAGGCGATCGAAGCCGGTGGCGGTGGGGTGATTCTGCACAGGAAGCACTCGGCCAAGGACTTCGGCTCATCATTGACTTCTGCAGGTTTCATCGAACAGCCGGCCGGCCAGACGCCCGCAGCGGGCGATGTGGTGATCATCCAGCCCATTCCAGGGCACCCCCACGGTCACATGGCGATGTTCAACGGCACACTCTGGGTGTCAGACTTCAAGCAACTGCACGGTTTCTACCCGGGGCATTCCTACCGGGTGCAGAAACCTGCCTACAAAATCTATCGCCATCCGTAAGGGGTCCCCCATGAGAATGCTGTTCTGCTCGCTGCTGGCAGCGGTCGCGATGCATCAGTCGGTCGCCCTGGCCGACTGCGCCAGTTCGCCAAAGCCCGCAACCCAGGCGTTTTATAGCTGGTACCTGCAAACCTTCAGCGAAGACAAGGATCCGTTGACCGACAACGTGGCGGAAATGAAGAAGTACGTCTCCGACTCGCTGATCACCAAGATCAAGAAACAGATGGCCAGCCCCGACGGCCTGGAAGAGGACTACTTCCTCAAGGCCCAGGACTACATGGATGAGTGGCTGACCCAGATCAAGGTCAGCGAACCACAAGTCCAGGGCTCCAGCGCCAAGGAGCAAGTGACGTTGGGCAACACCCCGGACACCACCCAGATCGTCGATGTGCGGATGATCAAGGACAAGGGCTGCTGGAAGATCGATGAAGTGATTTCCACTGCCGACCAGAGCGATTGACCTACCGCTTCGGCGCTGACTCCGGCCACAGCGCGGGTCGTCCATCCGGGCGATCCGCCATGCTAAGCTGCGCGCCGTTTCGGGCAACGGCCCGGGACCTCCTTCACTGAAAAAGGACTCTCAGTCATGTCGTTGCCGGCCGCAGTACGCCTGCCCCTGTCATTTATCTCGCTGTTCAGCGCTCTCAGCCTCAGCAGTTCCTGGGCCCATGCCGATGCGCAACAGGACGTCGCCAAGGGGCGCTGGCAAGGCCTGGCCGGCATGGCCAACCTGTACCTGGACGAAGCCACGCCAGCGGATTTCATCGAGGCCGGGGACAATGAGAAGAGCCAGCACGACAACTACGCCGGCGCCCTCGCCTACTACCTGACCGCTGCCCGCCTCGACCCAAAGAATGCCTACGCCTCCTACCAGGCCGCCGGCAGCCTGGCGGCCATGGACAAGAACAAGCGCGCCGCCGAATACCTCGACCAGGCCCGCGAGCGTGGCTTCTGGCAGCTGGTGCTGCTCAAGGAAGACGACGAACTGGAATCGTTGCAGCAGGACCCGGCCTACAAGAAGCTGTTGCAGGCCGCCGAGAAGAACTACCCGGCCAAGGCCAGGGATGCGGGCCTTGCGGCCTTCAGCATTCCCCAGGGCAAGGCCCCGAGCGAGGGCTGGCCGGTAGTGGTCTGGCTGTCGGGGTTCGGTACCGAAGGCAGCGACGGCATCGACATGCGCACGGACCTTGTGGGGGAAAAAGCCGTATTGGTAGGCATCAACGGCACTCTCAAGCGCGACGAGCACCAATTCATGTGGCAGCAGCATTCGGTAGCACCGACCGAAGAAGCGGTCAGCGCAGCGCTGAAGAAACTGGAAAAGCAAACCCGTATCGATCGCTCGCGCATCGTCCTGATGGGTTTCTCCCAAGGTGCCGAGCACGCCTCGCACCTGATCGCCGAGTACCCGCAGCATTACAGCGGCGCGCTGCTGCTGTCACCCGGCGGCTACCGGATTCCCTTCGGCGAAACCAAGGCCCGGGACAAGCGCATCGTCATCGTCCATGGCGCCAAGGAGCACGAGAGCAACCAGAAGCTCACCGCCGCCACGCAACAGGCCCTGGAACCCGGCAACCAGGTCCAGAGCCATGAGCATGAGCAAGGCCATACCTTCCAGGACGACTGGCGCCAGGTGTATCCGGGCTACCTGAAGTTCGCCCTGAACCTCTGATGCCAGGTGCCGGGGCTTGAGCCCCGGCTGCTATCACTTGGCCGGAGTCATGGGCCCGGGGGCCTTTACCTGGGTCATCAGGTCATCGTCCCACTGCCCCTCGACCTTGACCTGAGCCAGGGCCCCCAACTCCATGGCCTCGATCAGGTTGTGGTTGAGGTACACGTAGGTGCCCGGCTGCTTGAAGGTGTAGAGCGCCGCCAGGGCCGAACCGCCGGGGATGAACCAGGTCTCCAGGTTGCGTTGCGGGGCGTTGGCGAACTTGCCGGTGGTCCAGACCCAGTCGCCATGGCCGCCGATCAGGTGCGGACGGCTGTCGCGGTTGGCCTGGGAGTGGATGAACAGCACGCTTTCGCCGACCTTGGCGGTCAGGGCGTTGGCTCCGGTCAAGGCGCCGACACGGCCGTTGAACACCACGTGGCTCGGGGTCAGGGTACGCATCACTTCACGGGTGTCCTGGTAGCTGGAGGCCAGGTCCGGGTAGCTCTTGTAATGCCCGTCCTTGTCCTTGGGGATGTACAGGTCGAACTCGCCGATGGTGTAGGCCCGGTCATAGTGCAAGGGCTTGCCGGCAGGGTCCTGCAAGCCTTCGCGCGGCAGCACCATCAAGGTCCCGCTCATGCCCGAAACCACGTGCCAGGGCACCATGCCCGGCGGCGCGCAGTGATAGACGAAGGTCCCGCTGCGGTCAGCCTTGAAACGCAGCACCACTTCCTGCCCCGGCAGCACCTGGGTCAGGGCCGCACCGCCCAGGGCACCGGTGGCCGCATGGAAGTCGATGTTGTGGGGCATGCTGTTGCTGGCCGGATTGCTCAGGGTCAGCTCAACGTAGTCGCCCTCGTGCACCACCAGGGTCGGCCCCGGCATGGAGCCGTTGAAGGTCATGGCCTGCAGGGTGGTGCCCTGATCGTCCACCACCATCTTTTTCTCTTCCACGTTCATGCGGAACTGCACGACCTTTGGCGGCCCGCTGACAGCCTGCTCATGAGCATGCACCTGGGGCGGCGCCACCAGGTCCACCTTGACCCGCTGCAAACCGTCGGCGCCCGCGGCCAACACCAGGCTGGAGGCACAGCTTCCGGCCACTACACAGCACTTCAACCACGATTGAAAAGCACCCATGTTCTGCATTTCCCTGCCAATGAATGGTGATTCATTGCAAGGCAAACACCGGGGGCCCGTATTGTCTCAGGGCAATGAACGGATGGCCGGGAAAGCGCATCCGTTGAGCCCGGTCATGGATAACTGAAACTGCGCACCAGGGTCAGTTCCCCGGGGGCGCGCATCGGCACCACAAAGGTCTCGCTCTTTTCATCCGGCGTACCTTCCTCGGTAATCACTGTGACCTGGGCGGTGGTCAGGGGCTGCACGGCATTTTCCTGGCCGCCGTCTTCATCGTCGTCACTGCGATAACCGCCACCGTAGTAGTTCACATAGACCAGGTACTGGCCCTTGAGCGGCGCCGGCATGGAGAAGATCTCCGGGCCGTAGCCCGTGGTCACGTCCACATCCAGGGTCGCGCCGTTCGGAGCCACGCGGTCGCCGTACCAGATGTGCGCGCCGTCCGGGGTTACCAGGTGCAGGTCGAGGTCGGTGTTGTCGCTGTCCCAGGACAGCAGCACGCGCACCTTGGGCGGGGTCACGCCACCGCCGGTGTTGAGAAACTGCACGCGCTTGCGCTGCTGGCCATCCGGGCTGCGCACTTCGACGCTGTTGCTGCCGTTGGGGAAGGCGTACGGCCGGTCGAAGCTGCCTTGCTCATCGAACTTGAGCGGCATGCTGACGCCATTGACGATCAGCTTGCCGGGCTCTTTGTTCGCCTTGGGCGCACCCTTGATCTGCCCGCGAATACGCGCGGTATCGGCCTGGCCCTGGGGGGTATTCACCGAGGAGGCCGGATAGTTGACCTCCTGAATGTACTGTTCACCATCCATGGCTCGAGTGCGCCAGCCGCCCTTGGGGGTGTCGAGCTGGATGCCGCTGTCGGCCAGGGCCATGGGCAGGCTGAACATTCCACAAAGGAACAGGAGGACCGGGGGAGCAGGAAGTTTCATGGCCTATTCCAATAAAAGATGACGGGCGAGCCCTTCGATGTAGGTTTCATCCTGGCCGTTGGGATGAGCTTCAAAGGCCAGGTGCAGGTATTCGTGAGTCAGGTCGAGGCGGTCTTGCAGCGAGAGCACGCCCCGCACATAGATGCGTTGCCGTTCACGGTCGACGTAGGGCCGGCCGAAACTCAGGCGGCACACGGCGAACTGGCTGATTTCGTTGTAGCCGATCTCTTGCTCCAGCGGTTGGCGCCAGCGCCGGCGCTGCTGCAGCAGCCACTCCTGGGCCGCCGGCAAGGGTTCGCAGGAGGCCACGGGGTTGTCCCAGCGGCTGAGGCTGGCCCGGGGATAGGCGTGCAGCAGGATGGCGTCGTAGCGTTGCCCGGACCGGGCCTGCTCCACGGCCTGTTGCCAGGACAGTTTGTCCGGCGCCTTCAGGTCCGAGTGGTAGGTGACTTGAGTGCCGGCCAGCACCAGGTCGCTGGTCCAGGCGGCAATGGCCCGGGCCTGGGCAGTGGCCGGGCGCGGCGCGACCCGCTGGCGGTTGCTGCTGTCGTCGATGCTCAGGCATTCGCCGCTGCGCCCGGCGTTCTGCAACAGGTAGGTACGGATGGCCACGGCCAGCGCCTTGGCGGCCTCCACTGGCTCACTGGTGGCTTCGCGCTGCAGTACCCGAGCGACATATTCCTCACGGTCCAGGCGCGCCACCAGTCGCTGGGCCGCAGGGTCTTGCTGCAGGAACAGCTCGCCGGCGCTGTGGATATCCAGCTGGTTGCCGTTGGCAAACTCCACCCGGTAATCCCCTTGCAAGGCACCCGGTTTAGCCGGCTGGCCGCCCTGGCTGACGCTTTTGAGCGGGTAGCGGGAAAACAGGCTGACCTCCACACAGCGGCCTTTATCCACAGGCGGGTTGTCCGGCAGTTCCTGGTTCAGGGCCTGGGCGTAGTCCTTCAACACCCGTTGGCTGGTGCCACGCCCGCCCACCCACAGCGGTGTGCCATCCACCAGCCAGCCGGCAAAACCACCCTGGCGCGATTGCGGGTCCTGATCCGCCAGCCAGCTCCAGGTCTTGACCCGCAAGCGCCCGCCCAAGGCGCCCACTACAGCGCCGTCGGCGGCATTGAGCACCACATCCAGCAGCACGCGCCGGGCCGTGTCCCGGGCCGGCAACAGCGCCAGCACCTGCAGCAGTTCCGCTACCGGGACCCGGGTCTGGGGCTGCAGCTGGTTGAGGTCCTGCAACCAGTCGGGGGCGTTGCGGGCCTGCCAGTAATGGCGCCAGTCAGCGGCGGACAGTTGCAAGCGCTGGGGCTCGAAATACAAACCGCAGGAACGTACCAGCGCCTGATCACGGGCGATGCTGGCGCCCACCGCACAGCAGTAGACCTCTTCCTTGGACTTGCCCTGGCAGGCATAGGCCGGCTCCTGGGCGCCGGTGTCCACCAGCCAGGCGTAGACAAAGAGTTTCCAGACACTGCCCAGGGGCGCTTGCAGATCCTTGGGCAACGGCTCGCGAGACAGAACCTGGGTCTTGCTCAGGCTCACCAGCTCACTGTCCGGGGCGGTTTTCCAGGCCAGGCGCAGAGGCTCGTCCTGGGCCGTCACCCACCCAGGAAGCAAACACAGACATAGCCAGGCCCAGCACCGCACCATGTTATTTGACCGTGACCTGACCCAGGGCCGGGGTACGTTCCTGAGCCTGATGCTCCGGTGCGTACACCTGGTAGAAACGTGCCGGCGGCAGATTGAACTGGCCTTTCTGGGAGAAGCGAACCAGATGGCGCAGGCGCACTTCGCTGCCGTCGTTCAACGCATCCAGCGGCACCGCGTAGCTCATCTGCCCAGGTTCGGAACGAGCCTTCTCCAGGGACGCCGCCTCCGTACCGGCCGGGCCGGCCAGCTTGATGCCCCAGGTGGTGCGCTCGACATCGGCGCCCGGCGGCAGCGGCACTTCCAGCATGCCGTACAGCAGCGGCCGGTTGCCTTCGTTGGCGATGATCACTTCGTCCAGGTACAGGCCGTCACTGGCGATCGGCTTGTTGCCCACCGGTTCCAGCTTGAAGGTGAAGGCTTCGTCCCCCGGCACCAGGCGCAACAGGCGGCGGGTGATGTTCACCGGCGACGGCGTGCCCATGTCCAGCTTGCTCAGGTAGCTCACCGACGCCCGCAGCGGACGTTCCGGCACAGAGCCCAGGGCCAGTACCGTCGGCACCTGCGCCCCTTGCCACTGCCAGTAGCTTTCACCGCTGGCGCCCTGGCGCTGTTGCCAGCCCTGCCCCGGGTTCAAGGCCACCGCCGGGGTCGACTGGGCGATGCTGCGCTGCAACCAGGTCAGGGCCAGGGCCCGTTCCAGGGTCGATTGCGACGGCAGCAGGCGTTGCAGCAAGGCACGCGCCGCGCCTTGGTCGAACGGTTTGAGCGACAGGCTCAGGGCCTGGGTGAACGGCTGGGAGCTGATATCCAATTGCTGCTGCGCCGCTTCCAGTTGGGCGACGAACGCCGCGGGTGGCGTGACCTTGGCATCCCGCGCCAGGGCCGCGGCCAGCACCCGGGCGCTGGCCAGGCCGAGGGCCGAATCCGGATCGTCCATCACCAGGCTGTCGCTGCCGTTGTCCTGCATGCTGGCTGCCGGGCCGCTACCGGCCTTGGCCAGGTCGTCCATCAGGCCGCTGACCAGGGTGTTGATCGGCAGTTTCATTTCACGGGCGAACGACAGGATCAGCGCCCGTTGCAGCAACGGCGTATTGCCAGCCTGCTTGGCGTAGACCTCCAGCACCCGCTGCCAGTGCTCCGGCGGCAGGTTCAGGTCCAGCACCTTGCTCGCATTCCAGTCGGCGTAATAGGCGTAGGCGGTGAGGAAGGCATCCGGCTCGGCATCTTCGCCCCACCAGGTGAATGCCGCTTCCGGCCCGGCCATGTGCACCAGGCGCAGACGGCTGTTCTGCATCATCAGCCGCAGCCGGTCGCGGATCTGCGGATTGCTGGCCAGCGCCGGGTAGGCAACGCTCAACGGCAGCAACTGGCTGGCGGTCTGTTCGACGCCGCCATACGGGTATTCCAGCAGGTCATCCAGGGCCGAACGGAACAGCGCTTGCGGGCTGTCGTCCAGGCGCAGGCGAATGTCCGCAGCATCGGCCGGCAGGCCCAGCGGCGTGCTGATGGTGACCACGTCCAGGCTCTGGGTCTGCACGCTCTGCCAGCCGGCCGCACTGCTCACCAGGCGCACCGCCAGGGCATCCACGGTCTTGCCGCCCTGCACCAGCTCGGCGCTCCACTCGCCATTGCCCGGGGCAATGGCCGGCAGCGCCACATAGTTGATGCCGCTGTTGAGGGTCAGCGGCAGGCGCTGGGACTCCCCGGCGTAATGGATCACCAGTTCGGCCTTGGTGGGTTGTTCGGACTGGCTGAAGGCGAATACCCCCAGGTCCGGCTTGTCACCCGTGCGGAAGCGGGTCGGACCGCTCCACTTCAGGTACAGGGCCTTGTCGGAACGCACGAACTGCTTTTTCTGCCCCACTTGGCCATCATCGGCGATGGCCCGGGCAGTGATGCGCCAGCGGGTCAGGGAATCCGGCATGCGGAAGGTGAAACGCGCCTTGCCGCTACCGTCGGTGACCAGCTCAGGCTGCCAGGCAGCGGTGTCGACGTCTTCGCGCCGCGGACGCTCCAGTACCTTGACCCCGCGTTCGCTGCGGTTGGCCTTGCCCGGGGCGGTGGGGCTGCCCGGCAGGGCCACGTCGTAGCTGATGAACGACAGGCTGGCGCTGGTGCGCACATTGTTGCGCCGCGGGTGGTAGAAGAACTGGTCGATGCTCGGCGCCACTTCCGGTTGCAGGGCGTAGACCATTTCGTCCACCACGCTGACCGTCAGGTGTGCGGGCACCGGCTTGCCGGCGAACTGGGTAGACAGGTCGACGGTGACCATGTCACCCGGCTGGTATTTGTCCTTGTCGGTATGGATGGCCACATCGATCTGCGGCGTCAGCACCTTGATCCCGGCGTTCTGGAAGCTGTACTCGCCGCCCTTGGTGTAGAGCACGGAAAAGGTCAGGTTCGGCGCAAAGCCGTCCTTCACCGGCACCCGGGCGCGGTATTGGGTGGGGCTGAGTTTTTCCACCTTGAGCCAATCGCCGCCCTTGGACAGCAGCGCCGTGGCCTCGACCTTGTCCCGCTCCAGGGACAGCAGGGCGTCGTTGATCGGCTCCGGGAAGGTGATCAGCGCCAGGGCTTCGTCACCAGCCTTGTACTCGGGCTTGTCGAGGACGATTTCCACGGTGCCCGGCACCGCTTTCACGCCCTCGCCAGTGACCGAGTGGCTGGTGCCGCCCAGTACACGATCGTGCTCGTCGCGCAGGGTCAGGTTGTAGGTACCGGGGCGCTCGAAGGCCAGGGCGAAACCGCTGTCGGCGGCAGCCAGCTTGCCCTCGCCGGTGGACTGGTCCTCCATGCGCACCCAACCGTAGCGGCTCGGCTTGACGTTCTTGCTCTGCTCGCTGGTGTTCTGGTTGGCGTAGCTGAACTGCACCTTGTCGCCGGCCGCGCTGAAACGCTGCGGCGCGCTGAGGCTGAAGCTCGCCGCGCCACGCTCGATGAGGATTTCCTTGGTGGTCTTGACCCGATACGCAGCGCCATCACTGGCGAATACGGTGAGCATGTAGCGGCTGGGCTTGTCCGCCGCCGGCAGGTCGAGGGTCGCACTGCCCTTGGAATCGGTGGTCAGTTCGGCGCTGGTCAACTCCACCGGGAACTGGCCCATGTACTGCAGTTCGTTGTCCACCATGGACAGCTGCTGGGCCCGCAGGCTCAGTTGCAGGCGAGCGTTGGCCACCGGTTTGCCGTCGGGGTAGAGCAGCACCAGGTTGCCCTTCACCGGCTCGCCGGTCTTGAAGTCCGGCTTGGCCAGGGCCAGGGAAACCTCAAAGTGCGGCTTGATGTACTCGGCCACGCGGAAGGCACTGCTGTAGACCTGGCCCTTGTAGCCAAAACGCAGTTCATAACCACCGGCCACGGCATTTTCCGGCAGTTGGAAGCGGCCCTGGGCGCCGGACTTGGAATCCAGGTTCAGGGTCATGTTCTGCAGGGCGGTGCCGGCGGCATCCAGCACGCTGACGTTCACCGTGCCGGCACCCGGCTGTACCGAGTCCCGGGCGTTCTTGAACTCGCGACCGACGATCTTCAGCGATACCCAGTCCCCCGGGCGATACAGCGGCCGGTCGGTGAAGGCATACAGTTTGGTGTCGTAGATTTCGCTGTCGTAATAGAAGTTCTCGGAGACGAACACCCCGCCTTCCTGGTCTTCGCCGATCACGTAGGAGCGCTCGGGGCTGACGTGCTTGAGGCGCACCAGGCCCTGTTCGTCGGTGGCGCCGCTGTTCATCACGCCGAGGCCGTCGGTCCACAGCACATTGACCTTGGACACCGAGTTGCCTTCATGCTTGCCCGCGGCCCAGACCAGCAGTTCGTCGCCGGCGATCTTGCTCACCGCCACGGTGTTGGAAACAAAGACCATGGTGGTGGCGCGGTACTTGCCCACCAGGGCCTCCACCAGGTACAGGCCGGGCTTGAGCTGCCCCAGCGGGATGTAGACGTTGCCCGGGGCGACGTTGATGAACTGGCTGGAGGAACCGGACAGGTTTACCCCGGCCGGCGGCTGGATCGGCTTGGCCTGCCACAGCGGATAACGGAACTGGGTCACCAGGGGCAGCCCCGGGATCAGGGCGAATTGCGGCTGGGCGTCATACGGCGTCGGCGCCAGCATGGAGTTGCCCACCTTCAGTTCCGGCACCTCTTCGGTGACCTGCTTGCGTGACTCGTAGGAGAAGGCGCGCTGCATCACCCGGCGGGATTTGCGGTACCAGTTGTCCCACAGGTAGGCCAGGGTGTTGGACAGGCCCTCGCCCTTGAACTGGCCGTCGCTGACCACCCGGTGCAGGTTCTTCTGGCGCTTGAGAAAGTCCAGCGGCTGGTCGATCCGGTACACCCGGATGTCCGCGCCGCCATAGGGCTCCATGCGAAAGCGCCGGTAGTCACGGCCCGGGGCCTCGAGGCGCACCATGGCCTGTTCGTCGCTGGCGAAACTGCTGTCGGCCAGGAGGAAGAAACTCTCGCCGGAGACCGCCGCATAGTCGCTGGGCGGCACCGAGTCTTCGGCGTTGACCAGGGCCACGGGGGTGAGCAGGGTCAGGGCCAGGGTCAGGCGAAACAGAAAACGGGACATACGGGATTCGCTCATTGGGTGAGGAAGTTCAGTCGATAGATGCCGATGAAGTTGGGGTTGGCTGAGTCGGGTATCCATCGAGTGTCCTTCCATGTCATCAGTTGCTGCACGCTAGCCGAGCGCATGCCGTTGTCGGTGGGAGTGGTGGTGCCGGTGTGATAGGCGATGTTGCGGCCCATCCAGATCATCAGGTGCTGGTCGTCGCCCTGGTCGAAGAACAACAGGTCACCGGGGCGCGCCTGCCCCAGGTCACGGCTCACCAGATGGCTGTTGAACTGGATCAGCTTGATGGCATTGACGTAGGGCCCGGTCTGGCCGCCGCCCTGCTGCCACTGCTGGGCCAGGCCGCGCTGGCCTTCGCTCAGTTGCAGCTCCGGCGGCAGGTAGCGATTGGACATGCCGTTGGCCCGCAGCCATTTGTTGTCGTGGACCTTGAGCGCTTCGTTGGCGGCAAAGCGCACCAGGCCCGCGCAGTCCTGCTGGTACCAGCGCGGGCTCGGGCCCTGGCTCAACTGCTCCTGGGCGATGCGCACGAACCAGGCACGGAACACCTGGGACTGCTGCACGTCCAGGGGCGGAGCCTGGGTCGCGCCCACGGCGCTGCTCAGCAACAAGGCCAACAGGCCAAGGCTGGTCAGACCTTTGCGCAGTGCACTCACAGGGCACGCCATTGCAGGGGCAGCCATTGCCAGTGACCGTCGGGCTCGCTGCCTTCGGGCAGGGTCAGGGCGTACTTGCCATAACCGCCGAGGGTACGCAGCTTGGGCACCAGGTAGGTTTGCGCGGCGTTGTTGAACACCGGCTCCATGTCCTGGGGCAGGCTGTCGAAGGTTTCCTGCTGGATCAGCTGGGCCAGGGACTGCGGGCCCAGGTACACCGGCATCAGTGCATCCTTGGGCACCACGTCCGCCAGGGGCGGGAAGCGCTTGTCCAGGGTGCCCAGGGCCTTGTTCACCAGCTTGTCATCCAGAGAGAACACCAGGGTCGAGCCATGGCGGGCCAGGCTGACCTGCATGAAGGCGCGACCGGTGATGGTTTGCGGGTCCTTGGCTTCCTTGGCCGGGTACTGGCCGAAGTTGGAACTGACCTGGCGCTGCCACTGGTGCACGTCGCCGTTCTGCTGCTCGACCACCGGGAAGATGCGCTCCGCCACCTTGCTTTCCCGGGTGCCGACCATGGAGCCGAACAGCTTGCCCAGGTCCGCATCGAGCTTGGCATTGTCCTTGTCCTTGAGGCTGGCCACCAGCAGCGGTGTGTACAGCCGCGAGTCGGCGTACCAGCACAGGCCGGCGGTCCCGGCCATGTGCTCGGTCAGGGTGGTGGCCACCGCTTCTTCGGCGCCCAGCTTGACCAGCAACGGCTTCTGCTGCTCCGCCGCCAGGGGCAAGGCTACGCAGGCGCTGGCGCCCATGGGCATGGCCTGCCAGATCGGCTTGAAGTCGAACGCCGGCTGGTTGTCCTGCTCTTGCATGGCCAGGTAGCTGTGCCAGCCCTTGTCGTCCATGTCGAAGCGCAGGCCGGCGAAGTTGGGGATAAAGCGCTGGTAACCCATGGCCAAAACGCTGGAATTGACTGCCAGCCGCTGCTGCACTTCAGGCTTGCGCGCTTCCAGGCCAAAGGCCTCGGGGAACAGTTTGTCGCCGTTGAGCAGGGCCTCCAGGGCGGTGGTGGACACCGCACCATGCTCGTCGTCGGCGCCGGTGGCGGGGTCGTACAGCTTGGCGGGGTTGGACAGCACCACCAGCTTGTCGCCGTGGGAGGCGAATGCCAGGGACCGGCTGGCGTTGTAATTCAACTGGTACAGGGTCACCGCATCGCCACCGACCTTCAGGTCCGCCAGCTTGCTCAACTGGGTGTCATCCAGGGCCACCTTGGCCAGGGGCTCCAGCAGCTTGGCCAGGCCGCCGCGGTCCATCACCAGCAGGAAGTCCTTGAGACGCCCGTCGGCGCCGCGCCACAGCGCCACGTCGGCCGGCTGGTCGAACAACTGCTCGATCAGGTTGTCCTGCAGCTTCAGGTCATGCTCGTAGATGATCCGCCGCAGGCTACCGATCAGGCCCAGGCGGTCGGCGTGGGTCTGGTAATAGAAGACGAAATCCTCGGTCAGGGTTTCCTTGAGGAAAGGCACCGCCAGCAGGTCCTTGGGCAACTGCGCCAGGGAATGGGTTTCCAGCAGCCCATCGGGGCGGCTCAGGCCCAGCTTGTCGCCGGCCAGCTCCGCCACCGGAGTCTTGGGCTTGCAGCCCACGCCGGTGACCGCGGCCGCCACCAGGCACAGGCCCATGACCAGGACCGGCCAGCGCCGCTTGCTGGCGGGTTGTTCAGTACCGGGCACGCCGGCTGCCGGGGATGCTGTGTTTTCGCTCATGATTCACAAAGCCCAATTCATCCGTGGTGCGGGATGTTCAATAGTTGAAAGACTTGACCAGCAACAGGTCGCCGATGGCCCGCATGGGCACGATAAAGGTCTCGCGTTTCTCATCGACGGTGTTTTCGTTAAGGATCAGGTTGATCTGCGAGGTGATCACCTCGTTCTGATTGCTGCCTTCGTCGAAGTTGTATCCGCCGCTGCCGAAGTTGCCCCAGTAGTTCACGTAGATCAGGTAGGTGCCCCGCAGCGGTGCGGTCATGGTGAACATTTCCGGGCCCGGGCCATCGACGCCGTCCGGGTCCAGGCCGCCGCCATTGGTCAGGCCGGGGTGGCCGAAGAAGGCGTGCTGACCGTCCGGGGTAATGATGTGCATGTCCAGCTCGGCCTTGGGATCGTCCCAGCCCAGCACTACGCGAATGCGCGGTGGAGTCTTGTTCAGGTTGGCTTCATAGAACTGCACGCGCTTGAGGGACTTGCCCTCGGAGCTGCGCACTTCGACGCTGTTGGAGCCGGCACCGAACGCATAGGGCCGGGCAAAACGGCCCTGCTCGTCGGTATAGAGATTCAACGGGTTGCCGTTGACCGACAGGCTGTGGGGCTGGCGCAAATGGCCAATGGCCTTGAGCTGGCCTTCGATCAGGGTGCGGTTGCGCTGGATGCCGCGGTCGATGGGCGGCGTCGGATAGGCCACGCGATCCTGCTCGGTGCGGTCCAGCAGGCCGGAATAACGCCAGCCGGCCAGGGGTTCCTGCAGCTCGGCAGAAGGCTCGGCGAATGCCGGCCCGGCCAGCAGCAAGGTCAGCAGAAGGGAGGATAGAGCGCGCATGTAATGCGTCCTGCCATGCATGGGAAAACCCTGGCGCCAGATCCTCGGCGCGGCTGCAAATATTCAGAAAGAGTGCCCGGCAACAAAGGGCGTTGGAAAGGCCGCAGATTAGCGACTTGGCGCCTGTTGCACAATTGCCGAAAAAGGAATTTGCGAGGGAATCGGCAATGCCCTGAACCCCCCGCAGCAAGTGCCATTACAGCGCCATCACCCCCTTCAATCTCGGGAGCAATGCGCGTCGTGAAAACCCCAGCCCCCCTACCCCAACGCCCCCCGCCCGAAGCCCGCCAGCGGGCGCTTCTCATTTGCCCGAAACCCCGCTGTCTGCTAGTGTCGCGCCGGTTTAACGTCAACCGGGATAGCCGCCATGGCCCGCAAAAAAGCTGCCTTAGATTTCGAACAATCCCTCGCCGACCTGCAAACCCTGGTCGAGCGTCTGGAGAACGGCGAGCTGTCGCTGGAAGACTCGTTGACCGCCTTCGAGCAAGGCATCGGCCTGACCCGCGATTGCCAGGCGGCCCTGGCCCTGGCCGAGCAGAAGGTGCAGATCCTCCTGGAGCGCGATGGCGAGCTGGCGGAACAGCCCTTCGATGCGGAACAGCCGGAATGATTACCGCCTATCAGGCCTCCAGCCAGGCCCGCGTCGACGCTGCAATGCACACCCTGTTCACCGCCCCTAGCCCCGAACTTGCCCGCCTCTATGAAGCCATGCGCTACAGCGTGATGAATGGCGGCAAGCGCGTGCGCCCGCTGCTGGCCTACGCCGCCTGCGAGGCCCTGGGCGGCAAGCCCGAGCAAGCCAACGGCGCCGCCTGCGCGGTGGAGCTGATCCACGCCTATTCCCTGGTGCACGACGACCTGCCGGCCATGGACGATGACGACCTGCGCCGCGGCCAGCCCACTACCCACAAGGCTTTCGATGAAGCCTGCGCGATCCTCGCCGGCGACGGCCTGCAGAGCCTGGCCTTCAGCGCCCTGCTGGACCCGGCCCTGAGCGACGCCAGCGCCGAGATCCGCCTGCGCATGGTCACCACCCTGGCCCAGGCCGCGGGCCCGGCGGGCATGGTCGGCGGCCAGGCCATCGACCTCGGCTCCGTGGGGCTCAAGCTGGACCAGCAGGCCCTGGAATACATGCATCGGCACAAGACCGGGGCACTGATCGAAGCCAGCGTGATCCTTGGCGCCCTGGCCAGCGGCCGGGCCGAAAAGGACGAGCTCAAGGCCCTGCAAACCTACGCTCAGGCCATTGGCCTGGCGTTCCAGGTGCAGGACGACATTCTCGATGTCGAAAGCGATACCGCCACCCTGGGCAAGCGCCAGGGCGCCGATATCGCCCGGGACAAGCCGACCTACCCGGCCTTGCTGGGCCTGGCCGCGGCCAAGGAGTACGCCCTGGAACTGCGCGACCAGGCGCTGCATGCCCTGCGTCCGTTTGACGCAGCGGCCGAGCCGCTGCGCGAGCTGGCGCGCTATATCGTCGAACGCCGCAGCTGATCGGCGGTCCGTAGCAGGACCGCATATCGGCCAAGTTCGGCGCTCTGCGTGGGCAGCTTGCGATGCATAAGGTAAACTGCCGCCTCTTTCTATACCTATAACGATTCGCCTGATGCCCACGACGTTTCATGAGATTCCCCGCAAACGCCCGACCACGCCGCTGCTCGACCGCGCCCAGACGCCGGACGGCCTGCGCCGGTTAGGCGAAGCCGAGCTGGAAACCCTGGCCGATGAGTTGCGCCTGGAATTGCTCTATACGGTCGGCCAGACCGGCGGGCACTTCGGTGCCGGCCTCGGGGTCATCGAGCTGACCATCGCGTTGCATTACGTGTTCGACACCCCGGACGACCGGCTGGTGTGGGACGTGGGTCACCAGGCGTATCCGCACAAGATCCTCACCGGGCGCCGTGAGCAGATGGCCAGCCTGCGCCAGAAAGACGGCCTGGCCGCTTTCCCGCGGCGCTCCGAGAGCGAGTACGACACCTTCGGCGTCGGCCACTCCAGTACCTCCATCAGCGCTGCCCTGGGCATGGCCATCGCCGCACGCCTGCAGAACAGCGAGCGCAAGGCCATCGCCGTGATCGGCGACGGCGCCCTGACCGCGGGCATGGCCTTCGAGGCCCTGAACCATGCGCCGGAGGTGGACGCCAACATGCTGGTGATCCTCAACGACAACGACATGTCGATCTCGCGCAATGTCGGCGGGCTGTCCAACTACCTGGCCAAGATTCTCTCCAGCCGCACCTACGCCAGCATGCGCGAAGGCAGCAAGAAAGTGCTGTCGCGCCTGCCCGGGGCCTGGGAAATCGCTCGCCGCACCGAAGAATACGCCAAGGGCATGCTGGTCCCCGGCACCCTGTTCGAAGAACTGGGCTGGAACTACATCGGCCCCATCGACGGCCATGACCTGCCGACCCTGATCGCCACCCTGCGCAACATGCGCGACCTCAAGGGCCCGCAGTTCCTGCATGTGGTGACCAAGAAGGGCAAGGGCTTCGCCCCGGCGGAAGTCGACCCGATCGGCTACCACGCCATCACCAAGCTGGAACCCCTGGACGCCCCGGCGGCCGCGCCGAAAAAGGCCGGCGGGCCGAAGTACTCCGGTGTGTTCGGCGAATGGCTGTGCGACATGGCCGCCGCCGACCCGCGCCTGGTGGGCATCACCCCGGCGATGAAGGAAGGTTCGGACCTGGTGGCCTTCAGCGAGCGTTTCCCGCTGCGCTACTTCGACGTGGCAATTGCCGAGCAGCACGCCGTGACCCTGGCGGCCGGCATGGCCTGCGAGGGCGCCAAGCCGGTGGTGGCGATCTATTCGACCTTCCTCCAGCGCGGCTATGACCAGCTGATCCACGATGTGGCGGTACAGAACCTCGACGTGCTGTTCGCCATCGACCGCGCCGGCCTGGTGGGCGAAGACGGCCCGACCCACGCCGGCAGCTTCGACCTCTCCTACCTGCGCTGCATCCCCGGCATGCTGGTGATGACCCCGAGCGACGAGAACGAGCTGCGCATGATGCTCAGCACCGGGCACCTGTACAACGGCCCTGCGGCCGTGCGCTACCCGCGCGGCACCGGCCCCAACGCACCGATCGACAAGAGCCTGGAACCGATCGAGATCGGCAAGGGCGTGATCCGCCGCCAGGGCAGGCAAGTGGCCCTGCTGGTGTTCGGCGTGCAACTGGCCGAAGCCCTGCAAGTGGCCGAGAACCTCGACGCCACGGTGGTCGACATGCGCTTCGTCAAGCCACTGGATGAAGCCCTGGTACGCGAGATCGCCAGCAGCCACGAACTGCTGGTGACCATCGAGGAAAACGCCATCATGGGTGGCGCCGGCGGTGCGGTCAGCGAATACCTGGCACGGGAAAACATCCTCAAGCCGATCCTCCACCTGGGCTTGCCGGACGCCTACGTCGAGCACGCCAAACCGGCGCAGATGCTCGCCGAGTGCGGCCTCGACGAAGCCGGCATCGAGGCCTCGGTGCGCCAGCGCCTGGCGCTGCTGGGCCTGGCTTGATCCACAACGGCCAGCTGTAGCCGCTGTTGCACGCCCGCCATGCGGGCGTCGCTTTTTGGCCTTCACTGTGCAGCCTCTCCCACTTTGCGGCAAAGGCCGAGCCGCGCTAACGGAATAGCCATGAAACTCTCTCGCCTGGCCCTGCCGCTTTGCCTTTTGCCCTGCGCCGAACTCTTTGCGGACACCCCCGACCGCGATCAGGCCCTGAAACTGCCCGAAATGCTGATCAGCGCCAACCGCCAGGTGGAAGCGCGCAATGACAGCAGCGCCGCCAACACCGTGTTCACCCGGGAAGACATCGACCGCCTGCAACCCGGCAGCCTCACCGACCTGCTGCAGCGGGTGCCGGGGGTGCAGGTAGCCCAGAGCGGCGGCCGCGGCAACCTGCCGAATATCTTCATCCGCGGCACCAACTCGGCCCAGAGCCTGGTGCTGGTGGACGGCCAGCGCATCAGCAGCTCATCGAGCGGCGACAGTAACCTGCAGTTCATCAGTATCGAGCAGATAGAAAGGGTGGAAGTACTGCGTGGCTCGCGCTCAGTGATCTATGGCAGCGACGCCATTGGCGGGGTGATCCAGATCTTCACCCGGCGCGGAGCGGACTCGGGGCTCCATGGGCGCATGCGCGTCGCCGCTGGCAGCAACCAGACCTGGGAGCGCAGCCTGGGACTGTCCGGTGGAGATCAACAGACACGCTTCAGCCTCGGCGCCAACCTGGATGAAACCGCCGGGATCGACTGGACCCAGGAATCGTTCCCCAGCGATGCCGACCATGATGGTTACCGCAACAAGTCGTTGAGCTTCACCCTCAGCCATGCGCTGAACGATGACCTGGAGGTAGGCCTCAACCTGCTGGATAACCGTGGTCGCACGCGCTATGACAACCCCTTCGGGCGCTACGACTCAAGCTACGACGTCTTCGCCCAGGATCCTTACACCGACTTCAGTGTCAGCAGCGTCAGCGGCTATCTCGATGCGCACATCAATGATTACTGGACGTCGCGAGTAGAGCTGGGGCATAGCGAGAACCGCGACCTCAAGCGCGACAAACTCAGTGACGAACGAAACGTATTCAATACCTACCGGGACTCGCTGAACTGGCAGAACGATCTGCGCCTGGACGAACACAACAGCCTGATCCTCGGCGCTGACTGGTACGAAGACCGGCTCAATACCAGCCCGACGCGATTTGCCGAAGACAGCCGCTGGAACCGGGCAGCCTTCATTCAGCACCGCTTTCGCGGTGACAGTTTCTCCACCGAGCTGGGTCTGCGCCGCGACCAGAACCAGCAATATGGCAGCCAGAACACCTGGAGCGGCACCTTTACCCTGCCGCTCAACCCGGACAATGACTTGCTGCTCTCCTATAGCGAAGGTTTCCGGGCGCCCAACTTCAGCGACCTGTATTACCCCGGCTTCAGCAACCCCGACCTCAAGCCGGAACACTCCAAGAGCTATGAATTGCAGTGGCGTAGCCAACTGACGCAAAGCACTCGCCTGGAGACCTCGATCTTCCGCACCGATATCAAGGACGCAATCATTTATGACCGCATAGCCCAACGCCCGGAAAACGTTGGCGCAGCGAGAATCAACGGTTTCGAAGCGGCCCTGAAACAGGATCTGTTCGGCTGGCAGGCCAGCATCGGCACCGCGATCATTGATCCGCGCAATCGCAAGGATGGCCATCAACTGCCGCGCCGTGCCCGCCGCACCTTGAATCTGGATCTAGACCGGCAGTTCGACCAATTGGCGCTAGGTGCCAGCTGGCAACTGGTGAGCAAGAGCCGTGAGGACTTGAGCACGAAAAAGCAGGTCCCGATTGGCGGCTACGGCCTGCTCGGACTGCGAAGCAGTTGGGCGATCAATCAGGAAGTGAAGCTGGACCTGAAACTCGACAACATCTTCGACAAGTCCTATAGCCGCGCGCTCTACGAGTACAACGGCAACGACTATGGCTACCGCAGCGAAGGCCGTACCTGGATGCTCGGCGTGACCTGGACGCCTGAGCTGTAAGGTCCGCTGCCTTCGCCGGCAAGCCGGCTCCTACAGCCCCCTAGGGCAAGGCCTGCCGGTGAAGGGGCTCAGCGCTCAGGTGCGATCAAGGCACAGAGCCTGGCCGTCGCGGCAATCATCTGCCCGCTGGGCCGCTCCAGGCCCTTGTCCCTTACCAGCAGCAACCGCCCTTGCCGCACCGCCGCGACCTGCGGCCAGTCCTTCCAGGCATCCAGTTGTCCCTGGGCGGTGGCGAGGATCGCCTGCGGATTGCGCTGCAACACCGACTCGATACTGACCTGGGGCGCCGGCAGTTGCTGGTCGGCAAACACATTGCGCGCGCCGCAGACACTCAAGGCTTCGCTGATGATCTGCCCACCACCCACGGTGTACAGCGGCTGGTCCCAGACCTGATAGAACACCGGCAACGGCGGTTCGCGGTGATAGCGGACGCGCAATGCAGCCAGTTGCCCGTTCAACTCGGCGGCCAGCTCGCGGCCGGCCGCCGGGCGACCCAGACGCTCGCCGATCTCGGCAATCTGTGCGGTCAGTTGCGGGAAGTTATGGGGTTCGGCAACCAGGGTGGGGATCCCCAGGCGCGCCAGCTGATCGCGCTGGGCCGGGCCGACACTGCCCGGCCAGAGCAACAGCAGATCAGGCTTGAGACTCAGCAAGCGCTCGATATCCAGCTGGCCGTAGCGCCCCACCGAAGGCAGGTCCTTGAGCGGCGCGGGCCGTTCACCGGCATCCAGCACGCCCACCAGCAGCTCGGCAGCCCCCAGCTCTACAACGATTTCCGAGAGCGATGGCGCAAGACTCACCACCCGCTGCGCCGCCAGCGCCGGAACACTGGCCAGCAGGCACAGGACCGCCAGCCAGCGCAGCATCAGCCCAGTTGACGCGGAATGCGATAGAGGTAGAACAGCACCGCCGTGGACACCGCCAGAAGCATCAGCGGCACCGCTTCCAGGCCGACGAACACCGCCAGGGTGCCGATCCAGGCCGGCAGCGACGCCGCCAGGAACGCCACCCGCCGGCTGGCCGCAAGGTTGATCCAGGCCGCCGGTTCCTCGGGAGTGTCCAGGGCTTTCTGGGTGGCGATCAGGGCGTGCTTGTAGCCGCCGAAAAAGCGCAGGCTGACGAACATCGATGCCACCCCGGCAATGAAGAACGGCATCGCCAGCACCGGCAGGATGGGCTCGCCCTGGCCGAACAACGCGTTGATCACGAACAACGGCAACAGGCCCAGGGCCAGGTATTGCCACCAACTGACGGTCAGGCGCCGCTTGACTTGGCCCCGGGTCACGCGCGGTCGACCTCGCCCTGGTGCTCGTTGCCCATCATGTGGTCGAGCTTGCTGGCCTTGGTCGCCAGGTAGAGTTTGTTGTGCGGGTTGTGGCCGGTGTGCAGCGGTACACGCTCGGCGACCTGGATCCCCATCTCGGTCAAGGCCTTGACCTTGCGCGGGTTGTTGGTCATCAGGCGCAGGGACTTGACCCCCAGGTGCTCCAGCATCGGCAGGCACATGGCGTAGTCGCGCTGGTCGGCGGCAAAGCCCAGGCGTTCGTTGGCCTCCACGGTGTCGGCGCCACCGTCCTGCAGTTCGTAGGCGCGGATCTTGTTCAAGAGGCCGATACCCCGGCCTTCCTGGCGCAAGTACAGCAACACCCCACGACCTTCGCGGGCGATGGCCTGCAGGGCGGCTTCCAGTTGCGAACCGCAGTCGCAACGCTGGCTGAACAGTGCATCGCCGGTCAGGCACTCGGAGTGCAGGCGGCCGAGAACCGGAGCGCCGTCGGCGATATCGCCCAGGCTGAGCACCACATGCTCGCGGCCGGTAGCTTCATCGAGAAAACCATGCATGGTGAATTGCGCAAAAGGCGTAGGCAGCTTGCAAGCAGCAACAAAAACGACGGGCACTGTTGTGCTCCTGATCTGTATGAGGACTGGAGATTCGCAGAGGCGGCATTGTAACAGCAGCCTCCACTGGACGCTTAGGCTGAATTATCGGAGATAAAGATCGATAAGTTTGATCAACGCACCGCCGGCTAAGGGCTCCCGTCAAAGGGATAAGGCTGTTTCCAGCGCTCGAAGATCGGCCGCAAACGCCCGGTGCTCACCAGCTGTGCCATGCGCTGGTCGTACAGTTCGCGCATTTCCCGCCCGCGCGGGTTGCTGGCGAACCCCAGGTACAGCGGCAGCTCGGTCAGGTGGGTACGCTTGAACTGGCTCGGATCGGAGGCCTGCCCCAGCACGTAGTCGATCTCGGTCTGGGCATCGATGTAATAGTCGGCGCGGCTGTACAGCAGCATCGGCAGGATGCCGATGCGCCGGCGGATCTCGTTGTAGCGACGGATATTGGGCAGGTAGTCCTGGTACTTGTAGCCGCGCACCCAGACCAGTCGGTAACTGGCGATAGTCGCCAGGCTCAACTCGGGGTTGCTGGCCAGTCCCAGGGCGTAGATGTGATCGGTGTCGTAGTTCCAGTGGGGGTAAAGCACACCCGGCGACTCATCACGGTAGGCACCCATGTGGGCGTCCACTTCGCCGCGCTGTACCAGCCCGACCGAACGGGTATAGGGCACGCTGCAACGTTCGATGGTCACACCCAGCGGCTCGAAGACTTCGCGCAGGATGTCCCAGCCCAGCCCCTCGCCATTGGCTTCGGTGTAATCGCTCCAGACCTCGCTGGCGATGCGAATGTGCCTGGGCTGCGCCTGCGGCTCCGCGGCCCGGACGCTGCAACAGCTCAAGGCAACCAGCAATACCAGCAGCGCGCGGCACACACCCATGCCTATTTCCTCAGCTGAAGCACCACACCAGCCCTTGCATCGCCAGCCAGGCAAACACCCCGGCGAGGACGTCGTCGAGCATGATGCCGACGCCGCCATGCACATGCCGGTCGATCCAGCGAATCGGCCAGGGCTTGAGAATGTCGAAGAAGCGGAACATCAGGAAACCTGCCAGCAGCCAGTACCAGCCTTCGGGCACCAGCCACAGGGTGATCCACATGCCGACCATTTCATCCCAGACGATGCCTTCGTGGTCATGCACCCGCAGATCGTCGGCCACCTTGCCGCACAGCCAGAAACCGAACAGCATGGTGATGCCGAGCATCAGCCAGTAGCCCCAGTCCGGCAACATCTGCCACAGCGGGATAAAGGGTAGCGCAACCAGCGAACCCCAGGTGCCCGGCGCCTTGGGCAAGGTGCCGGAGCCAAAGCCGAAGGCCAGGAAATGCCAGGGGTTGCGCCACACCGACGGCGGTACGAACTCCGCCGGGACCTGTTTGGGATGATCTGTCACTGTGTCTCCGGAAAGTGTTGATAACCCCGGGTGCCGGGGGTGATGTCCTGCCCATCGGCATCCAGCAGGGTCACCCCCTGCCCGGCCACCACTCGCCCGACCACCCGCACTGGCCAGCCGGCCGTCAGTAGCGGCGCCAGTTCGGCCGGTGGCAGGGTGAAGGCCAGGACGTAGTCGTCACCGCCACTCAGGGCCGCGGCGCGAGCGCCCTGCTGGCCGAGAAAGCCCAGCAGCGCCGGCGACAGCGGCAGCTTCTCGACCTCGACCTGCAAACCAACCGCCGAGGCCGTGGCGATATGGCCGCAGTCGGCCAGCAAGCCATCGGAGATGTCCAGCGCCGCCGTGGCCTTGCCCCGCAGCGCCTGGCCCAGGGCCAGTTGCGGTTGCGGCGACCAGTAATGGGCCAGCAGTGGCTCAGCCAGCGCCGGCTCGGCGCTGCGCTGGCCCAGAACCAGCGGCAAGGCGCCGGCGGCGTTGCCCAGGTCACCGCCGACGCACAGCAGATCGCCTGCCCGAGCACCGCTGCGGGTCAGGGCCAGGCCGGCAGGTACCCGGCCGAATACCGTCAGGGTCAGGGTCAAGGGGCCGCGGGTGGTATCGCCACCGATCAGGCGCACCCCGCAGTTCTGCGCCATGGCATTCAAGCCTTGGGCATAGGCCTGCAGCCAATCGGTGCTTACCGTCGGCAGGGTCAGGGCAAGGGTAAAGGCCAGTGGCGTGGCGCCCATGGCGGCCAGGTCGCTGACAGCCACCGCCAGGGAGCGTTGGCCAAGAAGAAAGGGCTCGCAGGGATCGGCGAAATGCACACCGGCCACCAGGGTGTCGGTGGAAATCGCCAACTGCTCGCCAGGGGCAACTGCCAGCAAGGCGCAGTCGTCGCCGATCCCCAGGGCAACACCCTCGCCGCCCTGCGCACAAGGCGCGGCAGCGAAGAAGTTGCGGATCAGCTCAAACTCGCCCATGGCAGCTGCAAGCGCGGTTCAGCGCTTGAACGCCTTCACTTCAGCTTCGCGCAGGCGTGGGGCCAGCTTGTCGAGTACGCCATTGACGAACTTGTGGCCATCGGTGGAACCGAAGACCTTGGCCAGTTCGATACCTTCGTTGATCACAACGCGGTACGGCACGTCGACGCGCTTGAGCAGTTCCCAGGTAGACAGGCGCAGAACCGCCAGCTCCACAGGGTCCAGCTCATCGATGGCCAGGTCCAGGCAAGGCACGAGCGCGGTGTCGATCTCGTTCTTGTTGGCCGGAACCCCGTGCAGGATCTCACGGAAGTAGGCGCCATCGATGTCAGTGAAATCGTTGTCGACCCGGAACTGCGCTTCGATCTCGTTCAGCGAATGCTTGGCCATGTGCCATTGGTACAGCGCCTGGGTCGCGAGCTGACGGGCTTCGCGACGCTTGGCGCTCTTGGATGGCTTGCCGGCATTGGCAGGCTTGGGATCGCGCGGGTTGAAACGATCGCTATCGTCGCTAATCACTTGGCCTCCAACTGCGCCAGCAGGCTGACCATTTCCAGGGCGGACAGGGCAGCTTCAGCACCTTTGTTGCCGGCCTTGGTGCCGGAACGCTCGATGGCTTGTTCGATCGAGTCAACGGTCAGCACGCCGAAGGCCACTGGCACGCCGAACTCCATGGACACCTGGGCCAGGCCCTTGGTGCACTCGCCAGCCACGTATTCGAAGTGCGGAGTACCGCCACGAATGACCGCGCCCAGGGCGACGATTGCCGCGAACTCACCCTTTTGTGCCACTTTCTGTGCAACCAACGGAATTTCGAAGGCGCCAGGAGCACGGATGATGGTGATGTCGCTTTCGCTCACGCCGTGGCGAACCAGGGCGTCAACCGCGCCGCTGACCAGGCTTTCGACGACGAAGCTGTTGAAACGGCCGACCACCAGGGCATAGCGGCCTTTAGGGGCGATGAAGGTACCTTCGATGGTCTTCAGGGTCATTCGACAAATCTCTTAAAGAGCCAGAGCGTGTCTAGTACACGCTCTTCAGTGATATTTGAACCGCGAATAGGCTGCCGGAAACAGGCGGCTTTTATTCGGAGGGCACGTATTCTACAACTTCCAGGTCGAAACCGGATATCGCATTAAACTTCATCGGCGCACTCATCAGGCGCATTTTGCGTACGCCCAGGTCGCGCAGGATCTGCGAACCGGCACCGACGATGCTGTAGGTGGTGGGCTTCTTCGCCGGCTGGTGCTCCGCGGTTTCACGGATATGTGCCAGCAGCACGTCGCCATCCAGCGGGTGCCCGAGCAACAGCACCACGCCACTGCCGGCCTCGGCCACCGTGGCCATGGCCGCCCGCAGGCTCCAGCGGCCCGGTTGCTTGACCATCAGCAGGTCGCGCAGCGGATCCATGTTGTGCACCCGTACCAGGGTCGGCTCTTCAGCGCAGATCTCGCCCAGGGTCAGGGCCATGTGCACGTCGCCTTCCACGGAATCACGATAGGTCACCAGGTTGAACTGGCCCAGTTCGCTATCCAGCGGCTGCTCGGCAATCCGCTGAACGGTACGTTCGTGGATCATCCGGTAGTGGATCAGGTCGGCAATGGTGCCGATCTTGATGTTGTGCTCGGCGGCGAAGGCTTCCAGTTCGGTGCGACGGGACATGGTGCCGTCGTCGTTCATCACTTCGCAGATCACCCCGCTGGGCTCGAAACCGGCCATGCGCGCCAGGTCGCAGGCGGCCTCGGTGTGGCCAGCGCGGGCCAGGGTGCCGCCGGGCTGGGCCATCAGCGGGAAGATGTGGCCCGGGCTGACGATGTCCTCGGCCTTGGCGTCCTTGGCAGCGGCGGCCTGCACGGTACGGGCGCGGTCAGCGGCGGAGATGCCGGTGGTCACGCCTTCGGTGGCCTCGATGGAGACGGTGAACTTGGTGCCAAACCCCGAACCGTTGCGCGGCGCCATCAGCGGCAGCTTGAGCAGCTCGCAGCGCTCGCGGCTCATGGGCATGCAGATCAGGCCGCGGGCGTGCTTGGCCATGAAGTTGATGTGTTCGGCCTTGCAGCACTCGGCGGCCATGATCAGGTCGCCTTCGTTCTCGCGGTCTTCGTCATCCATGAGGATGACCATCTTGCCTTGGCGGATGTCTTCAACCAGTTCTTCGATGCTGTTGAGCGCCACTCGGCACCCCCTTGAGTCAGGATTTGAGATAGCCGTTAGCGGCCAGAAAACTTTCGGTAATGGTGCCGCCCGTGGCCTCGGCCGCCTTGTCGCCCAGCAGCAGGCGCTCCAGGTAGCGCGCCAGCAGGTCCACCTCAAGGTTGACCTGCCGACCCGGCCGGTAGTCGGCCATGATGGTTTCCGCCAGGGTGTGGGGAACGATGGTCAGCTCGAACTCGGCGCCATTGACCGCGTTGACCGTCAGGCTGGTGCCGTCGACGGTGATCGAGCCTTTATGGGCGATGTACTTGGCCAGCTCTTTCGGTGCGCGGATGCGGAACTGGATGGCCCGGGCATTTTCTTCCCGCGCCACCACTTCACCGACGCCGTCGACATGGCCACTGACCAGGTGACCGCCCAGGCGGGTGGTCGGGGTCAGGGCTTTCTCCAGGTTCACCCGGCTGCCGGCCTTCAACTGATGAAAAGCGGTGCAGTCCAGGGTTTCACGGCTGACATCGGCCCAGAAACCATCGCCAGGCAGTTCAACAGCGGTCAGGCAGACGCCGTTCACCGCGATGCTGTCGCCCAGTTTGACGTCGGCCAGATCAAGCTTGCCGGTTTCTACATAGACCCGCACATCTCCGCCTTTTGGGGTCAATGCGCGAATGCTGCCGATGGATTCGATGATGCCGGTGAACATGGAGTCCTCCTCGAGAACAGGGCCGCCGGGTAGGCGAAAGTCGGGAATTATACGCTCGCTGGCGGGGCCGGGATGGCAGTGACTCGCCAGTCATCGCCCACCGCACGCATTTCTATGATCTTCAGCAATGGCGCCTGGCTCATCTGCGCCAGCGGCCAGTCCAGCAACGGCCGCGCAGAGGAACCGAGGAACTTGCCGGCGACGAATATCTGGTACTCGTCCACCAGGCCCTGCTGGGCAAAGGCCCCGGCCAGGCGTGGGCCGGCTTCCACCAGCACGTCGTTGACCCCACGGGCCGCCAGCTCCAACAGCAGGCGACGCAGATCCACCTGGCCATCGGGGCCGGGAACAATCAGGCATTCCGGGCCGTTGGCGTATTGCTCTTCCACCGCCGCACAAGTGGCAACCAACGCTGGGCCGGCCTTGAAGAATGGCGCATCCAGAGGCACCCGCAGGCGGCCGTCGATCAGCACCCGCAGCGGCGGCCGGCTCATGGCCAGGGCGGTCTGCTCGGCATCCAGGCCCAGTTCGGCGGCGCGCACGGTCAGCCGCGCGTCGTCCGCCAGCACCGTGTCGGCGCCGGTCAGTACCACGCTGGACTCGGCCCGCAGGCGCTGCACTGCAGAGCGCGCCGCAGGGCCAGTGATCCACTGGCTCTCGCCACTGGCCATGGCGGTGCGGCCATCCAGGCTCATGGCCAGCTTGACCCGTACATAAGGCAAGCCGTGCTCCATGCGTTTCAGAAAGCCTTTATTGATCGCCCGCGCCTCGCCTTCCAGCACACCGCCATGGGTGTCGATGCCGGCCTGGGCCAGGCGCTGCAAGCCACGGCCGGCCACTTCCGGGTTGGGGTCCTGCATGGCCGCGACCACCCGTGCCACGCCGGCATTCACCAGGGCGTCGGCGCAGGGCGGCGTACGCCCGTGATGGCTGCAGGGTTCGAGGGTCACATAGGCGGTGGCGCCACGGGCCAGTTCACCGGCCGCGCGCAGGGCATGCACCTCGGCATGGGGCTCGCCGGCCCGCACGTGCCAGCCCTCGCCCACCACCTGGCCGTCGCGCACGATGACGCAGCCGACACGCGGGTTGGGATGGGTGGAGTAGCGACCCTTGCGCGCCAGTTCCAGAGCACGGGCCATGTAGTGGGCGTCGAGGACCGCTTGCTCGGCAGGCTGGCTCATTGCTTGGCCGGCTCACGGGCGAGACGGTCGATCTCTTCGCGGAATTCGTTGAGGTCCTGGAAACGGCGATAGACCGAGGCGAAGCGGATGTAGGCGACTTCATCGAGCTTCTGCAGCTCGGTCATCACCAGCTCACCCACGACCAGCGACTTGACCTCGCGCTCGCCGGTGGCCCGCAGCTTGTGCTTGATGTGCACCAGCGCCGCCTCCAGACGCTCGACACTCACCGGGCGTTTTTCCAGGGCGCGCTGCATACCGGCGCGCAGTTTTTCTTCGTCGAAGGGCTGACGGCTGCCGTCAGTCTTGATCAGGCGCGGCATCACCAGTTCGGCGGTTTCGAAGGTGGTGAAACGTTCACCACAGGCCAGGCATTCACGCCGGCGGCGCACCTGTTCGCCCTCGGCGACCAGACGCGAGTCGATGACCTTGGTGTCGTTGGCACCGCAGAAGGGACAGTGCATGGTGGCAGGCAACAAAAAAAGGGAGGGCCATGGTAGCGCATCCCACTGGCAAGACAAGCCATAGCCTTTACGGTATACAGACCGACTATTATGTTTCGCACACGGAAATTCGCCTTGTTGGAGCTTCAGATGCCGCTCAGACCGCTCGTTCTGCTCAGTCTTGTCAGCCTGTTGGTCGCTTGCAGCAGCGATGCGCCAAAAACCGCGGCCCCCTCCACTTCACAGCAGCAGGCGGTGAAAAAAAATCAGGAACCGGCCGATCCAGGCCCCTTGCCGGCCTACCAGCGCGAGTTGAGCGGCACCCTCGAGGGCGTACCGGCCGGCGCCGACGTCGAGCTGGCCCTGCTGGTGATCGATGAGCGCGGCCGTCCGCAACGCCTGCTGGCCAGCAGCAACCTGAGCGGCACCAGCCAGGCCCTGCCGTTCCGCCTGCGCTTTGCCACCGAAGCCTTTCCGGCCGGCGCCCGGGTCGAACTGCGCGGCCGCGCCAGCCAGTCCGGCCAACTGATCCTGCACCTGCCGGCCCAACGCATCGACCAACCCACCAGCCAGGCCCTGGGCCAACTGCAATTTGTCAAAGCCCCATGAATGTCCCGCTCGACCTGCAAGCTGCCCTCAGCGAACTGCTGGGGGACGCGCGACTGGTAGCCTGCGAGCTGCCCGATACCACGCTGAAGCTCTGGCTGATCGACGCCGACAACATGGACCGCGCCTTCACCCCGGAAGAAACCCGGCGCATCCTCCACGAGCCGCCCTACTGGAGCTTCTGCTGGGCCAGCGGCCTGGCCCTGGCGCGCTACCTGGCCGAGCAGCCGCATTGGGTCGCGGGCAAGCGGGTGCTGGATTTCGGTGCCGGTTCCGGCGTGGCGGCGATTGCCGCGGCCAAGGCCGGGGCCCGGGAAGTGGTGGCCTGTGACCTTGACCCGCTGGCCATTGCCGCCTGCCGGGCGAATGCCCGACTCAATGGCGTCGAGCTGAGCTATTCCATGGATTTCTTCGCCGAGGCCGACCGCTTCGACCTGATCCTGGTGGCGGACGTGCTCTACGACCGGGCCAACCTGCCGCTGCTGGACCAGTTCCTCAGCCGTGGCCGCCAGGCCCTGGTGGCGGATTCCCGCGTACGGGACTTCCAGCACCCGCTCTATCAGCGCCTGGAAATGCTCAATGCCCTCACCCTGCCCGACCTGGCCGAACCCTGGGAATTTCGCAACGTGAGCCTCTATCACGCACAGCGGCGATAGCGATTTTCAGCCTCCCGGCCAGCCTTTATAGTGGTTCCATTCCCGCTTATTCGAGATACCCCATGAGTCAGGAAACGCCCTACATCTTCGACGCCCGCACCGCTGATTTCGACCAGTCGGTGATCGAGAACTCCTTTCACAAGCCGGTCCTGGTGGACTTCTGGGCCGAGTGGTGTGCGCCCTGCAAGGCGCTGATGCCGATGCTGCAGCAAATTGCCGAGAGCTATCAGGGCGAACTGCTGCTGGCCAAGGTCAACTGCGACATCGAGCAGGACATCGTCGCCCGCTTCGGCATCCGCAGCCTGCCCACCGTGGTGCTGTTCAAGGACGGCCAGCCCGTAGACGGCTTTGCCGGTGCGCAACCGGAATCCGCGGTGCGGGCCATGCTCGAACCCCATGTGCAGATGCCGCCACCGCCGGCCGCCGATCCGCTGGAACAGGCCGAAGCCCTGTTTGCCGAAGGCCGTATCGGCGATGCCGAGGCCCTGCTCAAGGTGCTGCTGGGCGAAGACAACAGCAACGCCAAGGCGCTGATCCTCTACGCCCGCTGCCTCGCCGAGCGTGGCGAGCTGGGTGAAGCCCAGACCGTGCTCGACGCGGTCAAGAGCGATGAGCACAAGGCGGCCCTGGCCGGAGCCAAGGCGCAGATCACCTTCCTCAAGCAGGCCGCGGACCTGCCGGACGCCGCCGAGCTCAAGGCGCGCCTGGCCAAGGACCCGCAGGACGATGAAGCGCTGTACCAACTGGCGATCCAGCAACTGGCGCGCCAGCAATATGAAGCGGCGCTGGAAGCCCTGCTCAAGCTGTTCATGCGCAACCGCAGCTACAACGAAGGCATCGCCCACAAGACCCTGCTGCAAGTCTTCGACCTGCTGGGCAACGACCACCCGCTGGTGACCGCCTACCGCCGCAAGCTGTTCGCCGCCCTGTACTGAGCCGGCTGGTGCAGGAGCTGGCTTGCCAGCGAAAGCGTTCTGACAGGCCGAACGCGTTCGCCAGCAAGCGGGCTCCTGCAGGGTCATTGCACCCAGCTGTAGATCGGCGTATCGGCGCCGCTCACCACCTTGACCTCGGCGCAGTGGCGCAAGCGCACCAACAAGCGCTTGCCTGCCGCCGCGCTACCGGCCAGCCCTTCCAGTTGCTCCAGCAACTCCGGCCCGCTGAGCTGCCCGGCCTTGCGCAGCAATTCCTTGGTGGTCTGCCACAGGGCATCGTCCTGGCTGGCAGGCTTCGCCGCCACCGCGACGCTCTCGGGCTTGGCCGCCTGCAACTGCGCACCCAGTTGCGCCCAGTCGCCTTCGTCCAGTTCCAGGGTCAAATCCACCGGCCAGTCGCCGATGCTTCCACGAATCCGCAACATTGCTGTGCTCCTGAATTTTTCTGACGAGCATGCTCCCACGCGTCTTGCGCAACGCCAAGCGGCCGGTCAAACTCAGCGGCCGATTGTTATAAGATCACATAACATTTATTTCATCTTCGCTCCGGAGACTTGCTATGCGCCGTCTGCTACTCGCCCTGCCGTTCGCCCTGTTGCCGCTGGCCGCCGCCCAGGCCGCGCAAGCCCATGATCACGAGCATGAACATGGCAGCCTCGGCGCCCACGAACATGGAGTCGGCCGTTTGAACGCAGTGCTCGACGGCCAGACCCTGGAACTGGAGCTGGAGAGCCCGGCAATGAACCTGGTGGGCTTCGAACACGCTCCGAGCACCGACGCCGACAAGGCCAAGGTGGCTGCCGCCCGCACCCAGCTGGAACAGCCGCTGGTACTGTTCAGCCTGCCCAAGGCAGCGGCGTGCGTGGTGGCCAAGCAGGAGCTGGAGAGCCCGCTGTTCGGCGACAAGCCCGATGCCGATGATCACGATGACGACGACCACGACGAAGATGCCAAGGACACCGCTGGCCACGAGCATCACCATGAGCACAGCGAGATCCACGCCCACTACCAGTTCACCTGCGCCAAGCCGGATGCCCTGAAGACCCTCGATCTGGGGCAGGTCTTCAAGACCTTCCCCGCCACCCAGAAAATTCAGGTACAACTCATTTCGCCGAATGGCCAGCAGGGCGTCGAAGCCAGCGCCACGGCGGCAACCCTGAAGTTCTGAGCGCCAACCCTGTAGCCGCTGCCTTCGGCGGCTACAACACTCATCCGATGATCGACCCGACATGACCCAAGCACTTATCGAACTGTCCAACCTGGGCTTCAACTGGCCCGGTCATCCACCGTTACTGGACATCCCGGACTTTCGCCTGGAAGTCGGCGAAACCCTGTTCCTCAAGGGCCCCAGCGGCAGCGGCAAGACCACCCTGCTGGGCCTGCTGGGCGGCGTGCAGAAACCCAACCAGGGCAGCATTCGCCTGCTGGGCCAGGAGCTGACCGAGCTTTCGGCCGGCGCCCGCGACCGCTTTCGCGTCGATCACACCGGCTACATCTTCCAGCAGTTCAACCTGCTGCCGTTTCTCTCGGTACGCGAGAACGTCGAGCTGCCCTGCCACTTCTCCAAGCTACGGGCCGGCCGCGCCGCACAGCGCCATGGCAGCGTCGACCAGGCCGCAGCCACCCTGCTGGCCCACCTGGGGCTGAAGGACCCGGAGCTGCTCGGCCGCCGCGCCGATTCGCTATCCATCGGCCAGCAGCAGCGGGTCGCTGCGGCCCGGGCGCTGATCGGCCAGCCGGAACTGGTGATTGCCGACGAACCGACTTCGGCGCTGGACCACGACGCCCGGGAAGCCTTCCTCCAATTGCTGTTCGCCGAATGCCGTGAAGCCGGGGCCAGCCTGCTGTTCGTCAGCCACGACCAGAGCCTGGCAGCGCTGTTCGATCGCAACCTGTCGCTGGCCGAACTCAATCGCGCCGCCAAGCCCGCAGAGGTCTGAGATGTATCTGTTCCGTCTAGCCATGGCCAGCCTGGCTAACCGTCGCTTCACCGCGATCCTCACCGCCTTCGCCATTGCCCTCTCGGTCTGCCTGCTGCTGGCGGTGGAGCGGGTGCGCACCGAAGCCCGGGCCAGTTTCGCCAGCACCATCAGTGGCACCGACCTGATCGTCGGCGCCCGTTCCGGTTCGGTGAACCTGCTGCTGTACTCGGTATTCCGCATCGGCAACGCCACCAACAACATCCGCTGGGACAGCTTCGAGCACTTCGCCAGCAACCCCAAGGTGAAATGGGCAATCCCGATTTCCCTGGGCGACTCCCACCGCGGCTACCGGGTGATGGGCACCACTGACGCCTACTTCCAGCACTACCAGTACGGCCACCAGCAGAACCTGCAACTGGCGGTGGGCCGGGCCTTCGCCAGCGACCCCTTCGAAGTGGTGCTGGGGGCCGAAGTCGCCGATGCCTTGCACTACAAGCTGGGGGACAAGCTGGTACTGGCCCACGGCGTGGCGGCCATCAGTCTGGTCAAGCACGACGACAAGCCCTTCACCGTGGTCGGCATCCTCAAGCGCACCGGCACTCCGGTGGACCGCACCCTGCACATCAGCCTGGGCGGCATGGAGGCGATCCACATCGACTGGCACAACGGCGTGCCGGCCCGTGGCGAGGGGCGCATCAGCGCCGACCAGGCGCGCAACATGGACCTGACGCCCCAGGCCATCACCGCCTTCATGCTGGGCCTCAACAGCAAGATCTCGACCTTCGCCCTGCAACGGGAGATCAACGAATTCCGCGGCGAGCCGATGCTGGCGATCCTGCCCGGCGTGGCCCTGCAGGAACTCTGGAGCCTGATGGGCACCGCCGAGAAAGCCTTGTTCGTGGTGTCGCTGTTCGTGGTCCTGACCGGCCTGATCGGCATGCTCACGGCGATCCTCACCAGCCTCAATGAACGCCGGCGGGAGATGGCCATCCTGCGCTCGGTGGGCGCGCGCCCCTGGCACATTGCGACCCTGCTGATCTTCGAAGCCTTCGCCCTGGCGCTGTTCGGGGTGCTGGCCGGGCTTGGCCTGCTGTACCTGGGCATCGCCCTGGCCCAGGGCTACGTGCAGTCGAATTACGGCCTGTACCTGCCACTGTCCTGGCCCAGCCAGTATGAGTGGACGCTGCTGGGCGGTATTCTGATCGCCGCGCTGCTGATGGGCAGCGTGCCGGCCTGGCGCGCCTACCGGCAATCCCTGGCCGATGGCCTGTCGATTCGTTTATGAGCCCTGGTTTATGAAGACCCAACGCTTGCTGCGCTCTCTGCTTGCCCTGTCGCTGCTGTTCAGCTCGCCGCTGTGGGCGGCGGGGGCTCCGAAGGACCTGACCTGGTCGGAAATGATCCCGCCGGACGCGCCGCCGGAAGTGCCGAACATGAAGCCGCTGCACGACCTGTCGCAGATGAGCGATGCGCTGTCCGCCGAATCGGCTCCCGCTGCCAAGCAGGACCTGCCCAATGCCCCGGTGGTGAAGAGCCTCGACGGCCAATCGGTGCGCCTGCCCGGCTACATCGTGCCCCTGGAAGTGAGCGAGGAAGGACGCACCACAGACTTCCTGCTGGTGCCCTACTTCGGCGCCTGCATCCACGTACCGCCACCGCCGTCGAACCAGATCGTCCACGTCACCAGCGAAGTCGGGGTGAAACTCGATGAGCTGTACCAGCCGTACTGGATCGAAGGCGACATGCAGGTCAAGCCCTCCACCAGCGAGCTGGCGGATGCCGGCTACCAGATGGTGGCGCAGAAGATCTACGTCTACGAGTTGCCGGAGTAAAAGAGTGCGGGCGGGCGACGCCCGGGGAACGTCAAAAGAGTGCGGGGCAAAAGAATAGTTCACCCCGCCAACCGGGGTTTGCCATTTCATTGAGCTGAGTCAAGGCGGTCAACTTGACGATCCTTACCATTGGACATAGCCAATCTGAATCGTCCTTTGGAGCTCCCATGCACAAGTCTCTGCTTAGCGCCTCCCTGATCGCGCTCGCACTCGCCGCCCCGATTGCCAACGCCCACGAAGCTGGTGACATCATCGTTCGTGCCGGTGCGATTACCGTCAAACCCAAAGCCAACAGCTCCGACGTCAAGGTCGACAGCGGCCCACTGGCTGGCGCCAACCTGGGCGGCAAGGCGACCATGGACAGCGACACTCAGCTGGGCTTGAACTTCGCCTACATGCTGACCAACAACATCGGTATCGAGTTGCTGGCCGCCACCCCGTTCGAACACGACGTGAAGATCCGCAACACGTCCCTGGCTCCGGCCAACGGCAAGCTGGGTACTCTCAAGCACCTGCCACCGACCCTGAGCGTGGTGTACTACCCGCTGGACCACAAGTCGGTGTTCCAACCCTACGTCGGTGCCGGTATCAACTACACCTGGATCTACGACGAGCACGTCGGCAGCCGCGCCCAGTCCGAAGGTTTCGACAACTTCCGCGCCAAGAACTCCTGGGGCCTGGCCTGGCAGATCGGTGCCGACTACATGCTGACCGACAACATCATGATCAACGCCCAGGCACGCTACATCGACATCGATACCCGCGCCTACGTGGACAACAACGCCCTGGCCGCCGGCACTCGTGCCAAGGTCAATGTGGACGTCGACCCATGGGTCTACATGGTGGGCCTGGGTTACAAGTTCTAAACCCGCCAGCAATAAAAAAGGCGCCTTGCAAGGCGCCTTTTTCATGTGCGTGTTTTCCCTCAGCGCCCCATCAGGCGGGCGAGGCCGACGCTCATCGGGGTCGGCTCGGGGAACTTGAAGCGCTGCAGCAGGCGCTGGTTGCCAGCCCGCGAATGGCGGATATCGCCCGCCCGAGCCGGGCCGTAGCTGATGGGTGGCAAGGCACCCACCACCTCGGCCAGGGCCGCGAGCATCTGCTTGAGGGTCGTGGCCTGGTTCAAGCCAACGTTGACCGCTCCCACTTCCAACTGCGGCGCCTCGATGGCCTGCACCAGCACCTGAACCAGATCGCCGACGTAGACGAAATCCCGGGTCTGCTCGCCATCGCCGAACACGGTGATCGGCAAGCCTTGCTGGGCCCGTTCGCTGAAGATGCTGATCACCCCGGAATAGGGCGAAGACGGATCCTGGCGCGGGCCGAAGATGTTGAAGAAGCGAAAGATCGCCGGTTCCAGCCCGTGCTGGCGCCGGTAGAAATCCAGGTAGTGCTCGCTGGCCAGCTTGTCCGAGGCATAAGGGGTCAGCGGCGCCTTGGCCGTGTCCTCGTCGATGGACTGGCCTTCCCCGTTGTTGCCATACACCGCGGCGCTGGAAGCGAACAGCACTCGCTTGACGCCGTGCTCACGCATGGCCTCACAGACATTCAGGGTACCGATGAAATTGCTCTGGTGGGTCTGCACCGGGTCGTCCACCGAGGCCTGCACCGAAGCCACCGCTGCCAGGTGCGCCACAGCGCAGCAGCCTTGCATGGCCTGGCTGACCAGCGACGCATCGGCCACATTGCCCTCGATCAGCTCGACCCGCGGATCAGCCAGCGGCAAGTTGCTCGGTTTACCGGTGGACAAGTCGTCCAGCACCCGCACCGCGTAGCCCTTGGCGAGCAGGGCATCGGCCAGGTGCGAGCCAATGAAACCGGCACCGCCGGTGATCAATACGAGGCCTTCAGCCATGACGATAAAACCTATCCAGTAAAGCCGGGAGCGCGGCACGCCAGGCGCGCGGCTTGATCCCGAAGGTATGAAGGATTTTCTTGCAGGCCAGTACTGCGTGCTGCGGTTCCTCGGCGGCATCGGCGCTGGCGGCATGGGCCTGGGCGGTCGGCGCCTCGATGGCCAGCGGGTGCAATTGCCGGGCTTCGGTCAGCACCGCCTGCCCCAGGGCCAGGGGCGTGGTCGCTTCCTGGCCGGCATAGTGGTAGGTGCCCCAAAGCGGCGCGGCGCAATCGAGCTGCTTGAGCACCGAGATGATCACCCGCGCGGCATCGTCCACCGGAGTCGGATTACCCCGCCGGTCGTCGGCCATCAACAGTTCGTCCGGGGATTCGGCCCGGGCCAGGAAACGCCCGAGAATGCCGTCCGGGCTGTCATCCAGCAGCCAGCCGAAACGCAGCAGCACGTGCTGCGGGCAGGTGGCGCGAACGCTTTGCTCGATCCGCCACAGAGCCTGGCCGCGCAGGCCCAGGGGCACCGGCTCGTCCTTTTCGCTGTAGGCAGTCGCCCGGGAGCCGTCGAACACCCGGTAGCTCGAAGGTTGCAGGAGGATGATGTTGTGATGCTGGCAAAGCTCTGCCAGGCGCTCGACCGCCCGTTCCTGGCCGCTCAAGCGCGCCTCGCTCACGCTCTCCGCCTGAAACCAGTCGAAGTAGTAAGCCAGGTTGATCAAGGCATCCGGGCGGGTGTCGTCGAGCAGTTGCGTAAGGCTCGCGGCATCCCAGCCGTCTTGCGGCGGACGGGGGGCGAGGAAACCGATGTCTTCCTCCGCACCCAGGCGAATCAGCGCCTGCCCAAGGGCATTTCCGCCGCCCAGTAACATAAGGCGCATTCGCATAGAGTCAGCAGGCCCAGTCTGTTCAGAACGATGGTTGGAGTCGGCCAGTCTCGTGGGGCTGGCCGTCGATAATTGCCGGAATCGTTGCATTTTGCGGGTTTGTGGCGCAAGCGTCACTCAGAAAGTGTCGAGGCCCCATGGAATCAACGGTGCTTGCAAGTTGCCGGATGCGGCCGCATAAATCCATCCATGAACCTTGCCCAATCCGTGAATCCGGTGCTGGACGGCTTCCACCCCGCTGTCAGCGCCTGGTTCAAGCATACCTTTGCCGCTGTGACCCCAGCCCAGGCCCGCGCCTGGCCGCTGATCGCCCAGCGCCGCTCGACCCTGATCGCCGCGCCCACCGGCTCCGGCAAGACCCTGACCGCCTTTCTCGCAGTGATCGATGACCTGGTGCGCCAGGGGCTGGCCGGCGGTGGCCAGCTGCCGGACGCCACCCTGGTGGTGTATGTGTCGCCACTCAAGGCCTTGAGCAATGACATTCAGATCAACCTGCAGCAGCCACTGGCGGGCATCACCGAGCAACTGCGCCGCATGGGCCTGCCGGAACTGTCCATCAGCACCGCGGTGCGCACCGGCGATACCCCGCAGAAAGACCGCAACGCCATGCGCAAGAGCGCGCCGCAGATCCTCGTCACCACCCCGGAATCCCTCTACGTGCTGCTGGGCTCGGATTCCGGCCGCAGGATGCTGGCCAGCACCCGCAGCGTGATCGTCGACGAAATCCACGCCCTGGCCGGCAGCAAGCGCGGCAGCCACCTGGCCCTGAGCCTGGAACGCTTGCAGGCCTTGTGCGCCGAACCCTTGCTGCGCATCGGCCTGTCCGCCACGCAGAAGCCCATCGAAGCCGTGTCGCGCTTTCTGGTGGGCCACGGCCGCCCTTGCGAAATCGTCGATATCGGCCACGCCCGGCCCCGGGACCTGGACATCGAAGTGCCGCCGGTGCCGCTGTCGGCGGTCATGGCCAATGACGTCTGGGAGCTGGTGTACGAGCGCCTCGCCAACCTGGCCAGGGAACACCGCACCACGCTGATATTCGTCAACACCCGGCGCCTGGCCGAGCGCCTGGCCCGCCACCTCAGCGAGCGCCTGGGCAAGCAGGCGGTGGCCGCGCACCACGGCAGCCTGGCCAAGGAGCAGCGCCTGGAAGCCGAGCAGCGACTCAAGGCCGGCGACCTGCAAGTGCTGATCGCTACCGCTTCCCTGGAGCTGGGGATCGATATCGGTGATGTCGACCTGGTGTGCCAGATCGGCTCGCCGCGCTCGATCTCGGCCTTTCTGCAGCGGGTCGGCCGCTCCGGTCACCAGGTGGGCGGCACGCCCAAGGGCCGGTTGTTCGCCCTGACCCGCGACGACCTGATCGAATGCGCCGCCCTGCTCGACTGCGTGCGCCGGGGCGAACTGGACACTCTACTGATTCCCCATGCCCCCCTGGATGTGCTGGCCCAGCAGATCGTCGCTGAAGTCAGCTGCCAGGAGTGGTCGGAAGCCGCGCTGCTGGACATGCTGCGCCAGGCCGCGCCCTACGCCGACCTGGATCAGGCCCACTACCAGGCGCTGTTGCAGATGCTCGCCGAGGGCTTCAACGGGCGCCAGGGCCTGCGCAGCGCCTACCTGCACCGCGACGCCCTGGTCCGCACCCTGCGCGGGCGCCGAGGCGCCCAACTGACCGCGCTGACCAGCGGCGGGACCATCCCCGACAACGCCGACTACAGCGTGCTGCTGGAGCCCCAGGGGCTGAACATTGGCAGCGTCAACGAAGACTTCGCCGTGGAAAGCATTGCCGGCGACGTGTTCCAGCTGGGCAACACCTCCTATCGCATCCTGCGGGTGGAAACCGGCAAGGTGCGGGTCGAGGATGCCCAGGGCCAGCCGCCGAACATTCCCTTCTGGCTCGGCGAAGCCCCCGGGCGCAGCGCCGAACTCTCCAGTGCCGTGGCGCGCCTGCTGGCCCAACTCGACGAGTTGCTCGGCGCCACGCCCGGCCAGTTGCAAGCGGCCATCCACTGGTTGCACCACGAACTGGGCCTGAACCTGGCCAGCGCCGAGCAACTGGTGGATTACCTGGCACCGGCGCGCCTGGCCCTGGGCGCGCTGCCGTCCCAGGACACGCTGATCATGGAGCGCTTCTTCGACGAGTCCGGCGGCACCCAACTGGTGATCCACAGCCCCTTCGGCAGCCGCATCAACCGCGCCTGGGGCCTGGCCCTGCGCAAGCGCTTCTGCCGCACCTTCAATTTCGAATTGCAGGCGGCCGCCAGCGAGGACGCGATCGTCCTTTCCCTGTCCACCAGCCACAGCTTCGCCCTGGACGAGGTCTGGCGTTACCTGCACAGCAACAGCGCCGAACACATCCTGGTCCAGGCGCTGCTGGACGCACCGCTGTTCGGCGTGCGCTGGCGCTGGAACGCCGGAGTGGCGCTGGCCCTGCCGCGCTACAGCGGCGGGCGCAAAGTGCCGCCGCAGATCCAGCGCATGAAAAGCGAAGACCTGATCGCCAGCGTGTTTCCCGACCAGATCGCCTGCCTGGAAAACCTGGCCGGCGAGCGCGAGATTCCCGACCATCCGCTGGTGGAGCAGACCCTCGACGACTGCCTGCACGAAGCCATGGACAGCGAAGGCTGGTTGAACCTGCTGCGGCGCATGGAACAGGGCCAGGTGCGCCTGCTCAGCCGCGAACTGCCGGCGCCCTCGCCCCTGGCGGCGGAAATCCTCAGCGCCAAGCCCTACACCTTTCTCGATGACGCCCCCCTGGAGGAACGCCGTACCCAGGCGGTGCTGGCCCGGCGCTGGAGCGACCCGCAAGCCACCGACGACCTGGGCGCCCTGGATGCCGAAGCGATTGCCGCGGTGGCCGCCGAAGCCTGGCCAGCCCCGGCCAGTGCCGATGAAATGCACGAAGCGCTGATGAGCCTGGCCTGTATCAGCGAAGCCGAGGCCCAGGCCAACCTCCACTGGCCCGAGTGGCTGCAAGCCCTTTCCAGCCAGGGCCGCGCCTGCCGCTTGCAGGCCGGCCCGGGCGGCGGCTTGTGGCTGGCCCTGGAGCGCATCTGCTGTCTGCGGGCGCTGTACCCTCAGGCCGCCTTGCAACCCGCGCTGCAACCGGTCCCCGGTTTCGACCAGGCCTGGGAGGAACAGCCGGCCCTGGTGGAGCTGATTCGCGCCCGCCTCAGCGGCTTCGCTCCCCTGACCCTGGCGCAGATCGCCGCGCCCCTGGGCCTGCCCGCTTCCAGCATCCACCAGGCGCTGATCCAGCTGGAGAGCGAAGGTTATGTGCTGCGGGGGCGCTTCAGCCCTGGCGGCGATGAAGAACAGTGGTGCGAGCGTCACCTGCTGGCGCGGATCCACCGCTACACGGTGAAGCGCCTGCGCCGGGAAATCGAACCGGTGGCCTTGCAGGATTTCATGCGCTTTCTGTTCGACTGGCAGCACCTGTCGCCGGGTACCCAGGGCCAGGGCAGCGCCATGCTGGCCGAGCTGGTCGCGCAGTTCGAAGGCTACCCCGCAGCGGCCTCGGCCTGGGACAGCGACCTGCTGCCGGCGCGCCTGAAGGATTACTCCGCCAGTTGGCTGGATGACCTGTGCCGCAGCGGCAAGGTGGTCTGGAGCCGGATCAACAGCAGCGGCAAGATCGCCGGCAGCGCCCTGCGCAGCACCCCTATCGTGTTGCTGCCCCGGGCCCGCGTGGCGCTCTGGAACGCCCTGACCTGCCCCATCGACAGCAGTGACCTGTCACCCAAGGCGCAGAAGGTTCACGCCGTACTGAGCCAGCTGGGCGCACTGTTTTTCGATGAACTGCTGCAAGAAGCCCACCTGCTGCGCAGCGAACTGGAAACCGTGCTGCAGGAACTGGTGGGCGCCGGATGGGTGAATGCCGACAGCTTCGCCGGGCTGCGGGCCCTGATCACCCCGGCCAGCAAGCGCCAGAACCGCAGCAGCCGACGGGGTCGCGGCGCCTTCGTCGGAGGAATGGACGACGCGGGGCGCTGGGCCTTGTTGCGCCGCGCCGCCAGCGAGGATAGCGCCGCCACCCTGGAGCACGTGGCCATGACCCTGCTACGCCGCTATGGCGTGGTGTTCTGGCGCCTGCTGGAGCGCGAGGCCGACTGGCTGCCCAACTGGCGCGATTTGCTGCGTACCTTCCATCGCCTGGAAGCCCGCGGAGAAATTCGCGGCGGGCGCTTCGTCAGCGGCCTGGCCGGCGAGCAGTTCGCCCTGCCGGAAGCCATACCGCTACTGCGCGAAGTGCGCCGCCGGCCCCATGACGGCAGCCTGATCGCGGTGTGCGGCGTCGACCCGCTGAACCTTGCCGGGACCCTGCTGCCCGGGCCCAAGGTCCCGGCCCTGAGCGGCAACCGCCTGGTGTTCCGCGACGGCCTGCCGGCGGCCGCCGACATCGGCGGCACCCAGCACCTGTGGCTGGAGCTGGAACCCCAGGCCGCCCAGGCCCTGCGCAACAAGCTCATCCGGCACTGACCTCCCCCCGAAGGAGCCGGCTGCCGGCGAAAGGGCCCGAAGCCCTGAGCCACATCCAGCGGCCTCTTCGCTGGCAAGCCAGCTCCTACACAGGCAGCAGGCGCCCTTCCAGACAATCCACGCCCACCCTCGTAGGAGCCGGCTTGCCGGCGAAAAGGCTCGTGAGCCCTGCGCCACATCCAGCTGCCCTTACGCTGGCCGTCGTTGCGCAATCATTGCGGGCGTGGGGATTCGGGGAGCAGCAGCGCCGAGTCGTCCTGTTCCGGTTCGTCTTCATGCACCCGCCGCGCCGGTAGCACCACCGGCTGTGGATAAGTCTGGGCGAAATGCACCCAGGGGCAGTTATCCACAAGCTTTTTCAGACGCTGGTTGAAGGCCCGGCTCACCGCGTACTGGCCGCCGGACACCGTGCGGAACTGGGCCGTCAGCACCACGCCGTTGAGGTCCATCTTGTCCACCCCGAACACGTCCAGGCCGCCTTGCAGGTTGTAGCGCAGGAAGCTGTCCTCGCTGATGGAACGCCCGGCTTCGCGGATCAGTTCGATGGCCTTGTCGACGTCGGTGTCGTAGGTGAACTGCACCGAGAAGAAGGCATAGGCGAACTGCCGCGACTGGTTGGTGACCGCCTTGATCTGGCCGAACGGTACCGAATGCACGAAACCCTTGCCGTCGCGCAGGCGCAGGGTGCGGATGGTCAGGCCCTCGACGGTGCCGGCATGGCCGGAGTCGAGCACCACCCAGTCACCAATGGACAGGGTGTCTTCGATGATGATGAACAGGCCGGTGATCACGTCCTGCACCAGTTGCTGGGAACCGAAACCGATGGCCAGGCCTACCACCCCGGCACCGGCCAGCAGCGGCGCGACGTTGATCCCCAGGTTGGCCATGGTGGTGATCGCGCAGATCACCACCAGGATGATTTTGATCGCATTGCGCAGCAGCGGCAGGATGGTCTTGACCCGGGTACTGGGCTGACGCGCCGAACGCTTGTTGGCCGGTGGCTTGAGGGCCTCCTGGATCGCCGTGTCGAGCACCACCCACAGCAGCCAGGTCACCAGGAAGATCAGGCCGATGCTGCTCAGGGAGTCGCTGATGGCCCGGCCCACGGTATTGCGCTGGGCGAACTCGAACAGCGAGATCCCCCAGATGCGCCCGAGGATCTCGATGAAGGCGATGGCCATGACGATCCGCAGCAGGGCGTGCAACAGGCTCAGGAAACGCTCCTTGTAGGCGCTGCTGCGCTGAATCGTCTGGGCGCTACGGGACTTGAACAGGTGCTGCAGCACGGTGCTGAGGAACACCGTGGCGATCAGCAGCACGGTGGTCAGCAAGGCGCAGCGCAGGGCCTGCTGGCTGTCCTCGCCGGCACCGATCAGGCTCACCGCCGAGACCAGCACCATCAGCAGGATCGGCCAGTACCAGAGCCCGGAAAAGATCCGCAGCGACTCCTGCAACGCCGGCTGTTTCAGACGCTGGGCCAGGGAGCGGTTGCGGATCAGGTGCGCCACCGGCCGGCGCAGGCGGATCACCAGCACCGCGAAGATCAGCGAGGCCAGCAGGCCGGTGAATACCGCCACGCTGCTGGTGATATTGCCCCCCAGCTGGCGGGCGATCTGCGGGCTGGTCAGGGCATCGCTGAGAGCCGCAAGGAAACCGATCAGAAACAGCGGTTTCGGGCAGTAGCCACGGATGATCCGCACCGCGGGCCGCTTGTGCCCGACGTTGAACATCACGATCAGGCACAACAGCACCGAGGTCGAGACGATGCCGCTGCTGGTGGCATAGGCCAGGCACAGGGCCAGCGCCCGCCCCACCGAACCGTTCAGGGAATGGCTGACGTAAAGCGTCAGCGGCAGGCAGACCAAGGCCGGCAAGGTGTAAGGCAGCAGGTATTCCAACAGGCCCTGGCCTCGGGGCCGGGCTTGCAGCCAGGGCCGCTGGCTCAGCCGCCGTACCAGCAGCCCGGCCAGCACCGTGAGCAGGGCGAAGCTGCCCAGCCAGGTGCCGGACAAGGTGAGGAAATCCCCGGCCACGCTCCAGCCCGAACGGTCCGAGGGTTGGTTCACCAGGCGCCCCACTTCGTCCGCCGCGCGGTCGGCCCGCAGGCGCCAGGCGTCGATCAGGTTTTCATTGAGGTCGAGCTTGTCCTGGACATCGTCGATGCTCGAACTGATGGCGCCCAGCAGGCCCCCTTCCACCAGCAGTTCCGGCTTGGCCGGGGCCGCCGCCGGGGCTGTTGCGGCAGTGGCGGCGCAGAGCTCGCTGCTGCCCAGAACGAGCAGCATCCCGAGCAAGATCGCGGTCTTGAAATTCAACACAACGCAGGGCTCCTTCAGCAGGGTCTGTAAGGAACTGATCAGCAAACGCCCGGCAAGTTCGCTTCAGTTGCCCCCGGGGCCGGCGCGCCGGTGAACGACGGGCTCCGGGATCCTTGACCCACAGGCAAATATCTTGTGCCGATAGGGCTCTTTTTCCGCACGAGTCAAACCCGGACACTGCGCGCCAATCCCACTTTCACCGGAGTTGCAGTGATGCCCATTGCCCTGCTCGCGCTGACCCTCAGCGCATTCGCCATCGGCACGACCGAGTTCGTTATCGTTGGCCTGCTACCCACCATAGGTACCGACCTCGGGGTCAGCCTGCCGTCCGCCGGCCTGCTGGTCAGCCTCTACGCTCTGGGCGTGGCGATTGGCGCCCCGGTGCTCACCGCCCTCAGCGGCAAGGTGCCGCGCAAGCTGTTGCTGCTGTCGCTGATGGTGCTGTTCACCCTTGGCAACCTGCTGGCCTGGAAGGCACCCGGGTATGAATCCCTGGTGCTGGCACGGATTGTCACGGGCCTGGCCCACGGGGTGTTTTTCTCCATCGGCTCGACCATCGCCACCAGCCTGGTACCCAAGGAAAAAGCCGCCAGCGCGATCGCCATCATGTTCACCGGGCTCACCGTGGCCCTGGTCACCGGCGTACCCCTGGGCACCTTTATCGGCCAGCATCTGGGCTGGCGCGAAACCTTCCTCGCAGTGTCCGCCCTGGGGGTGATCGCCTTTATCGGCAGCCTGCTGTTCGTGCCGAAGAATATTACCCACCGCCCGCCGGCGTCGCTGCTGCAACAACTGCAGGTGCTCAAGCAACCGCGCCTGCTGCTGGTGTACGCCATGACCGCGGTGGGTTACGGCGGCTCGTTCATCGCCTTCACCTTCCTGGCGCCGATCCTCCAGGACATTTCCGGCTTCAGCGCCGGCACCGTGAGCCTGGTGCTGCTGGTGTACGGCGTGTCGGTGGCGGTGGGCAATATCTGGGGCGGCAAATTGGCGGACCGGCGCGGACCGATCGGCGCCCTGAAGATCATCTTCGCCCTGCTCGCCGCGGTGCTGCTGATGCTCAGCCTCACCGCCGGCAACCCATGGCTGGCGCTGCTGACCGTGCTGCTGTGGGGCGCGGTGGCGTTTGGCAACGTACCGGGGCTGCAGGTCTATGTGGTACGTCAGGCCGAGCACTACACACCCCAGGCGGTGGACGTGGCGTCCGGCCTGAACATTGCCGCCTTCAACCTGGGGATTGCCGGTGGAGCCTGGCTGGGGGGCTTGATCGTCGCTCGCCTGGGGCTGATCCACACCGCTTGGATCGGCGCGCTGGTGGTGCTGGTGGCCCTGGCCCTGACCGTCTTGAGCGGCCACCTGGATCGCCGCAACCCGCTAGCGTTCGCGCCGGCCGGCGGCAGCGTCCGGGCAGTGGCCGGCCACTGAACAGGCCGCAGCCGGGTTACGGTACCCGGCTTGCAGCCGTTGAGGTGGCACCGAAGCGATTGCGATATTCACTGGGCGCCAGCCCGGTGATTTTCCGGAACAGGCTGCGAAAGGTGGCAGGGTCCTGATAACCCACGGTCCAGGCGATGTGATCGATGCTGCCGTTGGTGAACTCCAGCAGTTCCCGGGCCTTGCCCACCCGCAGGTGCTGACAGTACTGGGTCGGCTTGAGGCCGGTGGCCGCCCGGAAGCGCCGCAGCAAGGTGCGCGGCTCAAGCCCCGCCTGCTGCGCCATCACCGGCAGCGAAACATCCACCGCGCCATTGGCCTGCAACCAGTGCTGGAGCTTGAGAATCGCCCCGTCGCCGTGGCTGAGGATCGGTGCGAAATTGCTGCCGCACTGGCTCGCGCTGGCACTGTGTTCCATCACCAGAAAGCGCGCCGTGGCACTGGCGATGCTCGGCCCCAGCAAGCGGTTCACCAGGCGCAGACCAAGCTCGGCCCAGGCCATCAGCCCGGCGCTAGTGATCAGGTCGCCGTCATCGACAATGGGTTTGTCCGCTTCCAGGCGCACCCGTGGGTAACGCTCGGCGAAGGCCTGGGCCGAGGTCCAGTGGGTGGTGGCGCTGCGGCCATCGAGCAGGCCGCTTTCGGCCAACAGGATCGAGCCCACACAGACTCCGCCCAGGGTGGCTCCAGCGGCGTGTTGCTGGCGCAGCCAGTCCATCAGGGCGGCAGATGACTGATGGCTTGAGAAGCCCGCCAGCGAAGGCGGGATCAATACCGCCAGCAAGGCCCCGGGGGCTTCGGCCAGGCTGTCGTGGACCCGCACCGGAGGCAGTTCGCCGCTGGCCTGCCAGTGGCTGACGCGCAACCGCGGCAACTGCGCCTGCGGCTGTTCGCCGGCAATCCGGTTGGCCACCTCGAACAAGTCGCTCAGGCCATGTACCGCCGCCATCTGCACACCGGGATAGAGCAGTACCCCCAACTCGGCGTGCGTGCCTTGAATACCCACTGTCAGTTTTCCCCCGGTTAATGTCGGTGCGGCCAATCCTCGAAGGAACGACCGGTGGCGATACTGGCTCCCACGTCAATCACTCACCCGCAGGTATTACCCATGGCCAGACAGGCACTCATCGTAATCGATATCCAGAACGACTACTTCGCCGACGGCAAGTGGCCCCTGATCGGCGTCGACGCTGCAGCGGACAACGCCGCCCGGCTGATCCAGGCATTTCGCCAGAACGCTGAACCTGTGGTGCACATCCGCCACGAATTCACTTCCGACGACGCTCCCTTCTTCACTCCCGGTTCCCCCGGTGCGCAGTTGCACCCCAAGGTCCAGAACCACGCCGATGAGCCGGTGGTGCTCAAGCATTTCGTCAACGCGTTCCGCGACACCGAGCTGCAATCGCTGCTCACGCGGCAGGGCATCGAGGAACTGGTGATCGTCGGCAACATGAGCCACATGTGTGTGGAAGGCACTGCCCGGGCCGCTGCCGACCTGGGCTACCCGGTCAAGGTGATCCATGACGCCTGTGCCACTCTCGACCTGGAGTTCGCTGGCCAGCGCGTGCCCGCCGCCCAGGTACAAAGTGCGGTGATGGCGGCCCTGGCGTTCGCCTATGCCAGCGTGCTGTCCACCGAGCAGTTTCTGGCGGCCGGGCAGGCCCCTGCGGCTTGATCACCCGCAAGCGGTGAGCCGTGGCTCACCGCAACTTCATGGCACCAGGCATTTCCCGGATAAAGTTCGCCGCTGTTTACCGAGAGGTTAATAGCGGCAAATGCCAATAGTTGCAGGACCTACAAGTTAACCACAATGCGCACGAATGATTCCTATTAACAAAAAACAATCCCCGGCAACCCGCTCGGACAGCTCTATGGAACAACTAAATAACTCCCCATTAATAAGCAAGCCATTAAATAGCTGACTAATAGTAATCAAGGGTTAATCCGTTATTTCAAAACCTGATTTGAAACATTTGTAAAAATCCATCAAGAGCTGCCCTCGCACATGACTTAGTGCGCTTTCATGAAACGATTTTTTCTATATATCCAATTTTCATAATATTTATAGCAAAGTAAAAAACAGCCCCACCGCCTATACCACCCCCAGCATTCATTGAGCAAGAACAGTCTCCATCAGACTTCTTGCAAGACGTTCAGCGGAGCCGTCCCGGACTAAACACGCACTTTCCCCTGAGGCCATAAAAATGCCTTGCAGGCCACTTCATTCAACTTACTTGCAAAACCCTCGGCCTTGACTAAGTTGATAGCTACTCACCACTGAAGTGTTCTTCAGCCGCCAGAAGATCAATAAAAACCGTCGAGGAATTCAATAACCAGACGCCCTCCTGCCCTACCCAGCTGACACTGACACGGAATCCAGTCATATCAATCAAGAGGGACGCTTGATGAAGCGCAGCTCGTTGTCTCGTGCCTTTTCACTCAAGGGTGCGGCCGAAAATTACTGGCTCTCGTTATTACTATTCTCGATCCTGGTTATCGCCAGTTTCCTGTTGTTTGAACAGCAGATCCAACAGCTGCTGAGTCACCTGGGCACCTTCCTTCCCACCGATCCCGTACAGCGCCTGAGCCTGGCCCTGTTGCTGGTAACCCTGTTGGCCCTGGACGTGCTGCTACCCGTGCCCTCCAGCCTGGTGGCACTGCTGGCCGTGGCGGCCCTGGGCGCCATTGGCGGCTACCTGGTGATCTTCATCGGCCTGTGCCTGGGGGCCAGCCTTGGCTACTGGCTGGGGGCCGGCTACTTCCGCCTGCTGTCCAATTGGCTGGGGCTCAGGACCTGGCAACCCGGGCAACTGGCCTATCGCCTCAGCACCCTGTCGCTGGTGTGCCTGCGTGGCGTGCCGGTGCTGGCAGAAACCTCGGTGCTGGCCGCCGGCATGCAACGTTATCCGCTGCGCCAGTTTCTCCTGGTCACCACCCTGGCCAACGCCGGGCTGGCCCTGGCCTATGCCGCCATCGGCAGCCTGCTGGTGGAACAGAACGCCCTGCTGGCAACCATTCTCGCCAGCATGGTGCTGCCCGGGCTGTTCCTCGGCACCCGCAGCCTGTTCAAGAGCCGCCTGGCCCAGCCCCGGTACGATCAGGCGCAGTCTCTGGAAGGCCGCTTCCAGGTGAGCTACCACTACCCGGTGCTGTTCACCGATCACATCTTCCAGGCCGACAACCCCTGCCTGCACCAGCAACTGACCCGGCAGAACCCGGGGCGCACCACGGTGCTTGTGTTTGTCGATGAACAACTGCTGCTGTGCTCGCCCCAGTTGCCGCTGCAGATCGACCACTACTTCAGCGCCCACGCCGCCGACCTGCATCTGCAGGCCGCACCGATCGCGGTGCCGGCCGGCGAATTGAGCAAGACCCCGGACGTGCTCCAGCAGCTGTACGCGCAGATGCTGGAACACGGCCTGGATCGCCACTGCTATGTGCTGGCCCTGGGCGGCGGCGCAGTGCTGGACGCAGTGGGCTATGCCTGCGCCACCTTCCACCGGGGCATGCGCCTGATCCGCATCCCGTCCACCGTGCTGGCGCAGAACGATGCCGGCATCGGGGTGAAGAATGGCATCAACGCCTTCGCCCAGAAAAACCTGCTGGGGGCCTTCTACCCGGCCACAGCGGTGATCAACGACTTCCAGCTGCTGCTCAGCCTTTCCCACCGGGACCAGATTGCCGGCCTGGCCGAAGCGGTCAAGGTCGCGGTGATCAAGGATGCCGCGTTCTTCCAGTGGATGGAGCAGCAGGCCGAAGCCCTGGCCGGTTTCGAGCACAACGCCAGCCGCTACGCCATTCGCCGCTGCGCCGAACTGCACCTGGGCCATATCACCGGTGCCGGCGATCCGTTCGAACGGGGCAATGGCCGCCCCCTGGACTACGGGCACTGGGCCGCCCACAAGCTGGAGAATCTCAGCCAGCATCGCTTGCGCCACGGTGAAGCGGTGGCCGTGGGCATGGCCCTGGATGCGCTGTATGCCAACGCCAGCGGCCTGCTGTCCGACGCCGACTGCCAGCGCCTGCTGCGACTGCTGGACAGGCTCGGCTTCAACCTCTGCCCGCCGGAACTGAGCCTGCGGGACAGCCAGGGGCGTTCGCCGATCCTGGTGGGCCTGGAAGAGTTCCGCCAGCACCTGGGGGGCCAGCTGTCGATCCCGATGCTCAACCGCCTGGGCCAGTCGGTGGATGTGCACCAGATCGACATGCCGCTGATGGAACAGGCCCTGCTGCGCCTGGCGGGTTTCGGCGGGCCGGATTTCGCCTGGGGCCCGGGGTGCGCGCAATGACCCAATCGTCGCTGACCACCTGGCTGACCCTGGGCCGGGTCTCCAACCTGCCAACGGTATGGACCAATGCCCTGGCCGCCGCGCTGCTGGCCAGCAGCGCTACCACCCTGGCGCCGCCCTCGCCGCTGGTCTGGACCCTGCTGCTGGTGGCGCTCTCGGCGCTGTACCTGGCGGGCATGCTGCTCAACGACCTGATGGACGCCGACTGGGACCAGCAGCACCACAACCCGCGGCCGATCGTTCTCGGCCTGGTCAGCCGCGCCCAGGTCCGCCTGGCCACTGCCGCGCTGCTGCTGCTGGCGGCGCTGGCGGTCCTCGGCCTGAGCCGGATGATTGCCCAGCCCCACTGGCTGCTGGCCAGCGCCGGATTGCTGCTGCTGTTTATCCTTGGCTACAACCTTCTGCACAAGAAATATCCCCACAGCGTCTGGCTGATGGGCGGCTGCCGCTCGGCGCTGTACCTGACCGCCGCCGCCAGCCTGGCCATGCCGCCCCAGCCATTGTGGCTGTGCGCCGCGCTGCTGGGCACCTACATCGCCGGCTTGACCTACCTGGCCCGCCTGGAGCATCGCAACCAGTTGCTCAGCCGCCTGCCGCTGCTGCTCATGCTCAGCCCTCTGCTCCTGGCCGCCTATGCCGGCAACAGCGTGTTCTGGCTGGTCCTGCTGCTGTGGCTGGGCTGGTTGGGCTGGCACTACCAGCGCCACCTGGCCAACCCGCAACAACGGCAGGTCCGCGCCTTCATCGGTGCCGGGCTGGCCGCCCTGCCGCTGTTCGACGCCCTGGTGCTGGCGGTGGCCAACCAGCCCTTGGGCAGCCTGCTGTGTGTGCTGGTGTTCTTTCTGCTTCCCCACCTTCAACGCTGGATCAAGCCGACATGAACATGGATCCCATCGCCCCTGCGCCGCCGGCGCTTGCAATTCGCCATGGTGCCTTCGCCGAGCGCCAGCAATTGCTGGAACGGCATCTGGACGACGACAGCCGAAGCTGGTGGCAGCAAGCCCGGGAACAACTGGCCCGGCAGCCCTCGGCCAACACCCTGATGCTGCTCAGCAGTCAGTGTCGGCGCCGCTTGGACAACGCACCGCTGGCCCCCAGCCCGGACTGCAACCGCACTCAACTGGCCCGGGCGCTGCTGCTGGCCCAGTTGCTGGAGCAGCAGGCCGGCGCCGGGCAACTGGCCCTGTTGCGCCAGCTGTTTCTCTGGGGCGACGACCAGGAAAAGGCTGCCCTGCTCAAGGCCCTGGATGACCTCGACAGCCAGGGGGCCAGCCTCGACCTGGCGCTCCAGGCCGGGCGCACCAACAACCGCGAGGTGTTCGCCGCCATCGCCCTGGACAACCCCTTTGCCGCGCGCCACTACCCAGAACGGGCCTTCCACCAGCTGGTGCTCAAGACCCTGGGCATGGGCCTGGACAGCCGCCACATCCACGGCCTGGCAGAACGGCGCAGCGTCGACCTCAACCAGTTGGCCCTGGACCTGATGGAAGAACAGCTGGCCGCCGAACGCGAGGTCGCCGACGGCCTGCCCCAGGCCATTGCCTTCGAGCTGTTGAGCCAGGCCCAGCTGCAGCGCCTGCGAGGCCTGTACCAGCAGGGACGATTGCCTGCGCACTGGCGCGACCACTTCCCGGCAGGCGGTTGACCCCCGGCAGCTGAGCCCACGATTTTTCCCGCACTCAAGCAAGGAGCCACCATGGCGAAGTACTTCGACCCGCACATTCATATGGTCAGCCGCACCACCGACGACTACCAGAACATGGCCGCCGCCGGCATCACCGGGGTCATCGAGCCTGCGTTCTGGCAAGGCCAGGCGCGCACCAGCGTCGGCAGCTTCATCGACTACTTCGACACCCTGCTGGGCTGGGAGCGCTTTCGCGCCAGCATGTTCGGCATCCACCATTTCTGCACCATCGGCCTCAACCCCAAGGAAGCCAACGACCTGTCGGTGGCCAACGAAGTGCTGGAGATCCTGCCGCGCTACCTGGTCAAGGACGGCGTGGTAGCGGTAGGGGAAATCGGCTACGACGACATCACCCCGGAAGAAGATCGCTTTCTCGCCGCGCAACTGGAACTGGCCAGACAGTTCAACCTGCCAGTGCTGGTGCACACTCCGCACCGCGACAAGATCGGCGGCACCAAGCGCACCCTGGCGGTGATCCGCGAGGTGGGCATCGCCGAAAACCTGGTGATCATCGACCACCTCAACGAACTGACCCTGCCCCTGGTGCTGGACAGCGACTGCTGGCGCGGGCACTCGATCTACCCCAACACCAAGATGTCGGAACAGCGCATGGTGGCCCTGCTGCAGGAATACGGCAGCGAAAAAATGGTGGTCAACAGTGCTGCCGACTGGGGTATCAGCGACCCGCTCAAAGTGCCCAAGACCGGCCAGGCCATGCTCGCCGCCGGCTTCAGCGAAGCCCAGGTGGAGCAGGTGCTGTTCCACAACCCGGTGGATTTCTTCGCCCAGAGCGGGCAGTTGGACAAGCAACTGGTGAGCACCCCGCTGCCGATCGACCAGCGCCGCCAGTGGCAGGACAACTCGGCCCTGAGGGGCCAGGAACCGGTGGTCAAATGAGTGCCCGGGCCGGCTGGAACGCCGCGCAGATCGGCTACTGCAGCAACGTGCACCCGGCCCGTGACGTGGCCGGCCTGCGGGCGTCGATCCAGGAACATTTCCAGGGCGTGCGGCGTCAGCGTGGGCTGGCGGTGCAGGACAGCGGCCTGTGGATCAGCGCCCAGGCCGCCGCCGAACTACAGGTGCCCGAGGTGCGCGAGGCCTTCATCGAACTGCTGCACGATTGTGGCCTGCGCCTGACCTCGCTCAACGGTTTCCCCTATGGCCAGTTCCATGAAGGCGCGGTGAAGGCCGAGGTCTACCGGCCCACCTGGGCCGAACCCCAGCGCCTGGAATACAGCCTGCAACTGGCGCATCTGCTGGCCGCCGCTCTGCCCCTGGATTGCCAGCAGGGGGTGATTTCCAGCGTGCCCTTCGGTTATGCGGCCACCTGGGACGAGGCCCAGCAGCAACAGGCCGAAACCCACCTGCGGCAACTGACCGCCGAGCTGGCCAGCCTGCATCGCAGCAGCGGCAGGAAGATCCTGGTGTGCCTGGAGATGGAGCCGGATTGCGTGCTGGAAAACACCGATCAGGCCCTGGCCTTTTTCAAGCACTGGCAGGCCACCGATCCCCATCATGGCTACCTGGCGCTGTGCTTCGACGTCTGCCATCAGGCGGTGGTCTTCGAAGACTGCTACCAATCCCTGCAACGGCTGCTGGATGCGCGGGTTCCGGTGGGCAAGATCCAGCTGTCCAACGCCCTGATCTGCCAGTTGCCGTTTGCCGATCGCCCACGCCGCCAGCAGGTACTGCAGGCCCTGGGCAACTTCGCCGAAGCCACCTACCTGCATCAGGTCAAGGCCCGGGATCTGGCCGGGCAGCTACTGGCCTGGGCCGACCTGCCCGGGGCCCTGGACGCCGCCGAACCGGCCCAGGGGCAATGCCCCGAGTTGCGCATTCACTTTCATGTGCCGCTGTTCAGCGAACAGTTTCTACTGGCCGAGCTCAGCGGCAGCCAGCAGGCCTTGCTGCGCACCTTCGACTTTCTCGCCGCGCACCCGAACTTCCAGCCGGTGCTGGAGGTGGAAACCTACAGCTGGAACGTACTGCCCGGTGCGCTGCGCCCGGACAGCGAGCAGGCCTTGCTGCAAGGCATCGCCGCCGAGCTGCAATGGGTCGAGGGCCAACTGCGCCAGCGGCATCTGCTGCGTACCCACTCGTCTGCCCTGGAGGCTCCGGCCCATGCCTTCTGAACGCCCGCGCCAGCCCTTGCTGCTGATCAATGTGGTGGGCCTGACACCCAGCCTGCTGGGGCCGGCCACTCCGCGGATCAACAACCTGCTGCAACGGGCGCGGATGGCCCGGCTGCGCCCGGTGTTCCCCGCCGTGACCTCCACCGTGCAGGCCTCGATCCTCACCGGGCTGCCGCCTTCGGAACACGGCATCGTCGGCAACGGCTGGTATTTCCGCGATCAAGCCGAGGTGCGTTTCTGGCTGCAGCCCAACGCGCTGATCCAGGGTGAAAAGGTCTGGCAGGCGCTGCAACGGGAGATCCCCGGCCTGCGCTGCAGCCAGTTGTTCTGGTGGTTCAACATGTATGCCCAGGTGGAGGCAGCCATCACCCCGCGCCCCCACTACCCGGCCGACGGGCGCAAGATGTTCGGCCTCTATTCGTCGCCTCCGGGGCTGCACGAACGCATCGAACAGCAGATCGGCGAGTTCCCCTTTCCGAGCTTCTGGGGCCCGGCCGCGGGGATTGCCTCCAGCCGCTGGATCGTCGACTGCGCCATCGCCGAGTTCCAGATCAGCCGCCCCGACCTGCAACTGATCTACCTGCCGCACCTGGACTACAGCCTGCAACGCCTGGGGCCGGAGCATCCGTCCATCAGCGACGAAGTGCGGGCCATCGACCATGAAGTCGGGCGCCTGCTGGATTTTGCCCAGCAGCAAGGCGCGGCCGTGATGCTGGTCTCCGAATACGGCATCGAGGCGGTGCAGCAGTCCATCTCGATCAACCGCGTGCTGCGCGAGCAAGGTCTGCTGCAGGTACGTCGTTCACTGAGCTGGGAGCTGCTGGACCCCGGCGCCAGCGCGGCCTTCGCCGTGGTCGACCACCAGATCGCCCACGTCTATGTGCGCCAGCCCGAGGACATTGCCCGGGTCAAGGCCCTGCTGCTGCGCCAGCCCGGTATCGAGCAGGTGCTGGACAGGAGCGAGCAGCAGGCCTGCCAGCTCGATCACCCACGCAGCGGCGAGCTGGTGGCGGTGGCCGCCCCGGGCTTCTGGTTCGATTACTACTACTGGTTCGACGACCGCCTGGCCCCGGATTTCGCCCGCACTGTGGATATCCACCGCAAGCCGGGCTACGACCCACTGGAGCTGTTCATCGACCCGGCGATCCGCTTTCCCAAGCTGCGGGTCGCTCGCCGGCTGCTGCAGAAGAAGCTCGGCTTTCGCTACTACATGGACCTGATTCCCCTGGACACCTCACTGATTCGCGGCAGCCACGGACGCTTGCCCAGCAGTGCCGAGGTAGGGCCCCTGCTCATCACCGATTGCGATTTACCCCTGCCGGCGCACCTGCCGGCCACCGCGGTAAAGCACCTGCTCCTAGAGCATTTCCTAGGGCGCCCCTATGACGATACGGCTCAGGCCAAGGAGATTCCATGCGGCGAACCATCCCTATAGTCGTGCTCGGTGTGTTGAGCGGCCTCGCTCACGCACAGACCACGCCTGCCTTCAATTGCAGCAACTTCCTGACGTTCAATGGTGACCAGGCCGGCACCCTGAGCACCTTCAAGCAGAGCCCGGAAACCATGGCATGGAACTGGTTTGTGTGCCTCAACCAGCCGGCCGGCTCCGGTAGCCCGGAGCGGCTCTGGGAGACGTTCAAACCATCCGATGAGGTCTACCTGAGCAAGGGGCAGGCTCCCCAGCCCTACAGCACCCAGGCCAACCTGCCGAGCCAGGTGCAGACCCAGGCGCAGAAGATCCCGGGCATGAACACCAGCGGGCTGTTCCTCAACCTGGGCAACGACACCGACGGCAGCACCGACAACGGCACCCAGCAGGTCGATGGCCTGGCCCTGGAAATGGGCAACCAGGTGCCGGAAGCGCAACGGGGCCAGTCGGTGCGTTTTCACATGTTGATGGGCCAGGACACCTTCAACTACATCGTCCAGCAGAAGATCTACAACCGGAACGGCATTGCCGCCCTGACCAGCAGCCTGAACTTTCCCGCCACGGCCTGGGAGCTGAAGACCTCCTGGTTGTGGATCGGCAGCGATAGCACCTTCCAGGCGCAACTGGCAAAGGATGGCTACTTCATCGCCCAGGCCTACTACGTCGACAAGCAGGGCCAATACCACACCGGCTACGCCGGCCTCAGCGGCATGCACGTCATCAACAAGCTGACCCACGACTGGGTATGGACCACCTTCGAGAACCGCAACAACAGCAAGTACACCGTGACCAACGGCACGCCGGCCAAGCCCATGACCAACATCACCGGGCCCACTGACGCGGCCCAGCCGGTGAATGCCACCTTCCAGCAGCAGAACCCCACGCTGGCCCAGTACGAGTTGATCGGCGTGCAGTACGACCAGGCCCAGGCCGAGCCCAAGCTGCTGGCCAACTCCCAGCTGGAATCGGCCTTCCAGAGCCACTCCTCGTGCCTGGCCTGCCACAACACCGCGGCCTATTCGAGCAACAACACCTACTTCAACTTCGCCCTGAAAGAGGATGGCGGGATCGTCTACCCCACCACCGTACTACCGGACTCCGACTTCGTCGGCTACCAGAAACTGGACTACGTCTGGTCGCTCAAACGCGCCCAGTGGCAGCGCTAAGGAGCAGCTCATGAGCGTCTTGAACTTTCCCCGGATCTACTTCAATGGCCACATGTTCTGGAACCCACCGACGGCCAACAACAACGACGTTTTCCCGCTATATGACGCGGTGAAGATGCGCATGAACTGGCCGTTCCTGTCCTACTACGGGATCAACGACCAGAACGCCCCGCAACAGCTGATGCCCTGGACCATCGCCCCGCTGGCCTACGAGAACGTGCCGGACTACGTGCTGCAGGTGCCCACCAATGGCTCGCCCAGTGGCTACCCGATGATTCCCGCCGAATGGGACCTGTTCGGCGACAACGCCTGCGGCTTGGTCGACTACGAGCAGACCCGCTCGGTGATCGTCGGTGGCGAGTTCCAGGCCAACACCTACATCGACAACGACCCGCTGGTGAACAAGTGTTACCAGTTGCAGGGCAACCCGTTCGGCAGCGCCGCGCCGACAGCCGCGCGCTTCGTCGATATCAGCCCCTGGCAGAACACCTTCACCGCCCTGTACTTCGACAAACTGGTACTGGGGGACGCCACCTGCGGCCTGACCTTGAAGCGCCGGTACCGCATGCTCGACCGCTTCCTCAACTTCAACTGGGGGGCCTTCGGCGGCTTGAGCTACGTGACTACCACCTGGCAGACCTGCTTCCCGAAAGACCAGTTGCAGTGGATCGTCGGCGACTCGCAACTGCTGAAGACCCTGCAACAGGAGATGATCAACCAGAACGCCAAGGGCCTGATGTTCCGGTTCACCACCTACCTGACCTTCTACGACAAGAACGGCATCTTCAACGACTTCCCGGTGGTGGACAGCCACTCCAAGACGCCCGAAGCCATGGCCGCGCTGCAGGCGATGTACCAGAAGGGCCTGGATAACGTCGCCGACATCTTCTTCAACCCGGCCTACAGCCGCACCGCCGGTACTCTGGGCCTGTGGTTCGACAATGAATACCCCACCGCTCCGGCTGGCCGGCGCCTGGAACCCAAGGCCCCGGTACCGGTGTGCAAGGCGGTTCCCAGAGACACCAAGCCTGCGGCCATGACCCTGGGGGTGATCAGCGCCCAAGTGCACGACAACACCCTGTCCCTGGACCTGGGCAATACCTTTCCGTTCTATCCCGCCGGAGACAGCGCCGCACTGCCGCCCACCAACACTGACCTGAGCCAGGGAATTCCGGTGCCCGGGAAATACCTGGCCGGTGATTACGACATCGGGGTACGGCCCACTGGCGGCGCTTTCCACAAAGTCGCCAGTTTTGGCTTCGAACAGTATCGCCAGACCGCCTTCGACAAGCGCGCCGGCCTGCTGGACCTGCCCATCAGCGCCGCCGACCAGGCCGCGTTGCAACAGGGCGCCCTGGAGCTGCAGTTGCAGGGCAACCAGGAACTGGTCGCCGCCGCCCAGAATATGTGGACCGCCGAGGTCCTCGACAGCGGCTGCTTCATCGATGTGGGCGACACCCGGGTCCTGAGCATCATGGTGCAGTACGACGGCCTGCCCGCGCCGGCGGGCACCGTGCTGTGGGTGGCGGAGTACAACAACGCCTACATGCTGACCACCAGCGACTATTACCTGGCCTTCAGTAACGCGGCCAACTTCACCCTGTTCAACAACTACCCGAAGGACCCCGGGAGCAACACGTCGAACCGACCGCAGTTCGTCGGCACCCAGACCGCTGAAAGCCTGTTGCACGTGGGCAGCGGCCGCCGGCTCAGCGCGGTGCTGAACGTCGAGGACAGCGAGCCATCCGAGCCCATGCTCTACCAGAGCTTCCTGACCACGCCCTCGGCCGCGGCCCTGAGCCCCCGCCTGCAGTTCACCAATGGGCAGGCACGCAGCGGCACCCTGGCAGACCCGCTGAACGCCACCGTGCAGTACAGCCTGGCGCAGATCCTGACCGACGCCAATGGCATCGCCCAGGTATCGGTCAAGGCCGTGGCGGCCGGCTTCCCGACCTTGCGCTTCTTCATCCAGGACGGCCAGCAGCAACCGCCGGTGCCCTTCAGCTTCAACTACACCGACGCCTACACCGACTTCCTTGCGCCCCTGCGGGTCCTGCCCCAGGAGCCGGAGATGCTCAAGGACTTCATCGACTGCTGGAACCGGGTGTGCACCCAGGACGACGCCAGCGTGCGGATCTGGAAGGAGTTCATCTTCCCCAGAATCCTCCAGCCTTTCTATTACCTCTACCCGATCATGAACAAGTTCATGCCGCTCAACTCCCTGCAACGCATCGAGGGCGCGATCAACCAGTTCATCGTGCTGATCAGCAAGGACTACCAGGAGGAAAGCACCCTGGCCATGCCGATCACCCGGGACCTGCCGCAAAGCCGGCGCAGGGTGCTGGAAATCTGGGCCCAGGACCTGGTGAGCAAGGGCTACCCACCGATCCCGCTGAAACTCAACGACTACCCCCACGGCTGAGCCGCAAAGGCCAGCCCATGGAATGCCGGGCGACCCCGTCGCCCGGCGCTTTCAAAGGAGTGTCAGATGAACGCCAGTCTCTTCAAGCAACTGCTGTTGGCCGCCAGCCTGCTGAGCGCCAGCCAAACGCTATGGGCCGAGACCTACCCCGACAACGTCTACTTCAACATGGGCGTGCACAACGACCGGGGGTGCGACGCCAAGACCAACAACTGCATCGCCAAGCGCAAACCCGGCGAGCCGGCCGATCCGCTCTACCCGGCAACCTGGGTCAGTGACTGGATCATGTACCGGGTCACCGCCAACTACGTGAAGAACCCACCGCCCTACAGCAGCCCGCCCAGCACCCTGGAGCCGGCCGACTACACCGTGTCCCGGGGCACCAGCTACTACGACAACGACTATGTGCCGGCCGACAAGGACGGCACCGGGGCGATGATGGAGCACTACGAGAAGTACTGCCTGCCGATCTTCCCGATCAAGGACAACAACTACACCTGCTCCTTCGTTTCCCTGGGCAACAAGGCTTACTTCCTCACCTACCCCGAGGACCGGCCAAAGGACATGCCGGCCTGCTGCATGTTCTCGCCGATGAACCATCCGCCGCGCCGGGACTTCATCAAGCACCTGCCCTACAACGCCGCCCGCAGCCAGCATCTGGATGGCAGCGTGCAGGCCTACGCGCTGGAGATCCCGGTCCAGCCGAGCCCGATTCTGTTCGGCTATGCGTTCTACAAGAAAGCCAGCAGCGACGGCCCGGGCCAGCCGGCCTATCAGCATCCGCAATCGTTCTATTTCTCCGGTGACGAGAGCGTCGCCAACGCGCCAATCGTCAGCCAGAACTACCTCAACTGGCGCACCGAGAAACCAAATCCGGCCACGACCTGGGACCAGGTGGCGAAGATGTGCCCGGCCAACCCGCCGGACTGCCAGCTCTTCACGCCACCGCCATCGCTGAAGAACGGTGCGCGGCCGCAGTGGAACCAACTTTCGCCCCCCTCGCCATGACAGGAGCCGCCTCATGAACCCTTGGAGCCGTTTCACCGCCCTGTTGTTGCTTGGCCTGGGCAGCCAGCAGGCCAGCGCCCTGCAGCCCAGCGCAGCGGCGCCGCAGACCAGCTGCCCACCCACGGCTGCGGTGCCTGCTGCGGGCGCGTCGCAGCAGGCTTTCGATCAATACAGCTGGAAGATGTTCATCAACCTGAACTGGCCGGCCCAGGCGGGACAGCGCGGAGTGGCCGATTGCAGCAAGCCCCTGGGCAGCCCTGGCGATACCGTGTGGCAGACCTACAAGAGCGTTGCCGATACCTTTCTGCCCGGTGCGCAGAACCCGGGGCCCTGGAACACGCCGCTGAAAACCAGAAACCTCAGCCTGATCAATATCGCCGCAGTCAAGAACACGCAGGTCGTGCAATCGGACCTGCAGGCGGTAGGCGGCTGGCTGATCGATCAGCGCCAGAACCCGACCTACTACGACATCGCCACCAACCAGGTGTCCTACACCTACATCGTCGACAACCAGTTCTATAACGCCAACATCGTCGATGCGGCAACGAACATCGCCTTTCCCGACAACGCCACCGAGGTCAAGTCCAGCTGGCGCATCATGACGCCCAGCGACGACACCAGCCGCTACCTGACGATGCAGGCCGAGGTCACCCGGTTCAATGACCAGGGTCAGCCCATTGGCACCCAACAGGCCAACCTGGGGCTGGTGGGCCTGCATATCATCAGCAAGGTCAACGGCTTTTCCCAGTGGATCTGGTCGACGTTCGAGCAGGTCGACAACGTACCGCCTCAAATCCAGCAGCAAGGCAAATGGGTGGACCAGCCGGCGGCGGAGGTCTTCTACTCCTACTACGATGCCAAGGCACCGGACGCCAGCGTCAACCAGTCGCCATGCAACTGGCAACCGGCGAGCTCCGGTCTGGTCTGCCAACCCCAGCCCGGCACCAGCTTCAAGACGCCGAACCCCTTGAACCGGGTGACCCCCATCACTAGCAACACCCAGCAGATCAACACCCAGTTCCAGACCAGCCCTCCCGTGCAGTCCAGCGTGTTCAAGTACTACCAATTGATCACCACCCAACGGCCACAACAGCCCAATAACCCCGGCAACCCCCTCGGCCAACCGACACCGGCGCTGTCGGCCAACGTCACCATGGAAAGCTACATCCAGGCCACCAGCAGCTGCATGAACTGCCACTCCATGGCGACCCCATTGAACAGCCTGAACAAAAGCGACTTCTCCTACGTGTTCCGTTTTGCCCAAGCCCCAGCCACTCACGCCTCCGAGGCCAAGGAATAGACCATGAGCATATTGAACGGCCCCCGGGTGAACTTCTGGGGCGGCATCTCCACCGACGTCAGCGTGCCAAACAACTCACCGACCTTGCCCACCGGCCCCACCAGCCGGATGGAACTGTTCGACCTGACCACCTCGACAGTGGCGCCCACCGCCCAGGGCTACAGTGATGATCAGCTGTACGCGCTGATCAATGCCCCCGATCCCGAAATAGGCCCCGACAGCCGCTACACAGCCGGTGGCTGGAACCACTACGGCGAACACGTAGTGACCCTGCAGAACGCGCTGATCAGCTCCCAGGGCAGCCCAGGCAACATCGCCCTGAACGGCGATCTGATCGGCCAGCCGGTGTACCTGCTCGGCTCCGTGGTGCCCGGAACCGGGCAAGGCCCCTACTCCGGCCCGATGATGGTCGACCTGGACCCTACCGCCACCACCACCACGCAGATCTTCGTGGGCGGATTGCAGATCGGCAACGGCAGCACGCCCCAACTGCTGATCCGCTGGGACACCGTGTGCAGTAGCTTCGATGTGGGCTCGCGGGTACTGGACCCGCAGCGAATGGACGCACCGATGTCCTTTCACGGTTGCGGCACCTTTCAACTGACCTTCCCGCTGAGCAGCATCGTCAGCTACAACCCAGACAGCGCCGGGCTCAAGGCGCTGATCGAAGCGCCCGGGGCTACAGGAATAGTGTTGCGTTTCGTGATGTTCGAGATGTGCCCGACCCTGACCACCGAACAGTTGAACGCCGACTACGCCGCTGGCCAGTTCAGCCCTAATCCAAGCATCGGCCGGATCATCGGCACCCTGGCCACAGCCTATGCCGATGAGCCACTGATCTGCCCGCCTGGACGCCAACTGCTCAACCCGGACACCGAGACCGCGGCCTATGCCGAGGTCGCCAACGGCCTGTTGAGCATCGACATGGTCAACCTGATCCCCAAACAGACCTTCCGCGTACGACGCGACGACATCATCAGCCCCATAGGTCCGAACGCCGACTTCGGCACCGTGAACATTGCCGTGGGGACGGACACCCTGGCGAGTTTCGCCCCCACCGATCCGCAACTGCAGGACTATTACCTGTACGGCGGCCTTATCGATGTGCCACTCAACGCGGCCCAGCAACAGCAGGTACAGAATACGCCGCTGAACATCAGCACTCCCGGGAGTGCCAGCAACGGCAAGCTGTCTGCCCCCGAAAGCCCCTATCGGGTGTACAGCGATCAGCGCAACAACTACCTCGCCCCTGACAGCCCGGGAGTACAGGTGACCTTGCAGGCCCGCTACCTGGGTGGCGCGGTGCCCACGGACACACCGATCAGCATCGTCCCCGGCCCGACCAACCTTTATACGGAAAATCAGTATTGGGACTTTCTCCAGTTCCCGACTGAACTCACGGTACCGGCCGGCCGGTCCTCGATCAGTTTCAATGTCGTCCCCGATACAGGCTCCAGTGGCCTGGCCGGCTTCACCACACTGACCTGCACCATCAACGACAACCCTGCCTGCCAGACCTTCAACAACTTCCGCAAATACGCCCGGACCGACTTCGGCATCCCTTCGGGCAGCATCATTACCTGGGACCAGGTCTATGAGAACGTGCTGCGCTTCCACTACCTGGCCTTTCCTGCCATGTCGCGCTACATCCAGCTCAACCAGCAAGACGCGGTAATGGGCTTCAAACAGGCAATCCTCACCCGGATATCCCCCGAGTACCAGAACACCACCTTGTACATGTCCGTGGTGCGTTCGATGTCGCCGAGCCAACGCTCCCTGCTGACCGCCTACCTCAATGGCACGCCCTGGCAGCCTTGAACAAGGAGAAGACCATGCCCGTTGCTCTGCATATTCCCACCCAGCTCGAGCAGGTGCTGCGACCGGATCACGTCATCGCCGAGGGCCTGCTCAACCCTCGCGGGGTTTGCCTGCAAGGCGATGGCAGCCTGCTGCTGGCGGAAGCCGGCTCGGGCCTGCCGGACCAGCCGTTCAGCGGCCGCATCAGCCGCCTGCGTCCGGATCCGGGCCAGCCGGGCGCCTACCTGCCGCCCCAGGTCGTGGCTCAGGGTTTTCGTTCGATGAACATGCAATCGCGCATGCTGCGCGACGAAATCATGGGCCTGTCGGACATCGCCCTGGGCGACGGGCGCTGCCTGGCCAGCCAAACCGACTACGTCGCCGGCTCCAAGCTCCTGGACCTGCAATACAACCCGCCCGAGCCGCTGTTCCATAGTCGCGGCAACCTCAACTCGCTGTGCTATCACCCGTCGCGCCGCAACTGGCTGGCGGTCAAGCCCGATAGCAACCAACTGGTGGAGTTCAGCGAGGGCGGTGAACAAGTCCTGGCGCAACTGCCCGATCTGGATCAGGGCCAGGAAGCCGTGCCGGTGACCCTGGTGCACGAGCCGCAGACGGATGCCGTGCTGATCAGCCTGTTCTCCGGCGAGCTGCGCCGGGACCCGGCGCGGATGGGTATCGACTTCGCCGACAAGGCGGGCCAGGTGATCCGGGTCTGGCCCGAGAGCGGCAGGATCGAGGTGCTGATTCGCGGACTGCAACTGCCCACCGGGCTGGCGCTGGACCCGCAGGAGCGGATCCTGGTGCTGGAACTGTGCGACCGGCTGCTGCAACCGTTGCCGCCGGACTGGGCCGGCGAAGTCCTGCACGGCGGCTTCGCCCGCTTCAGCGGCCGCCTGCTGCGCTGCGATTTGCAGCAACGCAGCGTGCAAGTACTCGCCAAGGGCCTGGATACGCCTTCCAACCTGTGCTGCGTCGGAGACGCGGTGCTGGTGAGTGAAGGCATGGGCCTGAGTGGGCGACCGATTCCGACGCCGGAGCAGCAGGTGGTCGCACTGAGCGGCCGACTGCGGCGAGTGGCGCTTTGAGCTGAGTGATGCGGCACACCGGTTAAACCCGGGCATAAAAAAACGGGGCCATCTGCATGGCCCCGTTTTTATCGATGCTGAACGCTGAAAACAGCGATCAGAACGGAATATCGTCATCGAAGCTGTCGAAGTCCGGAGCCGGCTGCGGAGCGGCCTGCTGTGGCGCTGGACGCGACTCACGCTGTGGCTGCGGAGCAGGACGGGACTGCTGTGGACGCGGTGCCGAGTTGGACATGCCGCCCTGGCCTTGCTGGTCGCCCTGTGGACGGCCACCCAGCAGCTGCATGGTGCCCTGCATGTCGACGATGATTTCGGTGGTGTAGCGCTTGATACCGTCTTTTTCCCACTCGCGGGTCTGCAGCTTGCCCTCGATGTAGACCTGCGAACCTTTGCGCAGGTATTCACCGGCGATCTCCGCGACCTTGCCGAACATCGACACGCGGTGCCACTCGGTGCGCTCGACCTTCTGACCGGTCTGCTTGTCGGTCCACTGCTCGCTGGTGGCCAGACTCAGGTTGGTCACGGCGTTACCGTTAGGCAGGTAGCGAACTTCGGGATCCTGGCCGCAAGTGCCGACCAATATGACTTTGTTAACCCCACGGGCCATAACGTTCTCCTAGGCTTCGCTCGCCGACGGCGCTGGATTGACCAGCTGCTCGAGGGTCGTGCGATCCAATAATTCGGTGTCCAATTTGATGTAAATGGCGGCCTCTTCGGCCACCACTACGGCATCTGTTACCCCAACAACGGCCTTCAGGCGCTCGACCAGGCCGGCTTCGCGGATCGCTTCGGGCGATAACGGCAAGCGCAGGCTCGTCACATACGGGGGCTCGCGCATGGTAACAGCAAAGGCCAGCCAGAGTGCAGCCAGGACTGCGCATCCAAGGAACACAGCCGACAAACCGCCATGCTGGAACAACCAGCCGCCGAGGATGCCGCCCAGTGCCGAACCGAGGAACTGGCTGGTGGAATACACCCCCATCGCCGTTCCTTTACCACCCGCCGGCGAAACCTTGCTGATCAGCGACGGCAAGGACGCTTCCAGCAGGTTGAACGCGGTGAAGAACACCACGGTACCAATCACCAGCGCCCTCAGGCTGTCGCCGAACTCCCAGAAGAATAGCTCGGTGAGCAGCAGCGTACTGACCGCGCCCAACAGAACTCGTTTCATTTTGCGTTTCTTCTCGCCGTAGATGATGAACGGGATCATGGCGAAGAACGAAATCAGCAGTGCGGTGAGGTAGACCCACCAGTGCTGCTCCTTGGGCAGGCCGGCTTTTTCCACCAGCGCCAGGGGCAAGGCCACGAAGCTCGACATGAGCATCGCGTGCAACACGAAGATACCAAGATCCAGGCGCAGCAGATCGGGGTGCTTGAGGGTCGGGATCAGCGCCTGGCGCGCCACTCCGGATTCCCGGTGCTGCAGCGGCCCGGTTGAGCGCGGCACCATGAAGGCGATGATCAGAATGCCCACCAGGGCCATGGCCCCGGTGGCCAGGAACAGCCCCGAAAGTCCGAAACTGCGGGTCAGCAGCGGGCCAACCACCATGGCCACGGCAAAGGACAGACCGATGGTCATGCCAATCATGGCCATGGCCTTGGTCCGGTGCTGTTCGCGGGTCAGGTCGGAAAGCAGCGCCATCACCGCCGCGGAAATTGCGCCGGCGCCCTGCAGGATACGCCCGGCGATCACCCCCCAGATCGAATCGGCGTTGGCCGCCAGCACACTGCCCAGGGCGAACACGATCAACCCCAGGTAGATAACCGGACGACGACCGATACGGTCGGAAATGATCCCGAAGGGAATCTGGAACACTGCCTGGGTCAGGCCATAGGCACCAATCGCCAGCCCGATCAGGGTCGGGGTCGCTCCTGCGAGATCCATTCCATAGGTCGCCAGGACCGGCAGTACCATGAACATGCCAAGCATACGGAAGGCGAACACCAGGGCCAGCCCGCTTGCCGCGCGGGTCTCGCTGCCACTCATGCGTTCGTTGTGGGGATCGTGCATGGATAAACCTCATGTGAACCGGCGGCGATTCTACCAGTCGGATCGATTGAGGGGGTATATGGCGACGCTTTGCCGCGCAGCCCATGCCAGCGATCAAAAAAGCGCCGAACGATAGTGTGCATCCATCCAGTGTTTGGTTTTATACTCCTGCCTTTACGCCCGCCGATCGAGGCCACTTTTGGACAAGATTCTGATTCGTGGGGCCCGCACCCACAACCTGAAGAACATCGACCTGACCCTGCCGCGGGACAAGTTGATCGTCATCACCGGGCTGTCTGGGTCCGGCAAGTCGTCCCTGGCTTTCGACACGCTGTATGCCGAAGGCCAGCGCCGCTATGTCGAGTCGCTCTCGGCCTATGCCCGACAGTTCCTGTCGATGATGGAAAAGCCCGATGTCGACACCATCGAAGGCCTCTCGCCGGCGATTTCCATCGAACAGAAATCCACCTCCCACAACCCGCGCTCCACCGTCGGCACCATCACCGAGATCTACGACTACCTGCGCCTGCTCTATGCCCGCGTCGGTACTCCACGCTGCCCGGACCACGACATCCCGCTGGAAGCCCAGACCGTCAGCCAGATGGTCGACCTGGTACTGGCCCAGCCCGAAGGCAGCAAGCTGATGCTGCTGGCCCCGGTGATCCGCGAGCGCAAGGGCGAACATCTGTCGGTCTTCGAAGAGTTGCGAGCCCAGGGCTTCGTTCGCGCCCGGGTCAACGGCAAGCTGTTCGAGCTGGACGAGCTGCCGAAGCTGGATAAACAGAAGAAGCACTCCATCGATGTGGTGGTCGACCGCTTCAAGGTCCGCGCCGACCTGCAGCAGCGCCTGGCCGAATCCTTTGAAACCGCCTTGAAACTGGCGGACGGGATTGCCCTGGTGGCGCCGATGGACGACGAGCCGGGAGAAGAGATGATCTTCTCCGCGCGCTTCGCCTGCCCGATCTGCGGCCATGCCATCAGCGAACTGGAACCCAAGCTGTTCTCCTTCAACAACCCGGCCGGTGCCTGCCCGACCTGCGACGGGCTGGGGGTCAAGCAGTTCTTCGACATCAAGCGCCTGGTCAATGGCGAGCTGACCCTGGCCGAAGGGGCGATACGCGGCTGGGACCGGCGCAACGTCTATTACTTCCAGATGCTCGGTTCGCTGGCCTCTCATTACGGCTTCAGCCTGGAAGTACCGTTCAACCAACTGCCGGCGGATCAGCAGAAGGTCATCCTGCACGGCAGCGGCACCCAGAACGTCGACTTCAAATACCTCAACGACCGGGGCGACATCGTCAAGCGCTCCCACCCGTTCGAAGGGATAGTGCCGAATCTGGAGCGCCGCTACCGGGAAACCGAGTCGGCCACCGTGCGTGAAGAGCTGGCCAAGTTCCTCAGCACCCAGCCCTGCCCGGATTGCCGTGGCACCCGCCTGCGTCGCGAAGCGCGGCACGTCTGGGTGGGCGAGAAAACCCTGCCGGCAGTCACCAGCCTGCCCATCGGCGACGCCACCGATTATTTCGGCACCTTGAAACTCACCGGGCGCCGTGGCGAAATCGCCGACAAGATCCTCAAGGAAATCCGCGAGCGCCTGCAGTTCCTGGTCAACGTCGGGCTCGACTACCTGACCCTGGACCGCAGCGCGGACACCCTGTCCGGCGGCGAAGCCCAGCGTATCCGCCTGGCCAGCCAGATCGGCGCCGGCCTGGTGGGGGTGATGTACATCCTCGACGAGCCGTCCATCGGACTGCACCAGCGGGACAATGATCGCCTGCTGGGAACCCTGAAACACCTGCGCGACATCGGCAACACGGTGATCGTGGTTGAACACGATGAAGACGCCATTCGCCTGGCCGACTATGTCGTCGATATCGGCCCGGGGGCCGGTGTGCACGGCGGGCGAATCGTTGCCGAAGGCACCGCCGCAGAGGTCATGGCCCATCCGGACTCCCTGACCGGCAAATACCTCTCGGGCCGGGTGAAGATCGTGGTGCCGGCCAAGCGCACGCCGCGCAACAAGAAGCTCTCCCTGACCCTCAAGGGCGCTCGCGGCAACAACCTGCGCAATGTCGACCTGGAGATCCCCATTGGCCTGCTGACCTGCGTCACTGGGGTATCGGGCTCGGGCAAGTCGACCCTGATCAACAACACCCTGTTCCCCTTGAGCGCCACCGCACTGAATGGCGCCACCACCCTGGAAGCCGCGCCACACGACAGCATCAACGGCCTGCAGCACCTGGACAAGGTGGTGGATATCGACCAGAGCCCGATCGGCCGGACTCCGCGCTCCAACCCGGCGACCTACACCGGGCTGTTCACCCCGATCCGCGAGCTGTTCGCCGGGGTACCCGAGTCGCGCTCCCGGGGCTACGGGCCCGGTCGCTTCTCCTTCAACGTCAAGGGTGGGCGCTGCGAGGCTTGCCAGGGCGACGGCCTGATCAAGGTGGAAATGCACTTCCTGCCGGACATCTACGTGCCCTGCGACGTGTGCAAGAGCAAGCGGTACAACCGCGAAACCCTGGAAATCAAGTACAAGGGCAAGAGCATCCACGAGGTGCTGGAAATGACCATCGAGGAAGCCAGGGAGTTCTTCGACCCGGTGCCTGCCCTGGCGCGCAAGCTGCAGACCCTGATGGATGTGGGCCTGTCCTACATCAAGTTGGGGCAGTCGGCGACGACCCTGTCCGGTGGCGAAGCGCAGCGGGTCAAGTTGTCTCGCGAGCTGTCCAAGCGAGACACCGGCAAGACTCTGTATATCCTTGATGAGCCGACCACGGGCCTGCACTTTGCGGATATCCAGCAGTTGCTGGACGTACTGCACCGCCTGCGCGATCACGGCAACACCGTGGTGGTGATCGAACACAACCTGGATGTGATCAAGACCGCCGACTGGCTGGTGGACCTGGGGCCGGAAGGCGGCTCCAAGGGCGGCCAGATCATTGCCGTGGGCACCCCGGAGCAGGTTGCGGAGATGCCGCAGTCCCATACCGGGCACTACCTCAAGCCGTTGCTGACCCGCGACCGCGCCTGAGGCCCATGAAAAAGCCCCTGGCACTTGACGGTGCCAGGGGCTTTTTTGTCTCTAGGGGTTGCTGCCCCTCCCGCAGAAGCGAGCTTTACTCGCGAACAGGCAGCAACACCTAACGCAATCAGAACTGCGATTGCAGGTAGTTCTCCAGGCCGATGGACTTGATCAGGCCCAACTGCTTCTCCAGCCAGTAGGTGTGATCTTCCTCGGTATCCGCCAGCTGGATGCGCAAGATGTCGCGGCTGACATAGTCCTTGTGCAACTCGCACAGCTCGATGCCTTTGCACAACGCGGCGCGCACCTTGTATTCCAGGCGCAGGTCGCTGGCCAGCATCTCCGGCACCGTGGTTCCGGTGTCGAGATCGTCAGGGCGCATGCGCGGAGTGCCTTCGAGCATCAGGATGCGGCGCATCAGGGCGTCGGCGTGTTGCGCCTCTTCTTCCATTTCATGGTTGATACGCTCATAGAGCTTGGTAAAGCCCCAGTCTTCGTACATCCGCGAGTGGATGAAATATTGGTCTCGTGCTGCCAGCTCGCCCGTCAGCAACGTGTTGAGGTAATCGATTACGTCCGGGTGACCTTGCATCGCCCTACATCTCCCTGCTTGAAAGTGGATAGTTTGAACCAAGCTGACTTGCAGGTCACTTAGAAATAGCTGAAAAAGTGAAGAATATCTGAGAAAACCAGTAGAAATAACGCAAAAACCGCCCAAATGAGGGCGGTTCTGCTTCTTATTTAGACTTACTTGAGCGATACGCCCAAAGCTTTGGCGATGCCTTCGCCGTAAGCCGGGTCGGCCTTGTAGAAATGCTGCAACTGCCGATCAACCACATCAGCCGTCACTCCAGCCATGGCGCCCGCGATGTTATTGATCAGCAATGCCTTCTGCTCATCGTTCATCAGGCGGAACAACGCACCAGCGTGGCTGTAGTAGTCGGTGTCTTCACGATGATCGTAGCGGTCCGCAGCACCGCTGAGTGCCAGGGCCGGCTCGGCATAACGTGGAGCCTGCTTCGGCGCATCGCCATAGCTGTTGGGCTCGTAGTTAGGCGCCGCACCACCATTGGTACCGAAAGCCATGGAGCCGTCGCGCTGGTAGCTGTTCACCGGGCTCAATGGAGCGTTCACCGGCAACTGTTGGTGGTTGGTACCCACACGGTAGCGATGCGCGTCGGCGTATGCGAATACTCGGCCTTGCAGCATGCGATCCGGCGAAAGACCTACCCCAGGTACCATGTTGCTAGGGCCGAATGCAGCCTGCTCGACCTCTGCAAAGTAATTCAACGGGTTGCGGTTCAGTTCCAGCTCACCCACTTCGATCAACGGGAACTCTTTCTGCGACCAGGTCTTGGTCACATCGAAGGGATTCTCGTAATGCGCGGCGGCTTGAGCTTCGGTCATGACCTGAATGCACACGCTCCATTTCGGAAACTCACCGCGCTCGATCGCATTGAACAGGTCGCGCTGGGCGTAATCAGGATCGGTACCGGCCAGGCGCGCTGCGTCAGCCGGCGCCAGGTTCTTGATGCCCTGCTTGGTCTTGTAGTGCCACTTGACCCAATGCCGCTCACCCTTGGCGTTGATCAGGCTGTAGGTGTGGCTGCCAAAGCCATGCATGTGGCGGTAGCCGTCCGGAATACCTCGATCGGAAAACAGAATGGTTACCTGGTGCAGCGCCTCGGGCGAATGGGACCAGAAATCCCACATCATCTGGGCACTTTTCAGATTGCTCTGGGGCAAGCGCTTCTGGGTGTGGATAAAGTCGGGAAACTTCAGCGGGTCGCGAATGAAGAAAACCGGGGTGTTGTTGCCTACGATGTCCCAGTTGCCTTCTTCGGTGTAGAACTTGAGGGCAAAGCCGCGTGGGTCACGCTCGGTGTCTGCCGAACCACGCTCGCCGCCTACCGTGGAAAAACGCAGGAAGGTCGGAGTCTTCTTGCCTACCGCCTCAAACAACTTGGCGCTGGTGTATTCGGTGATATCACGAGAAACGGTGAAAGTGCCATAGGCGCCTGAACCCTTGGCGTGCACGCGACGCTCGGGAATATTCTCGCGGTTGAAATGGGCGAGCTTTTCGATCAGGTGAAAATCGTCGAGAAGCAGAGGGCCCCGGGGGCCGGCGGAACGAGAGTTCTGGTTATCAGCGACAGGAGCGCCACTTGCGGTAGTAAGAGTTTTGGTCTGGCTCATGCTCAATCTTCCTCTGTCAGTCTGTGAAACTGCCGGCTAATCGGCTGACAAAGAGTATTGACCACCAGTGTTACAACATCCAATGCATTACACATTAGCTAACGATAGAAATATCCAATATAGGCAGACACAAAAAACCGGGCGCTAGGCCCGGTTCCTTGTTTCAGACTGACGTCTTACTCAGCGGATACAGCTTCACCGCCGACAGCACGATCAACCAGTTCAACGTACGCCATAGGAGCGTTGTCGCCAGCGCGGAAACCGCACTTGAGGATGCGCAGGTAGCCACCCTCACGGGTAGCGTAGCGCTTGCCCAGGTCGTTGAAGAGCTTACCAACGATAGCTTTCGAACGGGTACGGTCGAAAGCCAGACGGCGGTTAGCCAGGCTGTCTGTCTTGGCCAAAGTGATCAGCGGCTCGGCAACGCGGCGCAGTTCTTTAGCTTTCGGCAGTGTAGTTTTGATCAGCTCGTGCTCGAACAGCGACACCGCCATGTTCTGGAACATGGCCTTGCGGTGCGAGCTGGTGCGGCTCAGGTGACGCCCACTTTTACGATGACGCATGGTTCATTCCTTACCAAACACAACGTTCGGTGATTACGACGATCAGGCAGTCGCCTTGTCGTCCTTCTTAAGACTTGCAGGCGGCCAGTTGTCGAGGCGCATGCCGAGGGACAGACCGCGGGAGGCCAGAACGTCCTTGATTTCAGTCAAGGATTTCTTGCCCAGGTTCGGAGTCTTCAACAGTTCTACTTCGGTACGCTGAATCAGGTCGCCGATGTAGTAAATGTTTTCCGCCTTAAGGCAGTTAGCCGAACGTACAGTCAGTTCCAGATCGTCAACCGGGCGAAGCAGGATCGGATCGATCTCGTCTTCCTGCTCGACTACCACTGGCTCACTGTCACCCTTGAGGTCGACGAACGCAGCCAACTGCTGTTGCAGGATGGTTGCAGCACGACGGATAGCCTCTTCAGGATCCAGAGTACCGTTGGTTTCCAGATCAATAACCAGCTTGTCCAGGTTAGTACGCTGCTCGACACGGGCGTTTTCCACCACGTATGCGATACGGCGAACCGGGCTGAACGAAGAGTCGAGCTGCAAGCGACCAATGCTGCGGCTTTCGTCTTCATCGCTCTGACGCGAGTCGGCCGGTTCATAACCACGACCACGAGCTACTACGAGCTTCATGTTCAGGGCGCCGTTAGACGCCAGGTTAGCGATTACGTGATCGGGATTAACGATCTCGACATCATGATCCAGCTGAATATCGGCAGCGGTAACCACCCCCGAACCCTTCTTCGACAAGGTCAGCGTAACTTCGTCACGGCCGTGCAGCTTGATAGCCAGACCTTTAAGGTTCAACAGGATTTCAATTACGTCTTCCTGTACACCTTCGATGGCGCTGTACTCGTGGAGCACACCGTCAATCTCGGCCTCGACTACTGCACAGCCGGGCATTGAGGACAACAGGATGCGGCGCAGCGCGTTGCCCAGGGTGTGGCCAAAACCACGCTCGAGAGGCTCGAGGGTGATCTTGGCGCGGGTTGGACTGACAACCTGCACATCAATGTGGCGGGGTGTCAGGAACTCATTTACCGAAATCTGCATGGATGCACCTATTTTCTAGCCCTTACTTGGAGTAGAGCTCGACAATCAGGCTTTCGTTGATGTCGGCGGACAGATCACTGCGAGCTGGAACGTTCTTGAAAACGCCCGACTTCTTCTCAGTGTCTACTTCTACCCATTCTACGCGGCCACGTTGAGCACACAGATCGAGAGCTTGGACAATGCGAAGTTGATTTTTTGCTTTCTCGCGAACAGCGACCACGTCACCAGCACGAACCTGGTAGGACGGAACGTTAACGGTCTGACCGTTCACGCTGATCGACTTGTGCGATACCAGCTGACGGGATTCGGCACGAGTAGAACCGAAGCCCATGCGGTACACAACGTTGTCCAGACGGCATTCGAGCAGTTGCAACAGGTTTTCGCCGGTTGCGCCCTTCTTGCCAGCTGCTTGTTTGTAGTAGCCGCTGAATTGACGCTCGAGTACGCCGTAGATACGACGAACTTTTTGCTTTTCACGCAGCTGGGTGCCGTAGTCGGATTGACGACCGCGACGCTGGCCGTGGATGCCAGGAGCTGCTTCGATGTTGCACTTGGATTCGATAGCGCGCACGCCGCTCTTCAGGAAGAGATCGGTGCCTTCGCGACGAGCCAGTTTGCATTTTGGACCAATGTAACGAGCCATTCTTTACAATCTCCTGGATTACACGCGGCGCTTCTTCGGCGGACGGCACCCGTTGTGCGGGATTGGCGTCACGTCGGTGATGCTGGCGATCTTGTAGCCACAGCCGTTCAAAGCGCGGACTGCGGATTCACGACCTGGACCTGGACCCTTGACGTTGACGTCGAGGTTTTTCAGGCCATATTCCAGCGCAGCTTGACCAGCACGCTCAGCAGCTACTTGAGCAGCGAACGGGGTGGACTTGCGAGAACCGCGGAAACCCGAACCACCGGAGGTTGCCCAGGAAAGAGCGTTACCTTGACGGTCGGTGATGGTCACGATGGTGTTGTTGAAAGACGCGTGGATGTGGGCGATGCCATCAACCACTGTCTTTTTAATCTTTTTACGAGGACGAGCAGCAGGTTTTGCCATGACTAAATTCCTGTCGATTCGCTGGTGCGATTACTTGCGGATCGGCTTACGCGGACCTTTGCGAGTACGCGCGTTGGTCTTGGTACGCTGACCGCGCACTGGAAGACCACGACGATGGCGCAGACCGCGGTAGCAGCCCAGATCCATCAAGCGTTTGATTTTCATGTTGATTTCGCGACGCAGGTCACCTTCAGTGGTGAACTTCGCCACTTCGCCACGCAGCTGTTCAATTTGCTCGTCGCTCAGATCCTTGATCTTCGCAGCTGGGTTGACCCCAGTCACCGCGCAGATTTTCTGCGCAGTAGTGCGACCAACACCATAGATGTAGGTCAGCGAGATAACAGTATGCTTGTTATCTGGAATGTTAACGCCTGCAATACGGGCCATTCAGTGGGACTCCAATTGACAGCTACCTACGCCCCGGAAGCCAAGAAATAGGGCGCGAGATAATATCGCTGTAATAACAAATAATCAACCCGGCAGCGCACTAGCTGCCGGGCTTGAAGCACAATCACACTCAGCCTTGGCGCTGTTTGTGACGCGGTTCCGCGCTGCAAATTACTCGAACAACACCTTCGCGGCGAATAATCTTGCAGTTACGGCACAGCTTTTTCACCGATGCACGAACTTTCATCACCAACTCCTCGAACCTTATGGATTAGCGCAGCATGCCGCTGCCGTAACCCTTCAGGTTGGCTTTCTTCATCAGGGATTCGTACTGGTGGGAAACGAGGTGCGATTGTACTTGCGACATAAAGTCCATAACAACCACGACCACGATCAGCAACGAGGTCCCGCCAAGGTAGAACGGAACGTTTGCAGCAACCACCAGGAACTGGGGCAACAGGCAGACGGCCGTCATATATAGAGCACCGAACATGGTCAAACGAGTCAGAACGCCATCAATGTAGCGCGCCGACTGCTCACCTGGACGGATGCCCGGAATAAAGGCACCGGACTTCTTCAGGTTTTCCGCTACGTCTTTCGGATTGAACATCAACGCCGTATAGAAGAAGCAGAAGAAAATAATCCCTGCACTAAACAGCAGAATATTCAACGGCTGACCAGGAGCGATCGACTGCGAGATGTCCTGCAACCAGCCCATACCTTCAGACTGACCGAACCAGGCACCCAACGAAGCCGGAAACAGCAAAATGCTGCTCGCGAAGATAGCAGGAATAACACCGGCCATATTCACTTTCAGCGGCAAGTGGCTGGTCTGCGCAGCAAATACCTTGCGGCCCTGCTGACGCTTGGCGTAATGAACAGCAATACGACGCTGACCACGCTCAATGAACACCACAAAACCGATAATCGCTACTGCCAGCAAACCGATCGCAACCAGGGCAAAAATGTTGATATCACCCTGACGTGCAGACTCGAAAGACTGCCCGATCGCTCTCGGAAGACCGGCGACGATACCTGCGAAAATCAACATCGAGATACCGTTGCCAACACCACGCTCAGTAATCTGCTCACCCAGCCACATCATGAACATCGCACCAGCCACAAAAGTGGATACCGCGACGAAATGGAAGCCAAAGTCACCAGTGAACGCAACACCCTGACCCGCCAAGCCAACGGACATGCCGATAGCTTGAACCAGGGCCAGGATGACAGTGCCGTAGCGGGTGTACTGGCTGATCTTGCGACGGCCAGCTTCACCTTCCTTCTTCAACTGCTCCAACTGCGGGCTGACGGCTGTCATCAGCTGCATGATGATCGATGCCGAGATATACGGCATGATCCCCAGTGCAAAGATGCTCATCCGTTCCAGCGCGCCGCCGGAAAACATGTTGAACAAGCTAAGAATGGTCCCCTCATTCTGTCGAAACAGGTCCGCGAGTCGGTCAGGGTTGATACCTGGAACCGGGATGTGTGCGCCTATTCGGTAGACGATAATCGCCAAGAACAGAAAACGCAGACGAGCCCAAAGTTCAGACATACCGCCTTTGCCGAGCGCAGAGAGAGCACCTTGCTTAGCCATTTATTCCTCGAACTTGCCGCCAGCTGCTTCGATAGCCGCACGCGCACCTTTGGTGGCTGCGATACCCTTGATGGTCACAGCGCGAGTAACTTCGCCGGACAGCATGATTTTCACACGCTGAACGTTTTGGTTAATCACGTTGGCATCTTTCAGGGACTGCACGGTGACGATGTCGCCTTCCACTTTAGCCAGCTCGGACAGACGCACTTCTGCGCGATCCATGGCCTTCAGGGAAACGAAACCGAACTTCGGCAGGCGACGATGCAGCGGCTGTTGACCGCCTTCAAAGCCTGGAGCAATGGTGCCACCGGAGCGGGAAGTCTGACCTTTGTGACCACGGCCACCAGTCTTACCCAAACCACTACCGATACCACGGCCCGGACGATGCTTTTCGCGACGGGAACCCGGCGCTGGACTCAGATCATTGAGTTTCATCGATTAACCCTCGACACGCAGCATGTAGTAAGCCTTGTTGATCATCCCGCGATTCTCGGGAGTATCCTGGACTTCTACAGTGTGACCGATGCGACGCAGACCCAGACCCTTAACGCACAGTTTGTGGTTAGGGATACGGCCGGTCATGCTTTTGATCAGCGTTACTTTTACGGTAGCCATGATCAGATGATCTCCTGGACGCTTTTGCCACGCTTGGCGGCAATGGATTCAGGGGACTGCATTGCTTTCAAACCCTTGAAAGTGGCGTGAACCACGTTTACTGGGTTAGTCGAGCCGTAGCACTTGGCCAGAACGTTCTGAACGCCAGCTACCTCGAGGACAGCACGCATAGCGCCGCCAGCGATGATACCGGTACCTTCAGAAGCAGGCTGCATGTACACCTTGGAAGCGCCGTGAGCGGACTTCATTGCGTACTGCAGAGTGGTGCCGTTCAGGTCAACTTGGATCATGTTGCGGCGAGCAGCTTCCATTGCCTTCTGGATCGCAGCAGGCACTTCACGCGACTTGCCACGGCCGAAGCCAACACGGCCCTTACCATCACCAACCACGGTCAACGCGGTGAAAGTGAAGATACGGCCGCCTTTTACGGTTTTGGCTACGCGGTTAACTTGAACCAGCTTCTCGATGTAGCCTTCGTCGCGCTTTTGGTCGTTATTTGACATAACTTAGAACTCCAGCCCAGCTTCACGAGCAGCATCAGCCAGCGCCTTGACGCGGCCGTGGTACTTGAAGCCAGAGCGGTCGAAAGCCACCTGCGAGACGCCAGCGGCTTTCGCACGCGTAGCGACCAGCTGGCCAACCTTAGTGGCCGCGTCGATGTTGCCAGTGGCGCCATCACGCAGTTCTTTATCCAAAGTCGAGGCACTTGCCAGGACTTTGTTGCCGTCGGCCGAAATGACCTGGGCGTAGATGTGCTGCGAAGAGCGGAACACGCAGAGACGCACGACTTCGAGTTCGTGCATTTTCAGGCGTGCTTTGCGAGCGCGACGCAGTCGAGTAACTTTTTTGTCGGTCATTTGCTATGCCCTACTTCTTCTTGGCTTCTTTACGACGGACGACTTCGTCCGCGTAGCGCACACCTTTGCCTTTGTAAGGCTCTGGTGGACGGAAGTCGCGGATCTCAGCGGCCACTTGACCTACCAGCTGCTTATCGATGCCCTTGATCAGGATATCGGTCTGGCTAGGAGTCTCAGCGGTGATGCCTTCCGGCAGTTCGTAATCCACTGGATGCGAGAAGCCGAGGGCCAGGTTCAGCACTGTGCCTTTTGCCTGTGCCTTGTAACCAACACCGACCAGCTGGAGCTTGCGCTCGAAGCCTTGGCTTACGCCTTGGACCATGTTGTTTACCAGAGCACGAGTGGTACCGGCCATTGCGCGAGTTTGTTGGTCGCCGTTGCGAGCAGCGAAACGCAGCTCACCAGCTTCCTGAACAATTTCAACGGACGAGTGTACGTTCAGTTCGAGAGTGCCCTTGGCACCCTTCACCGAAAGCTGTTGGCCGGCGAATTTGACTTCGACACCAGCTGGCAGCTTAACGGGGTTCTTAGCGACGCGAGACATGCTTATCCCCCCTTAGAACACAGTGCAAAGAACTTCGCCGCCGACACCGGCAGCGCGCGCAGCACGATCAGTCATCACACCTTTGTTGGTGGAGACGATAGACACGCCAAGACCGCCACGTACTTTCGGCAGTTCTTCAACGGACTTGTACTGACGCAGGCCTGGACGGCTAACGCGCTTCACTTCTTCGATGACCGGACGGCCTTCGAAGTACTTCAGCTCGATGGACAGCAGAGGTTTGATTTCGCTGCTGATCTGATAACCCGCGATGTAACCTTCGTCCTTCAGGACTTTTGCTACAGCCACCTTCAGCGTGGAAGACGGCATGCTTACGACGGACTTTTCAGCCATCTGGGCATTACGGATTCGAGTTAGCATGTCCGCTAACGGGTCCTGCATACTCATGGGCTAGATGCTCCTGATACAAAAAGAATTAGCCTTGCGGCTACAACTGTCGCCGAGAAATTCCGGGCAAAAAACACGGGCTCAGGCGAGCCGGTCATTCTAGACACACCCCAGAAATGAATCAAGCCCCAAAAGGGGCTTGATTCACGTTCAAGGTCACCGGCGATCGGGATCTTCCGAGCCCGAACACCGAGACTTTGATAGCTATTACCAGCTGGCTTTAACCAGACCTGGTACGTCACCACGCATTGCAGCTTCACGCAGCTTGTTACGGCCCAGGCCGAACTTGCGGTAAACGCCGTGCGGACGACCAGTCAGGCGGCAGCGGTTACGCATGCGCGAGGCGCTTGCATCACGTGGCTGCTTCTGCAGAGCTACGGTAGCTTCCCAACGAGCTTCTGGACTTGCGTTCAGATCCACGATGATAGCTTTCAGCGCTGCACGCTTGGTGGCGTACTTGGCAACGGTGAGCTGACGCTTCAGCTCACGGTTCTTCATGCTCTTCTTGGCCATTTTCCTACTCCAATCAGTTGCGGAACGGGAATTTGAAAGCACGCAGCAGAGCGCGGCCTTCATCATCGTTCTTAGCAGTGGTGGTCAGGGTAATGTCCAGACCGCGGAGAGCATCGATCTTGTCGTAATCGATTTCCGGGAAAATGATCTGCTCTTTAACGCCCATGCTGTAGTTGCCACGACCGTCGAAGGACTTGGCATTCAGGCCGCGGAAGTCGCGAACCCGAGGCAGGGAGATCGACAGCAGACGATCCAGGAACTCGTACATACGCTCACGGCGCAGGGTCACTTTGACGCCGATCGGCCATCCTTCGCGGACTTTGAAGCCAGCGATGGATTTACGAGCGTAGGTCACAACGACTTTCTGGCCGGTGATCTTTTCCAGGTCAGCAACAGCATGCTCGATGACTTTTTTGTCGCCGATTGCTTCGCCCAGACCCATGTTCAGGGTGATTTTGGTAACGCGCGGAACTTCCATCACGTTCGAAAGCTTAAGTTCTTCCTTAAGTTTCGGAGCGATTTCCTTCCGGTAAATCTCTTTTAGTCGTGCCATGGTCTTCTACCTAGCAGTGTTCAAGCATCAACCGCTTTTTGGGTCGACTTGAAGACACGAATTTTTTTGCCGTCTTCTACTTTGAAACCAACGCGGTCAGCCTTGTTGGTTTCGCTGTTGAAAATGGCGACGTTGGAAGCGTGCAGTGGCGCTTCTTTCTCGACGATACCGCCCTGTACGCCCGACATCGGGTTAGGCTTGGTATGACGCTTGACCAGGTTCAGGCCACCGACGACCAGACGGTCGTCAGCCAGAACCTTAAGCACCTTACCGCGCTTACCTTTGTCTTTGCCGGCGATCACGATGATCTCGTCGTCACGACGAATCTTTTGCATGTCGGATCTCCTTACAGCACTTCTGGGGCGAGCGAGACGATCTTCATGAACTTCTCGTTGCGAAGTTCACGGGTCACTGGCCCAAAGATACGGGTGCCGATCGGCTCTTGCTTGTTGTTCAACAGAACAGCAGCGTTGCCATCAAAGCGGATGATGGAGCCGTCTGCACGACGAACACCATGGCGAGTGCGGACTACAACAGCAGTCATCACTTGGCCTTTTTTCACCTTACCGCGAGGAATTGCTTCCTTGACGGTAACTTTGATGATGTCACCGATACCAGCGTAACGACGATGGGAGCCACCCAGCACCTTGATGCACATAACGCGGCGAGCGCCGCTGTTATCGGCCACATCGAGCATGGATTGAGTCTGAATCATATAATTTCTCCGACCCCTAGCCCTTAGACTTCCACAGCGCGTTCGAGAACATCAACCAGGGCCCAAGACTTGGTCTTGGCCATCGGACGAGTTTCACGAATAGTGACCTTGTCGCCGATGTGGCACTGGTTGGTTTCGTCGTGCGCGTGCAGCTTAGTCGAACGCTTAACGTATTTACCGTAGATAGGGTGCTTAACGCGACGCTCGATCAGAACGGTGATGGTCTTGTCCATCTTGTCGCTGACAACACGGCCAGTCAGCGTACGGACAGTTTTTTCGGCTTCAGCCATGATTACTTACCTGCCTGCTGGTTGAGCACAGTCTTCACGCGAGCGATGTCACGCTTAACTTGCGAGAGCAGATGAGACTGCCCCAACTGGCCAGTTGCTTTCTGCATACGCAGATTGAACTGGTCGCGCAGCAGGCCGAGCAGTTGCTCGTTCAGCTGCTGTGCGGATTTTTCACGAAGTTCATTCGCTTTCATCACATCACCGTCCGTTTAACAAAGGAGGTGGCGAGCGGCAGCTTTGCAGCAGCCAGGGCGAAAGCCTCACGCGCCAGCTCTTCAGAAACACCCTCGATTTCATACAGGACTTTGCCTGGCTGAATCTGGGCTACCCAGTATTCGACGTTACCCTTACCTTTACCCATCCGAACTTCGAGAGGTTTTTTGGAAATAGGCTTGTCCGGGAATACACGGATCCAGATCTTGCCACCACGTTTTACGTGACGGGTCAGAGCACGACGCGCTGACTCGATCTGACGAGCGGTGAGACGACCACGAGCAACAGACTTCAGCGCGAACTCGCCGAAGCTGACTTTGCTACCGCGCAATGCCAGACCACGGTTGTGGCCGGTCATTTGCTTGCGGAACTTCGTACGCTTTGGTTGCAACATTTGGCGTACCCCTTACTTAGCAGCTTTTTTACGAGGCGCAGGTGCTTGCGGCTTCAGCTCTTCTTGGCGACCACCAATTACTTCGCCTTTGAAGATCCAAACCTTCACACCGATCACACCGTAAGTGGTGTGAGCTTCGTAGGTGGCATAGTCGATATCGGCACGCAGGGTGTGCAGTGGCACACGACCTTCGCGATACCATTCAGTACGTGCGATTTCAGCACCGCCGAGACGACCGCTCACTTGGATTTTGATGCCTTTGGCACCAATGCGCATGGCGTTCTGTACGGCGCGCTTCATAGCACGACGGAACATTACGCGACGCTCCAGCTGCTGAGCTACGCTCTGCGCAACCAGCATACCGTCGAGCTCCGGCTTGCGGATCTCTTCGATATTGATGTGCACAGGCACACCCATTTGCTTGGTCAGGTCCTGACGCAGCTTCTCAACATCTTCACCTTTCTTGCCGATCACGATGCCGGGACGAGCGGTGTGGATGGTGATGCGTGCAGTTTGAGCCGGACGATGGATATCGATACGGCTTACGGACGCGCTTTTTAGTTTGTCTTGGAGATACTCACGCACATTCAGATCTGCGAGCAAATAGTCCGCATAAGTCCGACCGTCTGCGTACCAGACGGAGGTGTGCTCCTTGACGATTCCCAGGCGAATGCCAATGGGATGTACTTTCTGACCCATCTCTTCGACTCCGTTACTTGTCAGCAACCTTGACAGTGATATGGCAAGACCGCTTGACGATGCGATCAGCACGGCCTTTGGCACGTGGCATGATGCGCTTCAGCGAACGCCCTTCGTTGACGAAAACGGTGGAGACCTTCAGGTCATCAACGTCTGCGCCTTCGTTATGCTCGGCGTTGGCTACGGCCGACTCCAGCACTTTCTTCATGATCTCGGCGGCTTTCTTACTGCTGAAAGCCAACAGGTTGAGCGCTTCGCCCACCTTCTTCCCGCGGATCTGGTCGGCGACCAAGCGGGCTTTCTGGGCGGAGATTCGAGCGCCCGACAACTTAGCGGCTACTTCCATCATTCCTTACCCCTTAACGCTTGGCTTTCTTGTCAGCCACGTGCCCGCGATATGTACGGGTACCGGCGAACTCGCCCAGTTTGTGGCCGACCATGTCTTCGTTCACGAGAACTGGAACATGCTGACGACCGTTATGCACAGCAATGGTCAGACCGACCATTTGTGGCAGGATCATGGAACGGCGCGACCAGGTCTTAACTGGTTTGCGATCGTTCTTTTCCGCCGCCACTTCGATCTTCTTCAGTAGGTGAAGATCAATAAAAGGACCTTTTTTCAGAGAACGTGGCACTGTCGTATCCCTCTATTTACTTGCGACGACGGACGATCATTTTGTCGGTACGCTTATTACCACGAGTCTTCGCGCCCTTAGTCGGGAAGCCCCATGGCGATACCGGATGACGACCACCAGAGGTACGACCTTCACCACCACCATGTGGGTGGTCAACCGGGTTCATGGCAACACCACGAACGGTTGGGCGAACGCCACGCCAGCGTTTGGCACCAGCTTTACCCAGCGAACGCAGGCTGTGCTCGGAGTTCGAGACTTCGCCCAGGGTCGCGCGGCATTCAGCCAGCACTTTACGCATCTCACCAGAACGCAGACGCAGGGTCACGTAGACACCTTCACGAGCGACCAGCTGAGCCGAAGCACCAGCCGAACGAGCGATTTGCGCGCCTTTACCTGGCTTCAGTTCGATGCCGTGTACGGTGCTACCAACTGGAATGTTGCGCAGTTGCAGAGCGTTGCCCGGCTTGATCGGTGCCAGAGCACCTGCGATCAGCTGGTCGCCAGCGCTCACGCCTTTAGGGGCGATGATGTAGCGACGCTCGCCATCTGCGTACAGCAGCAGAGCGATGTGAGCAGTACGGTTTGGATCGTATTCGATACGCTCGACAGTGGCAGCGATGCCATCTTTGTCGTTGCGACGGAAGTCGACCAGACGGTAATGCTGCTTATGACCACCACCAACGTGACGAGTGGTAATGCGGCCATTGTTGTTACGACCACCAGACTTCGATTTCTTCTCGAGCAGCGGTGCGTGAGGAGCGCCTTTATGCAGCTCCTGGTTGACCACCTTGACCACAAAACGGCGGCCAGGGGAAGTCGGTTTGCATTTAACGATTGCCATGATGCACCCCTTCCTTACTCAGCACTGCTGCTGAAATCGAGATCTTGGCCTGGCTGAAGGGAGATAACTGCCTTCTTCCAGTCATTACGCTTGCCCAGACCGCGAGCGGTACGCTTGCTCTTACCCAGAACGTTCAGGGTAGTAACGCGTTCCACTTTCACGCTGAACAGGCTTTCGACGGCCTTCTTGATTTCCAGCTTGGTTGCGTCAGTAGCAACCTTGAAAACGAACTGGCCTTTCTTGTCTGCCAGAACCGTAGCCTTCTCGGAAACGTGCGGGCCAAGCAGAACTTTAAATACGCGTTCCTGGTTCATCCCAGCAGCTCCTCGAATTTCTTCACGGCCGACACAGTGATCAACACTTTGTCGTATGCGATCAGACTAACTGGATCGGAACCTTGCACGTCACGAACATCAACGTGTGGCAGGTTACGAGCAGCCAGGTACAGGTTCTGATCAACAGCGTCCGACACGATCAGAACGTCGGTCAGGCTCATGTTGTTCAGCTTGCCCAGCAGATCTTTGGTTTTCGGAGTTTCAACAGCGAAATCCTGAACCACGACCAGACGATCAGTACGCACCAGCTCAGCAAGGATGGAACGCATTGCTGCGCGATACATCTTCTTGTTCAGCTTCTGGGAGTGATCCTGAGGACGAGCTGCGAAAGTGGTACCGCCGCCACGCCAGATTGGGCTACGGATAGTACCGGCACGAGCACGGCCAGTACCTTTCTGACGCCATGGGCGCTTGCCGCCACCGGAAACGTCGGAACGGGTCTTTTGCTGCTTGCTACCTTGACGGCCGCCGGCCATGTAGGCCACGACTGCTTGGTGAACCAGCGTCTCGTTGAATTCGCCGCCAAATGTCAGTTCGGAAACTTCGATCGCTTGAGCGTCATTTACATTTAATTGCATGTCAGCTTCCCCTTAACCGCGAGCCTTGGCCGCCGGACGTACAACCAGGTTGCCGCCAGTAGCGCCAGGAACAGCACCCTTGACCAACAACAGATTGCGTTCAGCGTCGACGCGCACTACTTCCAGGGACTGCACGGTCACGCGCTCAGCGCCCATATGACCGGACATTTTTTTGCCCTTGAATACACGACCAGGAGTCTGGCACTGGCCAATAGAGCCCGGGACGCGGTGGGAAACGGAGTTACCGTGGGTGTTATCTTGACCGCGGAAATTCCAACGCTTGATGGTACCGGCAAAGCCTTTACCTTTCGACTGACCGGTAACGTCTACCAGTTGGCCAGCAGCGAAGATTTCTGCATTGATCAGATCGCCAGCTTGGTACTCGCCTTCTTCAAGACGGAATTCCCAAACGCCACGACCGGCAGCAACGTTCGCTTTAGCGAAGTGACCTGCTTGAGCAGCAGTCACGCGCGAAGCACGACGCTCACCTACAGTGACCTGCACTGCACGATAGCCATCGGTTTCTTCAGTTTTGAACTGGGTGACGCGATTCGGCTCGATCTCAATGACCGTGACCGGAATGGAGACACCTTCTTCGGTGAAAATACGGGTCATACCGCATTTACGACCGACTACACCAATAGTCATGTTGTAAACCTCATGAGTGTACGGGGCTTTCACCCGCTATGGCCGCCCATTTCAGAGCGTTACACGACTAAGACCGAGTCTTAGCCGAGGCTGATCTGCACTTCCACACCTGCCGCAAGATCAAGCTTCATAAGAGCATCAACGGTTTTATCCGTTGGCTGGACGATGTCCAGTACGCGCTTATGAGTACGGATCTCGTACTGGTCACGCGCGTCTTTGTTGACGTGCGGGGAGACCAGAACGGTGAACCGCTCTTTACGGGTAGGCAGTGGAATTGGACCACGCACTTGAGCACCAGTACGTTTCGCGGTTTCCACGATTTCCTGGGTGGATTGGTCGATCAGGCGATGGTCGAAAGCCTTCAACCTGATACGGATTTGCTGATTTTGCATTGGATTTCAGACTCCAGGCTGCTATTCCCACCGGGCGCAATACGCCCGTTAAAAGGAGGCGCAATTCTATAGACGGCCCCACAGAGTGTCAACCCAATAAAAAAGCCCCCGCAAGCGGGGGCTTCTTCATGAGTCGTCGATTACTCGATGACTTTGGCTACGACGCCAGCGCCGACGGTACGACCGCCTTCACGGATAGCGAAACGCAGACCATCTTCCATCGCGATGGTTTTGATCAGAGTGACAGTCATCTGGATGTTGTCACCTGGCATTACCATTTCAACGCCTTCCGGCAGCTCGCAGTTACCAGTCACGTCAGTAGTACGGAAGTAGAACTGTGGACGGTAGCCTTTGAAGAACGGAGTATG
>NZ_JBXAMM010000007.1:0-330381 GCF_058800645.1 Pseudomonas sp. GW822-FHT04H02 | reverse complement strand
CGGGAATAGCTCAGTTGGTAGAGCACGACCTTGCCAAGGTCGGGGTCGCGAGTTCGAGTCTCGTTTCCCGCTCCAAATTCACAAGAACGCCGCTCATTGAGCGGCGTTTTTGTTTGCCTGCGATTCAACGCTGCAGCCAGTGCCCAGAAAAAAGGCCCGCCAGTACACCTGCGCGGGCCTTTGTCGTTTGCCTTGCCTACAGCGACAGCAGTAACCGCCCGGCGAACAGCAGCAGGATCAGCCCCATGCAGCGCTCGAACCAGTGCCCCAGGCGCATGAACAGCAAGCGCACCCGAGAGCTGGAGAAGAACAGCGCGACGATCACGAACCACAGCGCATTCACCAGGCACATCCAGGCGCCATATAGGGCCTGGATGCTCAGTGGGGTGGTGGCGCTGACCAGGGTGGTGAAGATCGCCAGGAAAAACAGGGTCGCCTTGGGGTTGGTGGCATTGGTCAGAAACCCCGTGGTAAAGGCTCGCAGCAAGGTCTGTTGGGGCTCATCGGTGGGCGCCTCGCCGGGAAGGCTGGTCTTGGCCTTGCTGCGCAGCAGGCTGATACCCAAGTACAGAATGTAGGTGCCGCCCAGTAGCTTGGCCGCGCTCAGCAACCAGGGCGTAGCGTGCATCAGGGCGCCCACCCCCAGCAGGGTGTAGAGCACGTGCACCGAGATGCCGGCGCCGATGCCCAGGGCGGTACAGACCCCGGTCATGCGGCCAAAGCGCACGCTCTGGCGGATGGTCACGGCAAAATCCGGCCCGGGAGCGACCACCGCGAGAAAGTGAACCAGGGCCAGGGCGAGGAACTCGCCAAGATAGTTGGACAGCATGCGGACTCCGCAAAGCAGGATGATTGAGCGGCAGGCCGTTTTCAGTCGAGGCTATAGCTGACCGAAAGGGTGCCTTTCTTGAGTGAGACCGCGGTGATGAGCACCGCGCCCAGCTGCTGCAGGTGGCTGACGTGGGTGCCGCCGCAACCATAGGCCGGCAGTTGGCCAAAGCTGATCTGGCGCGAACCGTCCGCCATTGTGCTATGCCGTTCCAGGTCGGCCTCTATCCACAGCGCAATCGCGTCCTGCACGCCGGCGCCGTCGATCTCCCGGGGCTGCTCTGCTGGTTTGAACGACACCCGGCCTTCACCTGGCCAGTGATGGGCCTTGATCGGTATCCAGCCCTGGCTTTGCACGAAGTGGCCGATCAGGTGCCCGGCGGAGTGCATGCGGCTGTTGAACAGGCGCGCGGCCTCATCGACCCGGGCCTCGAAAATGCCCGGCTCCAGCGGCTGGTCCAGGTAATGCACGATCTGCTCGCCTTCCTGGGCCACCCGCAGAACGGCGGCCTGGCCGATCCAGCCGGTATCGCTGGGCTGGCCGCCACCCTGGGGGTGGAAGGGCGTGGCGTTGAGGGTGACCGCGAATTGCTGTTCGTGGGGGATGCAGCTCAGGACCTCGACGGAGGTCAGTAACTGGTCATTGTCGTAATACAGGCGCCGCGTCATTTCTCTAACCCTGGAATTCAGTGTTTTTTTATTATGCGGCCTGGGCAATTGCGTGATAATCCGTTCGAAACTCAATGGACTATTGCGTCATGAGCATAAATCTACCCCTGCCTTTGCTGGCAGAAATGGCCATTTTCGTCAGGGTCGTGGAGACCGGCAGCTTCTCCGAGGCGGCACGCCAGCTGGGCTCCTCGCCTTCGGCGGTCAGCCGCAGCATCTCGCGCCTGGAAAAGGCCCTGGCCACCCGGTTGTTGCAGCGCACCACACGCAAGTTGCGCTTGAGCGACGGTGGCGAAGAGGTGTTCAAGCGTTGCAGTGAAATGGTCAGTGCGGCCCGTTCGGTGATGGAGGTCAGCGGCCAGTTCACCCACGAAGCCGAAGGCGTGGTGCGGGTCAGCGTGCCCAAGGCGGTGGGGCGTTTCGTGGTGCACCCGCATATGCCGGAGTTTCTGCGGCGCTATCCCCAGGTCGATGTGGAACTGCTGCATGAAGACCGCGATGTAGACCTGATCGACGACAACGTCGACCTGGCGATCCGCATCACCGACCGCCCGCCGCCCGGGTTGATCGGCCGCCAGCTGTTGCGCATCGATCACCTGCTCTGCGCCACCCCGCAGTACCTGGCCGAGCACGGTACGCCGGCCCATCCCCAGGACCTGCGCCAGCACAGTTGCATCTACCTGGGCGAGACCCCCAGCGATGCGCGCTGGAAATTCACCCAGGGCAGCAAGGCGGTCACGGTGGGGGTGCGCGGGCGCTATGCGGCCAACCACACCGGGGTGCGCCTGGATGCGGTGCTGCAACACCTGGGGATCGGCAGCCTGCCGTACTTCACCGCGCGCCATGCCCTGGAGCAGGGGCTGATCGTCCAGGTGCTGCCGGAGTGGACCTTCCTGGCCTCCTACCACGGCGGTGCCTGGCTGCTGCATTCACCGACCCGTTACCTGCCGCCCAAGTTGCGGGTTTTCATCGACTACCTGGTGGAGTGCCTGGCCAAGGAGCCGACCCTCAACCGCCCGGGCAAAGCGGAACGCCCGCTGTAGGAGCTGGCTTGCCAGCGAATTCTCTGACAGGCCGGCGCTAAAAGGCGCCCATGAAAAAGGCCCGCCGGGCGAACCGTGCGGGCCTTGGTTGCGCCGGGCGCAGTGATCAGTGCTTGCTGTCCTGGGCAGAAAGCGCCAGCAGCTGCTTTTCCTGGTTCCAGTCGAAGGGCTCGTCGTTCTGCTCGGCTTCGAAACGGCGCTCTTCCAGGGCCTGGTACAGGTCGATTTCTTCATCGGGCATGTAGTGCAGGCAGTCACCGGCGAAGAACCACAGCAGGTCACGAGGCACCAGGTGGGCGATCTGCGGGTAGCGCTGCATGATCTGGCACAGCAGGTCCTGGCCCAGGTACTGGCTTTCGATCGGGTCGATCGGCAGCGAGGCGCGCAGTTCGTCGAAGCGCTCCAGGAACAGCGCGTGGCTTTCCTCGGGCACCTGTTCGGCTTCACCTACGGCGACCAGGATGCTGCGCAGGTGGTCCAGCAGGACGAGATGATCGGCGACGATGTTGGACATGACAGGGTCCTCAAGAGCAAAACGGGCGCGGGAGTATATAGCTCCCGCGCCCGGTTTCATAATCGACCTGCCCCGAAGGCGGCCGTCTAGCGGGTCTTGCCTTCGCTCAGGGTCAGCTCCTCCTTGGCAAAATCATCCACATCGATGACCTTGCGCCGCGCCGCCTCGGCCTCGTGCAGGCTCTGGGCCTCGGCGGCCTGCAGCACGCCGGCTTCCAGCGCCGCGTCGATGGCCGATTCGCCGGCAGCCGGTTTGACCTGGCCGCTTTTCAGCGCTTCGTGGAGCTTCTTGTGCAACGGGTGCACGTCGCTCAGCAGGTTGCTGGCATGTTGCAGGGCGCCCACCGGGTCGTCCTTGGATTGCGGGCGGTAGCAGCCGGCAAGCACCGCTTCCAGGGCCGGATCGCCCTGGGCACGACCGATGATCGCCGCCACTTCGGCATCCAGCTGGTCCGATGGCCCGGTATGGCGACGGCCGAAGGGGAACACCAGCACCCGCAGCAGGCAACCGAACACCCGGTTGGGGAAGTTGCTGAGCAACTCGTCCAGGGCCCGTTCGGAATGCCCGAGGCTCTCTTCCATGGCCCAGGCGAGCAGGGGGCGCAGGTATTCCGGGGAGTCCAGGTCGTGGTAGCGCTTGAGCGCTGCCGACGCCAGGTACAGGTGGCTGAGCACATCCCCCAGGCGGGCGGAAAGGCGCTCGCGGCGTTTGAGTTCGCCCCCCAGCAGCATCATCGAGAAGTCCGCCAGCAGGGCGAAGGCCGCGGCCTGGCGGTTCAGGGCACGGAAGTAGCCCTGGCTGACCTTGTCTCCCGGAACGTGTTCGAAGTGGCCCAGGCCGAGGTTCAGCACCAGGGTGCTGGCGGCGTTGCTCACGGCGAAACCTATGTGCTTGAGCAGCAGGGCGTCGAACTCCTGCAGCGCCTGGTCGTGGTCTTCGCGACCGGCCAGGGCCATTTCCTTGAGCACGAACGGATGGCAGCGGATTGCCCCCTGGCCGAAGATCATCAGGTTGCGCGAAAGGATGTTGGCGCCTTCCACGGTGATGAAGATCGGCGCTCCTTGCCAGCTGCGGCCCAGGTAGTTGTTGGGGCCCATGATGATGCCCTTGCCGCCGTGCACGTCCATGGCGTGGCTGATGCACTCGCGGCCGCGCTCGGTGAGGTGGTACTTGAGGATCGCCGACAGCACCGAGGGTTTTTCCCCCAGGTCCACGGCGTTGGCAGTGAGCATGCGTGCACTGTCCATCAGCCAGGCATTGCCGCCGAGGCGGGCCAGAGCCTCCTGGATGCCCTCGAAGGCGGCGAGGGGCACGTTGAACTGCTCCCGCACCTGGGCGTACTGGCCGGTCACCAGGCTGGTGAATTTGGCGGCGCCGGTGCCCACCGCGGGCAGGGAGATCGAACGGCCCACGGACAGGCAATTCATCAGCATCATCCAGCCCTTGCCGAGCATTTCCTGGCCGCCGATGAGGAAGTCCAGGGGGATGAACACGTCCTTGCCGGAGTTCGGGCCGTTCATGAAGGCCGCGCCCAGGGGCAGGTGGCGGCGGCCGATATCCACCCCGGGGGTGTCGGTGGGGATCAGTGCCAGGCTGATGCCCAGGTCTTCCTGGTCGCCCAGCAGGTGGTCCGGGTCATGGGCCTTGAAGGCCAGGCCCAGCAGGGTGGCCACCGGGCCCAGGGTGATGTAGCGCTTTTCCCAGTTCAGGCGCAGGCCCAGGGTTTCTTCACCCTGCCATTGGCCTTTGCAGATGATCCCGGTGTCGGGCATGGCCCCTGCATCGGAGCCGGCCAGGGGGCCGGTGAGGGCGAAGCAGGGAATGTCGTCGCCCCGGGCCAGCCGCGGCAGGTAGTGATTGCGCTGTTCGTCGGTGCCGTAGTGCAGCAGCAGTTCGGCCGGGCCCAGGGAGTTGGGCACCATCACGGTGGAGGCCAGGTCGCCGCTGCGGGTGGCCAGCTTCATGGCCACCTGGGAGTGGGCGTAGGCCGAGAAGCCCTTGCCGCCGAACTCCTTGGGAATGATCAGGGCAAAGAAACCGTGCTCCTTGATGTGGGCCCAGGCTTCGGCCGGCAGGTCCATGTGCTGGCCGATCTGCCAGTCGCTGACCATGGCGCACAGCTCCTCGGTCGGGCCGTCGATGAACGCCTGCTCTTCTTCGGTCAACTGGGCCTTGGGGTAGGCCAGCAAGGTATTCCAGTCGGGGCGGCCACTGAACAGCTCGCCGTCCCACCAGACGGTGCCGGCATCGATGGCATCGCGCTCGGTCTGGGACATCGGCGGCAGAACCTTCTGGAACCAGCTGAACAGCGGCGCACTGAAATACTTGCGCCGCAGATCGGGCAGCAGCAGAGGGGCGGCGACCGCTGCCAGCAGCACCCAGAAAATCAGCAGCAGCCAGCCGGGGGCACGGCTAAAGGCGCCCATGGCCAAGAGGTAGATGGCGACCACGCCGAGGGCGGGCAGGGGGGCGGTACGGCGATGGGCCAGGTAGGCCACTGCGAGCACCAGAACCAGTATCCACAACAACAGCATATTCAATCCTCCGTGAAACCAGGGGTGAAATCACCCTCAGAGCGTAGTCGGCCTTCGACAGCGCGGGTGAGCAGGGCAGTGCGGGTGCAATGCAAGTCTGTATCTTGCGGGCCGGGCCCGGTTGATCGTGGGGGCCATGATCTTTGGCCGATACGTCGTTATCACTGGGGCGGACGCCTCGATAGACTCAGGCTTCCTCTCGGAGGTCATGCCCATGCACGAGTACCTGCGTCCCAGCCGCTTCATCGATAGTGACCACCCGGCGGTGGTGGAGTTCGCCGAAACTCATCGCGGTGCCAGCCGCGACCCCCGACAGCAAGCCGTCAGCCTCTATTACGCGGTGCGCGAGGCCGTACGCTACAACTTCTACAGTTTCAGCCGTGATCCCCAGACCTTGCGCGGCAGCCATGCCCTGGCCACCGGCGAGAGCTATTGCGTGCCCAAGGCCACCTTGCTCGCCGGTTGTGCCCGGCATTGCGGGATACCGGCGCGCATCGGCCTGGCCGATGTGCGCAATCACCTGTCCACACCCAGGCTGCTGGAGCTGCTGCGCAGCGATGTGTTCGCCATGCACGGCTACACCGAGTTCTATCTGCAGGGTCGTTGGGTCAAGGCCACGCCGGCGTTCAACCGGCAATTGTGTGAAATGTTCGATGTGGCGCCGCTGGATTTCGACGGCCTGGAGGACAGCGTTTTCCAGCCTTTCAATCGCCAGGGCGAACAGTCGATGGAGTACCTGGTGGACCACGGGCAGTTTGCCGACGTGCCGCAGGAGCTGTTTTTCGGCCACCTGGAAAAATGCTACCCGCACCTGTTCGACGCGCAGCAGCCGCAAGTGCTGGCAGACCTGCGCGGCGATTTGAGTCGCGGCTGATCAGGCGTAGACTGCCCCGGCATTCATTACTGAGGGATGGTCATGCTGAAGATCTGGGGTCGCAAGAACTCGTCGAATGTCAGGAAGGCACTCTGGTGCGCGCAGGAACTGGGGCTCGCCTATGAGTCCCTGGACGCCGGCGGCGCCTTTGGGGTGGTGGACACCCCGGCGTACCGGGCGCTGAACCCCAATGGCCGGATTCCACTGATTGAAGACGGCGACTTCGTGCTCTGGGAGTCCAACACCATCGTGCGCTACCTGGCTGCGCGCTACGCCGCCGATAGCCACTGGTACCCGGCCGACGTGCAACTGCGGGCCAGCGCCGAGAAGTGGATGGACTGGACCACCTCGACCTTCGCTGAACCCTTCCGGCATCTGTTCTGGGGCGTATTGCGCACCCCGGCCGAGCAGCAGGACTGGGCGCAGATCAACGCCGCCAAGGCCACGTGTGCCGAGCTGCTGGCGCGGGTCGATCAGGCCCTGGGCGAGCAGCCTTACCTGTCCGGGCAGGAGATCGGCGTGGGCGACATTCCCCTCGGCAGTTTCATCTACGCTTGGTTCGAGATGCCCATCGAGCGTCCTTCCATGCCCCATCTGCAAGCCTGGTATGAGCGCTTGAAACAGCGCCCGGCCTATCGCCAGGCCGTGATGACCGCGTTGACTTAATACCCACTATCGATACGGGTGACTGTACTTGCACGACGCAGGCACGCAACATGGCGGGCGTCCGGCGTCGTTGCAATCGGCTCGGGCCGCCCTTACTTATAAAATTCCCCCTTCTTGGTGCATGAATCCGATATGAGTTCCGCTCTGTCCATCCGGCAGCTAACCAAAACCTACGGCAACGGTTTCCAGGCCCTGAGTGGTATCGATCTGGATGTCGCCGAAGGTGACTTTTTCGCCCTGCTCGGCCCTAACGGGGCCGGCAAATCCACCACCATCGGCATTCTCTCGACCCTGGTGAACAAGACCAGCGGTACGGTGAGCGTCTTCGGCCACGACCTGGATCGTGAGCCGGCGGCGCTCAAGCGTTGCATCGGCGTGGTGCCGCAGGAATTCAACTTCAACCAGTTCGAGAAAACCTTCGACATCGTCGTGACCCAGGCCGGCTACTACGGCATTCCGGCGAAGATCGCCAAGCAGCGCGCCGAGCAGTACCTGACCCAGCTCGGCCTGTGGGACAAGCGCGATGTGCCTTCGCGTTCCCTGTCCGGTGGCATGAAGCGGCGCCTGATGATCGCCCGCGCGCTGGTGCATGAACCGCGCCTGTTGATCCTTGACGAACCTACCGCCGGGGTCGATATCGAGCTGCGCCGTTCCATGTGGAGCTTTCTCACCGAGCTCAACCAGAAAGGCATCACCATCATCCTCACCACCCACTACCTGGAAGAGGCTGAGCAGCTGTGCCGCAACATCGGCATCATCGACCACGGCACCATCGTCGAGAACACCAGCATGCGCCAGTTGCTCAGCCAGCTGCATGTGGAGACTTTCCTCCTCGACCTGAAGAACGACCTGAGCGTGGCGCCGCAACTGGCCGGCTATCCGACCCGGCTGGTGGACAGCCATACCCTGGAGGTCCAGGTGGACAAGGCCGTGGGCATCACCGCGCTGTTCGGCCAACTGGCCCTGCAGAACATCGAGGTGCTGAGCCTGCGTAACAAAACCAACCGTCTTGAGGAGTTGTTCGTGTCCCTGGTGGAGAAGAATCTGTCGAAGGTGGCGGTATGAGTTCGGAGTTCAAACCCAACCTGGTGGCGCTCAACACCATTGTTTATCGCGAAGTCCGGCGCTTCACCCGGATCTGGCCGCAGACCCTGCTGCCCCCGGCCATCACCATGGTCCTGTACTTCGTCATCTTCGGTAACCTGATCGGCCGGCAGATCGGCGACATGGGTGGTTTCACCTACATGGAGTACATCGTCCCGGGGCTGATCATGATGTCGGTGATCACCAACTCCTACGGCAACGTGGTATCGAGCTTCTTCGGCAGCAAGTTCCAGCGCTCCATCGAGGAGTTGATGGTCTCGCCGTTGTCGCCCCATACCATTCTCATCGGCTACACCTTGGGCGGGGTGCTGCGGGGGCTGATGGTGGGGGTCATCGTGACGCTGCTGTCGCTGTTCTTCACCACGCTGCAGGTGCACCACCTGGGCATCACGGTGCTGGTGGTAGTGCTGACCGCGACCATCTTCTCGCTGCTGGGCTTCATCAACGCAGTCTTTGCACGCAACTTCGACGATATCTCGATCATCCCGACCTTCGTGCTGACGCCCCTGACCTACCTGGGCGGGGTGTTCTACTCGATCAACCTGCTGCCGCCGTTCTGGCAGACGGTGTCCCTGGCCAACCCGGTGCTGCACATGGTCAACGCCTTCCGTTTCGGCATCCTCGGGGTGTCGGACATCAAGATCAGCATCGCCATTACCTTCATGCTGGTGGCCACCCTGGTGCTGTACATCGGTTGCGCACGGCTGCTGGTGAGCGGGCGCGGCATGCGTCAGTAAATGCCTTTAGTGCGTCATGCAAACGGCCTCCCTCGGGAGGCCGTTTTCGTTGGTCACTGCCGTTGCTGCTTGCGCCTGGACCATTGGCGCGCGACCCACCAGCGCCAATAGAGCATGGTCAGGCAATAGGCAGTGGCCCCCAGCACCAGCCCGGCCACCACCGAGCCGAGGAGGAAGGGTTGCCACAGGGTTGCCAGCTGGCTGCTGATCCACTCCCAGGTCAGCTCGTCGGGCAGGGTGCGCGGCGGCACGTTCATCAGCCAGGCCCCCAGTTGGTAGGTGCAGAAGAACACCGGCGGCATGGTGATGGGGTTGGTCAACCAGACCAGGCTGACACTGATGGGCATATTGCCGCGCAGCCAGATGGCCAGTACCGCAGCCAGCAACATCTGCATCGGAATGGGAATAAAGGCGGCGAACAGGCCCACGGCCATGGCCCGGGCCACCGAGTGTCGATTGAGGTGCCAGAGGTTGGCGTCATGCAGCAGGGTGCCGAGAAAGCGTAAGGACTTGTGTTCCCGGATGCTGGTCGGATCTGGCATGTAACGTTTGAATAAGCGCCGGGGCATAAGGCTTCTCGGTCGGGTCAGGCGACGATTATGACCGGATTCTAGTCGGCGAAAATTCAGACATTGTGACAAATGATAAAGCCGTGCTGCCCATCCTCGACTAAGCCAAGAGTATGAACTCCCAAGGAGGGGCGGGCGGATGAGTAGCGCAATGCTGGCGCTGGCTGCGGGGCTGCTGGCGCTGGGTTTCATGCCGGCCTTGCCCCCAGGCTGGCTGCTGCTGTGTATGGCGATACTGGCCTTGATGCTGTTGCCGTTTCGTACACATCCGGTGGCATTTTTCCTGTTCGGTTTCACCTGGGCCTGTGTCTCCGCGCAGTCGGCCCTGGATGATCGCCTGGCGCCGCGCCTGGAGTCACAGACCCGCTGGCTGGAGGGGCGGGTGAGCGGCCTGCCGGAGCAGGCGGGCGGCGTGGTGCGTTTCGAGCTGGAAGATGCCCAGGCCCGCCGTGAGCGGCTGCCCCGGCGCATGCGCCTGGCCTGGCGTGAGGGCCCGGCGCTCAAGAGTGGCGAGCGCTGGCGGCTGGCGGTCAAGCTTCGCCAGCCGATGGGTTTGTTGAATCCCCAGGGCTTCGATTACCAGGCCTGGCTGCTGGCGCGCCGTATCGGCGCCACCGGCACGGTCAAGGCCGGGCAGTTGCTGGCACCGGCCCCGCAGGCCTGGCGGCAAGGCTTGCGCCAGCGCTTGCTAGAGGTCGAGGCTCAGGGACGCGGTGCGGGGCTGGCGGCGCTGGTGATGGGCGACGGTTCCGGCCTGACGCGGCAAGACTGGCAGCTGTTGCAGGACACCGGCACCGTCCACCTGATGGTGATTTCCGGGCAGCACATCAGCCTGCTGGCTGGGGTGATCTATTTCGCGGTGGCCGGGCTGGCCCGCCATGGTCACTGGCCCGAGCGCTTGCCGTGGTTGCCCTGGGCCTGTGCCCTGGCCTGGCTCGGCGCCCTGGGCTACGGCCTGCTGGCGGGGTTCGATGTGCCAGTGCAGCGCGCCTGTGTGATGGTCGCCCTGGTACTGCTCTGGCGCATGCGCTTTCGCCATCTGCGGGCCGGCTGGCCCCTGCTGCTGGCGTTGAATGCGGTGTTGCTGGCCGAGCCGCTGGCCAGCTTGCAGGCGGGGTTCTGGCTGTCCTTTGCCGCAGTGGCAATCCTGATCTTGATCTTTGCCGGGCGCCTGGGGGCGTGGAGCTGGTGGCAGGGCTGGACCCGGGCCCAATGGTTGATCGCCATTGGCCTGCTGCCGCCGTTGCTGGCTCTGGGGCTGCCTATCAGCCTCAGCGGGCCGCTGGCCAATTTGCTGGCGGTGCCCTGGATCAGCTTTCTGGTGTTGCCGCCGGCTTTGCTCGGCAGCCTGCTGCTGCCGGTGCCTCATGTGGGTGAGGGCCTGTTGTGGCTGGCCGGTGGATTGCTGGACGGGTTGTTCCGCTTGCTCGGATTGATTGCCGGTGGGTGGCCGGCCTGGGTGCCGCCGCAGATCCCTCTGTGGCTCTGGAGCATGAATGCTCTGGGCTGCCTGTTGCTGCTGTTGCCCAGGGGCGTGCCCATGCGGGTTCTGGGTTGGCCGCTGTTGCTCCTGGCGGTCTGGCCACCCCTGGCGCGCGTGCCCGAAGGCGAGGTGGAGGTCTGGCAGCTTGATGTGGGGCAGGGCCTGTCATTCATCCTGCGGACCCGTGATCACGCCCTGCTGTATGACGCTGGCGCGCGGGTCGCCGAGTTCGACCTGGGAGAGCGAGTGGTAGTGCCGACCCTGCACAGGCTCGGCATCCGGCGGCTGGACCTGATGCTGCTCAGCCATGCCGACAACGACCATGCCGGTGGCGCCCAGGCGGTGCAGCGCGCAATGCCCGTGGGCGAGGTCCGCGGAGGCCAGCCCGAAGCCTTGCCCGCGGGCCTGCAGGCAAGGCCTTGCGACAGTGGGCTGAGCTGGGTGTGGAATGGCGTGCGCTTTCGCCAGTGGCAATGGGCGGCGGCGACCGACGGCAATCAGGCTTCGTGCGTGCTCCAGGTCGAGGCTGCCGGCGAGCGCCTGCTGCTCACCGGGGACATCGACGCCCGTGCCGAGCGAGCCTTGCTCGACAGCCCGCTGGCGGTGCGGACCCACTGGCTGCAGGCACCCCATCACGGCAGCCGCACCTCTTCATCCATGGCCTTGCTGCAACGGCTGGCCCCCGACGCGGTGCTGATTTCCCGTGGGCGGGGCAATGCCTTCGGCCACCCCCATCCTCAAGTGCTGGCACGCTATCGGCGCCTGGACATGGCAATTTATGACAGCGCCGAACAGGGCGCCCTGAGGCTGCAACTGGGGGCCTTCGGAGCGGCGCATGGCCTTCGCGAGCAGCGGCGATTCTGGCGTGAGCCGCCCGCAATGCCTTAAATAACCGTGGGTTATTAAAGCCTGTGAGCATGCGACATCACGGTCTTCGGTGCGTCCGGCCCCTATGTTAGAGTGGCGCACTTTTTCGAGGGGGCTGTCACTGTGTGGGAATTGGTCAAATCCGGCGGCTGGATGATGTTGCCGATCATTCTGAGTTCCATTGCTGCCGTGGGCATCATTGCCGAGCGTCTGTGGACCCTGCGGGCCAGTCGTGTCACCCCGCCCCACCTGCTGGGGCAGGTCTGGCGCTGGATCAAGGACAAGCAGCTGAACAAGGAAAAGCTCAAGGAACTGCGCGCCGATTCGCCCCTGGGCGAGATTCTGGCGGCGGGCCTGGCCAACTCCAAGCATGGCCGCGAGATCATGAAGGAATGCATCGAAGAGGCTGCCGCCCGGGTCATCCATGAGCTGGAGCGCTACCTCAACGCCCTCGGCACCATTGCCGCCATGGCACCGCTGCTGGGGCTGCTGGGCACCGTGCTGGGCATGATCGACATCTTCAGTTCGTTCATGGGCTCGGGCATGACCACCAACGCGCACATCCTCGCAGGCGGTATTTCCAAAGCACTGATCACCACCGCCGCCGGCCTGATGGTGGGCATTCCCTCGGTGTTCTTCCACCGCTTCCTGCAACGCCGGGTCGATGAACTGGTGGTGGGCATGGAGCAGGAGGCGATCAAGCTGGTGGAAGTGATCCAGGGCGACCGCGATGTCGATCTGGCCGAGGGCAAAGCGTGAAATTCCGTCGCAAGCCCCGGGAAACCGTGGACATCAACCTGGCGTCGTTGATCGACGTGGTGTTCATCCTGCTGCTGTTCTTTGTTGTCACCACCACCTTCACCCGGGAAACCGAGCTGCGGGTCGACCTGCCGGAAGCGGTCAGCGGCTCGCCGGCCGAAGACCAGCAGGTCAAGCAAGTGGATATCGCCATCAGCGCCGACGGCGTGTTTTCGGTGAACAACCAGGTCCTGCCCAAAAATGACCTGGAGACCTTGATCGAGGCCCTGCAGAAGGAGTCGGCGGGCGACACCAACCTGCCGCTGTCCATCAGCGCCGACGGCAAGACCCAGCATCAAGCGGTGATCACTGCCATGGATGCAGCCGGCAAGCTCGGTTTCAGCCACCTGCGCATGACCACCGTCGAGGCGGACCCGGCACCCTGATGGCACTTTCCGATCGCCTGCTCAATGCCTGGTACAACGGCCACCCCGCGCTGAAACTGCTGCGCCCCCTGGAATGCCTGTATCGCCGAGTGGTGACGGGCAAGCGCCAGCGCTTTCTTGCCGGTGAGGGGGCGATCTATCAACCACCTGTGCCGCTGATCGTGGTGGGTAACATCACTGTCGGCGGCACCGGCAAGACGCCGTTGATCCTGTGGCTGGTGGAGCACTGCCAGCGCCTCGGGTTGCGGGTCGGGGTGGTCAGCCGCGGCTACGGTGCCAAGCCGGCGCAACTGCCCTGGCGCGTCAGCGCCGAAGATTGCGCCGCGGTGGCCGGTGATGAGCCGCTGCTGATCGTCCAGCGCTGCGGCGTGCCGCTGATGATCGATCCGGATCGCGGCCGCGCGGTACAGGCCCTGCTGGCCGCCGAGCCGCTGGACCTGATCCTCTCCGACGACGGCCTGCAGCACTACCGCCTGGCCCGTGACCTGGAGCTGGTGCTGATCGATGCCGCCCGCGGCCTGGGCAACCGCCGCTGCCTGCCTGCCGGGCCGCTGCGCGAGCCGGCGGAGCGTTTGCAGAGCGTCGACGCGGTGCTCTACAACGGCGCAGTTGATGACCGTGACGAGGGGTTCGCCTTTCATCTCAAGCCCTCGGTGCTGGTCAACCTGCGCAGTGGCGAGCGTCGTGCGCTGGAGCATTTCGCCCCCGGCCAGGCGCTGCATGCGGTGGCGGGCATCGGCAATCCCCAGCGTTTCTTCAACACCCTTGAAACGCTACACTGGCGGCCTGTTCCCCATGCATTTGCCGATCACGCTCAATACAGTGCGCAGGCCTTGACCTTCACCCCGTCATTGCCGCTGGTCATGACCGAGAAAGATGCGGTCAAGTGCCGGGCTTTCGCGGCAGACGACTGGTGGTACCTGGCGGTCGATGCCCAGCCTTCGCCGGCCTTCGTCGCCTGGTTCGACACCCAGTTGATGCGCCTGCTGCCTGATCGTCTGCTGCCTTAATTCGCTTTTATCCAGGGAATCCTCATGGACACCAAACTGCTCGACATCCTCGCCTGCCCGATCTGCAAAGGCCCCCTCAAACTCAGCGCCGACAAGACCGAGCTGATCAGCAAGGGCGCGGGCCTTGCCTATCCGATTCGCGATGGCATCCCGGTGATGCTGGAAAGCGAAGCGCGCACCCTGACCACCGAAGAGCGCCTGGACAAATGAGCAGCGCCTTTACCGTTGTCATCCCGGCGCGCTACGCCTCCACTCGCCTGCCAGGCAAGCCGCTGCAACTGATCGCCGGCAAGCCGATGATCCAGTGGGTCTGGGAACAGGCGCGCAAGAGCAGCGCCGAGCGGGTCGTGGTGGCCACCGATGATCAGCGCATCGTCGAGGCCTGCCAGGGCTTTGGCGCCGAGGCGCTGCTGACCCGGGAAGATCACAACTCCGGCACCGACCGGCTGGCGGAAGTCGCCGCCCAGCTGGGCCTGGCCGCGGATGCGATCGTGGTCAACGTACAAGGCGACGAGCCGTTGATCCCGCCGTCGGTGATCGATCAGGTAGCGGCCAACCTGGCAGCCCACACCGAAGCGCGCATGGCCACCCTGGCCGAGCCGATCGAGGACGTGCAGACCCTGTTCAACCCCAATGTGGTCAAGGTGGTCAGCGACCTCAACGGCCTGGCCCTGACCTTCAGCCGCGCCACCTTGCCCTGGGCCCGGGATGCCTTTGCCCAGAGTCGTGAGCAACTGCCCGAAGGCGTGCCTTATCGCCGTCACATCGGCATCTATGCCTACCGCGCCGGCTTTCTTCACGACTTCGTCAGTTGGGGCCCGTGCTGGCTGGAAAACACCGAATCCCTGGAGCAACTGCGTGCCCTGTGGCATGGCGTGCGGATCCACGTGGCCGACGCCCTGGAAGCACCGCCTACCGGCGTCGATACTGCCGAAGACCTTGAGCGCGTTCGGCGCCTGCTGGAGGCCTGATGCGGGTTCTGTTCGTCTGCCTGGGCAATATCTGCCGCTCGCCCACCGCCGAAGGCGTGCTGCGCCGCAAGTTGCACGAGGCCGGCCTGGGTGACCAGGTGCAGGTCGCCTCTGCGGGCACCAGCGACTGGCACATCGGCAAGGCCCCGGACAAGCGCAGCCAGCAGGCTGCCTTGCGGCGCGGCTACGACCTGTCGGCGCAACGGGCGCAGCAGGTCGGCAGCGCCGATTTCGCTGCCTATGACCTGATCTTCGCCATGGACCAGAGCAACCTGCGCAACCTCAAGGCCCTGCAACCGGCCCGGGGCAAGGCCGAGCTGGACCTGTTCCTGCGTCGCTACGAGGGGGCGCTGGATGAAGTGCCGGATCCGTACTACGACGGCGAGCAGGGTTTCGAGCAGGTGCTGGACCTGATCGAGGATGCCTGCGACCGGCTAGTGGTCGAATTGAAGGGGCGGCTATGACCCTGGACATTCAGGCCGATGTGTCCCTCAAGCCGTTCAACAGCTTCGGGGTCGAGGTCAAGGCGAAGTGGTTTGCCCAGGCCCACAGCGATGACGAGGTACGCGAGGCCCTGGCCTATTGCGCTACCCACCAGTTGCCGCTGCTGGTGATCGGCGGCGGCAGCAACCTGCTGCTGACGGCGGATATCCAGGCCCTGGTGCTGCGCATGGCCACTCGTGGCATTCGCCTGCTCAGCGATGACGGGCAGCGGGTGGTGGTCGAGGCCGAGGCCGGGGAAACCTGGCATCCCTTTGTCCAGTGGACCCTGGAGCAGGGCCTGTCCGGGCTGGAGAACCTGAGCCTGATTCCCGGCACCGTCGGCGCCGCACCGATGCAGAACATCGGCGCCTATGGGGTGGAGATCAAGGACGTGTTCGCCGGCCTGACCGCCCTCGATCGGCAGACCGGCGAGCTGCGGGAGTTCGACCTGGCGCAGTGCCAGTTCGCGTACCGCGACAGCCTGTTCAAGCATCAGGCCGGTCGCTGGTTGATCCTGCGGGTGCGCTTTGCCCTGAACCGTGTCGATCACCTGCATCTGGAATACGGCCCGGTGCGCCAGCGCCTGAGCGAGCAGGGCATCGAACAGCCGACGGCCAGCGATGTCAGCCGGGCGATCTGCAGCATCCGCAGCGAAAAGCTCCCGGACCCTGCGGTGCTGGGCAATGCCGGCAGCTTCTTCAAGAACCCGGTGGTGCCGGCGGCACTGGCGGCGCAGATCAAGCAGTCGCATCCGGGGCTGGTGGGTTACCCCCAGGCCGATGGGCAGGTGAAGCTGGCGGCCGGTTGGCTGATCGAACAGGCGGGCTGGAAGGGCTTTCGCGAGGCGGATGCCGGGGTCCATCGCTTGCAATCGCTGGTGCTGGTCAACTATGGCGGCGCCAGCGGCCTGCAGTTGCTGGAACTGGCGCGGCGGATCCAGCGCGATATCGCCGAGCGTTTCAGTGTCGAGCTGGAGATGGAGCCCAACCTCTATTAGCGAGAGCCGGCTTGCGGTGGATAGCAAAAAGCCTTGCCTGGCTGACGTTCGGGCAAGGCTTTTTTGTTAATTGCGGCTTAACTTAGCAGGCTAAGAATCAGCTTTTTGCTGTTCCCAAAGGCCCGGTGAAGCCTGTCTTCACAAGAGAGCCCGATTAGCCTGAGCCGATCTGCGTGCACCGCAGCCGCGGTACTGCACGGCGGATGACTCGACCCCATCACTCAGAAAATGCGGGCGTGCCCATGATTACCCTGAAGCTCAACGGTCAAGATCATCAACTGGACGTCACCGAGGACATGCCGCTGCTGTGGGCTATCCGCGACGTGGCGGGCTACAACGGTACCAAGTTCGGCTGCGGCATGGGCCTGTGCGGCGCCTGTACGATTCATATCGACGGCGACCCGGCGCGCAGTTGCATCACGCCGATAGGCTCGGTGCAGGGCAAGAACGTCAGCACCATCGACAACCTGCATACCGACCCGGTAGGGCAGGTGGTGCAGCAGGCCTGGCTGGATACGGCGGTGGCCCAGTGCGGTTACTGCCAGGGCGGGCAGATCATGTCGGCCACTGCCTTGCTCAAGGTCCACCCCAACCCCAGCGACGAGCAGATCGAAGAGGCGATGCTCGGCAATATCTGCCGCTGCGGTACTTACAACCGGATCAAGACCGCGATCCGCCAGGCTTCCAGCCATCTGCAGGAGGCCAAGGCATGAACCGCCTACCGCAGGATTTTGCCCTGAGCAACCTCAGCCGCCGGGGCTTTCTCAAAGGTGTGGGGGCCACCGGGGCCCTGGTGCTGGCTGCGAGCTGGGGCTGGCAGGAGGCCTTTGCCGAGGACAAGAAATTCGGTGCCGACGGCATGCCCCACGGCTGGGTCGATGACCCCAAGGTCTACGTGAGCATTGCCAGCGACGGCAGCGTCACGGTGATCTGCAATCGCTCGGAGATGGGCCAGGGCGTGCGCACCAGCCTGAGCATGGTGGTGGCCGACGAACTGGACGCCGACTGGGCGCAGGTCAAGGTGCGCCAGGCACCGGGTGACGAGGTGCTCTTCGGCAACCAGGACACCGACGGCTCGCGCAGCATGCGTCATTGGTACGAGCCCATGCGCCGCTGTGGCGCGGCTGCGCGGACCATGCTGGAACAGGCCGCCGCTGCGCAGTGGCAGGTGCCATTGGCGCAGTGTCGGGCGCAGTTGCACAAGGTGGTTCACCAGCCCACCGGGCGTGAGCTGGGCTATGGCGCCCTGGCCGCTGCGGCAGGCGCCCTGGCGGTGCCTGCCCGGGATAGCCTGCGCCTGAAGCAGCCCGGGGAGTTCCGCTACATCGGCAAGGAGGCCACCCGGGCCATCGATGGCCAGGACATCGTCAACGGCCGTGCGGTGTACGGCGCCGATGTGCATTTCGACGGCATGCTGTTCGCGGCGGTGGCGCGGCCCCGGGTGTATGGCGGCAAGGTCAAGTCGGTGGATGACAGCGCAGCCTTGAAGGTACCGGGGGTGATCAAGGTCATGCCCATCGACAGCCGCCCCTTGCCTTCGGAGTTCCAGCCCCTGGGCGGCGTGGCTGTGGTGGCGAGCAACACCTGGGCGGCGATCAAGGGCCGCGATGCCTTGAGGATCGAGTGGGAGGATGGCGCCAACGCTGGCTACGACTCCATCCAATACCGCAAGCAACTGGAGGCGGCGGCGCGGCAACCGGGCAAGGTGGTGCGCAGTACCGGCAACCTGGATGAGGCCCTGAAGGGCGCCGAGAGCAGCCTGGAGGCCAGCTATTACCTGCCGCACCTGGCCCAGGCGCCGATGGAGCCCATGGTGGCCGTGGCGCGATTCCAGGACGGTCGCTGCGAGGCGTGGGCACCGAGCCAGGCGCCACAGGTGACCCGCGAGCGAATCGCCGAACGCCTGGGGATCGGCTTCGAGCAGGTCACGGTGAACGTCACGCTGCTGGGCGGCGGCTTCGGGCGCAAGTCCAAGCCCGACTTCATCCTGGAGGCGGCGATCCTGGCCAAGGCCTTTCCCGGCAAGGCGGTGCGGGTGCAGTGGACCCGCGAGGACGATATCCACAACTCCTACTTCCATACCGTGTCGGCGGAATACCTCAAGGCCGGGCTGAACAAGGACGGCCTGCCGGCGGCCTGGCTGCACCGCACCGTGGCGCCGAGCATCACCGCGCTGTTCGCCCCGGGGATGAATCACGAAGGCGCCTTCGAGCTGGGCATGGGCTTTACCAACATGGCCTACGCGATTCCCAACGTGCGCCTGGAAAACCCCGAGGCCGCGGCCCATACCCGGGTCGGCTGGTACCGTTCGGTGTCGAACATTCCCCATGGCTTCGCGATCCAGAGTTTTGTCGACGAACTGGCCCACAAGGCCGGCCAGGATCCGCTGCAGTACCAGCTCAAGCTGCTGGGGGCGGATCGTCAGATCGACCCCCGAACCCTGAGCGAAGAGTGGAACTACGGCGAATCCCCCGAGCGCTACCCCATTGATACCGGGCGCCTGCGCACGGTGCTGGAAACCGCAGCCAAGGCGGCCGGCTGGGGGCGCTCGCTGCCCAAGGGGCGCGGTCTGGGGCTGGCCGTGCACTACAGCTTCGTGACCTATGTGGCGGCGGTGATCGAGGTGGAAGTGAAGGACGATGGCACGCTGATCGTGCATCAGGCCGATATCGCCGTGGATTGCGGCCCGCAGATCAACCCCGAGCGTATCCGCTCGCAATTCGAAGGGGCTTGCGTCATGGGCCTGGGCAATGCGGTGCTGGGGGAGATCAGCTTCAAGGAGGGCAAGGTCCAGCAGGACAATTTCCATATGTACGAAGTGGCGCGCATGTCCCTGGCGCCGAAACAGGTGCAGGTGCACCTGGTGACGCCGCCGGGGGACGTGCCCCTGGGCGGGGTGGGAGAGCCCGGTGTGCCGCCGATTGCGCCGGCCCTGTGCAACGCGATCTTCGCCGCCACCGGCAAGCGCATACGCAACCTGCCGGTGCGCTACCAGTTGCAGGGCTGGCAGCAGGCGAGCGCCTGATGGACAGCGTCGACCTGAATGTCCTGCGCAGTGTCCTGGAATGGCGGCGCGCCGGGCGCGGCGTGCTGCTGTACAGCGTGGTGCAGACCTGGGGCAGCGCGCCGCGGCCACCCGGCGCCATGCTGGCCTTGCGCGACGACGGGGTGGTGATCGGCTCGGTGTCCGGAGGCTGTATCGAGGATGACCTGATCAGCCGCCAGGGCGATGGGCGCCTGTCTCGCCACGGGCCGCCGGTGCAACTGGTGACTTACGGCGTGACCCTGGAGGAAGCGGCGCGATTCGGCCTGCCCTGTGGCGGCACCTTGCGCCTCACCGAAGAGCGGGTTGGCGACCCGGCCTGGGTCGCCGAATTGCTCCAGCGCTGCGAGGCACACCAGATCGTGGCCCGGGAGCTGAACCTGGGCACCGGCCAGGTGCTGCTCAAGACGGCGAACCGCGGCGATGAATTGGCGTTTGACGGGGTCACCCTGCGGGCGATCTACGGACCGCGCTGGCGCTTGCTGCTGATCGGCGCCGGGCAGTTGTCGCGCTATGTGGCGCAGATGGCCCGCTTGCTGGATTTCGAAGTGCTGATCTGCGATCCGCGCCAGGAGTTCGTGCATGGCTGGGAGGGGCAGGATGGACGTTTTGTCGCCGGGATGCCCGACGATGCGGTGCTGAGCATCGAGCCCGACGAGCGCACGGCAGTGGTGGCCCTGACCCATGATCCGCGCCTGGATGACATGGCGCTGCTGACGGCGCTCGACTCCCGGGCATTTTACGTCGGCGCCCTGGGGTCCCGGGCCAACAGCCAGAAACGCCGGGACAATCTGGCGCTGCTGGGTCTTTCGGCGCAGGCCATCGAGCGCTTGCACGGGCCGGTCGGATTGCCCATCGGCAGCCATACGCCGGCGGAGATTGCCTTGTCGTTGCTGGCGGAAATCGTCGCGCTGAAAAATGGCGTCGAACCGCTGCAGAAGAAGCTCCCGGTGCGAGTGGCGGAGACGGTGAGGTGAGCCGCAAGCCTTGCGCGATCATCCTGGCGGCGGGGCAGGGCAGGCGTTTTCGCCAGGTGGCCGGGGCCGGGCAGGACAAGCTGTTGGCGCCCTGCCGCGGGCGTGACGGGGTGCAGCGGCCGGTGCTGGAGCAGGTGCTGGTGAGCCTGCCGGTGGACGTTGCCCGGCGAGTACTGGTGACCACGGCGGATCGACCCCAGGTGGCGGATCTGGCGCGTGCCTACGGTTGTCAGGTACTGGTGCTGGAGTCCGTGGGCATGGGGCATAGCCTGGCCGCGGCAGTGGCTGCCTGCGCCGATGCTCATGGCTGGATGGTCTGGCTGGGGGACATGCCCTTTATCCTGCCCGCCACCGCCAGTCGGGTGATGGAGGCAATGACCGAGGAGGGCATCAGCGTGCCGCGGCTGGGGGATGAGTTGGGTCATCCGGTGGGCTTTGGCCGGTCTTATGGCGCAGCGTTGCAGGGCCTGTCTGGTGATCGGGGAGCCCGGCCGCTGTTCGCTTCGGGGCGGGTGGTGGAAGTTCCGGTGACGGATCCAGGGGTGACCTGGGATGTGGACGTTCCGCAGGCGTTGCTGTTTCCGGATTGTCAGGTGCTCCAGGTATAAAAAAGCCCCGCCCGGTTACCCGGGCGGGGCTTTTTCATGGGCTGCTGGAATCAGACGAGAGGTTTAGGCTCGTGCTGTTCTTCCTCGGCATGCGCAGCGTGCTCGACAGCGCGCGGTGCTTGCTCGGCCACAGGGGCCGCTTCTTCCACTGCAGGTTCGGCCACTGGTGCCGGTGCAGTCTCTTCGGCTGGCGCAGGGGCGGCCTCGACCACCTCTGGCGCTTCTACCGGAGCAGGCTCGGCGGTCACCACGGCTTCAGCCGGAGCAGCAGCGGCAGCCAGCTCGGCTTCCTTCTGCAGGCGCTCGGCTTCACGCTTGCGGCGACGCACTTCGCGTGGGTCGTTCGGTGCACGGCCATTGCTGGTCAGGGTGCTGACCGGCGCGGCTTCAGCTTCGACAGCGGGTGCGGGCTCTTCGGCCACCACCGGTGCTGCAACCGGAGCCGGCTCTTCAACCTGGGCAGGCTGCTGGGCCGCTACAGGCTCTTCAACCACCAATGCTGGCTCGGCAACCGGGGCTGGCGCAGGGGCTTCCTGAACCGGCTCGATGGCCTTTTCTTCAACCACTGGCGCCTGGGCTACAGGTTCTGCTGCCGGTTGTTCGGCAACCACAGGCTGGGCTTCGACAACCACGGCCGGTTCGGCAGCCACTTCAACCTGAGCCTGCACTTCAGCCACTGGAGCCACTTCCACTGCAGGAACCACTGGGGCTTCTACCGGCGTGGTGGCTTCAACCACTGGGGCTTCCGGAGCCTTGTCTTCTACAGCGGCAGTCGCACGTTCGGCTTGCTGGTGAGCTTCGGCTTCAGCGTTGGCGCTGATGGCGGTGCTGGCAACCGCGGCAGTTACCGCAAGGCCGGCAGCCAGATCGGCGCTGCTTGGCTCTTCGGCGTTTTCTTCCGAGCCTTCGATCACATTGCCGTTGGCATCACGTTGACGCTCGCGACGGTTGCTGCGACGACGCTGGCCGCGGGAGCGACGACGTGGACGTTCGCCTTCGGCGTTGTCCTGGCCGTCTTCCTGCAGTTGCTCTTCGTTCGGCAGCGCTTCTTCTTCGCTGGCGGCAGCGGCTTGAGCCTGTTCGGCACGTGGTTGGCGCTCTTCACGTGGCGCACGTGGCTGGCGCTCTTCGCGAGGCTGGCGCGCCGGACGTTCTTCGGCAACAACGGCGGCGGTAGCAGCGGCTGCAGCTGGAGCGGCGTCCAGAGGCTCACGCAGTTCACGCACGCGTTCTTCACGCTCGCCACGTGGCTTGCGCTCTTCACGCGGGGCGCGTGGCTGGCGTTCTTCGCGCGGTGCACGGGGTGCGCGTTCTTCGCGGGCTACCGCTTGAACTTCTTCACGGGCTTCGCGAACTTCGCGTGGCTGACGCTCTTCCCGTGGTGCGCGTTCTTCTCGCGGAGCACGTTCTTCGCGCGGCTTGCGCTCTTCATCGCGGCGACCGTTACGGTTGCGGCTCTGCTGGCGGCCATTGCGACGCTGTTCTTCGTTGCTGCGAGCAGGGCGCTCGGTCACTGGCTTCTCGACCACGACCGGTGCGGCTGGCTCTTCCTTGGTAGCGAACAGGCTGACCAGGGACTTCACCAGGCCTTTGAACAGGCTTGGTTCGGCCACTGGAGCCGGTGCAGCTACAGGGGCAGCGACGACTTCGGTCGGAACCGGAGCGTTGGCGCGGGCCGGGGCCGTCTTCACTGCCGCTTCCTGGCGAACCAGGGTGCGGGTGGCGGCGGTTGGCTGGACTTCTTCGGCTTCGGCGGCGGCCGCTGCGATTTCGTAGCTGGACTGGTTGGTGTTGGCTTCCGGGCTGTCATCACGCAGGCGCTGAACTTCGAAGTGTGGCGTTTCGAGGTGATCGTTCGGCAGGATGACGATGCGGGCACGGGTGCGCAGTTCGATCTTGGTGATCGAGTTGCGTTTTTCGTTGAGCAGGAAAGCGGCGACCGGAATCGGCACTTGGGCGCGAACTTCGGCGGTGCGGTCTTTCAGGGCTTCTTCTTCGATCAGGCGCAGGATCGCCAGGGACAGCGACTCGACATCACGGATGATGCCGGTGCCGTTGCAGCGCGGGCAGACGATGCCGCTGCTTTCGCCCAGGGATGGACGCAGGCGCTGACGGGACATTTCCAGCAGGCCGAAGCGCGAGATGCGGCCGATCTGCACGCGAGCGCGGTCGGCTTCCAGGCATTCGCGGACTTTTTCTTCCACGGCACGCTGGTTCTTGGCCGGGGTCATGTCGATGAAGTCGATGACGATCAGGCCGCCGATGTCACGCAGGCGCAGTTGGCGAGCGATTTCTTCCGCTGCTTCCAGGTTGGTCTGCAGGGCGGTTTCTTCGATGTCGCTGCCTTTGGTGGCGCGGGCCGAGTTGATGTCGATGGACACCAGGGCTTCGGTCGGATCGATGACGATGGAGCCGCCGGAAGGCAGTTCGACCACGCGCTGGAAAGCGGTCTCGATCTGGCTTTCGATCTGGAAACGGTTGAACAGCGGCACGCTGTCTTCGTACAGCTTGATCTTGCTGGCGTACTGCGGCATCACCTGGCGGATGAAGGTCAGGGCTTCGTCCTGGGCTTCAACACTGTCGATCAGCACTTCGCCGATGTCCTGGCGCAGGTAGTCGCGGATCGCGCGGATGATCACGTTGCTTTCCTGGTAGATCAGGAATGGCGCGGAACGATCCAGGGACGCTTCCTTGATGGCGGTCCAGAGTTGCAGCAGGTAGTCGAGGTCCCACTGCATCTCTTCGCTGCTGCGGCCCAGGCCGGCAGTGCGCACGATCAGGCCCATGTCGGCGGGTGCCACCAGGCCGTTCAGCGCTTCACGCAGTTCGTTGCGCTCTTCGCCTTCGATGCGGCGGGAGATACCGCCGGCACGCGGGTTGTTCGGCATCAGTACCAGGTAACGGCCGGCGAGGCTGATGAAGGTGGTCAGGGCGGCGCCCTTGTTGCCACGCTCTTCTTTCTCGACCTGGACGATGACTTCCTGGCCTTCGCTCAGGACGTCCTTGATGTTGACGCGGCCTTCGGGGGCTTTCTTGAAGTATTCGCGGGAGATTTCTTTGAGGGGCAGGAAGCCGTGGCGCTCAGAGCCGAAATCGACAAAGGCAGCCTCGAGGCTTGGTTCGATGCGAGTGATGCGGCCTTTATAGATGTTGGCCTTTTTCTGCTCGCGGGCTCCGGACTCGATGTCCAGGTCGTAGAGGCGCTGGCCGTCTACCAGAGCAACACGCAACTCTTCGGGTTGAGTTGCGTTAATCAGCATTCTTTTCATGTAGTACCGTCGGTTTCCGGGCTGCCGGAAACGGCGTTCGGCACACACGACTTCTCACGGTCGGTGTCAGGTGCGTCAGGAGTGGTTGACCACTCGAGTGTCTAGCGAGGTTCGTCCGGGTAACTAAGAACGAAGTCGCGACTTACGCGTCCTGCTTGCTGTGGTGACTAAGGCACCGCTTAAGCAAAAGTCTGTCAGGAGGAGGAATCAACCGGCGACTGTGGACGAGATGAAGCGTCTTGATAAAGCCTAATGCTACACAGTCCGACGGTTGTGCATCTCCACCCTACACGTATCCCTGATAATTCGGGTGCTGCCGCGCGCAGAATCCGCAGCGGGTTGGCATTTACCGTGAACTCCGAAAGGGGAGGTCACGCATCATGGCTAAAGGCGTTGTTTCCGCAACTTTCGCTCGGGATCGTTTGTCGCTGACTGCACTTTGTGAACTGGCCGTTAATCGCTGCGTAAAAGGCGAGTAGTCACTCTGCTTTCTACGGGTTTCAGGCCTCATGTCACCTGCGCTTGTTACAACGCCGAACTCTTCCGTTAGATAGTGAAAACTGCGTAGGACGGCCTTGCGTCCTTATGAATTGCGTTGGTCAGGGCCGGCTGTTTGCCGCTGTTCCTCTGCCCAGCCGCTTTTGGCGGCGTTCGCGACTATAGCAGCAATCATTAAGTGCTTCAAATCCATAAAAAATTGTTATCATTCGCGCCATGACGACTACTGCCCCCTCGACTCCAGGCGTTCAATTGCTTGAGGTCTCGCCGGAATATGCCGGCCAACGTATTGATAACTTCCTTCTCGCCCGGCTCAAAGGCGTGCCCAAGACCTTGATTTACCGTATTTTGCGTAAAGGCGAAGTGCGAGTGAACAAGGGGCGGATCAAGCCCGAGTACAAGCTGCAAGCGGGTGATGTGGTGCGCGTGCCTCCCGTGCGGGTGCCCGAGCGCGACGAGCCGGTGCCGCTGGCTCAAGGGTTGCTGCAGCGCCTGGAAGCCTCGATCGTCTTCGAAGACAAGGCCCTGATTGTGATCAACAAGCCTGCCGGGATTGCCGTGCATGGCGGCAGCGGCTTGAATTTCGGGGTGATCGAAGCCTTTCGTCAGTTGCGCCCGGACGCCAAGGAGCTGGAGCTGGTGCATCGCCTCGATCGGGACACCTCCGGCCTGCTGATGATCGCGAAAAAACGCAGCATGCTGCGTCATCTGCATGCCGCGCTGCGGGGCGATGGCGTGGACAAGCGCTACATGGCGCTGGTCCGTGGCCATTGGGCCACGGCGGTGAAGCAGGTGCGTGCGCCGCTGCTCAAGAGCAACCTGCGCTCCGGCGAGCGCATGGTGGAGGTCAACGAAGAGGGCAAGGAGGCCTTGACCGTGTTCAAGGTGCTGCGCCGCTTCGGTGATTTCGCCACCATGGTCGAGGCCAAGCCGGTGACCGGGCGTACTCACCAGATTCGTGTGCACACCCTGCATGCCGGGCACTGCATTGCCGGTGACAGCAAGTACGGCGATGACGATTTCACTCGCGAGATCCGTGAGCTGGGCGGCAAGCGCCTGTTTCTCCATGCCTATATGTTGACGGTGCCGCTGCCCGATGGCGGCGAGCTGAAATTGCAGGCCCCGGTGGATGAGATGTGGGCCAAGACCGTGGAGCGCCTGAGTGCACCCTGATTACAAACTGCTGATCTTCGACTGGGACGGCACTCTGGCCGATTCCATTGGTCGGATTGTCGAGTCGATGCACGCATCTGCTGATCGTTCCGGCTTTCCTCGCCGCGATGACTACGCCGTCAAGGGCATTATCGGTCTGGGATTGCCAGAGGCGATTCGCACACTGTATCCGGAAATAGATGATGGGCAGTTGGTAGCCTTTCGTCAGCATTATGCGGATCACTACATTGCCCTCGAGGCCGAGCCTTCGCCTCTGTTTGCTGGTGTGGTGCAGTCTCTCGACGCCTTTCGGGATGAGGGATATCAGCTGGCTGTCGCCACCGGCAAGGCCCGGCGAGGGCTGGATCGAGTGTTGAAGGCCCATGGTTGGGAAGGGTATTTCGATATCACCCGGGCGGCCGACGAAACCGCCAGCAAGCCTCATCCGTTGATGCTGGAGGAAATCCTTGCTCATTGCGGGGTTGGGCCGCGGCAGGCTTTGATGGTTGGCGATTCGTCCTTTGATCTGTTGATGGCGCGCAATGCCGGAATGGATTCGGTGGCCGTGAGCTACGGTGCTCAGTCCATCGAGGCCTTGCAGGCATTCGAGCCGCGCTTGTCCATCGACCGTTTTCCTCAATTGCACGCCTGGCTGAGCCAGGGTGCCGATTAAGTTTTTGCTGGGGTAGCAGGCATGACCGACGAATGGAAGGCGCCGAGCAAGGCGGGCGCTGAAGGTGGTGATGATAAAAGCTGGAAACTGCTGGAGAAGACGCTGTTGGCCGGTGTCCAGGAGCAGCGTCGCTCGCGGCGCTGGGGCATTTTCTTCAAGCTGTTGACCTTTGTTTACCTGTTCGCGGCGCTGGCGTTGTTCACGCCGCTGATGACCATGGAAAAGAATGCCACTCGTGGCGGTAGCTACACCGCGGTGATCGATGTCACGGGGGTGATTGCCGACAAGGAATCGGCCAGTGCTGACAATATTGTCGGCAGCCTGCGTACTGCGTTCGATGATCCCAAGGTCAAGGGCATTGTGCTGCGTATCAACAGCCCTGGCGGCAGCCCGGTGCAGTCCGGCTACGTCTATGACGAGATCCGTCGTCTGCGGGCTTTGCACAAGGACACCAAGGTCTACGCGGTGATCTCGGATCTCGGGGCGTCGGGTGCTTACTACATCGCCAGCGCTGCTGACGAGATTTATGCCGACAAGGCGAGCCTGGTGGGTTCCATTGGTGTGACGGCGGCCGGCTACGGCTTTGTCGGTACCATGGAGAAGCTGGGGGTTGAGCGTCGCACCTATACCTCGGGCGAGCACAAGTCGTTCCTGGATCCGTTCCAGCCGCAAAAGCCTGAAGAGACCCAGTTCTGGCAGGGCGTGCTGGACACCACTCATCGCCAGTTCATTGCCAGCGTCAAGCAGGGCCGTGGCGATCGCCTGAAGGACAAGGAGCATCCGGAGCTGTTCTCCGGCCTGGTGTGGTCGGGCGAGCAGGCGCTGCAATTGGGGTTGATCGATGGCCTGGGCAATACCAGTTCGGTGGCGCGGGATGTGATTGGCGAGAAAGAGGTGGTGGACTTTACCGTCCAGGAATCGCCATTTGATCGCTTCTCGAAGAAGCTCGGTGCCAGCGTGGCAGAGCAGATCGCCATGTGGATGGGCTTTCAGGGCCCAACCTTGCGCTGATCGGGTGTTGCTCAATAAAAAGCCGGCTTGAGTGCCGGCTTTTTTATGGCGGCTCAGGGTGTCTCTACGCCCTCGGTCAGCAGCATGTCCACGAGGCGGATCAGTGGCAGGCCTATAAGGCTGGTGGCGTCGCTGCCGGCGGTGCTCTGGAACAGGCTGACCCCCAGGCCTTCGGCCTTGAAGCTGCCGGCGCAATCATAGGGCTGTTCGGCGTGCAGGTAGCGTTCGATGCGGGTGCTGTCCAGGGTGCGCATGTTGACCGTGAACGGGACGCAGTCGACCTGGCAGTGGCCGGTCTGGCTGTTGAGCAGGGCCAGGCCGGTGAGGAAGGTCACACTGGCGCCGCTGGCGTCCAGCAGTTGCTGGCGGGCTTTTTCGAAGGTATGGGGTTTGCCGATGATGCGCTCGCCGAGCACCGCGACCTGGTCGGAACCGATGATCAGGTGTGCTGGATGGCTGCTTGCCAGGGCGCGCGCCTTTTCCTCGGCCAGGCGTTTCACCAGGGCCGTGGCAGGCTCTCCGGGACGATGGCTTTCGTCGATGTCAGGAGAGCTGCAGGTGAAGGGCAGGCGCAGGCGGGACAGCAATTCCCGGCGGTAGGCCGAGCTTGAGGCGAGTAATAAAGGCAGCATGTGCGTCTCCTGAGGCAGGCCGGGAATTCTAGCGAGGCTTGCAAGTGACGGACAGGGCTGAATTTCCTTTGACATGGCCTGGGGCATCCCTATAATGCTGCGCCTATGTTGAATGACCCGATTCCACCTCACGTTGACCCGCGCAAATTGGCTGACCGTGGCACCACCCTTCAAGGTGAACTGCTGCTGGCCGATTTGGAGAGACTCTGCGACCCGCTTTCCGACAATGTCGGTACGGTGCAGGCTAAATTCGTTTTCGAGCGTGACGAGCGTAAAGCTGTAGTTATCCACAGCTCCATCGACGTCGAAGTCAAAATGGTTTGCCAGCGTTGTCTTGAGCTGGTCACCCTGCCGATCCACAGTGAGTGCAGTTACGCTGTGGTGAAGGAGGGTGCGAATACCCAGTCGTTGCCGAAAGGTTATGACGTGCTGGAACTGGGCGAAGATCCTTTGGATCTGCAGGCGTTGGTCGAGGAAGAGCTTTTGCTTGCCTTGCCAATCGTGCCTGCTCATCATCCGGAAGAATGCCAGCAGCCGGCGGGGCTCGATGAGCCCGAACCGAGCGAGGACGAGGTAACGCGGTCCAACCCGTTCAGTGTATTGGCGCAGTTAAAGCGTGACCCAAACGTTTAGGAGTTAATCAATTATGGCTGTTCAGCAGAACAAAAAATCCCGCTCTGCCCGTGACATGCGTCGTTCCCACGATGCTCTCGAGGCTAGCACCCTGTCCGTAGAAAAGACCACCGGTGAAGTTCACCTGCGTCACCACGTATCGCCAGAAGGCGTATACCGTGGTCGTAAAGTGATCGACAAGGGCGCTGACGAGTAATCCTTGTCCGCTCAAGTCATCGCGATTGACGCAATGGGCGGGGACTTCGGTCCCCGCAGCATTGTTCAGGCGAGTATTGCTTGTCTGTCTGCTACCCCCTCGCTGCACCTGACCCTGGTTGGTCAACCCTCCCTTCTTGAAGAACTGATTTCCGGTCAAACGGCTGTGGATCGCGCGCGCCTGACGATTACCCCTGCAAGCGAGGTGATCACCATGGACGAAAAGCCTTCCCAGGCCCTGCGGGGCAAGCCGGACTCTTCGATGCGGGTGGCCCTTGAGCTGTTGCGCGATGAGAAGGTCCAGGCCTGCGTCAGTGCCGGTAATACCGGTGCGCTGATGGCGCTGTCGCGTTATGTGCTGAAAACCCTGCCCGGAATCGATCGGCCGGCGATGGTGGCTGCCATCCCTACTCAGCGTGGCTATTGCCAATTGCTGGATCTGGGAGCCAACGTCGATTGCAGTGCCGAGCACCTGTTGCAGTTCGCCATCATGGGCTCGGTTGCGGCGGAAACCCTGGGCATCGTGCGGCCGCGGGTGGCCTTGCTGAATATCGGCACCGAGGACATCAAGGGCAACCAGCAGGTCAAGCTGGCGGCGAGCTTGCTGCAGCAGGCCCGCGGCCTCAACTACATCGGTTTCGTCGAGGGCGATGGGTTGTATCGGGGCGAGGCGGACGTGGTGGTATGCGACGGTTTTGTCGGCAACATCCTGCTCAAGTCCAGCGAGGGGCTGGCGACCATGATCGCCGCTCGTATAGAAGCCTTGTTCAGGCAGAATCTGCTGTCCCGGGCTGTTGGGGCGCTGGCCTTGCCGCTGATGCGCAGGCTGCAGGCGGATCTGGCGCCGGCGCGGCACAATGGTGCGAGTTTCCTCGGCTTGCAGGGGATCGTGGTGAAAAGCCATGGTTCTGCAGGCGTTCAAGGTTTCCAGAGTGCCATTCAGCGGGCGTTGATCGAGATCCAGGAAGACCTGCCGCGCCGCTTGCATGGGCGTCTTGAAGACTTGTTGCTTTAGGCGTTTTCCCTGTGGAGTGCTTAAATGTGACCGCTCAGTTCAATTGGCCATCCAACTGTCAGTTTCTTGCGTCCACCACGGTGTGACGTCAATTCTCCGACGACAAGATCATTAGGGGCTTGTTACATGTCTGCATCCCTCGCATTCGTCTTTCCAGGACAGGGCTCGCAGTCCCTCGGCATGTTGGCCGAGCTGGGCGCGCAGTACCCGCTGATCCTCGATACGTTCAAAGAAGCCTCCGATGCTCTGGGCTACGACCTCTGGGCTCTGACCCAGGAAGGTCCTGCAGAGCAGCTCAATCAAACCGACAAGACCCAGCCGGCCATCCTCACCGCGTCCATCGCCCTGTGGCGTGTATGGCTGGCCGAAGGTGGCGCGCGCCCGGCTTTCGTCGCCGGTCACAGCCTGGGTGAATACAGTGCCCTGGTCGCCGCTGGCAGCCTGACCCTGGGTGAAGCGGCCAAGCTGGTCGAGCGTCGTGGCCAGTTGATGCAGGAAGCCGTGCCGGCAGGGCAGGGCGGCATGGCTGCAATTCTCGGCCTGGAAGATGCCGATGTGGTCGCCGCCTGTGCTGAAGCCGCGCAGGGTGAGGTGGTCAGCGCCGTGAACTACAACTCCCCTGGCCAGGTGGTGATCGCCGGAGCCAAGGCGGCTGTGGATCGCGCCATTGAGGGCTGCAAGGCGCGGGGCGCCAAGCGCGCCATGCCGCTGCCGGTCAGCGTGCCTTCCCACTGTGAGCTGATGCGCCCGGCCGCCGAGCGTTTTGCCGAGTCGATCGCTGCGATCAACTGGCAGGCACCGCAGATTCCATTGGTACAGAACGTCAGTGCCGCTGTGGCCGCCGACCTGGACACCCTCAAGCGCGACCTGCTGGAGCAGTTGTACAAGCCGGTGCGTTGGGTCGAGTCGGTCCAGACTCTGGCAGCCAATGGCGCCACCGAGCTGGTCGAGTGCGGCCCGGGCAAGGTCCTGGCCGGCCTCAACAAGCGCTGCGCCGAAGGCGTGTCGACCTCTAACCTGAACACCCCAGATGCTTTCGCTGCCGCCCGTGCAGCGTTGGCCTGAACTAGGAGAAGCTTGCATGAGTCTGCAAGGTAAAGTTGCACTGGTGACCGGCGCCAGCCGTGGTATCGGCCAGGCCATCGCGCTTGAGCTGGGGCGTATGGGCGCCACCGTGGTGGGTACCGCCACGTCCGCTTCGGGTGCCGAGCGCATTGCTGCCACCCTCAAGGAAAATGGCATCCAGGGCGCCGGCCTTGAGCTGAACGTTACCAGTGACGAGTCCGTGGCTGCAGTCCTGGCCAGCATCACCGAGCAGTTCGGTGCGCCGGCGATCCTGGTGAACAACGCCGGGATCACTCGCGACAACCTGATGATGCGCATGAAAGATGACGAATGGTACGACGTGGTCGATACCAACCTGAACAGCCTGTATCGCCTGTCCAAGGGCGTTCTGCGTGGCATGACCAAGGCTCGTTGGGGTCGAATTATCAGTATTGGCTCGGTTGTGGGTGCCATGGGCAACGCAGGCCAAGTAAACTACGCGGCCGCCAAGGCCGGTCTCGAAGGTTTCAGCCGTGCCCTGGCCCGTGAAGTGGGTTCGCGGTCGATCACGGTGAACTCGGTTGCTCCAGGTTTTATCGACACCGATATGACCCGCGAACTGCCGGAAGCGCAGCGTGAAGCGCTGCTGACGCAAATTCCGCTGGGTCGTCTGGGCCAGGCTCAAGAGATCGCGCAAGTGGTCGCTTTTCTGGCATCCGACGGTGCGGCATACGTTACTGGGGCTACAATCCCGGTCAACGGCGGGATGTATATGTGAGTCAAATGTGACGGATTGCTTCAAAAAAATGTCATACGAGCTGTCTAAAATCCGTTATAAAGCTGCAATCAATTTATAGGCAGATGGCCAAAGGGTTTGAGGGACAAAGCTTTCAGTTGAAAAGCTGAAAAGCCTTTCTATACACTTACCCACTGGCCAGCTGCCTGAATTTGTCCATTAGGAGTGAAAACAAGGTATGAGCACCATCGAAGAGCGCGTCAAGAAAATCGTTGCTGAGCAACTGGGCGTTAAAGAAGAAGAAGTTGTTAACACCGCTTCCTTCGTTGAAGACCTGGGTGCCGACTCCCTTGACACCGTTGAGCTGGTGATGGCTCTGGAAGAGGAATTCGAGACCGAAATCCCTGACGAAGAAGCTGAAAAGATCACTACCGTTCAAGCAGCTATCGACTACGTTACCAGCCACCAGGCTTAATCGTTTGTAGTCGTCTTTTGCTGTCATGGAAAAACCGCACTGCCGTTACGGCGTGCGGTTTTTTCTTTAGGCCTGATACAAAGTGTCGTCATTAGAAAAAGGAGAGTGCTGTGTCGCGTAGACGCGTCGTAGTCACCGGTATGGGTATGTTGTCGCCACTGGGTACGGATGTGCCAAGCAGCTGGCAGGGCATTCTGGCTGGCCAAAGTGGCATCGGTCTGATCGAACACACCGACCTTTCTGCCTATTCCACCCGTTTTGGCGGCTCGGTAAAGGGCTTCAATGTCGAGGAATACCTGTCGGTCAAAGAGGCCCGCAAACTCGACCTGTTCATTCAATACGGCCTGGCAGCCGGTTTCCAGGCGGTACGCAACGCCGGTCTGGAAGTCACCGATGCCAACCGTGAACGCATCGGCGTGGCCATGGGCTCGGGTATTGGCGGTTTGACCAATATCGAGGAAACCAGCCGCATCCTGCACGATTCCGGCCCACGACGGATTTCTCCGTTCTTCGTGCCTGGCTCGATCATCAACATGATTTCCGGTTTCCTGTCCATCCACTTGGGCGCCCAGGGGCCGAACTACGCCATTTCCACTGCGTGCACCACCGGTACCCACTGCATCGGCATGGCTGCGCGCAACATCGCCTACGGCGAAGCCGACGTGATGATCGCCGGCGGTGCTGAAATGGCTGCCTGTGGCCTGGGCATGGGCGGCTTCGGCGCGTCCCGTGCACTGTCGACCCGCAACGACGAGCCGACCCGCGCCAGCCGTCCCTGGGACAAGGGGCGTGATGGCTTCGTCCTGTCCGACGGCGCCGGCGCACTGGTTCTGGAAGAGCTGGAGCACGCCAAGGCTCGTGGGGCCACCATCTATGCGGAGCTGATCGGCTTCGGCATGAGCGGTGACGCCTATCACATGACGTCGCCTCCCGCCGATGGTGCCGGTGCTGCGCGCTGCATCGCCAATGCCCTGCGCGACGCCAAGCTCAACGTGGACCAGGTGCAGTACATCAACGCCCATGGCACTTCGACTCCGGCCGGCGACCTGGCCGAGGCCGAAGCGATCAAGAGCGTGTTCGGCGATCACGCCTACAAGCTGGCGGTCAGTTCCACCAAGTCCATGACGGGTCACCTGCTGGGTGCCGCGGGGGCGATCGAGGCGATCTTCAGTGTGCTGGCAATCAACAGCCAGGCCGCGCCGCCCACCATCAACCTGGATGAGCCGGATGAAGGCTGTGACCTCGATTTCGTGCCGCACACCGCGCGCAGCATGGACATCGACGTAGTGCTGTCCAACTCCTTCGGTTTTGGTGGCACCAACGGCTCCCTGGTGTTCCGCCGGTTCTCCGAGTGATGCACAGCTGGGTCGACGGTCAGCCGGCTGACGCACTGTCGCTCAAGGACCGCGGCCTGGCTTACGGTGATGGTCTGTTCGAGACCATTGCCGTCAAATCCGGGCGCCCGCAGCTGCTGGAGCGGCATCTGCAGCGTCTGGCCGAAGGATGCCGGCGCCTGGCGCTGACGGCGGATCAAGCCCTGATCCGCAGTGAGCTGCAGGCTTATGCGGCGGCTTTGGGGGAGGGTGTGCTCAAGCTGATCCTGACCCGGGGCGACAGCCAGCGCGGCTATGCCGCCGATCCTGCAACCGCTGCACGGCGGATTCTCCAGGGCTCCGCATTGCCGGTGTATCCCCTGGCCCATGCCGAGCAAGGCATTCGTCTGTTTCCCTGTACCACGCGCCTGGCCGAGCAGCCGCTGCTGGCCGGCCTCAAGCACCTCAATCGTCTGGAGCAGGTTCTGGCTCGTGCCGAGTGGCGTGATGCCGAGCATGCCGAAGGCTTGATGCGAGATACCTCTGGGCGAGTTATCGAAGGCGTGTTCAGCAACCTGTTCCTGGTCAGCCAGGGGCGGCTGCTGACGGCTGACCTGAGTCGCTGCGGCGTGGCCGGGGTGATGCGCGCTGAAATATTGTTTCAGGCCGAGTCATTGGGCATCCCCGCGCAAGTCGGGGATATCAGTCTCGATCAACTGCAACAGGCTGATGAAGTCTTTGTCTGCAACAGTGTCTATGGCGTCTGGCCAGTGCTTGGCTGTGCCGGGATGAGCTGGTCGGCGGGTGCGCTCACCCGTAAACTGCAGGGCATTACCCGCGCACTACTGGATGCTTGATTCGTGAGACGTAAATTACTGCTCCTGCTGGAAACCGGACTGGTCCTGGCAGGACTGCTGTTGGGTGCGAGTGCCTGGAAACTGCACTCGGCCCTGGAACAACCGCTTAACCTGAGCCAGGAACAGTTGCTCGATGTTCCCGCCGGCTCGACGCCCACCGGCACCTTCAATCGTCTGCAAGCCGAGGGTGTGCTCGATGATGCCTTCTGGCTGCGCCTGTACTGGCGCTTCAATATGGCGGGCCAGCCTCTGCACAGCGGCGAGTACCGCATGACCCCAGGCATGACCGCCGAAGGCCTGATCGGCCTCTGGCAGCGCGGTGAGGTGGTGCAGTACAGCCTGACCCTGGTGGAAGGCTGGAATTTCCGCCAGGTACGCAGCGCCCTGGCCAAGAGCGAAAAATTGCAGCAGACCCTGACGGGGCTCAGCGACAGCCGGGTGATGGAAAAGCTCGGGCATCCCGGGGTTTTCCCTGAAGGGCGTTTCTTCCCTGACACCTATCGTTTCGTTCGGGGCATGACCGACGCCGAGCTCCTGGAAAAAGCCTACGACCGCCTGGACGATGTGCTGGCCAAGGAGTGGAGCAAGCGTGCCGACGATGCGCCTTACAGCGATCCTTATCAGGCGCTTATCATGGCCTCGCTGGTGGAGAAGGAAACCGGCGTACCCCAGGAGCGTGGGCAGATCGCAGGCGTGTTCGTGCGTCGCATGCAGATTGGCATGCTGCTGCAGACCGATCCTACGGTGATCTACGGCCTCGGTGAGCGTTACACCGGCAAGTTGACCCGGGCTCATCTCAAGGAAGCCACGCCCTATAACACCTACGTGATTGCCGGCCTGCCGCCGACGCCGATCGCCATGGTCGGACGCGAGGCGATCCACGCCGCCCTCAACCCGGTGCCGGGCAAGAGCCTGTATTTTGTCGCGCGGGGCGACGGCAGCCATGTGTTCTCCGATGACCTGGATGCCCACAACAGCGCGGTGCGCGAGTTTCAGCTCAAGCGTCGCGCCGATTACCGTTCCAGCCCGGCCCCAGCCGCCACGCCAGCGGTTCCCGAAGCGGCAGGTCCGGTGCCGGAGACGCCTGCAACCCCTGGCCCGGAGACAGCTCCGGCAAGCGCCCCGCAAGCTGCGCCCGAGCCGGCTGCGACTCCGGCTCCTGCCGAGCCTGTGCCCGAGCCCGCGGCGAAAAGCCCGCAATGACATTGATTAAGGACTGCCCGTGACTGGCTTGTTTATTACCCTGGAAGGCCCGGAAGGCGCGGGCAAAAGCACCAATCGCGAGTACCTCGCCGAGCGCCTGCGCGCTGCGGGGATCGAGGTGCTGTTGACCCGTGAACCCGGTGGCACGCCGCTGGCCGAGCGGATTCGCGATGTGCTGCTGACCCCGGTGGAAGAGGTCATGAATGCCGATACCGAGCTGTTGCTGGTGTTCGCCGCGCGTGCCCAGCACCTGGCAACGGTGATTCGCCCGGCCCTGGAGCGCGGTGCGGTGGTGCTGTGCGACCGTTTCACCGACTCCACCTACGCCTACCAGGGCGCGGGCCGCGGCCTGAGCCTTGCGCGCATTGCTGCGCTGGAGGATTTCGTCCAGGGCGAGTTGCGCCCCGACCTGACCCTGGTCTTCGACCTGCCGGTGGATGTCGGCCTGGCGCGAGCCAGTGCCCGTGGCCGGCTGGATCGCTTCGAGCAGGAAGGCCAGGCCTTCTTCCAGAAGGTTCGCGAAGCCTTCCTGGCCCGCGCCGCAGCGGCGCCGCAGCGTTATGTGCTGGTGGATGCGGCGCAGCCCCTGGCCCAGGTCCAGCAGTCCCTGGACAGCTTGTTGCCGCAATTGCTGGAGCGCGCCCGTGGCTGAAGTCTTCCCCTGGCAGGACAGCCTCTGGCAGCAATTGGCGGGGCGTACCCAGCATGCCCATGCCTACCTGTTGCATGGCCCAGCGGGTATCGGCAAGCGGGCCCTGGCCGAGCGGCTGATGGCGCGCTTGCTGTGCCAGCGCCCGGAAGGCCTGGACGCCTGTGGTCAATGCAAGTCCTGCCTGTTGCTGCTGGCCGGCAGCCACCCGGACAACTACGTGCTGGAGCCGGAGGAAGCGGACAAGGCGATCAAGGTCGACCAGGTCCGCGAACTGGTGAGCTTCGTGGTCCAGACCGCCCAGTTGGGGGGGCGCAAGGTGGTGCTGATCGAGCCGGTGGAGTCGATGAATATCAACGCCGCCAACGCCCTGCTCAAGAGTCTCGAGGAGCCTTCCGGCAACACTGTGCTGTTGCTGGTAAGCCACCAGCCCAGCCGGTTGTTGCCCACGATCAAGAGCCGTTGCGTGCAGCAGGCCTGCCCGCTGCCCAGCGAGGCCATGAGCCTTGAGTGGCTGGCCCAGGCCCTGCCTGATTGCTCCGAGGAGGAGCGGGTGGAGCTCTTGACCCTGGCTGCCGGTTCGCCGCTGGCAGCGGTCAGCCTGCAGGCCCAGGGTGTTCGCGAGCAGCGGGCGCAAGTGGTGGAAGGGGTGAAGAAGCTGCTGAAACAGCAGCAGTCGCCCACGCAACTGGCCGAATCCTGGAGTGCCATTCCCTTGTTGCTGCTGTTCGACTGGTTCTGCGACTGGTCGAACCTGGTCCTGCGTTATCAACTGACCCAGGATGAGCAGGGACTGGGTCTGCAAGACATGCGCAAGGTGCTGCAATACCTGGCGCAGAAGTCCGCCCAGGCCAAGGTGCTGAACATCCAGGACTGGATCCTGGCCCAGCGCCAGAAGGTCCTGAGCAAGGCCAACCTCAACCGCGTGCTATTGCTGGAAGCCTTGCTGGTGCAGTGGGCGGCCCTGCCTACCCAGAATTGACCCGCAGCGCCTAGACTCAGCGTTGTTTCCGCCCGGGCGCCACAACCCGGGCCTTTCATTGATCGGATGTAGTTGTAGCCTCCTATGCTCGTAGATTCCCATTGCCACCTTGACCGCCTCGATCTCGCCGCTCATGACGGCTCCCTGGATGCCGCGCTGGCTGCTGCCCGCCAGCGGGGGGTAGGGCACTTCCTGTGCATCGGTGTCAGCGCCGACAACGCGGCGGACGTCAAGGCCCTGGCCGATCGTTATGACGATGTCGACTGCTCGGTGGGCGTGCATCCGCTGGATGTGCAGCCCGGCGCAGCGCCGGCCCTGGACTGGCTGCTGGATGAACTGAACCACCCCCGGGTAGTGGCCATTGGCGAGACTGGCCTGGACTATCACTACGAGCCGGAAGCCGCCGAGCTGCAGCAGGAATCCTTCCGCCTGCACCTGCAGGCCGCCCAGCAGACCGGCAAACCGGTGGTGGTGCACACCCGCGGCGCCCGCGCCGACACCCTGGCACTGCTGCGCGAGGCGGCATTGCCCAATGCCGGTGTGCTGCATTGCTTCACCGAAGACTGGGAAATGGCCAAGGCGGCCCTGGACCTGGGTTTCTATATTTCCCTCTCGGGGATTGTCACCTTCCGCAATGCCGATGCCCTGCGGGACGTGGCCCGACAGGTGCCGGCCGACCGCCTGCTGGTGGAGACCGATTCGCCTTACCTGGCGCCGATCCCCTATCGCGGCAAGCCCAACCTGCCGCAGTACGTGCGCGAGGTGGCGGAGTTCCTGGCGATGCTGCGGGGCGAAAGCTATGAAGCCTTTGCCCAGCAGACCACGGCCAACTTCAAGCGCCTGTTCCCCTTGGCGCGGGTCAAGGGCTGAGCCTGGGTCGCACGGTGCACTGGCGCTGAATGGCGGGCAAAAAAAAACCCGGGTTCTGGGGGGTGAATCCGGGTTAAGACCATTAGGAGTAAAACTAAGGCACGCGGTCCTTCGGTACCTTGATCGGCGTTTCACTTGGGGGAGATGTCCCGCCGACAGTTGAAGTATTGATCACTATTGCATTCAGTCCAGTTGCCCCTGCTCGTTTTTTAAACAAATTTGGAATACGCGCGCTTCGCTTGAGTTCTCATTTGGGTTGCCTGTATCGCAGTTTTCGACGCGATCGCTGAATATCACCTGATTTTTAGCTGATAAGACTAAAAATAGCCGAATTTTCCTGAAAGTTGCCTACATAATCTGTTGCAGTTTGCTGTACCTGCCCGGCTGGCAGTTATCAACGCCATCGATACTTTCGGATTATTCTTCCGCTCTTATAGGGCTTCTCTGATGCTGTGGGACGGCAGTTGCATTGGCCCCCGCTGAGCGACGAATCAGCCGGGCAATGATGGAATTGCGACTTATCGAGGCCTTTGCGTCGCACGCAGGGCGTGGGGCAATCCAGGGTGCTGGGTGCGGGAAAAACCAGACTTCGCGGTCTGATCCGGAGCTTGGCGGCTGTGGAAGTTTGCTATTTGAACCCTGGCCCGGCCCCGTATTCACGGGATTTCCCTGGCTTTTGGCGCCTGTCTGGAAGGTTCTGACGGGGCGGCTTTTGCGCCAGAAACACCAGCAACGATGGATGATCCGTGCATTTTGGCGCAAGTTAGGCATAATACGCGGCTTCGATTTTGACCCCGAACAGACCTTTTCTTATGCAGAAAGAACCTCGTAAGGTCCGTGAGTTTCGTCGCCGCGAGCAAGAAATTCTCGATACCGCGCTCAAGCTGTTCCTCGAACAAGGTGAAGACAGTGTCACCGTCGAGATGATTGCGGATGCCGTGGGTATCGGCAAAGGGACCATCTATAAGCATTTCAAGTCCAAGGCGGAGATCTACCTGCGCCTGATGCTCGACTACGAGCGCGACCTGAACGAGCTGCTGCACTCGGCCGACGTCGACAAGGACAAGGAAGCCCTGTCCCGGGCCTACTTCGAATTCCGCATGCGTGACCCGCAGCGCTATCGGTTGTTCGACCGCCTGGAAGAGAAGGTGGTCAAGGGCAACCAGGTGCCGGAGATGGTCGAGGAACTGCACAAGATCCGCGCGTCCAACTTCGAGCGCCTGACCCTGCTGATCAAGGGTCGCATCAGTGAAGGCAAGCTTGAAGACGTGCCGCCATACTTCCACTACTGTGCCTCGTGGGCGCTGGTACATGGTGCGGTTGCGCTGTACCACTCGCCGTTCTGGAGCAATGTGCTGGAAGATCAGGAAGGCTTCTTCCAGTTCCTGATGGACATCGGTGTGCGCATGGGCAACAAGCGCAAGCGCGACCCCGACACCTCGAACAGCTAAGGCATTCAGCCGCTATATTGCGCCATCGACAAACTGTATGGCGCAGTGTCCGAGGAATATACTCAGGCATGGGACTTGCCAAAACCTGATTTTTGGGTCAGGTTTTGCCCGGTTCTCCCTTCCTACGCCGGAGTCATCCATGATCGTTGATCGTCAAGGCAGGCGCTTTCGCAACTTGCGGATCAGTCTGACGTCAGCCTGCAACTACGCCTGTACCTACTGCGTGCCCAACGGCAAGCGGCTGGTGGCCGCCCAGGACGAGTTGTCGGCCGAGGCAATGGCTCGCGGCGTGGCGTACCTGATGGAAGCGGCGGGCATCGAGCGCTTGCGCATCACCGGTGGCGAACCCCTGGTCAGTCCCAAGCTGGAAGCCTTCATGGGCGCGGTGGGGCGCATGGGGCTGGACGACATCAGCCTGACCACCAATGGCCAATTGCTTGCGCGCAAGCTGCCGTTGCTGGTGGAGGCCGGTATCCGCCGGATCAACGTTTCCCTCGATACCCTCGATGCGACGGCTTTTCGCAGCATTGCCCGTGGCGGCGACCTGGCCACGGTGCTCGATGGCATGCAGCAAGCCCGCAGTGCCGGTTTGAAGATCAAGGTCAACATGGTGCCGTTGCGTGGGCAGAACCTGGATCAGGTGATGCCGTTGCTGGATTACTGCCTGGAACGGGGTTACGAGCTGCGTTTCATCGAGCTGATGCGCATGGGCCACCTGGCCAATGATGGCAACGCTTTCCTGCAGCAGTTTGTCAGCCTGCAACAGTTGCTGGACCTGATCGGCCAGCGCTACGAATACCTTCAGGCCGATGCGCCGGTGGATGCTACCGCGGTGCGCTACGCCATTCCCGGGCACGGTCATTTCGGCGTGATCGCCAACGAAAGCGTGCCGTTCTGCCGCACCTGCTCGCGTTTGCGGCTGTCCTCCACGGGCTGGCTGCACGGCTGCCTTTCTTCGAGCAATCGTCACTATGTCGGCGACCTGCTGGACAAGCCGCGCCATCAGGCTCTGCCGGCCTTGCAGCGGCTGCTGGTCAAGGCCTTGGGGGACAAGCAGGAGCTGGCCTTTTCCGGTGGAGCCACGGTGATGAAGATCATTGGCGGCTGAGGCGCTTTGCCGACGAATTCCCTTCCTTGGCGGAGCTGGCGCGGAAGCTGCATCCCGTGGCCATTCGCCGGTTTTCCGTCACCGGATTTTGGAGGGTAGGATGCGTAGCCTGGTTTTGCTGCTGGCCTTTTTGGCACTCGGCGGCTGCATGAATGTCAGTGATATGGGCGAAGGGGTGCGCTATCACCTGAGCGATGCGGGGGTGCTCGATCACAGTGATACACGCCGCACCAGCTCGTTCCGCATTCAGCCGGATTCGTTCATTTTCATTGCCCAGGGGCATTTCGTACCGCCGGGTGGCGCTTATCCGCGGCCCAACGTGGTAGCCGAGGAAGCCTTCAACGGCTTTGTCGAGTATTTCCCCATGGTGCGTCGGGCCAAGGCGCCCGAGGGCCTGAATGAAGCCATGGCCGAAGCCCGGGAAGCGGGGGCGCACTATCTGCTCTACGCCCGTTTCGCCAAGGCCGATGACCGTATCGGTAACTCTGACGAGTGGCTGGATCAGGAAGCCGTGGACCGCCTGGGGGTGGATACCAGTACCATCCAGATCATGTTGATCGAAACCAGTACCCAGTACCTGATCGATTCCGCGCGGATTCGCAGCCGTGGCGGTTTACTGACGTTCCACGACAACAAGCCACAGGATCTGCTTGGTCCGCCGTTGCAGCAATACGCGCGCGGCCTGCTGGGCCTGAGCGACTGATTGATTGAGGGAGGAGAGCGGTATGAGTGGTCCAGGCAAGGCCAACGACCTGTTGGCGCAGATTCCCAAGGCTGAAAAAGGCTTGCCGCCGGTCCACCTGTGGAACCCCGACTTCTGCGGCGATATCGACATGCGCATCGCCCGCGACGGCACCTGGTATTACCTGGGTACGCCGATCGGCCGCAAACCCATGGTCAAGCTGTTCTCCACCATCATTCGCCGCGATGGCGATGACTATTTCCTCATCACTCCGGTGGAGAAGGTCGGCATCAAGGTCGACGACGCACCCTTCGTCGCCGTGACCCTGGAGGTCGAAGGGCAGGGCGAGGCTCAGGTGCTGCGCTTTTCTACCAACGTCGAGGAGCAGGTGGTCGCCAATGACGAGCACCCGCTGCGGGTGGTGATCGACCCCCTGACCCAGGAACCGGCGCCTTACCTCCTGGTTCGACACAATCTTGAAGCGCTGATCCATCGCAACGTCTTCTACCAACTGGTGGAGCTGGCGCAGACCCGCCAGATCGACGGCCAGAATTGGCTGGGGGTGTGGAGTTGCGGGGTGTTCTTTCCCATTGGTCTTGAACCCTGACGGGCGTTTCAGACGGCTGTAAGAAGATATTTCTTGCTCTGGCTCGGGCCTTTCATGTATCAAGCCGGACATGATCAAACATGTCCGATTCGATAAGAAAACAAGGGTGGTCGACGAGTTGATCCGGCGTATTGAAAGCGGCCTGTTGGAGGACGGCTTTCAACTGCCGGGCGAGCATCAGTTGGCCGAAGAATTCGGTGTCAGCCGTGGCACCTTGCGCGAGGCCCTGGCCGAGCTCAAGCGGCGCAACTACATCGCCACGCAAAGCGGCGTAGGCTCCATCGTCACCTTCGACGGTGTTGCCCTGGATCAGCATCATGGCTGGGCCCAGGCCCTGGCCGACAGCGGTGCGCTGGTCAACACCGAGGTGCTGCGCCTGGAAGCGATCCATCGCCCGGACCTCAAGCATCGCCTGGGCACCGACCAGTTCATCGCCCTCGATCGCCGGCGCCGCAGCACCGATGGCCGGGTGCTGTCCCTGGAGCGCTCTCTGATCCCGGCTTCCGGCGAGCTGGAAGGCCTGCCTAGGGTCGGCCTGATCGATGATTCCCTGACCATTACCCTGGCCGCCTACGGCTATATCGGCGAGCGCGGCGATCAGTGGATCGGCGCCGAGCCCTTGAATGCTGAAGATGCCCAATTGCTCGGACGTGCGCCGGGCGAAGTCTTCCTCAAGGCCCTGCGTACCACCTACGACCGCCAGGGGCGCTTTATGGAGCAGGTCGAAAGCCTGCTGGACCCGCAGCATTTTCGCATGCACCTGCAGTTCGGAGAGCCGCGGTGAATGCATTGCAGCGCGCCCTGGGCGCCTTCTACGGGCTGGCCCTGGGCGATGCGCTGGGCATGCCGACCCAATCCTTGAGCCGGGAACAGATCCAGCAGCGCTTCGGCGTCATCCGCACCCTGGAGGACGCCGGCCCGGACCAGCCGATTGCCGCGAACATGCCCCGGGGCTCCATTACCGACGATACCGAGCAGGCGATCCTGGTGGCTCGCCTGTTGGTCCGGGGGCAGGGCCGGATCGCTCCGGCGGCCCTGGCCCAGAGCCTGATCGAGTGGGAGGCGCAGATGCAGGCCAAGGGTTCCCAGGATCTGCTGGGGCCTTCCACCAAACGCGCCATTGAAATGATCCTCGCCGGGGAGTCCGTTGAAGAGGCGGGCCGCTATGGCACCACCAATGGCGCCGCCATGCGCATCACGCCGGTGGGCATCGCCGCCGATGTGGCTCGGCCCGAGACGTTTCTGCAGGCGGTGGTCGAGGCCTGCCAGGTGACGCACAACACCAGCCTGGGCATTGCCAGCGCGGCGGCGGTGGCGGCGGTGGTGTCCGCCGGAATCAACGGCCAGCCTCTGGCCGAAGCCTTGGCACTTGGTGTGCAGGTCGCCCGGCAGGCCCAGGCCCAGGGGCACTGGGTAGCGGGTGCCACCATCGGTGCTCGCTTGGACTGGACCAGCACCCTGCGTGTCGACGGCGATCGGGAAGGCTTTGCGCGGATGCTCTACGAGCTGATCGGCACCTCGGTGGCTTCCCAGGAATCGGTGGTGGTGAGTTTCGCCCTGGCCCGACAAGTGGCCCTGGGGCAATTGCCGGCCTTCGAGGCACTGTGCATGGCCGCGGGCCTGGGGGGCGACACCGACACAATCGCGGCGATTCTCGGTGCCATGCTCGGCGCTTGCCTGGGGATGGAGATCTGGCCTGGCGAACTGATCGGGCAGGTGCGAAAGGTCAATGAGCTGGACCTGCAGCCTCTGGTGGAACAGCTGCTGGCGCTGCGTTGAGCCGCCTTTAAGGTACAGGCCGCGGTGTGCGGCCATGTTGCCGATCGCTATGGAAAGCTATGACACGGCCAGGAATGCCGGGATGTTCTGTGACTTCCGAAATTGCCCAATACCCCTAACAACGGCAACAGGAGTTTTATCATGAGTTCATCCACGGCCGGATCAGGCGCCGGGCAATTGGAAACCCGCGGTATCGAGCCGGTTCCCGAGGCAGAGTGCGACGGGCACCCGCTGCAGCTGTTCTGGGTCTGGTTCGCGGCCAACATCAGTATTCTCGGCCTGCCCCTGGGGGCGACTCTGGTGGCGTTTCGCGGTTTGTCGATCTGGCAGGTGCTGCTGGTGGCCATCCTGGGGTCGGTGGGGTCGTTCGCCGTGGTCGGCCTGATCTCGGTAGCCGGCCGGCGCGGGCGGGCGCCGAGCCTGACCCTGTCCCGGGCAATCTTCGGGGTGCGGGGCAATATCGGCCCGACCCTGGTGTCGATGCTTTCACGGGTTGGCTGGGAGACGGTCAATACCACCACGGCGGCCTTCGTCCTGCTGTCCCTGAGCTCGATCCTGTTCCAGACCCCGGCCTCGGCCAAGGATGCGCCGCTGCTGACCCTGCTGTTCATCGGCATCTTCGTGCTGATGACCCTGAGCGTCTCCGGCCTGGGCCACGCCACCTTGCTGGTCATCCAGAAGTGGGCCACCTACGGCTTTGGTGCCCTGAACGTGCTGGTGGGCGGTTTCCTCTGCGCCACCATCGACTGGGCGGCGGTCTTCAATGCCGCGCCGGCCCCCATGAGTGCGATGATCATCGGCGTCGGCACCATGGCCGCCGGGACCGGGATTGGCTGGGCCAGTTCCGGGGCCGATATGTCGCGTTATCAGCACCGTTCGGTAACGGCCGGGCGCCTGGTGGCCTCGGCGGCGTTTGGCGCCGGCATTCCGCTGGTGTTGCTGATTACCCTGGGCGGATTGCTGTCGGTGGGCAACGACCACCTGGCCTCGGCAGTGGACCCGATCATCGCGATCCGCGACATGCTGCCGACCTGGATGGCGGTGCCCTACCTGGTCGCGGCCTTTGGCGGCCTGCTGCTGTCCAACAACCTCTCTGTGTATTCCGCCGGCCTCACCGCGCTGACCCTGGGCCTCAAGGTCAAGCGGGTCTATGCGGTGCTGGTGGATATCGTGGCGATCTTCCTCGGCTCGATCTATTTCATGCTGATTGCCGACAGCTTCTATGGCCCTTTCATCAGCTTCATCTCCCTGCTGGCGGTGCCGATCACCGCCTGGGTGGGGATCTTCGTGGTGGACCTGATCCATCGTCATCACTACAGCGCCGATGATCTGCTCAACGTCGGCCCGAGCAGCGCCTACTGGTACCGGGGCGGCATCGAATGGCGAGCCTTTGGCGCCTGGGTGCTGGCGATTGTGCTGGGCTTCGGTTTCACCACCATCGGCACCACTGCCGAAGACGTCTGGTTCACCGGGCCCCTGGCCGATTCCTGGCTGGGGCATAACGGCCTGGGCTGGATCGTCACCTTCCTGGTGGCCGGCGGCGGTTACGCTCTACTGGGCGGTGCCCGGGACCGGCGCGCGGCCTTTGTCGAGAACGCCAATGCCTAGGTTGCTGCACACCGGCCAGGTGATAGTCGACCTGGTGATGGCGGTAGAGCGCCTGCCGGCCTCCGGAGGCGATGTGCTCGCGCAATCTGCGGGCTTCGAGGTCGGTGGCGGCTTCAACGTGATGGCCGCCGCGGTGCGCAACGGGTTGCCGGTGGTCTACCTCGGGCGCCACGGGCAGGGGCGCTTTGGCGACCTGGCGCGGGCGGCGATGCAGGGCGAAGGCATACAGATGAGCCTGGAGCCCGGCAGGGGGGCTGATACCGGTCTGTGCGTGGCCCTGACCGAAGCCTCTGCTGAACGCACCTTCATTTCCCATATCGGCGCCGAGGGCGAATTGTCGGCCGAGGATCTGGCCCGGGTCCGGGTGGAGGCGGGGGATTACCTCTATGTCAGCGGCTACAGCCTGTTGCAGGAGTGCAAGGCACGGGCCCTGCTGGACTGGTTGCTGGCGCTGCCTCGTTCGATCCCATTGATGTTCGACCCGGGGCCGTTGGCCGGTTCGGCAGATTCACCCTTGATGGCGGCGCTGTTGCCACGGATCGACATCTGGAGCAGCAACCGCGCCGAGGCATTGCAATTGACCGGTACTTCGCAGATTGCCCAGGCGCTGGCGCAGCTCGAAAGCTGGTTGTCACCTGCGGCGTTGCTGGTGCTGCGTGATGGCCCCCGCGGCTGTTGGGTCAGCCGCCAGGGGCAGGCGGTGCAGGTGCCGGGGTTCAAGGTGGAGGCGGTGGACAGCAACGGTGCCGGTGATGCCCACGCCGGGGTCTTGGTCGCCGGGCTCGCAGCGGGCCTTGAGCCGCTGATGGCGGCTCGTCGGGCGAACGCCGCGGCGGCGATTGCCGTCACCCGGCGTGGCCCGGCCACCGCTCCGGGCAGTGCCGAAGTGGATGCCTTGCTGGCGCGCGGCTGAGTCAGCGGCGAGCAGTTGGCCGCCGGTCAGCCGGCCTTGCTCAGGGCTTCGATCAGCTCCTGCTTGCGCATGCGCGAGCGTCCCGGAATCTTCTTCGCCCGAGCTTCGCGCATCAGGCTGTCCTTGCTCTGGGTGCCCAGGGACGCCGCGCTGTTGCGGGCATGCCCCTGGCGCGTAGCCACCGCGCGCCGGGCCGACTCGCTGCGGGCCCGGGCCTTGTCTGCCGGGCTTTTGTCCCGACCGGAGCCGCCCGCCCGTTCACCGCCGCCGGACTGCTTGTTCACCGTGGCCCAGGCCCGTGCTTCGGCCTGCTCCGGCGAGAGCCCGCGTTCTTCGTAGCTGGCTTCGATGGCCGCGGCCTTGCGGCGCTGGGCCAGGGTGTATTTGGCTTTGCTTCCTCGAGTCATGACATCTCTCCTCAAGGCCCTGGCGCACAGGGCCTGCTGGATTGAACCGGCGGTTACTGGCTGCTGCCTTCAGAACCTGAGCCGCCGGTGGTGGTTTTCGAGCCGGTACCGGTCTTGCCACTGTCGGGTGTGCTGGAGTCCATGGTGCCGACACCGCCCTGGCGGCCGTTGTCGTTGCCCTGAATGCGCGGGTCGGTCCCGGTCGCCGGTGGCAATGAGCCTTCGTCCATGGCCGGTGGGTTGATGTTGATCTTCGGCGTGCCCTGGGTGGCCGGGGATTTCGGGCCTTCAACCGGGTTGGTCGGGCCGGTGGCGCCGGCCAGGGCAGCAGTGGACAGCAGCCCGGCCAGGGCCAGGGCGCAGAGTTGGACCTTGATCATGGTGTCGCCTCCATTCGTTAGAGTCGTTACCTGATATTGGTCCGCTGCCGGGGCCGGTTGGTGCCTGATGATCGACGAACGGTGTTATGCACCGGCTGCCATACGCCAGTGGCCCAGGCGCCGCCAGCCCAGGCGGCCAAGGCTGATCAGCCAGTTCAGCAACGCCACGCCGAGCACCGTGAACAGCAGCGCCTGGATGCCGGCTTCGACGATGATCCGCCCGGCCAGCCAGGGAAAACCGAAGACCCCGATGAAGTACGACAGGCTGAACAGCAGCAACGCCTGGGAGGTGCAGCCGGCTGGTGCTTCGTTGGCCGCCAGGCCATTGATCACCGAGTAGGTCAGGCCATAGCCCACCCCCAGGGTCACGGCAGCCAGCAGGTAGCTGGCGCTGCTGTCGACAGCAAATAAAAAGAGCAGGATCGACACCAGCATCAGCCCCGAGAGCAGGCAGGCGGCACGATAGGGATCGCGCTTGACCACGATCCCGGCGATCAGCAGGCGGCTGGCGATGGCGGCGCTCATGAAGCCGAGGAAGAACAGCGAGTAGTCGACGCCGCGGGAGGGGCCGTAGCTGGTCTGGAAGCTCGACAGGCCGCCGAATACGCAACCTCCCAGGCCCACCATGAGAATCGGCCAGACGGCGCGGGAGGACAGCACCTGCGCGGTGCCAGCCCAGGTGATGCCAGCCGCCGCGGTGCCCAGGTGGTTGGCCTGATGGCGCAGCCGGCCGCCCAGCCGCCAGAAGATCAGCACACCCAGCAGGCTGGCACCGGCGGCGATCAGAAAGGCGCTGGTCAGTGGGTAGCCCAGGGCACTGGCCAGGCGCCCCAGCAAGGGGCCGGAGCCGATTCCGGTCATCATGCTGCCCGACAGCAGTGCGAAGTAGCGGGCCCGTTGCGCGGGCTCCACCAGCATCGCCACGATGATCGGTCCCAGGGTATAGAACACCCCCCAGCCCAGGCCCAGGGTCAGGCCGAAGAAAAGCAGGCCGGGGCCGACCCCCGGGGTCAGGGCAAAGCCCAGGCTGGCCACCGCCAGCAGGCAGCCGAACACTGCCACCGAGCGCGCGGCGCCGAGGCGGTCCGAGAGGTGCCCGGAGCCGATCACCGCAACAAAGGTGCTGAGCATGGCTGTGGAAATCACCGTGCCGGCATCGTGTTCATTGCCGCCACGGCTGCCGATCAGCAGCGACAGGAGAAAGGTCGAGCCGTAGGACAGCGACAGCAGGTAGCTGCCCAGGCAGAACAGGCCGAATAACGGGGCCGAGACCCGGGACTGCTGCGGGGTGCACGCCGACATGAAAGTGCCTCTTTATGCTTGAAGTCATGTCGGGCTTTCTAACATGGCGCCTCCCGGTGTTTGTTGTGTTCCTGCAGGCCTCAGGGTTAGTCGGCAGCGGAGTAAGTGCCGTGCGCAAGGAACTGGGCCGGGGGGCTTGGCATAAATGGTCGTGCATGTATTTCTGCTGCCGTTCTAATATGGCCGCCTGATTCCAACAAGAGAGCCGTCGATGACCGTAGAAATCCGTCCTGCACTGCCCAGCGATGCCCCGCAGATTCTTGCGTTCATCACCGAACTTGCCGATTACGAGCGGGCCCGCCATGAAGTGATCGCCAGCGTCGCCGATATCGAACGCAGCCTGTTCAGCGAGGGGGCCACGGCCCATGGCCTGATCTGCCTGCGCGAAGGCGTGCCGATCGGCTTTGCGGTGTTCTTCTTCAGTTATTCCACTTGGCTGGGCAGCAATTGCCTGTACCTGGAGGACCTTTACATCACTCCGGAACAACGGGGCGGCGGGGCGGGCAAGCAACTGCTGCGACATCTGGCGCAGATCGCCTGTGACAATGATTGCGGGCGCTTCGAATGGAGCGTGCTGGAGTGGAACGAGCCGGCGATCCAGTTCTACAAGTCCCTGGGCGCCCAGCCTCAGGAGGAATGGGTCAAGTACCGCATGGATGGCGAAGTGCTGCGCGCCTTTGCTCGCGGCTGACCTCCGCTGGCTCGTGGAGGAGCCGGCGTGCCGGCGAAGGCGCACGCCATCGGCGCCCCCGGCGACCAGCCATGCTTTGACGGTGTCGAGAATCAGCCTTTCAAGGTTGCCATGTCGATCACGAAGCGGTACTTCACATCACCCTTGATCATGCGCTCATAGGCTTGATTGATCTGGCGGATGTCGAGCATTTCGATATCGCAGGTGATGCCGTGCTCGGCGCAGAAGTCCAGCACTTCCTGGGTCTCGGCAATGCCGCCGATCAGCGAGCCGGCCAGCACCCGGCGGCTCATCACCAGCTTGCCGGCGTGCAGCGCCGGGTCCACCGGTTCGATCAGGCCCACCAGGATATGCACGCCATCGAAGCGCAGGGTGTCGAGGTAGGGGTTGAGGTCGTGGGGCACCGGGATGGTGTCCAGGAGAAAGTCGAAGTGCCCGGCCACCGACTGCATCTGCGCCGCGTCGGTGGATACGATCACATGGTCGGCACCCTGGCGGCGGGCTTCTTCGGCCTTGCTCGCGGAGCGGGTGAACAGGGTCACTTCGGCGCCCAGGGCCTTGGCGAACTTGATGCCCATGTGGCCCAGGCCGCCCATGCCGAGAATCCCTACCTTGTCACCGGGCTTGACCCCGTAATGCTTGAGTGGCGAGTAGGTGGTGATGCCGGCGCAGAGGATTGGCGCGGCGCTGGCCAAGTCGAGTTTCTCCGGAATGCGCACCACAAAGTGCTCGCTGACCACGATGCTGTCGGAGTAGCCGCCCATGGTGTTGCTGCCATCGACCCGGTCCGGGGTGGCGTAGGTCATGGTCGGGCCTTGCAGGCAGTATTGCTCCAGGTCGGCGGCGCAGGCCTCGCAGTGGCGGCAGGAATCCACCATGCAACCAACGCCCACCAGGTCGCCGACCTTGTGCTTGCTGACGTTGGCGCCGACGGCTGTGACCTTGCCGACGATCTCGTGGCCCGGCATCAGCGGGTACACGGCGATGCCCCATTCGTTGCGGGCCTGGTGGATGTCGGAGTGGCAGACGCCGCAGTAGAGGATCTCGATGGCGACGTCGTCCGCACGCGGACTGCGGCGCTGGAAGCTCATGGGGGCGAGGGGAGTGGTGGCCGATTGGGCGGCATAACCGATGGCGGTGTACATGGTGGACCTCGCAAAAGCATTGACGATTGAGGCGTGGCATTCTCGGCGTCGGGCCCTGGGCCAACCATGGCGATTCCTCGGCATGTCATGCCTATTCCTCCGGCATTGGCGGTTTTCACGCGGCATTGGCGTACAGACCTGCGATGATGTTTTCGTCCCTTTTTCCGTGAAGTTTTCCCCATGCTGCTGACCCGCCATCTGGACGCCAACGCCACCCTGGTCTCGCTGATCCAGCCCCTTGCCAGCCGTGACGGTTTCGTTGCCACCGCCTTGCCCGGGGTCCAGGTGCTGCGGGCCAGTTGCGACGTGGCGCGGGGCCCGCAGATCTATGAGCCGAGCCTGATGATCATTGCCCAGGGCAGCAAGCTGGCCTACCTGGGCACGCGAACCCTGGAGTACGGTGCCGGGCATTACCTGATCCAGGCCCTGTCGGTGCCCTTCGAGTGCGAAACCTTCGCCTTGCCCGATGCGCCGCTGCTGGGGGTTTCTATCGCCATCGACCGGGCGGTATTGAGCGAGCTGGTGCTGGCCATGGGCGTCACCGAAGGCCGGGCGGCTTCGGCGCAGACCCTGGAGTCGATGACCTCGGCTGTGCTCGACGACGCCATGCGTGGTTGCGTGGAACGCTTGTTGCGCTGCCTGCACGATCCTCTGGAGTGCAAGGTCATGGGCCCTTCACGGGTGCGTGAGTTGCTCTTTGCCGCTTTGCGCGGGCCCCAGGCCGATGCGTTGCGGGCGCTGGTGGAGCAGCAGGGGCAGTTCGCCCGGGTTGCGGCTTCGCTCAATCACCTGCACGAGCACTACACCGAGCCGTTGAACGTCGAGACCCTGGCCCGCTGCGCCAACATGAGCACCTCGACCTTCCACGAGCATTTCAAGCGCAGCACCCTGCTGTCGCCGGTGCAGTACCTCAAGCGCCTGCGCCTGCTCAAGGCCCAGCAGTTGCTGCTGGGAGAGGGGCTGGGCGTGGCCCAGGTGGCGCATCGGGTGGGGTATCAAAGCACTTCGCAGTTCAGTCGCGAGTACAAGCGCTACTTCGAACGCAACCCGGGCGAAGAACGCGCCGCCTGAAAACACCGCGCCCCTGGTAGGAGCTGGCTTGCCAGCGAATGCGCCCTTGGGCCGGAGCAAGGCTTGGGCGGCTCTTCGCCGGCAAGCCGGCTCCTACAGGTGGCGGTGTCGCTGAATCCCGGGCATGAAAAAGGCCCCCATAAAGGGGGCCTTCTTTTATCGCACCGGCTTACATGTTCGGGTAAGTCGGGCCGCCGGCGCCTTCCGGAGTGACCCAGGTAATGTTCTGGGCCGGGTCCTTGATGTCGCAAGTCTTGCAGTGCACGCAGTTCTGCGCGTTGATCTGGAAGCGCTTCTCGCCATCTTCCTGGGTGATCACCTCATACACGCCGGCCGGGCAGTAACGCTGGGCAGGTTCGTCGTACAGCGGCAGGTTGCGGCTCAGCGGGATGCTCGGGTCGGTCAGCTTCAGGTGGCAAGGCTGTTCTTCTTCATGGTTGGTGCCAGAGATGAACACCGAGCTCAACTTGTCGAAGCTGAGTTTGCCGTCGGGTTTCGGATAGTCGATCTTCACGCAGTCCTTGGCCAGCTTCAGGCAGGCGTAGTCCGGCTTGGTGTCGTGCAGGGTGAACGGCAGTTTGCCGCCGAAGATATTCTGGTCCATCCAGTTGAAGCCCGCGCCGATGATCGGGCCGAACTTGTGCATGGCCGGGCCGAAGTTACGGCTGGCGAACAGCTCTTCATACAGCCAGCTGGCCTTGAACGAATCGACGTAGCTCTTGAGTTCGTCGGCGCCTTCGGAGCCGGCGAACAGCGAGTCGGCTACCGCATCGGCGGCCAGCATGCCGGACTTCATGGCGGTGTGGCTGCCCTTGATCTTGGCGAAGTTCAGGGTGCCCAGGTCGCAGCCGATCAGCGCACCACCCTTGAACACCATCTTGGGCAGCGAGTTCAGGCCGCCCTTGCAGATGGCGCGGGCGCCGTAGCTGACGCGCTTGCCGCCTTCCAGGTACTGCTTGAGCACCGGGTGATGCTTGAGGCGCTGGAACTCGTCGAACGGCGACAGGTAAGTGTTGGCGTAGGACAGGTCGACGATCAGGCCCACTACTACCTGGTTGTTTTCCAGGTGATAGAGGAAGGAGCCGCCAGTGTTCTCGTTGCTCATGATATCCAGCGGCCAGCCGGCGGTGTGCACCACCAGGCCAGGCTGGTGCTTGGCCGGGTCGATTTCCCAGATTTCCTTGAGGCCGATGCCGTAGTGCTGGGCGTCGGCGTCGCTGTCCAGGTTGAACTGCTTGATCAGTTGCTTGCCGATATGGCCACGGCAGCCTTCGGCGAACAGGGTGTATTTGCCGCGCAGTTCCATGCCGGGGGTGTACATGCCCTCTTTCGGCTGGCCTTCACGGTCGACACCCATGTCGCCGGTAAGAATCCCGCGGACTACGCCGTTTTCGTCGATCAGGGCTTCCTGGGCGGCAAAGCCCGGGTAGATTTCCACGCCCAGGTTCTCGGCCTGCTGGGCCAGCCAGCGGCACAGATTGCCCAGGGAAATGATGTAGTTGCCTTCGTTGTGCATGGTCTTGGGCACAAAGAAGTCTGGAACCTTGGTGGAGGTTTCGCCGCTGCGCAGGACATAGATGTCGTCGCGGGTGACCGGGGTATTGAGCGGGGCGCCCAGTTCCTTCCAGTCCGGGAACAATTCATTCAGGGCCCGTGGTTCGAACACGGCACCGGAAAGGATGTGAGCACCGACTTCGGAGCCTTTTTCAACCACGCAGACGCTGATTTCCTTCCCGGCTTCAGCGGCCTTCTGCTTAAGGCGGCAAGCGGCGGACAAGCCTGCGGGGCCGGCACCGACGATGACCACGTCGAATTCCATGTATTCGCGTTCCACTAGGCTATCTCCTACTCAAGGCTCAACGGTTTTTTCTAATTGGAGGTTTGGCGTTGCATCCCCGCTTTCTCCCATCGCGCATGGGGGGAGAAGGGGAGGACGGCCGACCTTTCTCTCTGGGCGGCGCATTATATCTACACCACTCTCAGCGTCCAATACAAACGTTTGTTTGAATTTGCCGCAGCCCAGATAAATCAAAGAAGCGCGGCTTATAAACGGCTATTTTGCCGTATTGACCGGAAAAGGCGTTCCGGTCAAGATACGGTCGGTTTTGCGCTCGCCGTAGGCTGACTGTTGGTTTCAAGAGCACCTCTAAAGACAGGGCAAAGGCAGTAAAGGTGACGCGCGCGCAACTTGAAAGTGCGCAGTCTACACGCCGCGATAATGAATGACTCGTCGGTCACCACTGACGAACGGTCATCACCCCGTGAGCAAGGTCAACCTTTTTGTGCGCCAGCGTTTTTGGAGGTGCCCTTGTGCCGATGAGCATCAACCGCCAGGTTCTCGCCTAGGCGACTTTCTTTTCACCGGAGAGTAACGAGGAATCCATGAAGGTTCTTGTAGCTGTCAAACGAGTGGTCGACTATAACGTCAAGGTTCGCGTCAAAGCGGACAACTCCGGCGTCGACCTCGCCAACGTCAAGATGTCGATGAACCCTTTCTGCGAAATCGCAGTGGAAGAAGCCGTACGCCTGAAAGAGAAAGGTGTAGCGACTGAAATCGTCGTCGTCTCCATCGGTCCTGCTACTGCTCAAGAGCAACTGCGTACCGCCCTGGCACTGGGTGCCGATCGCGCGATCCTCGTCGAGTCCGCTGAAGAGTTGAACTCCCTGGCCGTGGCCAAGCTGCTCAAGGCCGTGGTCGACAAGGAACAGCCACAGCTGGTGATCCTCGGCAAACAGGCCATCGATAGCGACAACAACCAGACCGGCCAGATGCTGGCAGCCCTGAGCGGCTACGCTCAAGGCACCTTCGCCTCCAAGGTCGAAGTGTCCGGCGACAAGGTCAACGTCACCCGTGAAATCGACGGCGGCCTGCAGACCGTTGCGCTGAACCTGCCAGCCATCGTCACCACCGACCTGCGTTTGAACGAGCCGCGCTACGCGTCTCTGCCAAACATCATGAAAGCCAAGAAGAAGCCGCTTGAAACGCTGACTCCTGATGCTTTGGGCGTTTCCACCGCCTCCACCAACAAGACCCTGAAAGTCGAAGCGCCGGCTGCACGCAGCGCGGGCATCAAGGTCAAGTCGGTGGCTGAACTGGTCGAGAAACTGAAAAACGAAGCGAAGGTAATCTGATCATGACTATCTTGGTAATCGCCGAACACGATAACAAGGCGCTGGCTCCGGCCACCCTGAACACCGTTGCCGCCGCCGCCAAAATCGGTGGTGACGTGCATGTACTGGTAGCCGGCCAGGGCGTTGGCGCCGTGGCTGAAGCCGCGGCCAAGATCGCTGGCGTGGCCAAAGTGCTGGTGGCCGACAACGCCGCCTACGCTCACCAACTGCCGGAAAACGTTGCGCCGCTGGTGGCCGAACTGGGCGCTGGCTACAGCCACATCCTGGCAGCCGCTACTTCCAACGGCAAAAACATCCTGCCGCGGGTTGCCGCTCAGCTGGACGTAGACCAGATCTCCGAAATCATCTCGGTAGAAAGCGCTGATACCTTCAAGCGTCCGATCTATGCCGGTAACGCCATCGCTACCGTGCAGTCCTCGGCTGCCGTAAAAGTCATCACCGTGCGTGCCACCGGCTTCGACGCCGTTGCCGCTGAAGGTGGTTCGGCTGCAGTCGAAACCGTGGGCGCCGCTCACGATGCCGGCAAGTCGAGCTTCGTTGGCGAAGAACTGGCCAAGTCCGATCGCCCTGAGCTGACCGCAGCCAAGATCGTCGTTTCCGGCGGCCGCGGCATGCAGAACGGCGACAACTTCAAGCACCTGTATGCCCTGGCCGACAAGCTGGGCGCTGCTGTCGGCGCTTCCCGCGCTGCGGTGGACGCAGGTTTTGTGCCCAACGACATGCAGGTCGGCCAGACCGGCAAGATCGTTGCGCCACAGCTGTACATCGCCGTCGGTATCTCCGGCGCGATCCAGCACCTGGCGGGCATGAAGGACTCCAAAGTGATCGTCGCGATCAACAAGGACGAAGAAGCGCCAATATTCCAGGTAGCCGACTACGGCCTGGTCGCGGACTTGTTCGAAGCCGTACCTGAGTTGGAGAAGCTGGTCTAATCCGGCGTCTTCACTTATAAAGAGCCCGGCCTTTTGGCCGGGTTTTTTTATGTGTGTTTTTTGCCGGGGGAGGGTTTCGCCATGGATCTGCGCCGCATGAGTGGCTGGCCAGTGCTGTTGGGCCTGACGTTGTTGCCATCGTTGTCGATGGCGGCGGGCAAGTGCGAGCGTCTGGTGGTCACTGGCAGCCCCGATGCACCGCCTTACCTGTGGCGTGACCCTCAGGACCCCAAGCACCTGATGGGTGCCAGCGCCGACCTGCTGCAGCAGGTGGCCGGGGAGCTGGGGCTGAAGGTCGAGGTGCTGTATGCCGGCAAGCGCTCCGAGGCGCTGGACGAGGTACGCACCGGGCGCATGGACCTGCTCGCCGATGCACCGCTGACCTTCAATGAGCTGGAATCGCTGGACTACATCCACCCGGCGCTGGTGCAGAACGACTATCTGGTCTGGACCCGCAAGGATTCGACCCTCAGCTATACCCAGCCGGGAGACCTGGCAGGCCATCCCGGCGCCGTGTCGGAAAAGGCCCGACTGACTCAGCCCTTTGTCGCCATGGCCAAGGAGCATCTGCAACTCAAGCGCCTGCCGAATCTGACCCAGGTCTTCCAGACCTTGCTCCTGGGGGAGGTGGACTATGTGCTGGCGCCTCGCTACGCAGGCATGGCCATGGCCCAGACCCTGGGCATGACGGCGGATCTGGCGGCGTTTCCCCAGCCCATCGACAAACCGGGGCTGTTCCTTGCGCTGTCCCATAACTCCGCCTGCAATGACCCATGGTTGCGCGGACAGTTGGCCAAAAAGATGACAGAATTGCCCGCGTCCGGTCTGACGGAGACCTTGCTGCAGCGCAATCTGGAGCGCTGGAAGGCCCAGTTGCAGCAACCCGTCAGCAGCCCAAAACAGTAGGAATCTTGTGTGACTATTCGACCTCTTTTCGCCGCCATGGCTGTTCTCGCCCTGGCGGGTTGTGCAACCGATCCGGCGCCCATCGAGCAGATGCGCCTCACCGCGCAGACGCTGGAGCAGGCCAAGGCCGTGGGGGCTTCTGCCGAGGACATGCCCGAGTTGAAACTGGCCGAAGACAAGTTCTCCCGGGCACAGGGCAACATGCAGGATGAGTCCTACAAGAAAGCGCGGATGCGCGCCGAACAGGCCGAACTGGATGCGCGCCTGGCCGAAGCCAAGGTCCTGACCCGCAAGAGCCAGGAACAGGTGAATGCACTCAATACCCGCATCACTCGCCTGCGCAAGCAACTGGGAGATGCCCAATGAATCTGTCTACCCGGATCATCGGCAGTGCAGTACTCCTGGCATGCGCCGGACTCTATGGCTGCGCTGGCCAGCACAGCGAAGAAGCCCTGCAGCAGGCCAGTAACGACTTCCAGAAGGTCAAGGAAGACTCCAACGTGCTGCGTATCGCGCCCAAGGACGTGATCCGTGCCGGGGAGTCCCTGGCACGTGCCGATCGCCTCTCCACCTATTGGGGCAGCGGTGGCGATGTGGAGCATTACGCCTACCTGAGTCGGCGCTACAGCGAAATCGCCCGTGAGCATACCGAACAGGCACTCAATAACGAGCGTGCGGCCAAGCTCGAGCTGGAGCGCCAGCGCCTGCAACTGGCCCTACGCGAAGCCAAGTTGCTCAGCGTGCAGCAGCAGGGCAAATGGCTGGAAGAACAGATCATCAGCCTGGCCACCACCCAGACCGATCGCGGTCTGGTGATGACTCTGGGGGATGTGCTGTTCGATACCGGCGAAGCGGAACTGAAGAACTCGGCGAACCGCACTGTGCTCAAGGTGGTGCAGTTCCTCCAGTTGAACCCCAAGCGCGTGGTGCGCATCGAGGGTTACACCGACAACACCGGCGAGCGCCAGAGCAATCTGCAGTTGTCCAAGGACCGCGCCCAAGCCGTGGCGGATGTGCTGGTGGACCTGGGCATCGATGAAAAACGCATCCAGGTCGAAGGCTATGGCGACGACTATCCGGTGGAGGCCAATGCTTCTGAGCGGGGAAGGGCGCAGAACCGTCGGGTAGAGATCGTGTTCTCCGACGAAAAAGGCCAGTTGGGCGCTTCTCGCTGAAGCTGCGCCAGTGCCACGGAAAAACCCGACGCCTGGCCCGCGTCGGGTTTTTTTATGCCTGCCAAGAGGTTCACAAAAACCCTACAGTTATGCTTTTCACTGCCCCGTGTCCTCGACTATTGTAGAAACTGTCCCAGTACACTTCTAAACTGTGCCGGTATTGTTTCACACAAGAATAAAACGCCGTGAAATCGAGTGCTGCGCCATGACCAATCTCTTGCTCTATCAACGTATCGCTCAGCAACTGGCTGAGGATATTCGCCGTGGTGTCTACCAGCCGGGGGAGCGCGTACCGTCGGTACGCAAGATGAGCTCGCAGCTCAATGTCAGCCACGCCACGGTACTCCAGGCCTACGCCAACCTCGAAGACCAGGGGCTGATTCGCGCGCGCCCGCAGTCGGGCTACTACGTGCACCAGACGCCGGCGCTGACCGCGCCCACGCCGGATATCGCCCGGGTCGAGCGCCCGGGGCTGGTGACCCGCAGCAGCATCATTCAGCAGGTGCTGGTGGAGTCCCGTCGCGAAGGTGTGTTTCCGTTGGGGGCCGCAGTGCCCAGCGTTGACTATCTGCCAGTGCGGGCGCTGCACCAGCAGTTGGCCAAGGTCACCCGGTTCCACAGCCCCCGGGCATTCAGTTACATGTTCAGCCCGGGCTTCGAGCCACTGCGGCGTCAGGTGGCCATTCGCATGCGCGATGCCGGGGTGGTGGTCGACCCGTCGGAAGTGGTGATCACCCACGGCTGCGTCGATGCCCTGCAGATGTCATTGCGGGTACTGACCCGGCCCGGGGACCTGATTGCTGCGGAGTCGCCGACCTACTACGGCCTGCTGCAACTGGCGGACTTGCTGGGGCTCAAGGTCATCGAGATTCCCAGTGATCCGTCCACCGGCATGAGCCTGGAAGCCCTGCAACTGGCGGCCAACCAATGGTCGATCAAGGCCCTGGTGCTGACCACACGCCTGAGCAATCCCCTGGGCGGCACCATGCCCGAGGAGCGGCAGAAGCAGTTGCTGCGCCTGGCATCGGATTTCGATATCCAGGTGGTCGAGGACGATATCTATGGCGAGTTGATGTTCGAGGTGGGGCGTACCAAGGCCCTCAAGGCCTATGACCGCCTGGATCGGGTGATCTACTGTTCGAGCTTCTCCAAGACCTTGTCTCCCGGCGTGCGCATCGGCTGGATGATTGCCGGCAAGTACCAGCAGGAGATCCAGCGCCTGCAGACCTTCAGCACCCATTCTGCGTGCAGCGTCACCCAGATGGGGGTTGCGGCCTACCTGGAAAACGGCGGTTATGACCGGCATTTACGGTACATCCGCCAGGAATACCGGAAGAATCTCAGCGCCTTTCAGCTGGCGGTGCAGCAGTACTTCCCTGAGGGCACGCAGATCACCCGGCCCAACGGGGGCTTCATTCTCTGGGTCAGCCTGCCGGGGCGGGTCAACACCCAGGAGCTTCATGTGCGAGCCTTGCAGCAGGGCATCAGCATCGCCCCGGGGCTGATCTTCAGCAACACCGAGCAGTTCAACCACTGTGTGCGGCTCAACTGCGGTACGCCCTGGAATCGCGAGGCCGAGCGGGCCCTGATGACTTTGGGAATGCTTGCCAGCCAGTTGTGCCAGGAGGCGGCGGGCGGATTTTAATCAGTGTGGCCCTGTGCTTGTCATGGGGCCTGCAACAAGCGAGCATAGAGGACCTTTTGTCGATCTACCTGTCTTTCATGAAAGCCTTTCTACCTGCCCTCTGGTTAAGTGTCTGTCTGTTGGGAACCACCTTCGTGGCTCCTGTCCAGGCGGCTTCCTCCCAGGACAAGCCGGCTGCCGGGGCGGCCCATGCCACTAAGGCGGCCCCTGCCAAGAAGGCTCCGGCCAGCAAGGCCAAGCCTTCGGCCAGTGCCAGCAAGAGCAAGTCCGCGGCCAAGAAGGCGCCCGCCAAGCCCAAGTCCAAATGGGCCTATCAGGACATCAAGAAGCCGTTGCCCAGCGCCAAGGTGGACTTGAGCCTGCCGCCGGAAATGGTCAAGCACCTGCAGCCGGTGGGCAGTGTGCCGCTACCCAAGCGCGAGCCGCTGCTGCCGCAGATGTTTGGCGAGAAGCCCAAGGAAAGCAGCCCGTTCCAGCTCAACGGCCGCTTGCTCAGCAATGAAATGCAATTGCAGCTGCGCAACGAGGAACGTCGGGATATCGAAGGCGCGGCCCTGGATTTCGAGTTCAAGCAGTAAATTCTTCATCCTCTTCTGTGACGGGTTGGCTCGACACTTTGTCGGAGACTGATCAGTCACGCACGGTTGTGCGTCAAATCCGTTCTTTGAGTAATTTTAAACGGCTGTTTTAGCGGTTACTCTTGGCGGGCGTCATTCAACACTCTGCTTGTCGCAAGGAGCTTTTCCTCATGAACTGCCGTGAAGGTTGTGGCGCCTGCTGCATCGCCCCTTCCATCAGCACCCCGATTCCCGGAATGCCCCAGGGCAAGCCGGCGGGAGAACGTTGCCTGCATCTTTCTGTCGAACACCTGTGCGGGCTGTTCGGCCTGCCGGAGCGGCCGGCGGTGTGTGGGGCGTTCCTGGCGGATCCCGAGGTGTGTGGCGAAAGCCGCGAAGAAGCCATCCGCCTGATTGGCTGGTGGGAACAAGTGACCGCGGCATAGAGTGTTCTCAATGAACGGAACTTCAACAATAAGGAATAAGACAATGGGTTCGCTGCAACGAATGGCTGTGCTCTGTGGTTTAACCGTGCTCTTGTCGGCAACGGCCCACGCCGAAGACTGGCAAACCGCCAAGGATGAAGACGGCATCAAGGTCTCCTTGAGTGAAGTGGCCGGCTCCAAATACAAGGCCTACCGTGGTGTGACCACCATGAAGACCTCCATCGCCAAGCTCCGCGCGCTTCAGGAAGACGTGGCGGGCGCCTGCTCCTGGATCCATGAGTGCAAGACCCAGAAACTGCTCAAGCACGAGGGCGATCAAAGCTGGACCTACACCCAGTTCAACACCCCGTGGCCAGTCACTGCCCGTGATTCGGTATTGCACATCACTACCAGCGAAGCGGCCGACGGCAGCCTGACCCGCAAACTGGAGGGCGTGCCCACCTACATCCCTGAAGAGAAAGGCTTCGTGCGGGTGGCCCAGGTCGAGGGCTACTGGAAGTTCGTACCCAAAGGTGCCGACCAGGTGGAAGTGACCTACCAGGTGCACACCGAGCCGGGTGGCAGCGTGCCGTCCTGGCTGGCCAACAAGTTCGTGGTGGATGCGCCGTTCAACACCCTGAAGGCACTCAAGGCTCGCGCCGAAAAGCCTTGATCGGCTGAGTTTTGCCAGCATTACCAGGGCCGCCTTCGGGCGGCCTTGTCATTGCTGTGTTCCGGCAGCGCGGTGGAACGATTGTCCGTTGCTCAGGGTCGAGATGTTGTCAGCCCACTCATGGGGCTATCGAGGAGGCACTGATGCAAAAGTGGCAAGTCACTTTCGTTGACGATCATGGTGTCCAGTCCGTCGAGCATTTCGACTGCGACCAGCAACCGACGATGGAACGCGCCGCACAACTGGTGCGGGCCAAGTTGTTGCCAGTGAGTGCCGAACTGGACCTGAACGATCTGGACGGGCGCACCGAGGATCCCACCCTCAAGAGCCTGAAAGAGCAGAACAGCATTCAGATTCTCAGTATCACGCCGATCTAGAGAGGGTAGAGCGCGCTTCGCAGCAATTTCTGGCGACGTCCAGAGCAAGGCGCTAATCTGCAAACGAGATCAGCGAATTCTTCGCTAGGCTCTGATCTTGTCAGCTCCATGCTTGTTTCCTGACGACCCGCCCCGGGTCGTGATGCCGGTCCCTTTGGCCGGCGGTTCGGGAAACACGGAAAGTCTATCCATCGGTTTGAGGAGGACGTTTCATGAGCACAGCCGTTCAAGAAGACATCAGCAGCAGTGTGCTGCGCCGCATGAAAGAAGGCGGTTTCGACTTTTCACGATTCCATCCCATCGAGTTCTACGCCATTTTTCCGGATGAGGAGCGGGCACGCAGGGCGGCAGGACATTTTCGCGGTGAATCCTTGAATGCCCAGGTCAGCGTGCGTGACGACGGCGCCTGGTACCTGGAACTGAGCAAGGTGATGTACGCCACCTATGGCGGCATCGGGGATTTTGAACAGGACTTCGAGGCGGTGGTCGAGCCCCTGGGCGGCATCATTGAGGGCTGGGGAGTGAAACAGGAGATCCGTGGACGGCTGGTATAGCCTGCGCTAGATATACCGAGACAGACAATTGGCTGGCCCCTGGGCCGGCCAATTGTGTTTTCAGGGCCCGCACAAGGTAAAAAAAAGCCACCCGAGAGGGTGGCTAAAAGGGAAGACCGGTCAGGAGAGGGAACCGGTCGGGAGAGCCCGGACCCGGTTGTCATCGGCGTCATCAAGGTTGCAGCAGCGACTTCATCAGGCTTGGCGAAGTGTTTGCTCGATGGACGCGATTATCCCCAGCGGCCAGCGGGCAGTGAAATCAACTCTGACTATGCTGGTGATAGCCAAGACCGATGCCAGCCATGGCCGGGGCAGGGGCGGTCCGCATGCATCGGTTATGCGGGCATCGGCCTTGGGCTGCAACGGACTGATTTTGGGGCGCTTGTGCCGAAGGCACAGGGCTGGCGAAGCCCGGGTGTGCAGGTGACAGGGAGTACGGCATGAACCACAGCGCTGTTGATGAAATGCATGGGGCCGACGGCCAGGTTCGCGAGCATTACCGCGAGTTCGCCCGCTGGCTGGCCAATACCCCCGACGAACTCCTGGCCCGCCGCCGTCGCGAGGCCGACCTGCTGTTCCACCGTGCCGGCATCACCTTCACCCTGTACGGCGATGAGCAGGGCACCGAGCGGCTGATTCCCTTCGATACCATTCCCCGCATCATCCCGGCACGGGAATGGCGGATCATCGAACAAGGGTGCATTCAGCGGGTACGGGCGCTGAACCTGTTTCTGGCCGATCTCTACCACCAGCAACGAATCATCCGCGCCGGGATCATTCCCGCCGAGCAGGTCCTTGCCAATCAGCAGTACCAGCTGGCCATGCAGGGCCTGGACCTGCACGGTGATGTCTATGCCCATGTCTGCGGAGTTGATCTGGTACGCGACGGCGACGGCCGCTACTGCGTGCTCGAGGACAACCTGCGCACCCCCAGCGGCGTCAGCTACATGCTCGAAGACCGCAAGATGATGATGCGCCTGTTTCCCGAGCTGTTCGCCGCCCAGCGCATCGCGCCCATCGACCATTACCCGAACCTGTTGCTCGATACCCTGAAAAGCTCCAGCCCCCTGGACAATCCGACGGTGGTGGTACTGACCCCGGGGCGCTTCAACAGCGCATTTTTCGAGCATGCGTTCCTGGCGCGGGAGATGGGGGTGGAGCTGGTGGAAGGTGCCGACCTGTTCGTGCGTGACGACCGGGTGTTCATGCGCACCACCGCCGGCCCGCAGGCGGTGGATGTGATCTACCGTCGCCTCGACGATGCCTTCCTCGACCCCCTGGCGTTCAACCCCGATTCCCTGCTCGGCGTGCCCGGCCTGTTGGCAGCCTACCGCTCGGGCACTGTGGTACTGGCCAACGCCATCGGCACCGGGGTGGCCGATGACAAGTCGGTGTACCCCTATGTCACCGAGATGATCCGTTTCTACCTGGACGAAGAGCCGATTCTGCAGAACGTGCCGACCTGGCAGTGCCGCCGGCCCGCCGAGCTGTCCCATGTGCTGGCCAACTTGGCGCAGCTGGTGGTCAAGGAAACCCAGGGTTCCGGCGGCTACGGCATGCTGGTGGGGCCGGCGGCCACGGCGGCGCAGATCGAGGAGTTCCGCGTACGGATCAAGGCCCGGCCCGAGGCGTACATCGCCCAACCGACCCTGGCGCTGTCCACCTGCCCGACCTTTGTCGAAAGCGGCATCGCCCCGCGGCATATCGATCTGCGGCCCTTTGTCCTTTCTGGTGGTGAAACCCGTGTGGTGCCCGGTGGTCTTACCCGTGTGGCCCTGCGTGAAGGTTCGTTGGTGGTGAATTCCTCACAGGGCGGCGGGACCAAGGACACTTGGGTGGTCGAGGATTAAGGAAGCCTGCCATGTTGAGTCGAACCGCTTCGGACCTGTACTGGATGTCACGCTACCTGGAGCGCGCGGAAAACCTGGCGCGGATGCTCGATGTCAGCTATTCCCTGTCGCTGATGCCCCAGGACGGGCGCGGCGATGGCCTGCACGAGCTGGCCATGCCACTGCTGATCACCGGCACCCTGGAGGATTACCACGCCCGCCACCAGGCCTTGCACGCCGAGCAGCTATTGCAGTTCTTCGCCCTGGACCCGGCCAACCCCGCCAGTATCTACAGTTGCCTGGGATCGGCCCGGGCCTGCGCCCATGCCGTGCGCGGGCGGATCACCGCCGACATGTGGGAAAACGTCAATGCCACCTGGCTGGACATCCACCAGATCGCCAGCCAGGGCCTCAGTGCCTATGGCATGAACCGCTTCTGCGAATGGATCAAGGAGCGCTCCCATCTGTTTCGTGGCGCCTCCTACGGCACCATCATGCGCAACGACGCCTTTCGCTTTATCCGCCTGGGAACCTTCATCGAGCGCGCCGACAACACCCTGCGCCTGCTGGACGCACGCTACGAGATGGCCGGCGACCAGGCCGATGCGGTGTGCGACGGCACCGCCCATGCCTATTACCAGTGGAGTGCGTTGCTGCGGGCCTTGTCTTCCTTCGAGGCCTACACCGAGGTCTATCGCGAGGCGCCCGGTGCCCGGCATGTGGCCGAGCTGCTGTTGTTGCGCGCCGACGTGCCGCGCTCGCTGCGGGCCTGTACCGAGGAGATCGACCAGATCCTCGCCAGCCTGCCCGGCGACAACGGGCGCCCGGCCCAGCGTCTGGCGGCGCAGATGGATGCACGCCTGCGCTACATCGGTATCGATCAGATTCTCGACGAAGGCCTGCACGCCTGGCTGACCGACTTCATCCCCCTGGTGCGCCAGTTGGGCAACGCGATTCACCGCTCTTATCTGGAGGCGGCATGAGACTGTCCGTGAGCCATGAAACCGCCTATCGCTACGCCGATCCGGTAGGCGCCAGCATCCAGTACCTGCGCCTGACACCCCACGACAGCGAGCGCCAGCAAGTGCTCTGCTGGCAGCTGGATCTGCCACGACCGGTGCGTGCGCAGCGGGACCCCTTCGGCAACATCCTGCACGTACTGACCCTGGACGAGCCCCACGAAGCAGTGATCATCGGCGCCCGTGGCCAAGTGGATATCGATGAGCTGCGCGAGGCCGAGCATGAATGCCAGTCGCCCTTGCCGTTCCTGCGTTTCACCAGCCTGACCGAGGCGGATGCTCAACTGCGCGAGTTCGCCGGCCGGCAATGCGCAAGGCGGCGTGATCGCACAGGGTTGATCGACCTGATGCATGGGCTGCACCAGCTCATGGCCTACACGCCTGGGGCAACGGACGTGGCCACCAGCGCGGCGCAGGCTTTCGCCGGGCGCGCCGGGGTCTGCCAGGACCACACCCACGCTTTCCTTGCCTGTGCCCGTAGCCTGGGCGTTCCGGCACGTTTTGTTTCCGGTTATCTGTACCGCGAGGACAGCGGGCAATTACTTGGCCACGCCTGGGCCGAAGCCTGGCTGGAAGGCGCCTGGTACAGCTTCGATGTGACCCACCAGCTGGCGCGGCCCGAGCGCCACCTCAAGCTGGCGGTGGGCCTGGACTACCTGGATGCCTGCCCGGTGCGCGGCATGCGCCGGGGCGCCGCCGGTGAGCAGATGCACGCCAGGGTGCTCCAGCAGTAACACGCGTTTTCGCTAGGCGCCGGCTGCCGGCGAAGGCGCCAGAGGTGGCAAAGGCGATGTCGCAAGGCTCAGGGAACCTGCTTGCGCCCCGCCATGTGCCTGAGATACCCCAGCAGCAGGTCCAGCTCCTGATCCGGCAGCACGTTGTTGTTGAACCCGGGCATCTTCGCCTGGGGCCAGCGCCTCATGCTTTGCGGATCGCGGATATAGCGCTTGAGGAAATCGCCGCTGAAATACTCGGTAGGGCTGTAGGGGATATTCAGGTCCGGACCGAACTGTGAATCGCCGGCACCGTTGAGCCGGTGGCAGGCCAGGCAGTTTTTCTGGAACAGGGCAAAGCCCTGGTTGATCGGATCAGTGGCCGCCAACTGCGGATCCGGAAGCAGGGTCGGGAAGCGCTGCGCCACTGGCTCCAGGCGCTGGATGCGCGCCACCTGGAACGGCCATTGCTCCGGGCTGATATGCCCGGCGGCAGGGTCGGTCCACACCAGATAGAAAGGCCCGGCGCTGGGTTTGTCGGCAGCCAGCGCAGGCCAGGGCCGGCTCGGGTCCTCCACGGCCAGCCAGGCCTGGGCGCCCTGGCGTTCAAGCAGCGGCGCGGCGCTGAGCTCCGCGGCAAAGCCGTCCAGGGCCACGGCTTGAAGATGGTCTTCGGCCTTCAGGCCCTTGAGCAGGGTCGCCATGGGCACGGCGCGGTACTGCATGTCGCGCTTGTAGGACACATCGTCCTTGATGGTAATGGTCTGGGCCTGGGGGTGCCTTAGCAGTTCCTCGGTCTGCCAGGTGTGGCTGGCGGAGCCCAGGTCGATCAGCAGTTGCGCGGCGTGCAGCGGGCTGCTCAGCAGCAGGGCAGCGCCAAGGAGGAATACTTTCAATTGATGGCCGTCGGGTCGTCGTCAGTGGGTTCGTCGCCGGGAAGCACGTCGTCCGGTCGCGACACATGGTCGAACAGGGCGTCCCGGAGCTCTTCGTAGTTGCCGCCGTTCACGATACCGAAATAGCCGTGCTTGACCAGCGTGTCTTCGGCTTCAAGGGCGTGCTGGTTGGTGTCGCTGTAGATCACCACGGTGGCGTTGGGGTCCAGCACCACTTTGCGCAACTGGTAGGCCAGGCCCTCGGCGCTGATGCCGGTGCCGTCCTCCAGTTCGAGATTGACCTGCAGCGAGTTGTGCACATTGCCGGCGGCAAAGTCGCTCTCGTTGCGCAGATCGAGGATCAACGCCCCATCATTGATTTCGTCCACCGCGCGGTTGACGTCGATGATTCCGGCGTGAGCGTGAAAGGCGCTCAGGAGTGTGGCGAGTGCAATCCAATGGCGCATGAGTCTTCCCCTTGGTGTTCCTCAGGAAGACTGGCACACAAGTCCGTGCCCCGGTAGGAACCGGGGCCAATTTTCCGTCTCGTTGATCGAGCAGCCACAGATCAGCCGATCACTTTGGTGAGATTCGGCAAGATCAACAGCAGTGTGGTTGCGAAAAGAATGAGCCCCGCCTGACGTACTTTCGAATGCTTGAACATGGCTGAATGCCTTTTGTTGTTATTCCTGAGCGTCAATGCATGCCGGTGGGTGAACTCCATTACGAGTCACTATGAACCGGCTATGTGTCCTTTTTCTTACTTGCCCCAGTGCAGAATCCGTCTGGAACTTCCTACAGTTTCTACCTTAGGGGCCTTGAATCCTCTGGCTTAGATCCAATTCATATGAATTTATATTTCTGATTTATTAAAAGGCTATATATCGGCCCGGGCGTGCCTTGGCCGCCCTCTGGCTAGACAGCTCGCGACCCTTCATCGGCAGAGCCCTTAGCTGCCTACCGTTCGTCTGAGCGTCGGCGTCAAGGCGGCTGAGCGCATCGGTCATTGAATCCGACGCTGCCGCGCCTAAGGTGGGAGCTCGACATTTTCCCCTGCACAGCGGTTCGAGGACTTCATGACCCAAGCTTTGATATTTGATGCGTTACGCACGCCCCGCGGCAAAGGCAAGGCCGATGGCGCCCTGCACAGCGTGAAACCGGTGAACCTGACCGCGGGCCTGTTGCGCGCCCTGCAGCAGCGCTGCGAGCTGGACACCAGCCAGGTGGACGACGTGGTCCTGGGCTGTGTGACGCCCATCGGTGATCAGGGCGCCGATATCGCCAAGACCGCGGTCCAGGCTGCGGATTGGGATGTAAGCGTGGCCGGGGTGCAGATCAATCGCTTCTGCGCTTCCGGGTTGGAGGCAGTCAACCTGGGGGCGATGAAGGTGCGTTCCGGGTTCGAGGAACTGGTGGTGGTTGGCGGCGTCGAGTCCATGTCGCGGGTGCCCATGGGCAGCGACGGCGGGGCCTGGGTGCTGGACCCGGAGACCAACCTGCACAGCCATTTCACCCCCCAGGGGATTGGCGCCGACCTGATCGCGACCCTGGAAGGCTTCTCCCGGGAGGACGTCGACCGCTTTGCCCTGCACTCCCAGCAGAAGGCCGCCCGCGCCCGGGCTGGCGGGGCCTTTGCCAAATCCCTGGTGCCGGTGCAGGACCAGAACGGCATCGTGCTGCTGGACCATGACGAGTTCATTCGCGCCGATTCGACCCTGGAGGGCCTGGGCAAGCTCAAGCCGAGTTTCGAGATGATGGGGCAGATGGGCTTCGATGCCACGGCGCTACGGGTCTACAGCCATGTGGAGCGGATCGACCATGTGCACACCCCCGGCAACAGCTCGGGCATCGTCGACGGCGCGGCGCTGATGCTGATCGGCTCCGAAGCCAAGGGCCGCGAGCTGGGGCTCAAGCCCCGGGCGCGGATCGTGGCCACGGCGGTCACCAGCACCGACCCCACCATCATGCTCACCGGCCCGGCGCCGGCCACCCGCAAGGCCCTGGCCAAGGCCGGGCTGCGGGTCGAGGACATCGACCTGTTCGAAGTCAATGAAGCCTTCGCCTCGGTGGTGCTCAAGTTCATCAAGGACATGGCCATCGACCCGGCCAAGGTCAATGTCAACGGCGGCTCCATCGCCATGGGCCACCCGCTGGGGGCCACCGGCTGCGCGATCCTCGGCACCTTGCTCGATGAGCTGGAAACCCGGCGCCAGCGCTATGGCCTGGCGACCCTCTGTGTCGGCGGCGGCATGGGTATCGCCACCATCATCGAACGCCTCTGAGCCCCGACTTCAAGGAATCCCTTTCATGACCGATGCCATCCGTTACGAAAAAGGCCAGGACCAGATCGTCGTCCTGACCATCGATATGCCGGGCCAGAGCGCCAACACCATGAATGCCCTGTACCGCGACGCCATGGCCGGTGCCGTAGCGCGCTTGCAGGCCGAGCAGGAATCGATTGCCGGGGTGATCATCACCTCGGCGAAAAAGACCTTCTTCGCCGGCGGTGACCTCAATGAGCTGATCAAGGTCGGCAGGCCTGAGGCCAAGGCTTTCTACGACATGGTGCTGGCCCTCAAGGGCCAGCTGCGAGCCCTGGAAACCCTGGGCAAGCCGGTGGTCGCTGCAATCAATGGCGCGGCCCTGGGCGGCGGCTGGGAAATCTGCCTGGCCTGCCATCATCGCGTTGCACTGGACGATAAATCGGTACAGGTCGGCCTGCCGGAAGTCACCCTGGGCCTGTTGCCCGGCGGCGGCGGGGTAGTGCGCATGGTGCGCATGCTGGGCCTGGAAAAGGCTCTGCCCTATCTGCTGGAAGGCAAGAAAGTGCGCCCGCAGCAGGCGTTGCAAGCAGGCCTGATCGATGCCCTGGCGACGGACCGCGACGACCTGCTGGCCAAGGCTCGGGCCTGGATCCTCGCCAACCCGGGCGCGCAGCAGCCCTGGGATGTGCGCGGCTACCAGATCCCTGGTGGCACGCCGTCGAACCCGAAGGTTGCGCAGATGCTGGCCATCGCCCCATCGATTCTGCGGACCAAGACCCAGGGTTGCTTCCCCGCGCCGGAAAAGATCCTCTGCGCTGCCGTCGAAGGCGCCCAGGTGGATTTCGACACCGCGCAACTGATCGAGACCCGTTACTTCACCGAGCTGACCACAGGCCAGGTGGCGAAGAACATGATCGGCACCTTCTGGTTCCAGCTCAACCAGATCAATGCCGGCAGCTCACGGCCACAGGGCGTGCCGCCGCAGGTCACGAAAAAACTCGGGGTGCTTGGCGCCGGCATGATGGGCGCGGGCATTGCCTATGTCAGTGCGGTGGCGGGTATCGAGGTGGTGCTCAAGGACATCAGCTCCGAGGCGGCCGAGAAGGGCAAGGCCCACTCGGCGGCGCTGCTGGAGAAAAAGGTGGCTCGCGGGCAGTTGAGCCGCGAGCAGCGGGACGCCACCCTGGCGCGGATCCGCACCACCGCCGAGGATGCCGACCTGGCCGGTTGCGACCTGATCATCGAGGCGGTGTTCGAGGATCGCGAGCTCAAGGCCAAGGTCTCCCGGGCTGCGCAGCAGGTGGTCGGCGGTGACGCGGTGATCGCCTCCAACACTTCGACCCTGCCCATCACGGGCCTGGCTACGGCAGTGCCGAACCCGGACAAGTTCATCGGCCTGCATTTCTTCAGCCCGGTGGAAAAAATGCCCCTGGTGGAAATCATCAAGGGGGCGAAAACCAGCGATGAAACCCTGGCCCGCGGCTTCGACTTTGTCTTGCAGATCAAGAAGACCCCGATCGTGGTCAATGACAGCCGTGGCTTCTTCACCTCCCGGGTGTTCGGCACTTTCACCAACGAAGGCATCGCCATGCTCGGCGAGGGCATCGCGGCGCCGATGATCGAGACCGAAGCGCGCAAGGCCGGGATGCCGGTGGGGCCGCTGGCGATTTCCGACGAGGTTTCCCTGAGCCTGATGAGCCATATCCGCCAGCAGACTGCCAAGGACCTGCAGGCCGAGGGCAAGCCGGCCATCGAACATCCGGCATTTGCCGTGATCGACCTGCTGCTCAACGAATACAAGCGCCCGGGCAAGGCGGCCGGTGGCGGTTTCTACGATTATCCGGCCGGTGCCCAGAAGCATTTGTGGCCGCAGTTGCGCACGCGCTTCTACAAGGCCGATGGGCAGATCTCGCCCCAGGATGTGCGGGATCGCCTGCTGTTCGTCCAGGCCATCGAGACCGTGCGTTGTGTGGAGGAGGGAGTGTTGCACTCCACGGCGGACGCCAACATCGGCTCGATCTTCGGCATCGGCTTTGCCGCCTGGAGCGGGGGCGCCCTGCAGTTCATCAATCAGTACGGGGTGCAGGATTTCGTCGCCCGTGCGCAGTACCTGGCCGAGCAATATGGCGAACGTTTCCGGCCGCCGACGCTGCTTCTGGAAAAGGCTCGCCTGGGCCAGTTGTTCTGACGCCGACAGGCGCTCAATGAGCTGATCCGGGGCTTGCCTTGCCGTGGTATTTCAAGGCAGGCTCTGGACTGTTCATTATTGCCATCGCCTTGTCAGGAATTTTTTATGTCGCTACGCATCTGCATTCTTGAAACCGATATCCTGCGTCCCGAACTGGTCGATCAATATCAGGGTTACGGGCAGATGTTCCAGCGCCTGTTTTCCCAGCAGCCCATCGCTGCCCAATTCAGCGTCTACAACGTGGTCCAGGGGGAGTACCCCAGCGATGACCTGGAATTCGACGCCTATCTGGTGACAGGCAGCAAGGCCGATTCGTTCGGCACCGATCCCTGGATCCAGACCCTCAAGACCTACCTGCTGGGGCGCTACGAGCGTGGCGACAAGCTGTTGGGCATCTGCTTCGGCCATCAGTTGCTGGCATTGCTGCTGGGGGGCAAGAGCGAGCGCGCGAGCCAGGGCTGGGGTGTCGGTACCCACAGCTACAAGCTGGCGGCCAAGGCGCCGTGGATGAGCCCGGTGGTGGAGGAGCTGACGCTACTGATCAGCCATCAGGACCAGGTTACTGCCTTGCCGGAGAACGCCACGGTGATCGCCTCCAGCGATTTCTGCCCGTTCGCGGCCTACCATATCAATGATCAGGTGCTGTGCTTCCAGGGCCACCCCGAGTTCATCCACGACTATTCTCGCGCCTTGCTGGACCTGCGCCAGGAGTTTCTCGGCGAGCAGATCTACCAGAAGGGCGTGGCCAGCCTTGAGCACGACCATCACGGCACCACTGTGGCGGAGTGGATGATGCGTTTCGTCGCTCACAAGCCCGAGGCTGCCTGAACCCGGCCATGGCCCTGCCGCAAGGCGCAGGGCCGTCGCTCCTTCAGAGCCAGCCGGAACGCTTGAAGCTGGCCCAGAGGCCGACACAACCCACGCTGATAAAACCCAGGACGCCAAAGTAGCCGTAGTGCCAACTCAGCTCCGGCATGTTCTGGAAGTTCATCCCGTAGATCCCCGCCACCGCCGTCGGAAACGCCAGGATCGCGGCCCAGGCGGCGAACTTGCGTTGCACGATGCTTTGCCGTGAAGCCTCCAGCAGTACGCCGATCTCGATGGTCTGGCTGGCGATATCGCGCAGGGTCGAGAGGTCTTCCATCTGCCGGGTGACGTGAATCTGCACATCCCGGAAGTACGGCCGCATGTTCTTGTCGATAAAGGGAAAGCTGAGCTTCTGCAGCTCTTCGCTGATCTCCACCATGGGCGCTACATGCCGGCGCAGGCGCAGCACGTCGCGGCGCAGGCCGTGCAGGTGCTGGATGTCCCGTTCGTTCAGCGAGTCGCAGAGGACGTTGCGCTCCAGCTCGTCAATTTCCGCGTGGATGGCTTCGCTGACCGGCTGGTAGTTCTCGGTAACGAAGTCCAGCAGGGCATAGAGCACGAAGTCTTCACCGTGCTCCAGCAGCAGCGGGCGCGCCTCGCAGCGCTGGCGCACGTAGCCATAGGAGGCCGAGTGGCCGTTGCGCGCGGTGATGATGTAGCCGTTGCCGGCAAAGATGTGGGTTTCGATGAACTCCAGCTTGCCCTGCTCGCGCACCGGCGAATAGGTGACGATGAACAGCGCATCGCCGAAGGTTTCCAGCTTCGGCCGGCTGTGCTTTTCCAGGGCATCCTCGATGGCCAGTTCATGCAGGTTGAACTGGCGCTGCAGGTTGGCCAGCTCGTGGGCGTTGGGTTCCTCCAGGCCGATCCAGACGAAGTGGCCGGGCTTGGCGGCCCAGGCGGCCCCTTCGTCGAGGCTGATATCCGTGACTTTTTTTCCGCCGCTGTAGACGGCGGCAGCAACAACTCTACCCATGGTTCCGGTTCACTTCTTCTTATCAAGGGGGCGGTGACAGATAAGGTGCAGCTTAGCCTGCAATGCACCATCAGAGTCACTGGCCGCGAGGGAGTTCGCGGACAAATAAAAGCCCGCGCAAGGCGGGCTTTTTGTGGCGCCGGGGTCAGGCGGCCTGCAGTTGGCGGTCCATGCTGGCGATGCATTCGCGCATCTGTTCGCGGCACTGGGCGATCAGCAGGGGCATGTCGTCCAGGGTCAGCCCGGCCGTGGGGATGGCCGGCAGCGAGCGGATCAGGATTTTGCCGCTGTTCCAGCGATCCAGGCGTATGTGCTTGATGTAGCTGCTGACGCACACCGGGACTATGGGCACGCCTGCGGCGATGGCCATCTGGAATGCACCTTTCTTGAAGGGCAGCAGCTCTTCCCCGAGGTTGCGGGTGCCTTCCGGGAAGACCCAGATCGAGGTGTCCTTGTGCTGCAAGGTGTGGGTGGTGGTGAGCATCGAGCGCCGGGCCTTGTGCGGGTTGCCACGGTCGATCAGCACGTTGCCTGCCAGCCAGAACAGCTGGCCGAACAGCGGCACCCATTTCAGGCTCTTCTTGCCGATGCACACGGTCCTTCGCGGCACCACGTTGCCGAATACGAACAGGTCGTAGTTGGACTGGTGGTTGGCGATGATCACGCAGCCCTGGGGTTTGTCCATCAGCGGGCCGACCTCGGCCTTGACCCGCAAGCGCAGGATGCACATCGCCGGCCAGGCGTAGAGGCGGGCGCACAGTCGGCTGTTGTCCGGGTTGAATGGGCGGCACAGGCCGAGCAGCAGGCCCAGGCTGCCTGCCAGGATAAAGTGCAAGCTCATCAACGACATACGAAGCAGATACAGCATCTAAACGGCCCACCCGGGGACAAAAGGTGGCGCAGTGTACGGATGTGCACTGTTTTCGGCAATTGCCGTTCTCAGCCGGGAGATGGGCGATGTTTAAGTACATGTTTCCAGCAATGGCTGGCGATGGTGATCTAGAGCGGTCGCGGCTTGTTGGCAAGGCATGCGGTAAAAAGCCCGGCGCGAAGGCCGGGCTGGTTCAGGTAGCAAATCCGCGGGTTTCAGCCCAGGTGCTCCTGGTCCTGGATGATCGCGTTGTCCAGGGCATCCAGCAGTGCCTTGCGCACCTTCAGCTTGGTGTTCTTGTGCGCCACCATGTTGATCTTCTTCAACTGGCGTGCAGCGGCCAGGGCGGCGCCTTGCAGTTCATCGGGCGCTACCACCTTGTCAAGGAAGCCGGCATCTACCGCGCTTTGCGGGTCGAACATCTCGCCATTGATTACCGAGCGATGCAAAGCCGAGCGACGCAGGCGGTCACGGGCCAGCTCGATACCCGCGTGGTGCATGGTCATGCCGATCTGCACTTCATTGAGGCCGATGCTGAAGGGGCCTTCGACACCGATGCGATAGTCCGCCGACAGCAGCAGGAACGCGCCCTTGGCCACCGCGTGCCCCGGGCAAGCGACGATCACCGGGTAGGGGTGGGAAAGCAGGCGGCGGGCCAGGGTCGAACCCAGGGTTACCAGAGCCACGGCCTCCTTGGGGCCGGCTGTCATGACCTTGAGGTCGTAGCCGCCAGAGAGAATCCCCGGCTGGCCGGTGATGATCACCACCGCGCGATCGGCGGTAGCCTGATCCAGCGCCGCATTGAAGGCGGCAATCACGTCCGGGGAGATGGCATTGACCTTGCCATTGCTCAAGGTCAGGGTCGCGATACCGTCTTCGAGATGGTAGGAAATCAACTCACTCATGACGCAATTCCTTGTATTGAAGTGCTGCAGAAGTTACCCACCACGGTAGCTGCGGTAAAGCGCCATGACTGACTGGTGAGTCAGCCCCGAGGTCGCTAAGGGCCCTGCATCACACAGCGGGTAACGCATGGTTTCTTCTATAGGGTTGTGGGCAAGGCTGAAGAATGGCCGGTTTGCCTTATTGCATGGGGGGCTGCATTGCCCTTGGCCGGGGATCGAGCTTAAGCGCATGAAAATTCTGAAAAAAAAGTTTGCCATCTGAAAAGCGATCGACTACATTAGCGCGCCTCGACAGACTGAATCGGTTTGAAGAGATACGGTGAAGTGTCCGAGTGGCTTAAGGAGCACGCCTGGAAAGTGTGTATACAGGAAACTGTATCGAGAGTTCGAATCTCTCCTTCACCGCCACATTCTACAAACACAAACCCCTGACTTTCCTAAAGAAAGTCGGGGGTTTGTGGTTTTTGGCGTCTGAAAAATGGCCCGATGGAGCGGGTAGGGGGGAGTTGTGTTGGGTTGACCCGGGGCAGCCTGTAGCAGGCTCTGGTGCGTGCTCATTCGGCAAACCACGCACCAGCTACGCCTGAAGGGTTACCACTGGCCACTTATGAGGCAGCCGACGATTTCCCAACCGCTGTATTCCCACCAGGAATATCGGCTATCGGAGCAGCTTCTGGCCAGGCTGGCCATCTGGATTTCGCCCGCTGCTTTTTGGGTTCCGAAAGGGGTATCAGTAGAAGCTGTCACCTGATTGACGGTCTGCGGAGCCTTGATCGGGGTCGGATGTACGGAAGCGTTCGCGACAGTTGCGGTGAAAGCGATCGTCGCGGATACGGCCAGAGCAGTTATGGACTTTTTCATGTTCGAATCCTTTCAGTCATCTGACAAGCGGCTTATGCCTGAGCCTGACCTGCCTTTATCAATAGCCTGAACAGATCGGGCGCGCGCATGGTGTGACGCCAGGAAAGCCTAGCACCGCGTTATTTCCCGCACAGTCGCTCAACGGCACTATTGACAAAGATATAAAAAACTGGGTTTTTCAGATGGTGGCGGCAGGTGAAGTAATGAAGAGCTTGAGCACATGCTTCCGGGCTGGTCTTTAAAGCTTTAATGCCAGCTGTAGTAACCCGACGACAACCGGCCCATTTTCAGCCTTTACGTGCGTTCGGGAGGTGGAGCGATCCATCGTCGCCCATGGCGTGCAGCCACTCGTCGGCGCCTGTCTGTTTTGAACGGCGGGTCGGCAAATGACTGTCTAGTCTGAATTGCCGTGACGAGCAGTATTTTCCAGGCAATCAGGAGCTTGCCGGTACTGGTCGGTTGTTGGAGGGGGCTGGGTATGAGGAGTCTTGCTTATATTGAAGACAACGGGGATGAGTTCCCAATCAACAACTTGGTGCGTTGCGGTCAGGCTGCATTCGAAGCAGAGGTTGAATCTTCTGGCACAGTTGTCAGCAAGAGAAAGGCGGCGGTGCCTGTAGCCAGCAACAAGATGTTTTTCCCCAGGGCGTTGCCGAAGAGAAGGTAACGCAGGATGCAGGCGGCCCCGCTTTATGCGGGGCTTTTTATTGCCTGGAGGTTTTTCAGGGGAAAGATTGGCGAGGTCCCATTGTTCGCCAGGGAGCTTTTTGGGCTATTTGTTAAGATGTTTTTCTATGTGTTTAGGAATTTTCTTATCTCAATTTGTTATAAGCGGCGATATGTTCCTTATCCCGATTCAAACGGGGCTGCGCATCCAGCGATGATGCCTTTTATATGAAACGCGATAAGGAAATAAACGTGAAAGCCATTTTCAAACTCCTCGCATTGTCCACGCTTGTTGCCACCGCCGCAGGTTGCACCAGCTACAACATCAGCCAGCCATCTTCGCCAATCGACAGTCAGGTCAAGGCTGACCTGAAGGCGGATGTAGCAGTGGGCGAAGCGATTTCCGGTCAGTCGTCGGTCAACATTCTGTTTGGTTTCCTGAAGTTCGGTGGCGATAGCCAGTTTGCCGACGGTGTGGCTTACGGTGGCGATGGCGGTGGCGCACTGGGTGGCCTGGGCCTCGATCCGGTCAGTGCGGTCAAGTCCGCTGCGGCTTTCAAGGCAGTCAAGTCTTCGGGCGCCGATCTGATCGTTGCTCCGCGTTATGAAGTGAGTGAAGAAAACTACTTCGTCTTCAAGAAAGTCTCGGTCACGGTCAAAGGCAATAAAGGCAGCATCCGCAGCATTCGTTGAGTGCAACTGAGTTCGAGCCTCTGTGGCGGAGATCGGGGCGTTGCACTGGTAACGTTCCAAGGCGTTGCCTGCCAGCGGCCCGGTCTGAACATTTTCGGTAAGGTGAGCTGAAGATGCCTCGGGATAGGTGAAGCTCAAGGTCTGTTGGTGTTGCTCCCACTGACAGGCTCTTTTCACATAATCTTCACATCTGCCTGAGTAGGCTCGAACCATCCGTTAAAAGCAGCATCCCTAGCCCGTTCCCCAGCGGGCTTTTTTTTGCGCGGGCATAAAACTCTTTTAAAATCAGCTGTCCAAGGCACCTGGGAGCAACCCGGGTGTGGCCGCGATAGCTCGAATTGGCCAGCGTGGCACTGGGCTTTCTTGTCAGTCCGACAGTCTTTCTTTGAGGTTCAAGTCATGCGTTTAACTCTACCTGCCCTGGTTGTGGGACTTCTGCTGGCTCAAGGCGCTATGGCCGGCGATGGCACTGCAGCCATTGGTGGCGGGCTTGGCGGCGCGTTGGGCAATGTGGTCGGGCAGAAGCTCGGTGGCAGTACCGGTGCGGCAATCGGCGCGGGTGTTGCCGGTGCGGCAGGCAGTGCGGCCGGGGCGCGCAAAGGCAGCCGGGCCAAGGCGGCCATCGGTGGTGGCCTGGGTTCGGCCGGTGGCTCGCTGATCGGCAATCGCCTGGGCGGTAGCACCGGCTCGACCGTCGGTGCCGGTATCGGCGGCGCGGCCGGTGGCGCCCTGGGTAGCAGCATGGGTCACAAGAAGCGTCACTGATTCTGCCTTGCCTGAAGAAAACCCGGCCCTGCGCCGGGTTTTTTGTGTGGCTTGCCCCAGGCTTCGCCATACTCAAGGCTCTGAGTCCCGATGTTCAAGGAGACGATCATGCCCCGCGAGACGCCAGGCCAGGCACAGCCCGCTTCCGACGAGCCGGAGGTGATCAACGACCCCGGGAATGAAGACCCCGGTTCATTGCAGGACGATGCACGCGTACCTCTGCAAGAGGCGCCGGAAGGCGACAAGAGCCCGCCTGGTGCAGCCGACTAAGGTCCGCAGCAACCGCCGTCCAGCCCCCTCGGTTGCTCCCGACCCAAGCCCGCCGCTATGCTGCTGAATCCTTTAATTGATGAATTGCCAAGAAGAACTGGCCGTACCTGAGCCGCTCCCTGGAATGTACTTTTGCTAACGGATCAGATGCGATGAATGCACAGTTGAACGATTTGGGGCCGATCAAGGCCGTCATTTTCGACATGGACGGCTTGCTCCTGGACACCGAGGGCATCTACACCGAGATCACCCAGTTGATCGCCGAGCGTTATGGCCGCACCTACGATTGGACCATCAAGCAGAACATCATCGGCCGGGGAGCCGGCGACCTGGCGCGCTATGTGGTCCAGGCCCTGGACCTGCCCATCAGCGCCGAAGAGTTCCTGGTGATGCGCGAACCGTTGATGCGTGAGCGCTTTCCCCGAGCCCAGGCCATGCCCGGGGCCCAAGAGTTGGTGCGGCACTTGAAGGAACACCGGATCCCCATTGCCGTGGGCACCAGTTCGTCGCAGATGTCGTTCGGCGAGAAAACCACCCGCCATGGCGACTGGTTCGCGCTGTTCGACACCATCGTCACCGCCGACGATCCGGAAGTGACGGCGGCCAAGCCGGCGCCGGATATCTTCCTCACGGCTGCCCGCCGCCTGGGGGTGGCCCCGGCCGAGTGTCTGGTGTTCGAGGATTCGCCGTTTGGCGTGACCGCGGCCAGGGCCGCTGGCATGAGCGTGATCGCAGTGCCCGATCCGGCCATGGCCGATAGCAAGTTTGCCCATGCCCACGGAATCATCCGTTCCCTCAAAGGCTTTCAGCCGGCTGCCTGCGGCTTGCCCCACCTGCACTGGGACTGATGGCTGAGCGGTAGCAAACCGCTGTTTTAAAGGCACTGAAAAACGGGCCGCCGGTCACCGGCGGCCCGTTTTTTTGTGGGGTATCAGGCGCCGAAGCCACCGTCGATGGTCAGGCTGGCGCCGGTGATATAGCCCGCTTCGGCGCTGGCCAGGTAGGCGACGAAACCGGCGACTTCTTCGGCATGGCCATAGCGACGGATAGCCATCAGGTCCATCAGGCTCGCGGCGAAGTCACTGTCCGCCGGGTTCATGTCGGTGTCCACCGGGCCGGGCTGGACGTTGTTGATGGTGATGCCCCGCGGGCCAAGGTCCCGGGCCAGGCCCTTGGTCAGGCCCACCAGTGCGGCCTTGCTCATGGCGTAGGGGCCGCCACCGGCGAATGGCATGCGGTCGGCGTTGGTGCTGCCGATGTTGATGATGCGGCCACCTTCGCCCATGTGTCGTGCGGCTTCCTGGGTGGCGATGAATACGCTGCGCACGTTGATGGCCAGGGTCCGGTCGAAGTCCTCCAGCTTGAACTCGTCCAATGGCGCAATGGCCAGCACCCCGGCGTTGTTGACCAGGATATCGAGTCGGCCAAAGGCCTTGACGCTGTCGTTCACTGCGCGGCGGATGGCCTCGGCGTCGGCGCTGTCGGCGTGGATCGCCAGGGCCTTGCCACCCTTGGCGATGATGCTGTCCTGCAGGGCCTGGGCCTTGCTCGCCGAACTGACGTAGGTAAAGGCGACGCTGGCGCCTTCTGCCGCCAAGCGCTCGACAATGGCTGCGCCAATGCCACGGGAACCGCCTTGGATCAAGGCTACTTTGCCGCTGAGGTCATATGTGCTCATGTGCTTCTCCAGAGATTCAAGGCCGGGTGCCTTGTGCTTGGAGCGAGTATCTGCCGCTGATTAGCCTCTGTGTAGCCGGTAATTTCTATACTCTGTGTAAACCAGAAGTTTAGAGTGGCCTCTATGGAAGCCTTTAGCAGTATCGAATGTTTTGTCCGCAGCGCTGAAGTCGGCAGCTTTGCCGAGGCGGCGCGGCGGCTCGGCCTGACCCCGGCGGCGGTGGGCAAGAGCGTGGCCAAGCTGGAAACCCGGGTTGGTGTGCGCCTGTTCCAGCGCAGCACCCGGCGCTTGACCCTGACCGAGGCCGGCCGCCTGTTTCTCGCGGAAGTCGCCGACAGCCTGCAGACCATCCAGAACGCGGTCAGCACCCTGGCCGATGCCCAGGGGCGCCCGGCGGGGACGCTCAAGGTCAGCATGGGCACGGTGTTTGGCGGGCTGTACATAGTGCCGATGCTCGGCGCCTTTTTGCGCCGCTACCCGGATATTCATCCCGACTGGCATTTCGACAACCGCCAGGTGGACCTGATCGGCCAAGGTTTTGATGCGGCCATTGGCGGCGGTTTCGAATTGCCCCAGGGAGTGGTCGCCCGGCGGCTGTCGCCGGCTCACCGGGTGCTGGTGGCAAGCGCCGATTACCTGCGGGGGCGGGCACCGATCAACGGGCCCGAAGACCTGCGGCATTGCCGGGGGATTCTTATCCGCTCCCCCCAGACCGGGCGCATCCGCACCTGGCAGATGACCGGTCGGGGAGGGCTGATGTGCCCGCTGGAGCTCAAGGCCAGCATGACCATGAGCGATTCCGAGGCCGCCTGCATCGCCGCGGCCCAAGGGCTGGGCCTGGCCTTGGTGAGCATGCCGTTTGCCGTCAATTACCTGCGTTCCGGGGCCTTGCAGCGGGTGTTGCCGGACTGGTACGTGGACGATGGCTTTACCTCGATCTACTACGCCGAGCACAAGATGCTCCCGGGCAAGACGCGGGCCTTCGTCGACTTCGTCATTGAGCAGTTCGCCGAGCAAGGCCTGGCTCAGGCCTTCAGCGCCTTGTAGGAGCCGGCCTGGCGACGACTCTATGTACCGCCGGCCTCAGCGCCCCGCCCGCAAGGGCCAGCCCTGCACTCGCTTGGGCCGGGGCGTGGCATAGGTGCGTACCTTGGAGGTGGATAGCCCCAGACGCACCAAGGACTCGGCAATGGTCACTGCTGCCGTTACTCCGTCCACCACCGGCACCCCGGTGCGCAAGCGAATCTGTTCATCCAGGCCGGCCATGCCCCCGCAGCCCAGGCAGATGACTTCGGCCCTGTCCTCGGTCACCGCCCGTTCGGCCTGGCGCACGATGGCTTCCACGGCGCGCAGCGGGTCTTCCTCCAGCTCCAGTACCGCCAGGCCGCTGGCCCGCACCGAGGCGCAGCGGTCATAAAGGCCGGAGAGCTTGAGCCGGTCTTCGATCAGCGGCACGGTGCGGTCCAGGGTGGTGACCACCGAGTAGGCGTGGCCAAGGAACATGGCAGTGCTGGCGGCGGCGTCGGTGATGTCCACCACTGGCACGTTCAGCAGTTCCTGCAAGCCTTCGCGGCCGTGCTCGCCGTAGCCGGCCTGGATCACCGCGTCATAGGGCTGGTCGTAGGCCAGCACCCGGTCCATTACGGCGATGGCCGCCAGGTAGCTTTCGAAGTTGCCTTCCACCGATTCGGCGCCGAAGTAGGGAGTCAGGCCGATGATCTCGGTACCCGGCGCTGCCACGCTTTGTGCCTGGTGGGCGATGGCCTGGGTGATGGAGTCGGTGGTGTTGACGTTGACCACGAGAATTCGCATGAGGGTTCCTTGCAGGTTGGGCAGTTCAGGCCCGGCGCGCCGGGCCGGGCAGGTTCAATGGCTGACGTTGTCCACGGCGATGCTTTCGCCGCTGACGTCCGCGTAGCCAGGTTGGCGCTTGGCGATGATCAGGTAGAGCATCCCGGCGATGCCGGCGCCGATCAGCCAGGAGAATGGCGAGACGCTGGCAAAACCCGGCACCAGGGCCAGCACGATGGCGATCAGCGCCGCGGGAATAAAGGCCCCCACTGCCCGCAGGTTGACCCCGTGGCTGTAGAAATAGGCGCCTTGCGGGTCTTCGCTATAGAGCTGCGGCACGTTGACCTGGGCTTTGCGCAGGATCCAGTAGTCCACCATGATCACCCCGTACAGCGGGCCGAGCAGGGCGCCCAGGCCGGAGAGGAAATACACGATCACCAGCGGGCTGTTGTACAGGTTCCACGGCAGGATCAGCACCGCCAGCGCCGCGCTGATCAGCCCGGCGCGGCGGAAGGTCAGGTACTTGGGCGCCAGGTTGCTGAGGACGAAGGCCGGGGCGACGAAGTTGGCCATGATGTTCACCGCCACGGTCACGATCAGAAAGGCCAGGCAGCCCAGGACCAGGGACAGTGTGTTGGGGATCGAGGCGATGATCTCCGTGGGGCTTTCGATGACCCGGCCATTGATCTGGAACTGCGCGCCGCACAGCAGCACGGTGATGGTGGCGAACACCAGGATGTTCACCGGCAGGCCCCAGAAGTTGCCGACCTTGATGGTCTTGCGGCACGGCGAGGAGCGGGCGAAGTCGCAGAAGTTGAGGATCAGGGTGCCGTAGATCGCCAGCCACAGGGCGCCGCCGGCGAAGATCTGCCGCCACATTTCGCTGCCGGTCAGAGGTTCGCGGATCGACCAGGCGATCTGCCCGTCGGCCTGGGTGTACATCCAGGCGGCCAGGCAGGCCACGGTCAGCAGGATGATCGGCCCGGCGAAGGCTTCGTAGCGCCGGATCATTTCCATGCCATAGGCGAGGATCGCCAGTTGCACCAGCCAGATCACCAGGAAGCAGGCCCAGCCCAGGGTCGAGAGGCCGAGGATCGAGTTGTGGTCGTAATCGGCGAAGCCCGGATGGATGGCCGTGAGCAGCACGCGAAACACCACCGAGGCCAGGTAGGTCTGGATGCCGAACCAGGCGATGGCGATCACCGCCCGGATGAGTGCCGGAATCTGCGCGCCATGGATGCCGAAGCTGATGCGGCTGATCACCGGGAACGGCACCCCGGTCTTCTGCCCCATGTAGCCGGACAGGTTCATGAAGAAATACACCAGCGCCGCGCCTATCCCCAGGGACAGCAGGATCTGCCAGCCGCCCAGGCCCAGGGCGTAGAGGCCGATGGCGAAGGAGTAGTTGGCGATGTTGTGCACATCGTTGGTCCACAAGGCGAAGATGCTGTAGCCACCCCAGCGCCGGCCTTCGACCTTGGTCGGTGCCAGGTCGCGGTTGTGCAGGCGTGGGCTGAGCGCGATGGGGGCCGCATCGGCGACCGGTTGTTGGACGTTGTGCGAATGCAGCGAGGAGGGCAGATCCAGTGCGATGTTGTTGGAAGGGCTGGTACGCATTCCGGCATGCTCCTGACTCCGGCCCTGGATGACTGTGCTTGAGCGAGGGGGCTCGACAATCTTCGTCACAGGGGAGGAATCACTGGGTTCGGGGCATCTGCAGCTTGAGTCGTGGGTCAGGCGTGCGGACGGTTAGTGTATGTATGTTTTGGTTTTTTTGTATACAAAACATACATCCACTAAAGCCACTTCTGTGCCAATTTCACGACTATGAAATTGGCTGCTGATTTCGTTTTGTTATGGGTTATTCCTAACCTTCTGAAAAGACGAGATTAAAAATTGACCGTTTGAACAGGTATTTATTTTTCGCCAGGCACGGCTTGGCGCCCAATGGATATCGGCGCAGGAAAGGCTTGTAACCTTTTGGGGCGGGGAATCTTTGAAGTGCACACAAAAATGGCACCGACGGTGACATTATTGTGTACAGGTTTTGCTGCGGGTTGGCTTTCAGTGCGGACGTCCTTCAGGCGCGCCCGCAGGGAAGGTGTCAGGCTTTGCTGATAATGTTGCCGGCGTGTAAGCCGCATTCTTTCTGGGTGGCTTCCTCCCACCACCAGCGGCCTTCGCGCTCGTGCTGGTTGGGCAGTACCGGGCGGGTGCAGGGCTCGCAGCCGATGCTGATGAAGCCGCGTTCATGCAGGCTGTTGTAGGGCAGTTCGAGCATGCGGATGTAACCCCAGATCTCCTCGCTGCTCATTTGTGCCAGTGGGTTGAACTTGTACAGGGTGCGCTCCGGCGTGGAGAAGGCTGTGTCGACTTCCAGCACTGCCACCTGGCTGCGGGTACCCGGGCTCTGATCACGGCGCTGGCCGGTGGCCCAGGCGCTGACGGTGGACAGCTTGCGCCGCAGCGGTTCGATCTTGCGGATACCGCAGCACTCGCCATGGCCGTCCTTATAGAAGCTGAACAGGCCCTTTTCCTTGACGAAGGGTTCGAGCTTGCTGTGGTCCGGCGAGATCAGCTCGATCTGGATCTTGTAGTGTTCACGCACCTGATCGATGAAACGGTAGGTTTCCGGGTGCAGGCGGCCGGTATCCAGGCTGAACACCTTGACGTTCTTGTTCAGCTTCCAGGCCATGTCCACCAGCACCACATCCTCGGCACCGCTGAAGGAAATCCACAGGTCATCGCCGAACTGGGCGAAGGCCAGTTTGAGAATGTCCTGGGCAGACTTGTTGGCATAGGTCGCGGCGAGTTCAGCGACGTCGAACGATGGGGTCATCAGGGCGGTTTCCTACAGGTCGGTGGCGCTGTGCGCTCTATAGGGGGGCGATCTTAACAAAATCCACACCGCCCTGGCGCGCTCCTCTGCGTTGCGCCTGTGCAGGCGAATCGCTAGAGTTCGGCAGTCCTTTTGCTCGCTCAATTTAAATAATCAGAACCAATGGGAGTGTCTTGTGGAAATTGCCTGTCTCGATCTGGAAGGTGTACTGGTCCCGGAAATCTGGATCGCCTTTGCCGAAAAAACCGGGATTGAATCCCTCAAGGCGACCACCCGGGATATTCCCGACTACGACGTGCTGATGAAACAGCGCCTGCGGATTCTCGACGAACACGGCCTGAAGCTTTCGGACATCCAGGAAGTGATCGCCACCCTCAAGCCACTGGACGGCGCGGTGGAATTCGTCAACTGGCTGCGCGAGCGCTTCCAGGTGGTGATCCTTTCCGACACCTTCTATGAATTTTCCCAGCCCCTGATGCGCCAGCTGGGCTTTCCGACCCTGCTTTGCCACCGCCTGATCACCGATGACGGCGGCCGGGTGACCGGCTATCAGTTGCGCCAGAAAGACCCCAAGCGCCAGTCGGTGCTGGCCTTCAAGAGCCTGTACTACCGGGTGATTGCGGCGGGGGATTCCTACAACGACACGACGATGCTCGGTGAGGCGGATGCTGGCATCCTGTTCCACGCCCCGGACAACGTGATCCGCGAGTTCCCGCAGTTCCCGGCGGTGCACAGCTTTGCCGAGCTGAAGCAGGAGTTCATCAAGGCTTCCAATCGTCCCCTGAGCTTGTAAACCGGTTCGCCGGCGAAGAGACCCTTGGATTTTGCGCAAATCCTGCCGACGCCTTCGCTGGCAAGCCAGCTCCTACGGGGGGAGAGCGACGCGCTCTTGTAGGAGCCGGCTTGCCGGCGAAGGGACCCCTGGATTTTGCGCAAATCCTGCCGACGCCTTCGCTGGCAAGCCAGCTCCTACGGGGGGAGAACGGCGCGCGCTTGTAGGAGCCGGCTTGCCGGCGAAGAGGCCTTTGGATTTTGCGCAAATCCTGCCGACGCCTTCGCTGGCAAGCCAGCTCCTACGGGTGGGAGAACGACGCGCGCTTGTAGGAGCCGGCTTGCCGGCGAAGAGGCCCTAAAGCCCCTGCAATGTCTCCAGCAACACCCGCACCTTGGTGATGGACTCCTGGTATTCCTCCTGCCAGTCGGAATCCGCGACTATTCCGCCGCCGCCCCAGCAACAGATCTGCCCATCCTTGGCCAGCAGGCTGCGGATGGCGATCGAACTGTCCATTTCTCCGCGCACGTCCAGGTACAGCAGCGAACCGCAGTACAGCGCACGCCGCGTGGGTTCCAGCTCGTCGATGATCTGCATCGAGCGGATCTTCGGTGCTCCGGTGATCGAGCCACCGGGAAAGCTGCCGGCGATCAGGTCCAGGGCGTCCTTGCCGTCCGCCAGCTCGCCAGTGACGCTGCTCACCAGGTGGTGCACGTTGGGGTAGCTTTCCAGGCTGAACAGCTCCGGTACCCGTACCGAGCCTATGCGGCAGGTGCGCCCCAGGTCGTTGCGCAGCAGGTCGACGATCATCAGGTTTTCCGCCCGGTCCTTGGGGCTGGCCAGCAGCTCGGCGGCATTGGCCGCGTCCTGCGCGGCATCCCGGCTGCGGGGGCGTGTGCCTTTGATCGGGCGGGTTTCCACCCGGCCCTGGCTGACGTGGACGAAGCGCTCCGGCGACAGGCTCAGCACCGCACCGCCTTCCGGCAGCCGCTGGAAACCCGAGAACGGGGTCGGGCAGGCGGCGCGCAGGGCGCAATAGGCCGCCCAGGGATCCCCCTGGTACTGGCCGCGAAAGCGTTGGGCGAAGTTCACCTGGTAGCAGTCGCCGGCCTGGATGTAGTGCTGGATGCGCTGGAACGCCTGGCGGTAGTCCTCGGCGCTCAGATCAGCCAGCATGGCGCCGGTCAGCTTGAATGCCGGCTGCGACGCGGGCAGCGGCTGGCTGAACAGTTGAATCAGGCGCTGGCGCTCGGTGGCATCCAGGCTGGGGTGGAACACCAGCTGGCTGGTGCCTGCCTGGTGGTCGTTGATCAGCGCCCAGGCATACAGGCCAAAGCGTGCGTCGGGCAGTTGCAGGTCATCCCGGGCCTGGCTTGGCAGGCGCTCCAGATGGCGGCCGAAGTCATAGCTGAGGTAGCCGATCAGGCCGCCGGCGAAGGGCAGTTCATAAGGAGCGGGCAGTTGCGCCGGGCCCAGTTGTCCCAGGTTGTCCCGCAGGCGCTGGAGAAAGCCCCTGCCGCTTTCTGCGGCGGCCACGGTCAACTGCGCCAGGGGCCAGGCGCTGAGCAGGTCATAGCGCCCGCGCTCGGCGCTGGGCCGGCCGCTGTCCAGCAGCACGGCGCCGGGGGCGTGTTCGATTGCCGCGAAATACTCGGCGGGGTTGGTGCGGTAGGGGAGCGGGTGTACGGAGCAGGTCAACATGCGGGGCAAATCAGCCATCGGAGCGCGGCTGGCGATTGTATGCCTCTGCAGGAGTTGCTCCTAGAGGGGATGTCGGTGTTTGCCCGGTTCGTGGCGTATTCACCGACCTGCAGCTGCTGCCGCAGGCTGCGAAAAGGCCCGCAGGACCTTCCGTTCGCACCCTGCGGCAGGCGCTATCAGCCTTCCACGGCAGGTATATGGCCAAACAGTTCCTGGGCGAAGCGTACCCGCTCCTCGACGCTTTCCTCGATGCCCTGGGCCTTGAGCTCCTCAAGGTGGGCTTCGATGGCGTGGGTGCGCTGGGTCAGGCCGCAGTCGTTGGCGATCTGGATGTTCAGCCCCGGCCGCGCGTTGAGTTCGAGAATCAGCGGGCCCTTGTCCTGGTCCAGCACCATGTCCACGCCGATGTAGCCCAGGCCGCAGAGTTCGTAGCAGCCGGCCGCCAGCTTCATGAAGCCGTCCCAGTAGGGCAGTTGCACGCCGTCCACGGCGTTGGTGGTGTCCGGGTGCTTGGTGATGATGTTGTTCAGCCAGGTGCCGCGCAGGGTCAGGCCGGTGGCCAGGTCGACCCCGACGCCGATGGCGCCCTGGTGCAGGTTGGCCTTGCCCCCGGACTGGCGGGTCGGAAGGCGCAGCATGGCCATCACCGGGTAGCCCATGAGCACGATGATGCGGATGTCCGGCACGCCTTCATAGCTGATGCTCTTGAAGATCTGGTCCGGGGTCACTCGGTACTCGATCAGCGCCCGGTCGCGGTGGCCGCCCAGGGAGTACAGGCCGGTGAGGATGCTGGAGATATGGTGCTCGATCTCTTCGTGGCTGATGATCTTGCCGGACACCGTGCGATAGCGGCCCTCGAAGCGGTCGGCGATCACAATGATCCCGTCACCTCCGGCGCCCTGGGCCGGCTTGATCACGAAGTCGTTGCGCCCTTTGAGGATCTCGCCGAGCTTGTCGATTTCCTTCTCGGTGGAGATCACCCCGTACAGTTCCGGCACATGGATACCGGCCTTGATCGCCCGTTCCTTGGTGATGATCTTGTCATCGACGATGGGGTACAGGCTGCGCTTGTTGTACTTGAGCACGTAGTCGGCATTACGCCGGTTGATACCCATGATTCCCCGCGCTTCGAGGGCTTTCCAGGTCTTCCACAGGCCGAACATCAGGAGTCGGCCTTGACGAAGGCTTTGAAACGCACCAGCTCCGTCAGGCGGTAGCCGCGGTAGCGACCCATCGCCAGCATGAAGCCCACCAGGATCAGCAGCATCGCCGGGAAGGTAAAGACGAAGTAGGTGAGTTCCGGCACGCTCATGATCAGGTGCGCCAGGGAGGCGGCGAACAGGGTGCCGATGGCGACTTTCATCGCATGGCCGCCGCCGCGCTCTTCCCAGGTGATGGACAGGCGTTCGATGGTCATGGTCAGGATCACCATCGGGAACAGTGCCACCGATAGGCCGCGTTCCAGGCCCAGCTTGTGGCTGAACAGGCTGATGGCGGCGATCAGCACCACGACGAAGGTCAGTACCACCGAGAGTCGCGGCAGCATCTGCAACTTCAAGTGTTCGAGGTAGGAGCGCAAGGACAGCCCAAGCGCGGTGATCACCGTGAACAGCACGATGCCAAAGCCCAACTGGGTCTCGCGGAAGGCCAGGGCGATCAGCACCGGGGTGAAGGTGCCGAGGGTCTGCAGGCCGATCAGGTTGCGCAGCACCAGGATCACCAGCACGCCGATGGGGATCATCACCATGATCATGAAGGTCTGCTGGGTCTGCAGCGGCAGGCCGTACAGCGAGTATTCGAGGAAGTTGGCGTCGGTGTTCTCGTCGGTCAGCTTGGCCAGGCGAATGGCGTTCATTTCGCTGTTGTTGAGGCTGAAGGTGACGTTGGCTTTCTTGCCGCCATCGACGGTGATCAGGTTGTCGTCGCCGGTCCACCACAGCAGGCGGTCGCTGGGCATGCCCTGCTCACCGGTTTCCGGGTTGAAGTACAGCCAGTCGGTGCCGTTGAAGCTGCGCAGCCAAAGCTCCGGGGTCTGCGGCTGGTCGGCCACCAGGCGGATGGTGTGGACCTTTTCCACCGGCACGTGGGCGATGGACAGCAGCAGCTCGACAATCTTCGCCTTGTTGGTGCTGGACGGATCGCCGGCCAGCAACAGCTTGGCGTTGTCATCATTGGCGTTGTTGACCCGCTTGATGGCTTCGCTGATGAAGGTCTCGACGTCCGCCGAATGCTGGCGGATCGGCGCCAGCAGGGCGTCGGCGGCGATCTTTTCCGGGCCTTCCACGGCCATGCTGTCACGGAAGGTCGGGCCCTTGACCTTGGCTTTCTCAGCGCTGTAGCGCTTGGTCAGCACCAGGCGGTAGTACAGGGTCTGGTTGCCCTTGGCCCGGCGCGCCGACCAGGTGACCTTGCGGTTGCCGTCGACGCGGTTCACCGCCACCCCGTAGTTGTTGGAAATGAAGCTCTCGTTGAGGCTCACGTAATCGCGGCTCAGGGGCGGCACGAACATCTGGATCTTGATCGGGTCCTTGCCGTTGGCGACGAACTCGACCTTGGCATCGATGTTCCACAGATCGTCGGTAGCGTCTTCGGTCACCGGAATGCCGAGCACGAAGATCTGATAGGCCGTGATCGAAATGCCCAGCACCACCAGGATGGCGATCAGGACTTTCAGATGAAGGGTAAGAGAGCGCATTGGAATTACTCTGCGGTATGAGCGTCGGTGGCGCAGGCGGGTTTGCCAGCAGCGTATTTAAGACTGGGGTCGACCAGCGCATCGAAGCGTTTCAGGGCTTCGGAGCCGATCAGGAGCGGGTATTGGAATGCGCTGCGGTCGGTCAAGTTCACTTCGATGCTGCGCAGGGCGCTGCCCATGCAGACATCCAGGGCGATGACCGGCCGTGCGGTGTAGTTCTTGTCCTCATCGGGGTCGTAGTCGCCGGCACGGCGCTTGATCTTGCTGACCCGGGCCAGAGGCCGTTCGATGGGATGGGAATGGGCGGCGTCGATCGCCAGGTAGAAACGCACCCAGGACTCGCCATTGCGCTTGAAGCGCTTGATGTCGCGGGCACTCAGGGAAGCGGTCTTGGCCCCGGTGTCGAGCTTGGCCGCGACCTCCAGGTCGATGCCGGACAGCCGAGCGTATTCATTCAAGCCGTAGACAGTCTTGCCGGCGGCGGCGCTGATGCCGGGCAGGGCAAGCAGGCAGAGCAGTAGGGGAAGGGCCTTGAGTCTCATAGATCCTGATGGGCATGGGTTCTTCAGTTCAAGGCGACCGGCATTGCTGCGCAAGCTCCCTCGTATGCGTGCCATAAAAAGATGACAGGCCAATGCGGGCGGCATTCTAGCATGCTGGTTTTATGGCGCCAGCGCCGGGGGCGGGCCTTTTGTCTTGCTCTGGCGCTTAGGGTTATTAGACGATTGTCGACAATCTCTATTTTTCCTTTGACTGTTTTCGGTGTATTGGCTAATTTTTGCCTCATTGATTTTAAAGGTGTCGACAATATGCTGGGTCAACTCGAACACCCGATGCAGGCACAGGACGATTCTGAAACCCTGTCCGAAAACGTCTTCCGGCGGATCCAGGCGGCCATCGTCAAGGGCGAGATCGCCCCGGGCAGCAAGATCTCCGAGCCTGAACTGGCGCGCACCTACGGCATCAGTCGCGGCCCGCTGCGCGAGGCCATCCACCGCCTGGAAGGTCAGCGCCTGCTGGTGCGGGTGCCCCATGTCGGCGCCCGGGTGGTGTCCCTGAGCCATGCCGAGCTGATCGAACTCTACGAAATCCGTGAGTCCCTGGAAGGCATGGCCTGTCGCTTGGCGGCCGAGCGCATGACCACCGAGGAAATCGACGAACTGCGCCGGGTGCTCGATACCCACGAACGCGATGCGGCGTTCCAGGCCGGCGTCGGCTACTACCAGCAGGAAGGGGACTTCGACTTCCACTACCGGATCATCCAGGGCGCCGGCAACCGCACCCTCACGCAGATGCTCTGTGGCGAGCTGTATCAACTGGTGCGCATGTACCGCATCCAGTTTTCCGCGACCCCCAATCGCCCGCACCAGGCCTTTGCCGAACACCACCGGATTCTCGATGCCATTGCCGATCGCGACGGCGAACTGGCCGAGTTGTTGATGCGCCGCCACATCGGTGCCTCGAAACGCAATATCGCGCGTCACTACCAGGACAGCGCCCATCAGACAGCCACTCCACGAGGTGAGTCATGAGTTCCAACAAGAGCACTCCAGGCCAGCGTTTCCGCGATGCGGTCGCCAGCGAACAGCCGTTGCAAGTGGTCGGCGCGATCAACGCCAACCATGCCCTGCTGGCCAAGCGCGCCGGTTTCAAGGCCATCTATCTGTCGGGCGGCGGGGTCGCTGCCGGCTCCCTCGGCGTGCCTGACCTGGGCATTACCGGTCTGGACGACGTCCTCACTGATGTGCGTCGTATCACCGACGTCTGCGACCTGCCGCTGCTGGTGGACGTGGACACCGGTTTCGGTTCGTCGGCCTTCAACGTGGCGCGTACCGTCAAGTCGATGATCAAGTTCGGCGCCGCGGCGATCCATATCGAAGACCAGGTCGGCGCCAAGCGCTGCGGTCACCGCCCTAACAAGGAGATCGTTTCCCAGCAGGAAATGGTCGACCGCATCAAGGCCGCGGTGGATGCCCGTACCGATGACAGCTTCGTGATCATGGCGCGCACCGACGCCCTGGCGGTGGAAGGCCTGGAGTCGGCCCTCGAACGCGCCGCGGCGTGCATCGAGGCCGGCGCCGACATGGTGTTCCCGGAAGCCATCACCGAGCTCGAGATGTACAAGATCTTCGCCGATCGGGTGAAAGCCCCGATCCTGGCCAACATCACCGAATTCGGCGCCACACCGCTGTACACCACCGAACAGTTGAAATCCGTGGATGTTTCCCTGGTGCTGTACCCGCTGTCGGCGTTCCGTGCCATGAACAAGGCCGCAGAAAACGTCTACACCGCGATCCGTCGCGACGGTACCCAGCAAAATGTGATCGACACCATGCAGACCCGCATGGAACTGTACGAGCGCATCGATTACCACAGCTTCGAGCAGAAGCTCGATGCGCTGTTCGCGCAGAAGAAAGGCTGAATCAATCCCTGTGGGAACGAGCTTGCTCGCGATGGCCGTCAGCGATAACGCGCAGCCCCTGATTCGCTGGGGCGCGCGGGCCCGGATCGCGAGCAAGCTCGCTCCTGCACTGTCGGGGGAGCCCCGACCCGTGAAGTTGCCAAGTCCCTAACAAATTCAAGATTGGAGAGAGCAATGGCCGAAGCAAAAGTATTGAGTGGTGCAGGTCTGCGCGGCCAGGTGGCCGGGCAAACCGCGCTGTCCACCGTGGGCCAGGCCGGTGCCGGGTTGACCTACCGCGGCTATGACGTGCGCGAACTGGCGGCCGATGCGCAGTTCGAGGAAGTCGCCTACCTGTTGCTGTACGGCGACCTGCCGACCCAGGAACAACTGGCCGCCTACAGCGCCAAGCTGAGCAAGCTGCGCGATCTGCCACAGGCGCTGAAGGAAGTGCTGGAGCGCATACCGGCCCAGGCCCATCCGATGGATGTGATGCGTACCGGTTGCTCGTTCCTGGGCAACATCGAGCCGGAGAAGGACTTCTCCCAGCAGCACGACGTCACCGACCGCCTGCTGGCGGCCTTCCCGGCGATCATGTGCTACTGGTACCGCTTCAGCCACGAAGGCGTGCGCATCAATTGCGTCAGCGACGAGCAGACCATCGGTGGCCACTTCCTGCACTTGCTGCACGGCAAGAAGCCCAGTGACTTGCACGTCAAGGTGATGAACGTCTCGCTGATCCTCTATGCCGAGCACGAATTCAATGCCTCCACCTTCACCGCCCGGGTCTGTGCCTCGACCCTGTCGGACCTCTATTCCTGTGTCACCGCGGCCATCGGTTCGCTACGCGGCCCGCTGCACGGCGGCGCCAACGAAGCGGCCATGGAGCTGATCGAGCGCTTCCAGAGCCCCGAGGAGGCGACTGCCGAGTTGCTGCGGATGCTCGAGCGCAAGGACAAGATCATGGGCTTTGGCCATGCGATCTACAAAGACAGCGACCCGCGCAACGAGGTGATCAAGGGCTGGTCGCAGAAGCTGGCTGACGAAGTCGGTGACAAGGTGCTGTTCCCGGTGTCCGAAGCCATCGACAAGACCATGTGGGAGCAGAAGAAACTCTTCCCCAATGCCGATTTCTACCACGCCTCGGCGTACCACTTCATGGGCATCCCGACCAAGCTGTTCACACCGATCTTCGTCTGCTCGCGCCTGACCGGCTGGGCCGCCCACGTGTTCGAGCAGCGTGCCAACAACCGCATCATTCGTCCAAGCGCCGAGTACATCGGCGTTGAACAGCGCAAGTTCGTGCCAATCGAGCGCCGCTGACCGGGAGGGCGCCGGTACTGTTGATTGAATGCACCGCAGCACCTGCAGGAGCGAGCTTGCTCGCGATAGCGATGGACCAGCCGACAGCGATGTCGGACCTGATTCAGTCATCGCGAGCAAGCTCGCTCCTACAGGGGATAGATGCCCATTCAACACGGTGCCAGGCGCTCCCTTTGAAACTACCGTGACCGAGCCCTGACCATGAACAGTGAATTTCGCAAGACGCTGCCCGGCAGCCAACTGGACTATTTCGACGCCCGGGCGGCGGTCGATGCGCTTAAGCCAGGCGCCTACGACAGCCTGCCCTACACCTCCCGCGTACTGGCGGAAAACCTGGTGCGCCGTTGTGATCCGGCAACCCTCAACGCTTCCCTCGGCCAACTGATCGAACGCCGCGACGACCTGGACTTCCCCTGGTTCCCGGCCCGCGTGGTGTGCCACGACATTCTTGGCCAGACCGCACTGGTGGACCTGGCCGGCCTGCGCGACGCCATCGCCGACCAGGGCGGTGACCCGGCGCTGGTCAACCCGGTGGTGCCGACCCAGTTGATCGTCGACCACTCCCTGGCGGTGGAGTGCGGCGGTTTCGACCCGGACGCCTTCGACAAGAACCGCGCCATCGAAGACCGGCGCAACGAAGACCGGTTCCACTTCATCAACTGGACCAAGAAGGCCTTCAAGAACGTCGACGTGATCCCGCCCGGCAACGGCATCATGCACCAGATCAACCTGGAGAAAATGTCCCCGGTGATCCAGGTGCTCGACGGTGTGGCCTTTCCTGATACCTGCGTCGGCACCGACAGCCACACCCCCCACGTGGATGCGCTGGGGGTGATCGCCATCGGCGTGGGCGGCCTGGAAGCCGAAAGTGTCATGCTCGGCCGCGCCTCGTGGATGCGCCTGCCGGACATCATCGGTGTCGAGCTCACCGGCAAGCTGCAACCGGGCATCACCGCCACCGACATGGTGCTGGCGCTGACCGAGTTCCTGCGCAAGCAGAAAGTGGTGGGGGCCTGGCTGGAATTCTTTGGCGAAGGTGCCGCTGCGCTGACCCTGGGCGACCGCGCCACCATCTCCAACATGGCTCCGGAATACGGCGCCACGGCGGCGATGTTCTACATCGACCAGCAGACCATCGACTACCTCAAGCTCACCGGCCGTGAAGACGAGCAGGTGCGTTTGGTAGAGAGCTACGCCAGGCACACTGGGCTGTGGGCCGACAGCCTGAAGAGCGCACGCTACGAGCGCGGCCTGCAGTTCGACCTGTCGTCGGTGGTGCGCAACATGGCCGGGCCGAGCAACCCGCACGCCCGGGTCGCCACCAGCGACCTGGCGGCCAAGGGCATCGCCGGGCAGTGGTCCGAAACCCCGGGGCAGATGCCGGACGGCGCGGTGATCATCGCCGCGATCACCAGTTGCACCAACACCAGCAACCCGCGCAACGTGATCGCCGCCGGCCTGCTGGCGCGCAACGCCAACAAGCTGGGGCTGACCCGCAAGCCGTGGGTCAAGTCGTCCCTGGCCCCGGGTTCGAAAACCGTGGCCATGTACCTGGAAGAGGCCGGCCTGGGCCATGAGCTGGAGCAACTGGGCTTTGGCGTGGTGGCTTTTGCCTGCACCACCTGCAACGGCATGTCCGGTGCCCTCAACCCGGTGATCCAGAAGGAAATCATCGACCGCGACCTGTACGCCACCGCCGTGCTCTCGGGCAACCGCAACTTCGATGGGCGCATCCACCCTTACGCCAAGCAGGCGTTCCTGGCTTCGCCGCCGCTGGTGGTGGCCTACGCCATTGCCGGCACCATCCGTTTCGATATCGAAAAGGACGTGCTGGGCCTGGACGCCAACGGCCGGGAAATCCGCCTCAAGGACATCTGGCCGAGCGATGAAGAGATCGATGCGGTGGTCAAGGCGGCGGTCAAGCCGGAGCAGTTCCGCAAGGTCTACATCCCGATGTTTGCCATCCACGAAGACACCGGCCCGAAAGTCGAGCCGCTGTATGAGTGGCGCCCGCAGAGCACCTACATCCGCCGTCCGCCGTACTGGGAAGGGGCCCTGGCCGGTGAGCGCAGCCTGACCGGGATGCGCCCGCTGGCGGTGTTGCCGGACAACATCACCACCGACCACCTGTCGCCGTCCAACGCCATCATGGCGGGCAGCGCGGCCGGCGAGTACCTGGCGAAAATGGGCCTGCCGGAAGAGGACTTCAACTCCTACGCGACCCACCGTGGCGACCACTTGACCGCTCAGCGCGCGACCTTCGCCAACCCGAAGCTGTTCAACGAAATGGTCCAGGAAAACGGCAAGGTCAAGCAGGGCTCCCTGGCGCGGATCGAGCCGGAAGGCAAAGTGACGCGGATGTGGGAAGCCATCGAAACCTACATGCAGCGCAAGCAGCCGCTGATCATCGTTGCCGGTGCCGACTACGGCCAGGGCTCGTCCCGCGACTGGGCAGCCAAGGGCGTGCGCCTGGCGGGGGTGGAAGCCATCGTCGCCGAAGGCTTCGAGCGCATCCACCGTACCAACCTGGTGGGCATGGGCGTGCTGCCGCTGGAGTTCCTCGCGGGCACCGACCGCAAGACCCTGGGTATCGACGGCACTGAAACCTACGACGTGATCGGCGCGCGCACGCCTCGGGCGCAACTGACCCTGGTGATCAACCGTAAGAACGGCGAGCGGCTCGAGGTACCGGTGACCTGCCGCCTCGACACCGCCGAAGAGGTATCGATCTACGAGGCGGGCGGGGTGCTGCAACGCTTCGCCCAGGACTTCCTGGAATCGGCAGTAGCCAGCTAAGCAACGTACCGGGGGCGGGCCGCAAGGCGCCGCCCCCGGTCATTATCGGGACCTGAAATTCATGGCATTCGTAGCGCAGATCAAGATTCCCGCCACCTACATGCGTGGCGGCACCAGCAAGGGCGTGTTCTTCAACCTGCAGGACCTGCCCGAGGCGGCCCAACTGCCGGGCGCAGCCCGTGATGCCCTGCTGTTGCGGGTGATCGGCAGCCCCGATCCCTATGACAAGCAGATCGACGGCATGGGCGGCGCCACGTCCAGCACCAGCAAGACGGTGATCCTGTCCAGGAGCATCAAGGCCGACCACGACGTCGACTACCTGTTCGGCCAGGTGGCCATCGACAAGGCCTTTGTCGACTGGAGCGGCAACTGCGGCAACCTCTCGGCGGCAGTGGGCTCCTTCGCCATCAGCAGCGGCCTGGTGGACCCGGCGCGCATTCCGCAGAACGGCGTGGCGGTGGTGCGCATCTGGCAGGCCAATATCGGCAAGAGCATCATCGCCCACGTGCCGATCACCAACGGCGAGGTCCAGGAAACCGGCGACTTCGAGCTGGACGGCGTGACTTTCCCGGCGGCCGAAGTGCAGCTGGAGTTCCTTGACCCTGCGGCCGAGGAAGAGGGTGCGGGCGGTTCGATGTTCCCCACCGGCAACCTGGTGGACGACCTGGAAGTGCCCGGTGTCGGCACCTTCAAGGCGACCCTGATCAATGCCGGGATTCCGACGATCTTCGTCAACGCGGCAGACATCGGCTATCGCGGTACCGAGCTGCAGGGCGATATCAATGGCGACCCCAAGGCCCTGGCGATGTTCGAGACCATCCGCGCCCATGGCGCCCTGCGCATGGGCCTGATCAAACACCTGGATGAAGCCGCCCAGCGCCAGCACACGCCGAAAGTGGCCTTTGTCGCCGCGCCTGCGGACTACCAGGCCTCCAGCGGCAAGGCGATCAAGGCCGGGGACGTCGATCTGCTGGTGCGGGCCATGTCCATGGGCAAGCTGCACCACGCGATGATGGGCACCGCTGCGGTGGCCATAGGTACCGCAGCGGCGATTCCCGGGACCCTGGTCAACCTGGCGGCCGGTGGTGGCGCGCGCAGCGCGGTACGTTTCGGCCATCCCTCGGGCACCTTGCGCGTCGGCGCCGAAGCCACCCGGAGCGGCGGTGACTGGACGGTGGTCAAGGCCATCATGAGCCGCAGCGCGCGGGTGCTGATGGAAGGCTGGGTGCGAGTGCCCGGCGACAGTTTCTAGGAAGAGAAGCGCTTGCTGTGGAGGGGCTTGCTGTCCAGCGGGAGCAAGCTCCCTCGCCACAGCCGCTGGTTGTGATTGAATCGCTGAGCAGGCGCAGACCTGCGATGCCGTTATTGACCTGAACCTGTCACTGAGGAATCGACACCACCTACCATCCTGTACTGGAGTGAAGCGCACATGAGCAGCAACGTTGACCTGAACAACCGTCCCGATTACGACCAGGTCCTGCAGGACATTGCCGATTACGTCCTGGATTATTCCATCGACTCCCGAGAAGCCCTCGATACCGCACGCAATTGCCTGATGGACACCCTGGGCTGCGGCCTGCTGGCCCTGCGTTTTCCCGAATGCACCAAGCACCTGGGGCCGATCGTCGAAGGCACCGTGGTGCCTTTCGGTGCCCGGGTGCCCGGCACCAGCTATCGCCTCGACCCGGTGAAGGCGGCCTGGGACATCGGCTGCATCGTGCGCTGGCTGGACTACAACGACACCTGGCTCGCGGCCGAATGGGGCCACCCCTCGGACAACCTCGGGGGAATTCTCGCGGTGGCCGATCACCTGTCACAAAAGCGCGTGGCCAATGGCGAAGCGCCGCTGACCATGAATGATGTGCTCAAGGCCATGATCATGGCCCATGAGATTCAAGGCGTGATTGCCCTGGAAAACTCCTTCAACCGTGTCGGCCTCGATCATGTGCTGCTGGTGAAAGTGGCTTCCACCGCAGTGTGCGCCAAGCTGATGGGGGCCAATCGCGAGCAGTTGCTGGCGGCACTGTCCCAGGCCTTTGTCGATGGCCAGGCGCTGCGTACCTATCGCCATGCACCCAATGCCGGTTCGCGCAAATCCTGGGCGGCGGGGGATGCCTCCAGCCGTGGAGTGCGCCTGGCGGATATCGCCCTGCGTGGCGAGATGGGCATTCCCGGCGTCCTGACGGCGCCGCAGTGGGGCTTCTATGACGTGCTGTTCAGCCATACCAACAAGGACCTGGCACTCAAACCCGAGGGCCAGCGGCAGTTCAGCCTGACGCAGAAATACGCCAGCTACGTGATGGAAAACGTGCTGTTCAAGATCAGTTTCCCGGCAGAATTCCATGCGCAAACGGCCTGCGAAGCGGCGGTGACCTTGCATCCTCTGGTGCGCAACCGCCTGCACGAAATCGACCGCATCGTCATCACCACCCATGAGTCGGCGATCCGCATCATTTCCAAGGTCGGGCCGCTGGCCAATGCCGCCGACCGCGACCACTGCCTGCAATACATGACCGCCGTGCCCCTGGCCTTCGGCACCCTGGTGGCGGAGCATTACGAGGACGATTTCCATGCCGCGCACCCGATCATCGATCAGTTGCGCGAGAAGATGCACATCGTCGAAGAGCCTCGCTACACCCGTGAATACCTGGAGGCCGACAAGCGCTCCATTGCCAATGCGATCCAGGTGTTCTTCAAGGACGGCTCCAGCACCGAGCAGGTCGCGGTGGAATACCCCATTGGCCACCGGCGCCGCCGCGCCGAAGGCATCCCGCTGCTGGAAGACAAGTTCAAGGCCAACCTGGCCACGCGTTTCACGGCCCAGCGTGCGACGCAGATTTTCCAGCTGTGCAAGGATCAGGCGCGGCTTGAGGCGACGCCGGTGCACCGGTTCGTCGACCTGCTGGTGATCTGAAACCCACCCTTGTAGGGGCGAGCTTGCTCGCGATGAACGTCAATGATGACGCGGGCTCGCTGGGCGGACGCGGTGTCCTCAAAGCCTTCGCGAGCAAGCTCGCTCCTACAGAATCTCTTTAGCGTCGGGCGGGCTTTCCGGACAGCCATTTGTCCAGGGGCAGTTTGGTGATGGCGAAACCGCCGAGCAAGGTCGAGGAATACAGCAGCAGGTCCCGGGACAGGCTCTGGCCTTCGTACCAGGCGCCGATGATCACCGCGAACACCGGAAAAATGATGAACACGAAGGACAGGATCACCGGGTTCAGTCGTTTCAGCAGGAAAAAATAGACAATGAACCCACCCACCGAAGCCGCCAGCCCCAGATACAGCAGGGCGCCCCAGGAACGCGGGCTGATGGTGGAAAAGTCCGGGTGCTCGATCCCCAACCCCGCCAGGCACAGCAGTAGACCGGCGATGCCGATCGGCAAGGTGTTGTAGGTGATGACGCTGATGGCGCTGCCGTGTTTCTTGGTGACCACGTAACACAGTGCATGCAGCAGCGCCGCGCCGAGAATTGCCATTACTCCCGAGAGTTCATTGTGGTCGCTGAGCAGGCCCTGGCCGCGAATGATCTGGAACAGGCTGGCAAAGCCGATGGCGATGCCGAGCAGTTGCGCCAGGTGAATCTTCTCCCGCAGCAGCAGGGCGGAAAAAATCAGGATGAACACCGGCATGCAACTGAACAGCAGCGCGGTCAGGCCGGAGGAAACGTGCACCTCGCCGTAGTTGAGCAGGGTGTAGGGCAGGCTGAAGTAGCACAGGGTGACGAATGCCAGGAAGCCCCGGCTGCCCTTGGGAAACATCAGCGGCTCGCGGCGCAGCCAGGCAAAACAGGCGAACAGCGGAAAGGCAATCAGAAAGCGCAGGCCGGCGGCGGTCAGTGGCGGCACGCTTTGCACCGCGATCTTGATGCCCAGCCAGGTGGTGCCCCAACTCAGGCAGACAATCAGGAACAGGGTGCAGGTCACCAGGGTGGCAAGCCAGGGGCGGGGCAGGGCGCGGGTGTCGGATATGACGGTGCTGGTATTCACGCTGGCATTCCTTTCGTGATGGGCAATTGACCTCTATATTGGGCGAGTCATTTGCGGTAATTGAGCCCTTGAGTAACGCTATTGGTGAAAATGATGGCTGTCAAAGTAAGTATTGATACAGTGTCAATGATGCGTTCCGCACTGCAGGAAGGGGTGGGCGCCAAGTACAAGCGACTGGCCGAGACCCTGGAAAAGGCCATTGCCGACGGTACGCTGGCCCCCGGTAGCAAGCTGCCGCCTCATCGCCTGCTGGCGGACAAGCTGGGCGTGACCATTGGCACCATCAGCCGCGCGTACGCCGAGCTGGAGCGCCTGGGACAGGTGGTGGCACGGGTCGGCGATGGTACTTATGTGCGCCAGGACGGTTTGCAGCGCCAGCGCGACAGCGGCTTTCGCAACGTCGCCGAGGAGCCTGAGGCGCTGTTCGACATGAGCCGCAACACCCATATTCCCGGCCAGGAAAACCATTTCATCGCTCAGGGCTTGCGGGCATTGGCAGAAGATCCTTTGGGTCTGCAGCAAATCGCCCGTTACAGCGCCGAGGCCGGTCTGGCGCGGTATCGCGCCGCGGGTGCGCGCTGGCTGACCCAGGATGGCCTGCAGGCGGATCCCGAGCAGGTGATTTGCGTCAACGGCGCCCAGCACGGCTTGCATGTCGCCTTGCTGGCACTGCTCAAGCCCGGCGATACCCTGGCCACTGAACACCTGACCTATCCGGGCCTGATCAGCACGGCGCGAATGTTGGGCATCAAGCTCCTGGGGTTGCCGATGGACGCACAGGGGCTGTTGCCGGAGGCCCTGGACGAAGCGTGCCGGCAGCACCGCATTTCAGCGCTGTATTGCACCCCGACCCTGCAAAACCCCACGGCTGCGGTGCAGTCCGCTGCGCGGCGCGAGGCCGTGGCGGAGCTCTGTCGCCGGCATAACCTGTTGATTCTGGAGGATGAAACCCACGCCGTGCTGATGGAGCGGCGCCCGGCGCCCCTGGCCCATTTCGCAGCGGAGCGCACGGTGCTGATCAGCAGCCTGAGCAAGGCCGTGGCGTCAGGGCTGCGGGTCGGTTTTCTGCATGCGCCGTCGCCCCTGGTGGGACGTTTGGCCGCAGCGGTACGCGCCACCTGCTGGATGGCCACGCCTTTGCCGCTGGAGCTGGTAGCGGGCTGGATCGACACGGGAGTTGCCGAGCGCCTGCGTCAGCAGCAGATGGCCGAAATCGCCCGGCGCAAGGAGCTGGTCACGGAGGTGTTGCAGGGGCTGGAGTGGCGCAGTCCGGAGGGTTGCCCGCATTTCTGGATCAGGGTTCCGGAGCCGTGGCGTGCCTCTGAAATCGAGGCGGATCTCAAGCATCAGGGATACCTGGTGGCCACTGCCGAAGCCTTTGCCGTGGGCCAGGCGGCGGTGCCGCAATTCGTCCGGGCCAGTGTCTGCAATACCTCCGCGGATGATCGTCGGCTACAGGACGGCTTTGCCGCGTTGGCCGCGGCCTTGAAGCAGGAGAGTGGGCTGTCCCGCTGGTAGGGCGGCAGGCGAGGGGCAGTGCAGGCCTCGCCTTCGGTCGCGCAGAGGTTACTTGAAGCGCCGTTCCACGCCTTTTTCCACGAGGATCTTGGCCGAGATCTCTTCCACCGAGAAATGGGTGGAATTGATGTGGGGGATGTTTTCGCGGCGGAACAGGTTTTCCACTTCGCGCACTTCGAATTCGCACTGGGCGTAGCTGGAATAGCGGCTGTTGGGCTTGCGCTCGTTGCGGATCGCGGTGAGGCGGTCGGGGTCGATGGTCAGGCCGAACAGCTTGTGCTTGTGGGCGCGCAGGGCATTGGGCAGCTGCAGGCGCTCCATGTCTTCCTCGGTCAGCGGGTAGTTGGCCGCGCGGATGCCGAATTGCATGGCCATGTACAGGCAGGTCGGGGTCTTGCCGCAACGCGACACGCCCACCAGGATCAGGTCGGCCTTGTCGTAGTAGTGGGTGCGGGCGCCGTCGTCGTTGTCCAGGGCGAAGTTCACCGCCTCGATCCGCTCCATGTAGTTGGAGTTGTGGCCAATGGAGTGGGATTTGCCGACGGAGTAGGAGGAGTGTTCGCTCAGCTCCTGTTCCAGGGGCGCGAGGAAGGTCGAGAAGATGTCGATCATGAAACCATTGGAGGTCGCGAGGATCTCACGAATGTCCTGATTGACGATGGTGTCGAAGATAATCGGGCGATGGCCGTCTTTTTCGGCGGCTATATTGATTTGTTGTACCATGGCCCGCGCTTTTTCCATGCTGTCGATATACGGCCGCGTGAATTTGCTGAAGGTAACGTTTTCGAACTGCGCCAACAGGCTCTGGCCGAGGGTTTCCGCTGTGATGCCGGTACCGTCGGAGATAAAGAAAGCAGATCGTTTCATTTGCGGCTTGGGCCTTAAGCTAGTGACGATTCTTGGATATGATAGGCGCGATTTGTCGGCCGGGAATGGCCCGCATTCTCACTTATTTTCCAGGTCCAGGCCATATAGCGGGCAAACGCTCCCTGGAGCAGCCGGCTTCTGAGCTTTTCCAACACAGTTAGTGGAGAGATCACCTTGGTAGAGTACGTAGTTTCCCTCGATAAGCTCGGCAAACACGATGTTGAGCATGTGGGGGGCAAGAACGCATCCCTGGGCGAGATGATCAGCAACCTCGCAGGTGCGGGCGTATCGGTCCCTGGTGGCTTCGCCACGACAGCTCAGGCTTATCGTGATTTTCTTGAGTTGAGTGGTCTGAACGACCAGATTCATGCGGCGCTCGATGCGCTGGATGTCGATGACGTCAACGCCCTGGCCAAGACCGGAGCGCAGATCCGTCAGTGGATCATGGAGGCCGAGTTCCCCGAGCGCCTCAACACCGAGATCCGTACCGCCTTCGCCGCACTGTCGGCGGGCAATCCCGACATCGCCGTGGCCGTGCGTTCCTCGGCCACTGCCGAAGACTTGCCGGACGCCTCCTTTGCCGGCCAGCAGGAAACCTTCCTCAATATCCGTGGCGTGGACAATGTGATTCGCGCTGCCAAGGAAGTGTTCGCCTCGCTCTTCAACGACCGCGCCATTTCCTACCGCGTGCACCAGGGGTTCGACCACAAGCTGGTGGCCCTGTCTGCCGGTGTGCAGCGCATGGTGCGTTCGGAAACCGGCACTGCCGGCGTGATGTTCACCCTCGACACCGAATCGGGCTTCCGTGACGTGGTCTTCATCACCGGCGCCTATGGCCTGGGTGAAACCGTGGTCCAGGGCGCGGTCAACCCGGACGAATTCTACGTCCACAAGAACACCCTTGAAGCCGGTCGTCCGGCCATCCTGCGCCGCAACCTGGGCAGCAAGGCGATCAAGATGATCTACGGCGACGAAGCCAAGGCTGGTCGCTCGGTGAAAACCGTGGACGTGGACGCCGCCGATCGCGCGCGTTTCTGCCTGACCGATGCTGAAGTCAGCGAGCTGGCCAAGCAGGCGATGATCATCGAGAAGCACTATCAGTGCCCGATGGACATCGAATGGGCCAAGGACGGCGACGACGGCAAGCTGTACATCGTCCAGGCCCGTCCGGAAACCGTGAAGAGCCGTACCCAGGCCAATGTCATGGAGCGCTACCTGCTCAAGGAAACCGGCACCGTGCTGGTGGAAGGCCGTGCCATCGGCCAGCGCATTGGCGCCGGCAAGGTGCGGATCATCAAGGACGTGTCCGAGATGGACAAGGTCCAGGCCGGCGACGTGCTGGTCTCCGACATGACCGACCCGGACTGGGAGCCGGTGATGAAGCGCGCCAGCGCCATCGTCACCAACCGCGGCGGCCGGACCTGCCACGCAGCAATCATCGCTCGCGAGCTGGGCATTCCGGCAGTAGTGGGTTGCGGCAACGCCACCGAGCTGCTGAAAGATGGCCAGGGCGTGACCGTTTCCTGCGCTGAAGGCGACACCGGTTTCATCTTCGAAGGCGAACTGGGCTTCGACATCAAGCAGAACTCGGTGGATGCCATGCCGGAGCTGCCGTTCAAGATCATGATGAACGTCGGCAACCCGGACCGTGCCTTCGACTTCGCCCAGCTGCCGAACGCCGGCGTGGGCCTGGCCCGCCTGGAGTTCATCATCAACCGCATGATCGGCGTGCACCCCAAGGCACTGCTGAACTACGCCGGGCTGCCACAAGAGATCAAGGACAGCGTCGACAAGCGTATTGCCGGCTACCACGATCCTGTGGACTTCTACGTCGACAAGCTGGTTGAAGGCATCAGCACATTGGCTGCGGCGTTCACACCGAAGAAGGTCATCGTGCGTCTGTCGGACTTCAAGTCCAACGAATACGCCAACCTGATCGGTGGCAAGCTCTACGAGCCGGAAGAAGAGAACCCGATGCTGGGCTTCCGCGGTGCTTCGCGTTACATCAGCGAATCCTTCCGTGACTGCTTCGAGCTCGAATGCCGCGCCCTGAAGCGCGTGCGCAACGAGATGGGCCTGACCAACGTCGAAATCATGGTGCCGTTCGTGCGCACCTTGGGCGAGGCCAGCCAAGTAGTTGATCTGCTGGCTGAAAACGGCCTCAAGCGCGGCGAGAACGGCCTGCGCGTGATCATGATGTGCGAACTGCCGTCCAACGCCATTCTGGCTGACGAGTTCCTCGAGTACTTCGATGGTTTCTCCATCGGCTCCAACGACCTGACCCAACTGACCCTGGGCCTGGACCGTGACTCGGGGATCATCGCCCACCTGTTCGACGAGCGTAATCCTGCGGTCAAGAAGCTGCTGGCCAATGCCATTGCCGCCTGCAACAAGGCTGGCAAGTACATCGGCATCTGCGGCCAGGGGCCTTCGGACCACCCGGACCTGGCCAAGTGGCTGATGGAGCAGGGCATTGAAAGCGTTTCGCTGAACCCGGACTCGGTACTGGAAACCTGGTTCTTCCTGGCTGAAGGTCAGGGCGCGGCGTAATCGGTGAGTGCAGAGCCGGTCGGTCGCAAGGCTGGCTGGCTCTTGAAGATTCAAGCAGGGCGTGCTTCTTCTGGATGCCGCCCTTTTTTGTGCAAGAAGAATATGCAAAGCAGCAGCAACCTATTTCCGGTCGCCTTGATCAGTGCCGAGCGTCGAGGCGACCTCAGCGAAGATGTCTATCGCTTGAAGCCCGGCAACAGTCCCGACCCTTCCGTGGAGTTGGCCGTCACCCGCCTGGGGCTGGCCGATGAGCCTGAAGCCCGGGGGATCCCCGTGGTCCTGCTGCATGGCAGCTTTTCCAATCGACGTTTCTGGTATTCGCCCAAGGGCATCGGGCTGGGGGCCTATCTGGCCCGCGCAGGCTTCGATGTGTGGATTCCTGAAATGCGCGGTCACGGTTTGTCGCGCCGCAATGCCGACTACCGCAAGAACCGTGTCGCCGACTACGCTCGGTACGATTTGCCGGCAATTGCCGCCTTCGTCCGTGAGCAAAGTGCGCAGGTTCCCCATTGGATCGGTCATTCCCTGGGCGGCACTACCCTGGCGGCGGCGTTGGGCGGGCAATACCTGGGTGATGCGGGCGTGGCTTCGGCGGCGTTTTTCGGTACCCAGATCAGCCGTACCTACTGGCCCTTGAAGATCCCGATGGTGGAGTGGGGTGGGCGCCTGGTGATCAAGCGCTTTGCCCAGTTGTCCGGCTCGCGGCTCAAGCGCGGCCCCGAGGACGAGCCCATCGGGCTGGCTCTGGAGAGCATGCGCTGGCATGGATTGTTTGGTCGTTTCGGCGATGCCGACAAGGATTGGTGGGCGGGCCTGGCGCAGGTTACGGTGCCGGCACTGGCAGTCAGTGCCGCAGGGGATCATCAGGATCCGACCTGGGCCTGTCGCAAGTTGTTCGAGCAGTTGGGCAGCGAGCAGAAACAATTTGTCTGCCTGGGGCGCGAGCAGGGATTCAGCGGTAATTTCGGTCACGTCGAGATGCTGGTGAGCAAACCGGCGCAGACTGAGGTCTGGCCGCTGGTCGCGTGCTGGCTCAAGGATCAGCAGGCTCCATTGCTGGTTTCTGTTGCCGAACCCGTGGCTGCGGTTTGAGGCGAAGGCTCTGACAAGGGCATTTCGCTCGATAGCGCTTGCGGCTAAGATATGACGCATTGCGCTTTTCTGGTCACATTCAGTTATTGAGTCGGCTTTCCGTTCCGCTCGCCTGGCTGCGAAAATACGGGGCAGGCGGGTTCGCTCATCAGGCCTTGCAGGTTAAACATCTGCGGTCTGGGCGCGTATCTATATAAGGCAGCACCGACACCTTCGATCGTGTTCTTTCTGTTACAGGAGTTTCTCGATGAACCATTACCTCACTCCCGACCTGTGCGACGCCTACCCGGACCTGGTGCAGGTGGTAGAGCCGATGTTCAGCAATTTCGGTGGTCGCGATTCCTTTGGCGGTGAAATCGTCACCATCAAGTGCTTCGAGGACAACTCGCTGGTCAAGGAACAAGTGGAACTCAAGGGGCAGGGCAAGGTGTTGGTGGTGGATGGTGGCGGCTCGCTGCGCCGCGCCCTGCTGGGCGACATGCTGGCCGAGAAAGCCGCAAAAAACGGTTGGGAAGGATTGGTGATCTACGGTTGTATCCGTGATGTGGATGTCATCGCCCAGACCGATCTTGGCGTCCAGGCCCTGGCCAGCCACCCGATGAAGACTGACAAGCGCGGCATCGGCGACCTCAATGTGGCGGTGACCTTTGCCGGTGTGACTTTTCGTCCTGGCGAGTATGTCTACGCCGACAACAATGGCGTGATCGTTTCGCCAAGCCCGCTGAAAATGCCTGAATAAACAATCGACCTGACAAGGGATGCGGATGTTCGAGGAAGAAAACGCGCAATGGGGGCTGGTACATGCCCTGGTGCTGGATGGTGAAGGCGGTGCGCGTTCGATTGCCCGGACTGAGCTCGACGACCTGCAACTGCAGGCCCATGAAAGCCTGTGGCTGCATTGGGATCGCAGTCATCCGCAGACCCAGACCTGGTTGCGTCGCTCCAGCGGCCTGAGCGAGTTCAGCTGTGACCTGCTGCTGGAGGAAAACACCCGGCCACGCCTGCTGGCGCTCCCGGACTCGGAGTTGCTGCTGTTTCTGCGGGGTATCAACCTGAACCCGGGGGCCGAGCCGGAAGACATGGTCTCGGTGCGGATCTTTGCCTCTGCCCAGCGTGTGATTTCATTGCGCCTGCGTCAGTTGCGCGCCACCGATGAGTTGCTGGTGCAGCTTGCCGAGGGCCGAGGGCCGAAGACGTCTGCCGAACTCCTCCTTTATATGGCCGAGTACCTGACCCACAAGGTGCAGAACCTGGTCAGCGACCTCTCGGAAGTGGTCGATGGCGAGGAAGAAAAACTGGATGCCGACGAACGGTATACCCCCGAGCACGGCAGCATTTTGCAGATCCGTCGGCGGGCTGCCGGGCTCAAGCGCTTCCTGGCTCCGCAGCGGGATATCTTCGCCCAGTTGAGCCGGATAAAACTGCCCTGGTTCGCCGTGGATGATGGTGATTACTGGAACGAGTTGCACAACAGTCTGACCCGTTACCTGGAAGAGCTGGAATTGACCCGAGAGCGCGTGGGGCTTGTGCTGGAGGCCGAAGACCGGCGTTTGAGCGTGCGCATGAATCGCACCATGTACCGCTTCGGGATCATTACCGGGATCTTCCTGCCGATGAGTTTTCTCACCGGCCTTTTGGGGATCAACGTTGGCGGCATTCCGTTCTCGGCCAGCCCTTATGGTTTCATCATCGCCTGCCTTTTATTGTTGGCGGTGGCCGTGGGGCAATGGTGGTTGTTTCGTCGTTTGCGCTGGGTGTGATGATGCTTCATGTGACCCGAATAAATCTGATCGCGTCTTTTTCAGACATCACCAGAGGTGCGTATGCACGATCCGTTTGAACAGTCTTTGCGTGACATGCTCAAAGCCTCGCCATCGAGCCGCGATGACGATGCCTGCCTGGGCCGCGTACTGAAAACCGCCAACCGTCAGGTGGGGGCGGGGGATCTGTTCAGCCTTCTGGGCCGCTGGCTGCCGGCGCTGATGATCGCCTTGAATAACGGATCGGCTCATATTGCGCCGGTTTCTCGTCGTAAATCTTCTGCTCGCACTGCTGATAAGGCTGATTGAATATGGAACTGGATCTCTGGACGCAGAGCCTCGTCACGGCGATGACCGCCTTGTGGACCAAGGTGGCGAACTTCATTCCGAACCTGTTCGGCGCGTTGGTGGTGCTGTTGCTGGGCTTCGTGGTGGCCAAGCTGCTCGATACCCTGCTCTCGAAATTGCTGGCCAAGCTGGGCCTGGATCGCCTCATGGGCGGCACCGGCCTGACCAAGTTGCTGTCTCGTGCGGGTTTGCAGGTACCCATCTCGACCCTGATCGGCAAGATCGTCTATTGGTTCGTTTTGCTGATTTTTCTGGTTTCTGCTGCTGAATCCCTTGGCCTTGAGCGAGTTTCGGCTACGCTCGATATGCTTGCGCTGTATTTACCGAAGGTTTTCGGTGCTGCGCTGGTGCTGCTGGTGGGGGTTTTGCTGGCGCAACTGGCCAATGGCCTGGTACGCGGCGCCGCAGAAGGCGTAGGCCTGGATTACGCCAGCGGCCTGGGGCGAATTGCCCAGGGGTTGGTGATCATCATCAGTATTTCCGTGGCGATCAGTCAGTTGGAGGTCAAAACCGACCTGCTCAACCATGTGATCGTCATTGTATTGATTACCGTTGGTCTGGCTGTTGCGCTGGCCATGGGGTTGGGAAGCCGGGAAATTGCCGGGCAGATTCTTGCGGGAATCTATGTGCGTGAGTTGTATCAGGTTGGGCAACAAGTACGTGTTGGTGAGGTCGAAGGCCAGATCGAAGAGATTGGCACGGTTAAAACTACATTGCTGACCGATGAGGGTGAGCTAGTCTCTCTCTCCAATCGGATCCTGCTGGAGCAGCATGTAAGTAGCCGCTAACCCGGCAAACCCTGCTAATGTATGCCGCCGCAAAATGCCCGTCATCGGGCTGCGGCGGACATTGACCTGACTGTCGGCACGACTCGTTTTGAATAAAACCCAATCGCTATCCACGCGCTATGACCCCCGTGAGCTCTCTGATGAGGAGTTGGTTGCGCGCTCACATACGGAGCTGTTTCACGTAACACGCGCCTATGAAGAGTTGATGCGGCGCTATCAGAGGACCCTATTTAATGTTTGTGCACGTTATCTGGGGAACGATCGGGATGCGGATGATGTCTGTCAGGAAGTGATGTTGAAGGTGCTGTATGGCCTTAAGAACTTTGAGGGTAAATCGAAGTTCAAGACATGGCTATATAGCATCACGTACAACGAATGCATCACGCAGTATCGCAAGGAGCGGCGCAAGCGTCGGTTGATGGACGCTTTAAGTCTTGACCCCCTCGAGGAGGCCTCTGAAGAGAAGGCGCCGAAACCTGAGGAAAAGGGCGGACTTGACCGCTGGTTGGTGCATGTGAACCCGATTGATCGGGAAATTCTGGTGCTACGATTTGTCGCAGAGCTGGAATTTCAAGAGATCGCGGACATCATGCATATGGGGTTGAGTGCTACAAAGATGCGTTACAAACGTGCTCTTGATAAATTGCGTGAGAAATTTGCAGGTATTGCTGAAACTTAGTTCGGCGCAAATATCTCTTACGTCTAGGTGAGTTCTGATAGACTTACCGCCGAGTTGTCCCCCGGTATGTGGGACTGCTTTACAATCACCAGATGGGGATTTAACGGATGAAACTGAAAAACACCTTGGGCATTGCCATTGGTTCTATTGTTGCCGTGACTTCGTTCGGCGTTCTGGCGCAAGGCCAAGGCGCGGTCGAGGGTGAACTGTTTTACAAAAAACAGTACAACGACAGCGTTAATCACGTTGAAGACGGCTTCAACCCAGGCGCATCGATCGGCTACTTCCTGACCGACGATCTGTCGTTGAACGCCACCTACGACAAGACCAACCACACCCGTTCCAACGACGGTACTGGTAACCAGAAAATCAAAGGCGACAACTTCGGCCTGAACGCTCAGTACCACTTTGGTACCGTGGGTGACGCTCTGCGTCCATACGTTTCCGGCGGTGTTGCTCACAAGAGCATGACCAACGTTGAGGCCGACGGCCACAGCGGTCGCGACCAGTCGACTTTCCTGACTGCAGGCGCTGGTGTTAAGTGGTACATCACCGACAACCTGTTCGCCCGTGCTGGCGTTGAAGCTGACTACAAGCTGGACAACGGCAAGTGGGACTACGCTCCTACCATCGGTCTGGGTGTGAACTTCGGTGGCAGCGGCGGCAAAGTCGCTCCAGCTCCAGTAGCACCAGCTCCAGCTCCAGAGCCAGCTCCAGAAGCTCCAGTTGCTGAAGTGGTTCGTGTTGAGCTGGACGTGAAGTTCGACTTCGACAAGTCGGTCGTCAAGCCTAACAGCTACGCTGACATCAAGAACCTCGCTGACTTCATGAAGCAGTACCCACAGACCACCACCGTTGTTGAAGGTCACACTGACTCCGTCGGTCCTGACGCTTACAACCAGAAGCTGTCTGAGCGTCGTGCAAACGCCGTTAAACAAGTTCTGGTTAACCAGTACGGCGTTGGCGCTAACCGCGTTCAATCCGTTGGTTACGGTGAGTCCCGCCCAGTTGCTGACAACGCAACTGAAGCTGGTCGCGCAGTTAACCGTCGCGTAGAAGCCTCGGTAGAAGCTCAAGCTAAGTAATTAGTCTTGTAGCTTGGAAAAACCCGGCCTAGGCCGGGTTTTTCTTTACCTGCGATTTGCCTTCCTGGCGCGAGAGTCAGGCCAGTTGCACCTGGGTTTCAGAGGTAAGGGCCGTGACCGACGCGGTTGCCGCGACTGCCCCGATAACCAGGATTGCCGGGCTCTTGAGGGCGAAAACCTGGGCGTCGCGTTCCATGTTCGCCAGTACGCTGCGACATTCGCGCTGCTGCGGCAGCGAGGCGTTTTCAATCATCGCCACCGGCGTATCCGCCGCCAGTGCACCACCGAGCAACTGCTCGGCAATCTCCGCCAGCTTCGCCACGCCCATGTAGATCACCAGGGTCGTTCCGCTGTGTGCCAGCGCCTGCCAGTTCAGTTGGCTGTCGTCCTGCGTATGAGCAGTTACCAGAGTCACGCCTCGAGCAACGCCGCGTAGGGTCAGGGGAATATCACAGCGTGTGGCACCTGCCAGGCCGGCGGTTATGCCGTTTACCAGCTCCACTTCGATGCCCCGTGCCTTGAGCCACTGTGCCTCCTCGCCGCCACGCCCGAAAATGCTCGGGTCGCCGCCTTTGAGGCGCACTACGCAGCGGCCCTGTCGGGCGTAGCGCAGCATCAAGCGGTAGATAAAGGCTTGGGGCGTCGAGCGACAACCGCCGCGCTTGCCCACCGGAATCACACGCGCCCCGGGGCAATGCTCCAGCACGGCAGGGTTCACCAGGTCATCGATCAGCACCACATCGGCCTCACCGAGGGCGCGTACGGCCTTGAGGGTCAGCAGCTCCGGGTCTCCGGGGCCAGCGCCTACCAACCAGACTTTTGCATTCATAGGGTTTCCTCACTCCAGGGCGACGACAGGTTGCACGCAAGCCGCGAGCAGGCGCTTGATCTCCGGCACGCAGGAGCCACATTGGCTGCCGCAACCCAGTTGCTGTTTCAGTTGTTCCATATCCAGGCCTTGCGCGATTCCGGCGCAGACCGCGCTGTGGCTGACGTTCCTGCAATTGCACAAGATGCGTTCCCGTTGTCCGCCCAGGCCGCTGGCGTCTGGCGGTGCACTCATCGGCGCCAGCAGCCAGCGCCTTAGTTGTTCATCGGCGCGGCCTTGCTGCCACAGCTCGTGCAGCCAATGCTGTGCCAGGGTTTCCCCGGACAAACGGATGGCGATAATTCGCCCCTGTTCGATCCGCACTCGCTTGCCGATGGCCCGGCGCAGGTCGTCGTAGGCCAGTACCGGGCCTGTGTCGAGCTGCAATTGCCGGTCGATGGCCTGAAGCAGTGCCGCTTGTGGTGCTTGCGCATGGGCGGCGCGAATCACCAGTGCCGGGCGCTCGCGACCGGTCAGGCTGAGGCTGACATAGGCCAGAGCCTGGCAAAGAGGGCGCAGGGCCCGGAAATGCGCCTGCACATCACCTTCAATCAGCACGAACAGTTGCCAAGGCAGTAGCACCGGTTCCAGGCGCACGCCGCTGTGCTTGAGTTCCGGCTGTTTGGACAAGGGGTCGAAGGCGGGCTGGGTGACGGCATTGACCCCGCCCTTGAGGAAGCGATCGCCGAAGTGCATGGGCAGGAAGGCTTGCCCGGGGCGCACGCTGTCATCGCCGGTCACCGCCACGATTACGCTGCCGCGCCGGCTCTTCAGGTTCACCAGTCCTCCATCTCGCAGGCGTTGGCGCCGCAGTTCGTCCGGATGCAGGCTCAGCAAGGCTTCGCTGACATGGCCGAACAACTGCGCCGCAGTGCCTGTACGGCTCATGCCGTGCCATTGGTCGCGCAGGCGGCCGGTGATCAGGGTCAGGGGGAAGCGTGCGTCCCGCTGCTCCTTGGCTGCTACATAAGGGTCGCTGACAAAACGCGCACGGCCATTGGCGGTGGGAAAGATCCCGTGTACATACAGGCGCTCAGTACCCTGCGTCGCGCCTTCAGGGAAGGGCCATTGTTGTGGGCCGAGGCGGTCGAGCAACTCGTGGCTGAGGCCGCTCAGATCCAGGTCGCGGCCGCGGGTCAGGCTCTTGTATTCATCGAACACCCGGGCGGCGCTATCGAAGGCAAACAGGCTCGGCAGGCCGGGGCGCAGGAATCGCTCCAGGCGTTGAGCAAAATCCACGGTGATCGCCCAATCCGCTCGGGCCTCGCCGGGGGCGGCAACGGCCTGGCGGACATGGGAAACCCGGCGCTCGGAGTTGGTCACCGAGCCTTGTTTTTCGCCCCAACTGGCGGCTGGCAGTAACAGGTCGGCGAATGCCGCGGTTTCGGTGGTGGCAAAGGCTTCCTGCAGAACCACGAAAGGGCAGTTCAGCAGCGCCTCGTGCACTCGGTTCTGGTCCGGCAGGGATTGCGCCGGGTTGGTGCAGGCGATCCACAAGGCCTTGATGCGGCCGCTGCGCATCTGTTCAAACAGCTCCATTGCGCTCAAGCCAGGGCTGGCGGGCAGTTGCTCCACGCCCCAGTAGGCGGCGACTTCGGCGCGGTGATCCGGGTCGGCAGCCTCGCGGTGTCCAGGCAGCAGGTTGCTCAAGCTGCCGGTTTCGCGCCCACCCATGGCATTGGGCTGACCGGTGAGCGAGAAGGGGCCTGCACCGGGGCGGCCGATTTGCCCGGTGGCCAGGTGCAGGTTGATCAATGCACTGTTTTTCGCGCTGCCGGCGCTGGACTGGTTCAGGCCCATGCACCACAGGGACAGAAAACTTGGCGCATTGCCCACCCACTGGGCGCATTCCTGCAATTGCTCGAGGCTGATGCCGCACAGCTGGGCCACCATCGGCGGGGTGTAGTCGCGGACCAGGGCCTTGAGCTGCACCAGGCCCTCGGTGTGTTGCTGGATGAAATCCCGGTCGATCCAGTCCTCCCACAGCAGCAGGTGAAGGATGCCGTGAAATAAAGCGACATCTGTGCCGGGCAAGATCGCCAGGTGCAGGTCAGCCAGGTCGCAAGTGTCGGTACGACGCGGGTCGATCACTATGACTTTCATCTGTGGGCGTTGGCTTTTGGCCTGTTCCAGGCGACGAAACAACACCGGATGGGCGTAGGCCATGTTGCTACCGACGATCATCACGCAGTCGCTTTGCTCCAGATCCTCATAGTTGCACGGCGGCGCGTCGGCCCCCAGGCTGCGCTTGTAGCCCACCACCGCCGAAGACATGCACAGCCGGGAATTGCTGTCGATGTTGTTGGTGCCCACCAGGGCCCGGGCCAGTTTGTTGAAGGCGTAGTAGTCCTCGGTCAGCAGTTGCCCGGAAATATAGAACGCCACGCTGTCCGGGCCGTGCTCGGCGATGGCCTGGGCGAACACCCCAGCGGCATGTTCCAGGGCGCTGTCCCAGTCGCAGCGGTTGCGGGCCAGGGCCTTGCCCAGGCGCAGTTCCGGGTACAGCGCGCGGGCCGCGTGGTCGCCGGTCAGGTGCAGGCTGGCGCCCTTGCTGCACAGTTTGCCGAAGTTGGCCGGGTGCGTCGGGTCGCCACTGACCCCGAGAATATGTCGGCCGTCATGCTCGATCAGTACCCCGCAGCCGACCCCGCAGTAGCAGCAGGTCGAGGCCGTGCTCTGGCGCTCCATTACCCGGCATCCTGCAGGGCCAGCAGCACCCGGCCGCTTTCCACTCGGGCCAGATGCTGGTGGGCGCAGCCGTGGTCTGGGGCCTGGGCCTGCCCGGACTCCAGATCGATCTGCCAGTTGTGCAGCGGGCAGGCTACCCGTTTGCCGTAGATCAGCCCCTGGGATAGCGGCCCGCCCTTGTGCGGGCAGCGATCGTCGAGAGCGAAGACTTGATCATCGCTGGTACGAAAAATTGCGATATCGCCCTTGGGGCCCTTGATGATGCGCGAGCCCAGGGTGTTGATTTCTTCCAGGGCGCAGATATCCAGCCAGTTCATGCCGGCACCTCCAGTTGTTTTACGGGGATCGACTCGAACTCTTTTTTCAGCTGCGGCTCGGCCAGGCGCTGTTGCCATGGGTCCTGCTCGAAGGACAGGGAGAACTGCAGGCGCTCGTTCAGCGCCTTGCGCCGCTGCGGGTCTTCCAGCACGGCCTTTTTCACGTGTTCCATGCCGACCCGTTGCAGGTAGTGCACGGTGCGTTCGAGGTAGAAGGCTTCTTCGCGGTACAGCTGGAGGAAGGCGCCGTTGTATTCGCGCACTTCTTCGGCGGTCTTGAGCTTGACGAAAAACTCCGCCACCTCGGTCTTGATCCCGCCGTTGCCGCCGATGTACATCTCCCAGCCCGAATCGACGCCGATGATGCCCACGTCCTTGATCCCGGCTTCCGAGCAGTTGCGCGGGCAACCGGAGACCGCCAGCTTGACCTTGTGCGGCGACCACATGTTGAACAGGTCGTGTTCCAGCTCGATTCCCAGCTGGGTGGAGTTCTGCGTGCCGAAACGGCAGAACTCGCTGCCGACGCAGGTCTTCACGGTGCGGATGGATTTGCCGTAGGCGTGGCCGGACGGCATGTCCAGGTCTTTCCAGACTCCTGGCAAGTCTTCCTTGCGGATGCCCAGCAGGTCGATGCGCTGGCCGCCGGTGACCTTGACCATGGGCACCTGGTACTTGTCGGCGACATCGGCGATGCGTCGCAGCTCGGACGGATTGGTCACGCCGCCCCACATCCGCGGCACCACCGAGTAGGTCCCGTCTTTCTGGATGTTGGCGTGGGCCCGTTCGTTGATCAGCCGCGATTGCGGATCGTCCCGGGCTTCCCCCGGCCAGGTGGAGATCAGGTAGTAGTTCAGCGCCGGACGGCAAGTGGCACAGCCGTTAGGGGTGCGCCAGTTGAGGTAGCTCATGGTGCCGGCGATGGTCAGCAGGTGCTGGTCGCGGATCGCCTGGCGGATCTGCCCGTGGTTCAGGTCGCTGCAGGCGCAGATGGCTTTTTCGCTTTTCGGCTTGACGTCCGCCGCGCCGCCCACGGTATTGATCAGGATCTGTTCCACCAGCCCGGCACAGGAGCCGCAGGAGCTGGCGGCCTTGGTGTGCTTCTTGACCTCGTCGACGCTGAACAGCCCCTGTTCCTGAATGGCCTTGACGATGGTGCCCTTGCACACCCCATTGCAGCCACAGACCTCGGCAGTGTCGGCCATGCTCATGGCCTTGTCCTGGCCCTGATGGCCGACGTCGCCCAACGCGTTCTCACCGAACATCAGGTGGTCGCGGATCTCGCCGATGGCCTGCTGCTCGCGGATCTGCCGGAAGTACCAGCCGCCATCCGCGGTGTCGCCATACAGGCAGGCGCCGACCAGCACGTCGTCCTTGATCACCAGCTTCTTGTAGACCCCGCCAATGGGGTCGGCGAGGGTGATGGTTTCGGTACCGTCGCCACCCATGAAATCCCCGGCGGAAAACAGATCGATGCCAGTGACCTTCAACTTGGTGGACGTCACCGAGCCCTGGTAGCGGGCGAAGCCCAGTTGGGCCAGGTGGTTGGCGCAGACCTTGGCCTGTTCGAACAACGGCGCCACCAGGCCGTAGGCGATACCGCGGTGGCTGGCGCACTCGCCGATGGCGTAGATGCGCGGGTCAAAGGTTTGCAGGGTGTCGTTGACCAGTATCCCGCGGTTGCAGGGCAGGCCGGCCCGTTCCGCCAGCTCGGTGTTGGGACGGATGCCGGCGGCCATCACCACCAGATCGGCGGGGATGATCTCGCCATTCTTGAACTGCACCGACCCGACCCGACCATTGCCGGCATCGATCAGGGCCTGGGTCTGTTCGCACAGGCGGAACTTCAGGCCGCGGCTTTCCAGGGCGTTTTGCAGCAACTGGCCGCTGGTCTGGTCCAGTTGTCGCTCCAGCAGCCATTCGCCGATATGCACCACGGTCACATCCATGCCGCGCAGCTTGAGGCCGTTGGCGGCCTCCAGCCCCAGCAGGCCGCCGCCGATCACCACCGCATGGGTGTGAGTCCTGGCCGTGTCGATCATCGCCTGGGTGTCGGCAATGTCGCGATAGCCGATCACCCCCTGCAGGTCCTTGCCGGGAATCGGCAGGATAAAGGGCGTGGAGCCGGTGGCGATCAGCAGACGGTCATACTCGGCTTCGCTGCCGTCCTCGGCGATCACCCGGCGCCTGATCCGGTCGATCTCTACCACCTTGCGGTTGAGCAGCAGCTTGATGTGGTGGTCCAGGTACCAGTCCAGGTCGTTGAGGACGATGTCCTCGAACGTCTGTTCACCGGCCAGCACCGGCGACAGCAGGATGCGGTTGTAGTTGGTGTGGGGTTCGGCGCCGAAGACCGTGATGTCGTACAGCTCATCGCTCAGCTTGAGCAGTTCTTCCAGGGTGCGGACCCCGGCCATGCCGTTGCCGATCATCACCAGTTTGAGTCTTTTCATGGGCTTCTCCGGAGCTCAGGCAGGGTCAGTGACGCCTGGCTCGACAAAATGCGCGCAAACAAAAAAGGCGTCCCGTCAGTGGCCTGACGAGGACGCCTTTGTCCGATCCCGTTCTCTCGGGAAGCCTGCCTTCGTCGTTGAAGGCCGGGCTTTATGTCTGTTGCCTGACGCAATGCAGCGCCTGTGCCAAGTGGCCGAGGTGCTGGTTTTATTGAGCTTTGATGAAGGTTCTGTGCGTGCTGATCTCGGCTGTTGCACTGAATTGAGACGCTATGCCCTGTTTCGGCTCTTTGTGGCAGATCGGGTCGCGTTTGGATCAACGGCTCCTAGGGACGCAGGGGCCTGAGGTTTGTCGGGAGTTTGAGGAGCAAGGCCACCCACCCGATGGCCTCAGTGATGCAGCAGTGACAGCAACAAGATCAGGTTGAGCAGCAAGGCGAGCAGGGCGATGCCGCGCCAGACTTTCAGCGGTTCGCGTTCCAGTAATGGCCGCGATCTGGTGCTCAAGCTGCGGCGTTCGCCCTGTTCCAGCGCCAGCAGCCATTCTTCGGCAGTTTCGTAGCGCTGTGCCGGATCGGCATTCACCCCGCGCTCTAGGCTTTGTGCCAACCATTCCGGCAGGTCCGGGCGGTAGCGGCCGGGGTTCGTCGCTGCGCCGAAACGCGGGCGCTGGAAGGCTTCGATCTCGCCGTGGGGGTAGTGCCCGGTCAGCAGGTAGTACAGGCTGACGCCTACCGCATAGAGGTCCTGTTGCGGGCCGGGAGGTTCACCGTCGAAGGCTTCCGGGGCGATAAAGCTCGGGGTGCCGGGTAGCAGGTGTGCCGGGTCCGCCGAGAGGCCGGGGCAGTACGCCAGGCCGAAATCCAGTACCCGCAGTTCGCCATCGTCCCCCAGCAGCAGGTTGTCCGGTTTGATATCCCGGTGCAGGATCTGCCGCCGGTGCAGCAGACCGATTGCGCGTAGCAGATGCTCGGCCAGGGGCTGCCACTGGGCCAGGGGCAAGGGGCCGTTCTGGCGAAGCAGTTGTGCCAGGGTACGGCCCGGGTATTCGCGCATCAGGTAGTACAGGTGCTGGCGTGAAGTTGCGCTGTGTACCTGGGGAAAGTGACGCCCGGCAACGCGGCGCAGCAGCCATTCTTCGCATAGCAGTCCCTGGCAGGCCGTCAGGTCGTTGTGCAGGGCCGGGGGCAAGGTCTTCAGCAGCCAGGTTTGTTGCTGTTCGTCGTGTACCCGATACAGCAAGGCCTGCTGGCTGTGGCTGAGCAATGCCTCGACTTGCCAGCCCTCGAAGCGCTGGCCGGGTTTCAGCGGCGGCGGCAGGGGCCATTGCTGCAGCTGCAGCAGGGCGTCACCGAGGCTGCTTTCGCCGAGCTCATCGACTCGCACCAGCAGCGCGCTGGCGTTGTCCTGGCTGCCGGCCAGGTGGGCGGCGCGGACCAGGGTCTGTACAGCGCTGTCCGGGTCCGTCTGGTCACGCAGAATGGCAGCGATGGCGCTGTCGCCCAGGGTGGCCCAGACTCCATCGCTGAGCATCAGGAAGCTTTCGCCCTGGCGCAGTTCGCCGTCGAGGAAGTCCAGCACCAGATGTTGGTCCAGGCCCAGGGCACGCTTGAGCACATGCTGCATGCCCGGTTGCTCCCAGACGTGGTCCTGGCTGATGCGTTGCAACTGCTGCCGGTGCCAGCGGTAGACCCGGCAGTCGCCGACATGGGCCAGGGTGAAGCGCCGGCCCCGCAACACCAAAGCGCTGAGGGTGGTGAGCAGTGGCTGGCCGCCGCCGTTGGCCTGGAGCCAACGATTCTGGGCGACCAGCAGGCGTTCCAGGGCTTGGGCCACAGCCCAGGTTTGCGGGGTGGCGTAGTAGTCCAGGGCCAGGGCCTGCACGCTTGAACGGGCGGCGAGGCCGCCGTCGGCGCACTGGCTCACACCGTCGGCGATGGCGAACAACAGGCCTTTGCTTGCGGCCAGGTCCGGCGCCGGGGTGACCCGGCGCAGGGCGTCCTGATTTTCCGCCCGCGGTCCGGTGGCGCTGGCCTCGGCGTGGCTCAATTGCAGGCCCATGACGCCCTCAGACCCGCGCCGCAGTCACGGCGGCGGAGCCCCAGGTGGTTCTCCAGCGGCGCTTGACCCCGTGCAGGCCGAACCAGGCCAGGACCCCGAGGCTGGCGAACAGCCACAGCGCCAGTTGATAGCTGCCGGTGCTCTGCTTGATCGCACCCATGCCCGCCGCCAGGGCAAAACCGCCGATGCCGCCGGCCATGCCGATCAGCCCGGTCATGACCCCTATTTCCCGGCGAAAGCGCTGCGGCACCAGTTGGAATACCGCGCCATTGCCTGCGCCGAGACCGAGCATGCAGACGAACAGCGCCAGCGCCGCATAGGAACTGGGCAGGTTGAAGCCTACGGCGGCGATGCACACCACCGCCACGCTATACATGCCGAGCAAGGTGCGAATACCGCCGAAACGGTCGGCCAGGGCGCCGCCCAGAGGGCGCATCAGGCTGCCGCCGAAGACGCAGGCGGCGGTGTAGTAGCCTGCGGAGATCGGGCTCAGACCGTACTGGTCGTTGAAGTAGCCGGGCAGGGCGCTGGCCAGGCCGATGAAGCCGCCGAAGGTCACGCTGTAGAAGAACATGAACCACCAGCTGTCACGATCACCCAGGGCCTTGAAGTAGTCGGCCATGGACTTGGCCTGGGGCCGTTGGGGGGCGTTCTTGGCGAGCCAGGCGAACAGCGCCAGGGTCACCAGCAGGGGAATCAGGGCGAGGCCGAACACATTGCTCCAGCCATAGGCCGCTGCCAGTACCGGTGCCAGCAGGGCGGCGAACACCGTGCCGGAGTTGCCGGCGCCGGCGATGCCCATGGCCTTGCCCTGGTGCTGCGGCGGGTACCACTGCGAGGCCAGGGGCAGGGCCACGGCGAAGGAAGCCCCGGCCATGCCGAGGCATACCCCCAGCAGCAGCGCCTGCTCATAGCTGTGGATGCCCAGCTTCCAGGCCATGAACAGCGCGCCGATGACGATCACCTGGCCGATCAGGCCGGCGGTCTTAGGTGACAGGCGATCGGCCAGCAGGCCCATGATGAAGCGCAGTACTGCGCCGGCGAGGATCGGCGTGGCCACCATCAGCCCGCGCTGTTGGGTGCTCAGGTGCAGATCGGCGGCGATCTGCACTGCCAGGGGCCCTAGCAGATACCAGACCATGAAGCTCAGGTCGAAATACAGAAAGGCCGCGAACAGGGTCGGGGTGTGGCCGGATTTCCAGAAGCTTGAATTCATCGCGCACCTCAGCTGATAAGAGTCGTTGGAGTCGTCATGAGCTTGCAGGTGGAGCGCCGCCACGGCCGCGCCACCGACCCCGGTCAGTGGGGCCAAAACGAAAAAACGTCGGCACCCGGCTCGTTGAGGGCGAGCAGGGCGCGCGACGTCTTTGTCGTAGGTGGGGCAACCGCCGTTGGTTACCGGTGTGGATCTGATAGCAAGAGCCGCGCCAACCTGCGGCCGATGCTGGCTCGCATGGGCAGGTTCGCTGTAGGAGCTGGCTTGCCAGCGAAGGCACCCTCAAGACTGGCGCAAGGTTCAGAGGCCTATTCGCCGGCAAGCCGGCTCCTACGGGGCGCAGGTCAGCCCAGCAGTTCCTGCATGGCGATGATCTGTTCCGCGACCTGGATCAGCTTCTGCTGTTTGCTCATGGCCTGGCGACGCATCAGGGTGTAGGCCTGTTCTTCGTCGCAGTCCTTCATCTTCATCAACAGGCCCTTGGCCAGTTCGATGCGCTTGCGCTCGGCCAGTTGCTGGTCCCGGGCCTGGAGTTGCGCGCGCAGGGCCTGGTCGCTTTCAAAGCGCGCCATGGCCACGTCGAGGATAGGCTGCAGGCGCTGGACCTGGATGCCCTCGACGATGTAGGCGCTGACCCCGGACTTGATCGCCTGGCGCATTACCCCCGGATCGTGTTCATCGGTGAACATCACGATGGGCCGGGGTTGATCGCGGCTGACCAGCACCACTTGCTCCATGACATCGCGGCTGGGTGACTCGGTATCGATCAGGATCACGTCCGGACGCACTGTTTCGACGCGGCCCGGCAGGTCGATGGTCAGGCCGGATTCGTCAATCACCTCGAAACCGGCTTCGCTGAGGGCGGCCTTGAGCCTTCCGACTTTTTTCGCGGTGTCGTTGATCAGCAGGATACGCAGCATGTTCGCGGGCTCCGATCAGCGCTGGGCAACAAGGGGAGGGGTGCCGTTCATCGCATGCAGGCGGAAGCTGCGGGCATAGGCGGCAGGCTCAGAGCCGTCCCACACCTTGCCATCGATCAACTGGCTGCTGCGCATGTCCTGGCCCCAGGCGGCGATGCCCAGCGCGGTGGCGGCTTCGCGGTATAGCTCCAGCTGCTGCACGTGGCGCGCGACGCCCAGGTAATCCGGGTCTTCCCGCAGCAGGCCCCAGCGCCGGAACTGGGTCATGAACCACATGCCGTCGGACAGGTAGGGCAGGTTGACGGCGCCATGATGGTGAAAGCGCAGGGCGTGGGGGTCCTGCCAGCGATTGCCCAGGCCGTCGGCGTAATCCCCCAGCAGCCGCGGCTCGATGCAGTCCAGCGGTGCATTCAGGTAATCGGCAGCGCTCAGCAACTGGGCGGTGCTGCGGCGGTTTTCCGGGCTTTGCTCGATAAAGCGGCTGGCTTCGAGAATCGCCATCACCAGGACCCGGGCGGTGTTCGGGTATTGCTCGACGAAGGCGCGGGTGCAGCCGAGGACTTTTTCCGGGTGATCCGGCCAGATCGCCTGGCTGGTGGCCAGGGTGAAACCCTGATCCTGCTGCACTGCACTGGCGCTCCAGGGTTCGCCGACGCAGAACCCGTCGATGCGCCCGGCCTGCAGATGAGCCACCATCTGCGGTGGCGGCACCACTACGCTGTCGACATCCTGCAGCGGGTGGATACCCTGGCTGGCCAGCCAGTAGTACAGCCACATGGCGTGGGTACCGGTGGGGAAGGTCTGGGCGAAGGTCAGTCGTGCCCGGCTTTGGTGCACATGGCGGTCCAATGTCTCAGGGCTGGTCACCTTGAGGGCTTGCAGTTCCCGGGACAGGTTGATGCTCTGGCCGTTCTGGTTCAGGCCCATGAGCACTGCCATGTCACAGGGGTTGGTGCCGCCGATACCCAGGTGTACCGCGTAGATCAGTCCATACAGGCTGTGGGCGGCGTCCAGCTCGCCGCTCACCAGCTTGTCCCGCAGGCTGGCCCAGGAACTCTGGCGCTTGAGGTTCAGGGTCAGGCCGTAGGGTTGGGCGAAGCCTTGAGTGGCGGCGACCACCACTGAGGCGCAATCGGTCAGGGCCATGAAGCCCAGGTTGATGGCGGACTTTTCCGGGGCATCGCTGCCGTTGACCCAGGCCAGCGGGGTGTTGGGGAGATCGTTCATGACGTGGCACCTTGCATAAAAAAGCGTCGTACCCGCCGACCGGATGAGGCCGGGGCGGGTGACGACGCCATTGTCCTGGGACCTCAGCCGCCCTTGGCCGAGGTCTGCATGCACATGAGAGTGCAAGGCATATGCCAGCCCGGCGGGGATTTCACTTCGCGCCTCGCCTGCAAGCCCCGGGGCCGGCTATAATCGGCGCCCTATTTCGCCGCCAACCGAGTTCATCCCGCCCATGTATACCCTGGCCCGCCAGCTGTTGTTCAAACTCTCCCCGGAAACCTCCCACGATCTGTCCCTGGACCTGATCGGCGCGGGCGGGCGTTTGGGCCTTAACGGGCTGTTGTGCAAGGCCCCGGCGCAGATGCCGGTCAAGGTCATGGGCCTGGAGTTTGCGAACCCGGTAGGGCTGGCTGCGGGCCTGGACAAGAACGGCGCAGCCATCGACGGCTTCGCCCAATTGGGGTTTGGTTTTGTCGAGATCGGCACCGTCACCCCACGCCCGCAACCGGGCAACCCCAAGCCGCGGATCTTCCGCCTGCCTCAGGCCGAGGCCATCATCAACCGCATGGGCTTCAACAACCTGGGGGTCGACAACCTGCTGGCACGGGTCGCGGCCTCGCAATACAAGGGCGTGCTGGGGATCAATATCGGCAAGAACTTCGACACCCCGGTGGAGCGGGCGGTGGATGATTACCTGATCTGCCTGGACAAGGTCTATGCCCATGCCAGCTATGTCACGGTCAACGTCAGCTCGCCCAATACCCCGGGCCTGCGCAGCCTGCAATTTGGCGAGTCGCTCAAGCAACTGCTGGCGGCCTTGAGCCAGCGCCAACAGGAACTGACTGCGATCCACGGCAAGCGTGTACCGCTGGCCATCAAGATCGCTCCGGACATGAGCGACGAGGAAACCGTGGAAGTGGCCCGCGCCCTGCTTGAAACCGGCATGGATGCAGTGATCGCCACCAACACCACTTTGAGCCGTGAAGGCGTCGAAGGCCTGGAGCATGGCGCCGAGGCCGGCGGCCTGTCCGGCGCACCGGTACGGGAAAAGAGCACCCACACGGTCAAGGTACTGGCTGCTGAACTGGCCGGCCGTTTGCCGATCATCGCCGTGGGCGGCATCACCGAAGGCAAGCACGCGGCTGAGAAGATCGCTGCGGGCGCCAGCCTGGTGCAGCTGTATTCGGGGTTCATCTACAAGGGGCCGGCGCTGATTCGCGAGTCGGTGGATGCCATCGCGGCCATGGGCTGAGAGGGAGGGACGGCACGCGGGCATAAAAAAGGGCTCCTCGAAGGAGCCCCTGGGCCGAAGCCCGCCGCCCGGATGGGGCGTGCGTGGTTAAGTCGTCATCTATTCAAGTTTTAGGTGTCGGAATGTGCCCTGATCAGCCGACAGCGCGAAGTTCGTTGAGTCTGTGGATGCCCGCAGTGCCTGTCATACCGTCCCAGTTGTCGCCGCGTCCTTCTCGCCAGCCGTTAATCCAGGCTTGGCGTACCGACGGTAGAGTAAATGGGCAAAGCTCACGGGACTTGCCATTAACGCCATACTGATATCCGCGTAAAAACGCTTTTTCCAACGGATCACGCTTTAGTCTTCTCATAGGGTGTTTCCCTCACTTGTTGACTGCTTTATGTCCCGTCGACCTTCGTTGAGGTCGGGCAGATTGCTTCTGCCGTTGGTGCTCGCTGCCGGCGTCGCGAGCCTTGATGTTGACGCCGTTGCGGCGCCAACCTGTGTTGAGTTCTAACCAATAGGTCACAGCAAGTGAATGATCGTTTTGTCATAAGGACGTAACGATAATGCTGTCCAGGCCATAAGCCTGGGGCGGTTTTGTATCGTGCCTGTCACGCAAAGCCCCCTGTGATCAGCCTCTCACTAGATGATGAGGTTAATGCTTTAGTGAGAATGTCGAACGGTTGCACTCAACTACTATTCGACGAAGGGTCGACTTATGTCATTTTGTTGCCCTGACTTTTTATCTGTCCCGGCCTCTAAGCTCTTTTGCCCTGCAAGAAAGCCAGCCTGCCGGGGTGGGACGGCGCAGTTTCGCGCCACACGAGCGCTCTTGAAGAAAAGCGCTTGATTGAAAACCGAACGGGCGATGCGTTGCCCGTTCACTTATTGCTAAAGGCCCTGGTATTCCCATGTCGGATCGTTACGAAATCTTCCTCACCTGTCCCAAAGGCCTTGAAGGCCTGCTGATCGAGGAAGCCGTCGGGCTTGGCCTTGAGCAAGCGCGTGAGCACACTTCTGCCGTGCGCGGCATGGCCGACATGGAGACGGCCTATCGCCTGTGCTTGTGGTCGCGCCTGGCCAACCGGGTGCTGCTGGTGCTCAAGCGCTTCCCGATGAAGGACGCCGAGGATCTCTACCACGGCGTGCTGGATGTCGACTGGCAGGACCACATGCTGGCCGACGGCACCCTGGCCGTGGAGTTCAGCGGCCATGGCTCGGGCATCGACAACACCCACTTCGGCGCCCTGAAGGTCAAGGACGCCATTGTCGACAAGCTGCGCACTCCGACCGGCGAGCGCCCTTCGGTGGACAAGCTCAACCCCGACCTGCGCATCCACCTGCGCCTGGACCGCGGCGAAGCCATCCTCTCCCTGGACCTCTCCGGTCACAGCCTGCACCAGCGCGGCTACCGCCTGCAGCAAGGCGCCGCGCCGCTCAAGGAAAACCTGGCGGCGGCGATCCTGATCCGTTCCGGCTGGCCGCGCATCGCTGCCGAAGGCGGCGCCCTGGCCGACCCGATGTGTGGCGTGGGCACCTTCCTGGTGGAGGCGGCGATGATTGCCGCGGACATCGCCCCCAATCTCAAGCGTGAACAATGGGGCTTCACCGCCTGGCTCGGCCACGTGCCGGCGCTGTGGCGCAAGCTGCACGACGAAGCGCTGGCCCGGGCCCAGGCCGGCCTGGCCAAGCCACCGCTGTGGATCCGCGGCTACGAAGCCGACCCGCGTCTGATCCAGCCCGGCCGCAACAACGTAGAGCGCGCCGGCCTGAGCGAGTGGATCAAGATCTACCAGGGCGAAGTGGGCACCTTCGAGCCGCGCCCGGACCAGAACCAGAAAGGCCTGGTGATCTGCAACCCACCCTACGGCGAGCGCCTGGGTGACGAAGCCAGCCTGCTGTACCTCTATCAGAACCTCGGCGAGCGCCTGCGCCAGGCCTGCCTGAACTGGGAAGCGGCGGTGTTCACCGGCGCCCCGGACCTGGGCAAGCGCATGGGCATCCGCAGCCATAAACAGTACTCGTTCTGGAACGGCGCCTTGCCCTGCAAGCTGCTGCTGATCAAGGTCCTGCCGGATCAGTTCGTCACCGGCGAGCGCCGCACCGCCGAGCAGCGCCAGGTGGAACGCGAGCAGGCCCAGGCCGCCGCGGACGAAGCACCCGTGCGCCAGTACAACAAGAATGGCAACCCGATCAAGCCGGCCCCGGCTCCTGCTCCCGTGGTCGAACAGGCGCGCCTGAGCGAGGGCGGGCAGATGTTCGCCAACCGCCTGCAAAAGAACCTCAAGCAACTGGGCAAGTGGGCCAAGCGCGAGGGCATCGAGTGCTACCGTGTCTACGATGCCGACATGCCGGAATACTCCCTGGCCATCGACCTCTACCAGGATTGGGTGCACGTGCAGGAGTACGCGGCGCCCAAATCGGTGGACCCGGAAAAGGCCCAGGCACGTCTGTTCGATGCCCTGGCGGCGATTCCCCAGGCGTTGAATGTCGACAAGAGCCGGGTGGTGATCAAGCGTCGCGAGCGCCAGAGCGGCACCAAGCAGTACGAGCGCCAGAGTGCCCAGGGCCAGTTCACCGAAGTTCGTGAAGGCGGGATCAAGCTACTGGTGAACCTTACCGACTACCTGGATACCGGGCTGTTTCTCGATCACCGGCCGATGCGCATGCGTATTCAGCAAGAGGCGGCGGGCAAGCGTTTCCTCAACCTGTTCTGCTACACCGCCACCGCCAGTGTGCACGCGGCCAAGGGCGGCGCGCGCAGCACCACCAGCGTCGACCTGTCGAAAACCTATCTGGACTGGGCACGCCGCAATTTCTCGCTCAACGGTTTCTCCGACAAGAACCGCCTGGAGCAGGGCGATGTGATGGCCTGGCTGGACAGCTGCCGTGACGAGTTCGACTTGATCTTCATCGACCCGCCGACCTTCTCCAACTCCAAGCGCATGGAAGGGGTGTTCGACGTGCAGCGTGACCAGGTGCAGTTGCTGGACCTGGCCATGGCACGCCTGGCGCCGGGGGGCGTGCTGTATTTCTCCAACAACTTCCGCAAGTTCCAGCTGGATGAAAACCTCGCCGCGCGCTACCAGATCGAGGAAATCACGGCGAAAACCATCGATCCGGATTTCGCCCGCAACGGCAAAATCCACCGTGCCTGGAAAGTCACCGCACGCTGATGGCCGGATATGTCCCCGAGGCCTGTTTTTTCAGGTTTCGGGGGCTGTTTAGCGCTGGTCAAATTAGTGGCTAATAGCTATAACTCACACTTGGTCCGGATGATGCCCAAACTCGCTGGCGTGATGAGTTCTGCTTATGCCTCTGCATGTTGTACGCCCGAAAATCCTGGGTTTCATAAGTGAAGAGGTATCTGCCTGGCTGGTGGCGGTGCTGGTCCTGGTTGCGGGCGGCATCCTCACCGGGCTCTTGGCGTGGTCCACCTACAGCCTGAACAAGCAGCAGGTGCGCCAGCGCTTCCAGTTGCTGGCCGGCGAACGCTACAGCCGCATCGAAGAACGCTTTCAAGACCAGGAACAACGCCTGGACGGCTTGCGGCGCTTCTTTGTCAATTCCGACCTGGTGACCCGCCAGGATTTCGATGGCTACGCCAAACCCTTGTTGCGCCGCACCCAGGCCTATGCCTGGGCGCCTCTGGTGAGCCGCGCCCAGCGCCCGGGGTTCGAGCAGTCGATTCGCGATCAGGGGCTGCCGGGGTTTTCCATTTTGCAGTTGAATGCCACGGGCCAGATGGAGCCGGCCGGCGAGCACGATGACTACGCGCCGGTGCTGTACAGCCAGACCCAGAGCCCCCTGGGGTCGCCCCTGGGTTACGACCTCCTGGCTCAACCCCTGCGCCGAGCCACCCTGGAACGTGCTCGGGAACTCAATGGCCTGGCGGTCTCTCCGCCTTTGCAACTGGTGGCCGTGGACCAGGCCTATGCGCGAGGGGTGCTGCTGGCGGCGCCGGTCAGGCGCGCGCAGGATGCTTCCGCCCCCCAGGACCGGCCCTACGGCTATGTTCTGGCGATCATCAGCCTGCGGCAACTGGTGGCGGACGGCCTGCCGGTTCCTGCCAGCGATAACCTGTCGGTGAGGATTCTCGACCTGTCCACCGAGGGCCAGCACGAGGTGCTCTACGAGTCGAACAACCCGCCCATCAGCAGCAGCCTGACCGCCAGCCGCCTGCTGCGCCTGGCGGACCGGGACTATCAGGTGGACATCCGCCCCAGCGCGGCCTTCCTGCACGCCAACCATTCAGCCCTGGGTAGCCTGGTGATTCTTGGCGGCATGCTCAGCCTGCTGCTCAGCGCCTTGCTCTACGTCCTGGTCAGCCAGCGTCAGCGGGCTCTGGCCCTGGTGGAGCAGCGCACCGAGGAGCTGCGTAGCAGCGAGCAGGCGTTGCGCGGCACCCACAGCCAGTTGCGCTGCGTGCTCAATGCCGCCACTCAGGTAGCGATCATTGCCACCGACCTGCGCGGAGTGATCAGCACTTTCAATGCCGGGGCCGAGCAGATGCTCGGCTACAGCAGCAGTGAGGCGGTGGGGCACCTGACCCTGGAAAGCCTGCACCTGCCCGAAGAGCTGGAAAGCTGGGCCCAGAGCCTCACCCAGCGTTACGGCAAAGCCATCCCGGTGTCCCAGGCGATGTTGGTGGAAGAGGGCATGGCCGGCGGGCATGAGGCCCGGGAATGGACCCTGGTACGGCGTGACGGCAGCCATCTGCAAGTCAACATGCTGGCCACCCCGGTGCTCGACGACCAGGGGTTGTGGATCGGCCATCTGGCCATCTGCATCGATATCACCGAACGCAAGCGCGTGCATGAAGCCCTGGCCGCCCGTGACCGCTTGCTGCAGCGGCTCAGCGCCCACGTTCCCGGCGGGATCTATCAGTTCAAGCTGGACGCCGACGGGCATACCAGTTTTCCCTATGCCAGCGATGGCCTGCGCGAGATCTACGAGATCGAGCCGCAACTGCTGCAGCAGGATGCCGAGGCGGCATTCGAGCGCATCCATCCTGAGGATGTGGAGCGGGTGCGTGAGTCGATCCGGGTTTCGGCGCAGCAGCTCAGTCCCTGGCGCGAGGAGTACCGGGTCTGCCTGCCGCAGCGGGGGGTGCGCTGGATGCGCGGTGCAGCGAGCCCGGAAAGCCTGCGGGGCGGCGGTGTGCTCTGGCACGGCTATATATCGGATATCTCCGATCTCAAGCGGGTCGAGGAGGAACTGCGGGCATTGTCGGTCACCGACTCCCTGACCGGTATCCACAACCGGCGCTATTTCCAGGAGCGGCTACAGGCCGAGATGCACCGCCTGGAGCGAGGTGGTGGCGTCATGGCGGTGATCATGCTGGACATCGACCATTTCAAGCGGATCAACGATCAGTACGGTCACGGTGTGGGGGATCAGGTGCTGCGCGGGTTGTGCGAGCGCATCGGCCGGCGCCTGCGGCGCATCGACGTCTTCTGCCGTCTGGGGGGAGAGGAGTTCATGGTCCTGTGCCCGGACACCAGCGGCCAGCAAGCGCTGATTCTGGCGCAGGAGCTGTGGCACGGTGTGCGCAGTTCGCCGATCGGGCCGGTGGAGAGTGTCACCGCCAGTTTCGGTATCGCCAGTTGGCGTGCGGGGGAGGGTGCAGATGAGCTGCTGCTGCGGGCCGACTCTGCGGTCTATGCCGCCAAGCAGGCGGGGCGGGACCGGGTCCAGATGGAGCTGCCGTGAACACTGGCGGCGCGCAAGGCTTGCCGCCGCCAGCGTCGCCGCTTACAGCACCGAAGCGCTGGTCGCCAGTTTCGGCTGGCGGTACAGGTCCAGCAGGACCTGGTCGAGTACCGAAGAGGCGCCGAATGGCCGTGGGTCGTTGAGGATTGCCACCACCGCCCAGGTATTGCCGTTGTCGTCGCGGCTGTAGCCGGCGATGGCGCGTACGGTGTTCAGGGTGCCGGTCTTGATGTGCGCCTCACCAGACATGGCGGTGCGCTTGAGGCGCTTGCGCATGGTGCCGTCCATGCCGGCGATCGGCATCGAGCTGATGAACTCGGCGGCGTAGGGGCTCTTCCACGCCGCTTGCAGCAGGCCGGCCATTTCCCGGGCACTGACCCGCTCGGCACGCGACAGGCCGGAACCGTTCTCCATCACCAGGTGCGGCGAGGTGATGCCTTTCTTCGCCAGCCATTGGCGCACCACACGCTGGGCCGCTTTGGCGTCGTCGCCATCGGCTTCGTTGCGGTACTTGGCCCCCAGGCTCAGGAACAACTGCTGGGCCATGGTGTTGTTACTGTATTTGTTGATGTCGCGGATGATTTCCGCGAGGTCCGGGGAGAAGGCGCGGGCCAGGACCTTGGCATCCTTGGGTACCACGGCCAGGCGATCCTGGCCCTGGATGCTGCCGCCCAGCTCGCTCCAGATCGCCCGCACCGCGCCGGCGGTGTAGGTGGCGTGGTCCAGCAGCGACAGGTAAGTCTGGGAACTGCAGCCATCACCCAACTGCCCGCCGACGGTCACGATCACGCTGCCATCGGCCTGGGTGACGGGGTTGTAGCGCACGTCTCCGGTGCACTGCTTGGTGTTGACCGCCTTGACCTGGTTGTCGATGCGGATCTTGGCGATCGGCGGCTCCACCGAAACCAGGACCCGTCCTGAGTCATTGCGGGCAACGAAGCGCAGGGCCTTGAGGTTGACCATCAGGGCGTCCGGCTTGACCAGGAACGGCTTGTTCTCGTCGTTGCCATCGTCATTGAATTCCGGCAGTTGCGGCTGCACGAAGAAGTTGCGGTCCAGCACCAGATCGCCAGTGACTTGCTGTACGCCATTGGCCCGCAGGTCACGCATCAGCAGCCAGAGCTTCTCCATGTTCAGCTTGGGGTCGCCGCCGCCCTTGAGGTACAGGTTGCCATTGAGGATGCCGCCGCTGAGGGTGCCGTCGGTGTAGAACTCGGTTTTCCACTGGTGGGTCGGGCCGAGCATTTCCAGGGCCGCGTAGGTGGTCACCAGTTTCATGGTGGAGGCCGGGTTCACCGATACATCGGCGTTGAAGATGGTCGGGGTGCCGGGGCCGTTCAGGGGAATCATCACCAGGGACAGGGCGTTATCCGGAAGTTTGCTGGCTTTGAGGGCTTGCTGGACCTTGGGGGTCAGGGTGGTGTTGACCGGGGCCGCGGAAACGGGGAAGGCCAGGGGGAGAAAAACACTGGCCAGCAACAGAGGACGCAACGATTTGATCATATGAAATGGAACCCTGCAGTCGAGGGGAAAAAAGGCGAGGGCATGCAGATAAAATCCCTCAGTGGTCATGAAAGTGTCGGCATTATGCCCCAAGGTATAGCGGCTTGTGCCGTGCCACGGGCCGCTGGGGCGGTATTTTTTTTACCAATGGCAGGGTTGCATCCTCATAGAGTCAGGCAATCGCCTGCCTAAACTGGTAAAGTGCCGCCCGTTATTACTTATGAGGATTGTTCCATGGCCACTAACCGTTCCCGCCGTCTGCGCAAAAAACTCTGCGTAGATGAATTTCAGGAGCTGGGTTTTGAGCTGAACCTGGATTTCAAAGAAGGTCTGGCTGACGAAGCTATCGACGCTTTCCTCGACGCATTCCTCAAAGAAGCGATGGAAGCCAACGGCCTGGGCTATGTAGGCGGAGATGACTTCGGTCTGGTTTGCCTGAGCAAGCGCGGTTCCGTCAGCGAAGAGCAACGTGCCACCGTTGAAGCCTGGCTCAAGGCGCGCACCGAGCTGACCACCGTTGAAGTCAGCCCGCTGCTGGACGTGTGGTACCCGGACAACGCGATCAACCCAGTCGCGTGATGTCATGCATGAGCGACCCGTCCGGGTCGCTCATGCGTTGTTGCCCCAGGGCAACCTGTCGATTTTCCCCTTTGTATCCTTGCCTCTGCCACGGGCCAGCCCCGGGGGTTGTCGTGGGCGCCGTTCGCCGGCAAGCCGGCGCGTGAGCGAGCGCCGGTCGGTGTAGAAGCCGGCTTGCCAGCGAAGCCCTTCAGGCGCTGCGCCAGTTCAGGATCATCAGGGTCACCACCCCGGCAACAATTCCCCAGAACGCCGAGCCGATGGAGAACAGCGTCAGCCCCGACGCCGTGACCATGAAGGTGATCAGCGCCGCTTCCCGTTCCTTCACTTCGCTCATGGCGATGCTCAGGCCGTTGATAATCGAACCGAACAGCGCCAGGGCCGCGATGGACAGCACCAGCTCCTTGGGCAGGGCGGCGAACAGCGCCGCCAGGGTGGCGCCGAAGACCCCGGCGATGCCGTAGAAAATCCCGCACCACACCGCCGCGGTGTAGCGCTTGCTGTGATCCTCATGGGCATGGGGGCCGGTGCAGATGGCGGCACTGATGGCCGCCAGGTTGATGCCATGGGAGCCGAAGGGCGCCAGCAGCAGCGAGGCCAACCCGGTGGCGGTGATCAGCGGCGAAGCCGGGACGTTGTAGCCGTCGGCCCGCAGCACGGCGATCCCCGGCATGTTCTGCGAGGTCATGGCCACCACGAACAGCGGAATGCCGATGCTGATGGTGGCGGCCAGGGAGAAGTGCGGCGTGGTCCATACCGGGGTCGCCACTTCCAGGTGAAAGCCGCTGAAGTCCAGCAGGCCCATGGCCCCGGACAAGGCCGTACCGATCAGCAGCGCAGCCAGTACCGCATAGCGCGGCGACAGGCGCTTGACCACCAGGTAGGTGAGGAACATGCCCAGCACCAGGCCGGTGCGGTGCTGGGCGGCGACGAAGATTTCACTGCCGATCTTGAACAGGATCCCCGCCAGCAGGGCCGCCGCCAGGGACGCCGGGATCTTTTTCATCAGCCGCTCGAAGCTGCCTGTCAGGCCGCACAGGGTCACCAGCACGGCGCAGGTGATATAGGCGCCGATGGCTTCGCCGTAGGTCACTCCGGACAGGCTGGTGATCAGCAGGGCGGCGCCGGGGGTCGACCAGGCGATGGTGATGGGGGTGCGATAGCGCAGGGAGAGGCCGATGCTGCACACCGCCATGCCGATGGAAATGGCCCAGATCCACGAGGAAATCTGACCGCTGGTCAGCCCTGCGGCCTGCCCGGCCTGGAACATCAGCACCAGGGAACTGGTATAGCCGGTCATCATGGCGATGAAGCCGGCCACTATGGCAGACGGCGAAGTGTCGGCCAGAGGGCGTAGCTGCGCGGGAGTGGCATCGGACATTACTGCTGTTCCTTGTTCTTGAAAGACGCAAAAAACCACATCCGGCGCGCATTGATCGAGGCGGGCTCGAGCAATGGGCCAGTAATGAGGTTCAAGGTCCAAGCCTAAACTTAAAAGTAACTTTGCATTGCAATACAGCCGTGACTACAAATAGCCGTACAGTCGTTGAACAAGTCGCGGGCCCGACAACACTTTTTGCTAGTGATGGCCATGGGTTGTGTACAATGTGCCCCTGTTTTAACGCGATACTTGCCAGCGACCCACCGTGGCGTATTAAAGTCACGCTGAAATCGCCGCAGTCCTCCCGACCCGAGTGCCCATGAACGAACAGTTGCAACCTCTCAAGAAACAACCGCGAGCAGGCAAAGCCGGTCGCAGCGGAACCCAGGACGATATTGTCTACGCGCACATCTTTGAGGCCATCCTCGAGCAGCGCCTGGCGCCGGGCACCAAATTGAGCGAAGAGGCGCTGGGGGAGATTTTCGGAGTCAGTCGGACCATCATCCGTCGCGCGCTGTCGCGCCTGGCCCATGAAGGCGTGGTCCTGCTGCGGCCCAACCGTGGCGCGGTCGTCGCCAGCCCGAGCGTCGAGGAAGCCCGCCAGGTATTTCTCGCCCGGCGCCTGGTGGAGCGGGCCATTACCGAACTGGCCGTGCAGCATGCCACTGCCGAGCAGTTGCTGGAGTTGCGGCAGATGGTCAACGAGGAACGCGACAGCTTTTCCCGCGGCGATCGTGGTGCCGGTATCCGCCTTTCCGGGGAGTTTCACCTGAAGCTGGCGGAAGCGGCGAAGAATGCCCCGCTGATCAGCTTCCAGCGCAGCCTGGTGTCCCAGACCTCGCTGATCATTGCCCAGTACGAAAGCGGCAACCGTTCGCACTGCTCCTACGATGAGCACACCCAACTGATCGATGCCATCGAAGCCCGGGACGGCGAGCTGGCGGTGAACCTGATGATGCACCACATGGACCACATCGACAGCAAGCTCAACCTCGACGAGGAAAGTGCCTCGGACGACCTGCATGCGGTGTTCTCGCACTTGCTGCAGACCAAGAAACCGGGGCGGCCAAGCGCCAAGCTCTAAGCTGCAAGCCTTGCGTTTCAAGCAATCCCTCGCTTCGTGTGCTGCACGGAGCGAGGGATTCTTGTTTCTGCGGCCCCTTGCCGGGCCTTGGCTTGGGCATTTTGTTGCGGTTTTTGTTTCAGATTGTATACAGTGCCTGCTTCGAGGCGCATGGCCCGGCAGCAGTCGGCCAAGGCTCGCCTCTCGCCCTGCGAAAGGAGCCCGCGGCATGAGCGGCAGAACGCTACGTATTCATTCCTCCGCGATCCACTATTTCGACATGGTCCGGCGCTGCCGCTCGATCCGCGAGGCTGCCCGGCGCTTGAATGTCGCGTCCTCGGCAGTGAACCGGCAGATTCTCAAGATCGAGGACGAGATCGGCGCGCCGCTGTTCGAGCGCTTGCCCGGCGGCCTGCGCCTGACCATGGCCGGGGAGATTCTCAGCCGTCACGCCAACCTGGTGTTGCAGGACCTGGAGCGGGTGCGCCTGGAGTTCGACGCCTTGCGCGGCCTGAAAAGCGGCCACGTCGAGATCGCCACCGCCGAAGGTGCCACGGTGGATCTGCTGCCCTCGGTGCTCAAGCGCATGCGTGATCACTACCCGCAAGTGACCATCGGTGTGACCGTGCAGGGTTCGCAATCCATTCCCCAGGCCCTGATCAACAGCCGCGCCGACCTGGGCCTGGCCTTTGCTGTGCCACGGGCCGCGGAAATCCGCCAGTTGAGTGTCGGGCATTTCCGCCTCGGGGCGCTGGTCAGCCCGGACCACCCGCTGGCCGAGCGCGGCAGCGTCAATTTCGCCACCTGTGCCGAGCACGGGCTGATCCTGGCCAAGAGCGAGCTATCGATCCATCACCTGCTGGCGCCGCTGCACAAGCGTCTGGGCCTGCTGGACAAACCGCCGCTGCAGAGCAACTCCATGGAGCTGGCGCGGCAGATGGCCCGGCACAACATGGGGGTGGCGTTCCAGACCCGGGTCGGGGTCGAGGCGGATCTGCAAAAGGGCGAGCTGTTGCATATTCCCCTGAGCGACCAGGGCGGCATCTACAGCGACCTGGGGCTTTACGCCCGCAGCGGGCGCGACCTGCCCAGCGCGGTGGAGGCGCTGGCGCATTTGCTCAGTGAGGAGATCGCTCTTCGCGAACGGGCCGAGCGCGCCTTCGGCCAGCCGGTGCTCTGAGTCCGGCCTCCTGGGCCTGTGTTGCCATTTCGGCAGCGCCCTGGTCGATATTCTGTGCTTTGGGCGCTGTAGCGCTTGTGTCGATACTGCGTGCGGTCGGCAGCCAGCGAAGCTGCCTAAAGCCACACCGCCACAGGACATAATAAAAATGAAAAAGGCACTACAAGGCGCAACCCTGCTGATGAGCATGATCGGAGCAGGGGAAGCGGCCGCCCTCGAGTGGATGAACAACAGCGTCGGCTTTCGATACGGCAAGGAGTTCACCAACCCGAACAACCCGCACTACATCAGCAAGCGCATCTACAGCTTCACCCACGCCAGCGGTTACCAGTACGGCAGCAACTACCTGCACCTGGATGTGCTGCTCTCCGACAACGACGACCCGCGCAAGGGCACCAACAAGGGCAGCAGCGAGGTCTACGGGGTCTATCGCCACCAGCTCTATTCCTCCCGGGTATTGGATACGCCGCTGGGCACCGGCCTGATCAAGGACTACGCGCTGACCATGGGTTTTGACGCCAGCCGCAACAACAACCTGGGGTCGGCGAAAAAGCGTGCCCTGGTCTTCGGCCCGACCCTTAAGTTCAACACCGTCGGGGTGCTGGACCTGAGCCTGCTGTACTACAAGGAAAACAACCATTCCGGGATCCCCGGGGCCAAGGACCCGGATCACACCTTCGACGACACCTACCTGCTCAACCTAGCCTGGATGCGACCTTTCGAAGTCGGCACCCACGCTGCCAAGTTCCAGGGTTTCGTCAACTACACCGGGGAGAAGGGCCACGACTACAACTACCGCGACACTGCCCCCGAAACCCTGATGCGTACCTCGTTGATGGTGGCAGTGCTGCCGGGCAAGAACGTCAAGCCCAACCTGTATCTGGGTGTCGGCTACGAGTACTGGCACAACAAGTTCGGGGTGGACGGCGGCCGTGGCAGTCGCACCTCGACACCGACCCTGAACATGGAAGTGACCTTCTAGGCTCGCCCGCAGTCCGGGCCTGGATGCAGGCAAAAAAAATCCCCCGTACGCGTCTGGCGAACGGGGGATTTTCATTTTCCGGGGTTAGCGCTGGTGGACCTGCTGGCCGGCGGCAAAGGTCTGCAGCACGGTGCGATCGTCGCCCAGGGTCATCAGCACGAACAGGGTTTCGGCAATGCTGTTGGCTTGCTTGAGGCGGTAGCTGAGCAGCGGAGTGGCGTGGTAGTCGAGGACCAGGAAGTCGGCGTCGGTGCCCGGATGCAGGGTGCCGATCTTGTCTTCCAGGCGCAGGGCCCGGGCGCCGCCGAGGGTGGCCAGATACAGCGACTTGAACGGGCTCAGGCGCGCGCCTTGCAGTTGCATGACCTTGTAGGCCTCGTTGAGGGTCTGCAGCAGCGAGAAGCTGGTGCCGCCACCGACGTCGGTGCCCAGGCCGACATTGAGCTTGTGCTTTTCCGCCATCGGCAGGTTGAACAGGCCGCTGCCGAGGAAGAAGTTCGAGGTGGGGCAGAAGGCCACGGCCGAACCGGTTTCAGCCAGGCGTGCGCATTCGTCGTCGCACAGGTGCACGCCGTGGGCGAACACCGAACGCTCGCCGAGCAACTGGTAGTGGTCGTACACGTCCAGGTAACCCTTGCGCTCCGGGAACAGCTCCTTGACCCATTGGATTTCCTGCAGGTTCTCACTGATGTGGGTCTGCATGTAGAGGTCGGGGTATTCGGTCAGCAACTGGCCGGCCAGGGTCAGTTGCTCCGGGGTGCTGGTGGGGGCGAAGCGCGGGGTGACTGCGTAGTGCAGGCGGCCTTTGCCGTGCCAGCGCTCGATCAGCGCCTTGCTTTCCTGGTAGCCGGATTCGGCGGTGTCGGTCAGGTAGTCCGGGGCATTGCGGTCCATCATCACCTTGCCGGCGATCATCCGCAGGTCAAGCTTCTCGGCGGCGGCAAAGAAGGCATTGACCGACTGCGGATGCACGCTGCCGAACACCAGGGCGGTGGTGGTGCCGTTGCGCAGCAGTTCCTTGATGAAGATGTCCGCCACTTCATTGGCGTGATCCGGGTCGGCGAACTGGCTTTCGCAGGGGAAGGTGTAGGTGTTGAGCCAGTCCAGCAACTGCTCGCCATAGGCGCCCACCATGCCGGTCTGCGGCAGGTGGATATGGGTGTCGATGAAGCCCGGTGTGATCAGGGCATCGGGATAGTGCTCGACCTGCACCCCGGCGGGCAGCCCGGGCAGCAGCTCGCTGGCGTGGCCGAGGGCACTGATCCGGCCGTTTTCTACTACCAGCAGGCCGTCTTCGAAGTACTCATAGGAGGCTTCGATGCCGACTTCGGCCGGGTCGGCGATGCTGTGCAGGATGGCGGCACGGTAGGCTTTGCGAGTCAAAGGCATGGGGGATTCTCAGTGTGTGGCGTGTCAGTTTGCAGCCTGGCTGCGGCGTGATACCGGCAGCAGTTTGGCAATGGGTTCGGCACTGGCGCTGGGCTGGCCGAAATGGGCGTTATAGGTGGCGATGATCTCGCCGGCAATGGAGATGGCGATTTCCACAGGCAACTTGCCTTTGACTTCGCCGAGCCCCATCGGGCAGCGCATGCGCTGCAAGGTTTCGGCGTCGAAACCGCGGTCACGCAGGCGGTGTTCGAACTTGACCCGTTTGGTCTTCGAGCCGATCAGGCCGAAATAGGTGAAATCGTTGCGCTTGAGCAGGGCCGCGGTCAACTCCAGGTCCAGCTGGTGATTATGGGTCATGACGATGCAATAGCTGCCGGCGGGCAGGTTGTCGATTTCGTCCACCGGTTCTTCGCTGACGATCTTGCGTACTCCAGGGGGGATCTGCTCGGGAAACTCCTGCTCCCGGGAATCGATCCAGCGTACCCGGCAGGGCAGGCTGGCCAGCAGTGGCACCAGCGCGCGGCCGACATGCCCGGCACCGAACACGGCGATCTGCGCCTGCACCTGGCCCATGGGTTCGAACAGCAGCACCGTGGCACCGCCGCAGCACTGACCGAGGCTGGCGCCGAGGCTGAAGCGCTGCAGATGGGTCGCCTGCTTGCCGGCAGCGAGCATGTCCCGGGCGATCTGCATGGCCTTGTATTCCAGGTGCCCGCCGCCAATGGTGTCGAAGGCCTGGGTGGCGCTGACCACCATTTTCGAGCCGGCATTGCGCGGCGTCGAGCCGAGCTCCTCGATGATGGTCACCAGCACGCAGGGTTCACCCTGGGTCTGCAGGTCGGCGAGGGCGCTGATCCAGTTGTACATGTTCACCTCGACATCTTGGTTGTCTGTGTGGGCCTCTTCCTCGGCAAGCCGGCTCCTGCAGGAGCCGGCTTGCCGACGCGGGCCGTTACAGCGGCGCCAGCTCGGCTTGCTGATCCGTGGTCCTGGTCACTTGCAAGCGACGCATCTGCTCGCAGCCCCACAACACTCGCTCCGGTGTCGCCGGCGCATCGATCTGCGGCTGGTGGCGGTAGTCGCCGAGGCTCGCCACCGCATCCTTGATCGCGCACCAGGCGGCGATACCCAGCATGAACGGCGGTTCGCCCACGGCCTTGGAATGGAACACCGTGTCTTCCGGGTTCTTGCGGTTTTCCACCAGCTTGACTCGCAGGTCCAGGGGCATGTCGGCCACTGCCGGGATCTTGTAGCTGGCCGGGCCGCAGGTCATCAGCTTGCCCTTGGTGTTCCACACCAGTTCCTCGGTGGTCAGCCAGCCCATGCCCTGGATGTAGCCGCCCTCGACCTGGCCGATGTCGATGGCCGGGTTCAGCGAGGCGCCGACGTCATGCAGGATGTCGGTGCGCAGCATCTTGTACTCGCCGGTCAGGGTGTCGACTATCACCTCGGCGCAGGCCGCGCCGAAGGCGAAGTAGTAGAACGGCCGGCCCCGGGCCTGGGCACGGTCGTAGTAGATTTTCGGGGTCTTGTAGAAGCCGGTGCTGGAGAGCGACACCTGGGCAAAATAGGCCTGCTGGATCAGTTCCTCGAAGGTCAGGATATGCTCGCGGACCCGCACGTGGCCGTTGTGGAATTCCACATCTTCTTCGCTGACCTGATACTTGCGCGCGGCAAATTCCACCAGGCGGTTCTTGATGGTCTGCGCCGCGTTCTGCGCGGCCTTGCCGTTCAGGTCGGCACCACTGGAAGCGGCGGTGGGCGAGGTATTGGGCACCTTGTCGGTATTGGTGGCGGTGATCTGCACCCGGTCGATGTTCACCTGGAATACCTCGGCCACCACTTGCGCCACCTTGATGTTCAGGCCCTGGCCCATTTCGGTGCCGCCGTGGTTCAGGTGGATGCTGCCGTCGGTGTAGACATGGATCAGCGCGCCGGCCTGGTTGAGGAAGCTGGCGGTGAAGGAAATACCGAATTTCACCGGGGTCAGTGCCAGGCCCTTTTTCAGGATCGGGCTGTTGGCGTTGTACAGGCGGATGGCTTCGCGGCGCTCGGCGTACTGGCTGCTGGCTTCCAGTTCGGCGGTCATTTCCTCGAGCATGTTGTGCTCGACGGTCTGGTAGTAGTGGGTGACGTTGCGCTCGGTCTTGCCGTAGTAGTTGGCCTTGCGTACCGCCAGAGGGTCCAGGTGCAGATGGCGGGCGATGGCGTCCATCACCTCCTCGATGGCGACCATGCCCTGCGGGCCACCGAAGCCGCGATAGGCAGTGTTCGACGCCGTGTTGGTCTTGCAGCGGTGGCCGTTGATGGTGGCATCGCCCAGGTAGTACGAGTTGTCGGAGTGGAACATGGCACGGTCGACGATGGATGCCGAGAGGTCCGGTGAACAGCCGCAGTTGCCCGCCAGTTCCAGCTGGATGCCGTGCAGGCGCCCGCTGCTGTCGAAGCCCACGTCGTATTCGACGTAGAAAGGGTGGCGCTTGCCGGTCATCAGCATGTCTTCGACCCGTGGCAGGCGCATCTTGGTCGGCTGGCCGGTCAGGCGTGCCACCACCGCGCACAGGCAGGCGGGGCTGGCGGCCTGGGTTTCCTTGCCGCCGAAGCCGCCGCCCATGCGCCGCATGTCCACCACTATCTTGTTCATCGAGACGTCCAGCACTTCCGCCACCAGCTTCTGCACTTCGGTGGGGTTCTGGGTCGAGCAGTAGACGATCATGCCGCCGTCTTCGGTGGGCATCACCGAGGAGATCTGGGTTTCCAGGTAGAAGTGTTCCTGGCCGCCGATGTGCAGCGTGCCCTGGATGCGGTGCTCGGCACTGGCCAGGGCGCTGGCCGAGTCGCCGCGCTGGTGGGTGTGGCTGTCCAGCACGAAGTGGCGCTTGCGCAGGGCCTCGACCACGTCGAGCACCGGCTCCAGGTCTTCGTATTCGATGATCGCGGCCATGGCCGCCTTGCGCGCGGTTTCCAGGTCCCTGGCGGCCACCGCCAGCACCGGCTGGCCGACGAACTCCACGGTGTCGATGGCCAGCAGCGGGTCGCCGGGCAGCAGCGGGCCGATATCCTTGAGGCCGGGAATGTCCTCGTGGGTAATGGCGATGCGCACGCCTTCGAAGGCGTAGCAGGGGGCGGTGTCGATGCTGATGACCTTGGCGTGTGCCCGGTCCGACAGTCGCGCGTAGACGTGCAACTGGTTGGGGAATTCCAGGCGGTCGTCGATGTACACCGCTTCGCCGGACACATGTTTGTCGGCGCTGTCGTGCTTGACGCTGCGGCCGACGCCGCTGGTCAGGTCCTGGTGAAACAGGGCCGTGAGTTCGGCCTGGGTCTTCTCGACCTTGTGATGATTAGACATAAGCGGTCACCCGGGTCTCGATGTGCGGTGCATGCAGTTCGATGAAGTATTTGCGCAGCAGGTTCTGCGCGCTCAGCAGGCGGTATTCCTTGCTGGCGCGAAAATCCGAGAGCGGGGTGAAGTCTTCTGCCAGGGCGGCGCAGGCCCGCTCGATGCTCGATTGATTCCAGGGCGCGCCGATCAGTGCGGCTTCGCAGCTCTTGGCGCGCTTGGGGATCGCCGCCATGCCGCCGAAGGCGATGCGCGCATCGCTGACCACGCCGTTGTCGATGCGCAGGTTGAAAGCCGCGCAGACCGCGGAAATGTCGTCGTCCAGGCGCTTGGAGACCTTGTAGGCGCGGAACAGCCGTTCGGCGCTGGCCCGGGGCACGATGATCTTCTCGATGAACTCGCTTTCCTGGCGGGCGGTGACCCGGTAATCGATGAAATAGTCTTCCAGGGCCAGGGTGCGGCGCACTTCGCCCTTGCACAGGACGATCTGCGCGCCCAGGGCAATCAGCAGCGGCGGCGAGTCGCCGATGGGCGAGGCGTTGCCGATGTTGCCGCCCAGGGTGCCCTGGTTGCGGATCTGCAGCGAGGCGAAGCGCTGCAGCAGTTCGCCGAAGTCCGGGTACTCGGCGCGCAGGGCGTCGTAGCAGTCGGTGAGGGCGGTGGCGGCGCCGATTTCCAGGCGATCGTCGAAGTGCTCGATGCGCTTCATCTGGGCAATGTTGCCGACGTAGATCATCACCGGCAGGGTGCGGTGGAACTGGGTCACCTCCAGGGCCAGGTCGGTGCCGCCGGCCAGCAGCCGGGCTTGCGGGTAGGCGTCATAAAGGTCGGCCAGATCAGCCACCGTCAGCGGCACCAGGCAGCGCTTGTCGCCACTGTTGAGCTCACCGGTGTCCTTGGGCGCAATGGCCTTGAGGCGGCTGATGGTCTCGGCCTGGCGCGCATCGAACTGATCGCTCTGCCCACCACAGCAGGCCTGCTCGGCGGCGGCGAGGATCGGCCGGTAGCCAGTGCAGCGGCAGAGGTTGCCGGCCAGGGCTTCATGGGCCTTGTGGGCGTCGGGCTGGCTGCTGTTTTTCTGCAGGGCGAACAGCGACATGACGAAGCCCGGGGTGCAGAAGCCGCACTGCGAGCCGTGGCAGTCGACCATGGCCTGCTGCACGCTGTGCAGTTGCCCCTGGTGCTTGAGGCCTTCGACGCTGATCAGGTGCTTGCCGTGCAGGGAGGAAACGAAGGTCAGGCACGAATTGAGGCTGCGATAGCGAATGCTTTCGCCGCCTTGCGCATCCGTCTGCAACTCGCCCACCACCACGGTGCAGGCGCCGCAGTCGCCGCTGGCGCAGCCTTCCTTGGTGCCGGGCTTGCCCAGGTGCTCGCGCAGATAGTTGAGCACGGTCAGGTTGGGGTCCAGGGCATGCTCGCTACGGAGTTCCTGGTTGAGTAAAAACTGGATCACGGAAGGCCTCGCAGACTCATTATTGTTGTTAACCGACGTCAGCCGAATTTAGTCATGTCTGACTTTTCGGTCAATGATTTTCTGACTTCAAGGTCAGGAAATTTTCGACTCCAACAATTCAAGTATGAACGGCTATGGAAAATTGCTCGGATCACGGTCAATTTGCTTATTTCGTGCCAAATTCCGCCCCTTGGGCACTCCGCGATGAAGTGGCAATTGCGCTACACTGCGCGGCTTGTGCCGATTAAAGATTTTGAAGGAAAACCATGACGTTCAAGGCGCCGGACAGCCTCGCCGAGCAAATTGCTCACCACCTCGCCGAACGTATCATTCGCGGGGATCTCAAGCCTGGGGAGCGCATTCAGGAACAGAAGGTCACCTTGGCCCTCAATGTCAGCCGTGGTTCGGTCCGCGAGGCCTTGCTGATCCTCGAGCGCCGCCATCTGATCGCCATCCTGCCGCGCCGTGGTGCCCATGTGACCGAGCTCACCGAGCACAAGGTCCGCAGCCTGTGCACGCTGATGAGCGAGCTGTACATCCTGCTGGGGAACTCGGTGGCCAGCGGCTGGACACAGCAGAGCGACATGACGCCATTCCTGCAGATCCAGCAGCGCCTGGAGAGTGCCTACGAACGCCAGGACATCCGTGCCTTCGTCGAAGACAGCTTCAGCGTGATGCGCGCGGCTTATCCGTTCGCCAACAACCCCTACCTGCAGGAGACTGTCGAGAACCTGCAGCCGGCCATGAGCCGCGCCTATTACCTGGCGCTGGACCAGCGCAAGGCGTCCATGAGCGAGTACCTGGCGTTGTTCGAGCAATTGCTGGCCGCGGTATTGGCCCGTGACCTGGTGCAGATCCGCCAGGTGCTGACGGCCTACGCCGAGCGCAGCAGCGATCTGGTGGTATCTGCGTTGGCGGATGCGTAAACGTGCGACTCAAGTGCATCAAGCTGGCGGGGTTCAAGTCCTTCGTCGATCCGACCACGGTGAACTTCCCCAGTAACATGGCGGCGGTGGTCGGGCCCAATGGCTGCGGCAAGTCGAACATCATCGACGCCGTGCGCTGGGTCATGGGCGAAAGTTCGGCGAAGAACCTGCGCGGCGAGTCGATGACCGACGTCATCTTCAACGGCTCCACCAGCCGCAAGCCGGTGAGCCAGGCCAGCATCGAACTGGTGTTCGACAACTCCGATGGCACCCTGGTGGGCGAGTACGCCGCCTATGCGGAAATCTCCATTCGCCGCAAGGTGACCCGCGACAGCCAGAACAGTTATTTCCTCAACGGCGCCAAATGTCGCCGTCGGGATATCACCGACATCTTCCTCGGCACCGGCCTGGGGCCACGCAGCTACTCGATCATCGAGCAGGGCATGATCTCCAAGCTGATCGAAGCCAAGCCCGAGGATTTGCGCAACTTCATCGAGGAAGCCGCGGGCATCTCCAAGTACAAGGAGCGCCGGCGCGAGACGGAAAACCGCATCCGCCGCACCCACGAGAACCTCGCCCGCCTGACCGACCTGCGCGAAGAGCTGGAGCGTCAGCTCGAACGCTTGCATCGCCAGGCCCAGGCCGCCGAGAAGTATCAGGAGTACAAGGCCGAGGAGCGCCAGCTCAAGGCGCAACTGTCGGCCCTGCGCTGGCAAGCCCTGAATGAGCAGGTGGGCCAGCGCGAGTCGGTGATCGGTAGCCAGGAAGTCAGCTTCGAGGCCCTGGTGGCCGAGCAGCGCAACGCCGATGCCGCCATCGAACGCTTTCGCGACGGGCACCACGAGCTCTCCGAACGCTTCAATCTGGTGCAGGGGCGCTTCTATTCGGTGGGCGGTGACATCGCCCGGGTCGAGCAGAGCATCCAGCATGGCCAGCAGCGCCTGCGGCAGTTGCAGGACGACCTCAAGGAAGCCGAGCGCGCGCGCCTGGAAACCGAGTCGCACCTGGGGCACGACCGCACTTTGCTGGCGACCCTGGGGGAAGAACTGGCCATGCTCGAGCCCGAGCAGGAAGTCACCGCCGCCGCAGCCGAAGAAGCCGCCGCGACCCTGGAAGAAGCCGAAACCACCATGCACGGCTGGCAGGAGCAGTGGGACGCCTTCAACCTGAGTTCCGCGGAACCGCGGCGCCAGGCGGAAGTGCAGCAGTCACGCATCCAGCAGCTCGAAGGCAGCATGGAGCGGCTGTCCGAGCGCCAGCGACGCCTGGGCGAGGAGCGCGAGTTGCTTTCGGCCGACCCGGAAGACGCGGCGATCCTCGAACTCAACGAACAACTGGCCGCCAGTGAGGCGACCCTGGAAGATCTGCAAGCCAGCGAGGAGTCCCAGGTCGAGCGCCTGGAACAACTGCGCCAGCAATTGCAGCAGGCGACCCAGGCACAGCAGCAGGCCCAGGGTGAATTGCAGCGCCTCAATGGCCGGCTGGCCTCCCTGGAAGCCTTGCAGCAGGCCGCGCTGGACCCTGGCACCGGCACTGCCGAATGGTTGCGTGAGCAGCAGTTGGCCGAGCGTCCGCGCCTGGCCGATGGCATGCATGTGGAAGCGGGCTGGGAGCTGGCGGTGGAAACCGTGCTTGGCGCCGATCTGCAGGCGGTGCTGGTGGACGATTTTACCGGCCTTGACCTCGCGGGTTTCCAGCAAGGCGATCTGCGCCTGCTGAGCCAGCAAGGCGATGCAATGCGCATCCCCGGCAGCCTGCTGGACAAGGTGGAATCCACGGTGGATCTGTCGCCTTGGCTGGGTCAGGTCAAACCGGTGGAAAACCTCGAACAGGCCCTGGCCTTGCGGGGGCAACTGGCTGCCGGACAGAGCCTGATCAGCCGCGATGGCTACTGGGTCGGCCGGCATTTTTTGCGGGTGCGCCGCGCCAGCGAAGCGGAAAGCGGCGTGCTGGCCCGGGGCCAGGAAATCCAGCAATTGACCCAGGAGCGCGATGAGCGCGAAGCCAGTGTCGAGGCCCTGGAAAGCCAGTTGCTCAACCTGCGGGCCCAGCAGCGCCAGCAGGAGAACGGTCGCGAGCATCTGCGCCGTCTGCTGCAGGACGAAGCCCGCCAGCAAGGTGAGCTGAAGGCCAAGCTGTCTGCCGGCAAGGCCAAGGCCGAACAACTGACCTTGCGGCGTACCCGTCTCGATGAAGAGCTGGTGGAGCTTGGCGAACAGCGCGAGCTGGAACACGAACAGATTGGGGAGGCGCGCCTGCAATTGCAGGACGCTCTCGACAGCATGGCCCTGGACACCGAGCAGCGTGAGCTGCTGCTGGCCCAGCGCGACAGCCTGCGCGAGCGTCTTGACCGGGTGCGCCAGGAAGCGCGCCAGCACAAGGATCACGCCCACCAGTTGGCAGTGCGCATGGGCTCGCTCAAGGCCCAGTACGATTCCACCCGGCAGGCTCTGGAGCGTCTGGAGCTGCAATCCGAGCGTCTGACCGAGAAGCGCGAACAACTCAGCCTCAACCTGGAAGAAGGCGAGGCGCCATTGGAAGAGTTGCGCCTGAAGCTCGAAGAGCTGCTGGAAAAGCGCATGACCGTGGATGTGGAGCTCAAGACCGCGCAGATCGCCCTGGAAGATGCCGACCGCGAACTGCGCGATGCCGAGAAGCGCCGCAACCAGGCCGAGCAGCAGTCGCAGTTGATTCGTGGTCAGTTGGAGCAGCAGCGCATGGAATGGCAAGCCCTGACCGTGCGCCGCAAGACCTTGCAGGAGCAACTGCTGGCCGACGGCTACGACCTGGACGGCGTGCTGGCGACCCTGACCGCAGAAGCCAGCGAGCAGGCCGCCGAAGAAGAGCTGGAACGGATTGCCGCACGGATCCAGCGCCTGGGCGCAATCAACCTGGCGGCCATCGACGAGTATCAGCAGCAGTCCGAGCGCAAGCGCTATCTGGATGCCCAGGATGCCGACCTGGTGGAGGCCCTGGAAACACTGGAGAACGTGATCCGCAAGATCGACAAGGAAACCCGTAATCGATTCAAAGATACCTTTGATCAGATCAACGGCGGTTTGCAGGCACTCTTTCCAAAAGTTTTCGGTGGCGGCAGCGCTTATTTGGAACTGACGGGCGAAGATCTACTCGATACAGGGGTAACGATCATGGCGCGTCCTCCGGGCAAGAAGAACAGCACCATTCATTTGCTCTCCGGTGGCGAAAAGGCATTGACCGCATTGGCCCTGGTATTTGCCATCTTCAAGTTGAACCCGGCGCCGTTCTGCATGCTCGACGAAGTTGACGCACCGCTGGATGACGCTAACGTTGGACGCTACGCGAGATTGGTTAAAGAGATGTCGCAGACCGTGCAGTTCATCTATATCACCCACAACAAGATCGCCATGGAAATGGCTGATCAGTTGATGGGGGTAACGATGCACGAACCCGGTTGTTCGCGCCTGGTAGCCGTGGATGTCGAGGAGGCGATGGCGATGGTGGACGCTTGAGTCCGGGCGACTGAGGCGACTGTAGGGGGCAAGTAGGGGGGATTTTTCCCATTACCCAGCTGGCCAATCGATATATTGGCCCTAGCCGTTGCGACAGACGGTGTAAAGTTGCCTTTGGTCGTGCTAGTTTAATGTCAATTTTTCCTATGCGTGGGCAAAACGCCATTCAGAACATAGAGTTGGCGCCACGTTTTAAAGCGGTTTGCAGATTGTAAACCCCTTATTTTTCAGCATTTTTTATAGAGGCACGGGATTACATGGAAATCGGTCTGCGCGAGTGGCTGATCGTCATCGGCATTATTGTTATCGCCGGTATTCTTTTTGATGGCTGGCGGCGTATGCGCGGCGGCAAGGGGAAGTTGAAGTTCCGTCTTGATCGAAGTCTTTCCAATCTGCCGGACGATGAAGGCAGTGCCGAGCTGCTGGGCCCGCCCCGCGTTCTGGATACCCATAAAGAGCCGCAGCTGGACGAGCATGACCTGCCGTCGGTCAGCATGCCTGCCCGCGAACCGCGGGAAAGCTCTTCGTCCAAGCGCGGCAAGCGCGGTGGCGAGCCGCATCAGGGCGACCTCAACCTGGACCTGGATCTGGACAGTGGCCCGAGCTTCAGCAGCCGCGACGATGATTTCCCGGCTGAGGAAAGCAAGTCCGCGAGCCACAGCGACAAGGACCAGCCGCAAGCCGAAGAAGTGCTGGTGATCAGCGTGATCTGCCGCGACGCTGCCGGCTTCAAGGGGCCGGCCCTGTTGCAGAACATCCTGGAAAGCGGCCTGCGTTTTGGCGAGATGGATATTTTCCACCGCCACGAAAGCATGGCTGGCAACGGCGAGGTGCTGTTCTCCATGGCCAACGCGGTCAAGCCGGGCGTGTTCGACCTGGACGATATCGACCACTTCAGCACCCCGGCTGTCAGCTTCTTCCTCGGCCTGCCGGGCCCGCGTCACCCCAAGCAAGCCTTCGACGTGATGGTGGCGGCGGCGCGCAAGTTGTCTCAGGAGCTCAATGGCGAGCTCAAGGACGATCAACGCAGCGTCCTGACTGCCCAGACCATCGAACACTACCGCCAGCGCATCGTCGAATTCGAACGCCGCGCCCTGACCCAAAAGCGCTAAGCTCCTGAAGCCAGCCCCTCCATGTAGGGGCTGGCTTGTACAGGAACTGGCTTGCCAGCGAAGTCCTTGCCCCAATCTTCAGATCGAGCAGCCTAGGCTGCTCTTTTGCTTTGTGAGAGAACCCCATGACCGCCGCCGAAACCCGCATTCTTGAGCTGCGCGCTGAGCTGGACCAGCACAATTACCGCTACCACGTACTGGATGAACCCAGCATCCCGGATGCGGAATACGACCGGCTGTTCCGTGAGCTCAAGGCCCTGGAAGCCGAGCACCCTGAACTGGTGACCAGCGATTCGCCAACCCAGCGTGTCGGCAGCGCAGCGCTTTCGGCCTTCACCCAGGTGCGTCATGAAATCCCCATGCTCAGCCTCGGCAACGCTTTCGAGGAAGTCGACATGCGCGAGTTCGATCGCCGGGTCAACGAAGGCCTGGACCTGCCGGCCGGTGATCTGTTCGGTGGCGGCGCGGCGGTGGAGTACAGCTGCGAGCCCAAGCTCGATGGCCTGGCAGTCAGCCTGCTGTACCAGGATGGCGTACTGGTACGCGGCGCCACCCGTGGCGATGGCACCACCGGTGAAGACATCAGCGTCAATGTGCGTACCGTGCGCAACATTCCCCTCAAGCTGCAAGGCAGTGGCTGGCCGGCAACCCTGGAAGTGCGCGGTGAAGTGTTCATGTCCAAGGCCGGCTTCGAGCGCCTGAACGCTGCGCAACTGGAAGCGGGCGGCAAGACTTTCGCCAACCCGCGCAACGCAGCGGCGGGCAGCCTGCGCCAGCTGGATTCGAAGATCACCGCCAGTCGGCCCCTGGAGTTCTGCTGCTATGGCCTGGGCCAGGTCAGCGCGGACATCGCCGACACCCATATCGGCAACCTTGAACGGTTGAAGCAGTGGGGCATGCCCATCAGTCGTGAACTGCGGCTGGCCAAGGGCATCGACGAATGCCTGGACTACTACCGCGAGATCGGCGAGCGGCGCAATGCGTTGCCTTATGAGATCGACGGCGTGGTGTTCAAGGTCAACAGCATCGCCTCCCAGCGGGAACTGGGTTTCCGTGCCCGGGAGCCGCGCTGGGCCATCGCCCACAAGTTCCCGGCCATGGAAGAGCTCACCGAGCTGCTGGACGTGGAGTTCCAGGTTGGTCGTACCGGCGCCGTGACGCCGGTGGCGCGCTTGCAGCCGGTCAAGGTGGCCGGGGTCACTGTATCCAACGCTACTTTGCACAACATGGATGAAGTGGCGCGCCTGGGCTTGATGATCGGTGACACGGTGATCATCCGCCGTGCCGGCGACGTGATTCCGCAAGTGGTGCAAGTGGTGACCGAGCGTCGTCCGGAGAACGCCCGCCCGGTGCAGATCCCCGAGAGCTGCCCGGTCTGTGGTTCCCACGTAGAGCGCACGCAACTGGTCAAGCGCAGCAAGGGCCGGGAAACCGTCAGCGAAGGTGCGGTGTATCGCTGCGTTGGCCGGCTGGCCTGCGGGGCCCAGCTCAAGCAGGCGATCATCCATTTTGTATCCCGTCGTGCCATGGATATCGAAGGCCTGGGGGACAAGACCATCGAACAGTTGGTGGACGAGAACCTTATTGCCTCGCCGGCTGATCTCTACAGGCTCAGATACGAGCAGATCATCGACCTGGAAGGCTTTGCCGAGGTGTCCAGCAACAAACTGCTCAAGGCCATCGAAGACAGCAAGCGTCCGGCCCTGGCGCGCTTCATCTATGCCCTGGGTATCCCGGATGTCGGCGAGGAAACCGCCAAGGTCCTGGCACGCTCCCTGGGCAGCCTGGAGCGGGTTCAGCAGGCACTGCCGCAAGTGCTGACCTATCTGCCGGATGTCGGTCTGGAAGTGGCTCACGAAATCCACAGCTTCTTTGAGGACAGTCATAACCAGGAAGTCATCGGTTCCCTGCTGGCGGCAGATCAATGCGGCCTGGTGCTGCAGGATCAGGGCGAACTGGGCGCCGAATTCGCCGCCAGCACCACCCTGGGCGGCATGCTCGACAAGCTCAACATCCCTTCAGTAGGCCCGGGCGCCGCGCAGAAACTGGCCGACAAGTTCGGCTCACTGCAAGGCGTGATCGAGGCCGACTGGCTGGACATGCGCCAGGCGCTGCCAGAGAAGCAGGCCAAGGCGGTGCGTGAATTCTTCGACAACCCGGCCAATGCACAACTGGCCCAGGCCATCGAACAGCAGCTGCAGGCCTTTGGCATGCATTGGCAAAGCGAGAAGAAGGTGGTTGCGGGCCTGCCGCTGGCGGGGCAGACCTGGGTGCTTACGGGCTCCCTGGAACTGATGAGCCGCGACGTGGCCAAGGACAAGCTGGAAAGCCTTGGTGCCAAGGTGGCGGGTTCGGTCTCGGCGAAGACTCACTGCGTGGTGGCCGGCCCCGGCGCCGGTTCCAAACTGGCCAAGGCCAACGAACTGGGGCTCAAGGTGCTGGACGAAGAAGCCTTCGTGGCTTTCCTGACCGAGCACGGCGTCCCGACCTGACCTGTAGCCGCTGCCGTGCCTTCGGGTGCGCCTCGTCGCCAGCGGCGCAGTGGTACGAATCTTGGAACCCCACAGGCTTGCCCATGATCTAGTCTTGGCAAGCCCCAGGGAGGATTCGCCATGTACCGCTTCTTCGAGCAGCTCAGTTCCCGGATCGCCGCACCCTTCGTCGGCGACCGTTCACGTAATAGCAAACTCTGGTCCTGCCGCTGCGGGCAATCGCTGTTCTTTCGCAACAGCCAGTGCCTGGCCTGTTCGGCACTGCTTGGCTATGCACCGCACCTGGGTCTGCTGTCTTCCCTGCAGCCCGGGCCGGCGGGCGATACCTGGGTGCTGGATGCCAAGCCCGAAGCCGGCGCCTTCAGGCGTTGCGCCAACCTCGATACCCCGGCAGCCTGCAACTGGCTGCTGCCGGCGCATCTGACCGACAGCCTGTGCGTGGCCTGCAAGCTCAATCGCACCATTCCCGACCTGTCCATAGCCGAGAACCCGGAGCGCTGGCGCAAGGTGGAAATTGCCAAGCGGCGGTTGGTGGCGCAATTGCTTGACCTGGGGCTGCAGGTGATCCCCAAGGGCGAGGATGAGCAGGCCGGGCTGGCCTTCGATTTCATCGGTGTCGATCTGGAGGGCAGGGCGCCGGTTACCGGGCATGCCAACGGCCTCATTACGCTGGATATCAAGGAAGCCGACGACGCCCACCGGGAAAAGATCCGTGCCCAGATGCATGAGCCTTACCGCACCCTGCTCGGGCATTTCCGTCACGAAGTGGGGCATTACTACTGGGACCGGTTGATAGCCAACAGCCCCTGGCTGGAAGCCTTTCGCAGCCTCTTCGGCGATGAACGCTACAGCTACGCGCAAGCTCTGGAGCGGCACTACCAGAAGGGCGCGCCGGCTGGCTGGCAGCAAAGCCATGTCAGCGCCTACGCCACCATGCACCCCTGGGAAGACTGGGCGGAGACCTGGGCTCACTACCTGCACATGGTGGATGCAGTGGACACCGCCTTGGGTTTCGGCATGAGCGCCCGGGACGTCGACCTCGACTACCAGCCGTTTCCCTTGAGCAGCCTCTATGATCCGCAGCATCCAGGCGGGCCGGCGTTCCTGGCTTTCGTCAACGCCTGGATCGAACTGGCGGGCATGCTCAACGAACTGTCCCGCAGCATGGGCCAACCGGATTTCTACCCCTTCATCCTGCCGCCCGCGGTGATTGCCAAATTGCATTTCATCCACCTGGTGATCCAGCAGGAAGGCGGCCGCGCCGACGAAGTCCTGTCCCTGGACTGATCCTCTCCGTCCTGTAGGGGCGAGCTTGCTCGCGAAGGCCCCAGCGCGATTTCCCTGATGCACCGCGATGCCTGTTTCGCCAGCAAGTTCGCCCCCACGGCAGGTGGGCCACGGCCAAGTGCTTGAAGCCCATCGAATTTTAATCTGCAGCCAGCGGTTGTAAGTTCGACTCAGATAGGTACAATGGCGCGGCTCGCCGTCAGGCGAGCGTCGTTATGGTGACCCCATCGGTCCCCCCGCAACGATTACCCGTGAACCTGGTCAGAGCCGGAAGGCAGCAGCCACAGCGGGAACATTGTGTGCCGGGGTGTGGCTGGTGGGGTTGCCTCCAATCCCTAAATCCTTGATTTTATAAGGATTTGTCAGTCAAAAATCTCGAAGTGTGACAGCGTTTAGGTACACCTAAGTGTGCACTGTGCTGGGCATTCTATCTAGGCACCATTCTTATCCCAAGCTCTTTTAGGTCCTCGATCTCGGTATTGGGTTCGTCTCGTGCTGCCTGCGACCTACACTCGTTCCTATTTCCCGGGGGCGTCTGAGTGTGGGCTAAAAAAAAGAGGCGCTTGAAAGTACCTACGCATCATGGCATTTTGCCCTAAGTGCCAGTGCACAGGGATTGTCATGCCAATGTCTTTATCCACATACCACGGAACCCTTAAGAGTACGTTGGGGGGGGCGCTCGGAGTATTTGATCCCATCTTCAATTGCGATATGCAATCTGGGGTGGTGCCGATGTTTGATAACTCGGGGGTAAGCTAATTGGATAGAGCTTACTGTATTAGTCTTAAGCGAGAAGTTAGTGCCAAAGAGGCAGTCGAGCTCTACTTTCGGCAAGTAATCACGCGAAAGGACGATTTTGCATGTTTGGACTCGACTTGTAGAGCGAGGTATGTTTGTGCGAATTTAGGGCGATCAATCTACAAAGTTGACCACTATTTCAAGACTGCTCGTGGGTCTGAAAGGCATTTTCCGGGCTGCTCATTTGAGCCGAAATATGTAGCTCCAGTTCTTACTCTGTCAGGAAAGGGTAGAAGAGAAAGAGCCTCTATAACTGATGCAGCAGAGATTGTGTTTGAGACAAAACGTCGTAAAGGATATTTCGGTGTTCCTTCTCGTGCAGGTAATTTCCCTATTGATAAAGTCATAATTCTTCGTTACGTGTCTCGGGGGCGACCAGTAGGAAGTTCGGGGGTTGCTAATCCGAAGTGTTATTCGATTGAAGCACTTTTAAGTGGGGGGTGGCCCCTTGGTCGAGGCCTGGCTATTGATGGGAACTCGGGTACAGTTAGATCTCTCTTCGTTCCGATAGATAACCAGTCTCCTAACATTTATAGAAGGCATGTCTATTGTGGCTTGGCTGTCAATGTCGATACCTGTGATAAGTATTTCCACTTTAAATTTGGTAGAGGCTTCTCAGTCCCGCACAAGGGAGCCCATGTTGTTGTTAGGCTCTTGGGGGGCGCTGTCTCAGATTCGATTAAGCAAGCGCCTTCCTATTATAAAATGCTCCTAGAAAAGATTTTGAAAGTGGCTAAAGGCGTGAGTAAGCGTCCGGCAGAGCCGTTTTTCTTGTATGTGTTAGGTGTGCCCAAATACGATCAGTCTCAAGGTGTCTGGAGGCTAGATGTTGAAAGTTTAGATCACATATATATGGAAATGCGATGCCGTCGCTCTGATCTTATAGCGAATATACACCGTGACCCGGACCTTAATGAGCACTACTTCGTATGATGTCTATTGGCGCGTCTAGTGCAGGTGCTAAGGTGTGGTTATGGCTAGTATGAGTTGTGCGTTGTTGTATTAGAGGTTGATGCGCTGCTTGTGCAGTCACTGCTGTGAGTAATGTTTGATGGTTTGTGAAGTTTACGATGAGCAGAATAATAGCGATGGGGGCGGTCGAAAGTGGAGTTCCAACAAAATGAAGAACGTATTAATCAAGAGTGGGTTACCCTTAATGCCATAAGGGGTATGATCAAGATCGCTACAAAAGGCGACATGGCAAAAGGAACATATGATAATTCACTTGATCTCGGTGGTGAGCTATATCCAGAGTTGCTGGGGCCTGAAAATAGTCTGCTCAGGAGGCAGCGTGAGAGTGAAACCGCGCGTGAGTACAGGCAGCGAGCTGAGCTAGAATCAATTGAGTCAAATACAAAGATTACGGCGCTAATTTTGTTGGAGGCTGAAATAGAAAAGTTGTCTCGATTGCTGGATGTGGCAAAAAGAGATAGTCATAAAAAAGAACAGACAGATCAAATAAAAAAGCGTCTTAATTTGCTTAAAAAAGCCAAGGAAGAACTTTCTCCTGCGTCGCATTCGGAGAATAAGTTAATATTTCGGGATGCATATAATGTCGAAAGAAATATGCCTGTGCTCGGAAATGGGCTTGGGAAAAAAGACTTTATGCTTCCCGATGGAAATTTTTTGCGCTTGCGAGTGCTGCATCCTGATCGACCTGAGCATATTACGGGGGCGGATATAATATATGAAAGACACGACCCGATAACGGATTTGACAAGCGTGGTAATGGTCCAATACAAAATTTGGGACAAGAAGGCATTGTATCTTTCTGATGATAGAATGAAAGCTCAGATTGGCAAGATGGAAGCTTTTGGGTGCAAGCGAGGACTGTGCAAAGAAAGTAGTACTGCAGCCCATTACCGTTTCCCTTATTGCTCCAGTTTCTTGCGGCCTACAGACAAGTTACAATCCGCTGATCAGAAATTTATTTCCAGTGGTGAGCATTTGCCTATATGCATGATTGAAGAGTGCAAAAGTAAAGGGGCTCGAGATGGAGAGAAATTAGAGTACGATAATATTCGCACTGTTTCTTTGTCTGGGGAGTTGTTCGAGGAAATGTTCAATCGAGGGAGGATTGGGTCTAGGTTGCTTACTCAAGAAGAATTGGTTGAAATGTATACCGATGCATCCGTCATAGATTCTAGTGAAACGGTTGTTATATATGCACAAGAATTTTAGTGAATTTATTTGTGTGATGCATAACTGTTGATGTTCTCCAGCCCTGTTTAAGTGACTGTGTTAGGAGTGTATGTCGCCCATTCTCAGGTTTTATTGACGCCTCTAAGGTTTTTTGTGAGATCGAATTAGGAAGATCTAAGTGTTTGGGGTTTGATTCTGCTGATGAGTGGTTAATCGAGTATTCTGGTATTTTTGCAGATGAAAAGACAAGCTGGTTGGTGGGTTTAAATTGTTCTTGTGAAGGGCAGTGGGATACTATCTGAGCTAATAAATAGTTTTTTTTCGTCGCTGATGTCAGTTGCCGTATGTATTAGAACTTGTATGCTCATTTGCAAGGGCATACGCCTATGTACTGAACTGGCACGCAAACTACGAAATACAAGCCCTCTACCCAAGCTGCAAGCATTCACAGGTGTGGGTAGTTAATCTGCCACCAGTTGAACAAAGCAACACATATGCTCATGCCACCCAATACAAAGGGAGTAATGTGGTCGAAGAACCAAGGCGATACAATCGCGCCTCTGGCGAAAACATACCATTTGACTAGCGTTGCAACGAGGCGAGAAGGAGTTGTCGTGAATGCTTGACCACCACTCTGATGGTGCTCATTTCCGCCCACCGTGTAGTGAATGTAAAAAGAATAGCGAATTTCGTTTCTCGTTCTGCTGTCCAGCTTTCGAACTATCGCGAGTTTGTCTGGGAGGGCTGTGCCCTTTGGTGGGGGGGGGCTCTCGTGATGAGTCATCTTTCCCTTGGGATTGAAGCTGATGAGTTTGAACTCGCCATCAACAGTGCCGGGTGACTTTTCAATCAGCTCCAAAACATGATTTCGCATCTCTTTCTTGCCTAGACGCTTGACGACTCCGATGAGCGCCTTCTCATACAGGTCGTGCATTGGAAGATCAAAGCGGAAGCTGCCTTCGGGAGTTCGTTGATACAGCCTCAACCACAGATAGGCATTGATACCCGCCAGAACCATCCAGACGTTTTGAACGTTTTTCTTGAGTCTGATCTCATTCCCGAGCAGTTTGAAAGTCGAAAGGTCAGCGCCGAAGTACCACAGCAGCAGGACTACAGTTGAAAAACCGATCAAGTAGCCTCGGGCTTTGTTGAAATCTGGCGTATCCGTTTCACCCACGTTTTCCCCTCCAAGCTGCCCACGTAAAAGAGCATGGGCAATTCTCGCAAAGCAACTCAGCCGGCTGGCTGACCAAAATGCTGCGTAATCTTTTTCAACACAGAGTCGGGGGCGTTGAATGTGAGTTTCCCGTCAATGAGTTTCACTTCTGTTTGAGCAAGCTCTTCCTCGCTCAGGAAACCAGCTATCTTTTCTTGCGTCAGCCGCAGTACGCTGGCACCCAAGTCAAAATTCCCACTTCTACGGATAGGCATTGTTCCTCAACTCCGCGATAAATGAGCCACTACTGTAGCATCATTTTTCTCTGCTTCTTGGACGGCCAAGGCACGCCAGAAAATCTACCATGCCCCGCCAAAATTTTCGGTGCACTTCGATAGTGGTTTGGTTTGTCACTGGCAAAAAATAAGCTGGCGACCTATCCGGGGTGCTTAGCTAAGTGCGAGGGGGGGCGAATGAGGGTCGCAGCTTCTCTAAAATAAGTTGAAGCGTTCTCAAACACAGATACGACAAAGCCCCGCGTTGGCGGGGGGGGGGGGGCGTCGTGTAAACCTTTACAGAGAGTCGCGGGTTATGCAGCCTTCGTTTCTTTCTTGATCCTGTAGACGGTGGCAACACCACAGCCAGCAAGCTTGGCGACTTCGTCAGCGGACATTGTTGGATGCTTCCGCATCAGCGACTGAACTTCTTCCCACTTGGCAGTATTCTTTCCTTTTCCTTTTGGCTTCCATTCAGGGTCAGCAGCTTTCTTGTTCTTTAAACCCTGCATGATACGCGCCACACGCTTCTCTTGATCGAGTCTGGCCATGGTGGCCATCAGGTCAATCAACATGTTGTTGATCACATCCATGATTTGCCCCGTGATGCCCTTCGCTTCAACCAACATGTGACTGGTGGGAAGATCAGCCACAACCAGCCGAAGCCCCTTGGCCTTGATAGTGGCCTTAAGAGTGTCCCAGTCCGCTTGTGAAAGGCGACTCAAGCGGTCTACAGACTCGACCAATAGCACGTCTCCACTCTCGGCAGTGTCGAGCAGAGCAAGCAGCTCAGGACGGTTGAGCTTGGTGCCACTGATGTTCTCGGCGTATACGCCAACGATTTTCAATCCCTTCTCACCAGCGAACAATTCCAATGCGACTTTTGCACGGTTGGCATCTTGGTCTTTGGTCGATGCACGGAGGTAAAGGTGAGCGTTCATTGAAAGACTATCCTTTGGTCTTTAATTCGATAGATCAATGATAATTGAATCAAATAGATATCTCAAATAGTTATTTGATAGTAGCTCATGGGCGACTATCGAACTACCGGATAGGTCTACTTCTTTGATAGCTGGGGATCAGGTATGGAGGGGGCGTGAGGGCATCAACCGACACCCTCGCAGAAGTGTTACTTACCCTTTTTCTTCGGGGCTGGCTTAGGGATCGTCTCAACTGTGGTTGTCTTAGGACGTCTCTTAGCCTCTTCAATAGGAATGAACTGCCCGTTCCCAGAGTCTCGGCCGCGCTTATTAACCATGTGCTACTCCTTAATGGCTTATCGCCACGCTGGCGACACCATCAACGCTAGCTCAGGCCAGTACTTCCGCAAGGGGGGCTGGCCGGGGGATGTGAACTGTAGCCCTGTCAGTCCTCTGGCAATGACTTTTCAAACTCTACAATCAGGTCTTGCAAACCAATTCCCAGAACCTTGCACAGGTCGCGAAGCTGGACGATATCCAAGCGACGTGTACCGCTTTCAACGTCACTCATGAACGACTGAGGGCGACTCAGGGCCTTCGAGCACTGGACTTGCGTTAGGCCAGCAGCTTTCCTGTACTTCTTTAGCAGCGACAAAAGCGCAGCGTGTTCGGGTCTATAGATTGTCTTTGACATGGCTGACTGGCTACGGGTGGGTAGCCTCTCAACCTATATCCGGTTTTCAGATATCTGAATTTCAGATATTGTCGATCACAGGTACACACGCCATTCATCGACCGAACAAGGACAATCATGAACGACCAGTTCTACTTTCTCAGCAGCCAAAAGAAGACTACAAACCACATTCTGCACCTGCTGCTCTGTATCCCGACTTTTGGTCTATGGCTGATCGTGTGGTTCTTTGTTGCTTCGAGCAATCAAAGCCACAACAAGAGGCTCGATAAGCAGATCAATCAGATCATGTACTACAAGACGCAGGGTCTGAGCGATTCCGACACCTACCGACAGATCAAGTCAGATAAATTGACCAGTGATGTCATTCAAGGAAGGGTGATATTCGTGGTCCTGGTTGTTGTGTTCCTCTACTTCTACCTGCGCTAGTTGTCCCGCACTGAAAGCGGAGTTGGTTGGGATAATCTCCTCGCTCCGCTGAATTGAGTGTTTGCACTGAAAGCTGGGCTTTCAAAAATTCATCCTGTAAGAGCGGATCACCACTGACCTATCGGTCGTGCGCAGCACCAATAAAAACAACACCGATCAGCTCTTGCCTTTGATCTTGACTATTGTTGGTGCCGAATGGTTAGCGGCAGCTAACGATAGTGTTCCTCTCAAGCCCGGCTTGGATGATTGCCCGTCAAGGCGGCAAGCCTTGGGTTGAGGGGATGATATAAATATCATTCATCCCCAGCTATGAAAGCTGAGTCAGCTTCAAGCGTCGCTTACGTGGATCACTCTCGTTGCTTCGCATAACCAGATCAAGATCAAGAGCGTAGAAGTGTGTTGATATCATTTTATTATCAGCGTGCTGATCCAGAATCGGGACGATACGGCGATTCAACCATTTCATACTCCGCATGTGAGTAGCTCTACCAATGCTTCGCATTGAGAAGTGCTTCTATATACATGCGGCCGATATTCCCCCCTTCGTACTAGTACTACGCGGCCTGATTCTCTTCACGCCAACGGCGGATGGTCTTAGCAGTTACACCAACTTCACGTTCGATAGCCTTGACGGCTTTACCATGTGCAAGCATCTGAAGAACGAGCTCCCGCTTGGGTAGGGCGACCACAACAGCCCCCATAGACATATCAGGATACTGGCGCTCGTATTCTTCAGCCGTAGCGTATTCAGTGAAGGTGCGTAGATCCTGGTGCAGCTTGGCAAGTTCTTCGGGGCTTGGCGTAATCAGTTTTTCCAAGTCTTCCCACTGGCAGGACTTGCGAGGTGGTTCAATACCATCCATCTCATACCGTAGCGAATCCGGGCGACATTTCATCATGCGAGGAATTGCCAACTCAGCGGCTTTTACGTAACGGCGTGCTTGGCGCTCCCCAAGGTCGAGAAAGTCTTCAACTGCTTTGTTGGTGATCTCTGGTAACCATTCTAGGACAGTGATAATCCGTCTTACGCTCAGCGGTTTGGAGATTCCACCCTGACCGATTTCTCGGTCATGCCAATCAAGCCGAGCGATGCCTTCGATGATATCCATAGCGAACAATGGGTACGCTCGACCATAGTCATCGAGTCGCATCAGAAAGCCGGCAAATGGGTTCGCTATAACTTTCGGTGGGCGCCGGGTAACCTTGTCAACCTTTGGCCCCTTGGACTTGATCGGTTTGAACTTCTTTTCAAGCCATTGATCAGCATTGGCGCCCATTCTGGCGCTCATGGTGTCAAGTTCTACGGCGGATAGTAGTTGTGGCGTATTGCTCATGGATTGTTCTCCTGTTCAAGTTCATTGCGATAGGCGTTACCTCGGGTATTGCCGGTTAGGGTTTGGGTAAATCGCAGGCGTTAAAAAGCCCCCTTGCAAGGCACCTGTTCGGTGGTCGCGGTGGAGGCTTCTGAATGTCTGTCTACCTACTGGGTAGGCGGTGTATTATACATGATTTCGATGATCGGTCAAGGTCTGGGGTTGACGGGGCCGATTTCATCAGAAACTGATTTTCACGGTGAGGAACGCCCTTTGTTTGGTACAGACCATCCATACGCCCTGTAAACATTGGGTTTGTTGCGTGGAGCGGCATGGATGCGGTCAATGCTGTGGGCAGTTTCATCGGGGTTTCCGGTAGGTTATTCGTGATTAATGAATGTGTCTCAACGCCTCGGCCATTGCCTTGATCGGAGTCCTGCTACCATAGATGCCGAAGGTGACGGAGCTGTCTTCATGCCCCACCATTCGCTTGATCAACGAGTCTTGGACGCCAGCGTCACGCAGGTCATCAATGAATGTGTGGCGGAAACTGTGGAAGGTCTTGCGGGTATCCGTAATTCCGCATTTTGTCTTGAGCCTGCCGAACCATTTTGAAACGGCATGGCCGAGCTTTCCCCGTACTGGCTCAAGCTCAGGGAACAACCGGTCTATCCCGCTGGCCTTGATCGACTCAACATGCCGCAGCAGGCCAAGTTCGAACAAAGTGGGGTGGAGGGGCAGTAAGCGTCGGCTGCTGGAGTTCTTCAAGTTCTGACCCTCGTTGCTGTCATCGATCCGAATACATTGAATTCCTTGTTGCTGGATGAAGTCATCGGCGCGCAGCTGACATAGCTCTTCCAATCTTGCACCCGTGTAGCGGCCCAGCAATGGTATCCAGTACCGCCAAGGGTATTTATGAGACTCCGCCTTAAGCCCATCCAGATTGAGCAGGGTCGTCAGGTCGTGTTGTTCAAATGAAAGTCGTGCGTCCTTGGCTGATCCTGTCTTTACCTTCAGACCTGCTAATGGATTGTCCGCGATGTAGCCATTGGCCTTGCACCAGTTGAGAAAGGCAGAGAGTTTGCGTAGCCGGTTGTTCACCGTTACCGCAGAGATCGTCTTGTATGTGCTAGCTGATTCGACAACCTGTCGCAGGGTCTTACCTTCGAACTCGGGGCGTAGGCCAAAGTATTGAGGGCATCGGCTCAGCCGTTCCTTCAGTAGTCGGGCTTGCTGGATATCGAAGTCTTCGGCGGGCATGTCACCCATCAACTCGAATAAATCGCGTAGAGCGCGCTCCACCTCGAAGGTGCTGACAGTTCGCCACGTGCCGCCACGTTTGCCTTCTTCTATATAGAGCTTCGACAGACTAGACAGTGTTGGGCCATTAGCGGCCGATCTCGTTGGCTTGGCTATGGCTTGGTGTGAGCTGCGTATTGAGAACGGGGTAGGGCACGTATCTCTCCATCCAGTGCAAAGCCTACGCAGCGTTGGGATGTCTGCCAGAGGGTGTTCGGATAGATGTCCGTGTACCTGCTGGGCAAGGGAAGCAGCGAGGAACAAGGCGCTCTGACGCTCGCGAATGTTCAAGCTCAAACGCAATGTGTGACAGCGTGGGAACAGATGTTTTGGAAGGCGGAGATTCAAGTAATAGAAGGCGCCGCGACGGACAATGTAGGTCATGTGTGACACTCGTGTGTGACAGCAATGTGTGACAGTGCTGGCTACACCCCGAGTTTTTGACGTCTTTCAGTGGTGTGTTCCGCACCTGATTCCAAGTGCGAGAGTCCCCGAGCAAAACCCCGTCAGCCCAGACGCAGTGAGCCTTTCAGCGAACTGCGAAGCATGCTTGCATGCCACCCTGGTCAGAGCCGGAAGGCAGCAGCCACAGCGGGAACATTGTGTGCCGGGGTGTGGCTGGTGGGGTTGCCTCCATAACGCTCCTCGTTGGTCCTCAACGAGATGAATCAAAATTCCTGCCAACCTTCGAGCTCGTGCAGCATTTCTGTTGACGTGCCGTTGTCGTGCGCCTTGTTTGTGGTTCGCCAATCCCTGTGTCCTGTTGGCTCGGGCGGCGGGCTCCTGGAATATCCAACGCCTTTGCATCAAGGAGTGGTCATGGCGCTAACCAGTAAGATCTCCCTCTATGACGATCATTGGCCTGCGGCATTTGCAGGGGAGAAGGCGCGCATAGCCAAAGGCTTCGGCTGCGAGCTGATGGATATTCATCACGTGGGGAGCACTGCTGTTCCAGGATTGGCGGCCAAGCCGGAAATCGATCTGCTGGTGGTGGTCGCGGAGCAGGTGGATGAAGCCGCGCGCAATGCCTTCATGGCGACCCTGGGGTATGTCCGGGGTAGCAATCTGTCCCCCGGGCATCATTTTTACCGCCGCGATGTAGAGGGTATACGCACCCACAAGGTGCATGTCTGTGTCGCCGGTCATGAGCAGGTGGGGCGCATGCTGCGCTTTCGCGATCTGTTGCGTCAGGACAGCGGCATCCGCCAACAGTATCAGGATCTGAAGTTTCGGCTTGAGGCCAGCAATCGCGAGGGCATTGGCGAGTACCTTGCGCAGAAGGCCCCCTTTATCGACGCCCTGATGGGGGCTCAGTCATCGTGACTGCCTCGTTGTGCCCAAATGCTCGGTGTTGCCTGCAAGGTTGCTGCGGGCTGTCAGGCCCCCAGCTGCTCCCGCAGCAACTGGGCAAAGGCGTCCCTGGCGCCATGGTGTTGTACATCCTTGTGCCAGACAAAACGGTTATCCACCGGTAGCAGGTCGTCGAAGCGCTGCACGCTCAGGTTGGCCGATTGCGAATAGCGCTCCAGCACCCCTTCCGGTATCAGCGAGACCCCGGCCCCCACGCTGACGCAGCCGATGATGGTGCCCCAGCTGGCATAGCCGGTGATGGGCAGGTTCAGACCGTGCCTGCCCAACCAGTTTTCCAGGGCGCGGCGATAGGGGCAGCCCGGCGGCCACATGAACAGGTTGTGGTGCTGCAAGTCGCTGGCGCTGCGGATAGGGGCGCTGTTTCCGCTGGAGATCAGCACCAGGGGTTCGTGGTAGAGCACGGTCTGTTGCAGTTTGGCCGGCAGGCTGTCGATGGCCACCAGGGCGCCGTCGATGCGTTGGTGCAGCAGCTCTTCAAAGAGTTGCGACCAGGTTCCGGTCACCAGCTCCACGCTCACCTTCGGATAGCGCTTGTGGTATTGCGCCAGCAGGGGAGGCAGGCGCCCACCGGCGCATGACTCGATCGAGCCCAGGCGCAACAGGCCGCTGGGTTCGGCCTGGTTGTCCACCGCACGTTTGGCTTCATCCACCAGGGCCAGGATGCGTTCACTGTAGCCGAGGAAGATTTCCCCGGCGGGGCTGATCCGCAGGCCGCGTCCGACCCGGGTAAACAGCTCGGTGCCCAGCTCGCCTTCCAGCTGCTTGAGGCGGTTGGTGATATTGGACGGCACGCAATGCAGTTGCTCGGCCGCTCGGGCAATGCTGCCGGTGCGGGCCACAGCCTTCACCATTTTCAGTTGGGTCAGTTCCATTGCTCATTTCCAGTGAGGAATAACATCAGTATCGGTTAATTGTGGTGAGTTGTGCAGGGCGGGACACTGCAGGTCCTCTTCTTGCCTCTGGATATCTGTGTCGTGATGCTCTCGCCCCTGTTCAAGCTGGTGCTGGCCACCGCTGCGGTGATTCTGTGTTGGGCCTATTCGCCGGTGGGCATCCATATCGGCCTGGAGGGCTACAGCCCCGGGCACCTGGCCTTGCTGCGGTTCCTGATTGCCTCGCTGTTCATGGCCGCAATGGCGCTGGTGCTGAAGATCTCCCTGCCGCGCTGGCGCGACCTGCCCTGGTTGCTGGTACTGGGTTTCTTCGCCATCGCTTTTCATCACGTCAGCCTCAACTACGGCCAGCAAGGGCTGAGCGCCGGAGCATCCAGCGTGCTGGCGCAGTCCGCGCCGATCTTCAGCACGCTGATCGCGTTTTTCTGGCTCAGGGAGCCGGTCAGTGGCTGGCGTTGGCTTTGTGTGGTGATCGGGCTGTTGGGGGCGGTGCTGGTGGTGGCCGGTGACAAGGGCCTGGGGGCGATCGAGCCGCGAGGGCTGCTGGTGCTTCTGGCGGCGTTTTCCTGGGGGCTGTACTTCGTCTTGCAGCGGCGCTTTTCCGGGCGTTATGGGGTGTTGACCACTGTCTGCTACATGGTCTGGGGCGGTACGCTACTGCTCTTGGTGTATGCCCCCGGGCTGACGCAGGCGGTGGCCCAGGCATCACTACGGGTGAACCTCGCGGTGCTATTGCTGGGGCTGTTTCCCAGTGCACTGGCTTACCTGGCCTGGGCCTATGTGCTGGCACGGGTCGAGGTCAGCCGCGCGTCGATCGCCATGTACCTGATTCCGCCGGTGGCGATGCTGCTGGCCGCGACGGTGCTGGGCGAAACTCTGCAGTCCAGCGTGGTGCTGGGGGCGGCAGTGGTGCTGGGTAGCGTGATGGCGATGCAATTGGACGGGCGTTGGCGTCGGCGCTTGTCGGCGACACCTGCCAATGAGGTGCCTGCCGGGCAAGGCCGCTAGTACCGGCCTTGCAAGTGACAGCGCCGCGCAATGGCGGGGCGCTGCCGGGCGGGATTCAGCTCTTTTTCTTGAACAGGCGGCCGATGAAGGCGGCAAGGCCCAATACCCCCAGGACGATGAATTTCTTGCCGGCCAGGAGCAGTACGCCGAGCTTGGCGAAGAGCCCGGCCTTGCTGGCGAGGCCGCCGGCCACCAGGGCGGCGAGGCCGTAGGAAGCCAGTTTGTCGGTGCTCGGGTTGTAGTCGGCGTAGCGGTTGCCGTCGGTGAAGTTGGTAAAGGCCAGCACCTTGGGAATCTCGCGCTTGATGGTGTCCAGGTCGTCCATTGAAGCCACGGCATTGAGTTCCAGCACGCCTTCGCGGCCCAGCACGCGGATGCTGTAGTTCAGGGTGTGGCTCTGGGCGCCTTCGGCCTTGAGTTCACGGGCCCAGTACATCTTGTGCGATTGCGCGTCATAGCTTGGCTGCTCGGCCCAGCCCAACAGGTGAATGGCGCCGTAGCCCTGTTCCTGGCGCTGCTTGTTGTCTTCCTCGTCCGCTTCCTGCATCTGCTTGAGCAGGTCCTGGTAGTCGATCTTCGCGGCGTCGTCGTCGGAGATGTGCCCATCGTTCTTGTAGCTGATGATCACGCCCCAGCCTTCGGCGGACAGCGGGCTGACGGCGCTGGGCACGATCATGCCCAGGGTGGTGAAGCCAGGTGGATTGCCCCAGCCCTCGGTGAGCAGCTTCTCGGTGTCCTTGGGGTTGAGGTAGTAGAACTCCTTGCTCAGATCGAGGCTGGCGATATCCCCGGGCAGCTTGACGTTGCCGTGGCGTGGGGAGAGCGAGGCGAGAAACTGTTCGGCGGTCTGGGGTTCGGCGTCCTTGCTCTCGGGCGCGGTGGCGGCGCTGGCAAGAAAGGGCATGGCGCAGAGGGCGGCCATGGCCATGAGGAGGCGCAGGTACTTCATCGTATTCCCTTACATTTTGTGACAAGTTGGCGGGGAGGATAACGATGAGTGCCGGGCGGCTCAATGTGGCGGCCGGTTTTATTTTGCTGCAGGGTCGGGCGCCGATACGGCGCTGTTTCAGGGCTGGCGACTCAGTCGATGGTCAGGTACAGCACCCGCAGGCGGTGGCCGTCCGGGTCGAGGGCCACCAGGGTGTAGCCGAAATCCATCTGGGTCGGCGGCTGGGCGATGGTCATGCCCAGGGCTTGCAAGTGCCGATGCAGTTCATCCACCGCTTCGCGGCTGTCCACGGCCCAGCCCAGTTCGCCGCCACCGCCGGCAGCCTGAGCGCTCGGCTGGACAGTGTGTCGGGACCAGAGGCCAAGCTTGATCCCCGAGTCGAGGATGAACAAGGCGAAAGTCGGGCCGGATTCCACCGGCGGTTTATCCAGCAAGCGGCTATAGAACTCTGCGCTGAGGGCAGGGCTGTCCACGTAGAGCAGGAAATAGGTGTTGGTGATCATGGCGACTCCAGAGGCCTTTGGATGGTGCGTTGGGCGCAAGCTTAGGGGGCTGGCCTGTCAGTTCCTGTCAGGAGTCGTCGATTGAAAAAGAGGCCGGCTTATCGGTGTCGATAAACCTGCCTCTTGGAGTTGATTTGTTGCGGGGCTCAAGGCTTGGACAAGGCCTGGTCTACCGCTGCTATCAGCTTTCCCAGATCCTTCGGGGTGGCTTTGTGAATGACACCGAACAAATAAGCCCGCTGTTCCTCTTCGTCGCCCAGATCGGCGAAGAAGGCTTTCAGCTTCACTCCCAGTACTTCGGCTAGCAGAAATAGAGCTTCAACGCTGGGGGTGTAGGTGCCGGTTTCGAAGCGGCTGATGGTTTTTGGGTCAAAACCGGTTTTTTCACCTAGTTCAGCCTGAGTAAGCCCCGCTACCTTTCGATAGCGCTTGATGGCTGCACCCAAACTTGAAATTTGCATCGCTCAATTCCCATTTAGAATCAAGAACTTAACGATAAATATTGGCATTAGACAACACCATGGTTCATCACCTTGCTTTGCAAAATGTGATGCATTTCGTAGAATCGGCGCTTCGGACAGGTATTTGGTGATCTAGTTTCAGAAGGCTGGTTTATGAAACAAGAAATCATTGCATTTCCCTTGTTCACCTAAACCAAGGACTTGGCAGAGGCTCGAACGTCTCGTAAATCCCGCCAACGCTCCGTCCGCCGTCCCCACCTGACGCCTCATCTGATCCTAGTTGATCTCCGTCGAATCGATGGTCAACTGCCGCGCAAACCGCTGTACGGCTGCAATCAGGGCGAACCTTCCGATTGAGCCGTACCGCCAGGAAAGTACATCGCGAATCAGCCTCTTGCCGGGTGCCGGTAACTGTTGATCGCAGGCTGTCTATGGAGTTCTAAAGTGCGTCTCAATTTGCCGGTCACCTCTGTTGAGCAGACCTTTCCCGACCAGCAGCGGCTCATATCCGCCACCGACATCAACAGTCACATCACGTACTGCAACGCCGAGTTCGCAGCGATGAGCGGTTTCAGCCAGGCCGAACTGATCGGCAGCACCCATAACCTGGTTCGCCACCCGGACATGCCGGCGGCGGTGTTCGAGTCGATGTGGGGTTACCTGAAGGCTGGCCAGAGCTGGATGGGTGTGGTGAAGAACCGTTGCAAGAACGGCAATTTCTATTGGGTCAGCGCCTATGTCACGCCGATCCTGGAGGACGGAAAACTGGTGGGCTACGAGTCGGTGCGGGTCAAGCCAAGCCGAGAGCAGGTCAGCCGCGCCGAAACCTTGTATGCGCGCCTGCGGGCCGACAAGGCGCCGGTTTGCGCCTGGCGCCGCATCGAGGCCGCAGCCCGGCCCTTGCTGCTGCCGGTGGCGGTGGCGGTAGGCTGCCTGGCCGCCTTCCACTGGCTACCGACGCTGGCCGCCCAGGGCCTGACCGTCGCGGGTTTCGTGGCTGTCGGGCTGCTGGCCCAGCGCCGCCTGGGGCAGCAGCTCAAGCAGATTGTCAGTAGCACACCGAATACCTTTGCCGATCCGATCTGCGCCCTGGCCTACAGCGAAGCACTGGGGCCGGCGGCGCAGTTGCAGATGATCCTGATCAGTGAGGAGGCGCGCCTAAAGACCGCCCTGACCCGCCTCAGCGATCTGGCCCGGCAGATGGCTACCGCAGCGGCCGATTCCAGCCAATTGTCCAGCCGCACCGAGTCGGCGCTGCTGGAGCAGCGGGCGGAAACCGACATGACCGCGGCCGCCATGACCCAGATGGCTGCTTCAATCACCGAGGTCGCTGAACACGTCCAGCACACCGCCAGCGAAGCCCACACCGCCAACCTGCTGGCTCGGCAGGGCAGCGAGGTGGCCGGCACCTCGCGGGATGCCATCCAGTTGCTGGCGCGCACCGTGACCCAGATCAACCAGGCCGTGGGCGATCTGGCCGGGCAGACCCAGGAGATCATGGTGGCGGCGAGCATGATCCAGGCGATTGCCGACCAGACCAACCTGCTGGCCCTGAATGCGGCCATCGAGGCAGCCCGAGCTGGTGAGCAGGGCCGTGGTTTTGCCGTGGTCGCCGATGAGGTGCGGGCCCTGGCCGGCAAGACCCGCGAGTCGACCCAGCAGATCCAGGGCATCATCCAGAGCCTGCGCGCCGGGGCCGACGAAGCCGTGCAGATCGCCAGCCTGGGCATCGAGGAGGCGGAGCAGGGCGTGCAGCAGGTGGTCCAGGCCCAGCAGGCGCTGCAAGGCATCGGCGCGGCAGTGGAGCGCATTACCGATATGAGCCAGCAAATGGCCGCGGCATCCCAGGAGCAGTCCCATGTAGCCGAATCGGTGTCCGAACAGATCAACAGTGTCGCCGTCACTGTGCAGCGCACTGCCGAGAATGCCAGCGCCGGAGTGGTTCGCGGCGCCGAGCTGGAAAACATCTCTTCCGGGTTGCGTGCCCTGGTCGAGCGGTTCAACCGCTAGCGACAGTGAGTTCGACTCATGGATGAGAAATACCGCAGGGCCGTCGATGCCGCCGCCATCTTCTCCGAGACGGACCTGGGCGGCAGCATCACTTATGTCAACGATCTGTTCTGCCAGGTCTCGGGCTACAGCCGTGAAGAACTGATCGGCGCCAACCACCGCATGCTCAGTTCCGGGCTGCATCCGCCGGAGTTCTTTGCCGAGTTGTGGCAGACCATTACCCAGGGCCGGGTGTGGAAGGGCGAGATCTGCAACCGCGCCAAGGACGGCAGCCTGTACTGGGTCGACAGCACCATGGTGCCGCTGGTGGATCAGCGCTCCGGGCAGGTGGTGCGTTATGTGTCGATCCGCTTCGATGTCAGCGAAAAGCGTCAGCTGTTGCATTCGTTGCAATGGCGGGTCGGCCACGACGTGCTTACCGGGCTGCCCAACCGGGCCTTTCTCTCGGACCTGCTGCACCAGGCTCTGGATTTCTCCCGGGCGCAGGATATTCCCCTGGCGGTCTGCATGCTTGATCTGGATGGCTTCAAGGCGGTCAATGACGGCTATGGCCACGCTTGTGGCGACCTGCTGCTGGTGGAGGTGGCTGCGCGGCTGCGCTCGATCATCCGCGGCGAGGACGTGGTGGCTCGCCTGGCCGGCGACGAGTTCGTGCTGATTTTACGTTACGTGCGCGACATGCTGGAGCTGCGCGCGGCGTTGCAAAGAGTATTGGCGACCATTTCCCAGCCATACTCGATCCAGGGCAAGGATATCAACGTCTTCGCCAGTATCGGCGTGACCCTGTACCCCACCGACAACCACGACGCCGACACCTTGTTGCGCCACGCCGACCAGGCCATGTACGTGGCCAAGCAGAGCGGACGCAACCGCTTCCACCTGTTCGATGTACTGCGCGACCGTGAAGTGATGGTCACCTATCAGACCGTCGAGCAGGTGCGCCAGGCCTTGCTTGCAGGCGAGTTGCGCCTGTACTTCCAGCCCAAGGTGAACATGCGCACCGGTGAGGTGGTGGGCTTCGAGGCGATGCTGCGCTGGCAGCACCCGCAGCGCGGCACGCTGGGGGCCCAGGAGTTTCTGCAGCAGGTGGAGGAGACCGACCTGATCGTCGAGATCGGCGAATGGGTCATGGACCAGGTGATGACCCGCCTGCAAGGCTGGCAGCAGGCGGGGCTGGGCTGGCCGGTGAGCCTGAACGTGGCGGCCCGGCATTTCCAGCGCCCGGACTTCGTCGAGCGGCTCAAGGACATGCTCGATCGCTATCCGGATGTGTTGCCGGCGTTGCTGGACCTGGAAATCGTCGAGTCGGTGGCCATCGACAATATCCAGCGGGTCAGCGATTGCCTCGATGCCTGCCAGGGATTTGGCGTGCAGTTCTCCCTGGGGGACTTCGGCACTGGCCATTCGTCCCTCAGCTACCTCAAGCGCCTGCGCACCCAGACCATCAAGATCGACCGGCTGTTCGTGCGCGACATGCTGCACGACGCGGACGATCAGGCGCTGATCCAGGCGTTGGTGGGGCTGGCCCAGGCCTTTGGCCGGCGGGTGGTGGCCGAGGGGCTGGAAAGCCTGGCGCATGGCGAGCGCTTGATGGCCCTTGGCTGCGACGTCGCCCAGGGGGATTTCATTGCGCCGCCAATGCCCGCCGAGGCGGTGCTGGATTGGGTGCGCAGCTTCGAGCCACCGCAGGCATGGCGAAGCGACGAGCTTCAGGGCGAGGCGATGTCGGGAGGCTGAGCGTCGTCCTGGGGGCCGACGTAACGTTGGATGATGGCGTCGATCTCGCCGGACATCTTCATCCGCAACAGGGTGCGCAGGATGCGCTGGGCCGGCACTCTCGGATCGTTGCGTACATAGCAGCCGACGGCCTGCTCCTGCAGCACCGCGACGCTGTACAGCGGGTTGCCGGTGGCCTGGGTCTTGTTGAACCAGTCCAGGGTCCACTGGCTGGCGATGGCGTAGCGGTAACGCCCGACCACCAGTTTCTGCAGCACCTGCTCCTCGTTGCGGGCGTCGTCGCGTATCAGCTGGTTGGTATCGAACAGCGGCTGCAAGGGGGTGTAGGTATAGCTGAGGACGGTGCCGATATGCTGGCGCGACAGTTGCTGCAGGTTGACCGCCGAGGGCTCCGGATGGGTGCTCACCAGCAGGTTGCGCTGGATGAACAGCGGCACGCTCCACAGGTAATCCCCGGAGAGGTTCGGCAGCCAGGCCTGGGCCGCGTAGCAGCGCACGTCGACTTCGCCCTGGGCCATGGCGTTCTGCACCCGGGCCCGGGCCAGGACATGAAACTGCGCCGGGGTACCCAGGTGCCGGGCCAGGCTGTTCATGGTGTCGAAAAGGATGCCATCGGTGGGCTGGTCGCCTTCGACCTCGATGGCCGGCATGGTCCAACTGTCGGCGATGGCAAAGCGCAGGGGCGGCTCTGCGGCTTCCAGGCTGGCGCTGAAGAGAAACAGGGCGCACCAGGTCAAACGCATACAGTCTCCAGGGTGTCGGCGGGCGAGCAATCCTTTGCAAAATGCAAGCTTAGACAGATTAGACGAGCGCGCCGGATGCAATTTCGCCCTTGCTCCGCTAGCATTACCGGCTTCCGCTTTCCAGTTGCGACGGTTTTCGATGAGTTATCAGGTTCTTGCACGTAAATGGCGTCCGCGCTCGTTCCGCGAAATGGTCGGCCAGACCCATGTGCTCAAGGCTCTGATCAATGCCTTGGACAGCCAGCGGCTGCACCACGCCTACCTGTTTACCGGCACTCGCGGGGTGGGCAAGACCACCATCGCGCGAATCATTGCCAAATGCCTGAACTGTGAAACAGGTATCACTTCCACGCCCTGTGGCACCTGTTCGGTGTGCTGCGAGATCGATGAGGGGCGCTTTGTCGACCTGATCGAGATCGACGCCGCGAGCCGGACCAAGGTCGAGGATACCCGTGAATTGCTGGATAACGTGCAATACGCACCGAGCCGCGGGCGCTTCAAGGTCTACCTGATCGACGAAGTGCACATGCTCTCCAGCCACTCGTTCAACGCCCTGCTCAAGACCCTCGAAGAGCCGCCGCCCTACGTCAAGTTCATCCTGGCGACCACTGATCCGCAGAAGCTGCCGGCGACCATCCTCTCGCGCTGCTTGCAGTTCTCCCTGAAGAACATGACCCCGGAACGGGTGGTGGAGCACTTGAGCCACGTCCTGGGCGTGGAGAACGTGCCGTTCGAGGATGACGCCCTGTGGCTGCTGGGCCGCGCCGCCGATGGCTCGATGCGCGATGCCATGAGCCTCACCGACCAGGCGATTGCCTTCGGTGAAGGCAAGGTCATGGCGGCCGATGTGCGGGCCATGCTCGGCACCCTCGATCACGGCCAGGTCTATGACGTGCTGCATGCGCTGATCAACGGCGACGCCAAGGCGTTGCTGGAGGCGGTGCGGCATTTGGCGGAGCAGGGGCCGGACTGGAACGGCGTGCTTTCGGAAATTCTCAACGTGCTGCACCGGGTGGCGATTGCCCAGGCATTGCCGGAAGGGGTCGACAACGGGCACGGCGATCGTGACCGGGTGCTGGCCCTGGCCCAGGCCCTGCCTGCCGAAGACGTGCAGTTCTATTACCAGATGGGCCTGATCGGTCGACGCGACCTGCCGTTGGCGCCGGACCCGCGCGGCGGCTTTGAAATGGTCCTGCTGCGAATGCTGGCCTTCCGCCCAGCCGATACCGCGGATGCACCGAGACAGCCGCTAAAGCCAGTGGGGATCAGCCAGGCCACAGTTGATTCCGCCCAAGCCGTGGCGGCGCCGGCACCTGCCGTGCCTGTAGCGACCGTTGCCCCGGCTCCGGTTGTGAGTGCTCCAGTGGCGCCAGCACCTGTTGCCGCGCCCGAACCTGTCGCGCCCCCTGTGGCCGAAGCGGTCGCTGTCGAACCCGAGCCGGTGGTTGCCGAAGCGGTGGTCGACCTGCCCTGGAACGATCCGGTGGAGCCACAGATCGAACAGCAGCCAGCGGTCGAGCCGGTGCTGGAGGTGGCCGCCGAGCAGCCTGAGCTGACGCCGATGCCGACCCCGACGCCGGACAGCGTGGTGCCGGACGCGCCGGAGTGGGTCAGCGCCCCGGTGCCGGAACCCACGGTGGCGGAGGTCGACGCCGCCACTCCGGGTATCGACCTGGACGACGAGCCGCCGCTGGACGAGGACTATATCGAGCCGGACATGGATTCGGCCTACAGCTACCTGGACGAACTGGCCAGTGAGCACGCAGCCGATCCGGCGCCGGAACCCGAGCCCGAACCTGCTGCCAAGCCGGCCACTGGCCTGGCCCTGGAATGGCTGCAACTGTTCCCGAAACTGCCGATCTCGGGCATGACCGGCAGCATCGCCGCCAACTGCACCCTGATGGCCGTGGACGGCGACCATTGGCTGCTGCACCTGGACCCGGCCCACAGCGCACTGTTCAACGCCACCCAGCAGCGTCGCCTCAACGACGCCCTGAACCAGTACCACGGGCGTACCCTGACCCTGGCGATCGAGCTGATCAAGCCCGAGCAGGAAACCCCGGCCCAGGCTGCATCACGGCGCCGTGCCGATCGTCAGCGCGAGGCCGAGGAGTCGATCCATGGTGATCCGTTCATCCAGCGGATGGTCCAGGAGTTCGGTGCAGTGGTGCGCCACGATACTATTGAACCTGTCGAGGCCCTGGCGGCTCAGGGCTGATCATTCAAAGGGCGCCGGGCCAGGGGCCGGGCGCCGTTTCCATCCCCGTACTTTGAGGTAATTCCCATGATGAAAGGTGGCATGGCCGGCCTGATGAAGCAGGCACAGCAGATGCAGGAAAAAATGGCCAAGATGCAGGAAGAACTGGCCAATGCCGAAGTCACCGGCAAAGCCGGTGGCGACATGGTCACCGTAGTCATGACCGGCCGTCATGACATCAAGCGCGTGAGCATCGACCCGAGCCTGCTGGAAGGCGTCAGCGAAGATGACCGTGAAGTGCTCGAAGACCTGTTTGCCGCTGCGGTGAACGACGCCGTGCGCAAGATCGAGTCCAACAGCCAGGAAAAGATGTCCGGCATGACCGCCGGCATGCAACTGCCTCCAGGCATGAAATTGCCGTTCTGATTCGCGCAAGCGCATCGGATGGACTACATAAAGCCAGGCCTTGAGCCTGGCTTTTTTTTGCCCTGGCGATCAGCACTGCGCGGTGGGTAGCAGCCGGCTGGCCGATGAAGGCCACAGCAGATCCATCTGCAGAAACATCGAACGTGATGCTATTCACAGGGTCTGCAACCTATACCCTTTCATTCAACCTTCCCTAAAGGAGTGTCCATGATGCCGCAAACATTGACCCTCAATCAGCGCGTGGTACTGGTCTCTCGGCCCGAAGGCGCGCCGGTCCCGGAGAATTTCCGCCTGGAGCGGGTGGCCTTGCCGGAACTGGCTGATGGCCAGGTGCTGTTGAAGACCCTCTACTTGTCCCTGGACCCCTACATGCGCGGGCGCATGAGTGATGCCCCGTCCTATGCGGCGCCAGTGGAAATAGACGAGGTCATGACCGGCGGTGCAGTGAGCCGGGTCGAGCGTTCGCTCAACCCCAAGTTCCAGGAGGGCGACCTGGTGGTGGGCGCCACTGGTTGGCAGAGCCACTGCATTTGCGATGGCCGCAACCTGATCCCGGTGCCCTCTGGCCTGCCCAGCCCTTCCATGGCCCTGGGTGTGCTCGGCATGCCCGGAATGACCGCCTACATGGGGCTGATGGACATCGGCCAGCCCAAGGCCGGGGAAACCCTGGTGGTGGGTGCGGCCTCCGGCGCCGTGGGGTCGGTGGTGGGGCAGGTGGCGAAGCTCAAGGGGCTGCGGGTGGTGGGCGTGGCCGGTGGCGCCGACAAATGCCGCTATGTGGTCGAGGAGCTGGGTTTTGATGCCTGCATCGATCACAAGAGCCCCGACTTTGCCGACGAACTGGCCCAGGCCTGCTTCAAGGGCGTGGACATCTATTTTGAGAACGTCGGTGGCAAGGTCTTCGACGGGGTACTGCCCCTGCTCAACCCCAGGGCGCGTATTCCCCTGTGCGGGCTGATCGCCCAGTACAACGCCCAGGCGCTGCCGCCGGGGCCGGATCGCCTGCCACTGCTGCAGCGCACCTTGCTCACCAAGCGGGTACGCATCCAGGGCTTTATTGTCTTCGACGACTATGGCGACCGCCATCCGGAGTTCATCAAGGCCATGGCGCCCTGGGTGCGCGAAGGCAAGGTCAAGTTCAAGGAGGACGTGGTCGAGGGACTGGAGCAGGCACCAGAAGCCTTCATTGGCCTGCTGGAGGGGCGCAACTTCGGCAAGCTGGTGGTCAAGGTCGCCCCGGACGCGAGCATTTGACGCTACCCCGAGGCGCGGGTATAAACCGCGTCTCGTTGTTTTTGTCGGACCTTTGCCCATGAGCTTCAGCCCCCTGATTCGCCAACTGATCGATGCCCTGCGTACCTTGCCGGGCGTGGGTCAGAAAACCGCCCAGCGCATGGCCCTGCAACTGCTCGAGCGTGATCGCAGTGGCGGCTTGCGCCTGGCGCAGGCCCTGAGCCAGGCCATGGAAGGCGTGGGGCATTGCCGCCAGTGCCGGACCCTGACCGAAGACGAGCTGTGCCCGCAGTGTGCCGACCCGCGTCGCGACGACACCCTGCTGTGCGTGGTGGAAGGGCCGATGGATGTGTACGCGGTGGAGCAGACCGGCTATCGCGGGCGCTACTTCGTGCTCAAAGGCCACCTGTCGCCTCTGGATGGCCTGGGCCCGGAGGCCATCGGCATTCCGCAGTTGCTGGCGCGTATCGAGGAGCAGGGCAGCTTCAGCGAAGTGATCCTGGCCACCAACCCGACGGTGGAAGGCGAAGCCACTGCACACTACATCGCCCAACTGCTGACCAACAAGGGCCTGATCACCTCGCGCATCGCTCACGGCGTGCCTCTGGGCGGCGAGCTGGAGCTGGTGGATGGCGGCACCCTGGCTCACTCCTTTGCCGGTCGCAAACCCATAGCGTTGTAAGGCTGCGGAAGCCGGCTGACTGGCGAAGGATGCGCCACGCATTCTCTTGAAAACCAAGCAAGCGCTTGGTAAGTTCCTTCGACCCTTCAGAGGAGCTTGCCGATGTCTGCCTGCCAGGAATACTTCGACCCCAGCCACCAGTTGGTCCGCGACAGCGTGCGACGTTTCGTCGAGCGTGAAATCCTTCCCCAGATCGACGAGTGGGAGGAGGCGGGCAGTTTCCCCCGTGAGCTGTACCTCAAGGCCGGGGCCGCCGGGCTTCTGGGCATCGGTTACCCCGAGGCCCTGGGTGGCAGCCATGAGGGTGATCTGTTCGCCAAGATCGCCGCCAGCGAGGAGTTGATGCGCAGTGGCTCCGGCGGCCTGGTGGCGGGCCTCGGCTCCCTGGATATCGGCCTGCCGCCCATCGTCAAATGGGCCCGCCCCGAATTGCGTGAGCGGGTCGCACCGCTGGTGTTGTCGGGGGAGAAGATCAGCGCCCTGGCGGTCACCGAGCCCGGCGGCGGCTCGGACGTGGCCAACCTGCAGACCCGCGCCGTGCGCGATGGCGATCATTACCGGCTCAGTGGCAGCAAGACCTTCATCACCAGTGGCGTGCGCGCCGACTTCTACACCGTTGCGGTGCGCACCGGCGAACCTGGCTACGGCGGTATCAGCCTGTTGCTGGTCGAAAAGGGCACGCCGGGCTTCACTGTGGGTCGGCAGTTGAAAAAGATGGGCTGGTGGGCCTCGGATACCGCCGAGCTGTTCTTCGACGATTGCCGGGTGCCGGTGGGCAACCTGATCGGCGCCGAGAACATGGGCTTTGCCTGCATCATGGGCAACTTCCAGAGCGAACGCCTGGCCCTGGCCCTGATGGCCAACATGACCTCACAGATGGCCCTGGAGGAAAGCCTGAAGTGGGCGCGCGAGCGGGAGGCGTTCGGCAAGCCCATCGCCAAGTTCCAGGTGCTCAAGCACCGTCTGGCGGAGATGGCCACGGCCCTGGAGGTTTCCCGGGAGTTCACCTATCGCCAGGCGGCGAAGATGGCCGCCGGCAAGAGCGTGATCAAGGAAATTTCCATGGCCAAGAACTTCGCCACCGATACCGCCGACCGTATTACCCACGATGCGGTGCAGATCCTCGGTGGCATGGGCTACATGCGCGAAAGCCTGGTGGAGCGCCTGTACCGCGACAACCGCATTCTGTCGATCGGCGGCGGCACTCGCGAGGTGATGAACGAAATCATCAGCAAGCAGATGGGGCTGTAGGTGCAGGCTAGCGTTCGGTCAGGGAAAACTGGGTCAGGCAGAAGGTCGGGATCCCCATGTCCTGCAGCTTCTGCGAGCCGCCCAGTTCCGGCAGGTCGATGATCGCCGCGGCTTCATAGACCTTCGCCCCCATGCGCCGTACCAGATTGGCGGCGGCGATCAGGGTGCCACCGGTGGCGATCAGGTCATCGATCAACAGCACCGAGTCGCCTTCACACAGGCTGTCGGCGTGGACTTCAATGAAGGCTTCGCCGTACTCGGTCCGGTAGCCCTCGGCCAGGATGTCGGCCGGCAGCTTGCCCTGTTTGCGGAACAGGATCAGCGGCTTGTTCAACTGGTAGGCGATGATCGAGCCGATCAGAAAACCCCGTGCGTCCATGGCGCCGATGTGGCTGAAGTCTTCTTCGACATAACGCTGGGCGAAGCTGTCCGCCACCAGGCGCAGGGCCCGGGGAGACTGGAACAGGGGGGTGATGTCGCGGAAGATCACGCCCGGTTTCGGGAAATCGATGACGGGGCGGATCAGGGATTTGATGTCGAAGGAATCGAAGGCCATCTTCAGGTGTCCTGGCGGGCAAATAGGCCGCGCCAGTATACCCGCGACCGAGCCGCCTGGCTCAGCCGCACAGGCTGTGGATCAGCCCTCCACCGAGCCGCCGGCGAGGGCGCAGAGCTGGATCGGATCGAGGATGTGCACTTCCTTGCCTTCGGCGGCAATCAGTTCGTTCTGCTGGAAACGGGTGAACACCCGGGACACGGTTTCCACCGCCAGGCCCAGGTAGTTGCCGATTTCGTTGCGCGACATGCTCAGGCGGAACTGGTTGGCCGAGAAGCCCCGGGCGCGGAAGCGCGCGGACAGGTTGACCAGGAACGTGGCGATACGCTCGTCAGCGGTCTTTTTCGACAGCAGCAGCATCATTTGCTGGTCATCGCGGATTTCCCGGCTCATGACCCGCATCAGCTGGCGACGCAGCTGTGGCAGTTGCAGTGCCAGCTCATCGAGGCGTTCGAAGGGGATTTCACACACCGAGGTGGTTTCCAGCGCCTGGGCCGAGACGGGATGGCTTTCGGTGTCCATGCCTGACAGGCCTACCAGCTCGCTGGGGAGATGGAAACCGGTGATCTGTTCTTCGCCGCTGTCGCTCAGGCTGAAGGTTTTCAGGGCGCCCGAACGCACGGCGTACACCGAGTCGAAGCCGTCACCCTGACGGAACAGGAATTCGCCTTTTTTCAATGGGCGGCCACGTTTGACGATTTCGTCCAGCGCGTCCATGTCTTCCAAATTCAGCGAAAGTGGCAGGCAGAGGGGTGCCAGGCTGCAATCCTTGCAATGGGCCTGGTTGTGAGCGCGCAGTTTAACTGGCTCGGACATTCTAGAATCCTTGTGGGAAAACACACATAAGCCGTAAGGGTAACTCACGGGAGGAGGTTCCGGCCAGTCCGTGCCGTATTGACTGTTAGTCGTAAAGCTATCCTTTTATGGGTCGATAACCTGTTAACGAAAGTAACTTGGAAGGCTGAAATTATGTCGTCCGTTGGCGCTATTACTAATGGCAGCAATAACTTGCAGTCACTTCAAGAGCCCTCGACAAGTCAGGTTGACGAGCAACTAAGAGTTTCTCCATTAGTTGCAGAGCCAGTGATCGGGGAGGGCGTCAAAGTGTCGCTGTCTGGCGCCGGCCTGAACAAATCCGCCGCCGCCAAAGGGCGTGACAGTGATATCGAGGAAAGCGGCCTGCCGGAAAACATTCAGCAGATCCTCAAGATGATCAGAAAATTGCAACAACAGATTGCCGAGACCCTCGTCCAGCTCCAGGCGGTCATGGCCGACAAGCACCTGAGCCCAGAAGAAACCAAGGTCCGGATCGGCAGCCTGCAATCTGCCCTGGCAATACTCAACGGCGGTTTGCTGACCGCCAATGCCTCCCTGGCCAAGGCAATGAAAGAAGCGGGCTTGAGCCCTGAGCAGGTGATGAAGGCTGCATCCTTGCTCATGAAATCCTAGATCACCCGGGAAAACCGCTGGCGGTTCTGCTGGCCCAGGTATGCATCGAACACCATGCACACCGAGCGCACCAGTAGGCGACCGGCTGGCAGCACGATGATTGCTTCGCTGCCAAGTTCAATCAGGCCGTCGTCGGCCATCTCTTCCAGTTCCGGCCAGAGTTCATTGAAGTAGCCGCGAAAGTCGATATTGAAAGCCTGTTCGATCTCTTCGAACTTAAGACTAAAGTTGCAGATCAGTTGCTGAATAACTTCCCGGCGCAGACGGTCATCGGCGTTGCATACCAAGCCGCGACTGGTGGCCAGTTGTGCGCCAGCCAAGGCATTTTGATAGTGCGTCAGGTCGCTGCTGTTCTGGCAGTAGAGATCGCCGATCTGGCTGATGGCTGAAACACCGAGCCCAATAAGGTCGCAATGACCATGAGTGGTGTAGCCCTGGAAGTTGCGTTGCAGGGTGGACTCTTCCTGGGCAATGGCCAGTTCATCATCGGGCAGGGCGAAATGGTCCATGCCGATGTAGCGATAGCCGGCAGCCGTCAGCTGTTCGATGGTGCGTTGCAGCATCTGCAGCTTTTCCGCCGGGGCAGGCAGTTCGCTGCCGTTGATCCGCCGCTGGGGCATGAAACGCTCCGGCAGGTGGGCGTAATTGAACACCGAGAGCCGGTCCGGTTGCAGGCTGATGACTTCTTCCACGGTGCGGGCGAAGTTTTCCGGGGTCTGCTTGGGCAGGCCGTAGATCAGGTCGATGTTGATGGAACGGAACTGCAGGGTGCGGGCCGCTTCGATCACCGCCCGGGTTTCGTCCAGGCTTTGCAGGCGATTGACCGCGCGTTGCACTGCCGGGTCCAGGTCCTGCAGGCCGATGCTGACCCGATTGAAACCCAGCTCCCGCAACAGGCCCATGGTCGACCAGTCGGCTTCCCGGGGATCGATCTCGATGCCGTAGTCGCCGGAGTCGTCGTCCAGCAGATTGAAGTGCTTGCGCAGCAGGGCCATCAGTTGGCGCAGTTCATCGTGGTTGAGAAAGGTCGGGGTGCCGCCGCCGAAATGCAGTTGTTCCACCCGCTGGTTGGGGGCCAGGTGGCAGGCGATCAGTTGCATCTCCTGTTCCAGGCGCTGCAGGTAGGGCAGGGCGCGGCTGCGATCCTTGGTGATGACCTTGTTGCAGGCGCAGTAGTAGCAGATGTTGGCGCAGAACGGGATGTGCACGTACAGCGACAGCGGGCGCTGCGCCTTGCGGCTGTCGCGCAGGGCGTGCAGCAGGTCGAAGGCGCCGACCTGGCTGTTGAACTGCACTGCGGTCGGGTATGAGGTGTAGCGCGGTCCCGCCAGGTCGTAGCGGCGGATCAGATCTGTGTCCCAACGAATGGCGTCGAGCATGCGGGAATTCCCCCGGATAGGCTGGCAGTGTTCGCGAGTCTAGGAGGTTCAGGCCAGGGCCATCTTGACTTGTATCAAGGGTGTTCGGGAGCCGCCGGAGCAGTGCCGACGAGGCGTGCAGGCCCGGTTGCCGGCCGCCTCCCCGGGGTCAGTGGCCCATCAGCCAGTGCTGGTGAGGGCCGGGCAGGGTCCAGATGCCGAAGAGAATGACCAGCACGCCGCCAGCCATGCGTACGCTGCGCTGACGCAGCAAGGCGGTGATCCGTTCGGCTGCCAGCCCGGTGGCCAGCAGCACGGGCCAGGTGCCCAGGCCGAAGGCCAGCATCAACAGCGCGCTGTCCAGGGCGCTGCCCTGGCTCGCCGACCACAGCAGGGTGCTGTACACCAGGCCGCACGGCAGCCAGCCCCACAGCGCCCCCAGGAGCAATGCACGGGGCAGGCTGGAAACCGGCAACAGGCGGCTGGCCAGCGGCTGGATATGCCGCCACAAGCCCTTGCCAAGGCCTTCGATGCGGGTCAGGCCACTCCACCAGCCGGCCAGGTACAGGCCCATGGCAATCAACAGCAAGCCGGCCAGCACTCGCATGAACAGCGCCAGCGGACTGTTGGCCACAGCCCAGCCCGCCAGGCCCAGCAGCAGGCCGGCCAGGGCGTAGCTGAGGATGCGGCCCAGGTTGTAGGCCAGCAGCAGGCGCAGGCGTCGGCTGCGCTGTTCCGGGGGGATGGCCAGCGTCAGGGCGCCCATCAGGCCGCCGCACATGCCCAGGCAGTGGCCGCCACCCAGCAGGCCGAGGATCAGCGCAGAGACCAGCAGAGGGGCCAGTTCAAGCATGAGGCGGTTCCGATTTTCTGCCGGGGTCGGCTTCGCTGCTCGGTTGGCCCTTGGCCTCATCCACCGCGGCGGTGTGGCTTGGGTCCTGGTCGTCGAACAGGATGCTGTGGGCCGGGCCGTCGAGATCGTCGTACTGGCCGCTGTCCACCGCCCAGAAGAAGATGTAGATGGCGATGGCCACGATCAGCAGGGCGGCCGGGATCATCACGTAAAGAGCTGGCATCTGGACTCCAGGCCCGGCGGCTCAGGCCGGCAACGGGCGGGTTTCGGGGGCGTCGGCGCTGTCGGCCGGCCGCGGCATGCGGGTCAGGCGCAGGGCGTTGAGCACCACGGTCAGGGAACTGATGGACATGCCGACCGCCGCCCACACCGGAGTGATCCAGCCGAGGGCGGCGAACGGCAGCATCAGGCCATTGTACAGCCCGGCCCAGAGCAGGTTCTCGATGATCACCCGGCGCGTGCGGCGGGCCAGGCTGAAGGCCTGCACCAGGGCATCCAGGCGATTGGACAGAAGTACCGCATCGGCGCTGGTCTTGGCCAGGTCAGTGGCCGAGCCCATGGCGACGCTGATGTCGGCGGCGGCCAGCACTGGCACATCGTTGACCCCATCGCCGAGCATCAGCACCTTGCGGCCCTGCTGGTGCAGCTGTTGCAGCACTTGCAGCTTGTCATCGGGGCGCAGGCCACCCCGGGCTTCGTCGATCTGCAGTTCGGCAGCGACACTGGCGACCATCGGCGAGCTGTCCCCGGACAGCAGCAGGGTGTGCCAGCCACGGGCCTTGCAGGCCGCCAGCAGGGCCGGAGCATCACTGCGCAGGCGGTCGTCCAGCACCAGCCAGGCGAGAGCCCCCTGGCTGTCACCGAGCAATAGCCATTGGCCGGCTTCATCGGGCATGGGCGGAACGGTACAGCCACTGAGCTGGCAAACGTAGGCTGGTTGCCCGATGCGCAGACGCTGATCGCCCACCAGGCCTTCCAGGCCCAGGCCGGGGCTGCTGGTAACTTCCTCGGCGGCCACTGGGGCACGGCCGAAAGCCCGAGCGATCGGGTGTTCGGAACGGTTTTCCAGGGCTGCGGCCAGGCTCAGGCAGTCATCGCTGGACAGGGCCCCCAATGGCCGGATGGAACGCAGCGCCAGCCGCCCTTCGGTGAGGGTGCCGGTCTTGTCGAAAATCACTGTGTCGATCTGGTTCAGGCCTTCCAGTACATGGCCGCGGGTCAGCAACAGGCCGAGCTTGTGCAAGGTGCCGGTGGCGGCGGTGAGGGCTGTTGGCGTGGCCAGGGACAGCGCACAAGGGCAGGTCGCCACCAACATGGCCAGGACGATCCAGAACGCCCGTGAGGCGTCTAATTGCCACCACAGCAGCCCGATGGCGGCCGCGGCGATCAGCGAGAACAGCAGGAACCACTGGGCTGCACGATCGGCAACCTCCGCCAGCCGCGGTTTCTCTGCCTGGGCCCGGTCCAGCAGGCGCACGATGGCCGATAGCCGGGTGTCCTGGCCCAGGGCCTGGACCTGCACTGTCAACGCACCTTCGACGTTCAAGGTACCGGCGGTCACCCTATCGCCCAGGCCACGGGGCTGCGGCAGGTATTCACCGGTGAGCAGGGATTCGTCGATGCTTGATTGGCCGTCGAGGATCTTGCCGTCTGCCGGCAGTACTGCGCCGGGATGCACCAGCACCCGGTCGCCCAGGCGCAATTCGCTGAGCAGGATGCGTTCACTCTGGCCGTCTTCATCCAGGCGCAGGCAGGAAGCTGGCAGCAGATTGACCAGTTGCGCGGTAGCCGCCGCGGTGCGCTCCCGGGCCCGGCGTTCCAGGTAGCGGCCGGCGAGCAGGAACAGGGCGAACATGCCGACGGCATCGAAATACAACTCGCCAATGCCGCTGATGGAGGTCCAGATGCCGGCCAGGTAGGCCCCGCCGATGGCCAGGGACACCGAGACGTCCATGGTCAGGTGGCGGGTGCGCAAATCGCGCATGGCGCCCTTGAAGAACGGTGCGCAGCTGTAGAAGACGATGGGCGTGGTGAGAAACAGCGCGACCCAGCGCAGGATCGTATGCAGCTCGGGGCTCAGGTCGATGTTGAATTCCGGCCAGGTGGCCATGGTCGCCATCATGGCCTGGAACCACAGCAGGCCGGCGACGCCCAGCTGGCGCAAGGCCAGGCGGTTTTCGCTGGCCAGTTGCTCGGAGGCGCGATCCGGCTGATACGGGTGGGCGGCGTAGCCGATGTGGCGCAGCTCGCTGAGCACCTGGCTCAGGGGCAGTTGGCTGTCGGCCCAGCGCACGTGCAGGCGGTGGTTGGACAGGTTGAGCCGGGCTTCGGCCACCGCTGGCAGGCTGCGCAGGTGTTTTTCGATCAGCCAGCCGCAGGCGGCACAACTGATGCCCTCCATGAGCAGCGTGGTTTCCGCCAGCTCGCCTTCGTGCCGGACAAAGGGCTGCTGCACGTCGGCGCGGTCGTACAGCGCCAGTTCGTCCACCAGTTGCACGGGCAGGGCTTCAGGGTTGGCCGAGGCCTCGCTGCGATGGCTGTAGTAGTGCTCCAGACCGCCAGCGACTATGGCTTCGGCCACTGCCTGGCAGCCCGGGCAGCAGAACTCCCGGGGTTGGCCAAGCACGACGGCGGTGAACCGGCTACCGGCAGGAACCGGCAGGGCACAGTGGTAGCAAGGCAGTGGCGTGGTCATCGGCGGTCTTTGTAGTGTGGGAAAAACTCATCGCCGGCGCACCGGTCCCGCTGCAAGGGCAGGGGAGGCGACGGGCCGGCGATGTACGGCAGGTACTGCTCAGTTCAGGTCTTCGGCACCTTGCAGGGGCTCGTCGCCCAGCAGCAGGTCCTTGTCATGGCTGACCTGTTCTTCTTCGAACATGCGCCAGGTCTTGTCGCCCTCGACCCCCAGCAGTTCGACGAAGCGCCGCCCTTCGACCTGGTCGGTCAACTGGCCGATGTAGCGCCCGTGTTCGGTTTCGCTGCGGGCCAGGGTGATCTTGCGGTCCTTTTCCGGCTGGGTGGGCGAGATCAGGTTCAGCTCCAGGGTCTTGGGCTGGCTGTCACCGCTCAGGCGCAGTTCGACTTCGCCGGTCAGCTCATCGAGGTGCACGTTGGCGCGCATCTTCAGGGTCTGGGCCAGCAGCTCGCGGTCCAGGGAGCGGTTGATGCCCTTGCCGGCCTCGTAGTAGTTGTCGTTGACCAGGTTGTCCGGGTTGTTCACGGCAATGGTCACCATGGACAGGGTCAGGGTCACGGAACAGGCGAGGATGCCGATGATGATCCAGGGCCAGAGGTGCTTGTACCAGGGGCTTGCGGCGGTGGCTGCGGGCATGATCACTTCTCTTAACGAATTTGTGGGCCGATGAACCGGCTCTTGGCTTCAACATGGACGCTGTCATCGTCGGCATCCTTGAGGATGAATTTCACCTCGTTGGTGGTCGATGGCAGCTGTTCGGGAGCAATCGACAGCTCCACCGGCATGCTGACGATATCGCCGGCCACCACGTGGATTTCGCGCTTGCCCTGCAGCTTCAGGTCCGGCAGGCCGGAGGCGTCCAGCACATAGGTGTGATCGCGCTGGTCCTTGTTCATGATCTTCAGGCTGTAGACGTTTTCGATCCGGCCTTCGGCGTTTTCGCGGTACAGCACCCGGTCCTTGCTGACATCGAAGCCCACCAGCGAACGCATGAAAAATGCCGCAACCAGCAGGCTGATCATGGCCAGCAGCACCAGGGCATAGCCGATCAGGCGCGGGCGCAGTTTATGGGTTTTCTGCCCCGAGAGGTTGTGTTCGGTGGTGTAGCTGATGAGCCCGCGGGGGTACTCCATCTTGTCCATGATGCTGTCGCAGGCGTCGATGCAGGCTGCGCAGCCGATGCATTCGATCTGCAGGCCGTCACGGATGTCGATGCCGGTGGGGCAGACCTGGACACACATGGTGCAGTCGATGCAGTCGCCCAGGCCCTGGGCCTTGTAGTCGGCGCCTTTCTTGCGCGGGCCACGGGCTTCGCCACGGCGTGGGTCGTAGGAAACGATCAGGGTGTCCTTGTCGAACATCACGCTCTGGAAGCGTGCATAGGGGCACATGTAGATGCACACCTGTTCCCGCAGCCAGCCGGCGTTGCCGTAGGTGGCCAGGGTGAAGAAGCCGACCCAGAAGTAGGACCAGCCATCGGCCTGGCCGGTGAAGAAGTCGATGACCAGTTCGCGGATCGGCGAGAAGTAGCCGACGAAGGTCATGCCGGTGACGAAGCCGATCAGCAGCCAGAGGCTGTGCTTGCTGAATTTGCGCAGGAACTTGTTGGCGCTCATGGGCGCCTTGTCCAGCTTGATGCGCTGGTTGCGATCGCCTTCGGTGACCTTTTCGCACCACATGAAGATCCAGGTCCAGACACTCTGCGGGCAGGTGTAGCCGCACCAGATGCGGCCGGCATAGACGGTGATGAAGAACAGGCCGAAGGCGGCGATGATCAACAGGCCCGAGAGCAGGATGAAATCCTGGGGCCAGAACGTGGCGCCAAAGATGAAGAATTTGCGTTCCGGCAGGTTCCACCAGACAGCCTGGTGGCCGCCCCAGTTGAGCCACACGGTACCGAAGTACAGAAGGAACAATCCGGCGCCGCCAAGCATGCGCAGATTGCGGAACAGGCCGGTGAAGGCACGGGTGTAGATTTTTTCCCTGGAGGCGTAGAGGTCGACGCTGTTGGTCGCGTTTTTGGCAGGCGGGGTAACGTCTTGTACGGGAATCTGGTTGCTCATCATTGCATCCCACGGCAGTGGAAAAATGCCTCGGTCGATGCGTGCCGACCGCGGTCAAAAGGGGTGTTGCAGTGGCGCAATGATACGCCTGTAGCTCTAGCGCAAGGGTGCGACCTTTGGTCGCGTTGGGAGAAATCAACTGATGGTGTAATGACTTGAATCAATTGACTTGTGGATTATGGACCCTTTTGCACGTCGCGCCGTTCAATTCTTCCAGGGAGTGAGCAGGCGTACGCCGCAGCTCTCGAAGTCCGCCATATTGTCGAATCCTGGCTACCGGGTTGCTGGAAAGGGTGATCCGCCGTCGAGCGTCAGCCGATGCCAGGCGCAAACAAAACGGCCCCGCCAATGTTGATTGGCGGGGCCGTCGGGTGTTGCTTTCAGGCGTCGGTCTTACTCGGCGTCGGCCTGCTTGTCACCGTGGGACAGGCTGTAGACATAAGCCGCCAGCAGGTGAACCTTGTCGTTGCCTTGCAGTTGTTCCTGCGCTGGCATCACGCCTTGACGGCCGTAACGAATGGTCTGCTGCAGTTGGGCGAAGCTCGAACCGTAGATGAAGGCTGCCGGGTGAGTCAGGTTAGGCGCGCCCATGGCTGGGGTGCCTTTGCCTTCCGGACCGTGGCATACCGCACAGTTGGCGGCGAACAGCTTCTGGCCGTTGACCGGGTCGGCCTTCAGGCCTTCCGGCAACTTGCGGCCGTCGAGGTTGGTCAGGACATAGGCGGCAACGTCACTGACGCCTTGTTCCTTGATCACGTCCAGCCAGGCCGGCATCACTGCGTGACGGCCGCCCATGATGGTGGTCTTGATGGTTTCCGGCTCGCCGCCCCAGCGCCAGTCGGCGTCGGTCAGGTTGGGAAAGCCATAGGCGCCCTTGGCGTCGGAACCGTGGCAGACCGAGCAGTTGGATGCGAACAGACGGCCACCCATTTTCAGGGCTTGCGGGTCCTTGGCCACTTCCTCGATAGGCATGGCCGCGTACTTGGCGAAGATCGGACCGAACTTGGCGTCCGACTTGGCCATTTCCTTTTCCCACTCGTGGACGCCGGTCCAGCCGGACTGGCCGTTGGCGAACGGGGTCTGCTTCTCGTTATCGAGGTAGTTGTAGCCCGGCAGAACGCCTTTCCAGTTGCCCAGGCCCGGGTACAGCACCAGGTAGCCCAGGGCGAAGACGATGGTGCCGACGAACAGCATGAACCACCATTTCGGCAGGGGGTTGTCGTACTCCTCGATCCCGTCGAAGGAGTGGCCGACCGTCTCGTCGGTCTGCTCGGCGCGCTGGCCCTTGCGGGTCGACAGCAGCAGCCAGGTCAGGGCGAAGATGGTACCCAGACTGAGGACTGTGACGTACAGACTCCAGAACGTAGTCATTCTTTGTTACTCCTAGAAGCTTGCTCGACGTGCTTGATGGCGTCGGGATCATCCGCGAACGGCAGCAAGGTTGCGTCTTCAAACTCGGACTTGCGCTTGGGGCTGAACACCCAGAGCGCCAAACCGATGAAGGCCACCATCACAACAAGGGTGCCCAGGCCACGAATCATCCCGATATCCATCTAGATCACCGTTTGCTTTTGATGATGGTGCCCAGGCCTTGCAGATAGGCCACCAGCGCGTCCATTTCGGTTTTGCCCTTCACGGCATCCTTGGCACCGGCGATGTCTTCGTCGGTGTAAGGGACGCCGAGCGTGCGCAAGACTTCCATTTTCTTCGCGGTGTCTTTGCCGTCGAGCTTGTTTTCTACGAGGAACGGATAAGCCGGCATCTTCGACTCGGGCACCACGTTGCGCGGGTTGTACAAGTGCGCACGCTGCCAGTCATCGGAGTAACGACCGCCCACTCGGGCCAGGTCCGGGCCGGTACGCTTGGAACCCCACAGGAACGGGTGGTCCCAGACGCTCTCACCAGCTACCGAGTAGTGACCATAGCGTTCGGTTTCAGCGCGGAACGGACGGATCATCTGCGAGTGGCAGCCGACACAGCCGTTGGCGATGTAGACGTCGCGGCCTTCCAGTTCCAGTGCGGTACGCGGCTTCATGCCTTCCACCGGCTTGTTGGTGACGTCCTGGAAGAACAGCGGGACGATCTGGGTCAGGCCGCCGATGCTGACGGCGATGACCATGAAGAAGGCCAGCAGGCCAATATTCTTCTCGACTACTTCGTGCTTCATCAGTGAGCTCCAACTACAGCGATCTGAGCAGCGGCTTCAGCTTCAGCCGGGTTCGAGGCGCGAACGGTACGGAACACGTTGTACGCCATGATCAGCATGCCGGTGGCGAAGAACGCACCGCCCAGAGCACGGACGATAAAGCCCGGGTGGCTGGCTTGCAGCGCTTCGACGAAGGAGTAGGTGAGGGTGCCGTCATCGTTGATTGCACGCCACATCAGGCCCTGGGTGATGCCGTTGACCCACATCGAGGCGATGTAGAGCACGGTACCGATGGTAGCCAGCCAGAAGTGGGTGTTGATCAGGCCGATGCTGTGCATCTGCTGACGACCGAAGACTTTCGGGATCAGGTGGTACAGGGCGCCGATGGAGATCATCGCTACCCAGCCCAGAGCGCCGGCGTGTACGTGGCCGATGGTCCAGTCGGTGTAGTGCGAGAGCGAGTTGACGGTCTTGATCGCCATCATCGGACCTTCGAAGGTCGACATGCCGTAGAACGCCAGGGACACCACCAGGAAGCGCAGGATCGGGTCGGTGCGCAGCTTATGCCAGGCGCCCGAGAGGGTCATCATGCCGTTGATCATGCCGCCCCAGCTTGGCGCCAGCAGGATGATCGACATGGCCATGCCCAGGGACTGGGCCCAGTCCGGCAGCGCGGTGTAGTGCAGGTGGTGCGGACCGGCCCAGATGTACAGGGTGATCAGCGCCCAGAAGTGCACGATGGACAGGCGATAGGAATAGATCGGACGCTCGGCCTGCTTGGGTACGAAGTAGTACATCATCCCCAGGAAGCCGGTGGTCAGGAAGAAGCCCACGGCGTTGTGGCCGTACCACCACTGGATCATCGCATCAGTCGCGCCGGCATAGGCTGAGTAGGACTTGAAGAAGCTGACCGGCAGGGAAGCGTGGTTGACGATGTGCAGCATCGCGGTCACCACGATGAAGGCACCGTAGAACCAGTTGCCCACGTAGATGTGCTTGGTCTTGCGCTTGGTGATGGTGCCGAAGAATACCAGGCCGTAGGTGACCCAGACGATCGCCAGCAGGATAGCCAGGGGCCATTCCAGTTCGGCGTATTCCTTGGTGGTGGTGTAACCCAGTGGCAGGGTCACGATCGCGCCGACGATCACCGCTTGCCAACCCCAGAAGGTGAAGGCCGCGAGGCTGTCGGAAATCAGTCGCGTCTGGCAGGTTCGCTGCACGACATAGTAAGAGGTGGCAAACAATGCACATCCACCGAAGGCGAAGATCACCAGGTTGGTGTGCAGCGGGCGCAGGCGTCCAAACGTCGTCCACGGCAGACCGAAGTTCAACTCCGGCCATACCAGTTGTGAGGCGATGAAGACACCGAGCCCCATGCCAAGGATCCCCCAGACCACCGTCATGATGGCGAACTGGCGGACTACCTTATAGTTATAAGCAGTCGGACTGATTGCTGTGCTCATTCTAAGGTTCCACGGTTTGGGTGTTTTATTAGGGATAAAAATCGGTCGCAAGTATGGAGAAAGCAGGGGGTCATTGCAACGCGCTATGACCTGGGTCAATGCGTTCCATGCCTGATTCTGCGGCCTTTCCCTATGCCGAGTAGGGACAAAAAATTGCCCTCGGACAAGCTGTCGCCATGGACAGGAAACGGGGGGTGTCAGGTCGGTTGTAACCGGGTGTGTGGAAGCTGATGGATCAGCTGACAGGCGGTAAGAGAGTCGACAGCCGGTATAAACCAGCCTTTGCGGCCTGTCATCGAGCAGAAGCTTCGAACGTCACGGATACCGTTGGCCTGTGACCAGCCCGTGCCAGTCCCCATCGGGGCAAGCTTAGACCTGAATCAGATGAGTGCAAACGCGCTGTGGGAGAGGGTGCGACACTTGGTCGCAAAGGAGCGGGAGGTTGAACCACGAGCGGCAAGCTGCAAGTCGGGAACCCGCAGCTTGCCGTGACTCGTCTTACTGGGTGTTTTCAGCCTGTGGCTTGTTGCCGTGGGAGAGGCTGTAAACGTAGGCGGCCAGCAGTTGCACCTTGTCATTGCCGAGCAGTTCGCTCTGCGCTGGCATGTGGCCCTGGCGACCATGGCGGATGGTCTGTTGCAGTTGGGCCAGGCTGGTGCCGTAGATGAAGCCGGCGGGCTGGGTCAGGTCGGGCGCGCCCATGATCTGGGTGCCTTTGCCGTCAGCGCCGTGGCAGGCTACGCAGGTGGTGCTGAACGCTTGCTGTCCGGCTACCAGGTCGGCATCGCTGTCGGCTGGCAGGGGCAGGCCGGCCAGGTCATGGCGAACGTAAGCTGCCACGTTCTTCACGCCTGCTTCCTTGAGCACTTCGCCCCAGGCCGGCATGGCCGCCATGCGGCCGCCCATGATGGTGGCCTTGATGGTGTCGGCGCTGCCGCCCCACCGCCAGTTGTCGTCCGCCAGGTTCGGGAAGCCGAAGGCACCCTTGGCGTCGGAACCGTGGCAGACCGAGCAGTTGGAGGCGAACAGGCGTCCGCCCATTTTCAGCGCTTGCGGGTCCTTGGCCACTTCTTCCACCGGCATGGCCGCGAATTTGGCGAAGATCGGACCAAACTTCACGTCCGCCTTGGCCATCTCCTTTTCCCATTCCTTGGTCTGGGTCCAGCCGTCTTCATAGCCCGGCAGGATGCCTTTCCAGTTGCCCAGACCCGGGTAGAGGATCAGGTAGCCAACGGAAAACACCAGGGTCCCGGCGAACAGCAGGAACCACCATTGCGGCAGGGGGTTGTCGTACTCCTCGATGCCATCGAAGGCGTGGCCCATGGTCTGGTCGACACTGCCCTTGGTCTCGCCCTTGCGGGTGCCGACCAGCAGCCAGGTCAGGCCGATCAGGCTGCCAATGGTCAGTACGCAGATCCACGTACTCCAGAAGGTGGTCATGGCCGAATGCTCCTTGTTGCAGGCTCTTGAGGTTGAGCGTCATCAGTTGTGTTACCGGCCGGTGCCGTGCCCGGCATCGGGTCATCGGCGAAGGGCAGCAGGCGGGCCTGGGCAAACTCGGGATTGCGCTTTGAGTTGAACACCCAGATCGACAGGCCGATGAAGGCGATCATCACCACCAGGGTCCCGAGGCCGCGGATCATGCCGCTATCGAGTTCAAAACCCATGGCTCACCTCTTGCTCTTGATCGAAGTGCCAAGCACTTGCAGGTAGGAGACCAGGGCGTCCATTTCGGTCTTGCCCTTGAGCGTGGCGGTGGCGCCGGCGATGTCTTCGTCGGTGTACGGCACGCCCAGGGTGCGCATGACCTTGAGCTTGGTTTCGGTGTGGCTGCTGTCCACCGGTGCGGTCACCAGCCATGGGTAGGCCGGCATCTTCGACTCGGGCACCACGTTGCGCGGGTTGTACAAGTGCGCACGGTGCCAGTCATCGGAGTAGCGACCGCCCACCCGGGCCAGGTCCGGACCGGTACGCTTGGAACCCCACAGGAACGGGTGGTCCCAGACGCTTTCACCGGCCACCGAGTAGTGACCATAACGCTCGGTCTCGGCGCGGAACGGACGGATCATCTGCGAGTGGCACTGTACGCAGCCTTCGCGGATGTAGATGTCGCGGCCTTCCAGCTGCAGGGCGGTGTAGGGCTTCATGCCTTCCACCGGCTTGTTGGTGACGTCCTGGAAGAACAGCGGGACGATCTGGGTCAGACCGCCGATGCTCACCGCGAAGACCATCAGCAGCATCAGCAGGCCGACGTTTTTCTCAATCGTTTCGTGTTTCATGGCGGACTCCTCAGGCCATCTGCGCAGCGGCGTTGACTTCGGCTGGCACTGCGGCACGCACGGTGCGCCAGGTGTTGTAAGCCATCAGGAACATGCCGCTGAGGAAGATCGCACCACCCACTAGTCGCACGATGAAGCCTGGGTGGCTGGCCACCAGGGTTTCGACGAAGGAGTAGGTGAGAGTGCCGTCCTCGTTGACCGCACGCCACATCAGGCCCTGGGCGATACCGTTGACCCACATCGAAGCGATGTAGAGCACGGTGCCGATGGTAGCCAGCCAGAAGTGGGTGTTGATCAGGCCGGTGCTGTACATCTGCTCGCGGCCGAAGACTTTCGGGATCAGGTGGTACAGCGCGCCGATGGAGATCATCGCTACCCAGCCGAGGGCGCCGGCGTGTACGTGGCCGATGGTCCAGTCGGTGTAGTGGGAGAGGGCGTTGACGGTCTTGATCGCCATCATCGGACCTTCGAAGGTCGACATGCCGTAGAACGCCAGGGATACCACCAGGAACCGCAGGATCGGGTCGCTGCGCAGCTTATGCCAGGCGCCCGAGAGGGTCATCATGCCGTTGATCATGCCGCCCCAGCTTGGTGCCAGCAGAACAAGCGACATCACCATCCCTAAGGACTGAGCCCAGTCCGGCAGCGCGGTGTAGTGCAGGTGGTGCGGACCGGCCCAGATGTACAGGGTGATCAGTGCCCAGAAGTGCACGATCGACAGGCGATAGGAGTACACCGGGCGCTCGGCCTGCTTGGGTACGAAGTAGTACATCATCCCCAGGAAGCCCGCGGTCAGGAAGAAGCCCACGGCGTTGTGGCCGTACCACCATTGCACCATCGCATCGGTCGCACCGGCATACACCGAGTAGGACTTGGTGAAGCTGACCGGCAGTTCCAGGTTGTTGACGATATGCAGGATGGCCACGGTGATGATGAACGCGCCGAAGAACCAGTTACCCACATAGATGTGCTTGGTCTTGCGCTGCATCAGGGTGCCGAAGAACACGATGGCGTAGGCCACCCAGACAATGGTGATCAGAATATCGATCGGCCATTCCAGTTCGGCGTATTCCTTGGAGCTGGTGTAGCCCAGTGGCAGGCTGATGGCCGCCAGGAGGATCACCAGTTGCCAGCCCCAGAAGCAGAACGCGGCGATTTTCGGCGCGAACAGCGTGGTCTGGCAGGTGCGTTGCACCGAGTAGAACGAGCTGGCAAACAGCGCACAGCCGCCGAAGGCGAAGATCACCGCGTTGGTGTGCAATGGCCGCAGACGGCCGAAGCTGGTCCACGGTAAGTCGAAGTTGAGTTCGGGCCAGACCAACTGGGCAGCGAGAAAAACCCCGAGCCCCATGCCGACGATGCCCCACACCACCGTCATAATGGCGAATTGGCGGACCACCTTGTAGTTGTAGGCGGTACTGATAGAAGTGTTCATGGTTCCCCATCCACGGTTCAGTTGAAGTGAAAGCGACTGCGCACGGCAAGGCGCGCTCACTTCGTCTGGAGTTATAGGCAGACTAAAAGCGAGGCAAGCATGAGCAATGAGCACAAGGCCAGTATTGACGGGGGTCAATGGGCGCAGTGTGTGCGGGAACGGGGCTGGTTGTGGGATGTCGCGCAGGGCGTCGAGGCGCAGTCGGCGCCGACGCTGATCCTCGCCCATGGCGCCGGCGCGCCCATGGACAGTGGGTTCATGAATGACATTGCTGTACGCCTTGCGGGACATGGGGTGAACGTCTTGCGCTTCGAGTTTCCCTACATGGCCCAGCGGCGCCTGGACGGCGGCAAACGCCCGCCCAACCCGGCGCCCAGGCTGCTGGAATGCTGGCGCGAGGTGCATGCCCTGGTGCGACCTTATGTCACTGGGGTGTTGGCGGTGGGCGGCAAGTCCATGGGCGGGCGCATGGCCAGTTTGCTGGCTGATGAACTGCAGGCCGATGCATTGGTGTGCCTGGGCTATCCGTTCTATGCCGCCGGCAAACCGGAAAAACCGCGGGTGGCGCATCTGGCCGATCTGTCAGTGCCGAGCCTGATCGTGCAGGGCGAGCGTGACGCCCTGGGCAATCGCCAGGCGGTCGAGGCCTATACATTGGCAGCCAGTATCGAGTTGTACTGGCTAGCGGCCGCTGATCACGATCTCAAGCCCCTGAAGGCCTCGGGTTTCAGCCATGAGCAGCATCTGGAATCTGCGGCGCTCAAGGTTGCTGCCTTCCTGAAAGCGCTGAGCTGATCCTGCAGGAGCGAGCTTGCTCGCGAAACGTTCACCCGGCCTTCGAATTTGGAGCGCGGTGAAGATTTATCGCGAGCAAGCTCGCTCCTACGGTTGTCGGGTGGATTTGCGGGCATAAAAAAACCGGAAGCCTTGGCTTCCGGTTTTTTGTTGCCGGCCCTAGGGGGCTTAGCGGTTGAAGCGCTCCACCAGCGAGTACTGGGTGTGTGCGGTGCGGGTCAGCGCTTCGCTGAGCTCGGCCGAATGCTGGGCCTGCTCCGAAGTCTGGTCCGCCAGTTGCGCGATGGTGCTGATGTTGCGGCTGATCTCTTCGGCCACCGAGCTTTGCTCTTCGGTGGCGGCAGCGATCTGGGTGGTCATGTCGGTGATGTTGGCCACCGCTTCGCTGATGCCCACCAGTGCCTGGTCGGCTTCCAGAACCCGGGCCACGCCTTCTTCGGCCTGACGATGACCGGCGTCCATGGTCTGCACGGCGGTGGCGGCTGTCTGCTGCAGCTTGGCGATCAGGGTATGGATCTGCCCGGTGGACTCACTGGTGCGCTGTGCCAACTGACGCACCTCGTCGGCCACCACGGCAAAGCCGCGGCCCATTTCACCGGCGCGGGCGGCTTCGATGGCTGCGTTCAGGGCCAGCAGGTTGGTCTGGTCGGCAATGCCTTTGATCACGTCGACAACGCCGCCGATTTCGTCACTGTCCTTGGCCAGTTGGGTTACTGTCAGCCCGGTTTCGCCCACCACCACCGACAGGCGCTGGATGGCTTCGCGGGTTTCCCCGGCGATATCGCGGCCACGGCCGGTCAGGCGATTGGCTTCCTGGGTTGCGTCGGCGGTGCGTTGCACGTGGCTGGCCACTTCCTGGGTGGTGGCGGCCATCTGGTTGACCGCGGTGGCCACCTGTTCGGTCTCGACCCGTTGGCGCTCCAGGCCGCTGGAGCTGTTGTGGGCCAGGGTGTCGGACTGGCGGGCCTGCTCGTTGAGGTGCTCGGCCGTGTCCTGCAGGCGGGTCAGGCAGGTCTTCAGGCGCGCTTCCTGGCTCAGGATCGACATCTCCAGGCGGGCCTGGGCGCCGCGGCTGTCGGTGTACATCTGAGCGATCAGCGGGTCGGAGGTGGTCTGCTCGGCCAAGCGCAACAGGCGCTTGAGGCCGCGCTGCTGCCAGCTCAGGCCCAACAGGCCCAGGGGCACCGAGAGCGCGGCGGCCAGGGCGAAGCCCCAGTGGGAGTTGAGCCAGGCACCGATCATGAAGCTCAGCTGGCTGACCAGGATGAACGGCAGCCAGTCCTGCAGCACCGGTAGCCACTTGTCGCGCTTGGGAATGGCCGACTTGCCGGTGTTGATGCGCTGGTAAAGCGCTTCGGCGCGGCGCACCTGTTCGGCGGTGGGCTTGACCCGTACCGATTCATAGCCCACCACCTGGTTGCCTTCGAACACTGGGGTCACATAGGCGTTGACCCAGTAGTGGTCGCCGGTCTTGCAGCGGTTCTTGACGATGCCCATCCATGGCAAGCCTTGTTTCAAGGTGCCCCACATGTGCGCGAACACGGCCGCGGGCACATCAGGGTGACGGACCAGGTTGTGCGGTGCGCGAACCAGTTCTTCACGGGAGAACCCACTGATCTCGACAAAGGCGTCGTTGCAGTAGGTGATCACGCCTTTGGCGTCGGTGGTGGAAATCAACCGTTGTTGAGCCGGGAAGGTACGTTCGCGCTGAGTGACAGGCTGGTTATTACGCATGGTTTTTCAATCCGCAAGGCTTTGATAGGTTGTCGGCCGCTTCAACCGATTATTGAAATTATTTTTCAATAATCGGCTCTGGGTCTCATTGGCAGAATGTGTCGCTTGCAAAAAGCGCCGGCAGGTTTCAGCCGGCGTTGGCGAGGGGCTAATCATTGACCTTCTTCCTTGGCAGTCAATAGTCCTGAAGTACTGGTTTGGTAAAACAGCTGGCGGGTTATCCGGCCAGCATCGGGTAGGTGAAGAGGCCGAAATGCAACAGGTTGAGACCGAAGTGAGTGGCTATCGCCGCCCCCAGGCCGCCAAAACGATAGGCCAGACCGTAGCCGACGCCGGCGATGCCTGCCAGTAGGGTCCATTGCCACCCCGCGCCCAGGTGCACCAGGCCGAACAGCAGCGCCGCGCACAGCAGCGCCAGGTTCTCGCCGTAGGGCAGGGCCTTGAAGCGCCGGCTCAGGCCACCCTGGATATAGCCGCGGAACAGCGCCTCTTCCACCAGGGTCACCAGCAGCAGGTTGTTCAGCACCCAGAGCCACGCCTGCTCCGGCCATTTCGGCGCCCAAGTGATCATGCCCATTAGCAGCGCGCCGCCCAGTGCGGCTACCGCACACAGAGTCAGAGCCGCGGCGGTGGCATACAGCGACAGGCGCAGTGAGCGCCGCCCGACTATCCACGGGCATACCAGCAGCAGCCAGAAGCCGATCAGCGGCTTGTCCTGGTTCAGGTACAGGGAGAAGGGCACGGCATCGTCGGTGAAGCGTTGCGGGTCGATGGCCCGGCCATTGTAGAACCCGGGCAGCCAGTGCATGGCCAGGGCCAGAGCGAGCACCACGAACAGGCCGTGGCCCAGGTACTGGCCGACGCGGCTGCGTTGCTGGCGCACGGCAAAGCCGGCAGCCAACAGCAGCAAGATCGACAGGGCGGCCAGCAGGCCCAGTTGCCCGTAGCTCAGGGCCAGTGCGTAGCCAATGGAAAGAAGTGCCAGGTACATCCATGGCAGAGCAGTCATGGGGAATCCTTGTTGCGTAAGAATGGGTATTGCAGAGACGTAGTACTGCGCCGGATCTGTAGTCGCCATTGCGACCGGTGAGTCAGATTTGGCGGGCGCGCAGTATAACCACCTCGTCCTGGCACGGCAGCCCAATGCAAAACACCGCCCGAAGGCGGTGTTTTTTTTCAGGCAGCGTCAGGAGGCAATCAGTTGCCGCAGAACGTAGTGCAGGATCCCGCCGGACTTGAAGTATTCCACTTCATTCAAGGTGTCGATGCGGCACAGCACCTCGATCTTCTCCTGGCTGCCATCCTCACGGGTGATCACCAGGGTCAGGTTCATCCGCGGCGTCAGTTCCGTACCGCTGAGGCCGAGAATGTCCAGGGTTTCCTTGCCGGTCAGCTTCAGGCTCTTGCGGTTCTGGTCCAGCTTGAACTGCAAGGGCAGGACGCCCATGCCCACCAGGTTGGAGCGGTGGATACGTTCGAAGCTTTCGGCGATCACTGCCTTGACTCCCAGCAGGTTGGTGCCTTTGGCCGCCCAGTCGCGGCTCGAACCGGTGCCGTATTCCTGGCCGGCGATCACTACCAGCGGCGTGCCGTCGGCCTGGTAGCGCATGGCTGCGTCATAGATCGCCAACTTCTCGCCGGTGGGAATGTACAAGGTGTTGCCACCTTCCTCGCCGCCGAGCATTTCGTTGCGAATGCGGATGTTGGCGAAGGTACCGCGCATCATCACTTCGTGGTTGCCGCGCCGTGAGCCGTAGGAGTTGAAGTCCCGCGGTTCCACGCCCTTGTCCCGCAGGTAGCGGCCAGCCGGGCTGTCGGCCTTGATGTTGCCGGCCGGGGAGATGTGGTCGGTGGTCACCGAGTCCCCCAGCAGGGCCAGTACCCGGGCGCCGCTGACATCGGTGATCTGCGGCAGCGGGCCGGCGATGTCATCGAAGAACGGCGGGTGCTGGATATAGGTGGAGTCGTCCTGCCACACATAGGTGGCGGCCTGCGGCACTTCGATGGCTTGCCACTGTGCATCCCCGGCGAACACTTCGGCGTACTCCTTGTGGAACATCCGAGTGTTGACCTGGGCCACGGCGTCGGCGATCTCCTTGCTGCTGGGCCAGATGTCCCGCAGGTACACCGGCTGGCCGTCCTTGCCCTGGCCCAGAGGCTCGCTGCTGATGTCGATGCGCACCGTGCCCGCCAGGGCATAGGCCACGACCAGGGGCGGCGAGGCCAGCCAGTTGGTTTTCACCAGTGGATGCACCCGGCCCTCGAAGTTGCGGTTGCCCGACAGCACCGAGGCCACGCTGAGGTCGGCCTGCTGGATGGCTTTCTCGATCGGCTCCTGCAGCGGGCCGGAGTTGCCGATGCAGGTGGTGCAGCCGTAGCCCACCAGATCGAAGCCCAGTTGGTCCAGGTAGGGCGTCAGGCCGGCAGCCTTGTAGTAGTCGGTCACCACCTTGGAGCCTGGGGCTAGCGAGCTCTTGACCCAGGGTTTGCGTTGCAGGCCTTTTTCCACGGCCTTCTTCGCCACCAGGCCGGCGGCCATCATGACGCTGGGGTTGGAGGTGTTGGTGCAGGAGGTGATGGCCGCGATCACCACGGCACCGTTTTTCAGGCGATAGGTCTGGCCGTCGTACTGGTAGTCGGCTTCGCCCACCAGGTCCGCGTTGCCCACCGCCACACCACCGCCACCTTCGCTTTCCAGGCGGCCTTCTTCCTTGCTGGTGGGTTTGAACTGCAGGTCGAGGAAGTCAGTGAAAGCCTGGGCAACGTTGGGCAGTGCAACCCGGTCCTGCGGCCGTTTGGGGCCGGCGAGGCTGGCCTCCACGGTGCCCATGTCCAGCGCCAGGCTGTCGGTGAATACCGGCTCCTTGCCCGGCAGGCGCCACAAGCCCTGGGCCTTGCTGTAGGCCTCCACCAGTTTCACCAGTTCGTCGGGGCGCCCGGACAGGCGCAGGTAGTCCAGGGTGATGTCATCCACCGGGAAGAAGCCGCAGGTGGCGCCGTATTCCGGTGCCATGTTGGCGATGGTGGCACGGTCCGCCAGGGGCAGGTCGGCCAGGCCGTCACCGTAGAACTCGACGAATTTGCCGACCACGCCTTTCTTGCGCAGCATCTGGGTCACCGTCAGCACCAGGTCGGTGGCGGTGATGCCTTCCTTGAGCTTGCCGGTGAGCTTGAAGCCGATGACTTCGGGAATCAGCATCGACACCGGCTGGCCGAGCATCGCCGCCTCGGCTTCGATCCCGCCCACGCCCCAGCCCAGTACGCCAAGGCCATTGATCATGGTGGTGTGGGAGTCGGTACCCACCAGGGTGTCGGGGAAGGCATAGGTGCGGCCGTCCTCGTCCTTGGTCCAGACCGTGCGCCCCAGGTATTCCAGGTTGACCTGGTGGCAGATGCCGGTGCCCGGCGGTACCACGCTGAAGTTGTCGAAGGCGCTCTGGCCCCAGCGCAGGAAGGCATAGCGCTCGCCGTTGCGTTGCATCTCGATATCGACGTTCTGCTCGAAGGCGCTGCTGCTGGCGAATTTGTCCACCATCACCGAGTGGTCGATCACCAGGTCCACCGGTGACAGCGGGTTGATCCGCTGTGGATCGCCACCGGCCTTGGCCATGGCGGCGCGCATCGCGGCCAGGTCGACCACCGCCGGCACCCCGGTGAAGTCCTGCATCAGCACCCGTGCGGGGCGGTACTGGATCTCGCGGTCGGAGCGGCGCTCCTTGAGCCAGGCCGCGATGGCCTTGAGGTCGGCGCCGGTGACGGTCTTGTCGTCTTCCCAGCGCAACAGGTTTTCCAGCAGGACTTTCAGCGACATGGGCAGGGTGTCTATATCACCCAGGCTCCTGGCGGCGTCCGGCAGGCTGAAATAGTGATAAGTCTTGTCGTCGACTTTTAGGGTCTTAAGGGTTTTCAGGCTATCGAGGGATGGCATTGAATGACTCCTTGTGGCCCGCACGGCTACGGGCCTGTGATACGGACAGAGAGTTAACCTAGCTCTGTTTGGGGCTTATAGCTAATCACTGGACTGCTGGGCTCAGTCCAAGGTTCCGAACTCGGTTATCATGCGCCGGTTTTCGTGACAGGCTTTGCTACAGGGCAGGTTTGCGCATCGATTCATCGCCATTTGCCCAGGAGATTCAATGAACACCCTGTTTATCCATTGCCGGCCCGGCTTCGAGGGCGAAGTCTGCTCCGAGATCGCCGACCACGCGGCCCGGCTGAATGTCGCCGGTTATGCCAAGGCCAAGCCCAGCACCGCCTGCGCCGAGTTTATATGCACCGAGGACGACGGGGCCCAGCGTCTGATGCAGGGCCTGCGCTTCCCGGAGCTGATCTTTCCCCGGCAGTGGGCCCGGGGCGGCTTCATCGACCTGCCGGAAACCGATCGTATCAGCGTGATCCTTGCCTACCTGGCCAACTTCCCGCAGTGCGGTAGCCTGTGGCTGGAAGTGGTGGACACCAACGATGGCAAGGAGCTGTCCAACTTCTGCAAGAAGTTCGAAGCACCCCTGCGCAAGGCCCTGACCGCGGCCGGCAAGCTGGTGGATGACGCGACCAAGCCGCGCTTGTTGCTGACCTTCAAGAGCGGTCGGGAAGTCTTCGTCGGCCTGGCTGATGCCGGCAACTCGGCCATGTGGCCCATGGGCATTCCACGGCTGAAATTCCCCCGGGAAGCGCCGAGCCGCTCGACCCTGAAGCTGGAAGAGGCCTGGCACCATTTCATTCCTCGGGACCAGTGGGACGAGCGTCTGCATGGCGACATGACCGGCGTCGACCTGGGGGCTGCCCCGGGCGGCTGGACCTGGCAACTGGTCAACCGCGGCATGCTGGTGACCGCCGTGGACAACGGCCCCATGGCTGAAAGCCTGATGGACACCGGCCTGGTGCAGCACCTGATGGCGGACGGCTTTACCTACAAGCCCAGGCAGCCGGTGGACTGGATGGTCTGCGACATCGTCGAGAAACCGGCGCGCAACGCCGCGCTGCTGGAGACCTGGATCGGCGAGGGGCACTGCCGCGAGGCGGTGGTCAACCTCAAGCTGCCGATGAAGCAGCGCTATGCCGAAGTGAAGCGCTTGCTGGAGCGCATCGAAGAAGGCTTCAAGGCCCGGGGCATTCGCGTGGCCATTGGCTGCAAGCAGCTGTACCACGACCGCGAGGAAGTCACCTGCCACCTGCGGCGCCTGGATCTGAAAAAGCCCAAATCGGCGTAGTACCCGCAACACCGCCCGCTTCCTGGTCGGAGCCGGCTTGCCGGCGAAAAAGGCCCCGCACTGGTGCAAGGCGTGAGGATGCCTTCGCTGGCAAGCCAGCTCCTACGGCAGGATCGGGGCCGTGGAACGACAGCAACAGATGAACCGATGGCGGTATTGCGCGACAATGCCGGCCAGTTTCAGGAGTGATTCATGAGCCAGATTATCGATACGCCGGTTGACGGCACCCTCGACGCCACGGGCCTCAACTGCCCGGAGCCGGTGATGATGCTGCACCAGCACATCCGCGACCTGCCGCCGGGCGGGCTGTTGAAGGTGATTGCCACCGACCCCTCCACCCGCCGCGACATTCCCAAGTTCTGCGTGTTTCTCGACCATGAACTGGTAGCGCAGCAGGAAGAGGCAGGTACCTACCTCTACTGGATCCGCAAGAAGCTCGATTAACCCGCCGAGCGGCTGATGCGGATCTGCTTGCGCGCGCTGCGGGTCAGGCGGATCGACAGCATCAGCGCCGCGCAGCTCAAGCCCACGATCAGGCCTTCCCACAGGCCGCTCGGGCCCCGCGCCGGGCCGAACCAGTCGGTCAGGCCCAGGGCGTAGCCCACCGGCAAGCCAATCCCCCAGTAGGCGAACAGGGTCAGGATCATGGTCACCCGAGTGTCCTGGTAGCCGCGCAATGCGCCGGCCGCCGTGACCTGGATGCCATCGGAAAACTGGAACAGCGCCGCATACACAATCAGCATCGAAGCGACCTGAATCACCATCGGGTCGGTGGTGTAGATGGTGGCGATGGGCTCACGCAGGAAGAACATCAGGCTCGCCGAAAGGCAGGCGTAGGCCAGTGACGTGGCCATGCCGACGCCGGCGCTGAAGCGCGCATTGCGGGGTTGCTGGCGGCCCAGGGCCTGGCCGACCCGCACGGTCACCGCCATGGCCAGGGAGTAGGGAATCATGAACATCAGGGCGCTGACGTTGAGGGCGATCTGGTGCCCGGCCACCACCGTGGCCCCCAGGCTGCCGATCAGCAGGGCGATCACCGCGAAAATGCTCGATTCGGCGAACACTGCAATGCCGATGGGCAGGCCGATGCTCAGCAAGCGCCCGATCATCGCTCCTTGCGGCCAGTCGAAGCGGCTGAATAACTGGATCTTGCGGTAGGCCGGTGCCCAGAAAATCCAGCCGGCCATGCCCAGCATCATGGCCCACATCACGATGGCCGTGGCCCAGCCGCAACCGACGCCGCCCATGGCCGGTACACCGAAATGGCCATAGATGAAGATGTAGTTGATGGGGATGTTCAGGGCCAGGCCTCCCAGGCCGATGACCATGCTCGGCACCGTGCGGCCCAGGCCATCGCTGAGGCAGCGCAGCACGTAGTACAGCGCTACCGCCGGCAAGCCACTGGCGATGCCGTGCAGGTAGCCCATGCAGGGCTTGATCAGTTCCGGATCGACATTCATCAGGTGCAGCACCGGCTCGGCACTGATCAGTATCAGCAGGGCCGAGATCCCGGCCACCACGGCGAGCCACAGTGCCTGGCGCACCAGCGGGCCGATCTCGTGCAGGTTGCCGGCGCCGAAGCGCTGCGCCACCTTGGGCGTGGTGGCCAGCAGGGTGCCGGTCATCAGCAGGAACACCGGAATCCAGATCGAGTTGCCCAGGGCGACGGCTGCCAGATCTCGCGGGCCGACCCGGCCGGCCATCACGGCATCGACAAAGCCCATGGCGGTGGTGGCCACCTGGGCAATCATGATGGGCAGGGCCAGTACCAGCAGGTCATGCAGTTCACGGCCGACCCGGGCAGGGCGGCTGGTGGCGGTGGCGGCAGGGGAGTCAGTCACGGAATTCACGGGGCGTAGCGTCCATAGGTGGTATTGCGCAGGACGCGACAGTCTACGCGTTGACATCTCAGTCAGGAAAACATCCCGTGTTGTGGATTTGTAAGCGCCGGGGGTGGTGAAAATGCCGGTTGGCGCGCATGCCGCGCTAGCCCGGCCTGGCATCTGCGCCTACACTGCGGCTCCGCCAGAGGAGCCTGCCATGTTGATTGTTGCCGACGAAAATATCCCCCTGATCGAAGAGTTCTTTGCCGGTTTCGGCGAGATCCGGCGTTTCCCCGGGCGCGCCATCGACCGGGCGACCGTGGAGCAGGCAGATGTGTTGCTGGTGCGCTCGGTGACTCAGGTCGACCGCCAGTTGCTGGAAGGCAGCCCGGTGCGGTTTGTCGGCACCTGCACCATCGGCACCGATCACCTGGACCTGGAGTATTTCCAGCAGGCCGGGATCACCTGGTCCAGCGCCCCGGGCTGCAACGCCCGGGGCGTGGTGGACTATGTGCTGGGCAGCCTGCTGACCCTGGCCGAGATCGAAGGCGTGGACCTGGCGCAGCGTTGCTATGGCGTGGTCGGTGCCGGTGAAGTGGGCGGGCGCCTGATCGAGGTGCTGCGTGGCCTGGGCTGGAATGTGCTGGTCTGCGATCCGCAGCGGCAGGCGGCGGAAGGCGGCGACTATGTCAGCCTGGAGCAGTTGCTCGAGCGTTGCGATGTCATCAGCTTGCACACACCCCTGACCAAGAGCGGGCAAGACTCCACCTGGCACCTGCTGGATCGCCAGCGGCTGAACCGGCTCAGGCACGGCACCTGGCTGATCAACGCGGCCCGTGGCCCGGTGGTGGATAACCGGGCCCTGGCTGAGGTGCTGCGCCAGCGCGAGGACTTGCAGGCGGTGCTGGATGTCTGGGAGGAGGAGCCGACGGTGGATGCTTCCCTGGCGGACCTCTGCGTGCTGGCGACGCCGCATATCGCCGGTTACAGCCTGGACGGCAAGCAACGGGGCACGGCGCAGATCTACCAGGCCTACTGCCGTTTCCTCGGGCAGGCCGAGCAGGTCAGCCTGTCGGCCTTGCTGCCGGCGCCCTGGGTGCCTCAGGTCAGCCTGAATGCCAATGCGGACCCGGCCTGGGCCCTGGCGATGATCTGCCGTGCCGTGTATGACCCGCGTCGCGACGATGCGGATTTTCGCCGTAGCCTGTCGGACGATGTAGCTCAGCAGCGCAGCGCCTTCGATGGTCTGCGCAAGCATTATCCGGAGCGTCGCGAGATCGACGGCCTGGAAGTGCGCATCCAGGGCGAGTCCGCGGCCTTGAGCCGGATCGTCCGTGCCTTGGGTGCCCGGGAAGCCTGAAACCGCGCATAAAAAACCCGGCCGCAAGGCCGGGTCAAGAGGACGTGAGGCTGTGTGTCAATCTTGCCGAGCAGGCTTGACCAGTCGCTTTTCCAGTTCGCGGCAGGCGTTCTGGATCATGTCTTCAGTAATAGGTACTTCGCGACCCTGGGCGTCGATGATGGCACACCCCAGAGACTGGTTCGGCTGGGTACGGATCACTTGAATCTTGTCATTGCTGCTGTGTTGCAAGGACATGGCCTGTCTCCTCATCAGGTTGTGTGCTTACTCTAGAATGGCCGGGTGACCAAGCTGTTACAGACCGCCGCGAGGGCTGGCCCGGCGACTTCACTCCAACAGAAATGCCCGGGGAGTGCCAGCCACGGATTAGACCGATAATCTCTAGGCTCTAGTGTCAGCGGTCATAATCAACCTGACTCATTGTGATTTACCAAAGTTCCTGCGAATTCATCTCGTTGCCGTTGCTGCAACGAACGGCTCGCCGGTGCGTCAATGGATGAACAGCATGCTTTCTTCTCGTCACCGCCGGGCGCTGCATCTGGCCAGCCGCTTTGTCGCTCCCTACCGTTGGCAGGCGCTGGGCGCCTTGCTGGCACTGATAGTTACCGCCGGCATTACCCTGTCCATGGGGCAGGGCATTCGCCTGTTGGTGGACCAGGGCTTCATGACTCAATCGCCCCATCTGTTGAACCAGTCCATCGGCCTGTTCCTGCTGCTGGTGCTGGCGCTGGCGGTGGGTACCTTCGTGCGCTTTTACCTGGTGTCGTGGATTGGCGAGCGTTGCGTGGCGGATATCCGGCGCCAGGTGTTCAATCACCTGATCTACCTGCATCCCGGGTTCTACGAAAACAACCGCAGCTCGGAAATCCAGTCGCGCTTGACCGCGGACACCACCTTGCTGCAATCGGTGATCGGGTCTTCGCTGTCGCTGTTTTTGCGCAATGCGCTGATGGTGCTGGGGGGGATCGTGCTGCTGTTTGTCACCAACCCCAAGCTCACCAGCATTGTGGTCATCGCCTTGCCGCTGGTGCTGGCGCCAATCCTGATCTTCGGTCGGCGGGTGCGCAGCCTGTCGCGCCTGAGCCAGGACCGGATTGCCGATGTCGGCAGCTATGTCTCGGAAACCCTCGGCCAGATCAAGACGGTCCAGGCCTACAACCACCAACCCCAGGATGAACGGCGGTTTGCCGTGACCGTGGAGCAGGCGTTCGACACGGCGCGCAAGCGGATTGTCCAGCGTGCCTGGCTGATCACCCTGGTGATCGTCCTGGTGCTGGGGGCGGTGGGGGTGATGCTCTGGGTCGGTGGCATGGACGTGATTGCCGGGCGCATCTCCGGCGGCGAGCTGGCGGCATTCGTCTTCTACAGCCTGATTGTCGGCAGTGCCTTCGGCACCCTGAGCGAAGTGATCGGCGAGTTGCAGCGCGCGGCCGGCGCGGCGGAGCGGATTGCCGAATTGTTGCGGGCGGACAATATCATCCAGCCGCCCGCCGACGGGCTGGTAAGCCTGCCGGCGCGGGTGCGGGGTGATCTGGAGCTGGACGGGCTGCGGTTTTCCTATCCGTCGCGGCCCGACCGCTTCGCGATCGATGGTTTGAGCCTGAGCATCCGGGCCGGAGAGACTCTGGCGTTGGTGGGGCCTTCCGGGGCCGGTAAATCCACCCTTTATGATCTGTTGCTGCGCTTCTACGACCCGCAGCAGGGAAGGATCCTGCTGGATGGCGTGGCCCTGACCCAGCTCGACCCGCTGGACCTGCGTCGCTGCTTCGCCCTGGTTTCGCAAAGCCCGGCGCTGTTCTACGGCAGCATCGAGGAGAACATTCGCTACGGCAATCCCGAGGCGACCCTGGCCCAGGTCCAGGAAGCGGCGAAGATCGCCTATGCCCATGAGTTCATCGAACAGATGCCCGAGGGTTACCAGACCCACCTGGGGGATGCCGGGCTTGGCCTTTCGGGCGGCCAGCGTCAGCGTCTGGCGATAGCTCGGGCCTTGCTGGTGGACGCGCCGATTTTGCTACTGGACGAAGCCACCAGCGCCCTCGACGCGCAAAGCGAGCACCTGATCCAGCAAGCCTTGCCCAGCCTGATGAAGAACCGCACCACCCTGGTGATCGCCCATCGCCTGGCCACGGTGAAGAATGCCGACCGGATCGCGGTCATGGACCAGGGCAGGCTGGTCGCGGTGGGTACCCACCAGCAACTGATTGCCAGCAACCCCTTGTATGCGCGCCTGGCGGCCCTGCAATTCAGCGATGGCTGAGCCCACGCACCCCTGAGCCCTGTAGTCGCTGCCGAGCCTGCGAGGCTGCGCACGAGCACGTAGTCCTCGCCAACGTAGCGAGCGCTTTACGGCCACTTCGCGCCCGGTCGCAGGCTCGGCAGCGGCTACAGGTATTGGGGGGTGTTAGGGGAGATACAAAAATGCCCGCATTGCTGCGGGCATTTTTTGTTGTGGGTCGGTGCTTACTGATCGTCGAAATAGCGTTCGTGCCAGTCCACCAGGGGCTGCGGCGAATTGAGCTTCTGGCCGTAGATCACCGAGTAGGACAGTACGTTCTGCACGTACTGGCGGGTTTCGTCGAAAGGAATGCTTTCCACCCAGACATCGAAACTCAGGTGGTCGGCCCCCTTGAGCCACTGGCGCACCCGCCCGGGGCCGGCGTTGTAGGCGGCGGAAGCCAGTACCCGATTGCCGTTGAACTGGCTGTGGACCTGGCTCAGGTAGGCGGCGCCCAACTGGATGTTCTTGTCCGGGTCCAGCACTTGCTGGGGCGAGGCCAGGGGAATGCTGAACTTGCGCGCGGTTTCCTTGGCGGTGCCGGGCATCAGTTGCATCAGGCCGCTGGCGCCGACGCCGGAACGGGCGTCGTCCATGAAGGCGCTTTCCTGGCGGGTAATGGCGAACACCCAGCTGGAATGCAGGCCGCGAACCTTGGCTTCGCGCACCAGGGTGTCGCGGTGGGCCATGGGGAAGCGGATGTCCAGGTCATCCCAGTACTGGGCCTGGCTGATGGTGCGAATGGCCGGGAAGTACCATTTCAGGTCGTAGGCCAGCTTGGCCTGGGCAACCATTTCGTCGCGGTTGAAATGCCGGCTGACGTGGTACCACTCGCGGCGGCCGTCGACGATCTGCCCGCGGGCATGCAGCTCCAGGGCGCGGCGTACACCCGGGGTGTTGCGTACCTTGTTGATCACGGCTTGGCTGAGCATCAGCGGCTGGTTATTGAGCTGGTAGGGCGCCTTGGCGTGATCGGCGGCAAGGAAGCCGTAGAAATCCCGCTCCCGGGCCAGGCCCTTGAACAATACCTGGGCCTGAGGGTTCTTCGGTTCGGCCAGTTCCAGGCTACGGGCCTGCCAGTAGCGCCAGCGGTTGGTGGTGGCCAGGTCCTGGGGTAGCTTGCGGGTCAGCTGGTAGGCGTCTTCCCAGCGCGCCAGGCGCAGCAGCAAGCGCAGGCGCCATTCGGAGACGGTGTTGTCCCGCAGCTCGGGATCGTACTTGGTCATCACGTCCAGGGCGCGGCTGTCGAAGCGCCGTGCCAGGGTCAGGCCGATCTCGCGGGCGATGGCCACTTTTTCGTCACGGGAAAAGTGCATGCTGCTGGCATAGCCATCCAGCAGGGCCATGGCCTTGTCCGGATCCTGGCGCGCCAGGCGGCGCAGGCCGAGGCCAACCACGTCGGACATGGCTTCATCGGCAGGCTGGAAGCGCGAGGGCTGGCTCAGCAGTTCGGGTTTTTGCGCCACGTCCACCAGCAGGCGGCCCTGGGGCGCCAGGGTGGTCATGCTCTTTACCAGGCTGTTGGCCAGGGGGTAGTTGCGGGCCTCGGCGGCCAGTTTGGCTCGCTGCCAGCGCTTCTGTTCGGTCAACTGGCCTTCGGCGGCCCATTGGGCGAACAACGCGTCGCAGGCAGCAGGTTGGGATTTGCCGGTCAGCCAGAGCTTCTCGGTGGCGGCGTAGCCTTCGGCCTTGAGGTTGTGCCCCAGCTGGTACTGGCCATTGAGGCAGTCCAGTTCGGTGAAGTTGAGTTTCGGATCGTAGTACTTGGTGAAGGTCGCCCAGTCGCCGCGTTCGGCCAGCCAGCGCAACCAGCGCAGTTTCATCCAGTTGGCCTGGGGCAGGTCGCCATGTTCGGCGAGGAACTTCTCGATCTCGGGGTTGCTGGCGGATTTCAGCCGGGCGGTGAGCTCGTCGTAGGCCAGGTAGGGCTCCAGCGGATAGTCGCGCAGCGCATCGGCATAACGGAAATAGGGGCCGGAATCGCCTTTGGCCAGGGCGCGCTTGGCTTCATCGTAATACTGGCGCTGTAGAGTCAGGTCTGCCGCCTGGGCGCAGTGGACGGCTGTGGTGGAAAGAAGCAGGCAAGATAAAACACTGAAAAGGCGACTGCGCATGAGACATCCGGGCAGAGAAATCATGACAAGTGCCGACAGGGCCAACACTGATTGCTCACTAGCTTAGCCTTTTGCCAGCAACCGGTGAAAGCTTTGCCGGCCTGCTGGCATCAGTTGGCAACAAATGTGCCGCGAGCGCCCTCGTGGGCGAAATACCCGGCCTTCTGCGGGCTCAACTCAGGTAGAATGCGCGCCCGGTTTTTGGAGAAGAACATGACCCTGCTCAAATTCAGCGATGTGTCCCTTGCTTTCGGCGCCATGCCGTTGTTGGACAAGGTGTCCTGGCAGATCGCCCGTGGTGAGCGGGTGTGCATCATCGGCCGTAACGGTACTGGCAAATCCAGCATGATGAAGCTGGTCAAGGGCGATCAGAAGCCCGACGACGGCTCCGTATGGCGCGCACCCGGTCTGAAGATCGGCGAATTGCCCCAGGAATTGCCGGTGGCCGACGAGCGGACCGTGTTCGACGTGGTCGCCCAGGGCCTGGACGGTGTCGGCGAGTTGCTGGCCCAGTACCACCACCTGAGCCAGAACATCGTCACCGACGCCGATCTGGAAAAACTGATGCACGTCCAGCACGACCTCGAAGCCCGTGACGGCTGGCGCCTGCAACAATTGGTGGACAGCACCCTGAGCCGCCTGCAGCTGCCGGCCGACAAGACCCTCGCCGAGTTGTCCGGCGGCTGGCGTCGTCGCGTGCTGCTGGCACAGGCCCTGGTGTCCGAGCCGGACCTGCTGCTGCTCGACGAGCCCACCAACCACCTGGACATTGGTGCCATCGCCTGGCTGGAAGAGGCGCTGAAGGATTTCCAGGGGGCGGTCCTCTTTATTACCCACGACCGTTCCTTCCTGCAGAACCTGGCCACCCGCATCCTCGAACTGGACCGCGGCGGCCTGATCGACTGGAACGGCGACTACGCCAGCTTCCTGGTGCACAAGGAAGCCATGCTGGCGGCGGAAGAAACCGCCAACGCGCTGTTCGACAAGCGCCTGGCCCAGGAGGAAGTCTGGATTCGCCAGGGCATCAAGGCCCGGCGCACCCGCAACGAAGGCCGCGTGCGCGCCCTCAAGGCGCTGCGTGTCGAGCGCAGCGAACGTCGCGAGCGTACCGGCAAGGCCAATATCCAGCTGGAAACCGCAGACAAGTCCGGCAAGCAGGTGATGGTGCTGGAGAACGTCAGCTTCGCTCACCCGGACGGTCCGTTCCTGGTCAAGGACTTCTCCATGGTCCTGCAGCGCGGCGACCGCATCGGCCTCTTGGGCGCCAACGGTACCGGCAAGACCACGCTGCTCAAGCTGATGCTCGGTGGCCTGGTGCCCAGCAGCGGTAAGGTGGAAGAGGGTACGCGTATCGACGTGGCCTACTTCGACCAGTTGCGCCATCAGCTGGATCTGGAAAAGACCGTGATCGACAACGTCGCCGAAGGTCGCGACTTCATCGAGATCGATGGCCAGAGCCGCCACGTGCTGAGCTACCTCGGCGACTTCCTGTTCAGCCCGCAGCGTGCTCGCACGCCGGTCAAGGCGTTGTCTGGCGGCGAACGTGCGCGGTTGCTGCTGGCCAAGCTGTTCAGTAAACCGGCCAACCTGCTGGTGCTCGATGAACCGACCAACGACCTGGATGTAGAAACCCTCGAACTGCTGGAAGAGGTGCTGCTGACCTTCCAGGGCACTGTGCTGATGGTCAGTCACGACCGGGCATTCCTCGACAACGTGGTGACCAGCACCCTGGTCTTCGAAGGCGAAGGCAAGGTGCGCGAGTACGTCGGCGGCTACCAGGACTGGTTGCGCCAGGGCGGTTCGCCGCGGTTGCTGGGGGTGACCGAGAACAAGTCCGGCAAGGCCGAGCTGAATTCTGCAGTGGTGGCACCGGTACAGGCGGCTCCGGCTCCTGTCCAGGAAGCGCCGGCGGCGAAAAAGAAGCTCAGCTACAAATTGCAGCGCGAGCTTGAGGCTTTGCCGGGGCAGATCGATGCCATGGAGCAGCAGATCGCCGGGGTCGAGGCGGAAATGGCCGACGCTGGTTTCTATCAGCGCCCGGCGGCGGAAACTGCAGCGGTAATTGCCCGCCTTGAGCAGTTGAATGCCGAACTGGAGCAGATGGTCGAGCGCTGGGCCGAACTGGATGCCTGAGTGACCGGTTGCTGATAAAAAAGCCCGACTGCAGAGTCGGGCTTTTTTTCAGTGCGCTTGCCAGCTTTTGGGAGCCGGCAACCCTCGGGGCGGGTTCAGCGTTTGACCAGGTGCACGGCCAGCACGTCGCAAGGCGCGCCGTGCAGGACATCATTGGCGGTGGAGCCCAGCAGCAGGGCCAGGCCATGTCGGCCGTGGCTGCCGACCACGATCAGGTCGCATTCCTGTTCCTTGGCCAGGTGATGGATTTCCTGGCGCGGCTGGCCGTAGGTCAGGTGGCTGTATTCCTTGGTCAGCTCCGGGTACTTGTTGATCAGCTGATCAAGACGCTCCCGGGCCTGGTCGAACTGTTGCTGCTGCAACTGCGAAAGATCCATGGGGACGTCGCCCCCGAAGGCCATGGCCATGGGTTCGACAATGTGCACCAGGGACAGCTTGGCTCCATTGCTCACCGACAGCTCGCGAGCACGGTGGATAACAGGATCGCACTCTTCGGTTAGATCTACGGCGACCAGAATATGGTGGTAGGGCATGAGGTGCTCCTCCTGAGGGTTGCAATAGCTTCAAGTATGGCTGGTTTCAAGCGGGTTGGTTTGACCCAGGTCCCGCTCATCAAAAATCGAGAGTACAGATATGACGGTCTGGATAGTGGTGTCAATCCTTGCGGTAGTTCTCAGTCCGCTGGCGTGGTTGCGACCTTCTCGTCGCCAGAGCGGGTTGATCGCCTTGCGCATGGAGGCGCGACGCATGGGCCTGGCCATGCAACTGGCCCCTCAGGAGTGGCCGCACTGGCTGGGCCAGGAGCCGCCCAACCCTTGCCCGCAGTATCACCGGCCACGGCGCAGCGGGCAGCCTGTGTGTTGGAGTTATTGGCAGATCGCGCCGGGCAACTGGGTCAACCAGTGGCGCGAGCCCTGTGTCGATGAGCCACTGCTCAAGCACTTCCAGGCCTTGCCGGCAGGGGTGTTCAAGGTCGAGGCGGACAAGCAGATGATCGCCCTGTACTGGAACGAGCGTGGCGAGGTCAGTGTTTTGCAGGATATTGCCTCGGTGCTCAAGGCGTTGGCCTGAGTCATCCAGGGGAAGGTGCGCGCGGCAATCGCGGGCAGCCGGCAATAAAAAGCCCGATATCAGCATCGGGCGGGGATGGCCAGGCAGGCCGGTAATCTCGTGGCTGCCACCCGGGGTGGCCTCTTGCAGAATGGGGCGGTGCCCCTGTCGCACAAACTGTGCGGCTTCTTCAGATATTTTCCCAGCGTAGTCGCTCTTTCTCCCATTCAGTGGGAGATTTAGGGCGCATTTTCTAAATATAGATCCTATGAATGGTTATGAATGCAGGGGCGTGTTGATCGTCCAGGGAGCAATGGAGTGACCGCAAAGTCGCGTTTCAAACAGCATTTTGGACGATTGACAATTGCTGGATTTTCCCTGAATGTGGCGTACCCAAATCAAACGGGCGTATGAAATGAGCGTTTGCATCGCAGGCGGCTCTATACAGAATCCCGACTATCGCGTTGGCGGGTGTGCCTGGCGGATTGGCGTTAGCATCGACGGTGACGTTAGTGCCATGCCAGAAGTCAGCGTCCGACGTGTACTGTTCAGCTTCCATATCGTGGAGATCAGTTGATGATTTACGAAGGTAAAGCCATCACGGTTAAGGCTCTTGAAAGTGGCATCGTCGAATTGAATTTCGACCTCAAGGGTGAGTCCGTCAACAAGTTCAACCGTCTAACCCTGAACGAATTGCGTCAGGCTGTTGACACCATCAAGGCAGATGCTTCGATCAAGGGCGTGATCGTCAGCAGCGGCAAGGACGTGTTCATCGTCGGCGCCGACATCACCGAGTTTGTCGACAACTTCAAGCTGCCGGATGCCGAGCTGGTGGCAGGCAACCTCGAAGCCAACAAGATCTTCAGCGATTTCGAAGACCTCAACGTGCCAACCGTTGCCGCGATCAACGGCATCGCCCTGGGCGGCGGCCTGGAAATGTGCCTGGCGGCGGACTACCGCGTCATGGCTGCCAGTGCCAAGATCGGCCTGCCGGAAGTCAAGCTGGGCATCTACCCGGGCTTCGGCGGTACCGTGCGCCTGCCGCGTCTGATCGGTGCCGACAACGCCATCGAGTGGATTGCCGCCGGCAAGGAAAACCGTGCTGAAGACGCGCTGAAAGTTGGTGCCGTCGACGCCGTGGTTGCTCCCGACAAACTCAAGGACGCCGCTCTGGCCCTGGTCAAGCGCGCCATTTCCGGCGAGTTCGACTACAAGGCCAAGCGCCAGCCTAAGCTGGAAAAGCTCAAGCTCAACGCCATTGAGCAGATGATGGCTTTCGAAACCGCCAAAGGTTTCGTGGCCGGCCAGGCTGGCCCGAACTACCCGGCACCGGTCGAAGCGATCAAGACCATTCAGAAAGCCGCCAACTTTGGCCGCGACAAAGCCTTGGAAGTAGAGGCCGCCGGCTTCGTCAAACTGGCCAAGACCTCTGCTGCGCAAAGCCTGATCGGCCTGTTCCTGAACGATCAGGAACTGAAGAAAAAGGCCAAGGCCTACGACGAAATCGCCAAGGACGTGAAGCAGGCCGCCGTACTCGGCGCCGGTATCATGGGTGGCGGCATCGCCTACCAGTCGGCCTCCAAAGGCACGCCGATCCTGATGAAGGACATCAACGAACACGGCATCGAGCAGGGTCTGGCGGAAGCCGCGAAACTGCTGGTGGGCCGCGTTGACAAAGGCCGCATGACCGCCGCGAAGATGGCTGAAGTGCTCAACGGCATTCGTCCGACCCTGTCCTACGGTGACTTCGGCAACGTCGACCTGGTGGTTGAAGCCGTGGTCGAGAACCCCAAGGTCAAGCAGATCGTGCTGGCTGAAGTGGAAGGCCAGGTCAAGGAGGACACCATCCTGGCGTCCAACACCTCGACCATTTCCATCAGCCTGCTGGCCAAGGCCCTCAAGCGTCCGGAAAACTTCGTCGGCATGCACTTCTTCAACCCGGTGCACATGATGCCGCTGGTGGAAGTGATCCGTGGCGAGAAGTCCAGCGAGCTGGCGGTAGCGACCACCGTTGCCTACGCCAAGAAAATGGGCAAGAACCCGATCGTGGTCAACGACTGCCCGGGCTTTTTGGTCAACCGCGTGCTGTTCCCGTACTTCGGCGGTTTCGCCAAGCTGGTCAGCGCCGGTGTGGACTTCGTGCGCATCGACAAGATCATGGAGAAATTCGGCTGGCCAATGGGCCCGGCGTACCTGATGGACGTGGTCGGCATCGACACCGGCCACCACGGTCGTGACGTCATGGCCGAAGGCTTCCCGGATCGCATGAAGGACGATCGCCGCTCGGCCGTGGACGTGCTCTACGAAGCCAAGCGCCTGGGCCAGAAGAACGGCAAGGGCTTCTACGCCTACGAAACCGACAAGAAGGGCAAGCAGAAGAAGGTGGCCGATCCGTCGGTGCTGGAAGTGCTCAAGCCGATTGTCTACGAGCAGCGTGAAGTCACCGACGAAGACATCATCAACTGGATGATGATCCCGTTGTGCCTGGAAACCGTTCGTTGCCTGGAAGACGGCATCGTTGAAACCGCTGCCGAAGCTGACATGGGCCTGGTCTACGGCATTGGTTTCCCTCCATTCCGTGGCGGTGCGCTGCGCTACATCGATTCCATCGGTGTTGCCGAGTTCGTTGCCCTGGCCGACCAGTACGCCGATCTGGGCGCGCTGTACCACCCGACCGCGAAGCTGCGTGAAATGGCCAAGAACGGCCAGAGCTTCTTCGGTTAAGCGCCCACACTAGAGCGAGAGTGAACATATGAGCTTGAATCCTAGAGACGTCGTGATTGTCGACTTCGGTCGTACTCCGATGGGCCGCTCCAAGGGCGGCATGCACCGCAACACCCGCGCCGAAGACATGTCGGCGCACCTGATCAGCAAACTGCTGGAACGCAACGCCAAGGTCGACCCGGCGGAAGTCGAGGATGTGATCTGGGGCTGCGTCAACCAGACCCTGGAGCAGGGCTGGAACATCGCACGCATGGCGTCGCTGATGACCCAGATCCCGCACACCTCGGCCGGCCAGACCGTCAGCCGCCTGTGTGGCTCGTCCATGAGTGCTTTGCACACTGCCGCGCAAGCGATCATGACCGGCAACGGTGACGTGTTCGTGGTCGGCGGCGTCGAGCACATGGGCCACGTGAGCATGATGCACGGTGTCGATCCGAACCCGCACATGTCCCTGTACGCAGCCAAAGCCTCCGGCATGATGGGCCTGACCGCCGAGATGCTGGGCAAGATGCACGGTATCACCCGTGAGCAGCAGGACGCCTTTGGCGTGCGCTCCCACCAGCTCGCCCACAAGGCGACTGTGGAAGGCAAGTTCAAGGATGAAATCATCCCGATGCAGGGTTACGACGAGAACGGTTTCCTGAAACTGTTCGACTACGACGAAACCATCCGTCCCGAGACCACCCTGGAGAGCCTGGCGGCCCTGAAGCCGGCGTTCAACCCTAAAGGTGGTACCGTGACTGCCGGTACTTCGTCGCAGATCACCGACGGTGCCTCGTGCATGATCGTGATGTCGGCCCAGCGTGCCCAGGACCTGGGTATCCAGCCGATGGCGGTGATTCGTTCGATGGCCGTTGCAGGTGTGGATCCGGCCATCATGGGCTATGGTCCAGTACCGGCCACGCAGAAAGCCCTGAAGCGCGCGGGCCTGGGCATCAACGATATCGACTTCTTCGAGCTCAACGAAGCTTTCGCTGCACAGGCCCTGCCAGTGCTGAAAGATCTGAAAGTGCTCGACAAGATGAACGAGAAGGTTAACCTGCACGGCGGCGCGATCGCCCTGGGTCACCCGTTCGGTTGCTCCGGCGCACGTATCTCCGGGACCCTGCTCAACGTCATGAAGCAGAATGGCGGCACCTTCGGGGTGTCCACCATGTGCATCGGCCTTGGCCAGGGTATCTCGACCGTCTTCGAACGCGTTTAAGCGTTGGGTTGATGGAAGCCGGGGCCCAGTGCCCCGGTTTTTGTTTTTCTGAAGATTTGTTTGTCTTTATTTTGAAAAAATTGCACGAGGGCCAGAGCATGCAGTTACAACCCGGGCTCTATCAGCATTACAAGGGGCCGCAGTACCGCGTTTTCAGCGTGGCGCGGCACTCGGAAACGGAAGAAGAAGTGGTGTTCTACCAAGCCCTGTATGGGGATTACGGCTTTTGGGTGCGGCCCTTGAGCATGTTCCTGGAGTCGGTCGAAGTTGACGGCGAGCAGGTCCCGCGCTTTGCTTTGGTGCAGGCCGAACCCAGTCTTTTTTCACCGGCATGAGTACAGGTCGCGCAGTACCCTGCGCTTGACCTCACCCTGTTGCCACTATATATAGCGGTGCCGCGTCAGGCGCCAACCGCCTTTCACTTCTCGAATTCAGGAATTTTCTGATCCATGGGCAAATCGCTGGTCATTGTGGAATCCCCGGCTAAGGCCAAGACCATCAACAAGTACTTGGGTAACCAATACGTGGTGAAGTCGAGTATCGGCCATATCCGAGACCTGCCCACCAGCGGTTCGGCAAGTGCCGCCAAGGAGCCAGCCGCCAAGCGTGGCAAGGCCGCTGCGGGCGAAGCCCCGGCTCTGTCGCCGAAGGAAAAGGCTCGCAAGCAGCTGGTGTCGCGCATGGGCGTCGATCCCGAGCACGGCTGGAAAGCCAAGTACGAAATCCTCCCTGGCAAGGAAAAGGTCATCGAAGAGCTGCGCCGCCTTGCCAAGGATGCCGACACCATCTATCTCGCAACGGACTTGGACCGCGAAGGGGAGGCCATTGCCTGGCACCTGCGGGAAGCCATTGGCGGTGATGACAGCCGCTACAAGCGCGTGGTGTTCAACGAAATCACCAAGAAGGCGATCCAGGAAGCCTTCTCCCAGCCGGGCGAGCTGGACATTGATCGAGTCAATGCCCAGCAGGCGCGACGCTTCCTCGACCGCGTGGTGGGTTACATGGTTTCGCCGCTGCTGTGGGCGAAGATTGCCCGTGGCCTGTCTGCCGGTCGCGTGCAGTCGGTAGCCGTGAAGCTGGTGGTGGAGCGCGAGCGTGAGATTCGTGCCTTCATCCCGGAAGAATACTGGGAAGTACACGCTGACCTGGGCACTGCCAAGGGCTCGAATGTGCGTTTTGAAGTGGCCCGTGAAAACGGTGAAGCCTTCAAGCCGCTCAACGAAGCACAGGCCATGGCCGCCCTGGAGAAGCTCAAGGCCTCGGCCTACAGCGTCGCCAAGCGTGAAGACAAGCCCACCAGCAGCAAGCCATCGGCGCCGTTCATCACCTCCACGCTGCAGCAGGCTGCGAGCAATCGCCTGGGCTTCGGGGTGAAGAAGACCATGATGATGGCCCAGCGTCTGTATGAAGCCGGCTACATCACCTATATGCGTACCGACTCCACCAACCTCTCGGCCGATGCCGTGGCGATGGCGCGTACCTATATCGAAGACGAGTTCGGCAACAAGTACCTGCCGGCTTCGCCCAATGTCTACAGCAGCAAGGAAGGGGCCCAGGAGGCGCACGAAGCGATTCGTCCGTCCGATGTGAATACCCACCCAAGCAAGCTGTCGGGCATGGAACGTGACGCTGAGCGCCTCTACGAGCTGATTTGGCGCCAGTTCGTCGCCTGCCAGATGCTGCCGGCGCAATACCTGTCCACCACCGTCAGCGTCGCCGCTGGCGACTTCGAGCTGCGTGCCAAGGGTCGCATCCTCAAGTTCGACGGTTACACCCGGGTCATGCCGCAGATGGCCAAGCCGGGCGATGACGATGTGCTGCCGGAAATGGCCCAGGGCGAAGTGCTGAAGCTGATCAAGCTCGATCCGAGCCAGCACTTCACCAAGCCCCCGGCGCGTTACTCCGAAGCCAGCCTGGTGAAGGAAATGGAAAAGCGCGGCATTGGTCGTCCTTCGACCTATGCGGCAATCATTTCGACCATCCAGGATCGCGGATACGTGACCCTGCACAACCGTCGTTTCTATTCGGAAAAGATGGGCGACATCGTCACTGAGCGCCTTTCCGAGAGCTTCTCCAACCTTATGGACTACGGCTTCACCGCCGGCATGGAAGAGAACCTCGATGACGTGGCCCAGGGCGAGCGCGACTGGAAGAACGTCCTCGACGAATTCTACGGCGACTTCAAGAAGAAGCTCGAAGTGGCCGAGGGCGCCGAAAGCGGCATGCGCGCCAACCAGCCGGTAATGACCGATATCCCATGCCAGACCTGCGGCCGGCCGATGCAGATCCGTACCGCCTCCACTGGCGTGTTCCTCGGCTGCTCGGGCTACAGCCTGCCACCCAAGGAGCGTTGCAAGGCCACCGTCAACCTGGTGCCGGGCGACGAGATCGCCGCGGATGACGAAGGCGAGTCCGAATCCCTGGTGCTGCGCGGCAAGCATCGTTGCCCGATCTGCAGTACGGCGATGGATGCCTACCTGCTGGACGAAAAGCGCAAGCTGCACATCTGCGGTAACAACCCGGATTGCGCCGGCTACGAGATCGAAGAGGGCAGCTACCGGATCAAGGGGTATGAAGGCCCGAGCCTGGAGTGTGATAAGTGCGGCAGCGAGATGCAGCTCAAGACCGGCCGTTTCGGCAAGTTCTTCGGTTGCACCAACCCGACCTGCAAGAACACTCGCAAGCTGCTGAAAAGCGGTGACGCGGCGCCGCCGAAGATGGACCCGGTGAAGATGCCCGAGCTCAAGTGCGAGAAGGTCAACGACACCTACATCCTGCGCGATGGCGCTTCGGGCCTGTTCCTGGCGGCCAGTCAGTTCCCGAAAAACCGCGAGACCCGTGCGCCGTTGGTGCTGGAACTGATCCCGCACAAGGATGAGATCGATCCCAAGTACCACTTCCTCTGCGAAGCTCCGCAGAAGGACCCGGACGGCCGCCCTGCGGTGGTGCGTTACAGCCGCAAGACCAAGGAGCAGTACGTGCAGACCGAAGTCGACGGCAAGCCGACCGGCTGGCGTGCCTTCTACGACGGCGGTAAATGGAAGGTCGAAGACAAGCGCTAAGTGCTTGGCCTGCCGAGGGCTAGCTTCTCGGTGTAGCGACCAACAGGGCCGCATGACTCCTTCAAGGGGGCATGCGGCCTTTCTTTTGCTTGCGGCAAGCTGGAGTGATCCCTGAAACTGTGCCGTCTGCATCTGGTTCTCTTTTCGCAGTGGAGGCTGCCCATATGGCCCACGAGCTCTATACCCGTACCAATCAGAAAATCTACTTTGCCGGTCTGTCGCTCGAAGCCCTGGCACGCGCTGAGGAAGGGCGGGCCATGAATGCCCAGGCGCAGGTCCAGGCGGGGCGCGAGTCGGTGCTGTTCCACCTGTACGGGGCCTTGCTGGGGCTGTGCCATGAAATTGCCGGGTTCTATCGGCTGCCGCAGGCCAATGCGGCCCGGGTCGAGCAGATCCTCAATCGTGAAGTGCTGCAAAGCATTGCCATTCCCGAGCTGGCAGAGCTGTTGGAATTGGCGCACAGCCCGCAAACCTGGCTGGCGCAACTGCTGTCTGCTTACAGCGAGCTGTTTCAGCCGCCACAGGCGCCGCACAAGCCCAAGGGCGACGTAACCCAGCCACTGATTATTGCGGTCAATCTGGATGAAGAGGAGCCCGAGCAGGCACTGAGTCGGGAAGAGCTGGAAAGCTGGCGGCAGAACCTCAAGGCCCTGGCCATTCGTTTCAGGGATGGCCTTAACGAGTGTTGATCCTGAGCGCTGCTTGATGGGGGGCGTGACTATTTGATCAAGGAAGATTCATGCTGTTCTTCTTGCGTGACCAGGCGCTGCTTCGCCTGCTGAACGATTGCCGGGTGCGAGTGGTTCGTGCCCAGTCCAATACTGACTTGTTGGAAGTGCTCGACAGGCTGGAGATATTCCCCGGCGGTCTGGAATTCGACCATGTGCAGGCAATAACGCTTCTGGTCCTGGCGTTTGCCTCCCTGGCTGTCGCGCTGCTGATGGACGGCATGGGCGGGATGTTCTGGGTGTTTCTGGCTCTGTGTTTCTTTAGCTATTACGTCAGCAAAGGGGCCTCTGGCTCCTTGACTGATCTGGCGGCAAGCATCGTGCGCAAGTGCGTAATGTTTCATCATGGCTTGAGCGAGTCCGACAGCAGTGCCGACTGGCGCCTGAAAAGGCTGAACAACGAGTTCAGCGATTACCAGCGGGGTAATGAGCGACGTCATATCCAGGACTCGCTCCTGGGTGTCTACCAGGGGCCTCGCCAGTCCTTGGCGTTCGAGTATCACCATCTGCAGTACGTCAATTCCAGGCAAGAGCCTGGTGCCGGCGGCAGCTATCGCACTGTCTACGACACGTACAACCGCTACAGCCTGGTGCTGGATTTCCCGTGGGTGACAGAGATTACGGTTCGCTCCAGTCCCCTGGAAGTGTCATTGGCGGGGCAGCCGTTCAAGACCGGTCGCGACGATTTCGACCAGGTCTTTGTACTGCGCGGTAATGATCAGGCCTGTTGCGAACACTTCGCCAGGCCAGCAACCCTGGACCTCCTGATGGAGCTTTCACGCCACCTTTACCGGGTCAATCTGGAATTTTCCAGTCAAGGGCGGCTCTGTCTGAGCTTTGATAATGCGGACATCATTGCCCATGCCGATCCGGGCTCGCTGAGTGACCTGGCGGTCTTTCGCGAGCGGATCAAGGCGGGTATCGAGTTGCCGAAGCTGTATTCACTGCTGGAGCTGGTGCATCGGTTGGCGCAGTTGCATGACAGCCATGCTCTTGCTGCTGTTCCAGATGCTCCTGAGGCTGGCAACTTGATCAAGGAAATGTAATGCAGTTTCTCAAGCACGATGCCGAGTTGGTGAAGTTGTTGGCCACTAGCAATGCAGAGGTGGCTCGAGCCAGGAGCAACGAGGATCTATTGAGGGTCATCGCCAGGCTCCAGTCCTTCAGGGGAGGGTTGGATTTCGATCATGCCCAGTCCTGGCTGCTGTTGATGCTGGCTATTGTGTCGGCGATCCCGGCCATGGCGGGTGTGGAGCTGATGTGGTTTGCGACGGCCTGCCTGGGTTTTGCCACCTTGTATACCTGGATGGGTCGTAAAGCCGTGTTAGACGAGTTGCCGCAGAAAATAGCCCGTAAGTGTTCATTTCTCAGTAACGGCCTTTGGGACCCGGGCGGAACCGCCGATGAGCGTTTCACGCAACTGAGCAGTGAGTTCGACGACTATGATCGCGGCAATGACAGCCGCCGTATCGAGGCTTCAGCCAGGGGGACCTACCAGGGCCCGCGGCATCAGTTGTCCTTTGTCTTTCACCATCTGCGTTATGTGAACTCCCACTACAAACGCAAATCCGATGGCGAGAGCGAGCGGGTCTATGAGAGTTTCGATCGCTTCAGCCTGGTGGTGGACTTTCCTTGGGTCAGAGGGGTGATGGTGCGCAGTGATCTGCCAAATACCAAGAGCAAGAAGCGCAAAGTCTTTGAGACCACTTCCGATGACTTCAACAGAAGCTTCAATTTCACCGGTGATAGTGAGCTGGCTTGCGCGAAGTTCGCAACGCCCACCACCCTGGCTTTCTTGCTGGAACTTCGTCGGCGGCTGAAAAAGGTGAATCTGGAATTCTCCAGCGAGGGCCATTTATGTCTGAGCTTCGATGATGCCGAGGTCATGGCCTACAAGGATCCGGGCACGTTTGACGATCTGCCGAGCTTCTACGCCAATATCGAGCAGGGCCTGCCGTTGCCTAACCTGTTTCCGGTGCTGGCCTTGGTGCATGAGTTGGCGGAGCTGCACGACAACAATTTCGATCTTCCGCTGAAGGTCACTGATGAAATGGAGCAGTAGAGTATGGAGTTGTTGCTGGTCATCGCGATTGCCTTGGGCGTTCTTGCCTATGTGCACTACAACAAGATTGTCGGTGCGCATAACCGTGCCCAGCGGGCCTGGTCGGATGTGCTGACCTACCAGCGCCAGAGGATCAGGGTGCTGGACATGCTGGAGCCGCAAGTGGCTGGCTTCCAGGCCTACGAAAGCCAGTTGCTGGAAAAGATCGTTGGGCTGCGTAGTGCCATTGGTAGCTTGCCATCCGCAGCCGACGGTGATGCGCTCAAGTCGGTAGACCAGGGCACCAAGGCTTTGCTGGGCGGTTTGAATCTTGCGTTTGAGGCCTACCCCGACCTCAAGTCCGTCGAGTTGTTGAGCAACCTGATGCGCGAGGTTGCCGAGCAGGAAGGCAATATCGGTGGGGCGATTACCCTGTTCAACCTGAATGTGGAGCACTTCAACAACTCCATTCAGATGTTTCCCGGCTCCCTGGTCAATCGGTTGGTCCTGAAGAAGTCGCTGATCACGCCGTTTTCCGACAGCCAGGCCTCGGCGGGTTTTGAATACAGGCCGAATTTTTGAAGGGGGCTGGCGCGGGCTTGGGGTCGGTGTGGCTAGGTGTTGATTGCAAGGATCGGGAAGTCATTCCTGTTGAGGGGTAACGACCCTCTTGCAAGATCCTGAGCGGGGCGGGGGTGATGACTGATATAATCCCGCCCTTTCGTGGAGACCAGACCTTTATGCCAACGTCCTTTCTAGAAATTGTCGAGTTGCCAGACGGCCGTATCGAGCTGCGCAGAGCTGAGGACGAGGGTTCTCTGGTTACTTTGGATTTCTCCGAGGATGCCAAAGCCTTTCTGCAAGGTCAGCACGTGGAAGTGGCCAAGGCCATGTTGAGCGTCGGCGTACAGATGGCCGGTCGACTGGTTGAAGGTGAAATTGACAAGGAAGATGGCCCGCGGGTTCTGCACTAAGCCCGTCTATCGGGTTTCTCCGGTCATCCGTCGCATTTGTTCCGGCTTCTCAATCCTGGAGAAGCCTTGTGTCATTCAAGCGTAAATCCCACGCTTTCCCGGTGTTTCATCCCAGGCGAATATTCAGGCTCTGCGCATCGCCAGTACGTGCGGCGCTGATCAGCTGTTGCCGGGCGCTGGCGCTCAACGGGTTCAACCAGCTGACTACGGTATGACTGCGACCCAGGCGCAGGGCCTCGCAGGCGAGCTGTTGCGGGCTCTGATTACCCCGGGGGTGCAGCAGCAGGATCCCCTCGCGATTCAGGCCGGCGTCCCGTAGCCAGCTTTGGGTCAGGCTGGAGGGCGGGGCGATCAGTGTCAGCCAGCGCGCGTCCTGGTCCTGGCTGAGTTCCCGAAGGATCGGCGCCAATAGGTTCAGGCAGTTCCCGGCGGCGCCGCGTAACGACAGCTCGCTGAAGGCTTCTGGATCTTTGTTCCAGGGCGATTCGACCACTTCCTTGAGGGCGGGCGCCAATGGCTGGGCCAGGAACGCCTCGAACAGTGGCAGTTGTGCTTGCTGTGGTGTGTGGGGGAACTGCATGGAGCCTCCTTTAGCGGCGAATGACGCCGACACTCAAGCCTTCGATCACCAGATCCTGATCTTTCAGGTTGACTTCGATGGGGGCGAATTCAGGGTTCTCGGCAATCAGCCAGACCTTGCTGCCTTCGCGCTTGAAGCGCTTGACCGTGACCTCATCACCGATGCGCGCCACCACGACCTGGCCATTGCGGGCCTCGCGAGTGGTGTGTACCGCCAACAGGTCACCGTCGAAGATGCCGATGTCCTTCATGCTCATGCCATGGACGCGAAGCAGGTAGTCGGCGCGAGGGTGGAAGAAGGTCGGGTTGATATTGCAGGACTCTTCGATGTGCTGCTGGGCCAGGATCGGTGCACCGGCAGCGACACGGCCAATGATCGGCAGGGTATCGTCGGCCTTGGCTTCGAAGCCGGGAATGCGGATTCCGCGGGAGGCACCCGGGGTCATCTCGATGGCGCCTTTGCGGGCCAGGGCCTTGAGGTGTTCCTCAGCGGCGTTGGGCGATTTGAATCCCAGTTCCTGGGCAATTTCCGCACGGGTGGGCGGGTAGCCGTTGTCTTCGAGGCAGCGTTTGATAAAAGCCAGAATCTCAGCTTGGCGTGGCGTCAGTTTTAGCATGTCGATCGCTCTGTCTTTTTATACAGTGACTGGGATTATATACAGTGAACGTCGCTTGGCAATCCTCCTTTTGCCTGTGGCGGCCGAGCGGTTGTCATCCGGGGGCCGCAATCCTGCGCCGAAGGCTGGCTACAGTGGCCGGCAGGTGTGATTAAATAGCGCGCCGGACGGCTTGCGCAGAGGCCGGCAGGCTTGACATTGCAAAGCCTGAAACGTATGTTTCAAACAAGTGTTTGTCAGGCGGAGTAGCCATGGCCCAGTCGGAAACCGTTGAACGCATTCTCGATGCTGCCGAGCAGTTGTTCGCGGAAAAAGGTTTTGCCGAAACCTCATTGCGGCTGATCACCAGCAAGGCCGGGGTCAACCTGGCAGCGGTCAACTATCATTTCGGGTCCAAGAAGGCCTTGATCCAGGCGGTATTCTCGCGTTTCCTCGGCCCGTTCTGCATCAGTCTCGATCGTGAGCTTGAGCGCCGTCAGTCCAGGCCGGAGAACAAGCCGAGCCTGGAAGAGCTGCTGGAAATCCTCGTCGAGCAGGCCCTGGTAGTGCAGCCGCGCAGCGGTAACGACCTGTCGATCTTCATGCGTCTGCTGGGGCTGGCGTTCAGCCAGAGCCAGGGGCACTTGCGGCGTTATCTGGAGGACATGTACGGCAAGGTGTTCCGCCGCTACATGCTGCTGGTCAACGAAGCGGCGCCGCGTATTCCGCCCATCGAGCTGTTCTGGCGCGTGCACTTCATGCTCGGTGCTGCGGCGTTCAGCATGTCCGGGATCAAGGCGCTGCGGGCTATCGCCGAAACCGATTTCGGGGTCAATACCTCCATCGAGCAGGTGATGCGCCTGATGGTGCCGTTCCTCGCCGCGGGCATGCGTGCCGAAACCGGCGTCACCGACGAAGCCATGGCCAGCGCCCAGCTCAAGCCGCGCAGCAAATCGGCCCCGGCAGCCGCCAAGGCCTGACCCACGGGTGGGCGCGACAGCTTACATCCGCTAAGCTAGCCGCCCATGCCGATTCTCGTTCTATATCCCGTGCCTTCCCTGCGCCGATGCTGCTCGGCCCGGCTGCATCCATGCGGATGCGGCTCGATCAGCGTTGCCTGGAAGCCATCGTAGTGCTTAAGGAATTTCTATGACTGCTGGCCTGCAAGGCTCTTTGATGGTGGACGTCGCCGGTACCTGGCTGACGGCCGAAGATCGCCAACTCCTGCGCCAGCCGCAGGTCGGTGGGTTGATCATCTTTGCCCGCAATATCGAACATCCGCGCCAGGTGCGGGAGCTGTGCGCGGCGATTCGGGCGATTCGCCCGGACCTGTTGTTGGCCGTGGACCAGGAGGGCGGTCGGGTGCAGCGTCTGCGTCAGGGCTTTGTGCGCCTGCCGGCCATGCGTGCCCTGGCCGACAATCCGAATGCCGAGTACCTGGCCGAGCAGTGTGGCTGGGTCATGGCCACCGAGGTGCTGGCGGTGGGGCTGGACCTGAGCTTCGCCCCGGTACTGGACCTCGATCACCAGCGCAGCGCGGTGGTGGGCAGCCGGGCGTTCGAGGGCGACCCCGAGCAGGCGGCGTTGCTCGCCGGTGCGTTTATCCGCGGTATGAACAGCGCCGGCATGGCCGCTACCGGCAAGCACTTTCCCGGGCACGGCTGGGCCGAGGCCGACTCTCATGTGGCGATCCCCAATGACGAGCGCAGTCTGGATGAAATCCGTGCCAAGGACCTGCTGCCCTTTGCTCGTCTGAGCAAGCAGTTGGCGGCAGTGATGCCTGCGCACGTCATCTATCCGCAAGTCGACCCTCAACCGGCCGGCTTCTCGCGCTACTGGTTGCAGGACGTCCTGCGTGGCGAGCTGCAATTTGACGGGGTGATCTTCAGCGATGACCTGTCCATGGCCGGCGCCCATGTCGTCGGGGACGCGGCAAGCCGGATCGAAGCGGCGCTGACCGCCGGTTGCGACATGGGGCTGGTATGCAATGACCGTGCTGCCGCCGAGCTGGCCCTGAGTGCCGTGCAGCGCCTCAAGGTGCAGCCTTCGCCACGCATCGCGCGAATGCGTGGCCAGGCCTTCGCCAATATCGAGTACAAGCAGGATCCGCGTTGGTTGGCGGCGCTGGGTGCCCTCAAGGATGCCCAGTTGATCGACTGACGACTTTGCAAGGGGGTTCTGGGCAATTCTGGATGCCCCCGCACGTGGCCGGTCTCAGCGGCCGCCCTTGTTGTCTGGTAGCGGCGCGAACAAGGCTTCGATGTCGTCGCTCTGCAGCTTCCAGTCACCGGCCTTGCGCCCATCAAGCACGCCTGCCGCCAGGTCCGATTTTTCCTGCTGCAGGTGCTGGATCTTTTCTTCCACCGTACCTCGGGCAATCAGCTTGTAGACGAACACGGGCTTTTCCTGGCCGATGCGATAGGCGCGGTCGGTGGCCTGGCTCTCGGTGGCCGGGTTCCACCACGGGTCGTAGTGAATCACCGTATCGGCTTCGGTCAGGTTGAGGCCGACACCACCGGCCTTGAGGCTGATCAGGAAAATCTGCAGTTTGCCGCTCTGGAAGTCCCGTACCGGAGTGCGCCGGTCCCGGGTCTGGCCGGTGAGCAAGGCGTAGGCGATGTTGCGCCGTTTCAGCTCGGCCTCGATCAGGCTCAGCATCGAAGTGAACTGCGAGAACAGCAGAATCCGCCGGCCCTCTTCGAACAGTTCTTCAAGCATTTCCATCAGGCTGTCGAGCTTGCCTGAGGAGCTACCCCGTGTGGGTGGCGAGTCGTTGACCAGGCGCAGGTCGCAACACACCTGGCGCAGTTTGAGCAGGGCTTCAAGAATGATGATCTGGCTGCGCGCCACACCTTTGCGGGTGATTTCGTCGCGCACTTTCTTGTCCATGGCCAGGCGCATGGTTTCGTAGACATCACGCTGCGCCTCGTTGAGCTCGACCCAGTGGATGATCTCGGTCTTGGGCGGCAGTTCGGTGGCCACTTGCTCCTTGGTACGGCGCAGCAGGAAGGGCTTGATCCGGCCGTTGAGGTGCTGCAGGCGCACCTCGCTGGCGTGCTTTTCAATCGGTACCCGGTAGTCACGGTTGAAGCTCTTGGCATCGCCGAGCCAGCCCGGCAAGAGGAAGTGGAACAGCGACCAGAGCTCCCCCAGATGGTTTTCCAGCGGCGTGCCGGACAGGCACAGGCGCTGCCGGGCATTGAGTTCCCGAGCGGCCTGGGCGGCCTTGCTCGACGGGTTCTTGATGTACTGCGCCTCATCGAGGATCAACACATGCAGGGGCTGGGCCGCCAGCAGTTCGATGTCCTTGGGCAACAGCGCATAGGTGGTCAGCAGCAAGTCATGGTCGCCCAGCTGGGCGAAGTGTTTCTTGCGCCCGGCGCCATACAGCGCCAGTACCTTGAGCTGCGGGGTGAAGTGCGCGGCCTCGTCCAGCCAGTTGGGAATCAGGCTGGTGGGCATTACCACCATGCAGGGGCGGTCCAGGCGCCCGGCGTTCTTCTCGCTGAGTATGTGCGCCAGGGTTTGCAGGGTCTTGCCCAGGCCCATGTCGTCGGCCAGGATGCCGCCCACTTCCAGCTGGCGCAGTGACTGCATCCAGCTCAGGCCTTCGAGCTGATAGGGGCGCAGGGTGGCGTTCAGGCCCTGGGGCGCCGGCGCCGAGTAGTCTCGGATGTCCCGCAGGCGCTGGGCGAAGGTGCGAATGTGTTCGCCGCCTTCCCATAGCAGTGGCAGGTCCTGCAACGGGTTGAGGCGGGTGGCGTCGGCGCTGCTCAAGCGCAGGGTGGTATCGCCGGGTTCTTGCAGATAGAACTCGCCCAGGGTTGCCAGTACCGGCTTCAGGCGGCCATAGGGCAGTGCCACTTGCAGCGGGCCATGCAGGGAGTTGGGCCGATTGGGAATGTTCACCAGGATCAGCTCGTCGTCGCGGCGCTTGGCCAGGCGCTCCGGATTGAGGATCTCGGTGTGCGAGCGCATCAGGTTGAGCAAAATCGGCAGCAGGCTCAAGCGCTCGCCGTTGACGATGATCCCCAGTTCCAGGTCGAACCAGTCGCGGCCCGGGGCCTCGTCGACACTGGCGTACCAGTCGTCCACCGCCGTCAGGTCGAAGCCGAAGCCTTCGTCGATCTGCAGCTCCCAGCCCTGGCTGCGCAGCTTGGGCAGTTCGTTGAGGGTGAAGGTCAGCCAGGCGCTGTCGTTGACCATCTCGAACAGCTCGCCGGCGCTTTCCGGCAGTGCCTTGCTCTGCCGGGTGGCGATCTTGAAGCCCAGGCCTCGCAATTGCTCGCGCCAGCCCTGTTCCAGCTCGGGCTGGCGCTTGATGCGCAGGCTCTGGTGTTCCTGGCGGATGATCACATCGGTGTTCTTCTGCCCGCTGGCGTATTCGCCCCTGTAGTTGAACGACAGTGCGGCGCGGTGCTGGATGTAGCGCTGCATCTTGCCGTTGCGCGGTTCGAAGGCGCTGAACTCGATGCTTGCCAGCCACAGCCGCGGCACCGGGTGCACGTCCTCCAGCAGTACCTGGGGCAGGGCGGCGGGGCGACGGCTGTCGAGGACTGCGGAGAGCTTTTCCAGCAGTTCGGCGTCCTGGGCCGCCGCCGGGTAGGCCAGGGTTTCCTCCACTTGTAGCAGCACCGCAGCGATGTGCTTGCAGTTGCTGCGTACTGGGCAGGTGCAGTGGGCGTCGATCAGCAGCAGGTTGCCCTTGCTCGATTCGCGCAGGGTGATGGTCTGCCGGTACATAGTGCCACCGGAGCCTTCGCAACTGGCGGTGATAGCGCTGTCTCCGGCCGTGGCGATGCGCACGCGTTTTTCCAGGGCGTAGCGCCGGCCACGCTCCAAGGCTTGTTCCTTGAAGCGGTTGACCCAGGAGGGGGCCAGGGGTTTGGTCAGGGGCGGGGTCATAGGGACTTCGATCAGTCCGGAATTTCAGTTGGAGCGGGGCGCGGTGCCGGTGCGGTCAGCGAGGTGATCTTGATCAGCAGCGCCAGGTGGCCGTTGTCCAGGTAGTTGAGCTGGCCATTCTTGGTATGGCTCTGCTGTTTCAGGCGCTCGCTGCTGGTGACCAGGCCGTTGCTGTCGATCTGGTTGACCCAGAAGTCCGCGTCCACATCGGTGAAGCGCCCGAGCTTCAGGCTCAGGGTGCCTTCGATGGGGAACTGGCCGAACTGTTCCGGGCCATCGCTGAGGGCAACCTTCACCGGGGTTTCCCCCAGGGTCTGTTGCCAGGCCTTGTGCAACAGCACGCTGTAGCTGCCGCTGGCGCCGAGCTTTTCCACGATGCTGCCCAGGGCCGGGGTACGCAGGCTGTCCGGGCTCAGCCGTTGAGCGCCGGCGGCCCAGTCTTCGGGGGCTGCACGGCTGACGATCAGCGGCTCGGCGTTCTGCCGTACGAGGATCATTTCCACCTGGTACAGGTCATCGGCAAAGGCCGTTGGCGCGACCAGGGCCAGGAGCAGGGTCAGGGAGCGGAACAGGCGCATGGGGCGTCCTTCAAGCAGATTTCGGGGTGAGGCGCTCAAACAGTGCCTCCAATGTATTAAAGCGCTCTTCCGGGCGCTCCATCGGCACCATGAACTTGAACAGGGTTGCGCCTTCGAATTTGTAGCGTTTGGGCTGGCCCTGGATCAGTTTGATCAAGGCCAGTGGGTCCACTGGTGTATCTGCGGCGAACTCGATGCGGCCGCCTTGTGGGCCGCCGTCGACCTTCTTGATCCCCAGTTGCTCGGCCTGGAGTTTGAGCAGGGTCAGGCGGATCAGGTTCTTGGTCGGCTCCGGCAGCAGGCCGAAGCGGTCGATCATCTCCACTTGCAGGTCCTTCAGGCCGTCCTCGTCGGTGGCCGACGCGATGCGCTTGTAGAGGATCAGGCGCGCGTGCACGTCCGGCAGGTAGTCCTCGGGAATCAGTGCCGGCAAGCGCAGGTTGATTTCCGGGCCGCCACCCAGTGGCTGGTCGAGGTTCGGTTGTTCGCCCTTGCGGATGGCCTTCACCGCGCGTTCGAGCATTTCCATGTAGAGGGTGAAGCCCACGGCCTGGATCTGCCCGCTCTGGCCGTCGCCCAGCAGTTCGCCAGCGCCACGGATCTCCAGGTCGTTGGTGGCCAGGACGAAGCCGGCTCCCAGGTCCTGGGTGTTGGCGATGGCCTCCAGGCGTTTTTCCGCGTCCGGGGTGATCTGCTGGCGCGGCGGTGTCAGCAGGTAGGCGTAGGCCTGGTGGTGGCTGCGCCCGACCCGACCGCGCAACTGGTGCAACTGGGCCAGGCCGAACTTGTCGGCGCGCTCGATGATGATGGTGTTGGCGCTGGGCACGTCGATGCCGGTCTCGATGATGGTCGAGGCGATCAGCACGTTGAAGCGCTTGTGATAGAAGTCGCTCATCACTTGTTCGAGTTCGCGTTCGCGCATCTGCCCGTGGCCGATGCCGATCCGCGCCTCGGGTACCAGTTCGGCCAGGTCGGCGGCGCATTTCTCGATGGTCTTCACGTCGTTGTGCAGGTAGTACACCTGGCCGCCACGCAGCAGTTCGCGCAGCAGGGCCTCTTTGACCGTGCTCTTGTTCTGCTCCATGACGAAGGTGCGCACCGACAGGCGCCGGGCCGGCGGGGTGGCGATGATCGACAGATCGCGCATGCCCGAGACGGCCATGTTCAGGGTCCGCGGGATCGGCGTGGCGGTCAGGGTCAGGATGTCGACTTCGCTGCGCAGTGCCTTGAGCTGCTCTTTCTGGCGCACCCCGAATCGGTGTTCTTCGTCGATGATCACCAGCCCCAGGTTCTTGATCTTTACATCGTCCTGCAACAGCTTGTGGGTGCCGATGACGATGTCGATCTTGCCTTCGGCGAGGTCGGCTACCGCAGCATTCACTTCCTTGGTGGACTTGAAGCGGCTCATCACTTCCACGGTCACCGGCCAGTCGGCGAAGCGGTCGCGGAAGCTGTTGTAGTGCTGCTGGGCGAGCAGGGTGGTGGGCACCAGGATCGCCACTTGCTTGCCGCCGTGGACCGCGATGAAGGCAGCGCGCATGGCCACTTCGGTCTTGCCGAAGCCCACGTCGCCGCATACCAGGCGGTCCATGGGCTTGCCCGACAGCATGTCCTCGCGCACCGCTTCGATGGTGCTCTGCTGGTCCGGGGTTTCCTCGAAGGGAAAACCGGCACTGAAGGTGGCGTAGTCGGCCTTCGGGTCAGCAAAGGCATAGCCTTCGCGGGCGGCGCGGCGGGCATAGATGTCCAGCAGTTCGGCAGCCACATCGCGTACCTGTTCGGCAGCCTTGCGCTTGGCCTTCTGCCAGGCTTCCGAGCCCAGGCGATGCAGGGGCGCGAGGGCGTCGTCGCTGCCGGTGTAGCGGGCGATCAGGTGCAGGTTGGCCACGGGCACATAAAGCTTGGCGCCCTCGGCGTATTCCAGGGTCAGGAACTCGGCGGCCTGGTTGTCGATTTCCAGGGTGGCCAGGCCCAGGTAGCGACCGACGCCATGGTCGATATGCACCACCGGCGCACCTTCACGCAGCTCGGTGAGGTTCTTGATCACCGCATCGTTGTTGGCATCGGCGCGCTTTTCCCGGCGCCGACGCTGCATTACTCGCTGGCCGAACAACGGGCTTTCGGCCACCAGGGCCAGGGCCGGATCGTCCAGCACCAGGCCTTCGTCCAGCGGGGCGATGGTGATTGCCAGGCGTTCCTTGCTGGCGACGAAGTCCGGCCAGCTGTCGACGGTCTTGGGCCGCAGCTTGAGGCGCTCCAGCAGCTCCAGCAGCACTTCCCGGCGGCCGGCGGATTCGGCGGTGAACAGCACTCGCCCGGGGAACTCGTCGAGAAAGCCCGAAAGTGCTGCCAGCGGCTGGTTGGCCTTGGCTTCGATGGCCAGGTTCGGCAGCTCGTGGGCCGGGAAGCGTTCGCGGCCGACACCGGTCTCGATGTCCTGCTGGCTGGCCACCACTCGCGGCCAGTTCTTCAGCCGGGCGAAGCAGTCTTCCACGGGCAGGAACAGTTCGGCCGGGGGCAGGAGCGGGCGCGAAGGGTCGACGCGGCGCTCTTCATAGCGGTTGCGTACATCGTTCCAGAAGTTTTCCGCGGCCTGTTCGATGCCCGGCAGGGAAAACACCTGGGTGTCCTGAGGCAGGTAGTCGAACAGGGTCGAGGTCTCTTCGAAGAACAGCGGCAGGTAGTACTCGATACCGGCCGGGGTAATCCCGCTGCTCAGGTCCTGGAAGATCGGGCAGCGGCGGAAGTCCACATCGAAGCGTTCGCGAAAGCGCGCCTTGAAGCGGGTCACCGCTTCTTTCTGCAGCGGGAACTCCTTGGCCGGCAGCAGGCGCACCGAGTCGACCTTGTCGATGGAGCGCTGGTTCTCCGGATCGAAGGTGCGCAGGGTCTCGATTTCGTCGTCGAACAGGTCGATGCGATAGGGCAGCTTGCTGCCCATGGGAAACAGATCGATCAGTGCGCCGCGCACGGTGAATTCGCCGTGTTCGTAGACGGTGTCCACGTAGCGGTAACCACTGGCTTCCAGGCGGGTGCGCATCTGTTCCACATCGAGCTTCTGGCCGACGTCCAGCACCAGGCTGCTGCCCAGCAGGAACTGGGTGGGCGCCAGGCGGTGCAGGGCAGTGGTGATCGGCACCACCAGCACGCCATGTTCCAGCTCCGGCAGCCGATAGAGGCTGGCGATGCGCTGGGAAATGATGTCCTGGTGCGGCGAGAACAGGTCGTAGGGCAGGGTTTCCCAGTCAGGAAAATGCAGCACCGGCAGATCCGGGGCGAAGAAGCTCAGCTCTTGTTCCAGCCGGTCAGCGCTTTGGCTGTCGGCAGTCAGCAGGAGGGTGAAGCGCTTGGCAGCGCTGGCGGCTTCGGCGATGGCCAGGCTCAGGGCGGCACCGGGCAAGTTGCCCCAATGCTGTTTGCCGGCGGCGGCAGGGAGTAGCGGTAGACGCAGGACGGGCACGGACGGTCAAGCTCCAAGCGTTGCGACAAAGTCGGTAATTGTAACGGCCCCGGGCAGCCACTGTCAGTGGCTGATGCGTCTAATACGCTGGTTGGGGAAAATGTAGTGGCTATGACAACAAAATGCGCTTCTTGACCTGAAATGTAGTGCCGATTGTGGCTGGTGTTACGGAGGGTTACAGACAGGCTGGTGTGATGTCCAAAAAATTGACGCTGCTGGAAGCCGCGGTTTTACTGGTCTCCAGCACAGTGGTGTTTTTTTGCAAGGGCTTTTTGTTACGTTCCGCACGACAGGCGCGCATTGCTACGACAGGAACTGGGCGGCATAATGTAGCCCCTTTTTTCTGCCCCTACATGTGGAAGGTTCCCGTGACTCAGAAGCCCGACCAGTGTCTTGGTGAATGGATCGACCGTGAAGCACTCGCAGAAGCGATGATTCCGCTTATCGGTCAGCTCTACCGCAATAACAACGTGGTGAGCTCGATCTATGGCCGCAGCCTGATCAACCAGTCTGTCATCGCGATTCTCAAAGCTCACCGCTTTGCTCGCCACCGTTCCTCCGACGATAGCGAACTCTCCGTCCACGAAACATTCCCTCTGCTTAAAGCCATGAGCGAGCTCAAGCTCGGCGCGGCATCGGTAGACCTGGGCAAGTTGGCGTTCAAATTCCGTAACGAAGGCAATGGCCGCAGCGCCGAGCAGTTCGTTCGCGAAGAAATGGCTGATGTGGTTGGCCAGCAAAATGCTTCGGCCCGCAAAGGCACTGACGTAGTCCTGTACGGCTTCGGTCGTATCGGCCGTCTGCTGGCGCGCATCCTGATCGAGAAAACCGGTGGTGGCGACGGCCTGCGTCTGCGCGCCATCGTGGTGCGCAAGGGCGCCGAAAACGACCTGACCAAACGCGCCAGCCTGCTGCGTCGCGACTCGGTGCACGGTTCGTTCAACGGCACCATCACCATCGACGAAGAAAACAACACCATCACCGCCAACGGTAACCTGATCCAGGTCATCTACGCGAAGAACCCGACCGAGGTGGACTACACCCAGTACGGCATCAAGGACGCTCTGCTGGTGGACAACACCGGTGTATGGCGTGACGCCGACGGTCTGGGCCAGCACCTGGCCTGCCCGGGTATCGATCGCGTTGTTCTGACCGCGCCAGGCAAAGGCAAGCTGAAGAACATCGTTCACGGTATCAACCACAACGAAATCACCGCTGACGACAAGATCGTGTCCGCCGCTTCCTGCACCACCAACGCCATCGTGCCGGTGCTGAAGGCTGTGAATGACAAGTTCGGCATCATCAACGGTCACGTCGAAACCGTTCACTCGTACACCAACGACCAGAACCTGATCGACAACTTCCACAAGGGCGATCGCCGTGGCCGTAGCGCCGCGCTGAACATGGTAATCACCGAGACCGGTGCTGCTACTGCTGCTGCCAAGGCCCTGCCTGAGCTGGCCGGCAAGCTGACCGGTAACGCGATCCGCGTTCCGACGCCAAACGTGTCGATGGCCATTCTCAACCTGAACCTCGAGAAAGCCGCCACCCGTGAAGAGATGAACGAGTACCTGCGCTACATGGCGCTGCACTCCGACCTGCACAAGCAGATCGACTTCGTCAACTCGCAGGAAGTGGTGTCCACCGACTTCGTGGGCTCGCGTCACGCCGGTGTGGTCGACGCTGAAGCGACCATCGTTCAGGACAACCGCGTTGTTCTGTACGTCTGGTACGACAACGAGTTCGGTTACAGCTGCCAGGTAGTGCGCGTGATGGAAGACATGGCCGGGGTCAACCCGCCAGCGTTCCCACGCTAAGCGACTGCTGAAATGAAAACGCCCCGACTTGTCGGGGCGTTTTTGTTTGTGGCTTGCGCCGGCAAGCCAGGTCGGCGCAACCGTAGGAGCTGGCTTGCCAGTGAAGCTTTTGTCTCAGGCGCCGCGCGCTGTTGCCGCTTGCGCGGTACGCAGTTCGTGGCGATTGCCGCGGAACAGCACCAGGGTGGCGATCAGCCCCAGCACCGCCGCGCCACTGAGCCAGATGCCCGGAGCTGCCTGATTGCCCAGGACGTGGATCAGGTAGGTACAGGCCGCCGGGGTAAAACCGCCGAAGGTCGCGGTGGCCAGGCTGTAGGCCAGGGAGAAACCCGTGGTGCGCACTTCCACCGGCATGATTTCAGTCAGGGCCACCACCATCGCGCCGTTATACGAGCCATAGAGGAAAGACAGCCACAGCTCGACGATCAGCAGGTGGCTGAAGCTGGGGTTGGCCACCAGCCAGGACAGTGCCGGATAAGCCGTGAAGATGGCCAGGATGGTCGCCCCCAGCAGCAGCGGCTTGCGGCCGATCTTGTCCGACAGTGACCCCATGACCGGCAGCCAGAAGAAGTTCGACAGACCGATGCACACGGTTACCAGCAGGGCGTCGAAGTCCGACAGGTGCAGTTCGGCCTTGCCGAAGGTCGGGGTGTAGGCGGTGATCAGGTAGAAGGACACGGTGGTCATCACCACCAGAGCCATGCCGGCGATGACGATGCCGAAGTTCTGGCCGATGGAACGGACGATTTCCTGCAGCGAAGGGCGATGCTTGCGGGCCTGGAACTCCGGGGTCTCTTCCAGGGAGCGACGGATCATGAAGATCGCCGGAACAATCATGCAGCCCACCAGGAACGGCACGCGCCAGCCCCAGTCACCCATTTGCTCGGGGCTCAGCCAGTGGTTCAGGCCTACGCCCAGCAGGCCGGCGAAGACCACTGCGGCCTGTTGGCTGGCCGACTGCCAGCTGACGAAGAAGCCCTTGCGGCCCGGCGTGGAGATTTCGGCCAGGTACACCGACACCCCGCCCAGCTCGACGCCGGCGGAAAAGCCCTGCAGCAGGCGACCCAGCAGCACCAGCAAGGGCGCGGCGACGCCAAGGGTGGCGTAGCCCGGCACGCAGGCAATCAGCACGGTGCCCGCGGCCATCAGTGCCAGGGTAATGATCAGGCCTTGGCGACGGCCGTGACGGTCAATGTAGGCACCGAGAAAAATCGCTCCCAGGGGGCGCATCAGGAAGCCCGCGCCAAAGGTCGCCAGGGACAGCATCAACGAGGCGAAGGCGCTGTCCGCAGGAAAGAAGGTCTTGGCAATCGCCGTGGCGTAGAAGCCGTAGACCATGAAGTCGAACATCTCGAGAAAGTTGCCGCTGACAACGCGAAAGATCGCCTTGCCTTTGCCCGTGGTCGTGGACATTTTTTTCACTCACTTTGGCTGTCTTGTTAGCAATCCCTGGTCGTTATGCGTCCCTTACTGCAAAGTCGGGGCTCGAGGCTGCACGCTGAACAGTTTTGTAACGATATGTGTATGAAAGCCATCCGGCAACAAAAACTCTTGGGGTGGCAGGGCGGCTCTAGATCAAGGTTCTGCCCGTAGCCAAGGAGGTGGGACGCCGGGCAGGCGGCCTCCGTCTGTCGCATAATGGCCATTTGCACTGTCAGCTGGCCCAGCAGGGCGGTTGATCGGGAGGAACACCTTGTCGGGTAAGCAACGATCGCGATGGAGCGCTTTGTACGCCGCGCTGGTGCTGTTGGCCGGTTGTGGCGGCGAGCGCCTGGAAAGCCTCTCCGGGCCGACCATGGGCAGCACCTGGTCGGTGCAGTATGTGCGCCACGCCCAGGGGCCGGCGCCGTCGCTGGTACAGGCTGAGGTCGAGGGGATTCTGGCCGAGGTCGACGGGCAGATGTCCACCTATCGCAGCGATTCGGACATCGAGCGTTTCAACGCCTTGCCCGCCGATAGCTGCCAGCCGATGCCGGAGCCGGTGTTGCAGTTGGTGCGAGTGGGTGAGCAGTTGTCCCGGGACAGCGATGGCGCCTTCGACCTGACAGTGGAACCGCTGCTGGATCTCTGGGGTTTTGGCCCTCAGGGGCGCGAGGAAAAGGTTCCCGGCGCGTCAGCCCTGGCTGAGGTGCGGCAGCGGGTAGGGTACGCTCACCTGCGTATCGAAGGGCAGGAGTTGTGCAAGGATGCGCCGGTGGAGGTGGATTTCAACAGCATCGCCGCCGGCTATGCGGTGGACCGCATCGCTGCCCGGCTCACGCAACTGGGGATCGACAGCTTCCTTGCCGAAGCCACCGGTGAGCTCAAGGCCGTGGGTCGCAAGCCCGACGGCTCACCATGGCGGATAGCCCTGGAGGAGCCGCGTGATGACCAGCAGGTAGCCCAGCGGGTGATCGCCCTGGATGGTTTTGGCGTTTCCACTTCCGGCGACTACCGTAATTACTTCGAGCAGGACGGCCGGCGTTACTCCCATACCTTCGATGCCCGGCTCGGCCAACCCATCGCCCACCCGTTGGCCTCGGTAACGGTGATTCATCCTTCGGCGTTGATGGCCGATGGCCTGTCGACGCTGTTGCTGATACTCGGCCCGGAGGCGGGCTGGGACTACGCGGAAAAACACGGCATCGCCGGATTTTTTGTGATGCGCAGCGCTACAGGTTTCGTCACACGCAGCAACCCGGCTTTCGATGCGCTGCTGGCCGGGCAAAAACAATAACGTGGTGCGCTGTTGCGCAGCCTGTAGTGCAGGCAAAAGTAGCCTACGACGCGACCAAGGGTTAATGTGCGCGGCGTTGACGCTTCTATAGACTGTGCCCGGGTTCGTAACCGAGCCAAATTGATCCTTCATGCCGCTGGCCGCGGCATGATTTAGCCGGAGACGCCAGAAGGGTGTCTCGGCCTGTTCTGAGGAGTACGCATGGCTGTCTACAACTACGACGTAGTGGTGCTGGGCTCAGGCCCCGCTGGAGAAGGTGCGGCGATGAACGCCGCGAAAGCAGGACGCAAAGTGGCGATGGTCGATAGCCGTCGCCAGGTCGGCGGCAACTGCACCCACCTGGGTACCATCCCGTCCAAGGCCCTGCGTCACTCGGTCCGGCAGATCATGCAGTTCAACACCAACCCGATGTTCCGGGCCATTGGCGAGCCGCGCTGGTTCTCCTTCCCGGACGTGCTCAAGAGCGCCGAGAAGGTCATCTCCAAGCAAGTGGCCTCGCGTACCGGCTACTACGCCCGCAACCGGGTCGATGTGTTCTTCGGCACTGGCAGCTTCGCCGACGAGCAGACCGTGGAAGTGGTCTGCGCCAACGGCGTGGTGGAAAAGCTGGTAGCCAAGCACATCATCATTGCCACCGGCTCGCGCCCCTATCGCCCCGCGGATATCGATTTCAGCCACCCGCGTATCTACGATAGCGACACCATCCTCAGCCTCGGCCATACCCCGCGCAAACTCATCGTCTATGGCGCCGGGGTCATCGGTTGCGAATACGCCTCGATCTTCAGTGGCCTGGGGGTTCTGGTGGAGCTGGTGGACAACCGCGGCCAGTTGCTGAGCTTCCTGGATTCGGAAATCTCCCAGGCCCTGAGCTACCACTTCAGCAACAACAACATCACCGTGCGCCACAACGAGGAATACGACCGCGTTGAAGGTGTGGACAACGGCGTGATCCTGCACCTCAAGTCCGGCAAGAAGATCAAGGCCGACGCCTTGCTCTGGTGCAACGGCCGTACCGGCAATACCGACAAGCTGGGCATGGAGAACATCGGGGTCAAGGTCAACAGCCGCGGCCAGATCGAAGTCGACGAGAACTACCGCACCTGCGTGCCGAACATCTACGGGGCCGGTGACGTGATCGGCTGGCCGAGCCTGGCCAGTGCCGCCCACGACCAGGGTCGTTCCGCGGCCGGCAGTATTGTCGACAACGGCAGCTGGCGCTTCGTCAACGACGTGCCGACCGGGATCTACACCATTCCCGAGATCAGCTCCATCGGCAAGAACGAGCAGGAACTGACCCAGGCCAAGGTGCCTTACGAGGTGGGCAAGGCGTTCTTCAAGGGCATGGCCCGTGCGCAGATCGCCGGCGAGCCTCAAGGCATGCTGAAGATCCTGTTCCACCGGGAAACCCTGGAAGTCCTCGGCGTCCATTGCTTCGGCTACCAGGCTTCGGAGATCGTGCACATCGGCCAGGCGATCATGAGCCAGCCGGGCGAGCTCAACACCCTGAAGTACTTCGTCAACACCACCTTCAACTACCCGACCATGGCCGAAGCCTATCGGGTAGCGGCATACGATGGCCTCAACCGGCTTTTTTGAGCGGCTCCGGCCGGTGGCCTGAGCCGGCCGGGGAGACCGATTTCAGCGATTCTCGAGGGTGGCGCTGGCCAAACCGGGAAAGTCTGTAATCAGGCTATCTACGCCGAAGTCGGCGAGCCTGCGCATCAGCGCAGGCTCGTTGACCGTCCATACCGACACATGCAAGCCCTGGCGCTGCGCCCGTTGCAGACGCTCTGGGGTGCACAGCGTCCAGTTCAACGCCAGAATCTCGCAGCCATAGCTCTGGGCGACCTTCAATGGGTCGAGCCAGGCGTATTCGGCTACCAGTCCGCGGGACAGGTCCGGGGTCAGCTCCACGGCGGCCTTCAATACTTCCCGAGAACTTGAGGTCACGGTGACCTTGTCCAGCAGGCCGAAACGCTGGGCCATTTCGCGAATCGCCAGCACCGTGGTGGCGGCGCGGGTGCGTGAGGCGCTTTTGACCTCCAGCTGCCAGTGCTCGAAGTCGCATTTCTCGAACAGCTCTTCCAGGCGCGGAATGGGGCAGGGGTTGACCCAGCCCGGGCCGCCCTTGCGCGCGTCGTAGGTCACCAGCTCGGCGGCGGAATGCTCCACCACTTTGCCGCGCCGGTCTGTGGTGCGCTTGAGGGTCGGGTCGTGGATCACCATCAACTCGCCGTCCATGGACAGGTGCAAGTCGAGCTCGCAACGGCGCACGCCGTGCTTGAGGCACTCCTGAAAGCTGGTCAGGGTATTTTCCGGTGCTTCGCCTTTAGCGCCGCGATGGCCATAGATCAGGGTCACAATTGCTCCTTCACGGATGTTGTTCCTTAAGAGAGGGTCGGGCGTACTGCTCAGCCGGCGGCGGGGTCGCTCTGCTCCCGGGCCTGGCGGCGTTGCTGGGCCTGTTTCTGCAGGATATAGCGCGCCAGCAGCTGGCGTTGGGCATCGGTCAATGCTTCGAACTCGGTGCCGATCTCGAAGGTGCCAAAGCTCTGGGGCTCGCAGTGGGTGACCTTGGCCCGCAGCAGCAGGCCCAGGGCCTGCGGCATCAGCAACAGCTTCACCGCCAGATGGCTGCCGGTTGGGTAGCACTGGTGATGGCTGAATTCGATGCCGCCCTCGGACAGAATGACCCGCTGCGGCTCGCCGAACTTGCCGAACACCGTTTGCGCCACCACCTGGCTGAGCAGGTCGATGCGTTTGTTCATGGCCTTGAGGTAGCTGGCCAGGGTGCGATCGCGCTCGCTGACCTGGCGCAGCAGATGCTGGGATTCGAACTCGCTCAGGTGCAGTTCACTGAGCAGATTGAACAGTGGGGACTCATCCTGCAACACTTCCTTGCTCGCCGCGTCGAGGGCGGACAAGGGGCTAATTTCCAGTGCGATCGTGTCCTCGATACGGTAGTATTCGCGGCGATCTTCTTCATCTAATGTCGACATGGCGAACCCATGGTAGAGGCAGTGGTCTGAGTGTAAAGCTGCTTACCAGGCCCCGCCACAAGGACGTCTTCTTTTCCTCTGCACAAGCCCCGACATGTTCAGACCTCTGTTTGCTTTTATCGGCACGCGTTACACCCGTGCAAAGCGTCGCAATCATTTTGTGTCATTCATTTCCCTGACTTCGATGATCGGACTCGCCCTTGGCGTGATCGTGATGATCGTGGTGCTGTCGGTGATGAACGGCTTCGATCATGAGATGCGCACCCGCGTGCTGGGCATGGTGCCCCACGCCACCATCGAATCCGGCGAACCCATCAGCGACTGGCAAAGCCTGGCCGACAAGGTCAGGCAGAACCCCAAAGTGCTGGCGGTGGCACCGTTCACCCAGATGCAGGGCCTGTTGACCAACAATGGCCAGGTGCAGAAGGTGCTGCTCAATGCCATCGACCCTGAGCAGGAGCGGCAGGTGTCGATCATCGACCACTTCATGCAGCAGGGGCAGTTGGACGCGCTGGCGCCCGGTAGTTTCGGCATTGTCATTGGTGACAAGGCGGCAACCAAGCTGGGTGTCGGCCTGGGAGACAAGCTGACCTTCGTCGCCCCGGAAGTCACGGTGACCCCGGCCGGGATGTTCCCGCGGATGAAGCGTTTTACCGTGGTGGGCATCTTCCATGTCGGCGCCGGCGAGATCGACGGCTACCTGGGCCTGACCAACCTCCAGGACCTGGGTCGCCTGCACCGCTGGAAGGCGGATCAGGTACAAGGCCTGCGGCTGAAGTTCGACGACCTGTTCCAGGCCCCGCGCACCGCCTGGGAAATCGCCCAGCAGCTGGGTGAGAACCACTATTACGCCCGCGACTGGACCCGTACCCACGGCAACCTGTACCAGGCCATCCGCATGGAAAAAGCCATGATCGGCCTGTTGCTGCTGCTGATCGTCGCGGTGGCCGCGTTCAACATCATCTCGACCCTGGTGATGGTGGTGAACGACAAGAAGGGCGATATCGCCATTCTCCGCACCCTGGGGGCGACGCCGGGAACCATCATGGCGATCTTCATGGTCCAGGGCACGGTGATCGGCGTGGTCGGCACCTTGATCGGTGCTGTGCTGGGGATGCTGGCGGCGCTGAACGTGAGTGCCGCGATTTCCGCCCTTGAAGGCCTGATCGGCCACAAATTCCTGAATGCCGACGTGTATTTCATCGACTACCTGCCGTCGCAACTGATGGCCGAGGATGTGTTGATGGTCTGCGGCGCGGCATTGGTCCTGAGTTTCCTCGCCACCCTGTATCCAGCCTGGCGTGCGGCGCGCACCCAGCCTGCGGAGGCGCTACGTTATGAGTGAGTTGGGCATGAGTGAAAAAGCAATCCTGAGCTGCCGCGACCTGGGCAAGTCCTATGAGGAAGGCCCGGAATCGGTGGTGGTCCTGTCTGGCCTGCAACTGGAGCTGCACCCGGGTGAGCGAGTGGCCATCGTCGGCACTTCCGGCTCGGGCAAGAGTACCTTGCTCAACCTGCTGGGCGGCCTGGATACGCCATCCAAGGGCAGCGTCTGGCTGGCGGGCGAGGAGCTTTCGGCGCTGGGCGAGAAGGCCCGCGGCCAGTTGCGCAACCGCGCCCTGGGCTTCGTCTACCAGTTCCACCACCTGCTGCCGGAGTTCACCGCGCTGGAGAACGTCTGCATGCCGCTGCTGATTGGCCGCACGCCGATCCCGGAAGCCCGTCAGCGTGCCACCGCGCTGCTGGAGCGGGTCGGGCTCGGCCATCGGCTGGAGCACAAACCGGCCGAGCTGTCCGGTGGCGAGCGCCAGCGGGTGGCCATTGCCCGGGCGCTGGTGAACAAGCCGGGGCTGGTGATGCTCGATGAGCCCACCGGCAACCTCGACTCGCACACGGCGCAGGGAATTCAGGACCTGATGCTGGAGCTCAGTACCTCGATGCGCACCGCCTTCCTGGTGGTGACCCACGACATGAACCTGGCTCGACAGATGGACCGCGTACTGCACCTGCAAGAAGGTCACCTGGTCGCCATCTGATGCGCCCGCACACGGCGTCGGCGGCTGGGCTGTCGATGCCGGGTCATTAATCTTTTCAGGGTGCCTTGCCCATGTTCAGACCTTTATCGATCTTTATCGGCACGCGCTACACCCGCGCCAAGCGGCGCAATCGTTTTGTCTCGTTCATTTCCATGACCTCGATGATCGGCCTCGCCCTGGGCGTGTTGGCGATGATCGTGGTGCTGTCGGTGATGAACGGCTTCCAGCGGGAAATGAGCTCGCGCATCCTCGGCATGGTGCCCCACGCCACTATCGTTGGGGTCAAGCCCATCGATGACTGGCAGCCGGTGGCCGCGGCGGCCCTGAAGAATCCGGAAGTCACCGCCGCGGTGCCCTTTACCGAGATGGAGGGCATGCTCTCCTACAAGGGGGCGATGCAGCCGATCCAGATCAGCGGCATCGATCCGGCCCAGGAAGGCAAGGTGTCCATCGTTGCCCAGCATATTGTCCAGGGCAGCCTGCAAGACCTGAAACCTGGCGAGTTCGGCGTGGTGATCGGCGAGATCACGGCCCGGCGCTTTCGCCTGAACGTCGGCGACAAGCTGACCCTGATCGTGCCTGAAGTGAGCACTGCACCGGGGGGGATCACCCCGCGCATGCAACGCCTCAACGTGGTTGGGGTGTTCAAGGTGGGGGCCGAGCTGGATGGCTCCATGGGCCTGATCCATGTGGCCGATGCTGCAGAAATGCAGCACTGGCAGCCGAACCAGGTGCAGAGCGTGCGCCTGGCGGTCAAGGACCTGTATGCCGCGCCAAAGGTCTCGGCGGATATCGCCAAGGGCCTGGGGGCGGACTTCCGCGCCGATGACTGGACCCACACCCAGGGCAGCCTGTTCAGCGCGATGAAGATGGAAAAGACCATGATCGGCCTGTTGCTGCTGATGATCGTGGCGGTGGCGGCATTCAACATCATCGCCACCTTGATCATGGTGGTGAATGACAAGGGGGCGGACATCGCGATCCTGCGCACCATCGGCGCCACACCACGGCAGATCATGGCGATCTTCATGGTCCAGGGGACGGTGATCGGTATCGTCGGCACCCTGATCGGTGGGGTGCTGGGGGTAATCGCGGCACTGAACGTGAGTGAGCTGGTGGGCTGGCTGGAAAGAATCAGCGGCCAGCAGATCTTCAGCTCCGATGTGTATTTCGTCAGTAACCTGCCTTCTGAACTGCAGGGCGGCGACGTGGTGCTGATCTGTGGTGCCGGCTTCGTTCTGAGCTTCCTGGCGACCGTGTATCCGGCCTGGCGCGCGTCCAAGGTCGAGCCGGCCCACGCTTTGCGCTACTCCTGAGACCCGCTTTCGCCGGCCGCCGGCTCCTGTCCGATTGGTGCAGGAGCCGGCTGGCCGGCGAACAGTCCTTCAATCCTGCCTTGGCAACTCGATCACGAAACGGGTCCAGCCCGCTGCCGATTCGCATCGGATCTGCCCGCCGTGGGCACGAATGATCGACTGAGTGATCGCCAGCCCCAACCCCGCATGTTCACTGCTGCCTTCGCGCCGTGCCGGGTCGGCCCGGTAGAAGCGGTCGAACAGGCGCGGCAGTACATCCTTGGCGATCCCTTCGCCGGTATTCTCGATGCTCAGGCTCAGGTGCCCGGCACTTTCGTAGATGCGCACCTTGACCGCGCCGCCGGCCGGAGTGAAGCGCAGGGCATTGTCCAGCAGGTTGGATAACGCCCGGCGCAGCATGCTGCGGTCCCCGGCAAAGCCGGCCTGGCCTTCACGGGTCAGTTCGATCTGTGCGTCTTCGGCCAGGGGGCCATAGAACTCCAGCAGCATGTCGGTTTCCTGGGCCAGCTCCAGCGCTTCGCGCCTGGGTGTAAGCAAGCCGTGGTCGGCCTTGGCCAGGTACAGCATGTCGTTGACCAGTTGCGCCATCCATTGCAGCTCCTCCAGGTTGCTGTGCAGGGCTTCGCGATAGTCCTCCAGCGGCCGGGGGCGGGTCAGGGTGACCTGGGTGTGGGTCAGCAGGTTCGACAAAGGGGTGCGCAGTTCGTGGGCGATGTCGGCGGAAAATGCCGAGAGGCGCTGAAACGACTCTTCAAGACGGCCCAGCATGGCGTTGAAGCTGCTGGCCAGTTCCGCCAGCTCGGCGGGCATCTGTTCCTGGGGCAGGCGCTGGGTCAGGGAACTGGCGGAGACCCCGGCGGCCACCGCGCCCATGCGCCGCAACGGGCGCAGGCCACTGCGGGCGGCCCAGGCGCCGAGCAGGGCAGTGGCCAGGGCCGAGAGGCCCACGGTGAGCCAGATCAGGTGTTGCATGCGCTGCAGAAAGTGCTGGTGATGGGTGATGTCGAGGATCAGGGTCAATTGCGGCGAGGCCGCCTGGCCGGGATTCAGCGCTGCTGTGTAGAGACGGTAGGCGGTGCCGGCCTGCTCCAGGCTGCGCAAGCCGGCACCGCCAGGCAGAGAGGCGGGCAGGTCGGGGGCGCTGTCGAACCAGAGCTGGCCATTGACGTCGCCGACTCGTAGCTGCAGGTCCGGCTGGTGGCTCAGCTCGTCCTGCAGTCTGGCCTGGCGCGGGGGGAAGTCCCCGGCCTCGTTGACATCCTGCAAGGCGCTGCGCAGGGCCAACAGCTTGCCGTCCAGCAGTTGCTGATCCAGTTCGATGAAATGGGCTTCGCTGGCGCGGCTGAACAACACCCCCGCCAACAATGAGACCACTGCGGTGCAGGCGGCGAACAGCAGCGCCAGGCGCCCGCTCAGGGACAGGCGGCGCATCAGGCCTGGCGCTCTTCGAGCACGTAGCCCATGCCGCGCACGGTATGGATCAGTTTGTTCGGGAAATCGTCGTCGATCTTCAGGCGCAGGCGGCGGATGGCTACTTCGATGACGTTGGTATCGCTGTCGAAATTCATGTCCCAGACCTGGGAGGCAATCAGCGACTTGGGCAGGACTTCGCCCTGGCGCCGCAGGAGCATTTCCAGCAGCGCGAATTCCTTGGCGGTCAGGTCGATGCGCTGGCTGCCGCGTTCTACCCGGCGGCGGATCAGGTCCAGGCGCAGGTCTGCCAGTTGCAGGCTGGTTTCCTGGGCCACGGCGCTGCCCCGGCGCAGCAGGCTGCGGACCCGGGCCAGCAGTTCGGAGAAGGCAAAAGGCTTGACCAGGTAGTCGTCGGCCCCCAGTTCCAGGCCGTGCACCCGGTCTTGCACGGCATCCCGGGCGGTGAGGAACAGTACCGGCATCTCCAGCCCGGCGCTGCGCACCGCCTGGAGGATCTGCCAGCCGTCGCGACCCGGCAGCATCACGTCGAGAATCAGCAGAGCGTAGTCGCCGGTCAGGGCCAGGTGCTGGCCGGTGCTGCCGTCGGCCACCAGTTCGGCGTTGAAGCCGGCCTCGCTCAGGCCCTGGCGCAGGTAGTGGCCGGTTTTGGGTTGGTCTTCGACGATCAGCAGTTTCATGGTGGGACTCGTGGCGGTTGGAACCCGGGCTTTATACCGTGCAGCAGGCCAGGGCAGTGCAAGCTGACAAAGTTGTAATCTGCATGTCAGCTGGCTGGCAGCGGCAGGGCTCTAGAGTGTGCCACAGGCTGAATCCCGATCTTGTTGGAGTCTGATGATGAGTATGCAAAACCTGTTGTGGCGAAGCCGGTCGATCCTGGGGGGCTGCCTGATGCTGTTGAGCGCACCGCTCTGGGCCTCGCCGGCCGGCTCCTACGATTTTGGCCAGCCGGCGCCTGCGGCCAAGGCCACTCGCAGTGTCGAGGTGGTGATGGGGGACATGTCGTTCAATCCCAAGGCCCTGGAGATCAAGGCCGGCGAGACGGTGCGATTCGTGCTGATCAACAAGGGGCAGTTGCTGCACGAGTTCAATCTGGGCAACGCGGCCATGCATGCCGAGCACCAGCAAGAAATGCTCAAGATGCAGCAGAGCGGCATGCTCACCCCGACCGGCATGAAGGCGATGGATCATGGAGCCATGGGCCACGGCTCAATGGCAGGCATGGACCATGGCATGCAGCATGACGATCCCAACAGCGTGCTGGTGGAGCCGGGCAAGCAGGCGGAACTGACCTGGACCTTCAGCAAGAGCGGCAACCTGGAGTTCGCCTGCAACATTCCCGGGCACTACCAGGCCGGGATGGTGGGCAAGCTGACGGTCACCCCATAGGCATCCGGGGCTCAAAGGCGGGAGCAAAGGCTGATAGAATCCGCTGATTCTTCAGTCAGGTTTCCGCCATGCATCCCGCAGCCGAACATTCGCCGCTGGGCAAGTCCAGTGAATACGTCTCCACTTACACCCCGTCCTTGCTGTTCCCGATTCCCCGGGCGGCAAAATGGGCCGAGCTGGGCTTGAGTGCCGATACCCTTCCTTATAAGGGCGTGGACTACTGGAACTGCTTCGAGTTGTCCTGGCTGCTGCCGTCGGGCAAGCCGGTAGTGGCTATCGGTGAGTTCAGCATTCCCGCCGATTCGCCGAACATCATCGAATCCAAGTCGTTCAAGCTGTACCTCAATTCGCTGAACCAGACGCCGTTCGATGATCGGGCGACCCTTGAGGCCACCTTGCGCACTGATCTGTCGGCTGCTGCCGGCAAGCCGGTAGGCGTGCGGATCCGCAGCCTGCAGGAGGTCGAGGCCGAAGGCGTGGTGGCGCTGCCTGGGGTGTGTATCGATGATCTGGATATCAGTGTCGACAGCTATGAGCACCCGCGCCCCGAACTGCTGCGCTGCGATGCTTCGCGCGTGGTGGAGGAGAGCGTGCACAGTCATCTGCTCAAGTCCAACTGCCCGGTAACCAGCCAGCCGGACTGGGGCAGCGTGGTGGTGCAATACCGGGGCGCGGCTCTGGATCACGCCAGCCTGCTGGCCTATCTGGTGAGCTTCCGCCAGCACTCGGACTTTCACGAACAGTGCGTGGAGCGGATCTTTCTCGACCTGCAACGCTTGCTCAAGCCGGAGAGACTCACCGTGTATGCGCGTTATGTGCGCCGCGGTGGGCTGGATATCAACCCTTACCGCAGTACCGAAACCGCGGATTTCGCCAATCACCGGTTGGTACGCCAGTAAAAGCAAAGCCCCGCTTCGAGAGCGGGGCTTTTGCTTTGTGGGGTTGGCTACCGGGGGTTGCTCAGATGCCGATGTTGCCCAGGGTCTGGACGATATTGCGCAGGGTTCCGGCAATCGCCGGGTGCTCCAGTTCGAAGCGTTCCACGGCCAGGTTGACGCCGTCGGCGAGGCTGGCGTCCTGGGTGCCGGTCTCCAGTTTGAGTTGCAGTTCGATCTGCTGCATCAGTTCTTGCAGATTGTTGCGCTCGGCTTCGGAAAGCGGTGGGTTCTGTTCCAATTGCTCGCGCAGGGTGTCGAGTTGTTCTTGCAGTTCGCGGGCAGGCATGGCGTTCTCCCTTTATTGATAGGCACAGGGATGGACCGCGCTGTCGAGTCAAAGGTCCATGCCCACGGCTTAGAGTAATCCACTCCCAGGCGCTGTGCATGATCCTGATCAACAGGCTTATGTCAGGGTTTTTCACCCTTGAGCCGGCGCAGTTCGATGTCCGCCAGGCAGGTGTTCAACTCCCCCAGATGGTCGATGACCGAATGCACCCCCAGGCCGAAGAGCTGCACCGTGGCCTTGCCACGCTTGAATTCCCGTTCCTGCTGGCTCAGGGCCTGCCATTCGCTGGGGGTCATGCCGCACAGGGAGCCGCAAGAGGCCAGGCCGATGGTCCAGAGGCCGGCATTGAGGCCCGACTGCAGCAGTTGGGGTTCGCCGCTGACCAAGACACAGCCGTCGATGCCTTTGACGTTGAGCGCCATCAGCGCCTGCCAGCAGGCATCGGGTGCAGGCCAGGGGGCGGGGGAGTGAGGTGCCGGCTTGATCCAGTCCGGCAGGATGGCAGCCAATTGGCGGCTACTGGCGGGGAGCAGTTGCTCCAGCCAGGCGCAGGGGATGCCTTGCTGATGCAGGCGCCGCAGCGTTTCCAGTGCGCCAGGTGTGGCTTGGGCTTGCTCCGGATCAGGTTTGTCCGTGGCTTGCTGGCGCATCCGCGCGCCGAAATCCACCAGGCAGCCACTGAGGCCGAAGAGTACGGCAGTCAACGGGCGTGCGGGTTGCACTGAGGCGTCGGCGTGGGGCATGTCAGCGTCCTTGAAATACCCTTGGAGGCTAGCGGCAGAACATGACATGCAGGTGACAGTACGGTGAATGGCAGCAAGGTTGGCTGAACCCCGGCTGAAGACGGTTTGCGGTGATGCTGCCTAAACCGGCATATCCGCTTTATACTCCTGAACTTATCCTCAGGGCATAGCCCCACGAGAGAACAATCGAAGGAGTTTCCTGCTATGCGCTGGAGCCGTTATCTAGTTCCACTATGTATGAGTGCCGGTGTGACGCTGGCTCCCCTGGTTGCCCAGGCGGCCGAAGATGATCCATGGGAAAGCATCAACCGTCCCATCTTCACCTTCAACGATACGCTGGATACTTATGCCCTGAAGCCTCTGGCGCAAGGCTATCAGGCCGTCACTCCGCAGTTTCTGGAAGATGGCATCCACAACATGTTTCGCAACATCGGTGATGTCGGCAACCTCGCCAATGACATCCTCCAGGCCAAACCTGGTGCTGCCGGTGTCGACACTGCGCGACTGTTGATGAACACCACCCTGGGCCTGGCGGGCTTTTTTGATGTCGGTACCAAGATGGGCCTGCAGCGCAATGACGAAGACTTCGGCCAGACCCTCGGTCATTGGGGCGTGGGCAGCGGTCCCTACGTGATGCTGCCGTTGCTGGGGCCAAGCACCCTGCGTGATGCGCCGGCCAAGTATGTCGACAGCTACACCGAACCCTACCGCTACATGAATGACATCCCCGCGCGCAACATCACCATGGGTGTGGATGTCGTCGATACCCGTGCCAGCCTGCTCTCGGCGGACAAGCTGATTCGCGGTGACAAATACACCTTCATTCGCAATGCCTACCTGCAGAATCGCGAATTCAAGATCAAGGACGGCAAGGTCGAAGACGACTTCTAGGCTCGACTGTCCTGCACAAACTGAAAAGGCGGCCTGATGGCCGCCTTTTTCATGGGTTGGAATCTTTACTTCATTTTAAGGATTGTAAGTCCAAGTTTCTGGCCACCACCTTCTTGTGGGTTGACCCATACCACTTCCGTCTCTGCTTCCAGCCCCCTGAGGGCTGCGTGCTCTGAGTCGATACGTACACTCAACTGATCGCCGACCTGGAACGAACGTGGTGCCTGCACCTGCATGCCGCTGCTGGAAAGATCGATGCAGACCGCTTCGATCACCTGCCCCTGATGGATCAGCGTGACCTCTGCATCCACCCGCATGCGGATGTAATCGCGCTTTTCGCTGTAGTCACGCTGGTTTTGGTTCATGGGTTCCATCCTGCGATTGAGTTGCGGTTTTAGCGGTTTTTATAACTCCCGGTGATTTGCGGTGTAAAGACGTCAGGCGACCATCGGCATGAGCTTGAAACGCCCCGCGGATGGGAGTACCGTCTGCGCCTTAGAAGGGCACCTCTGATGGTCGGGCGTGCAGGGCTCAAGGTCCTGGCCGGGCTTGCAGAGTGGCTAGAAAGCGAATCCAGTAGCGTGCCTCAAGCCCCAGGCCAGAGCACCTACGCCAACCTAATTCTGGCGCCGTTTGCCCACATGCAAAAAACCAGTGCCACGCTGCTGATAATCGATGACGACGAAGTAGTGCGCGCGAGCCTCGCGGCCTATTTGGAAGACAGTGGCTTCAGCGTACTGCAGGCCGCTAACGGCCAGCAGGGTCTTCAGGTATTCGAGCGCGACAACCCCGATCTGGTGATCTGCGATCTGCGCATGCCGCAGATGGGCGGTCTCGAGCTTATCCGTCAAGTGACCGAACTGTCCCCGCAAACCCCGGTGATCGTGGTTTCGGGTGCGGGCGTCATGAACGATGCGGTTGAAGCCCTGCGCCTGGGCGCGGCGGACTACCTGATCAAGCCGCTGGAAGATCTGGCCGTGCTCGAGCACTCGGTGCGCCGCGCCCTGGATCGTGCTCGCCTGTTGCTGGAAAACCAGCGTTACAGAGAGAAGCTTGAAGCCGCCAACCGCGAGCTCGAAGCCAGCCTCAATCTGCTCCAGGAAGATCAGAACGCCGGTCGACAGGTGCAGATGAACATGCTGCCGACCAGCCCCTGGTCGATTGACGAATTCAACTTTGCCCACCAGATCATCCCGTCGTTGTACCTGTCGGGTGATTTTGTCGACTATTTCCGTGTCGACGAGCGCCGGGTGGCCTTCTACCTGGCGGATGTTTCCGGTCATGGTGCGTCGTCGGCCTTTGTCACCGTGCTGTTGAAGTTCATGACCACCCGTTTGCTGTTCGAGTCCAAGCGCAATGGCACCTTGCCGGAGTTCAAGCCTTCGGAAGTGCTAGGCCATATCAACCGTGGCCTGATCAGTTGTAAGCTGGGCAAACACGTCACGATGGTCGGTGGAGTCATCGACGAGGAGACTGGCTTGTTGACCTATAGCATTGGCGGGCACTTGCCGTTGCCGGTGTTGTACACCCCCGACAGTGTGCGTTATCTGGAAGGGCGTGGTTTGCCGGTGGGCCTGTTCAACGAGGCCACCTACGAAGACCACATTCTGGAGCTGCCGCCGGTGTTCAGCCTGACGCTGATGTCCGATGGCATCCTGGACCTTTTGCCCGAGCCTACACTCAAAGAGAAAGAAGCAGCCTTGCCCGAACGGGTGAGGGCAGCGGGCGGCAGCCTGGATGGCTTGCGGCAAGTTTTTGGATTGGCCACGCTAGGGGAGATGCCGGATGATATCGCCCTGTTAGTGTTGAGCAGGAACCTTCAATGAGTACCGGTAGAATCCAGTTCGCCGAGCAGGATGGCACCTTCGTCCTGAAGTTCGTCGGTGAAGTGCGCCTGACCCTGTGTTCGGCGCTGGATGCGACTATTGAGCGGATTTTCACCGCGCTGAATTTTTCGGCGATCGTGATCGATCTGACAGAAACCCGCAGCATCGACAGCACCACCCTGGGCCTGCTGGCCAAGCTCTCGATCCTGTCTCGGCAGAAAGTCGGTCTGTTGCCCACCGTCGTCACCACCCACGAAGACATTACCAGGCTGTTGCAGTCCATGGGCTTCGATCAGGTGTTCAACATCGTCGATCGCCCGATTCCCTGTCCGGAATGCCTGACCGACCTGCCGTCCCAGGACCAGTCGGAAGAAGTGGTACGGGTCAAGGTCCTGGAGGCGCACAAGATCCTCATGGGCCTTAATGACTCCAACCGTGAAGCCTTTCACGATCTGGTGAATGCCCTGGAGCGTCACTGATCGACTGAAACGCTAGCGCACAAAAAAGGGCGAACCTGTGAGGGTTCGCCCTTTTTGCGTTGACGCGAAGCGATCAGAGCTTTGCAGCCAGCAGGGCTTCGAGCTTTTCCTGGTCGCGGGCGAACTGGCGGATGCCTTCAGCCAGCTTTTCGGTGGCCATGGCGTCTTCGTTGGAGGCCCAGCGGAACTGCGCTTCGTTCAGGCTCTGGCGAGCTTCACCAGTCTTGCCCGGGCTCAGCTTGCGTTCCAGCTTGCCGGTGTCGGCGGCCAGCTTCTCAATCAGGTCCGGGCTGATGGTCAGGCGATCGCAGCCTGCCAGTTGCTCGATCTGGTTGAGGTTGCGGAAGCTTGCCCCCATGACCACGGTCTTGTAGTCATTGGCCTTGTAGTAGTTGTAGATGCGGGTAACCGACTGCACGCCCGGATCGTCAGCGCCCTGATAGTCGTTGCCGGTAGCCTTCTTGTACCAGTCGTAGATCCGCCCTACGAATGGAGAAATCAGAAACACCCCGGCTTCGGCACAGGCCACGGCCTGGGCGAAGGAAAACAGCAGGGTGAGGTTGGTCTGGATGCCTTCGCGCTCCAGCTTTTCGGCGGCGCGGATGCCTTCCCAGGTAGAGGCGATCTTGATCAGCACCCGATCACGGCCGATGCCGGCCTTGTCATACAGCTCGATCAGCCGATGGGCGCGCTTGAGCATGGCTTCGGTATCGAACGACAGGCGGGCGTCCACCTCAGTGGAAATACGGCCCGGAATGACCTTGAGAATCTCCTGGCCTACAGCCACGCCGAAACGGTCGCTGGCCAGGCCGACATCGCCTTTGCAGTCGTTGACGCAGGCATTCAGCAGATCGGCATAACCCGGGATGGCCGCAGCCTTGAGCAGCAGCGAAGGGTTGGTGGTGGCATCCACCGGCTTGACCCGGGCGATGGCGTCGAAGTCACCGGTATCGGCCACTACGGTGGTGATTTTCTTCAGTTGTTCCAGCTTGGAAGTCATGAGCGTGCTCTGTCCTATGGGTCTGACGACATTACCCGAGCGCTGTCAGGCGCTCAAGGGCGCGGAATGCTAACTACGGCCCCAAAGTCCGTGACCTGAAAACAGTCGTTTGAATGCTGGGGCACTGTCCAGTAGATACGATGCCAAAAGCCCGGCCAGGTTCAACCCGGCCGACGCTTAACGTCCTTCCAGCAACTGTCCGGCCTGATCCAGCAGGGCCAGCGGATCCTGGGTCTTGTGGATATCCACCGACAACAGCTGGCGGAACTTGCGAGCACCGGGGAAGCCCGTGCCCAGCCCTAGGACATGGCGCGTGATGTGGTGCATGGCGCCACCGGCAGCCAGGTGCTCGGCAATATAGGGGCGCAACCGGGCCAGCGCCTCGGCCCGGGAAATCACCGGCTCAGTGCTGCCAAACAGCTGCTGGTCTACCTCGGCCAGCAGATAGGGGTTGTGATAGGCCTCACGGCCCAGCATCACCCCATCGAAAGTCTGCAGATGTTCATGACAGGCCTCGAGGGTCTTGATCCCACCGTTGAGGATGATTTCCAGCTGTGGGAAATCCGCCTTCAATTGCGCCGCCACGTCGTAGCGCAGCGGGGGAATGTCCCGGTTCTCCTTGGGCGAGAGGCCTTCGAGAATGGCGATTCGTGCGTGCACGGTAAAGCTGCTGCACCCGGCTTCCATGACCTGGCCGACGAAATCGCATAGCTCGGCATAACTGTCGCGCCCGTTGATACCGATCCGATGCTTGACCGTCACGGGAATCGACACCGCATCGCGCATGGCTTTCACGCAATCGGCCACCAGCGCCGGATGGCCCATCAGGCAGGCACCGATCATGTTGTTCTGCACCCGGTCGCTGGGGCAACCGACGTTGAGGTTGACCTCATCGTAGCCATGCTCCTGGGCCATGCGCGCGCACGCCGCGAGATCCGCCGGCGTGCTGCCCCCCAGCTGCAACGCCAGAGGGTGCTCGGACGGGTGGTAGCGCAGGAAGCGCTCGTGATCACCATTGAGCAGCGCACCCGTGGTGACCATTTCGGTGTAGAGCAAGGTGTGTTTGGACAGTAGGCGCAGGAAGAATCGGCAGTGACGGTCCGTCCAATCCATCATCGGCGCCACGCTGAAGCGGCGAGACGGCTCAGCGTGGGAGTGGCTAATATTTACGGGCGCTTCAGGTTTTTCGAGGTTCATTGATACTGATCTTTTATACAACGGTTTTTGCCCATTTTTCCTTGTTTTCCGAGGTTGGTTGCTACAATGTAGCAATCGACATCGGCAATGTAGCAACTGGAAATGGGCACGATCACAGCACGTAAGCGCAAGGACAACTCGACAGCCTACACGGCGCAAATTCGGATCAATCGGGATGGCAAGACAGTTTATCAGGAAAGCCAAACCTTCGACCGTAAGCAGGTCGCTCAGGCATGGATCAAGCGCCGGGAGACTGAGTTAGCCCAGCCAGGTGCTATTGAGCGAGCCAGTAGGAAAGGGATGACTATCAGAAGGATGATCGAGCAGTACCTGGATGAGTACGAGAAGATCCGGCCGTTAGGGAAGACAAAGCGTGCCACCTTGAATGCAATCAAGGATACCTGGCTGGGCGATCTCGACGATTCGGTACTCACCAGTCAGAAGTTGGTGGAGTTTGCTCAGTGGCGGATGGGGCAGGAGGGTGGTGGCGTGCAGGCGCAGACGGTTGGTAACGACTTGTCGCACTTGGGGGCAGTGTTATCCGTAGCGCGGCCGGCTTGGGGCTATCAGGTTGATCCGCTGGCTATGCCTGACGCTCGTAAAGTGCTACGCAAGCTCGGCATGGTCAGCAAGAGTAAGGAGCGCAACCGTCGGCCGACGCTGGAAGAGCTGGATAAGCTTATGGCGCATTTCTTCGAAATGCAGGCGCGTCGCAAGGCTCACATCAATATGCCGAAGATGATCGCTTTCGCCATCTTCTCGACACGTCGGCAGGAAGAAATCACGCGGATTCGCTGGGACGATCTCGATGAGTCTCGACAGGCCGTCCTGGTGCGGGACATGAAAAACCCCGGACAGAAGATTGGCAATGACGTGTGGTGTCATCTACCTGATGAGGCCAGGGCGATTCTGCACAGCATGCCCAGAGTTGCGAGGGAGATTTTTCCTTATAACGCCAAGTCGGTCTCGGCGTCCTTTACGCGAGCGTGCCCGATGCTTGGGATTGAAGATCTGCATTTCCATGATTTGCGACACGAAGGGGTGAGTCGGCTCTTTGAGATGGGCTGGGACATTCCGCGGGTGTCGAGTGTGTCGGGGCATCGAGACTGGAACTCGCTCCGAAGGTATACGCATTTACGCGGCCGGGGTGACGTTTACAAAGACTGGGCCTGGCTTAAAGCAATAATTCAGTCGTGATTTTAAGTGCACAGATCTCAATGTGTTGAATTGAGTGCCTCTGCTGAATGTGGTATAAATCCGTAATTTTTGAGTAGGTTTTTTAATGGAAGCTTCAGTCGCTGATATGGCTATAGTAAAAAAGAAGACTGAAGGCAATGGTCCCTCATCTAATTCACATAAAGTTGTCAGTTTATTTTGTGGCGCTGGTGGCCTCGATCTAGGATTTACCAACGCTGGTTTTGAAGTTTGCTATGCGGCTGATTATGACGTAGCGGCAATCAAAACATACAATAGAAATCATCCTGGCAATCTTGGGCGCGTCGTTGATTTGTTGGCCACAACTGTAGAGCAGCTATGCGATTCTATCGTTGAGGCATGTGGTGAGAATCCGGAAATTTCCGGAATTATTGGCGGACCTCCTTGTCAGGGCTTTTCTCGCGGCAATGTTGGGCGTCATGCAGAAGATCCACGAAATCAATTGGCGCTCAAATATGCAGCTATCGTAAATTCGTTTTATGAAAAATTTGGCTTGAAGTTTTTCGTGTTTGAGAACGTGCCGGAGATACGGGCTCAGAAGAATAAAAGTTTTTTGGAAGGGTTGCGTAAAGAGCTTTCGCAAAACTTTAATATTTATGAGCAAGAACTGAATGCCAGTAACTACCAAGTGGCTCAAGCTCGCCGGCGTCTATTTATAGTTGGTGTGTGTAAGAGCTCTAGTGTTAGTGAATTTAAATTTCCAGCGCCATCTCCTTTGAAGGAAAAAGTCGTTGGTGACGTCATTAGGGATTTGCCCGATCCCGTTTATCTGTCTAGCAAGTTGGTTGCAGAGTCGATTCCGTATCACCAGAATCATTGGACATCCCAGCCGAAATCAAAGCGATTTGAAACTGGTGTGATGCCCGTCGGCGGACGTTCATTTATTCAATTGGATTGGAAGAAACCAAGTAGAACCGTGGCTTATGGAAATCGTGAGATACACGTGCATCCAAATGGTAAGCGTCGTCTAAGTATTTATGAGGCTATGCGGCTACAAGGTTTCCCTTTCAAATATGTTCTGGAGGGAAACATGAGTCAACAAGTCAAACAGGTTTCCAATGCTGTACCACCTCCGGTCGCGGAAAGAATAGCACAATCCATCATGGAACAAGTATTGTAGGACGAGACGGTTATGGAAGACCTCGGTAGAAAAAGTAACTTTTCCGAAGAAGAGTTAGAGCTTCGGGAACAATTGTCGAAAACGAAGTTTTACGACGAGCCTGTGGTGGCCACGCTAAAAACAAATGAGCGTGTTTTTGCTAGAATCACAGACGGCATCTATCGAGAGCCCGCTTCAGCGCTGCGTGAGTTAATCGCGAACTCGTATGATGCAGATGCGACAGAGGTCAGGGTTTTTACTGATGCTCCACGATTTTCAAAAATAGTTGTTCGAGATAATGGTCATGGTTTAGATGAAAATACCTTGGCGCACATTATCTGTAATATCGGCGGTAGTTTAAAGCGTAGTAAAGATGGTAAGTTTCACGATGTAACTAGTGAGGCTGATAAGAATTTAAGCCCCGGCGGGCGGCGATTGATCGGTAAACTAGGCATCGGTTTGTTTTCTGTATCGCAAATTACCCATCATATTGTCATCGTTTCGAAGATCAAAGGTGCTAATAAGCGCCTGGTTTGCGACATTATTCTACGTCCTCAGTCCGAGGTTGTTGCTGATATCGATGAAGATACCTATGTAACGGGTAAGGCTGAAATTACATACGTACCGGCCGAAGATGTTGATCATTCCGGCACTGAAATTACGTTACTTAAAGTTCGTCCTTTTGTTCGAGAAAGCTTGCAGTCTAAACTACTTTGGAATGCTATACAGTATGAACGTCAAGCAGGTGAGGGGGAAGACGAGGCTGAGGAAGTAGAATTTGACCTTGAGGAAGAGTTAAAAGAGCTACCTCGGGTTCCAGACTTTCATATTGGTGAAGTAGACCCTGCCGACTCCGAGAAACTCATTACTACGGCAAAACTACCTTGGTTGCCTGGCGATAGGCCTTTAGATCGGTTTAAAAAGCTTGTATCGGAAGTTACTCAGCTGACGGTAGACGCGAAGCGAGGTAATGTAAAGCTGAAGGAGTGTTTGGACGAGTATCTGAGAATGATATGGTCGATTAGTCTTTCGGTTCCAGTCCAATATATCGAAAAGCACCCTTTTGACGTTAAAGCGTCCGACAATGTTGATGTCTATTTGATTAGCAATGGGGGGCGAGGCACTGCAGCGACAAAGATTGAGCTGGCGGAGTCTGAAACAATCGAGTCTAAACTGGGTTTTTCAGCTAAGCGCACTGAAAGTGAACTTCCGTTTTTTGTAATTATTGATGATGTAGAGTTGCGTAGGCCAATTTCTATCGCAGGAGAGGCAGATAGAAAGAAGGGCCAGCTCATGTTTGTGGGTAGTGCTAACCCCTCGCTAAGCAGCGTCCCTGAGAGCTACAGGGGTGGCGAGCTTGAATTTGAATACTACATGCTCTGGAATCATAAAGTTGTTCCGCTGGAGCATAATGGCTGTCTAATTCGTATCAATGGCGCCAATGGAACTCTTTTCGATAAATCGTTTTTGGAGTATCAAATCTCGGAGCAGACTAGGTTGCGACAGCTTACCGGTGAGGTTTTTGCGGTAAAAGGTCTTGACTCTGCTTTAAATATTGATCGCGAATCTTTTAATATTGCTCATCCGCATTATCAGTATTTAAAAAAGTGGATGCATAACGCGCTTAGACAATTCATGAGCAAAAGTAAGGCTCTGAATAAGGATGATGCAACAGTAAAGAACAAAGCGAAAATTGATGAGATTAAGGCGAACATAAACTCCATAGTCGAGTATTTTACAGAGACTAAAAAAGTTAGTTTTTATTCATCGGTAAAAGGTGAGCAGCCTTCGCTTTTGGATGAGCCGGGGTCGGTAAGTGTCGATCGAAGTGTTGTGTTCTCGTCGGCTCGACCGGTTACTAGCACAGAAAAGGCGAGGATGGGGCTGCATGAGGAAAAACTTGTCGCCGTCGCTAATATTCTAGAATCATATGGTCTGTTATCGAGTTTGAGTCCTTCGGAAGTAGAGAAGCTTATAAGTGCTATTGGTAAAATCTTTCTCTTGGATATTAAGAAATGATAGGCATGGATCGCGGTGACGAGCTGGAGTCAGATCTTGGTTATGATGATGTTGCTCATGCCAAAGTTTCTTTAAAGACAAAGTTTTTACCTTGGCATAAGCCGAGGAAGCAATACATTAGAAGCAATCAGTGGAATAGTGTGATAGTTAGTCTCGTTGATGCATTGGATCTTAAAACTAAGGCAAGGTCGTTGGAATACCTAAGCCTTCCTGGGCCAGACCTGCTTGATGTGCGATCACTTTATACTGCTTGTGCGGATAAGGAAGTTAGTATTAGGTTTACCGGCCTTAACGCCATTGCGGTTGAGGATAAAGAGTCAACAATGGATCAGCTTATATCTCTGGATGAGCTGCGCGGTCTGAAATATATAGATCCCTCATCCGATGTATATCGCGATCAGTTGGAGCGCTTATCGAATAGGAATTCAATTGCTTATCAGAAAGTTATTAAGCAGGCATCTACGTATGATGTAATTAATATTGATTTGTGTGGGAGCTTTTTGGAGTCCCCTCCTAAAGAGAATGAAAGTAACTACTATAAAGCTCTGTTTGAGTTGTTGAGGTATCAAGCAGATAACCGCACTGAGGATTGGTTGTTTTTCATTACTACCCGCACAAATCGAGATATGGTACATGCCGAGACTTTTGAGCGTTTTGTGAAGGTTTTGGAAGATATTTTTGATATTGATCAGGCTGTTTATGATAAGTGTAATGACCTGAAAGTGTTCGGCGAAGGTGTACTGGTTGGTCGGCGAATAGATAAATCTAAAGTTGGCCCGGCTTCTTTTAGTAATTTGGTTAGTGCAGGTATTGGCAAATGGGTTTTGAGCGCCTTGACGGCTGAGACTCCTGCATACAAGTCGAAGATGCTGAAGTTGTTCGGCTACAACGTATTGCTCGATCCGGAATCGACGTGCGATATGATCTCTTTCGGATTTTGGTGTACTAAGATGCCGACGAAGGCGCTTGATGCTTTTGGTCTGGCTGGTGGTGTTAATCTAAATAGCGAAGATGCCGATACCACAATAAGTAAATGTCGTTTATCCGTCATTGACTCGATTTCGAAGATTGTAGACGTGGATCAGTACCTTGCAAATGATGAAGCTTTTGAAGAGGTCCTTCGCTCATCTGTAAATCTGATGAGGTCCGCGCGATATGATGTGGATAGCTATGAAGCTTGGGCTAGAGACGAGCACGTTAAAGTGAAGCAATTATTAGCGGTTCGCGGTTAGTTCTGTAAGAGCAGGGTGTAGACGTTTCAGTCTATACCCTGCTTATAGAGGCCAGTCGTTATCTTCCCATTAGCTTCTCGTGATCTGATTTGGCTTTCGTTCTTTGACGATCAATGTAGTTTGCTAAATCCACCAAATGTACGCCCAGTGCTGCTTTTTGAGATTCTGCCCCCAATCGAACAATTGGTATATCTATCTCGCCCGACGAGCACTTCAGTTTGAATTTTTCAATCGTCAAACCCATGTAGTCAGTACACACTTGACCGATTGGTATGACTGCTTGTCCTTGATACTGCGCCATCAGTAAAAAGAGTGTGTTCATGATCTTTCCTGCCGATTATTCATCGCCAGAGACATGTGGCTAAGTCTCAGAGAATCTAAAATGGGCCTCTTTCGTGCTTGCCATAGCTTTGCTGTGAACTTTGCTCTATCTGCGTAATGCTTGCGGGATGGGCTCGACCTGGTTGTCCGAATGTACGTGTTGCGGTTTGCACAGTGCTGCGGTGCTTCTGGTATCGGTAGCTTTTTCTCGTATTCGGTTCGTTCGTCGCTGTTAGGGGAGGGCTTAAACTCCACAATAGGCTGCGCGGGCGGGCGTTCCTGAGTGATGAGCTTTGCATCAGGGTTGACTGCCTCGCGCAGCTTTTCCTGGGGTGTAAGCGCCTCGGTGGTGCTGCAGCAAAGAACAGTAATGCCTGCTGCTACGCACCAGAGGCTCTTTGTTTTTTGCGCGTCGACGCTGGCAGCGTTACGGAACAAAGCGGTCATGGCTTGGGCGGTGGGCTGAGCGTGCGGCATGCCGCTTTCCTCCGGTTTTTGATAGGGGGCTGGTCCATCGATCTGCTGGCTCATGCGGCTTTCTCCTGTGCTGCTGGCTCCACTAGGGCTGCCATGGCCAGGGCTTGATCGCGCAGTGAGCGCGAGTCTCTTTCGAGCTTTTTCCCTGTTTTGAAGGCGCTGAAGGTATCGGCGGCGATGCGCAGCAGATCTGCTATGGCCAGTAAGGTCTGCCGATGTGCTGGTTTGAGGGTTTGGCTGTCCTGCAGGCGTTCGTGGAGTTCCGCAAGCCGTTGGTTGTCGGCTTGCACGAACTTGAGGGCGGTTGTCAGCTCGCGCAGGGTTCTCGCGTTGTCCGCTTCGGCAATGGCTTTGCCTTCCTCGATCCCGGCCTCTCGGCCATTGCTCCGGCCAATCAGGTAGCCGGCCCAGTAGAGCAGGGCGACGGTGAGTATCAGGCCGATCAGGGCAATGATCTGTATGTGGGCCATGTGGTGTGCTCCGGTGGGTTTGGCTGGTGGTGGCAGCCGTTGGGTTATTGGTCGTGATCGTTGGTGTCGGCCTGTTGCTTGGCGTGTTCTTCATCTGCCCGGTAGGCGCGGATGTCGATCAGTGCGGCAACGTGGCGGATGTGTGCGTACTTCGGGGCCTTGCGGCTGCTGTCCAGGGTGGTGACGGGCAGTTGAATGCGGCCACTGCTGATCTCGGCGGCGAACGACTGTTCGTTGAGGTTGCGGAAGTACTGCACGCGGATCTTTTCCAGCGGGATCAGTACGTCGCCGAAGGTGCGATACAGCAGTTCGACGGTGGCGGTTTCCGGTGCTGGCATCAGGCGCAGCGGGGTCTGGTTGGCGTTACTCATTGGCTTGCTGGCTCTCCATGCGCTGGCGGCGTTTCGGGTGGTTCCAGGTGATCAGGCAGTGGGCTTTGGTCAGCTCGCGCAGATGCTCGGGTACCTCAAGGAGCGCAGCGTTGCGCTCCTCTTTGGTCCGTAAGGCAATGATCTGGCGGGCGTACTCCCTAGGCCACGTCACGGCGATCTGCCGGGATAGCGGGCAGGGCGAGGCCCAGTTGCTCGGCGAGCCAGGGAATGCCGATCTGTCGAACCCGCGTTGACTGGCTGTATTGCAGGCCCAGCTCCGGGTGGAACCATTTGCCTTCCTTGGTTCCCAGGTACTCACGGTCGCGCATTGGATAGGCCGGCAGTCGCTCGGCGTTGAGCAAGCCTTTCTCTTGCATCAGGCCGATCAGCTGCGGTCGTGTGATGCCGAAGTAGCGGGCCGTTTCCTTGAGGTTGCGATCCATGGTGGCCTCCTAAGCAGCGTGCGCGGCGGGAGTCGCCAGCGCTGCCAAGTGAAGGATGGATTCGCAGACATCCTGGTACATCTGCACGTCGCTGCCCGAGACGGTGAAGCACTTGGTCCGTGGGCTTTTGATGCCGATGCTCAGGATAACGGTGACGCCCTTGCGCGTTCGGGTGCGGTGCACGGCCAGACGAATCGGCAGTTCAAACCCGAGATCCAGATCGAGGAAGCCACCCAGGCACACCACACCAAACACCTGCTCGCGCTGTTGGGCGCTGAAGGCTCCGAACACGCGCTCGGCGTGCCGTGGTGGAGCCAGCTCGGCGTTAGGATCGATTGGGCCGTTGGCGATTTCTTCGATGAAGTCAGCCAGCTTCAGGTGGGCTTTCTTGTCGTTGGCCAGCGTCAGCGTGTGGCGTTCGCTGCCGACCTCGACAACAAAAGTGGTGTCTGCCGGGTTGCGATCAACCTTCAGCCGAAGCTTCAACGCCGTGCGCTGTGGTGAATCGCGCAGGGTGTGGTGGAAGGTTTCGCTCAGGTTGACCTGGGCCTTGAGCAACTGAAGTGTGCGGTTGTCGACTCTGAACTTGCTCATGCCGCGTTACCTCCATCGTTCGGATCGAAGGGGGTGGGAACTGCGCGTTGTTTAGGTTTCGCCTTGGAGGGGACAAAGGCGCATCCGAGTTCTTTTGCCAAGCGGCGAATCTCGAAGACTCGGAAGGGATTGGCGGCTGGATGGACGTGCAGGGATGCTGTGGTGTGCATGGTGTTGTCTCGCTCTGTGGTGGGAGAGTGAGCACAAATATCAATTGTAGGTTTATTTTTGTCAACAACTACTGGTTGATTTGTATGTGGATCAATAGGATAGCCACGATAGTTGCCGGGTCTTGAGCGAGAGAAACAGCCTTAAGCTTGCGTAGCTTAAGTGGGTAGTGGCATTGTGATTCTAAATTTATTTTGCTCAAGGATCGGCATGCCAACTTCTTTATCAAAGTACCTAAAAATCCCCCATAAAAAAATCGATGAGCTTGGTGCCTTAGATCCTGTTTTGGATTTGGATACTCGTTTATTTTTAGATCCGCATCTTTTAAAGCATGCTGAAACTCCAGAGTTCAAAGATAGCTATGGAAAGCTTCAGGCACGTTTTTTAGAAATCGGTAAGTTGTTGTTGGCTAGTACGCAGAAGGAAGATGTATTCTGGAGAGCAGCAGACAAAAAAATGCGTTGGCATGAAGTTAGAGGGTTGTGTATAGGCTATTCATCATCGGGAACTGCGGGGAGCGGTATCGGTCCGGAGCTGAGGCGTCGTGTTTTAGTTACGGCTAAAACAATTATTGAGGCAGGGAAAAACGATCCTGAGTTATTCGAGCTTGTAGGATTGTTTGAAGGTAATTTTGGTCCTGATAGAATAAGTGATATGACGGCCAATATTATCGAGGAGGATATACTTGCATATTCTAGAAGTATTTATAAGTTAATTCTTCCTCTTGGATGGTCGGGAACCCTAGACAAAAAAACAGGGTTGCCACAAAATCCTTTTACGAAAGAACCGATTCTTTTGGTGCCAAAAGAACTTTTGAGAGACTTGCCAGCTGCATTTGATTGGACAGGAAGTGATGAAATAGGCGTTGGCAGTGAAGACTTAAAAGAAAAACTGAATAAGCTTGTTGGTAACTCGTGGCGGTCACTTACTATAATCAAAAAGTCTGAATTAAAAGAGTTGGTATTCAAATATCCTGACTTGATGGATGACTTAATAAGTCAGTACACTGCTAAGGAGGTTCAGCCATACGATTTTGAAGAGGATAAGACCGGAGAGTATATCTGGTATCGAAAAACTCAAGATGCTACTCAAGATAACCCTCTCAAGCTTGAACTAAGCGCACATCCAACTATTGATGAGGTTGAAGCCTTAGTTTTAAAAATATGTGAGAAATTTAAAAGCCTGGTTGAAAATAACGGGTTGAATACATTGTTTTATAATAATAATGACGAGGCCAAAAACGAATCTGCAGTTCAGTTGGCTTTTTATGGTGTTGCAGATAGCTATTGCGAGGCGAATAATATAATGATCGCTAGAGAGTCTAATTCTGGAAGAGGTCCAGTGGACTTTAAATTTGGATCGAATGCGGCCAATAGCGTCTTGGTGGAGGTTAAAAAATCCACAAATAGCAGTTTGACGAAAGGCGTTGAAAAGCAATTGCCTGAATATATGAAGTCAGAAAAATCCAGGCGAGCGATTTACCTTATTATTGATGTCGGAACATCTAAGACTCAACAAGTAAAACTAAATGCCCTTTATCACAAGATCAAAGGTTCGGCGATTAAAATATTTCATATTGATGGCTTTTTAAAACCAAGTGCTAGCAAGCTTTGAAAGAGTAGTTGTCGATTTTTACTCGGGGATGAAAGATCCTATTACTTTGCCACAAATATGAGTATCCTCCGTGATATCAATGATTGGATATTGCGGATTGATCGGTAGTAGAAACTGTCGACCAGCATCTTCTACTAAAATTTTAAATGTTGCCTCATTCGTCCGCGGTACTCTGGCAATCACACGATCCCCAGTCCTTATTGCCGCCTCCGGATCAACAAAGATAATGCACCCCGTTGGATAGCTACGACCAGGACCGGAGTTCGTCATGGCATCACCGATAACCTTCAGGGCATATCCATTATTACTGATCGGGACAGGACACGAGAGCCAAGAGTCTGCATCATAGGCTTCGAAGTTTGAGGTCGCCTCACACCACGCGCCAGCCTGTACCCAGGAAATCAGTGGAACCTTGCCGAAGCGCTGGTTGATTTCTCTTGCGTTGCTTTCATCTCCGACGACCAGGTGGCGAACGTTACTTTCACCTGTCTGGTCCTTCGGTAAAACGCCGTATTCCAGCCATTCCCGGCGAACCTTTAGCCATGAACATAGTGCAGCCATGCTGTCTGCTTCAGCCATAGCTTCGCCATTCAGCCATTTACTAATCGCCTGTGGGGTTTTATTTATCCCCATGCTTTTCAACTGACGATGGATGTCCACTCCACGACCCCGGTTTCGTACTCCGGCATCGTTGAGAGCTTCGTGTAGGCGCTCGCTAAAAGCTGCGCGTAGTGAGTTTTTATCAACCATGAGTTGAGAGTGTCATAAGGCTTGCACAATAGTCAGTTGATATGTAATATCAATCTGAGGTTGATAAATGGAGATTGTCATGTTGAACCCCGCAGACTTTCCGAACGCTATTGCGTTCGCTTTTGAAGCCGTAGGCGGCATCGGGGCCGCCGCCAAGGTTTGCAACAGAAGCTATCAGGCGTTAAACAAATGGCGCTTGGCTGCGTGCTTGCCACGAACTGATTATACCGGTGAAACGAATTACGCTGAGCTGTTGGCCACAGCTGCGAAACAGAATGGCAATACCTTCCAAGCTGCTTGGCTGTTGAATGCTTCGACTCCTCATAGAAATGCAGCATAGCTAGAAAAAAGGCGGCCAAAGGCCGCCCAGTTCCTCCCGGCACACACCACCACAGTGTCGCCGGGTCGCGGTTTAGGTAGGCGCGCACACCACATGCAAAAACGTCTACTTCAACCGCGCTTTCAAGGCTCGGAAGCCTTGGGTTGCTGCCTTCTCCACCACAGATTGGGCAGCTGTTGCGCCAGAGGTGAACAACGGATTGTTCGCCTCGGCACGGTGCCGGTGTCGGTCTTGCGGACCTAGCCGGCGTTTGGGCCCTTACAAGCCACGCGGCAAATGTATCACCACTGCATGCCGCGCGGCACTGGCAACTTTTAGGATTAATGCCATGAGCCGTATTGCTCTGAACTGCATTGAGCGGGCCAAGCGGGAAGTTTTGCCGCTCGATCTCGCGCTTTACCATGCTGCCCGGGACTATCCCGGTGGCGCCTCTGCCATCGCCGCCACCACCGGCCGCAACCCGACCACGCTGCAGCACAAGCTGTCTCCAACCCACCCCAGCCACAGCATCAACATTCAAGAATTCGGCGAGATTCTGGAGCTGACCAAGGACCGGCGCATTCTCGATGCGGTGCATGCCTTGGTAGGGGATACGATCTGGCAGGAGTTGGCCGAGGCTTACACCAATGACATGCCGGAGACGCTAACCACGGGCATCGCGGTGTATTTCCGTCAAGTTGCCGACCTGGCCGACACCTGGGCCAAGAGCATCGGCGATGGCGTGGTAAGTGATGCCGAGTTGGCCGAAATCCGCCTGCAGGTGTTTCGCGGCATACAGGGGCTGCTGGGCATGTTTAACCGCGCCAGTTACGTCAACCAGACCACTCGGGGGACGGACCATGGCTGACATTGCGGATTTTGCCAACGATCTGGTGCAAGAGCGCCTTGATCAAGCGCTCGCGGCGCGTCAGTTGCTGAGACCTGAGCTGGCGGCGCATTCCTTCCTCATCTGCGAAGACTGTGACGGTCCTATTCCCGAAGCGCGCCGCTTGGCGCAGCCCGGATGCACCTTGTGCGTGACCTGTCAGGAGATCGATGAAGTGCGGAGGGCACGACATGCTTGATGAGGTTTTGGCGCAATTCGCCGATTACGGCCTGGAGCCCGCGCAGCCGCTGGTGTTCGGCAAGCTCACCCGCTGCAAGACGGCGCAGGATAAGGGCAAGGAGAAAAACGGTTGGTATGTGGTGCATGAGCACTACACCGAGAAGGGCGAAACCCTGATCTTCGGCAGCTTTGGCGACTGGCGTTCGGGTGTGACGCAGAAGATCAAGGTCAAACCCGGGCGGATGAGTGCCGAGGAGCGTGAGGTGATGCGAGCCCGGCAGGAAGAGGCGAAACGCCGGGCGGCGGAAGTCGCCGCCAATGCAGCGCGTCGTGCGGCAAAGCGTGCCGCCGGGTTGTTCAAGCGTATGCCGGAGAAGGGTAAAAGCACCTACCTGGACCGCAAGCAAGTGGTGGGCTTCGGCGTGCGCTATGCACCGCGCTCGGGGGCGTTCCTGGTGCCTATGAGCAACGTACGCGACCAGATCGTCGGCTTGCAGGTGATCTATCCCGAAAAGCAGGAAGACACCGGGCGCGACAAGTCCTATTGGCCCTATGGCTTGTCGAAAGAGGGCGCTTTCCACCTGATCGGTCCGCACCCTGAGCCCGGCGAGCCGGTGCTGGTGTGTGAGGGCTACGCCACTGGCGCCAGCGTGCATATGGCGACCTCGCTGACCGTGGCCATCGCCTTTGATGCCGGCAATCTCATGCCGGTGTGCAAGGCGATGCGTGAGCGTTTTGCCGGGTGCCCGATCATCGTTTGTCGGGATGATGACTGGAAGACCAAGCGGGCCAACGGTGAGCCATGGAACCCCGGCAGAGAGCGTGCTGAAAATGCGGCAACGGTGGTCGGCGGCCAGGTGGTGGCCCCGATCTTTTCCGGCGAGCGGGAGATCAAGTGGACCGACTTCAACGATCTGCACTGCGCCGAAGGTTTGGACGCGGTGCGTCGACAGGTGCTGGCGGTGGTCAGGCCACCCGCCGCGGGCGGCTGGCGGGATCTGTTGGCCCGCAGCGACAGCGGCATGCTGATCGCGCACATGCAGAACGTTGAGCTGATCCTGAGCAACGATGAGCGCTGGGCCGGGGTGATTGGCTTCTGTTCGTTCAGCGCCAAGATCGTCAAGCTTCGGGTACCGCCCTATGGCGGCGACACCGGCGACTGGGCCGACATCGACGACATGCTGGTGATGAAGTGGCTCGCGCAGCAGTACAACCTGCGGGTCAAGGTCGGCAACGTGATCGAGGCAGTGAGCGTGGTGGCGCACTATCGGGCGTTTCACCCGGTACGCAATTATCTGCGTGGCCTTGAGTGGGACCGCGTGCCCCGGCTCGACTCCTGGCTCACCGAGATCATGGGCGTGGAACCGACCGACTACAGCTCAAAGGTCGGCAAGCGCTGGATGGTTTCGGCGGTGGGCCGGGTGATGGCGCCGGGTTGCAAGGCGGACTCGGTGATGATTCTGGAGGGTGCTCAGGGCGCCGGTAAGTCGACGGCCATGAGCATTCTCGGCGGTTCGTGGTTTATGGACACGCCGTTTACTCTGGGCGACAAGGATGCGTTCCAGGCGATCCGGGGCAAGTGGATCATCGAACTGGGGGAACTGGACAGCTTCAACAAAGCCGAGTCGACCAAGGCCAAGCAGTTCTTCTCGGCCTCGGTGGACACCTACCGCGAGAGCTACGGCCGCAGAACCATGGATGTGCCACGCCAGTGTGTTTTCGTGGGCACCACCAACCAGGATGAATACCTCAAGGACGCCACCGGCAACCGGCGTTATTGGCCTGTGGCCTGCACCAAGGTCGACCTAGAGCAACTGCGGCAGATCCGCGACCAGCTCTGGGCTGAGGCGATGTTCTGCTATCAGGCGGGTGATATCTGGTGGGTGATCCGTGATGAAGCGCCGTTGTTCGCCGAGGCGCAGGAAGAGCGCTTTGTGGTGGATGAATGGGAGGTGCCGATTCTGAAGTGGTTGGAGGAGTCGCATCTGGGGGAGACCACCACTGGCAGTCAGATCCTGGCTGAGGTTCTGAAGATCGATCCTAGCCATTGGGACAAGCCAGCGCAGATGCGCGTCGGCTCAATCATGCATCGCCTGGGGTGGCGCAAGAAGCGTATGCCGGCGTTGACTAAGAGCGGCGTGCGCCCATGGGCCTATCAGAAGCCGACCGGCTGGGGGCGCGGATCTGCATTGCAGGTGGCGCCGATGGAGGAGGAGCCTTGCTTTGATTAAGCGAATCGACGAGATGCTCAAACTCTGGGCTCAGGATCTGCACATGCCCACGACCCTGGCCATCGGCACCGCAGGCGGCGGCAACATGATCGCCATGCTGATGGAGTGCAAAGGCGAGCTGATACGGGGCACCCGGGGCAGCCGGGTGCTGCTGGATGAATCGGCCGATATCGAGCTGATCGTCAACAAGCACCTGCCGCCCGAGCTGGCCCTGGTGGTGATGGAGCATTACTGCAATCACGACAGCCTGCTTTCGCAGAAGATGCTGCACTGCGGCTGTAGTGCCAGGACGTACTACCTGCGTTTGCATGAGGCTCACGTGTACATCGACGGCTTGCTCATGGGGAGGGCTGCTTGAGCCTTACCCTGGCTGCGTCTGCTGCTGTCCTACTGGCTCGCCTTGTCCGACTGCGTTTTAACGCAGCAGGACAAGCGCGGGCCTTGTCATTCGTGGGCTGTCCTACTGTCCAACCTCTCAGCGCGTCATGCGCACACATGAGCGCAGCGGGCACACATTACGCGCCGTGGGCGCGCACGCGTGCCTTTCAATTTCTTCTTACAGGCGAGAAAGGAAAGATAGAGGTAGGACAGTAGGGCAGAGCTTTGTATTTCGGGGCCTGTAGCTGTCCTGCCTGACTCACTATCAGTGGGACAGGCAGGACAGCGCCAAAGGCGCTGATAGCCGAAATAAAGATATTCGCCGACATTGCCTAGGCGTTCACTAGACATTCACCGGGTGGCGTTAAAACAGGGTTGCTGCCAGTAAAATCCACCTGTAAAAAGTAGCCATCTTCGATAGGTGCGACCGCAGAGAGCGGCAGGCACCCACACACCAAACCCGGCCCTTGCGCCGGGTTTTTGCGTTTAGAGTTTACGGAGTTGCCTACGGCAAGTTTTTCTTCTTGTCCTCTAGCTGGAAGAAAACAATCACGGATAGGGAGGCTACTGAGAAAACGATAAGGCTCATGAAATTCATCAACAAGAGAAAAACATCGAGCCGAGTCATTGGGTCGTTACTGATGACGAACTCCACCAATTTCCATATTCCTGTCGACACCAGGACTAGGCAGGAAAAATACACCCACCCTCTGTATAGCTTGTGCCCTACCCATGCCCAGAACCTTCGGAATTTTTCTTTGGCTTCACCCGAGGCTTGCACCCAAGCCAATACAAATGCGGGTAAGCCAACGAAGGCAATCAGTAATCCAGTAATGCTGATGACAATACTTATTAGATCAAAAGCTCTCATGTACACCCTCTGAAAGAAATTTCCGCAATTCCATGTGATGACGCTTCGATATCCATGTATGCGGGCAACTAGCGTTCCACTCCATGGCACAGATGCCGAATCGGGAAAATGGTATGACAAATGAACAACAAGCGCTGGCAGAGATGCCTATCTGGCTAGTGATCGTCCTTGCCCTTGTGGGCGGTGTCTCCGGGGAGATGTGGCGGGCAGACAAGGAAGGGGCGCGAGGTTGGGCATTGGTTCGGCGTCTCGCGCTACGGTCCGGTGCCTGCATCGCCTGCGGGATGGCGGCGATGATGTTGCTGATTGGTGCAGGTCTGTCGGTGTGGACGGCGGGCGCCTTTGGCTGCCTGACGGCGATGGCTGGGGCGGATGTTGCCATTGGCCTTTACGAGCGGTGGGCGGCGAAGCGGATCGGGGTGTGCAAGGTGCCGCCTGTCACTGAGGATCGTGGGTGATGCGCTAGAGGGCACGTAATACGGGGCTTTCAGGCTTTTGCACCGACTTGGTGCGCGAAAAAAACGCCGGGGACCCTGGGATGCTCCCGAGGACACGGGGTCGGGAACCCGCGGGACTTCGTTAGCGGCAGGGCTGCCAGCTTACTGAAATTCAATCCATTGAAATTGAAAGGTTCGATTGAAAAGCCGTTGAAAAAGGAGGGCTCATGACAGAACCAACCTACCTGTCAAAGAGCGCCTTCGCGGCTCGTATCGGCAGGTCGCCCAGCTACATCACCTGGCTCAAAGACAACAACCGGTTGGTGCTTTCGCCGGATGGCAAGAAGGTCGATGTCCTGGCCACTCAAGCCCTCATTGCTGAAACCGCAGACCCGAGCAAGGCTGCTGTCTCGGCTCGCCATCAACAGGATCGTGTCCAGCGCGATGTTCACAGCCAACTCACCCCACTTGCCGAGCCGACTTCCACGGCTGCGCCGCAGCCATTGGCTACCGCGCCGGGCAAGCAGCCAGACTTTCAAAAGGCTCGCGCTCACCGCGAGTACTATCTGGCACAGCTGGCCGAGGCGGAATTTAACAAGGTCCAGGGCTCGACCGTGGAGGTCACAGCGGTGCAGTCCGGCGCCTACAACGCCGGCCGCATGCTGCGCGACACGCTGCTGGGTATGCCGCCGCAGCTCGCGCCTGAGCTTGCCGCGATGACCGACGCCTGGGAGATCGAAAGGCACCTCACGGCAGCCTTGCGCACACGGCTGGAAGAGGCCAGCCGCATGTCTGCGGAGGACTTTGGCCACACCCTTGAAACCAACTGGGAGGTAGTCAATGAACCTGGCCAGACCTGACGGCGCGGAGGTTTACCGCGAGGCTTACTTTCGTGGTCTGCAGCCTGACCCGGATGTGTGGATTGATGAATGGGCGGATGAGTACATGCGCATCCCCCGCGACACCGGCGCCGCAGAACCGGGCCAGTACCGGACCTCTCGCACCCCTTATGCCCGGGAGCCCATGCGTTGCCTCTCACCGGCTCACCCCTGCAAGCGCGTGGTCACCATGGTGGCCTCTCAGTTGATGAAAACCCAGATCGCCTTGAACTGGATCGGCGGCCTGATCCACATGGCGCCTTCTAACATCCTGACGTTGCTGCCCAGCCTGGGCCTGGCCAAGCGGGTGTCTTCACGGATCGGCAAGACGATCAAGGCCACGCCGGTGCTGCGCGAGCGAGTGGCGTCCAGTCGCTCGCGGGATTCGCGCAACACCATGGACACCAAGGAGTTTGAAGGCGGGTCGCTGTACGTGACGACGGCGGGGTCTGCCGCCAACTTGGCGGAGCTGTCGGCGCGCTATGTGTACGGCGATGAGGTGGACCGTTGGGAAGTGGACGTCGGCGAGGAGGGCGACCCTATCGAGCTGGCGGAAACCCGGGGCAGTACCTTCGGCCGCAACGCTAAGTTCTATTTCTCCAGCTCGCCCACGATCAAGGGGGCCTCGCGGATCAGCGATCTGTTCGAGTCCAGCGACCAGCGTTACTACTACGTGCCCTGTCCGCATTGCGGGCACCGACAGGTGCTGGAGTGGGAGCGCTTGCTGTACTCGGCGGACTTCACCATGGCGCATTATCAGTGTGCCGGGCCTGAGTGTGACGTGCTGATCGAGGAGCATCACAAGGGTTGGATGCTGGCCCAGGGCGAGTGGCGTTCGCATGCCCAGGGCGATGGCGAAACGGTAGGTTTCCACCTCAATGCCTTGTACTCGCCACCTGGCTGGATGGACTGGCGCACGCTGGCGCGGCAGTTCGAGAAGGCCAAGAAAGCCCAGGCCAAGGGCGATCTGGAGCCGATGCAGGTGTTCTACAACACCCGGCTTGCCAAGGTGTGGGATAGCGCTCAAGAGCAGACCAAGGCCCATGTGCTGCGGGACCGGGCACGCCTTGAGAACTACTGCCTCGGGTCGATGCCAGCCGGTGTGCTGATGCTGACCGCAGCTGTCGACGTCCAGGCCAACCGCCTGGAGCTGATGGTGATGGGCTTCGGTGTCGGCATGGAGCGCTGGGTGATCGACCACCAGGTGATCTGGGGCGATCCGGCGAACGAACAGACCTGGGCGGTGCTGGATGAAAAACTCAAGGCGCGTTACCGGCACCCTTGCGGCGTTGGTCTGGCGATCCTTGCTGCTGGCGTCGACTCGGGCGGGCATCACACAGATGAGGTTTATCAGTTCTGTCGGCTACGTCGTTGGCGCAACGTCTTCGCCATCAAGGGCGCGAGCAAACCAGGCCGGCCAGTGATCGCTCAGCGGCCGTCGATGGTGGACGTGACCTGGAAGGGCCAGACCGAACGCAACGGCGCCGAGCTGTGGTTTGTCGGTACCGACACGGCCAAGGACTGGATCTACAACCGCTATCCCTTCGAGAGCGGGCCGGGTGCCTTGCACTTTGCCAATGACTTGCCCGATGAGTTCTTCGACCAGTGTGTGGCCGAGAGCAAAGTGGCGCGTTACGTCAAAGGCCACAAGCGCATTGAGTGGGTCAAGGGCAAGGCCGACCGGAACGAGGCACTCGACCTGATGGTGTATTGCCTGGCGATGGCGCATTACCTGGGCATCAATCGCTACCTCGAATCCGACTGGGACCGTGTGCGGCAGGCCATGGCCCAGTCCGGGCTATTCGATGAAGTGGCAACTGCTGCACCTGCGCAGGTGGAGTCTGTTTCTGATGAGCCAGAACCGGCTCCAGTCGTTGAACCGGTACTTCAGCCGACCGCCCCGGCGGTCAGGCCCCAGCCAGCAGCTCCACCCCCTCAACGCCGTATGTCTACTAGCGGCTATCTGAAGAGACGCTGATATGTCCTTTACCCAGAAACACCTCGACGCTATCGAGGGCGCTATCGCTCGCGGTGAGAAAACTGTGCGCTATGGCGACCGTACCGTGGAGTACCGCACGGTGGATGAACTGCTCAGGGCCCGCGAGGAGATCCGGGGCAGCTTGAGTGCAGCCGCCGGACCACGCGCCCGCGTGATCCGGCTTTTCCATGGAGGCAAGGGACTGTAATGGCTCGCCACTTTCCGACGCTGACCCGTAACGGTTTCTTGCTGCCGTCCAATATCAAGGCCAGTTACGAGGGCGCCGGAGAGGGGCGCCGTTCCTCAGGTTGGGATGCCCCCGACAACGGCATCAACACCATCAACACCCCGGCCTTGCGCAACCTGCGCTCGCGCTCCCGGGCGGCGGTGCGCAACGACCCGTATGCGTTCAACGTGATCGACAAGCGGGTCAGCAACCTGATCGGCACCGGGATCAATCCCAGGCCACGGACGGCTGACCACGACCTGCGCGAGCTGCTGCAGAATTTGTGGGAGGACTGGGTGGATGAGTCGGACGCCGATGAGTTGACCGACTTCTATGGCCTGCAGGCCCTGGCGGCTCGAACGGTCGAGACGTCGGGCGAGTGCTTTGTACGCCTGCGTCCTCGCAGTCTGAATGAAGGCTTGGCGGTGCCGCTGCAATTGCAACTGCTGGCGCCGGAGTTCGTGCCCCATGACAAGTTTGAAAGCACCCGCGACGGTAATGTCATTCGAGCGGGGATCGAGTTCAACGCCATGGGCAAGCGGGTGGCGTACTGGATGTATCGCTCGCACCCGGGGGACTCCTCGTCGTTGAACGGCGGTTACAACCAGCTGGTACGGGTGCCAGCGTCCCAGGTGCTGCACATCTTCGAACCGATAGAGCCGGGCCAGCTGCGCGGTGTTCCGCGTTTGTCGCCGGTGCTCAAGCGCCTGCGCAGCCTCGACAACTACGACGATGCGGTGTTGTTCCGGCAGGAGGTGGCGAACCTGTTCGCCGGTTTCATCTCGCGGCCGACGCCCGAGACGGGGCCGGCGCCGCGAGATCCAGTCACCGGCCAGCCGCTAATGGCGGATCGGGATGGCTTCACGCCGATGGTGGCGCTGGAGCCGGGGACGATGCAGGAGCTGGGGCCTGGTGAGGAGGTCGAGTTTTCCAAGCCGCCGGACGCGGGCAACAACTACCCCGACTTCATGCGGCAGCAACTGATGGCTGCCGCAGCGGGTACCGGCACGCCCTACGAGATCCTCACGGGCGACATGCGCGAGATCAACGACCGGGCGCTGAGGGTGGTGCTCAACGAGTTTCGGCGCCGCCTGGAGCAATTGCAGTTCGGCGTTTACGTGCACCAGCTGTGCCGCCCCGTCCGGGCGGCCTGGATGGATATGGCTGTGCTCTCGGGCGCGTTGCAACTGGAGGACTACGCGCAACGGCGCCGTGATTACCTGCGTACCCGTTGGGTGCCCCAAGGCTGGGCCTACATCCAGCCAGTGCAGGACGTTCAAGCCCGACGCATGGAAGTGCAGGCCGGCTTTGCCTCGCGTAGCGAGATGGTGCTGCGTACGGGTTACGACGCGGAAACGGTCGACGCCGAGAACGCGGCGGATCAGGAAAGGGCCGAGCGCCTAAAACTCAACTACAGAACTCACGAAGTCGTCGATCCTGTCGACGACAAGGAGCAACCATGAGCAAGAAAGCGCAGGTGCGCGTTTACGACAAGGCCGGCAAGCTGGTGCCGGTCAAGGACCAATCCTGGTACACCCTGCGGGCCAGCGGCGAAGCCGAACAGCGCAGCATTGAAGTCTTCGTGTATGGCGAGATCGGTACCTGGGGCGTGACGGCCAATCAGTTTGTGCAGGATCTGCGGGCCCTGGACGACGGGGCGTCTCCGGTGATCGCCGCGTTTAACAGCATCGGCGGTGACCTGTTCGACGGCCTGGCCATTCACAACGCGCTGTCGCGGTTGGGGGAGCGCTGCACCGGCCGTATCGATGCCCTGGCCGCCAGTGCCGCCAGCGTTGCTGTGTGCGGCGCTCACCGGGTGGTGATCGCGGCCAATGCCATGCTGATGATTCACAACCCCTGGACCTACGCCTCGGGCGATGCCGAGGACTTTCGCAAGGTGGCCCAGGTGCTCGACCAGACCATGGAAGCCATCATTGCCGCCTACAAGGCCAAGGCGCCGGACATCGATGAGGAGGAGCTGCGGCGCCTCGTTGATGCCGAGACGTGGCTGACGGCGAATGAAGCCGTCGCCTTGGGCCTGGCGGACGAGGTGGGCGACGGTGTCACGGTCAAAGCTTGCCTGGGGCAGGGCGCCGCGCTGCAACGCTTTCACAATGCGCCGGCTGAGCTGCTGGCCCAATTGGATGAAGCGCCGCAGCCAGATCCGCAGGTGCCAGCCGATCCGCCAGAGCCGGCTCCGGTGGTGGATGCCGCGCAACTTGCGCTGCTGGTCACCCAGCGCTGCACGGCTGCCGGTATCAGTAACCTGATCGAGCCGCTGTTGAAGTCCACCCAGCTGGAAAGCGAGGCCGTTGTCCAGGCGGGTTTGACCCGGGCCAAAGCCATCAACGATCTGTGCGTGGCGGCCCGTTTGCCTGAGTTCAGTGCCGAGTATGTGGCGGCCGGTCTGGATGCCGCCGCTGTGCGGGCGCGGCTGTTCGACAAGCTGGTGGGCAGCGGCAAGGGTTTCGAGATCGACAACAGCCTGCCGCTTGAAGCAGATCCACCACCCAAAGTGCAGGCCAAACAGATTGACCAGCCCTCCATCTGGGCCGCTCGCCAGGCCGCACGAAACCCATCCGCAAAAGGAGCTAGACCATGACCATTCAACGTGAACCGATGCATGCGGGTGAATTCCTGCTGTCCGAAGGGGCCGGCACCATTTCCCGCGAATCCATCAACGTGGCGGCGGGCCCAGCTCTGGAGCCGGGGCAGATCCTCGGCCTGGTAGTGGCTACCGGTGAGTTTGCCCCCTACAAACCGACCGCCGAGGACGGTAGCGAAAACGCCCAGGCCATTCTCTATGGCCCCTTGGGTGAGTCGGATGTGGTTCGTCGCGGCCGTGCTGTGGTGCGTTTGGCCGAGGTCAGCGAAGCGCACCTGACCGGCCTGGACCCAGCCGCCGAGAAGGCCCTGGCGACTCATTTCGTGATCGTCCGCTAAGACGATTCACCCTCGTTTACCGAGCCCGCCTTTGCGGGTTTTTTGTTTTCTGGAGATTGCTTCATGGCTGATATTGAGATTTTCAACGACGACGCGTTTTCTGTTTCTTCGCTGACGGCGGCGATCAACGATCAGGAGTATCTCCCGGGTCGTATCGGCAGCCTGGGCCTGTTCCAGGAGCAGGGCATTACCACCCTGACGGTGCAGATCGAGAAGGACGGCGACACCCTCGCCCTGGTCCCTGCGGGCGAGCGTGGCACCTCGGGCCTGGTGGTCGGAGGTAGCAAGCGTAACCTGATCCCGTTTAACACCGTGCACCTGCCGGAACGCTTTGCCATCAAGGCCGACGAAATTCAGGGCATCCGCGCTTTCGGTACCCGCAGTGAGCTGCAGTCGGTGCAAGACGTGGTTAACAAGCGCCTGGCCAAGTGCCGTCGACAGTTGGACGCCACCCACGAATTCCAGCGCATGGGTGCCTTGAACGGCCAGATCCTCGATGCCGACGGCAAGACGGTGCTGTTGGACATCTACAAGACCTTTGGGGTGACTCGCAAAAAGATGCCAATGGGGCTCAACGACCCTGCCACTGAAATCCGCGTCAAATGCGGCGAGGCCCTGGACCTGCAAGAGGATGCCTTGGGCAGTATCACCAGCACCGGAGCACGGGCGTTTTGTGGCAAGAACTTCTGGAACAGGCTGATCGTCCACGAGAAGGTCGAGCAAACCTTCCTCAACACCCAGCAGGCTGCAGCACTGCGGGGGGATGCCCGCGAGAGCTTCGAGTTCGGTGGCATCGTCTGGGAGCGCTATCGCGGCAAGGTTGCTGGGGTTTCCTTTGTTCATGACGACAAGGCGCTGCTGATTCCCGAGGGCGTGCCGGATCTGTACATCTCGGTGTTTGCCCCGGCCGACTACATGGAGACGGTCAACACCGAGGGCCTGCCGTACTACAGCAAGATCGAGCCGATGCCGTTCGGCAAGGGCATGGCCGGCGAAGCGCAGTCGAACCCATTGCATCTGTGCACGCGACCATTGGCGCAGATCCTGCTGGAGATGTAGCCGTGGGCATTCGCGAGTTGGTCGCCGATGTTGACGATGCGGTATTCGAGGCGCTGGGGGACACGGCCTACATCGAGGGGCGCGAGGTGCTGGGGATGTTCTCGGCGCCTTGGCTGCAACCCAAGCTCGGCAAGATGAATACGGGCCTGCGCGAGCCACATCTGGTGATCCGTGTATCGGATGCCGAGGGGGTAGAGGTACGTCAGCAGGTGCGCATCGATCTGCCCGCGCACGATGGAGGTGGCCTGTACACCTTGATTCTGATTGAGCCAGGAGGCGATGGCCTGGTCAGTCTCATTCTGAGGATCAATCCATGAGCATCGGCAGCTACGCTCGGCAATCAGCCAGCGAAGGCATGATCACGCTGCAGCCCTCGGCCGTCGATCTGCAAGCGTTCAAGGACTTTGCGGCCGTGGTGCCCAAGGCAGCGGCAGCGGCCCAGCGCCGGGCGATCAACAAGACCTTGCGTTGGTTGCGGACCTACATCGCCAGGGCTGTCAGCAGCAAGGAGCGCATTGCGGTCGGGGCGGTTCGCCAGCGTTTGCGGGCTTACCCCATCAACAGCAATGGCCAGGGCAAGCTCTGGTTCGGCATCAACCCGATTGAGTCGAGCCGGATCGGTCGAGCCCGCCAGAATCGGTCGGGTGTGTCGGTCGCGGGGCGGCGCTATCAAGGGGCCTTCTTCAAGAAGGTCTATGGCAGCCAGGCGGACATCTGGATTCGGACTGGCAGCAAGCACTTCGACCCGAGCGACTACCCCGAAACAAGGGAGGGAAAGCGGCGCTCAGGCTTCATCAACGAGAACGACAACCGCTTCCCCCTTGCCAAGGCAAAGGTGTCGCTGGATGACGTGCGGCCGATCTTTGATGAGTGGGTCAGGCGGGCTGATGAAAGGCTGCTGGAGATCCTCGAACAGGAACTGAACTTTGAGCTGCAGAAGTATCTGCGAGGTGGCAAACGTGCCTGATGAACCTTTCAGCCTGGACCAGTTGTACAGCGCGATAGAGCGACACATTCGTGATGCCATCCCCGGCTTGGCCTATGTCGCGGTCATGCCCGATCTGTTGGATCGTGTGGCGATCCCGGCGGTGGTGATTGAGTTGGTGGAGCTGGAGCCAGGTAGCGATCAGATGACTGGCGAAACGGCGCTGGATGCTCGCTTTGAGGCGCGAGTAATCGTGGGGTCTGAACTACCCCAGTGTCAGCAGCAAGCGGCCTTTGTTGCTTCGCAGATTGCGGTGCTGTTGCGCATGCAAACCTGGGGTGTCGAGGTGGCCGCTGCAGAGTTTGTGCGGTCCGCCCAGGACTGGACCCGGCCAGAGCTGGATGGGTACGCGGTCTGGGTCGTGGAATGGACCCAGGGGATATACCTCGGCAAAGAGGAATGGCCGTGGCCGGATCAGCCGGCGGGTGTCCTTGAACTCAACCTGGGAGGGGATGCCCCGGGTGTTCGTGTCGAGGTTCAGCCATGAGCGGCTACGTTTCAGCTGCTCACGACCGCATGATCGCGGGCCTGATCATCCCTTGCAGTGTGGTCGGCGTGGATCTCGCTGGTGGGCTGGTGCGGGTTTCCGATGGTGCCGGCTGGACTAGCGCCTGGGTCCGCTGGCACAGCCAGGCCGCAGGCAAGGCCCGGCACTGGCGGGCGCCGAGCCTGGGTGAGCAGGGCGCCTTGATCAGTCCCAGTGGTGAACCGGCACAAGGCACGTTTGTGCCCGGCTTGTATGGCAACGCCGGTCCGCAGCCCGACAACCGCGACCACGTCGAGGTCTGGCGCTTCGACGATGGCGGCTCGTTGGTTTACGACTGGCAGGCCAAAAGCTACAGCATCAACCTGCCCGGCGGCACGGTGACCATTCAGGTCGGCGGCAGCTCGGCGGTGGTGACGGATAGCAGCATTACAGGTAAGGCCGACACCATCACGCTGACCGGGCAGATCACCTTGAATGGCGACGTGCAAATCAACGGCGCGAGCTTGAAGCACAACGGGGTGAATGTTGGATCGACCCATACCCACTTGGGTGTGATGCCGGGGCCGGGTTCAACCGCGCCGCCCCAGTGATGCTTCCCGCCATTGCTAACCAACCCAACCGCCGAGCGCGGTTTTTTTGTACCTGGAGAACAGCATGTCCACACCCAAAAAACTCACCGATGAGTCGGCCAGCTCCGGCCCTTCGGTGTTCCGCGACACCCTCTACACCTCCCGGGTGCTGATCCTGCCGGACGGCCGCCAGTTGGCCGTGGTCCAGGGGCGGGTATCCGCTGACGCTGGAGACAGCGCCGCGCGGGAGTACCTGAGCAAGCACCCGGATCTGCAGCAGGAGTAGCGCGATGATCGGAATGGATCGCCGCACCGGCCAGCCGCTGTCGGGCATCGAGCATGTGCGGCAGTCCATCGAGGACATCCTGACCACGCCGCTGGGCAGCCGTCGGATGCGGCCGGAGTACGGCAGCAACCTGCGCCGCTACGTCGACTTGCCGGTGACCGGCGGGTGGAAAAGCGCGGTGCAGGCCGAGGTGGCTCGGGCGCTGTTGCGCTGGGAGCCACGCTTGAAGCTGGAGCGGGTGCGGGTGGTAGCGGTGGTGGGCGGCCAGATCAGCTTCGAGCTGGTCGGTCAGTACCTGGGCAATAACGCGGTTTTGGAGGTAACGGCATGAGCATGCTGGACTTGTCGGTACTGCCGGCGCCGCAGGTGCTGGAAGCCTTGGACTTTGAGGAGTTATATCAAAGCAAGCTGGCGGCCTTTCGCCGGCACATGGGCGAGAACTGGACGGCCAACCTGGAGAGCGACCCGGTCACCAAGCAGCTGGAGCTGTCAGCCTACGGGGATATGCAGCTGCGGGCCCGGGTCAACGACGCGGCCAAGGCGCTGCTGCTGGCCCACGCCAAAGGCTCGGACTTGGATCACCTGGCGGCCAACGTCAACTTGCAGCGCCTGGTGATCCAGGCCGGTGACTCGCAGGCGGTGCCGCCGGTGGAGGAGGTCAAGGAAGCCGACGACGCTCTGCGCGAGCGTGTCCAGTTGGCATATGAGGGCCTGACCACGGCTGGCCCGCGTAACAGCTACATCCTGCATGCGCGCAATGCCTCGGCCCTGGTGGCTGATGCCGAGGCCGAAAGCCCGTCGCCGGCCTGCGTGACGGTCACAGTGTTGAGCCTGGAAGGCGACGGCGCGGCCGCTCCCGAGCTGCTGGCGACAGTCGCGGCCGCCCTCAACGATGAGGACGTGCGGCCGCTGGGGGATCGGGTCACCGTGCAGAGTGCCCAGGTGCTGCCGTATCGCATTGACGCGGTGCTGCACATGAAGGGCCCGGGGCCAGAGAGTGACGCCGCCCTGGCCGAGGCTGAGCGCAAGCTGGCCGCCTGGGTCAACCCGCGCCGGCGCCTGGGCATCGAGGTGGCCCGTTCGGCCATTGATGCGCAACTGCATGTGCCTGGCGTGGCTCGGGTCGAGTTGACGGGGTGGCAGGACATCGCCCCGACCAGGGCCCAGGCGGCGTACTGCATGGGCTACAGCGTCACGCTGGGAGGCTGACATGACCAGCCTATTGCCGATCAACAGTACGCCGTTGGAAAGGGCCCTTGAGGCTGCGAACGCCGGCGACACCTCGATTGTGCTGCGCACCTTGTACAACCCCGCGACCTGTCCGGTGCATCTGTTGCCGCAATTGGCCTGGGCCTGGTCGGTGGATCGCTGGGACCCGCGCTGGTCCGAGACGGTCAAGCGCAACGCGATACGTGCGGCCCACTTCATCCATGCCCGCAAGGGCACCATCGGTGCGCTGCGTCGGGCGGTGGAGCCGCTGGGCTACCTGATCGAGGTGGTCGAGTGGTGGCAGACGGTCCCCCAGGGCGAGCCCGCGACCTTTGCGCTTAAGGTCGGTGTGCTGGACACCGGCATCACCGAGGAAATGTATGAGGAGCTGGCCCGGCTCATCGATGACGCCAAACCTGTCAGCCGGCACATGGTCGACCTGGCCATCAGCCTAGAGATCTCCGGGCTGATCAACTTCGGCGGCTATGTGGATCAAGGCGAAGTGATCGACGTTTACCCCCCAATCTCTCGCGATATCGAAGTGACCGGCCGTTTCGGCCAGGTCGTGTGCATTGATGAAATAGACACTCTGGACGTGTACCCATGATCGATTCCAATAGTCAGTTCTTCGCCATCCTCACGGCGGCGGGCGAGGCAAAACAGGCCAACGCTACTGCGCTCGGTGTGCCCTGGACCTTCAAGGATATGGCGGTGGGAGATGCCAACGGCACCGACCCTATCCCGAGCCGGACCCAGACCAAGCTGATCAACGAATGGCGCCGGGCGCCGGTCAATCAGGTGCGCACTGACACGACGAACCCCAACCTGATCATTACCGAGCAGGTGATCCCTGCTGATGTTGGCGGGCGTTGGATCCGTGAAGTCGGCCTGTACGATGCCGACGGTGACCTGGTGGCAGTGGCCAACTGCGCTCCAAGCTTCAAGCCCCTGCTGGCCCAGGGCACCGGCAAAACCCAAATCATCCGCATGAACTTTATTGTGTCGAACACCGCGCAGATCGTGCTCAAGATCGATCCGGCGGTGGTGCTTGCGACCCGGCAATATGTTGATGATTTTTTCGGGGCAGTCCTGCCGGCGAACAAGACCCCGGGGACTTACCGGCAGGTCACCATTGATAAGCGGGGCATCGTTGTCAGCGGAACGAATCCGACGACTCTGGCGGGGAATGGCATCACTGATGCCTTTACCAAGCCTGAAACCACATCAGCCATTCAGCAGGCCATCGCTGGCTTGGTGTCCTCGTCACCGGCGGCGCTCGATACGCTGAAAGAACTGGCCGATGCGCTGGGGAATGACCCCAACTTTGCTGCCACCATGACCAATGCCATTGCCAAAAAGGCAGACAAGGCAGGGACGCTGGGCGGGTATGGCATTGCTGACGCATACACGAAAGACGAAGTGAACCGCTTGATTCCTGCACCGCCTGGGCAGGCGACCGAGGCGATGAAGGGGATTGCAAAGGTGGCAACCAAGGGGCAGGTTGCAGAGCTTGCTGATGATCAGACCATCGTTACGCCGCTGAAGCTTGCACCATTGGCTAACAAGGTCGCTACGCTAGAAGGCGGCCAGGTGTTCACCCGTCCGTTTAAGTCTAACCAGCTTGTGATTAGCGTAGGGGGGGAAGGCTATGTACCCCATGGCCTGGGTCGCCTGCCCGAGTTGTGGTCCTGTTATCTCGAATGTGTAGAGCCAGAGCATGGATACTGGGTCGGGGCTTTGCTGAACATCGCGAGCGTAGCGCCGGACAACGCTTATCAGCTCGGGGTGTCTGTAGTTCCCGATGCTGTGAATCTCAACTACAGGTTCGGAACCCAGGTTGGAGTGTTCTTCGTCCTCGATTGGAGTTCGAAAACGACAAAAGTCATTACGCCGTCGAAGTGGCGGCTTGTCATTAAAGCATGGGCATAACCCTTTAACGCCTGGTCTTGTCGGGGCGTTTTCATTCTGCGCTTCGGCGCCAGTTCCACCCACGGCCTCGCACATGCGGGGCCTTGTCATTTCTGGAGACTCTATGAGCTTTTTTCACGGCGTTACCGTCACCAACGTCGACACCGGCACGCGCACTATCTCGCTGCCGTCGTCCTCGATCATCGGCCTTGTGGACACCTTCACCGAAGGCCCCGACTTCAGCGCCAAGGCCAACGACTTGTTGCTGATCACCAACGAGCGCGAAGCCATCGCGGCCTGGGGCCCCGATGCGGCCATCACCAAGGCGTGCAAGGCCATCTACCAGCGCGCCAAGGCGGTGATCGTTGCATGCGGTGTGGCCAAGGTTCAGGACGCCGCACAGCAGACCTCGGCGATCATCGGCGGGGTGCTGGCCAGCGGTAAGCGTACCGGGCTGCAGGCACTGCTGGACGGCAAGAGCCGTTTCAATGCCCAGCCGCGTTTGCTGGTGACCCCCAAGCACAGCGCCAATCTGCCGGTCGGCACAGCCCTGGTGGCCCTGGCCGACAAGCTGCGGGGCCTGGCGATCCTCGACGGCCCCAACACCACCGACGAGGCGGCCATGGAGTACGCCAAGAACTTCGGCGCCAAGCGGGCCTATCTGGTCGACCCGGGCATTCAGTACTGGGACACCGGCGAGAGCGCGACCGTCGATGCGCCGGCCTCGGCCTGGGCAGCGGGCTTGTTCGCCTGGACCGACAACGAGTACGGCTTCTGGGCTTCGCCGTCGAACAAGGAGTTTGTCGGCCTCACGGGTACTACCCGGCCTATTGAGTTCCTCGACGGGGACGAGACTTGCCGGGCCAACCTGCTGAACAACGCCAACATCACCACGATCATTCGTGATGCGGGCTTCCGTCTGTGGGGCAACCGCACGCTGTCGAGCGATCCGAAGTGGGCGTTTGTCACCCGGGTGCGGACCATGGACATCGTCATGGACGCGATCCTCTACGGGCACAAGTGGGCGGTCGACCGCTCGATCACCGCCACCTATGTCAAGGACGTGACCGAGGGTCTGCAGGCGTTCATGCGCGACCTGAAGAACCAGGGCGCGATTATCAATTTCGAGGTCTACGCGGACACCGAACTCAACACCGCCAGCCAGCTGGAGCAGGGCAAGGTGTACTGGAACATCCGCTTTACAGACGTGCCGCCCGCCGAAAACCCGAACTTCCGCGTCGAGGTCACCAACCAGTGGTTGACCGAAGTCCTCGATTCCGCCGCTTAAGGAGCCGCAGCAATGGCAATGATTCCCGAAACCCTGGCGAACATGAACCTGTTCGTCGATGGCATCAGCTTCCAGGGTGATGTCCCGAGCCTGACCCTGCCCAAGCTCACGCTCAAGACCGAGGAGCACCGGGCCGGCGGTATGGACCTGCCGGTGGAGCTGGACATGGGCATGGAAAAACAAGAAGCCGGCTTTACCACCACCGGTGTGCGCCGCGAGTCGTTGAAGCTCTTCGGCCTGGCCGACGGCACCGCCTTCAACGGGGTGTTCCGGGGCGCTTTCAAGGGCCTCAAGGGCAAGGTCACCCCGGTGATTGTCACCCTGCGCGGCATGCTCAAAGAGGTCGATATGGGCGACTGGAAGGCCGGCGACAAGGCCGAAATCAAGCACAACGTGGCGTTGACTTACTACAAGCTCGAAGTCGACGGCCGCCTCATCTACGAGATCGATGCGCTGGGCATGAAGCGCGTGATCAACGGCGTCGACCAGCTCGCCGCTCAACGTTCGGCCCTTGGCCTGTAAGGAAAACAGCAATGACTCAAGCATCGAAAAAGACACCGGTCTGGATGACCCTGAGCGCCGAGAGCGTGGTCGTGACCCTCACCAAGGCGGTGGAGATGAATGGCGTGGTCTGTGACAAGGTCACCCTGCGCGCACCCACCGTGCGCGATGTGCGCGCCGCTAACACTGCCGCTGGCAGTGACGACGAACAGCGCGAACTCATGCTGTTCTCCAGCCTGGCCGAGGTCGGCGCCAAGGACCTGGAGGGCATGACCCTCAAGGATTATCAGCGCCTGCAGGCCGGCTATTTTCGCCTGGTGCAAGACGACGAACTTTGACCCGGCGGTGATGAAGATGGCGGCGAAGCGGCTCGCGAGCGAGCTGCATTTCTCCGCCGAGGAAATCATGACCATGAGGTTTTCCGACATGGTCTGGTGGCTCACGGACTGAGCCCTTCAACTCGGGCGTAGGGGGATCGGATGGCAAGCAAACTGGCGTTAGGGCTGGTGATCGGCGGCGCCGTCAGTTCGACGGTGGGGGCCGCCTTCAAGACGGTTGAGGGCCGGATCAAGAAGCTGGAGGAACAAGGCAGCAAGGCCAAGGTGCTGAAGAACACCATCGGCGAAACCATGCGTTTGCGGGACGAGTGGAAGAAGGCCCACGACACCGGCGCGGCCTCGGCGGCTGGGTTGCTGCGCAAGTTGGAGGGCAACCTGAGTAGCCTGCAGAAGCAAGGCATCCAGGTCAGCAAACTGCGCCAGGAGTATCAGGCACTGGGCCGCGTGGCCAGGGGTGCAGATCTGCAGCTCAGGGGGCATCAGCAGATCCAGCAAGGCAAGGAGGGCCTCAAGTCCGGAATCGGCCAGGCCGTGGCCGGGGTCGGTGCGGTGGCCATTCCGACCAAGATAAGCGCGGACTATCAGGCGATCATCCGCGACATTGCGATCAAGGCCAACGTGGCGAACAAGCCAGAAGAAGCCCAGATGACCCGCGCGATCATCCAGACATCGCAAGACACCGGGATGGGGCGCAATGAGGTGGCCGATCTGGTGAACCAATTGGTCGGCGCCGGCATGGAGCTGGACAAGGCGTTGTCCTATGCGCCAGTGGCGGCCAAGTTTGCGGTGGGGCAGGGCTCGGGTGGTGAGGACACCGCCAAGATGATCCAGGCGCTGGAGCAGAACGCCAAGATCAGCGACCCGAAGGTTATGGAGAAGGCCCTGGAAGCCATCGCCATGCAGGGCCAGGCGGGCAGCTTTGAGGCCGCCGACATGGCACGCTGGTTCCCGCAGCTACTGGCAGGCATGGGCAAGATGGAAATCACCGGCATGGATGCGGTGAGTCAGCTGGGCTCGATGCTGCAGGTCCAGATGAAGACCGCCGGCGGCTCCGATGAGGCGGCCAACAACCTGAAGAACTGGATGGAGAAAATCGGTTCCAGTGAAGTGGTCAAGGCGTACAAGGATGCCGGTATTGATTACCAGGCCTCGCTGAGCACTGGCGTCCAGAAAGGCATGTCGACCCTGGAGTCGAGCTTCGAGCTGGCCATGAAGTACATCAAGGCCACGGATCCGGCCAAGGCCGCGAAGATGGCCGAGGCCCAGGCGAAGATCAGCAAGGAAGCGGACCCAGTCAAAGCCAAGGCCATGCTCAACGCCTTGGAGCAGTCGTTGCGCACTGGCGATCTGTTCGCCGATATGCAGGTCAAGGCGGCGTTGACGGCGTACTCGCAGAACCGGGAGCTGTACGAGCAGCTCAAGAAAGACTCGCTGAGCGCCAGTGGCATTCTCGACAAGAACCTGGCCGAGCGCCGGGAAACCTCTTCCCAACTGTGGGCCGAAACAGCTCACGCGATGAACGATGGCATGCGGGCCGTGGGGGATGCTCTGCGGCCGGCAACGGATGCGGTGGCCAAGCACATCACCACCGTGGCGAAGTCGCTGACCGGTCTGGCGGAGAAAGCCCCGCCCCTGGTGATTGGGATCACCGCCCTGGGCGCTGGGCTGGTCGCGCTGAAGAGCGTGGTGTCCGCCTTCAAGATCGGAAAGGGCTTGCTCAATGTGGCCCGGGGTTCGTTGATGGGTAACCCGAATGTGATTCAGCGGGTGTTTGTCACCAACGCCGGTGGGTTGGGGGGAGGCGACTACGACCTCGACGGTGGTAGGGACAAGAAAGGCGGCAAGGGTGGCAAGGGGGGGAGTGCAGGACGGGCGGGAAGGTTTGGTCGTGTCGGTCAGGCCCTCAGGAATGTCTTCAGTCGTGGCGGTATGGGACGTGTTGCCAAGGGTGCTGCGAGCCTAGGGTCGGCGACCCTGAAAGGGGCAGGTTCCCTATTCAAGGGACTAGCGCCAGCGATTAAGGGGGTGGGATTGCTGTCGGTGTTGAGCGCCGGCCTCAAGGTTGCTGATACCTACCAGAATGCCAAGACCCGTGATGAAAAGGCCGAAGGATATGGCGGTGCGGCGGGAGGCTTAGCAGGCTCGTTGGTGGGGGCAAAAATGGGGTTGGCCGCTGGTGCCGCACTCGGCTCCATCGTGCCTGGGCTTGGTACGGCCATCGGTGGGGCAATCGGTGCCGCCATCGGGGGAACGGCTGGTTACTTTGGCGGGGATGCTCTGGGCTCATATGCCGGCAAAGCGATGTTTGGTTCCGACGATTCGCTCAAGCGAATGCCCGCAGCGGGGCCGCTGATGATGGTCAACGCTGGCAAGGACATCCCGCCGGTCCTGGGTGACATTGCGAAATCGTTCAAGACCGGACAGACACCCCCGATGATGGGGCAGGTGGTGCGCTCCATGGGGACCGGCACTCCGTCGGCAGCTGTGCCGGCAATGCTCAAGGCGCCAGAGCCTGCGAAGCAGGTGCCCAAGGTCGACCAGCAATTTGCTTTCTCGCCGAACCTGCAGGTCACGGTGCAGGGGGACGTTAAGGACCCAGCTCAGGTGGCCCGGGAGGTTGAGCCTTACATGCGCCGGATGTTCGACGAGTACAGCCGCCAGGCTGCGGCTCGTCAGCTGTCGGACGAACCACACGTTTAAGGAGGTGCCATGGCGTACATGGAACAACTGCAGTCAGGGTTCCAGTCCCTGGTCGAGGCGGGGGAGGCGGGCCGCAGCAGTGCGGATGGCATGCTGACCCCGCTGAACGGAGCCATTAGCGAGATTACCGGCGCCGCCTCTGAGCTGGAGAGCATCCCGTTTGTGGGGCCTGAGATGGGCGCCAAGCTGCAGCGGACCTTGCGCGGCATCACCGCCGCGCAGTCCGTGGTCGGTGAGGTGGCGGCCAAGTACAGCCAGGCCGTGTCGGCGGCGGGGCAGATCCAGCAGCGGCTCGGTACGTTGCAGGAGCAGACCGCCAAGGCCAGCGCGGCGATCAACCGGATCGGTGGGCAGGTCAGCCCGTCCCTGGGCAGCATCCTTCCGACCGGTTCATTCGGTGGCCTGGGTACTCCGGCCGCCGCGGCGGTGAAGCCGTTCCCGCACTTGCTGATCATTCAGCCGTTCCGGGTTGCCGGTGAAGCCTTTTACTTCAACCTCGACACCGCAGCCTTTGAAGAACTGCGCCGTCAGACCGGTTTCCGCTGGGCCGGCCAGGAACGCCTGACCCGCAGCATCGCGCAGCAGGCGGTCGGACAGGGCGACGACAAGATCACACTCAAGGGCGCGGTGTTTCCGGGGTTCAAGGGTGGACTGGGTCAGTTGCAAAAACTGCGCAGCATCGGGCGCCGCCTGCAGCCGCTGAGTCTGACCACGGGCTATGGCGAAGTGCTGGGCACCTGGTGCCTGACCAGTCTTGAGGAGGAGCAGAGCCATCTGCTGGCCGGGGGCATCCCGCGTAAGCAGGGCTTTTCAATGGAGTTTGTGAGCTATGGCGACGACATGCAGAACGTCTGACGGGGATCTGCTCGACACCCTGTGTCACCAGTATTACGGGCACCTCAATGGCAGTGTCGAAGCGGTGCTGGATGCAAACCAGGGGCTGGCCGATGAGCCCCAGCCGTTCCGGGCTGGGGTGCTGATCGTGTTGCCGGAGCTGCCGGAGCTGCCGGCGGTGACGGAGGCCGCGCTGCAGTTGTGGGATTAGCCGGCGGCCTTGGCGCATTCCTTGGCGTTGGCCTGGTAGGACGTGTTGTCTTCGGAGTACTGACGAGCATCTTTGAAAATCATGCCCTGCCAGGATGAAGCCGCGTCGATTGCGGCGGAACGGCATTTAGCGAAGGGGGCAAACAGCGATCCGAAGCGGTCGCTTTCGTCCATTAACTTTTTCAGCGCAATGGCTTGATCGCGAGCTTGTTTGCCGTCCATAGCTCCGGACAGCGCCAGGGTTTGGCCGTGTTCTACCGTCTTGTTAAGGCGCTTGAGGAACTCGCGGGCTTCCTCGGGCTTGATCTTCTTGGCTGCTTCCTGAGCTGCAATGGCTTGCCTGCCGCGCTCTGCGGCTTCGGCGCTCACCGGCGCATCGTCACCCAGGTCTATAACTCGCAGTTTCTGTTCGGCCTGTGCCATCGAGGCGGCCAACAGGCACAGCGTCAATCCGAAAATCCTTTTCACTTTCTCAACTCCTGTAGGGGCAACGGCTCGGGATTCTATGAAGTCCCCGTCGCTGTGTCACCCAGGGGGAGGCTTATTGCATGACGCCTGTATTCCGAATCGTTGCGGACGGCAAGAACATCACCGCGCTGATCAATGACCGACTGTTGACCCTGCGCACCTCGGACAAGCCCGGCATGGAGTCGGACGAGTTTGAGCTGCGCATCGACGACCGCGACGGCGCGGTGGCGTTGCCCAGCCGGGGCGCGAGCATCGAGGTGTTCATGGGGTACGCCGGCCAGTCACTGACCCGCCTTGGGCGCTACATGGTGGACGAGGTCGTGGTCACGGGCCCGCCTGATTCTATCGAGATCCGGGGCAAGGCCAGCGACATGCGCGGCAGTGGCAAGACCACCCGCAGCGGGAGCTGGGAAAACGTCCCGCTGCAGCAGATCGTGCGCGATGTGGCGACCCGCAATGGCTGGCAACCGGTGTGCCCGGTAACCACCAAGGTGCCTCGGGTCGATCAGCTCAATGAATCCGACTTCAACTTCATCACACGCCTAGCCAAGCAGTACGACTGCACGGCCAAGGTGGCCGATGGCAAACTTCTGGTGCTGCCCCGGCAGGCCGGGCAGAGCGCCAGCGGCAAGGCCCTTGGCACCGTCACCATCACCCGCCGCGACGTGAGCCGCTATCAGTTCCGTCTGGGGGACAAAAGCACCCACAAGGCGGTGCAGACCAAGCACCAGGACAAGAAGAGCGGAAAGCTGCGGGTCGTCGACCTGGGCAACGAGGACTCACCGGACGGCCTGCCGCCGGTGCACACCGACCGCCACATCTACCCGAACAAGTCCGCTGCCGAGCAGGCTGCCAAGGCGCGTCTGGCGGCGTTCAACCGCAGCACCGCCGGTGTGCGCCTGGAGATGCCGGGCCGAACCGACCTATTCGCTGAACGCATGATCAATGCCCAGGGCTTCAAGGTCGGCCTCGATGGCGAGTACCTGGTGGACTCGGTCGAGCAGGTGTTTACCCAGTCCGGGTGGAGCACCACGGTCGAATGCAACGGCGGCAAGAAGGGTAAGGCGAAAGCCAAAGGCAAGAAAAAGAAAGAAACCAAGCCGCTCAAGGTTGTGCAGCTTTAAACCCCATCATCACTGGAGAAATCAGGCATGACCATCACCGCGCAGCAGCTGCTGCAGATCCTCCCCAACGCCGGCGCTAAAGTCGGCGTTTTTGTTCCTGCTCTCAACGCCGCCATGAGCAAGTACGGCATCGTCACCCGCCTGCGCATGGCGGCGTTCATCGCGCAGATCGGCCATGAGTCCGGCCAGTTGCGCTGGGTTCGCGAGCTTGGCAGCGATCAGTACCTGAGCAAGTACGACACCGGCACCCTGGCCAAGCGCCTGGGTAACACCCCCGAAGCGGACGGTGACGGCCAGAAGTACCGGGGCCGGGGGCTGATTCAGGTCACGGGCCGGGCGAACTATGAAGCCTGTAGCGAAGCGCTGTTCAGCGATGCTCGACTACTCAACACCCCCGAACTGCTGGAAACCCCGGTCTATGCTGCGCTGTCGGCGGGTTGGTTCTGGCAGCGGGCAGGGCTGAACACCCTGGCCGATAAAGGCGACTTCCTCACCATCACCAAGCGCATCAACGGAGGAACCAACGGCCTGGCGGATCGCGAGGCGCTGTATGAGCGTGCATTGAGGGTGCTGCCTTGAAGGCCCCGGGCTGGCTGCTGCCGGTCCTGGCCCTGGTGCTGGGGTTTGCCCTGGGTGGTTGGCTGGCCTGGACGTGGCAGGCCAACGCCTACGGCAAGGATCTCGCTGATCAGGCCGAGGCGTACAGCACTGATCGCGAGCAGGCCGCCACGGCGGTGATCAACTGGCAGGAAACCCAGCAGGATGCCCGCCGGGCGCTGGAGGATCGCCTGCAGGCGAATGACGAAACCCACTACAAGGAATTGCACGATGCTCAAACGAACCAGGCTCGCCTGCGTGATCAGTTGGCTACTGCTGACCTGCGGCTGTCAGTCCTACTCAACACCGCCGCCTCGGGTGGTAGCGGTGGGGTGTCAGCCACCGCCGGCACCTGCGGCGTGGTTCATGGAAGAGCGCGAGCCGAACTTGACCCAGCGGCTGCTCAACGAATTGTCGCCATTGCCGGAGACGGCGACCAAGGATTGATTGCCCTGGCGGCGTGTCAGAACTACGTCAAAGAAATCGTTTCAAGGAAGTGAAAAAGGAGTGGGGCCAGATGCGTCAACATTAAGCCCGGCCGCAGCCTCTGCAATTTCAGCCAAGGTCCTTGAGCGTGCGCTACCACGTGTTTTCTGTACGGAAGAGATATGGGTCTTTTGGAGGCGTTCTTGCACCGCCTAAAGTGGGTGTTCAGCCTTCGTCAGTTGGCGAGTGATGGAAGAAAAAAAGCCTCAGAACCTCATCGGCATCCACCTCGCACAGATTTTCGCGGGTGATGCGACAAACATTCGGCATTGCGAGCACCCGCCTGGTCATCAATCTGTTGCTGATCGAGGAGAACCCCTTGAGCGCATGGCGGTTGCGCTGGTGTTTTTTGTGAAAGACGTTTGTTGATTTTAATAACGAAAATTGAGCTCGTTACGGGGGGGAGGGCTAGGATTTGCAGTGACGTCTGCTGTGGAGGCGGTTAGTATTCTTGCTTCGAATGGCGAGTTAAAGATTTGACTCGCATTGAATTTTGTGCTTTGGGGTGTGCATCTCATTGCAATTTCGTTTTGGTATGAGGCAGAAAATGGGCTCCGTGGAAATTAAATACGCTTCTTTGGATACGTTATTTCTTGACCCCCTGAACCCAAGGCTTGGCCGAAATGTTGCGAAAGCTAATGTCAAGCAAGAAGTAATTCTTGATGTGATGAGCGACTGGACTCTAGATGAGCTTGCTATCTCGTTTATAGAGAGTGGTTTTTGGCCTCAAGAAGCTTTGATAGTTGTTAGAGAGCCTATCTATGGAAGTGAAGAGTTTGTTGTTCTTGAAGGTAATAGGCGCCTTGCTGCTCTCAAGAAGTTAAAGCAAGCTGTAGAAGGGCAGGCAAAAGAAAAAAAATGGAAAGAAATTGCTGCCTCTGCGAGTAAGTTGCCAAAAGATTTTTTTGATCGTATTCCATATATCTGCGTAGCTAGTAGAACGGATGTTTCCGCATTTTTAGGGTTTCGTCACGTTACAGGTATAAAGGAGTGGGATCCCGCAGAGAAGGCTCAGTTCATTTCCTATCTTATTGAGAAAGAAAAACTTTCTTATGAAGAGGTTATGAGAAAGATAGGGAGTAAGACGCCGACTGTTAGAAGCCACTATATAGCATATAAATTATTGCTTCAGTTGGAGGATACGGAAGGTGTTGCAATTGAAAAGATTGAGGATAAGTTTAGTGTTCTTTATTTGTCGCTGCGCACTGCGGGTGTTCAAAAGTATCTAGGGATTGATATTAAGGCAGAGCCTGACAAGGCTAGAGTTCCTGTTGCTCAAGATGCTGAGCAGAAGCTCTATAACTATGCCAAGTGGATGTTTGGAGATGAAGGTAATCCTCCGCTGTTTTCTGATTCTCGAAATATTGACAAGTTTGGTAAGGTGCTGCTTAGTGCAGAGGCTGTAACATATTTGGAAACTAGCCAAAATCCAAACTTTGATTTTGCGCTTAAAAAAGCTGGAGGCGATACTGCTGAGGTTATTAGTCTTCTCTCTCAGGCTGGTGACAATATAGAGATATCTTTCAGCACTCTTCATATGCATGGAGATGACAAGGATGTCCAGTCAGTTGCAAGGCGATTAGCTTTGCATCTGGTTCAAATAACTAAGATATTTCCCGATCTTAAGGTGTTGGTCGAGGAAAAATTATAAATGCTTGCGCTTCCAGATAAAGGAATAAGTAATAGTGTTAACGTTCATAATTGTGATGCGTTAGCGGTAGCTGATTGGTTATTGGCTTCGTCTCTTTTTTGCGAAGAAGATGTTTCTAGATCAGACGTTTCAGATATTTTGATGGAGAATTTGACCTACTCTGATCAGGACTTTTGTCAAGAATTCATTGCTTCTGTTTGGGCGTTGCTTGAATCTTTTTCTTCAATAGTTAATAGTCCTGCGTTAAGAGTTGAGTCAAGAGCTATTCGGTTTCAGTCTGACTGGAAGAGCGATCGTGCGTTAGCGTATTGCCTTACGGCCTCACTAAGGGGGATTTATGAAACCTGGTCGAAAGCACATTGTGGTGACTATTTGACGCAAGGACTAATCTTGGAAGAGTTGACTAAGATTTCTCTTGCAAATCATCATCCAAATATTAAATTCAAGTCAACTGGGTGGAGTGGGATAAACACTAACCAAGACTTTTCGAGCCTGGTTTCACAAATTTGCCAAGATACTAATTTTTCTGAGCAGAATTTAGATCTTTGGGATAATGGATATATTAAAGATATGGGGTTGGACGTATATGGCTACTTCCCTGGTCATGGGAGAAGGCCTAGTGCGCCGTTCATGATGTTTCAGTGTGCGTCAGGAAGTAACTGGAAGGGTAAAAGAAAAACTCCTGACTTAGATGTTTGGTCTAATATTATGAACGTTTATTCAAAGCCAATTCGAGGTATGTCTGTTCCATTCTTGATTAATGAAACTGATTTTCAGCAGAGTTTGATTCTTATAGGTGGTCCTCTAATTGATAGGTCTTTATTGTTGTCCGGTCTGGATGGGAATGTTGATTTGCCCAATGACTTGCAGGTAATGATTGATGGTTGGGTTGATGTTAAAGTTGAAAAGCTCGAGAAGTTATGAGTAAGCGGTTTAAGTTTGTTGATCTCTTTGCTGGCCTAGGTGGCTTTCACCTTGCTGCTGAAGCTCTTGGTGGTGAGTGTGTTTTTGCGTCAGAATTAAAGTTGACGCTTCGGGAAAATTATCTTGTTAACTTTGGCACTTATCCTGCTGGAGATATTAGTAAAATAGATCCGAGTTCTATTCCATCACATGACCTATTGTGTGCAGGATTTCCTTGCCAGCCGTTTTCAAAAGCAGGAGGCCAAAAGGGCTGGAAAGATACCACTAGGGGGACATTGTTTTTTGTAATTGCACAGATTCTAGAGCTTAAAAAGCCTCAGTATGTAATTTTGGAGAATGTTGCAAATTTCTTTAAGCATGATGGTGGGAATACTTATGCTCAGGTTATAAGTACACTTAAAGAACTTGGGTATGAAGTAAAGTCTGAGAAGCTTTCACCCCATAGATATGGTGTTCCTCAACATAGAGATAGAATGTATATAGTTGCTTCTTTGAAAGGGCTTGAGGGGTTTAAATGGCCTGAGCCTACAGATGAGGTAACTCATATTTCTGATGTTTTGGAGCAGGAACCAACTCTTGGAAAACTTTTGCCTGATCGCGTAGTTGAGTGCTTAGGCGTGTGGCAAGACTTTATAGAAGCGCTTCCAGCTAGTATTAGTATTCCTTATTATCCTATATGGAGTATGGAGTTTGGGGCGACTTACCCAATTGATAAGCCTATTGAGAAATATAAGGTTAAAGACCTTTGGGGGTTTAAAGGTAGCTTTGGTATAAGCTTAAATGGTATGTCGCGAGAGCAGATCAAGGCTGCATTGCCAAGCCATGCTTTAAGATCTGTGGGGTTTCCAAAGTGGAAGGTCAGTTTCATTGAGCGAAATCGTAATTTTTATGAGGCTCATAAAGAGCACCTTGTAGGGTGGTTGGACCGTATTAAGGTCTTCCATTCATCTCTACAGAAGTTGGAGTGGAACTATAAAGAGGGTGAGCGAAATGTTTGGAGTCATTTAGTTCAGGTTAGGGCGTCAGGGTTGAGAATAAAAAAGCCTGATTTTTCCCCAGCATTGGTTGCGGCCTCTGATAGTCAAATCCCTATTGTTGCTTGGAAAAAACGCTATCTCTCTGTGCGGGAGTGTGCGCGACTGCAAAGTATGAATGATTTGAAGCTTCCTGAGTCTATGTATGATGCATATGAGGCTTTAGGGAATGCAGTGAATGTTAAGCTGGTAAAGCTAATTATTGGGAATTTAATAGAGCTGGATGAGTTGGTTTCCTTGGGGGCTTTGTCTTCTATTCCAGTGGTGGAAAGGAGGTCTAAGGTTTTTCATTCTATTGCTGATACGATAGAGCATGTTAAAGGTCTGGAGCAAAGATGAGGGGTATTAATAGATATGTGCCCAGCGATCATGGAGGCCATTCCTTTTTTGGGCAGGACGTAGTCGTGGGCCTTCACGATTATCTGTAAGTAGCTGTTTGGTTTCTAACTCTCTTTTACTGATGTATGGGGTCTTTATATGAACCCAGAGTCGAAAATTGAGAGGAAAGATATTTATATTTTTAATAAATGGTCTTTCCGATAGAAATCGGCAAACTCTTTCTTAAACTCAATATAGCGCTAATTGTCTTTAAGTTAGGGCGTAGAGGATTGAGGTTTAGGGCAAGGCGGGGGGGCGCTATTGGCCATCTTGTGCCTTCCAGCACTGTGTTGTTTGCCATAATTACTGGCCTACGGTGGTCTACGCAGGTACAGGACGAGGTTCGAATCCCGATCTTCTCTGGAGTTTCTTTGATTGGATGGATTTTGATCAAAAAAATGACCGGATATCTAGCACTTCCTTTTTCTCTGCTTAATTTTTGCTACAGCAAAGATATAGTCTCCGCTAGGTAACTGAAATTTAAGTGTTTTTTTGCTAAGTGCGCCCAATCCATCATCGGTGCAACGCTAAACCGCCGGGACAGCGTAGGGCTTGAGTTTACTGGGGCTGTAGCTGAATTCTGGACCATTTTGCTCTACGTGTTTAAGGCGTGTTTTGGGGCGTTTTCAGGCGTTTTTAAAGGCTCGGTGGTACGATGTACCACCCAAAAACTGACGCGTACCACTTTCCATATGGCGACTATCAGGGCAAGAAAACTGGCAGATGGGAGCGTGAGCTACACGGCTCAGATCCGCATCAAGCGCGACGGAGTGCAAGTTTACCAAGAGAGCCAGACCTTCGCCCGAAAACAGGCCCACAGGCCTGGGGGCGTAAGTGCGAGCTGGAACTGGATGGCCGCAGGATCTTCGACCATCTGAAGTGTTGGCTCAATGGCAGATGCTACGAAGTGCCGATATCTATGGATGGTTTGGCCAACATCACTGGGGCCAGTGTGTATCTGCAATTGGGGGAGTAGCATGCAGGCCCGTACCCTAATCCTGAACAAACTATTCAGCCGTAAGTAATAAGACAACGGTTGTCACGCTGGTTTCATCCTCTATATGACCGAAGCGGTCCAGGGGCAAGAGCGTATCAAGTAGTTTGACGCTGTGCTGAAGAGCTCGAAAGGCTCTGGCAACTTCCGCAACCTATTTGTCTATGCGCCCTCCAAGAAGAAAGACGTTATCCAGCTGATGCCTGTCAGCGAGGTGGCGGCTAGGTACGAGTTCAGCTCGATCAAGAGCATCAGTTGTGATGACTTGCTTGAGGCCTTGAGTATCGCACCGCAGTTAATGGGCATCGTGCAGCTGAGTGGTTTTGAGTCGTGGGGGGAGGTGCTGTAATTTAGGTAGTGAACGAGCCTGAGCTGTTATAGGTGGGCCCGCGTAGTAAATGAGGTGATGAGTTACTGCATCACATCAGCCCGACGCTGAATCACTCCGAATACTTAGCTTACGATTTTATATTTTTCTCTGTAGCTCTCTATAAGGCGGCTTAAGTTAGCAGGCTTTCCTAGAGTGATCTTAAAATTTGAGCTGGAGATTCAGAAAGCTGTACGGCAAGCGCAGTGGTCTCGAGAGAAGTCGAAAAGCAGGCTAATGATGTGAGTAACTCTGAGCAGTTGATAATTCAATTGCTCAGAGCATATAAGTTTTAGTTCGGACTGCGAAGGCACTCGATATAATTCATATCGAACCCGCGCGAGGGAAGGATGCTTTCAATACGCAGGCCCGCTTGAGAACATAGTGATTGAAAATCTTTGGTGCTTCTTACTTGCCCGGGCGTCCATACTCGTTGTTCAAAGTTTCGTGTATGAATGAATTCGGGGTTGTCGAACGAGTCGGAAAACTCTCGATCCAGCAGTCCTTCAATAATTACCAGGCGAGAGTCAAGACGCATCGCCTTTGCAATGGAAGTCAATATCTGAATGACGTTGGAGTTGTCCCAGTCATGCAATACGTGCTTGATAGTATAAACATCATGTCCGGGTGGAATCGCGCCGAAAATATTGGTTCCAATGAATTGGCAGTTTTCTAATTCGAGCGACTGAATGTGTCGATCGGCATTGATTTTATTTGATGGCTGATCGCAGATAATACACGATAATTTTTCGTATTTTGACGCCAGCGCGCATGCAAGGCTACCCGTGCCGCCCGCTACATCAACTAGGCTTTTTGCGTCTCCAATAATCAACTCTTCGACAATGTCCGGTATAAGCGATTGATTAGTCACGCCGTGCATGAACTCCACAAAGACCTTGCTGGCTTCGGGGTTTTTGTTGTAGTAATCCCATATTGTATCTTTATGAGCTAGTTTGAATGCATTGTCACCCGTCAGAAAGTGCTCTTCAAGTTTAATGGTTGCTGGGGCTAACTGCGCTCCCCATACTAGCAGATAAGGCCTGAACCATGATTTTGAAGCTTTCGTGAGTTGTAACCCTTTTCTGGCTATTAAATATTTTTCATCCTTTTTACGGATGAACTTGAGCTTCGTGGCAAGCAACAGCAGGTCATTGAGAATGTCCGATTTGGCTTTGCTAAGTTGATTCAATTCGTCGAGAGTTTTTGGGCCGGCAATTAAAAATTCGAAAATCTCGATTTTTGTCAAAAAATACAACGCATGTGCGGCATAGGATGCCTGAATCAACTCAAAGCAATTCAGCTCGTTTAGCACGGATTTTGCCATTAGGCTGTCTCCTGACTTCCGGGTTGTCATCGAAAATAAAAACTATGGAACAGCAGAATCATTCCTCTGGAATGGGCATGATATCTGCCGATCCAGACAGCTTGCAAGGCAAGTGTGGCCGGCATACTACGGGATTTTTCAAAAAAACCACATGACCTGCGCATATTAAATAACATATCGCTTGACTAACCCTTTCCGGCTGTCCCTAAGGCTCTAACTCATGAGAGGGTGGAGCTCCCTTGAAAGCTACAAGGAGTTACTCCGAAGCCTGGGGTGCTGTGCACCAAGACAGGCAGGAGCTGGGTTAGGCAGCGATTTGCTTGCTTATAGCCGAATCGTTAATACGACGAGCACCTCAGATGTTTCTGGAGGAGTGCTCCCATGCTTCCACCGGGACGAGGCGTTAAATCTATGTGTTCAGCAGGAACGAGAAGAGGATTTTCAGATTTACAAGGTGCGCAAGGTTTAATAGCCATTCCTGAATGAAGAATTGTTGGTCGCATACAGCACGATAGAGCGAATGTTACGGAGGTTGGGCCAGATGTGCGCCATGTATAGCGAGAGTGCCAAAACGACTAATAGCGTTGAGTCTGCCACTGCACTTGCTGGAAGGAGTCTATTTGCCTGTTTCGCCCCATGCAGCCCCTTGGGGTGGAAGTTGACTAACTTCAGTGATATCAAAAACGTTATCGTTATTATTGGCGTCCCCTATGAATCATAGGTTACGCTCTACACAATTGACTTGCAGGTGGGCTGGGCAATGAAGTAAGCGAGCTCCGTATCTATGCGGCCGCAGATCCAACTTTTAAGAAAATAGAGATCCTTAGTGTCAGGGGCGGCAGCAGGGCCTGATCAAGGCTAACGTCTACTAGGTCAGGTCTGTCTGCAAGCCACTGGCGTCGGTCAGCAGCTAGTCGGGACAACTCCAACCTATTCGTTCTGGCCACTGCTGTAATTGCTGATAAGTTGCGCTCGAAGTCAGTATGGAACTTGCTCGTAAAGGCCGGCCATACAAATGTAAGGATCGCAACACCGAATTAACCGAAGACTATGACGGCAATGTCACTATGGTGAGGGGCCTCAATGATCTGTTCATTCCGATTATCCGGGCGTGCGAATGCCCATTATTTCAGGGAGTCAGAAGCGAGTGCTGATAATCAGTTGCTCGATCTTGGAGCCCCGAAGAGATCGAAATAATGATTGTTGATGCTGACGTGCTACATGGCGTATTCGGAGCCGTGATTTGTTTCACCGTAGAGATCGGCGTGCTTCACCTCCTGGCGCGCACCGCCTGCCTGTGGGTCAAAAGGATCTCTTTTTCTGCCCCCTGCAACCCAGTTAAGTCGGAACCGGCCTGCGGGCTTTTGAGTTACTCTGAGGTGGGAGAAGCCTGGGGAACCCCGCGAAAGTAGGAGCGTTTTAGCGTTTGCTGATAGGAGTATAGCCAGCCGAGTCTGAGAAGAGCTTCGGGAAAAGGATTAGTTTTTTATGAGGCCATTGAAAAAGGGGGAGGGACTGGGCTTGAGACCTAACTTTCAGGAGGGTAGTTAAAGCTAGATTGAAGGTGGTTTTTTTGTCAAATATTAAATTTAAAGAATTTTATAAGATTTAAAATTAACTTGCCAGCAGTTAATTTTTATCAGTGACCTGAAAGCCGTGCATTACAAGGCTTTCAGCGGTGTTAGTGAAAAACTAACCGTCCTAAACTTTTTCTGATTGGATAACATGAAGCTATGGGTGGAACTTTAGTGTTACATGCACTGAAGTCGCATACGGAGTCTCGCACTCCAACCTTCATCACCTTCATTGAGGCGCACTCATCCACTGAACATAAGATGTTGCTGTGTGCGGATGGTGTCGGGATTGGAGCAAAGTAGGCGACAGGTTCAAGTGCCATAGCAGCTGAACCTGGCGGAGGGGGCTCAGGGAGTGACGGTGAAGTAACGCCCATGGCCATCGTTACCGCAGTAACTGGTTGAGACGGCCTGTGTTTCTTTTAGGACGCCCGTACCGCTGAGTTTGACTAGGTTGATGGCGCACTTGGAGGACAAGGCGCTCTGCTTGCTAAATTCGAGACTCGCCTCGTAATCCTTCCCGGCCTTTGGGACGAACTGAATGGTGGGGGGATAACAGTGGCCGTTATCGGTTTTGTAGTTAATGTCGATCAACACTGGCTGGTTTGCGGGAATTACAAATTCGTCGTAGCCCAGTCTGTCGAATTTAACGGCTTCTGTATGTGCGGTGGTGGGTATGCCAATTACGCGGTTCTGGTAGTCTTCAATCTTCATTCCTAGCACATCGGAGTCGCGCCAAAGGATGTAGCGCTGTTTTGGATCATGGTGACGTGTAGCGATACTTCCCTGCAAGCGACCATTTTCGGGATGGTTGTAATAGGCTTCGCAGGTTTTTCCGGGGATGTAGGAGGCCGGTTTTTCCGGTGCGGAGAAGATACGGATACGAGCACTGTTAGTGGGGTCGTACTTAGCCGCTTCGGTATCGTTGCGTAAATTAGTCTTTTCATAGCTGCAGCCGGTCAGTAATAGAGCACCTGCTGTGAGTAAAAACCACTTCATGATAAAACACGCTCCTTGTTGTGAATGCCAGTTTTGCCTGATGTGAAAGGGCATAAATTTACCTGGGGGGAGTTCTTCCTCTGATTTAGAGAGTTATTACTTTGGCGTCCGTAGTTTAAGCTCGGTACGTATATTGCTTAGTGAAGGTATTTTGCCATGAGATGTGGAGGGGGAATAGCAGTAAACAGAAGTGCCAGCAGCGTGTAACCTAATTAGATTTACGTGCAGTGGTAAGAAAGTGGTACGTGAGGCGTGCGCATTCTTTCTAGGTCTTTCAAAATAAGAGCCTTAGAAATAAACGGTCCAATCCATTATTGGTGCCACGGAAAAGCGCCGGGAAGGTTCTGAACGGGAAGGGCTTGAAGCGGTAAAGGGCATGGGATGTTTGTCGCTTTGCGGGGCAACCGCCTGTGGTCATGGCGGTTGTCGGGGTGACGAATTGGCGCAGTTTATCAGGAAGTGCCACGCCGACGTTGTGCTCTGAGCCATTGCCGGACTAGCGAGGTTGTCCGAGTATCCGTCCCAGCTGCGCCAGCCAGTGGTAGCCCACCACGAAACTGAATCGTAGCCAGACACCCGCGCAGATGCTCCAGGAGAGGACCCGGGGATAGTCCTCACGAAAAAACTTGCCATAGAAGCGGATCATGCCCCGGTGCTTGTGCCATTCGACGAACACCGGGCGGGTGCGGCTGCAGGCGCCCCAGGCGTGAAAGATCCTGGCCTGGGGTACGAAGCAGACTTTCCAGCCTTCCTGGCGAAAGCGCATGCACAGGTCCAGGTCCTCGCAGTGCAGGAAGTAGCCTTCGTCCCAGCCGCCGACGCTGTCCAGGGCTTCGCGCTTGACCAGCATACAGGCGCCGGAAATGGCTTCTACCTGCGTCGGACGGCTGGGCAGGGGCTCGCGGTGCAGAAGAAAGTCGGAGAACAGTCGCGGCGAGAGCCAGGCCAGGCCCGACAGGTTGAGGGCGCGTACTATTGCCCGCCGTGGAGTGGGGAAGACCCGACGTCCACCGGGCTGTTCGCTGCCGTCGAAGTTGCACAACAGGCCACCTGCCATGCCCAGATCGTGGGTGTGGCGCAGGGCGTCGATCATTCCTTGCAAGGCGCCCGGTTGCAATACGGTGTCGGGGTTGAGGAACAGGATGTGTGGCTGCTCGCAGTGACTGGCGCCTAGGTTGCAGGCCGCAGCGAAGCCGGTGTTGCTTGAGTTGCGCAGGATGAGCAGGCGTTCATCGGCAGCGAACCGGGTGGCAACCTGTTCCAGGCTGCCGTCATGGGAGGCATTGTCCACCAGCACCAGCCGGTTGATGTCCTGGGCCAGCACCGAGATCACGCAGTCCTCCAGCAGAAGGCCGGCGTTGTAGTTGACCACCACCACATCACAGGAACGCGGCATGGGCCCCCTCGAAGCGTTTTGCCCAGGAGTTGGCTTCGCGGAACTTCAGGGTCTCGGCCAGGGGCTCGGTAAACGTCAGCGCCTGGTGGATCACTCGGGAGATGTCGTCGAGGCTGTCGCTGAGAAACACTCCCGGAAGGTGGCGCCTGGTGCCCATTTCGCCGAATGCGGTGCTGACCACTGGCAAGCCCAGGGCCCGGTACTCGTAGTATTTGATCGGGTCGACGTAGCGGGTGATGTCGTTGCACTTGAACGGGATCAGGCCGACATCGAACTCGGCCATGGCTTGCAGCGCGGCCTCGTGGGACAGCGCCGGCAAGCACCGGATATTGTCCGGCAGTGCCCTGGGCGAAGGTCCGTGCTGGGGGCCGATCAGGCGTACCTCGGCCCCGGGAAAGGCCACGGCCAGGGCAAGCACGAATTCCCAGTCGAACCACTTGGCGAGGGTGCCGATGTAGCCGAACACCGGCCGTGTTCCATGTGCTGCGCGCCGGGACAGGGGCAGGGCGGGCAGGCGTTCGCTGGCGCAACCATTGAGCAGCAGCCGGGTATCGACCTGTTGCCGTTGCCAGTAGCGCTGCAAAGTCGTGCAAGAGGCCAGGGCGGTGACCACAGCCCGGGCGGTCTGGTGCTGGCGCCGGTGCATGGCACGGCGCGACCAGCCGCGATAGAACGCCGGTACGTTGTCCATGACGTCATAGAAACTGCCGGCGAAGATCGGTTCCTGCAGCAGTTGCAGGGCCAGCCTCGAGGGTTTGCCGATGCCGAGCTGGGTCGGTGCCTGGGCAAAATGGCGGATCTGTAGCTTGAGCTCCTGCCAGAACAGGCGATTGACCCAGCCCGAGCCGGGCAGGGGCTCTATGGGCAGGGCCCGGGGCCTGGCCAGGGTCAGCCAGTCCGGCACGGCGACGGTCGGGCCCTGGTATGGCGGGCGGGTAAGCAAGTCGGCCAGTACCGGCAAGCGCGTGGGATAGGGTTCGACCCACAGCACGGGGGCCTGGGTGGCCGCATGGAACTGGCGCACCAGTTCATGGGGGCGTTGCGCGAAGCTGTGCCAGCTGACCGGTGACAGATAGACCAGCCTCATGATGGCTCCCTGGCGGTGTGGGGAGTCCAGGGTCGGCCCCATTTCGCCTCGTACAGGGCCTTGTTGCGCTCAAACAGTTGTTGGCGCTGGCTGCCGGGCATCTGGCTGAACGAGGCAGAAAGATGGTGATGAATGAACACGTCTTCGGCAAAGGCGCAGGACAGCCCTGCTTGCTCGACCCGGCGGCAATAGTCGTCGTCTTCGAAAAAGCCCAGGCCGAAGGCTTCATCCAGGGCCCCGACGCGCTCATAGGTCGACCTGGGCATCATGACCGCGAAGAAACCGAGGGTGGCGCAGGGCACCACCTGGCCGGCATGGCGCCAGGTGTATTGGCGGGCGCGGCCAGGCATCTCCTCGAGGCTGCGGTAGCTGATCCCGATCTTCGCTTCGTTGCCGATGTTGTTGGTTACCGGCCCGATCAGGCCGAGCCCCGGGTTGCGTTGCAGGTGGCGGCGCAGGGTCTGCGCCCAGCCAGTGGTGACCTCGGTGTCGTTGTTGAGCAAGACCAGGAACTCGCCCCGAGCCCGGGCCAGGCCCTGATTGTTGGCCGCGGAGAAACCCAGGTTGCCGGGGTTGAGGATGAGCGAGTGAGCGCTGTCGCTGGCCCACTGCCGAAGGAACTCGACGCTGCCGTCGGTGGAGGCATTGTCGACGACAATGATCTCCAGGTTGCGGCCCAGAGCATCGGCGGCCAGGCTGGCCAGGCAGGCACGGGTAAATGCCAGGTTGTTGTAGGTCACTACTATCACGCTGATCAGGGGCCCGGTTTGCTCGCCTTCCACCAGGGCCTTCAACTGTTCTACCCGGTGCTCCCAAGTCTGTTGTGCGGCGAATTCCTGGCGCTGGCGGGAAGTGCTGTCGCAGGCAGGTTCCTGCAACGCCTGGGCGATGGCTTCGATAAAGGAGGGGGTATCCCTGGCAATGGATACCTGCTGGCCGAACTCCTGCAGCTCGGGCAGATCCACCGCCACCACCGGCTTGCCGGCACTCAGGTATTCGTAGACTTTGACCGGGTTGGTGGCCAGGGTCAGTGCCTCGATGCGAAACGGCAGGATGCAGACATCGAAGGCCTGCAGGTAGGCGGACAGCTGTGCGTAGGGGATTTCACCGGTCAGCCTGACGTTGGCATGGCGCTGCAGGCGCGCACCAACCCGCCCGGTATCTGCGCCTATCAGCAGGATCGTGCAGTGCCTGAAGGCTTCGGCGATGGCGGCCAGCAGATCCACATCGAACCACTGGGCGAGCGCCCCGTAGTAGCCGATCACGGGACGGCCTTGCGGGTCTTGATAACACTGGGCCGGGGGCTTGGAAAAATAGGTGAAGTCGGCGGCATTGCGCAATACGGCGCGTTGCCCGGTGCTTGCAGGCGGGCAGTGCCGACTCCAGTGGCGTTCCAGCCACGCCGAGGCAAACAGCGTGATATCGGCCTCGCGCAGCAGCTCATGCTCCAGTTGCAGCAGGTCCGGGGCGTTGTTGCCGAAGCCCTGATGGTCGTCCATGCAGTCATAGACCAGGCGGCTGGCCGGCAGCGCCCCGGCCACGGGGGCCCAGAACGGGTGCTGGACCAGGGAGATCACCTGGCTCGAATGGGCCCAGCTCAATAACTCGCCGATGCTGCGACGCAACTGCTGGACCACGGCCTCTTGCGGGGCAGCGTGGTAGAGGAGCGGGGCTGTGCGTGCAAACAGCCGCACTTCGAACAGCCGCCCTCGGTCATCCAGCGGGCGCAAGGTAAAACCGTCGCGAGCGTCGTCCTCCAGGCTGGCCGAGACATAGAAAACCCGGCGTCCGCTGGTGCTCAAGCCGCGGGCCAGGTGCTGGGGACGCTGCTGGCGGAAATCCCAGTCGATGGCACCCCAGACCACGTAATCCGGCCATTGCGGGTCGGCCGCCGGTAGCACGCTACAAGCGGGTACGAAACTCTTGGCGGCCCGCTGATGCCGCCGCAGGGCCCGCCAGCCAGGTCCCAGCACGCCGTGATACAGGCGCCGGATCAAGGCTTTCAGCAGGTAAGGCAGCGGCAGGCGGTGATAGACGCGGCGCCAGCGCTGGAACAGGGCGGTGCTCATTGTCGCGCCCCGGATACAGAGCGAGTCAAGGCACGGACTCCGACTGTTTCGGGGTCGCGGCAACGATCACGAAATCGCTGTTCAGGGTGCCCGACTCGATCAGCCCGTCTTCGATGTCGAACAGCATCCGCAGCACCCGCATCGCCTGGGGATCATCGGCCTTGAAATTGCCGGCGATGCCATGCAGCAGAAATTGCAGCAGGGTGCCGCCGCAGGTGTTGAGGGCCTGGATCTGGAAGTGCTGTTCCACCACCTTGAGGATGTCCTGGGAGCGCACCGCCTCGGACGGATCAACCTTCACCACCTCTTGTGGATCAGGGAGCGGTACGTTGTTCTGCACCTGACCGTAGGAACCCTGGACGAAAGAGCGGCGCATGGCCGGGGGAATCAGGGCGAAGGCATGGCTGATGGCTGCGCACTGGGCCTGGTCAAAGGCAAAGTGATTGGCGCCGACATACTCGTTGAAGAACAGCCAGCCGTCCGCCTTCAAGGCCTGGCGGACATTGGCGCAGACCTTTTCCAATTGGCGAATGTGATGCAGTGAACCGTTGAACCAGACGGCGTCGTAATGAGCGCTGGGCAGTTGCACCCGCTCGACGTCGGTAAGGCTGTAGTGCAGGGTCCGGGCCCCCAGCGCCGCCGCTTCTGCCCGGGCGGTGTCCAGCGCCGCCGGGGCGATATCCACGGCGTCGCAGTCCTGGAAGGCCTGGAGTTTGTAGAGCTCGCGTTCCAGGGTACCGGTGCCGCAGCCGATGCTCAGCATACGCGGCACCGGTAACCGGCCCGCCAGAAAGGTGTTCAGGCAATAGGGTACCCAGTGAGCATGACCGCTGCCGGCCGTGGCCTTTTGCTGATGGCGTTGTTGCACCGCAGGCACTGCCAGCCAGTAGACATCCGCAGAAAACGCATCCGAGCCGGCCTGGTTCTGTGACCAGTGCTCGGCGGTCTGCGCCTTGCGCTGCTCCTCGCTCATGTCGTCCGGGGGAACATGGGCTGCGACTGCCCGACCACTGAGCTGTTGAATTATTTTTTTCAGCACGTTCGGCATCTTCCTTGTGGGTGTATCGGGCTGCAGATTCAGTCGGTGAGCTTCATTCCCGTGGCGTCGGCGTTCGCTCTGCGGCGTGCTTGACGATGGGGTTGCCAGGGCCCCCACTTGCTTTCGAAGTAGGCCTGGTTCTTGTCCCATAACCGCTGGTATTCGCCGCTGGCGATAAGGGCCTTGAACGAGGCCTGGCCGTAGTGGTGGATGTAGCTATCCTCGGCGCATACGGTGCGCAAGCCGGCGGCCTGGACTCGCCGGCTGTAGTCGTCGTCTTCGAACATGCCGATGCCAAAGGCTTCATCCAGCCAGCCCACCTGATCCAGCACTTCGCGGCGCATCGCTACGCAAAACATGGCCAGCATCGGGATGTCGAAGCAGCGCCCGCGGTACTGGCTGGCGCGCCGGTCGGCGAAGTCCTCCATGTCGTCGAGGTCCTGGTAGTCGATGCTGACCCGGGCCTCGTTGCCCACCGCATTGGTGGTCGGCCCCACCAACCCCACCTCCGGGTCGTCGAGGTGGCGCAGCAGGGGCGCGAGCCAGCCCTTGGGCACCACGGTGTCGTTGTTGAGCAGGACCAGGTAGTGGCCCTGCGCAAGGCGCAGGCCCTGGTTGTTGGCGGCGGCGAAACCCAGGTTCTGTTCGTTGAGCACGATGCTCACATTGGGTTCGCTGCGGGCCAGGTAGCGCAGGTAGTTGCGGGTGGAGTCCTGCGAGGCGTTGTCGACGATGATCAGTTGCAGGTTCGGGTAGGCGCAATTGCGCAGCAGGCTGTCGATGCAGCCGCGGGTCAGCTGCACATTGTTGTAGGTGACGATGATTACCGAGACCTTCGGAAACAGTTCGACCAGCGCATCGCGCGTGTCTTCGAAGCGTTGCCGCCAATCGTTTTCCCTGGCCAGTGCCAGCCGTTGGTTCCAGCGCTGCAGATCGGTTTCCCCAAGGGCTCTTTCGATCTGCGTGACAAAGGCAGACGGCCCGTCGGCGAAATACAGGTAAGGCTCGTAGATCTGCATCTCCAGCAGCGGCACTGCGACCACGGGTTTGCCGGCGCTGATGAACTCGTAGAACTTCACCGGATCCACCGCGTGGGTCAGGTTGTAGAGGCGAAAAGGAATGATGCAGACATCGAAGTGGTACAGGTATTGCGGCATCTGCGAGTAAGGCTTGCGGCCCAGCAGGTGGACATTAGGCAAGCGGTCGAGGCCGGCCAGGTCACGGACGAACACATCGCCAATGAGCACCAGATTCCACTCTGGTCGTTGCCGGGCGATGGCCGCCACCAGCTCAAAATCGACCCATTCGGCCAGGGCACCATAGAAGCCGATGATCGGGCCTTGAAGCTCCTCCAGCAGAGTATTGGGTGTACAGCATCGGGCAAAGAAGTCGAAGTCCACCCCGTTTCTAACCAACTGGCAGCGACGGCTGGTACTGGCCCATTTGTCGTACAGCACGGAGGCGGTGACGGTTACCAGATCAGCCTGCTTCACCAGTACCTGTTCCTGGTCCAGCAAGGGCTGACCGATGTTCGGGAAGTCCTGCCATTCGTCCATGCAGTCGTATTGCACGGGCCAGCCGTATGCCTTGCGCAGGTGCAGGGCCAGGCGCGTCCAATAGGGCAGGTGAACCACCGACACCGCCGTCTTGATCCGGTAGTCGCTCACCAGGGCCTGCAACGCCTCGGCATTGGCGCGCAGGTTGCCTTCGGTGATGCAGGTGGCGTAGTAGTCCTGCCGTGCAAGCCCGCGCAGGGTGACTTCGAAGACCCCGGGAGCGACTGGGTGCACCGCATAGGGCCGCTCTGCTGTGGGTAGCGGCGAAAGGATTATGTAGAACACCCGATAACCCTGGATAGCGAACTGCGTCATCAGTTGCTGTGGTCGCTGGAACCTGGCGGACCAGTCGATATTGGCAAAGCACAGCAGGTCAAAATGCTGAGCAGCAGAGCCGGGTGCTGAGTCCTCCACGATATCGGGCTCCAAGGGGGTGGAAGCTGGCAGAGGCTGGACGAGAGAGGGCAGGTGAGTCGGGTACTCGCTCTCGTCGTTGATCACCCCGTGCCGCAGCAGTTGCATCAGCATGCGCAGGGGGCGGGTCAGGCGCCAGGAACGCGAGCGCCGCATATGTTCGATATGCGCCAGGGCGGCATCGCGCTGAAGGATGGCCTGTGCGTGCTCGAGCCGCAGCCGGGTCGACTCCTGCTCCTGCGAGTGGGACTTAGTCATGAGCGGGCTCATAGTTGTGCAGTGGGCTCTGGTCGCCACTGGGCCACATTGAGCTGAGGGAGCCGGGCCGGTAGAAGGTCACGGTCATGCTGCGCCGTGATGTCCGGCAATTGGCTACCACCTGCGTCACCGCATGCCAGGAGTTCTCGGCGCGTACCAGTACTGCCGATGTGCCCACCAGGGGCGGGATCACCGCGACCACATCCGTGGGGTCGGCAGAGCCCAGGATATTCAGGCAGCCACCGTCCTCGATGTTCCAGGAATCGTTGAAGTACAGGATATGGGTCACCAGCTTGTCGCCCAGGTCCGGGTGCGGGCCGAGGCAGGCCTGCGGCCCGTAGTGGAAGACATTGACCTCCATGGGAGCGTTTCTGAGGTCCATGTCGGTGAGCGTCGACAGCGCCAGGCGATAGTCCGGTGCGGTCAACTCGCTGGCCAGCTTGCGCCAGGCCGGGCTCAGGTGCTGCTCGTGGATAATGCGCCCGGTGCCCATTTCCACCAGTTGCCGCGCCTGGTACTCGTAGTCCTTTTCTCCGCCATAGCCGGACACCGTCTTGAAGGAGTCACGGGGATAGGTCGCTACCAGGGCCGCGGCGTCCGCGGGCGAATACAGTTCGGTGATCCGCCCCCAGCGAAAGGGCTGAGTGTGCAAGGGGGCTCTGGTCAGCATTGGCAGATTCAGCATCGTATTCATCTTCCCAATAAATGTTGCAGGCGGCGCCGCAGGGAGCGTAACGGCGCGGTGAGGCGATAGGAGTTGGAGCGATGGATTCGACCCAGCTCGGCATCGACCCGACTGGTGAGTTCCGTTTGGTGGCGGCGTAGTAGCGTCAACTGCTGTACCTGGATTTTCAGCTCATCCAGTTCGGCCTGTTTGCTCAGGCACGCCTCGCGCCAGTCCTCTCGGGTTTCCTCCAGCAGGCCGGGCAGGGCTTGCCAGAAGCGGTTCAGCACCTGGCTGGTGGGGCGCGGGCCCTGGGCGACCAGTTCGGCTACCCGGTCCCAATGGCGCTGTACTTGTTCCTGCGCGGCGATCACCTCGGGGCAGGGCCCCGTTTCGCTCAGGTGTTGCAGGAACCATTGGGGATCGATGGGCTGTTCGGCGGGCAGGGGGCGGATCCCGCGGTATGCGCGCAAGGCGGTGTACTTGCCCTGGTTCAGGTTGGCCGAGCAGAAGGCCGGTACGCCGAAGGCCAGGGCGGTGATCGCCAGGTGATAGCTGTGGCCGATGATGCCCTGGGCCTGGGCCAGGATCTCCGCCAGCAGCAGTGGCTCTGGCCAGGCCGGCAGGCGCACGGCCCGTGGCAGGTCGGCCCCGAGAATCGACTCATGGTCCCCGAGCACCGGGCCGATGGGCAACAGCAGCAGCTGCCACTGGCTGAACAGCGCGTTGTGGGTTTTCCATAGCTGGAGAAAGCTCTCCAGGCCGGCAATCGCATGCACCACCAGATAGGGCCCGGTCAGGCCGGCCTGGGCACAGAGTTGGCGATAGGCCGCCGAGGGTTGCTGCCGGTCGATCAGGCTGGGCAGGCCAAAGGCGGTATCCGGCAGTACCTCGACCTGGGCCTGCTCGCTCAGCGCGGACAGGGTGTTTGCAGACAGGGTGTCACGCACCCGGACGTGGGGGCTTTGCTCCAGGGTCAGCCTGACCAGGGGGGCCGCCCAGGATGGAATCGGGTTGCAGTGCATGCCGGGGGCGTTCCAGATCAGCGGCACATTGTGTTGCAGGGCCATCAGCGCAGGCGACAGCCAGTACCCGGTGGGGTGGTGGATCTGCGGGTCGGGCGGGTAGTAGTCGGCAGCGATGACCTTGTCGAAGCGAATGATGAAGCCGCCGCCGATCAGCACTGCGTCCAGGCTATCGATGAGCTGGGGCAGTTCACTCACCGAGGTGACGGGGTAGGGCCATTGCGGCGTGCTGCGCGAGTGATAGGAGAACGCGTGCAGGCGCACCTTGCCCAGGCGCGCCTGCAATGCTGCTTCGGTAATGAGGGGGAGCAGCAGGTCGCCGTAGTTGGCTACATCGAAGGTGCCGAATATCGCGACTTGCCATTGCTTGTCGCTCATGAACGCTCCTCGACTGCCAGGGGCTGCTGCGATGGGCGGGGGGCAGGTTCGATGTGCAAGTCGACGATTCCCAGGAAGTGCTTGTTGCCCGGCAAGGTGTCGAACGCCAGGAGGGCCACCTGCTTTTCAATCAGGTGGGAGGTTTCTTCCGTTTCGCCATTCATCAGCTTGAGCGTGATGTGGTAGCGCCCGGCCGCCAGGTTGGCGGCGAATCGCAGGCACACCGAGGCGCTGCGCCAGCCTTGCCGGGACTCGCCGCATTGCAGGGCGACGTTGACCCCGCTGACCACCAGCAGCCGGGCTTCCTGGATGGTCAGGCTGATATTGGGGCGGGCAATGGCGTCGCTGACCTGGGCATCGATGGCGATTTCGATCATGTCGCCGTGGGCAAAGCTTGAGTACAGCGCCCCGGTATTGCTGAACACGGCTGAGGTGATCCGCCCTTCAGGGGTGCCGAAGGCCATGCCGTGCTCCGGGTTGAGCGGTGTCTTGGCGCTGACCTGGACGGCGCCCGCGCTGGCCCAGCGGCGCTGTTCGTCACGCATGTCCAGCAGGTACAGCTCGGCCATCGCCTCCGGTGCACCGCTGGCGCGGATTTCGCCGTCGCGCAGGTAGAGGGCACGGTTGCAGAAACGCTTGACCATGCTCATGTCATGGGACACGAACAGCAGGGTCGTGCCTTGTCGGGTCAGGCGCTCCAGGCGTTCCAGGCACTTGAACTGGAAGGAAGCATCGCCGACGGCCAGGGCTTCGTCGACGATCAGGATATCCGGCTCCACGCACACCGAAACGGCAAAGGCCAGGCGCACCAGCATGCCGCTGGAATAGGTCCTGGTGGGCTGGTCGATGAATTCGCCGATGTTGGCGAAGGCGGTGATTTCGTCGAAACGCGCCTCGATCTCCGCGCGTTTGAGGCCCAATACCGCACCGTTGAGGTAGACGTTCTCGCGGCCGCTGAACTCGGGATTGAACCCCGAGCCCAGCTCCAGCAGGGCGGCGATCCGCCCATGGCTGGTCACGCTGCCCGTGGAAGCTGTGCTGGTGCCGCAGATCAGTTGCAGCAAGGTCGACTTGCCGCTGCCGTTGCGGCCGATGATGCCCAGGGTTTCGCCCTTGCGCACTTCCAGCGCAACGTCCTTCAAGGCCCAGAATTCGCGATAGCGCTGCTTGCCGCGGGGCAGCAGCAGTTGCAGCAGGCGGTCGCGGGGCTGGTCGTAGATCGGGTAGCACTTGCCCAGGCCCTGGGTCTTGATCGCCAGTTCAGAGCACATCGGCGAACCCCGGGCGGGTTTTTTCGAACCACGCCCATCCCAGGAAGGCCACGCCGAGCGCGACGCTCAGCTCTATCAGCCACAGGCCGAGATCGGGCACCACGCCCCAGATCAGCACGTCGCGGGAGGACTCGATCACCAGGGTCAAGGGGTTCAGGTAGAGCCAGTGCCGGTAGGCCTCAGGCAGGGCGCTCAGCGGATAGAACACCGCCGACATCAGCAGCAGGGCCGACATCAGTACACCGATGACCTGGCCAACATCCCGCAGGTAGACCCCCAGGGAGGCGAGGACCCAGGACAGCCCGAGGGTGAACAGCACCAGGGGCAGCAGCACCAGGGGAAACAGCAGAGCGGTGGGCGGCGGCAGGCCGAAGGCCAGGAGGTGGAACAGCAGCCAGACGGCAAAGCTCACCAGCGTGTGGAACAGCACCGCCCCGAGCATCACGCAGGGCAGCATGTCCAGGGGGAACACCACCTTCTTCACATAGTTGACGTGGCTCAGGATCAGCCCGGGGGCTCGGGTGAGGCATTCGGAGAACAGGTTGAAGACCATCATCCCGGTGAACGCCAGCAGGGCGAACTGGGTGTTCGAGTCGTTGTCGGTTCCCCAACGCACCTTGAACACCACGCTGAACACGAAGGTGTACACCAGCAACATGAGCAAGGGGTTGAGAAAGGACCAGAGCAGGCCGGCGATCGAGCCGCGGTAGCGGCCTATCACTTCGCGTTCGATCAGTGCCCGCAGCAGCTCGCGATGACGCCAGGGCCTGAAGGTGAAACGGTGCAGCGTGGTACTTCCGGTCAACTCCCGCTCCTTGGGCCAGCTTCCAGCACCACCCCATGCTCGACAAGGGCATGGGTGAACGGGTGGTGATTCGAAGCGAAGGATTTTGTGAATTGTTTATAGACCCGAAATGCAGGAAGTGAAGGTGTCGTTACAGCTTTTTTTGATGAGCGGCGGGCGCAGCCGGATAAGTGGCAAGACACCCGCGAGGGTAATGCTCACTGCGGATGCCTGGGCTCGGCGGTAAAGAGCAAGGTGGGCCAGGCGGGCAGGCTCCTGCGCGGCGCCGGCCCGGGTATGGTTCAGTACTGGCGGGCCGCCAGTTGCTGCGCCAGGGCCTGTGCCTGCTCGGCGGCCGCCTGTCGCGAGGCCTGGTCGATGTCCGGGCCGAGGATGGTCTTTTCCACGATCAGCGAGTGCTGGTTGGCAATCCCGATGAAATTCAGCCAGGCCTCTATATAGGGCTTTTGGAAATCGAATGCCGGCGCTGGTGTGCTGGAGCGGGAAGAAAAGTCCAGGCCCCGGGCGTAGGCCGCCACCGCCGTCTTGTTGCGCAGCAGGCCTTGCAGGCCGTTCTCGGGGTCGAAGCTGAAGAGGATGCCCTGGTGGGAAACCAGGTCGATGAAGTGCTTGAGCTTGTAGGGAATGCTGAAGTTCCACAGGGGTATGGAAAGCACCAACAGGTCGGCCTGGTGCAGCGGCTCTGCCAGCGCCTGGAGCCGGGCCCAGGCCCGCTGTTCGGCATTGCCCAGGGGCTGGCCGGCCAGTTGCGCATATTTGGCGTCCATGGCCGTCTGATCGAGTTCCGGCAAATCGAGGCTCCACAGGTCCAGGGTGGTGACCTCGGTGTCCGGCCGTTGCTGTCGGTAGCTCTGGATGAAGCTGTGGGCGAGTTCCAGGGAGGCGGAGCGGCGCAGGCGGGGCGAGCATTGAATGTGCAGGAGCCGGGTCATGGACGAATCTCTTGGGGTTGGGATGACCGTCATTGCAACATAGCTTGTTTTTAAATATAAATTGTCGATTCAATCCTTATTGATTTCATTCTGAAATATGTTCGATGCCCTGCTATTGCGCACCTTTGTTGCTGTTGTCGATGAACAAGGGTTCAGCCGTGCGGCCCTCAAGCTGCACCTGACCCAGTCCGCGGTCAGCGGCCACCTGCGGCGCCTGGAACAGCAGGTCGGCAAGCCGCTGCTCCAGCGCACCACCCGCTCGCAGCAGCTGACTGCCGATGGCGAGCGGTTGATGGCCTATGCCCGGGCGATCCTGGCGTTGAATCGCGACGCCTGGACCGAACTGACCCGGGTGCCGTTCCACGGGCGCGTGGGGGTGGGCCTGTCCGAGGATTTTGCCGACCCCCGGCTGCTGCGTGCGCTGCAGGATTTTGCCGGGCGCTACCCAGGTATCCGGCTCGATGTGCAGGTTGGCATTCCCGGTACGCTGCTGGATCTGCTGGCCCAGGGCAATTTGCAATTGGTGGTGGGCTCGCTGTGCGAAACTGCCGAGACTGGCCGCCTGCTCTGGTCCGAACCGCTGGTCTGGGCCGGGCTGGTGCAACCTGCCGGGCTCTTGCCCGACCCCTTGCCCTTGGCGCTGTTTCCCGAGCCTTGCCCCTACCGGGCCGCGGCCCTGGGCCGGCTGGCCCAGGCCGGCATTGCCCAGCGCACGGTTATGCTTTGCAGCAGCAATTGGGCCCTGCGCGCCGCCGTGCTGTCCGGGTTCGCCATAGCACCCATGGCGGCCAGCCAGTTGGGGGCAGGGCTGTGTGCCCTGGGGGAGGAATACGGTTTGCCACCGTTGCCGGATGCGCAGTACCGTCTGTTCACCGCGCCCGAAGCGGACCAGACTGTGCTGGCGGCGCTTTCCGAGGTGTTTGTCGAATATTGCTCGAGCCGTCGATCGGCACTTTAAGCATTGCTCGCGGTGGCCGATAACCCCAGGGTGGAGCCGGGCCGTTCAAGGTTGCTGCCTGAGCTCCCGGCCCGGGTCAGCGGCCAGAAAACCTATACTGTGCAGGGCGCTGGCCGTTCAGCCAGTCTCGAAAACAACCAGGGACCCGCCCTGTAGCCCAGGCCACTCCCGTCAGGACGACCCTTTTGCCTGTTCCCATCTACGATCCTCATCATCCCCCTGGCGGAACCCTGAAGCGTTTGCCGCTGCTCAAGGCCGCGGTGGCCTTCATCGCAACCGTGTTTCTGTGCCTGTGCGGGCTGTTGTACCTGCAACTGGAACAGTCCTGGCGTCACGACCTGATGCAGGCGGAAGTCAATTCCACCAACCTGACCCGGGCCATCGCCCAGCAGGCCGAAGACACTTTCATGGAAGCCGACCTGGTGCTGATGAGCCTGTCCGAATGGATCCAGGCCCTGGGCGATGGCCCTGAACAGCAGCCCCGCTTGCAGGGCATATTCGCCCGGCGGGTGCAGGCCCTGACCCAGCTCAGCGGGGTATTTCTCTATGACCGGGACGGTCAGTGGGTGGTCAGTTCCTTTGGTGATTCGCCCCATGGCAACGATGTGGCAGACCGCGACTACTTTCGTTTCCATCAGCAGAATGCTTCGTTGCTGGCTCACATCAGCCCGGCCATCCGCAGCCGGGCCAATGGCGAATGGATCATTCCCATCTCGCGGCGGCTCAACGATAGCCAGGGGAATTTCCAGGGGGTGCTGATGGCGGGCATCAAACTGGCGTATTTCGATCAGTTCTTCACCAGTTTCAACATCGACGAGCAGGGCGCCATGTTCCTTGCCCTGTCCGACGGTACGCTGATTGCGCGGCGGCCGTTCGAAGAGCGGCAGATCGGTGCTTCCCTGGCCCGCGGCGAGATCTTCAGCAAGTACTTGCCCGAGGCCACCACCGGCAACGCCATGATCACCTCGATTGTTGATGGGGTGACGCGCCTGTACGGCTATCGGCAGTTGCAGGCCTATCCCCTGGTGGTGGCCGCGGCCAACTCCAAGGATTCGGTGCTCAAGGGCTGGTATGCCTCGGCCTACCAGTCCACGGCCATCGTCGCCCTGGTGCTGCTGGGGGTCGGCCTGTTCGGCTGGGTCTTCGTGCAGCAGGTGCGCAACAACGAGCGGATCGAGGCAGATCTGCGCGAGGCCCAGGAGGCCCTGGAGGTGATCGCCACCCATGACAGCCTCACCGGCCTGGCCAACCGCCGCTTGTTCGAGCGCGCCCTGACCGTGGAGTTTGGTCGTGGTGCGCGGCAACGCAGCCCGTTGAGCCTGGTCATGGTCGATATCGACTATTTCAAGCGCTACAACGATACCTACGGGCATGTGGCGGGCGATCACTGCCTGACCGAGGTGGCCCAGGCGCTCAAGGGCTGCTGCCAGCGCAAGGCTGACCTGGCTGTGCGCTATGGTGGCGAAGAGTTTGCAGTGTTGCTGCCCGACACCGACATTCATGGCGCGCTGGCCATGGCCGAGCAGATTCGCCGCAGTGTCATGCAGCGCAACATCGCCCATTCCGGCTCACCGGTGGGCTGCGTGACGGTCAGCCTGGGCTGCTACGCCTTCGTGCCGACGGGCCGCGACAGCATCGAGATGTTTATCGAAAGGGCCGATGCGGCCCTGTATCAAGCCAAGGCCACGGGCCGCAATCGGGCCATGGCGCTGGCGGCGGACCATGTGGGGGAGCCGTTGCAGCGCTCCGATCGCTGACGGCTACCAGCGCTTGCAGAACACCTGGTTGGCGTAGGCGTTGCCGCCAAACTCGTAGGCGGTGCTACCGGCGCAGACGTAGCCCTGGGCCTGATAGAAGGCCTGCGCCCTGTGGTTCTGTGCCCAGACGGCGAGCCACAGGCAGGGCCTGTCGCTGGCTTGCAGCCGTTCTTCCACCTGTTGCAGCAGCGCCTGGCCAACGCCTTGCCGATGGGCATGGCGCTGCACGTACAGGCGCACCAACTCCATCCCATCGGCCAGGCCGGCAAGCGGCGGCCGGGTGTTGCCGGCGATTTCCGCGAAGCCCAGCAGGTGCCCGTTACGCTCGGCCAGCAACAGGCTTCTGTGGGGATCCTCAAGGCGCTGGCGGAACTGTTCCGGGGCGTAGACGCTCAGGGCTTCCTCGGCCAGGTCGCTGCGCATGCCATCGGTGGCATAGGTGTCGAGAAAGACCTGGGTGGCCAGGCCACTGATGCACAGCGCGTCCTCGCGCTGGGCTGGGCGTAGGGTGAAATCGACGGGCATGGCTACATCCTTGTGGGGCTTGTAAGGGTGAGGCCTCAGGCTTGGCTGAGGCGTTGTTGCAGACGCTGGCGCACGGCGGGCCACTCGTCGTCGATGATGCTGAAGCGCACGGAATTGCGCTTGCGTCCGTCGGGCATGATGCGCTCGTGCCGCACTATGCCTTCCTGTCGGGCGCCGAGGCGCAGGATCGCCGCGCGGGATGTGTGATTGATCTCGTCGGTCGTGAACTGCACCCGCACGCAGTTCATGTCGTCAAAGGCATGGCACAGCATCAGGTACTTGGCCTCGCTGTTGACGAAGCTGCGCTGCCAGCGGCTGGCGATCCAGGTGCTGCCGATCTCCAGCTTGCGGTTGTGCCGGTCGATCTTCCAGAAACGCGTGCAGCCGATGACTTCGCCCGTGCTCCTGAGCACGGTAGCGAACGGCAGTACGCTACCGGCATCACGGCCCTCGAGCGCCACGTCGAGGTAGCGTTCGACGGTGTCGGGGGAGGGCACTACGGTGAAAGGCAGGTTCCACAGCTCACCGTCCCGGGCGGCGTTGACCAGGGCGTCGGCATCACTGCGTTGCAACGGGCGCAGGATGATTCGCGGGCCTTCCAGTGAGTGCATGGCGCAGAGTTCTCCAGCGGGAGCGACGGGGCGCTTATTACAGAGTCGCCCTCGACGCTTGGCAAGAGCCAATCCGGGGCCAATGCGATAAAAAATATCAGCCGAATTGATTGTCCGGGCCTGCCGCTTCTGGCTTATACATAACGCCGACCTGCCGGGGCCTGTCGCGACCCTGGGCGACCCTCATTTCAAGGATTTGTGCATGAGCCAGCCGCACCTGATGAACTTCGACCTGTACCTGCAGCAACTGGGCTACCCACAGGCGCCAGCGCCGACCCTGGAAACCCTGCGGGAGCTGCAATGGCGCCATGTCTGTCGTTTTGCCTTCGAAAGCCTTTCGACCCTGTTGCGGGTTCCGGTACCCATCGACCTGGCCTCGGTGGAGCGCAAGATTCTCCACGAGGGGCGCGGCGGCTACTGCTATGAACTCAACCAGGCCTTCCTGGTGCTGTTGCAGCACCTGGGTTTCGATGCCCGGGGCATCACCGGGCGGGTGGTGATGGGGGCGCCGGAAGATGCGCTGACCGCTCGCAGCCACCGTCTGGCGCTGGTGCACCTGGAGGGCCAGCGCTACATCGTCGATGTCGGCTTTGGCGGCATGGTGCCCACCGCTCCCTTGCTGCTGGATACCGAGCAAGAACAGGCAACGCCCCACGAGCCGTATCGCATCACCCTGCGCGAAGGCAGCTACACCTTGCGCGCCAAGGTCATGGATGAATGGCGGGCGATGTACGTTTTTGACCTGCAACTGCAGGGCGATGTGGATTACGAGATGGGTAACTGGTACGTCTCGACCCACCCGGACTCTCCTTTCCTCGGCCAATTGAAGGTGGCGCTGATGGGGCCGGGAATACGCCGCACCTTGAACAATGGCAGCTACGCCCTGCATCGGATGGGGCAGCCCAGCGAGCGGCGGCAGATCACCGATGCAGGGGAACTGATGAGCCTGTTGCAGGACGAGTTTGCCCTGCGCCTGCCGGCCCACCCCGAACTGCCGCGGGTTCTCGAGCAGTTGCTAGAGGCCTGATTTCACGGCTTCCCCAACAGCGAGGCGGTGTCCGCGGTTCCGGTCGGTTGTCGACACGGCCGTCCAGGTGCAGTTGCCGCGTTTGCCGTCGCCGGCCCGGCCAACGGTAGGGCCGTGTTGCACCCAATGTGTACAAGATCCGGGTTCCGGCCAACGGATCGCACCCTACGAGCAGCAGATAAGCCGATCCGCAACGGGATCGGCTTTTTTATCCTGTTTTTTCAACCAGTAGAGCAGCCCTCAAACCTTCGGTTGAAGAGCGGCGGATCGGCCCTGGGTTGGTTTCAACGAGGGCTCTGGGCCGCCTTTACAGGCCGGCACGGAGTCAATATCCGAGTGCCTTGCGCGCAATAGCCCGGGTTGATGGGTGGGGAAATTCAGAATGGAAAACTGTATACAATCCTATGGACAGTTGTCTTGGATGTTGCATACAGTGTGCCCATAACAAAAACAGGGAACCCCACACCATGAATACCCCCCAGGTTTCACAACAGCGGCCCGAAGACGAAAATTTGGGTGTTGGCGCAAACATGGCTTATGGCCTGCAACACGTGCTGACCATGTATGGCGGCATCGTTGCCGTGCCACTGATCGTCGGCCAGGCGGCTGGCCTGTCGCCTTCGGAGATCGGCTTGCTGATCGCCGCTTCGCTGTTCGCAGGAGGGCTGGCAACCTTGTTGCAGACCCTTGGCGTGCCGTTTTTCGGCTGCAAGCTGCCGTTGGTGCAAGGGGTGTCCTTCGCGGGCGTGTCGACCATGGTGGCGATTGTTACCAGCGGCGGCGAGGGCGGTTTCCAGTCGATTCTCGGTGCGGTGATCGTCGCCTCGCTGATCGGCCTGCTGATCACACCGGTGTTCTCGCGGATCACCAAATTCTTTCCACCGCTGGTCACTGGCATCGTCATCACCACCATCGGCCTGACGCTGATGCCGGTGGCGGCGCGCTGGGCCATGGGTGGCAACAGCCGGGCCCCGGACTTCGGCAGCATGTCGAACATCGGCCTGGCGGCGGTGACCCTAGTGCTGGTGCTGCTGTTGAGCAAGATCGGCAGCGCGGCGATTTCCCGTCTGTCGATTCTCCTGGCCATGATCATCGGTACGGTGATCGCGCTGTTCCTGGGCATGGCGGACTTCTCCGGGGTCACCCAAGGGCCGATGTTCGGCCTGCCCACGCCATTCCACTTCGGCATGCCGACCTTTCATGTCGCGGCGATCCTGTCGATGTGCATCGTGGTCATGGTGACGCTGGTGGAAACCTCGGCGGACATCCTCGCCGTGGGTGAAATCATCCACACCAAGGTCGACTCCAAGCGCCTGGGCAACGGCCTGCGCGCCGACATGCTGTCGAGCATGATTGCGCCGATCTTCGGTTCCTTCACCCAGAGTGCCTTCGCCCAGAACGTCGGGCTGGTGGCGGTCACCGGCATCAAGAGCCGCTTCGTGGTGGCCACCGGCGGGCTGTTCCTGGTGATCCTCGGCCTGCTGCCGTTCATGGGGCGGGTGATTGCCGCGGTGCCGACTTCGGTGCTGGGCGGCGCCGGTATCGTGCTGTTCGGCACCGTGGCGGCCAGTGGCATCCGGACCCTGTCCCGGGTCGACTACCGCAACAACATGAACCTGATCATCGTTGCCACCTCCATCGGCTTCGGCATGATCCCGATTGCCGCGCCGAGCTTCTATGATCATTTCCCCAGCTGGTTCGCCACCATCTTCCACTCGGGCATCAGCTCCTCGGCGATCATGGCGATCCTCTTGAACCTGGCGTTCAACCACTTCACCGCGGGCAACTCCGACCAGCAGTCGGTGTTCGTCGCCGGCACCGAGCGCAGCCTGCGCTTCCAGGACGTTGCCGTACTGCGTGAGGGTGACTACTTCAGCGGCGGTAAGCTGCACGATGCCGAGGGCAATGAAGTGCCTCTGGTAGGAGAGGAGCCGGGCCACTCACCGAACCAGGCCGGCGATGGTTCGCAGCCGAGCCATGCGCGCGGCAGTGTCGAGGCCACTCACTGAAGTCGAGTACCGCGGCCATGAAAAAACCGGCGCCCTCAGGGCGCCGTTTTTTTTGCTGTCGGTTATTCCAGGTTGTCCAGCGGCTTCAGGGCCTGCAGGGCGTCGGGGTTGTCCTGGTACTGCTGGCGCAAGCTGGCGAGCTGCTGATCATGGCCTGTGCAGACCTCATTCACGGCTTTCTCCAGGAAGACCCGGCGTTCCTCGTCGTAGGCCTCCTCGCCGGCAAAGTGCTCGCAGGCTTCGTGGCGCTGGATGAATGCAGCCACCTCATCGGGAAGCTCGGCGCCGCTTGCGCCATAGTGCTTGCCCAGCAACAGGCGTTTTTCCTCGACCCAGCCGGTGTAGTCCTCGCCGTCCTTGGCGATGTACATGACCTGGGCCCAGCCTTCTCCACTGGAGGCGTACACCGTCAGGCCATCACCGGGAATCACGTAGAGCTTCTTGTTCAGGCAGGTGGCATTCGGCCCGCTGTGAAAGTGCAGCCGCCCCTGGCCTATCACCTTGGCTTCCAGGGGCGGGCGATATTCGCCGGCTTCCAGGGAGACGTTGTCGCTGAGGGTGGCGCAGTCCACCGGGGCTTCGGCCAGGGCTGGCAGGGGCAACAGGGAAAGCAGGCCGTACAGGGGCAGGAGGCGCAGGGGTCGGTCCATCGCGAGGGGATCCATGAGGTGGGAGTGCGGATCGCGCGATGGTAATGACAAAGATGCGGCCTGTGAATGATCACGGGCCGCATCCGCGGTATTTCAGTCGGCAGCCTTGCTGAGTTGCCCCTGGCGTACCAGGGACAGGGCGAAGACCACCACCACTGCGGCGGCCGCCGCCAGGGTCAGGGGCAGCCCATAGCTGCCGCCGCTCATGGCCGCGCCGCTGAGCAAGGGGCCCAGCAGGCTGCCGATGCCCCAGAGCAGCCCGGCGCTGGCGTTGGCAGTCACCAGGTCGGCGCCGCTGAAGGACTGGCCGATCAGCACGATAGCCAGGGTATAGATGCCGCCGGCCACGGCGCCGAGGATGACCAGGCTCGGCCAGAGCAGGGTGGACGTTTGCATCAGCAGTGGCAGGGCAAGGCCGATCAGCAGGGCAATGATGCCGCAGCCCAGGTAGATCCCGGGGCGCCCGAGCTTGTCCGAAAGCCAGCCGAGGGGGAACTGGAACGCGGTGTCGCCCAACAGAATGATGGTCACCATCAAGGCCGCGAGCTTGATGCTGTAGCCATGGGTGGCGGCGTACACCGGAAACAGCGACAGCACCACGCTGTCGAAAAACGCGAAGAACAGGATGCCCACGCACAGCGCCGGCGCGATGCGGATAAAGCCCAGTACCGAAAAGGTGCGACTTTCGGCATGCAGCGGCTGCTGGTCTTCCAGGGGCAGGATCAGCCAGACCACTGCGATCGCCACCGCATAACCAACGCTGACGATGCCCAGCACGGCGGGCCCCTCGGTGCCCAATAGCGATACCAGGCCCGGGCCCAGGAGCTGGAAGAAGGTGAAGCAGGTGGTGTAGACCGCTACCAGGCGTCCGCGGGTGGCGTCTTCGGCCATTTCATTGACCCAGGTTTCCCCGAGAATGATGATCAGCCCCGCCCCCAGGCCCATGGCGACCCGCGCCAGGCCCAGGCTGTAGAGGCTGGCCCCGGGCAGTTCCAGGGCGGCCACGCTCAAGGCGCACAGGCTGAAACACAGCAGGTAGATCTGGCGCCGGGTCAGGCGCTGGCTCAGGGCATTGACCAGGAAGGCCGAGAGCATCATGCCTGCGGCGGGCAGCGCCGACATGATGCCGATCTGGTTGTTCGAGGCCCCGGCCTGATACAGGCGCAGGGCAAGGATCGGCACCGTGGAGCCGATGCTCAGGCCGACAATGGAGATGCCCAGGATCAGGGCGGCTAACAAGGCTTTGTTCATGATCAAGACCTGCGCCTGAAGCGTCAGGCGCCAAAAAAGACAGTTATTGCGGGCGCTGCAGGACATCGCAGGCCGACGTGCGGGCGATTGCCGGGCAGATGCCCTGGTGGAAGCAGAGGGGCTAGCGAGGTGGCGCCGGATTCAATCGCGATCAGCGTGGGCCCGGGTGCGGGGAGAAGGTGAAGGCAAACAATACGCTACGGCGTCGACGGTTGATCGCACAGTCAAGTTGGGCAACAGCCAGGGTTGCCGAAGGGCTCATCAAGGGGGAAGGGCACGGTGACTGTGCGGGCAGGAACATCACGGGGTCTGACTGCTTGGATAAAGAGGCGCACAGCCTACGTCAGGCCTTTGCGGCAATGCAACCGGGTTGGCGAAGGAGGATTCCAGGCGTGCATGAAACGTCTATCCGCATGTCGGGATGACAGGCGGATCAATCATTTGCAAGGGGGATACTGCTTGAGCTGATTTGCCGCAGGAGCAGGGCGCTCTCATGAGGATCAAGGCAAATCAGTGTAGGAAGATGGCTCCACGACCTGGACTCGAACCAGGGACCCAGTGATTAACAGTCACTTGCTCTACCAACTGAGCTATCGCGGAATGCGCCGTATCTTACTGATTCAGAAAGGGAAGTCAACAAGTCGAGAAATATTTTTTCAGGGCGACGAGGATCTGAATGAAAGGCTGGCAGGACTTTGCGGGATTTATCGGTCTGCACGTCTCTGGCGGATCCGATAGGGGCTACCATGGCGCCCCGGAAGTGGTTTCACGCGCTGCCGGCCTTCAGCCGCATAGGTACGCCTTTATGATCTGCTTCGATTTATCCCAGCATCCTTCTATCTGTTTCGCGCTGTGCTGCGAGGTGCTGTCATGAGCATCGAGCAGATCAGCCTGCCCAAAGGGGTCGGCCCCCAGGCCGGCAAGTTGCTGGACGCCATCACCCAGGCCGGATCGGCGATGGATTTGAACCGTGCCGGCGGCAAGGCCGAAGGTTTTGTCCTGGGGCTGGAGAGTGCCAAGGCCATCAAGAGCCAGGTGGCCGAGGCGCTGTACGTGGCGTTCGACGATGCCGCCAGCCAGCGCCTGGCTCAATTGCAGGGGTAGGGCGGTTCAGCCGCCGAAGGTCAGGGTGCCAAGCATCAGCTTGGCCATCAGCGAGGTTGCGGCCAGTTGCACCAGCCACAGGGCCAGTCCGCCAAGGAATACGCCCAGGGCAATTTGCAGCACCAGGCTCTTTTCGCGTTTCTGCGAGCGGGGCAGGTAATGCTCCAGTTCGTCGCGGTCGGCCCGCAGGTCATCGTTTTTCATCGGGATCTCGCTCAGCAAGGGGGGCATAGGCTCACAGTCTAGAGGCTGTGGGGGCGGGCAGGGCAGCGACGTATCGCCAACGAAAAAGGGGAAGCCTGCCGGCTTCCCCTTTTCGTTGGCGCTGTCGTGTATCAGATCACTTGCAGGATGGCCTGGGTCACGACATGGATGTTGTTCTGGTTCAGCGCGGCGACGCAGATGCGGCCGGTGTCCAGGGCGTAGATGCCGAATTCGTTGCGCAAGCGGGTCACTTGCTCAACGGTCAGGCCGGAGTAGGAGAACATGCCGCGCTGGCGACCGACGAAGCTGAAGTCGTGCTCAGGGGCGCCTTTGGCCAGCAAGTCGACCATCTGGGTGCGCATGCCGCGAATCCGCAGGCGCATTTGCGCCAGTTCCTGCTCCCACTGGGCGCGCAGTTCCGGGCTGTTCAGCACGGCGGCGACGATGGTTGCACCGTGGGTCGGCGGGTTGGAGTAGTTGGTGCGGATCACGCGCTTGACCTGGGACAGCACGCGGGCGCTTTCTTCCTTGGAGCTGCTGACGATGGACAGGGCACCAACGCGCTCGCCGTACAGCGAGAACGACTTGGAGAACGAGCTGGAAACGAAGAAGGTCAGGCCCGACTCGGCGAACAGGCGCACCGCCGCGGCGTCTTCGTCGATGCCGTCGCCAAAGCCCTGGTAGGCCATGTCGAGGAAGGGTACGAGGTTTTTCGCCTTGACCACCTCCAGGACGTCTTTCCAGTCCTGTGGGCTCAGGTCGACACCGGTCGGGTTGTGGCAGCAGGCGTGCAGCACCACGATCGACTGGGCCGGCAGGGCGTTCAGGTCTTCCAGCAGGCCAGCACGGTTCACGTCGTGGGTGGCAGCGTCGTAGTAGCGGTAGTTCTGCACCGGGAAGCCGGCGGTCTCAAACAGGGCGCGGTGGTTTTCCCAGCTCGGGTCGCTGATGGCGACCACGGCGTTGGGCAGCAACTGCTTGAGGAAGTCGGCACCGATCTTCAGGGCGCCAGTGCCGCCAACGGCCTGGGTGGTGACCACGCGGCCAGCGGCCAGCAGTGGCGAGTCGTTGCCGAACAGCAGCTTCTGTACCGCCTGGTCGTAGGCGGCAATGCCGTCGATCGGCAGGTAGCCACGGGAAGCATGTTGGGCGGCGCGAATCGTCTCGGCTTCGACAACGGCGCGCAGGAGCGGAATGCGTCCCTCCTCGTTGCAGTACACGCCCACCCCAAGGTTGACCTTATCGGTGCGGGTATCGGTGTTGAATGCTTCGTTGAGGCCCAGGATAGGATCGCGTGGTGCCATTTCGACAGCGGAGAACAGGCTCATTTTTACGGCGGCTCTGAATGGAGTGTGGAGGGACGTGTCGCGCTCCAGCCGAATGCACTAGAGCGGTGCACAAACGGGGAGCTAGTATAGAGGCCATCATCGCGTGGGGCGACAGGCTATTGACCTTTTGCGCCAAGTTTTTCGCTTTATTTTTCGACCGTTAGTCTTATTGCAATAACCAGGGTGTCAGCGGGTGTAGGACCTTTGCCTTGAAAGCTGTGGTAATCGGCTCCACATCAAGGATATTCCGGTTTTTTTCCTCGGCGACATGGGTCGTACGCGGTCTTTCCTGTTCCTGTACGGTATTGCCGCGCACGAATGATCCCAGAGGTACGTTATGTCTGAATTCCAGCTAGTCACCCGCTTCCAGCCCGCCGGCGACCAGCCGGAAGCCATTCGCCTGATGGTCGAAGGCATCGAGGCCGGGCTGGCCCACCAGACCCTGCTCGGTGTGACCGGTTCGGGCAAGACCTTCAGCATCGCCAACGTGATCGCCCAGGTGCAGCGCCCGACCCTGGTGCTGGCGCCGAACAAGACCCTGGCGGCGCAGCTGTATGGTGAGTTCAAGGCCTTCTTCCCGAACAACGCGGTGGAGTACTTCGTTTCCTACTACGACTACTACCAGCCCGAAGCCTATGTGCCGTCCTCCGACACCTTTATCGAGAAGGACGCCTCGATCAACGACCATATCGAGCAGATGCGCCTGTCCGCGACCAAGGCGCTGCTGGAGCGCAAGGACGCCATCATCGTCACCACGGTGTCGTGCATCTATGGCCTGGGCAGCCCGGAAACCTACCTGAAGATGGTCCTGCACGTGGATCGCGGGGACAAACTCGATCAGCGCGCCCTGCTGCGCCGCCTGGCGGACTTGCAGTACACCCGCAACGACATGGATTTCGCCCGCGCTACCTTCCGTGTGCGTGGCGATGTGATCGACATCTATCCGGCGGAGTCGGACCTGGAAGCGATCCGCATCGAGCTGTTCGATGACGAAGTGGAAAGCATCAGCGCCTTCGACCCCTTGACCGGTGAAGTGATCCGCAAACTGCCGCGCTTCACCTTCTACCCCAAGAGCCACTACGTGACCCCGCGGGAAACCCTGCTGGACGCCATCGAAGGGATCAAGGTGGAGTTGCAGGAGCGCCTGGAATACCTGCGCTCCAACAACAAGCTGGTGGAAGCCCAGCGCCTGGAGCAGCGCACCCGTTTCGACCTGGAGATGATCCTCGAACTGGGCTACTGCAACGGCATCGAGAACTACTCGCGCTACCTCTCGGGGCGTCCGGCTGGCGCGGCGCCACCTACCTTGTACGACTACCTGCCGGCGGATGCCTTGCTGGTGATCGACGAATCCCACGTCAGCGTGCCCCAGGTCGGCGCCATGTATAAGGGCGACCGCTCGCGCAAGGAGACCCTGGTTGAGTACGGCTTCCGCCTGCCATCGGCTCTGGATAACCGGCCAATGCGTTTTGACGAGTGGGAAGGGGTGAGCCCGCAGACCATCTTCGTTTCCGCCACTCCGGGCAACTATGAGGCCGAGCACGCCGGCCGCGTGGTGGAGCAGGTGGTGCGCCCCACCGGGCTGGTGGACCCGCAAGTGGAAGTGCGCCCGGCCCTGACCCAGGTGGACGACCTGCTGTCGGAAATCACCAAGCGTGTGGCCGTGGAAGAGCGGGTACTGGTGACCACCCTGACCAAGCGCATGGCCGAAGACCTTACCGATTACCTGGCCGACCATGGCGTGCGTGTGCGCTACCTGCACTCGGACATCGACACCGTGGAGCGGGTGGAGATCATCCGCGACCTGCGCCTGGGCACTTTCGATGTGCTGGTGGGGATCAACCTGCTGCGTGAGGGCCTGGACATGCCGGAAGTGTCCCTGGTGGCGATTCTCGATGCCGACAAGGAAGGCTTCCTGCGTTCCGAGCGTTCGCTGATCCAGACCATCGGCCGGGCCGCGCGTAACCTCAATGGCCGGGCGATTCTCTATGCCGACCGCATCACCGGCTCCATGGAGCGGGCGATTGGCGAGACCGAACGCCGTCGCGACAAGCAGATCGCCTTCAACCTGGCCAATGGCATCACCCCCAAGGGTGTGGTCAAGGACGTTGCCGACATCATGGAAGGCGCCACCGTGCCCGGTTCGCGCAGCAAGAAACGCAAGGGCATGGCCAAGGCCGCGGAGGAAAACGCCCGCTACGAAAACGAACTGCGCTCGCCCAGCGAGATCACCAAGCGCATTCGCCAGCTCGAAGAGAAGATGTACCAACTGGCCCGCGACCTGGAGTTCGAAGCCGCGGCGCAGATGCGCGACGAGATCACCAAGCTGCGCGAGCGCTTGCTCACCGTCTAACGACGCTCGATCCCTCGTAGGAGCCGGCTTGCCGGCGAAGAGGCCCTCAAATCCTGTGCAAGGGTTGGGAGTCTATTCGCTGGCAAGCCAGCTCCTACAGGCAATTCGTGGGTCAGTGGGCTTCGCCGGCCTTGAGGCCCTTGGGCAGGGCCTTGGTCAGCAGGATCGCCAGCATGCTGATGCCCAGGGCAATGCCGACGAAATGGAAGGCGTCGTTGTAGGCCATGATCTGTGCCTGCTGGTGGGTGATTTCGCTGAGCTTGCCCAGGGCTGCGGTCTCGCTGCCGAACTTCTCGGTGAGGGTTGCCAGGCGTTCCGCCACCTGGGGATTGCTGGGCACAACGGCTTCGCGCAGGTAGTCGAAATAGGTCTTGGTCCGGGCATCCAGCAAGGTCGCCAGCAGGGCAATGCCGATGGCGCCACCGAGGTTGCGCAGGATGTTGAACAGGCTGGAGGCCGATCCCGCGTCCTGGGGCTGTATATAAGCCGTGGCGATCAGCGAGATGGTGACCATGATCAGCGGCTGGCCCAGGGCGCGAATGATCTGGATCTGGTTGAACTGCGGCCCGGCAAAGTCCGGGTTGAGCACCCCCGACGAAAAACTCGCCAGGCCGAACAGGCCAAAGCCCAGGGTGCACAGCCATTTCGGTGAAATGAACTGCATCAGCTTGGGCACCAGGGGAATCAGGAACAACTGCGGCACCCCCATCCACATGATCACTTCGCCGATCTGCAGCGCGTTGTAGTTCTGGATCTGCGCCAGGTACAGCGGCAGCAGGTAGATCGAACCGTACAGGCCAACGCCCATGCCCAGGCTGGAGATACTCGACAGGCCGAAGTTGCGATTGCGCAGGATGCCCAGGTTGATCAGCGGGTTGGGCCTGGAGACCTGGACGATGACGAAGGTGACCAGGCTGATCAGGGCGATGCTGCCCAGGGTGACGATCAGGCTCGACTCCAGCCAGTCCTTGCGGTGGCCTTCCTCAAGAAATACCTGCAGGCAACCCAGGCCCAGGCCGAGGGTGAGAATGCCGGCGTAGTCGGTGCTTTTCAGCAGTTCCCAGTGAGCTTCCTTCTTTTCCAGGCCATACAGCAGGCCCGCGATCATCAGCAGGCCCGGCGGCACGTTGATATAGAAGATGTACTCCCAACCCCAGTTTTCCGTGAGCCAGCCGCCCAGGGTCGGGCCGATGGAGGGGGCGAAAGTGGCGGTCATGGCGAACATGGCCATGCCCTTGGCCCGGTGATGCTCGGGGAGCTTGATCAGGGTCAGGGTGAACGCCAGGGGGATCAGGGCGCCACCGGTAAAGCCCTGCAAGGCGCGGAACACGATCATGCTTTCCAGGCTCCAGGCCATGGAGCAGAGCAGGGAGGCAATAAGAAAGCCCACCGAGACCCAGACCGCCAGGCGCCGGGCCGAGAGCAGCTGCACCAGCCAGGCGGTGAGGGGGATCATGATGATCTCCGCCACCAGGTAGGAAGTGGAGATCCACGAGCCTTCCTCCAGGGTAGCGGACAGCGCGCCCTGGATGTCCTTGAGCGAGGAGTTGGTGATCTGGATGTCGAGCACCGCCATGAAGGCGCCGAGCATGGCACTCATCACCGCGATCCAGTCGCGCCGGGTGGGTTCGCCCACCGGACGCAGCAGTTGATCACCGGCCATCGACGGGGTCTTTGACGTTGACCTTCACGGTTACCGACATGCCGGGGCGGATCTTGCCCCGCAGGGGATTGTCGGCCGCGAAGGTCAGTTTGACCGGAATGCGCTGTACCACCTTGGTGAAGTTGCCGGTGGCATTGTCTGGCGGCAGCAGGCTGAATTGCGCGCCGGAGGCGGCGAACAGGCTGTCGACCCGGGCCTGGATCGGTGTATCGCCGTAGGCGTCGAAGGTCAGCTCGGCCTTTTGCCCTGGCTGCATGTGGCCAATCTGGGTTTCCTTGAAGTTGGCCTGGATCCAGATGTCCTGGTCCGGAACGATCGACAGCAGATAGGCGCCGGCCTGCACCACCTGGCCATTGCGTGCGGCGCGCTGGCCGATGAGGCCGCTGATGGGGGCGTGGATCTCGCTACGGGTCAGGTTCAGTCGTGCTTGCGCCAGGTCGGCCCGGGCGTTGGCGATCTGTGCATCGAGGCGCTTGATCTCGGCGTTCAGGGCATTGACTTGCTGGCGCTGGCCCTGCAGGTCGGCTTCGGCCTTGGCCACCTGGGAGCGGGCGATATGGTTGTCGGCGGAAAGGGTAGTGACCCGCTCCTCAGAGACGTAACCGGGCTTGCGCAGGGTCTGGGCCCGAGACAGGTCGATCTGCGAGCGGCCCAGGCTGGCCTGGCTCGACGCCACCTGGGCCTGGCCCGCGGCAATCAGGCTGGCTTGCTGGGTCAGCTTGCTCTGGGCCTGCAGGCGTTCGGCCTCGCGGGTATCCAGGGCGGCCTGGGCGCGGTCCACCGCCAGTTGGAAGTCCTGCCCTTCCAGGCGTACCAGCAACTGGCCCTGTTCCACATGCTGGTTGTCCTGCACCAGCACTTCTTCGATTCGCGCGCTCAGTTGGCTGGAGACCCGGGTGATCTCGCCCTGCACGTAGGCGTTGTCCGTGGTCTCGTAAAAGCGCCCGTGGAACCACCAGTGGGCAAGAAAACCCAGGGCAATCAACAGGACCAGGGACAGAAAGACAAACAGGCGACGCTTGAGTTGGGCTGGCATGGGCTGGCTGTATTCAATAAAAGTGTAAGGAGATCTATCAGCGGGCGAATCTGGCATATAGCCACTGGGCGGTAAATGCCATGGGCTGATTATTGGCCCTTCAACCGGCTGGCAGCGGCCTGGAGTCGCAACCTTGGCTTAAATGCCCTCCTCACTGGAGCGGGGCTGCCGTCGCCTGTTACCATTCGCCCCCTGTTTTATTCCTCGTTTTTCTTTCCTTTCGAGACATGCCATGACCACCGTCCGCACGCGCATCGCGCCATCGCCTACCGGGGATCCCCACGTAGGTACCGCCTACATCGCTTTGTTCAACTATTGCTTTGCCAAGCAGCATGGCGGTGAGTTCATCCTGCGTATCGAAGACACCGATCAGTTGCGTTCGACCCGGGAGTCCGAGCAGCAGATTTTCGACGCCTTGCGCTGGTTGGGCATCAACTGGAGCGAAGGCCCGGACGTTGGCGGCCCTCACGGTCCGTATCGCCAGAGCGAGCGTGGCGACATCTACCAGAAGTACGCTCAGCAACTGGTGGACCTGGGCCACGCCTTCCCGTGCTTCTGCACCGCCGAAGAGCTGGACCAGATGCGTGCCGAACAGATGGCCCGTGGCGAAACCCCGCGCTATGACGGCCGGGCCCTGCTGCTGTCCAAGGAAGAAGTGGCCCGGCGCCTGGCGGCCGGCGAGCCTCACGTGATCCGCATGAAAGTGCCTACCGAAGGCGTCTGCGTGGTGCCGGACATGCTGCGCGGCGATGTCGAGATCCCGTGGGATCGCATGGACATGCAAGTGCTGATGAAGACCGATGGCCTGCCGACCTACTTCCTGGCCAACGTGGTCGACGACCACCTGATGGGCATCACCCACGTGCTGCGCGGCGAAGAATGGCTGCCGTCGGCGCCCAAGCTGATCCTGCTCTACGAGTACTTCGGCTGGGAGCAGCCGCAGCTGTGCTACATGCCGCTGCTGCGCAACCCGGACAAGAGCAAGCTGTCCAAGCGCAAGAACCCGACCTCGGTAACCTTCTACGAGCGCATGGGCTTCATGCCGGAAGCCATGCTCAACTACCTGGGCCGCATGGGCTGGTCGATGCCGGACGAGCGCGAAAAGTTCTCGCTGCAGGAAATGGTCGACAATTTCGACCTGACGCGGGTGTCCCTGGGGGGGCCGATCTTCGATATCGAGAAGCTGTCCTGGCTCAACGGCCAGTGGCTGCGTGACCTGCCGGTGCAGGAGTTCGCCAGCCGGGTGCAGACCTGGGCGCTGAACCCCGATTACATGATGAAGATCGCACCGCACGTACAGGGCCGGGTCGAGACCTTCAGCCAGATCGCACCGCTGGCCGGCTTCTTCTTCGCCGGTGGCGTGAACCCGGATGCCAAGCTGTTCGAGTCCAAGAAGCTGTCCGGCGATCAGGTGCGTCAGCTGATGCAATTGATCCTGTGGAAGCTCGAAAGCCTGCGTCAGTGGGAGAAAGACAGCATCACCGCGACCATCCAGGCGGTGGTTGAGTCTCTGGAGCTGAAACTGCGCGATGCCATGCCGCTGATGTTTGCCGCCATTACTGGCCAGGCCAGTTCGGTGTCGGTGCTCGATGCCATGGAAATCCTCGGTCCGGACCTGACCCGTTTCCGTCTGCGCCAGGCCATCGATCTGCTGGGTGGTGTGTCGAAGAAAGAAAACAAGGAATGGGAAAAACTCCTCGGCGCCATCGCCTGAGGCGTTTTTGCCCAAGGGCAGCCGACAGGGGCGGGGAGCTTTTCGACTACGCTTGAAACTCAAGCGCCAGGCGGGTTGATTGCGGCTTCTGGTGGTTCTTTGAGGCTTGCGGCGAGTGTTTTGTGCGACTCGCCGCAGGCGCAGAGGGCCGCAAAACCCCGGGTTTTCCGGGCGGGGCGGTAAGTGATTGTTATCCCGGCAAATTTTTTTTCAAAAAACGGAAAAAAAATTGACAGCCTTCCGATCGCCCCTTAAGATTCGCCCCGTCCTCAGCGATGAGGGGCTATAGCTCAGCTGGGAGAGCGCTTGCATGGCATGCAAGAGGTCGACGGTTCGATCCCGTCTAGCTCCACCAAATTTGCAGTTCAAGGCCTGGCCACACCGGCCTTGAATCGATCGGTACTCAGCACCGGTCAGTTGTCAGAAGGGTTTGCGTCCCCTTCGTCTAGTGGCCTAGGACACCGCCCTTTCACGGCGGTAACAGGGGTTCGAGTCCCCTAGGGGACGCCAG